>CAVPUR010000001.1:0-269854 GCA_963708995.1 uncultured Actinomycetota bacterium
TTCACCACGCCAGAACTGCTGCGGGCACTCGAGCGTCTCGAACGCGTCGCACGCCGGTCACGCGCACCGCAGCACAGCCGGGCACGATCACCCGCGCTAACCGTGAACGTGGCTCAGCGTGGCTCTCAAGGGGGCCATACTGTCGAACGATTCTGTGCGGATGTTGGTTAGGCGGTTAGGGGTCGGGCCGTGGCGGGCTGGTGTTCGCGCACCCATGCTTGGGCTGCCATTTGGGTGGCGTCCCAGGGCGACCCGAGTGGCGGGGTGTAGGACAGGTCGAGCTCGCTGAGGCTGTCGACGGTCATTTCGTGGAAGAGGGCGGTGGCGTAGGTGTCGACGCGTTTGGCGATTTCGGCGCTGCGGTGTCCGACGAGTTGGGCGCCGAGCAGGCGACCGCTGTGCTGGTCGCCGGTGATGCGGATGTGGATGCGGTGTGGCGCCTGGGTAGTAGGCCTTGTGGTCGTCGGGACTCGATTGGCTGGTGACGGGTGTCCAGCCGAGGTTCGCGGCGAGGGCTTCGTGTTCGCGGAGGCCGGTGCGGGCGGCGACGAGGTCGAAGACCTTGACGACTTGGGTGCCCAGGCTGCCCGCGAAGTGGGCGTGGCCGCCGAGCGCGTTCTCGCCGGCCACCCGGCCTTGTTTGTGAGCGGTGGTGCCCAGCGGCAGCCAGGTGATGCCGAGGAGCCGGTGGTGGGTGTGCACGCAGTCGCCGGCGGCGAAGATGTCGGGCAGGTTGGTGCGCATGGCTTCGTCGACAACGATGGCGCCTTTGACGCCGAGGTCGGGCGCCGGCGTCGGCGGCGAGTTCGGTGTCGGGGCGGACTCCGACCACGACGAGGACGAAATCGACTGTGCGCGAGATCGAATTGGCCGTCATGGCTGGCGGTGACGGTGAGTGCGCCGGTGTCGGTGCGGGTGATGGCGGTGACAGCGGTGTTGGTGAGGACTTCGACGCCGTGGCGTTCGAGTTCGGCGTGCACGAGGGCGCCGAGTTCGGGGTCGACGGTGGGCAGAACTTCGGGCAGCGCTTCGATCTGGGTGACGCGGATGCCGCGGGTGGTGAGGGCTTCGGCCATCTCCAGGCCGATGTAGCCGGCACCGACGATCACCGCGGTGGCGGGGTCGCGTTGCTGCAGGGAGTCCATGACGGCGAAGGTGTCGCCCATGGAGTGCAGCAGGTGCACCCCATCGGCGGGGCCGAGCGCGTCGGGGCCGCTGAGCCCGCGGATGGGTGGGCGGGCACTGATGGCGCCGGTGCCCACGATCAGGGCGTCGTAGGACAGCTGTTGTGGGGCGCCGGTGGGGTCGAGGACGTCGAGGGTGTGCTCCTCGACATTGATGCCGGTGGCGCGGGTGTCGGTGAGCACCCGCATGCCGGTGGCGGCCAGGTCGGCGGCGGTGCGATGGGCCAGGTTGGTCCAGTGGGTGACTTCCCCGGAGACGTAGTAAGGGATGCCGCAGATGGAGAAGTTGGGATAGGCGTCGGCGACGACCACGGTGACATCGGTGGTGGGGTCGAGTTCGCGGGCGCGCAGCGCCGCGCTGATGCCGGCGTCACTGCCACCGATAGCGACGATATGACGAGGTGTCATGCGGGTTTGGCTCCTGATGGTGTCATGGGTGCTGCGGTGGCGGTGCAGCGCTGCGCCGATGAGTGTGAGTGTCTTAGCTTATGGCGTCGACGGCGCTGAGCACCTTTGCCTGAAAGCCATTGGGCAACGGGAAGTATCCGTGATCTTCCAGGTCCGCCTGGCCCGGCCCGATGGTGGACTGCAGAAACGCCCGCACCGCCGTCGCGGTCTGTGGGTCAGCGTATTTCGAGCACACCAGTTCGTAGGTCGCCAGCACGATCGGGTAGGTGCCGGGCTGGGTGGGCTTGTAGAACGACGAGGTGTCTAGCACCAGGTTGTTGCCCTGGCCCACGATGGTCGCCCCGGCGACGGCCTTGCCGACCGTGTCAGCGGTGATGGCCACCGGATCCGGCCCGGCTGAGGTCACGATTCTGGCGGCGAACAGCCGCTGCTCTTGGGCGAACGAGTATTCGTTGTAGGTGATCGCGCCCTCGGTGGACTTGATTTTCGCTGAGGTGCCCTCGTTGCCTGGTGCGCCCTCGCCGACCCCGCCGTTGAACACCTTGCCGGTTCCTTTGCCCCACGCGCCGTTGGAGGCGGCGTCGAGGTAGAGCTGGAAGTTATCGGTGGTGCCCGACGCGTCGCTGCGGAATACCACGTGGATAGGTTCCGAGGGCATCTCCTCGCCGTTGAGCGCCTTGATCGCCGGGTCGTCCCACCGGGTGATCTTGCCGTTGAAGATCTTCGCCAGCGTCGGGGCGTCGAGCGTCAGCCTGTTTACGGCTTCGAGGTTGTAGGTGATCGCCAAAGGACCGAACACCACCGGCAGATTCCAGGCATCCGAGCCGCACCGCTCCTTGGCCTGCTGGGTACTCGTCTCCGGCTAGCGGCGAGTCCGAGCCACCGAAATCGGTGTTTGCCTGCAGAGAATTCGGCCACCCCAGCGCCCGAGCCGTTCGACGTGTAGGTAAGGGTCTGCCCGGGGCAGGCCTTTTCGTAGGCTTTGACGAACCGGGTCATCGCATTGGCCTGCGCGGTGGAGCCGCTGGCCTTCAACGCTTGTTTGCCGCCGCAGTCCACTTTCGCCGTGGTGGCGTATGAGGGGGTTGAATTTTCCTTGGCGCATGCCGAAAACCAAAACACCAGCGCGGTGGCCGCCAGCAAGCTCAGCGCGGCCGAAAATCGTTTCAGTGAAATGCTCATAGTGGTTTCCTCCGGTCGTCAGTGCAATGCGATTGCTGGGTGGTGACTGTGAAGGTGCGGGTTGTCGGCGTGCGGTCGTTGCTAGCGGGGGTCTAGGGTGGGGGCCACGTGATCGATGCGGACGATCAGCTCATCGAGGGCCCGGTCGAAGGCGTCGGCCCGGCCGGTGCGCACGGGGTCGGGGATCGACCAATGCAGGCGTCGGCTGTCGGCGGGCAGTTCTTCGTGGGCGTTATCGCAGACCGCGATGATCACGTCGGTGGGCTTGACAACGTCATCGAGATGGCGCGGGGTGTGGGGCCGCATCGGCAGCTTGCGGCGCGCCGCCGCGGCCACCGCCCACGGGTGTACCTCAGCGGCGGGATGAGTCCCGGCCGAGGTTGCCGGCAGCGAGCTGCGGCGATTCCACACCGCCACGGCCAACTGGCTGCGCGCCGAATTCTGGGTGCAGACAAACACCACCCGCTTGGCACGCCATGCCGCCGAGGGCACCAACAAATCCAGCGACTCGGGGATCAACTGCAGATAGCTACGACGGCGATCTCCTTCCGAACGGACTCGGCGCACGATGCCCGCGCCCTCAAGCACCCCCAGATGGTGAGCGATCAGGCTCGACGACATCGACAGCGCGGTTTGAAGCTCCGAGGGCGATGCGTCCGCGAGCATCAATCGATCGACGATCACCAGCCGGCCAGGATCGGCTAGGGCGGCGTGGATTTGCACCCGCCGCACCGCATCACGAAGATAGCTCAATCATAATTAAGTTAATTTCTACTGAGCTATCTGCGAAAAATCAAGGATCCGCGAGGTTCGTTTCGATCCCGTCATTCGACGTTCATCGACTGGACGTTTGGGATTCACCGAGCAAGCGGTGCGCGCCCGTGTCGCAGCGATGTTGCGCGAAGATCAGCTGCAGCAGCTTGGGTCGAGCACCGCACAGAGGGCGGCCATCGCATCCCGGTGGGGACGGTGGTAGACGTTCATGCCGCGGCGGTCCGATTCGACCAGGCCCGCTTTGCGAAGTTGGCCGAGGTGGTGGCTGACGGTTGACTCGGTCAGTCCGAGAACGGCGGCAAGTTCGCGGGTGTTCTCCTCGCCGGCAGACGAGCTAAACAGCAACGACATGATCTTGACTCGCGCGGGGTCTGCCAGCGCCTTGAGGCGCAAGGCCACCCGCAGGGCGTCGTCATCGCTCATCGGGCCGGCGGCCATCGGCGCGCAGCATACCGGCGCGGTGATATCGATCACTGGCAGAGTCTTCGGCACGAACTGATTCTGCCACAGAGGTTTGACATATATCAAAAAGGTGGCATCCTGAGAGCGTCGGACAATTTCGATATATGTCTCACACGGTATGGAGGTCTGCTCTCATGTCCCGCGTGCAACTCGCCCTCAACGTCGACAACCTCGACGAGGCAATCGCGTTCTACTCCAAGCTGTTCAATACCGAGCCGGCGAAACGCAAGCCCGGTTACGCCAACTTCGCCGTCGCTGAGCCGCCACTCAAGCTGGTGCTGTTGGAGAACCCCGGAAAGGGCGGCACGCTCAACCACCTGGGGGTGGAGGTCCAGTCAAGCGAGAAAGTGCACGAGGAAATCGCCCGGTTGCAGGGCGAGGGCTTGTTCACCGATGAGGAGATCGGAACGACCTGTTGCTTCGCCACCCAAGACAAGGTCTGGGTGACCGGGCCAGCCGGGGAGAAATGGGAGGTCTACACAGTGCTGGCCGACTCGGAGACATTCGGATCAAGCCCCCAGCACCTCGATCGCGAAACCGAAGGCGCTGCGTGCTGTTGCGGATCGCCGGCTGACGGCGATACAAGAGGTGGCCGACCGCTCTTGCTGCTGATCGTCGATCACAGCGGGGCGGGCGGGATCGGTCGTCATCCCGCCCGCCGATCTCGCGCTCCGTGTGTTCATCCACTATTCGCTTGAGCGCGGATTCGATGCCGGTCAATATCGATGTATGTCGAAGTCGCAGTTGCCGTTGGCTGCGGAGCCGGGGTGTACCTTCGTCCCGCTTGTGCGTGAGCCACTCTCGGTCGAAGCGGCCACGCAATTGGCGGCCACACTGAAGGCGCTGTCTGACCCAGTGCGATTGCGCCTGCTAAGCGTGGTGGCCAGCCACGAGGGTGGTGAAGCCTGCGTTTGCGATTTGTCAGCGGGGATCGAACTGACCCAGCCCACCATCTCCCATCACCTAAAGGTCCTACGCACCGCTGGATTGTTGGACAGCGAACGGCGTGCCTCATGGGTGTACTACCGGGTGAATCAAACTGTGCTGCAACAACTTTCGCAGCTTCTCGAAACCGACGCCCTCAGTTCGGCGACACAATCATGTGTGCCGCCCGGCAGCTACACGGCCCTGGCCGCCGCCCGCCCAGCAAAGAACGGATTGAATAAGTGAGCCACAGCCATAGCGAAACCCGCACTCCGCCGTCGGACGACAGCCACGTGGTGGCCCGGTTGTCAACCGTTGACCGATTCCTACCGTTGTGGATTGGACTGGCGATGGTGGCCGGGCTGCTGCTGGGCCGCCTCATCCCGGGACTGGCCAACTGGCTCAACGCTGTGTCTATCCACGGCACTAGCCTGCCGATTGCCATCGGGTTGCTGTTGATGATGTACCCGGTGTTGGCCAAAGTCCGCTATCGAGAGATCGGCCAGATCACCGCCGACCGCCGCATGATCGCCGTGTCGTTGATTATGAACTGGATCATCGGGCCGGCGGTCATGTTTGCCCTCGCGTGGTTGCTGTTGCCAGACCTGCCCGCCTATCGCACCGGCGTGATTCTGGTAGGGCTGGCCCGCTGCATCGCCATGGTGCTGATCTGGACCGACCTGGCCTGCGGCGACCGGGAAATGGCTGCCGTGCTCGTTGCGCTCAACGCCGTGTTCCAGGTGCTCGCCTATGCCGGTCTCGGCGTGTTCTACCTCAACGTCTTGCCCGCCTGGCTCCATCTGCCGACCCAAAGCCTGCATGTCTCTTTCGCCGCCATCGCCGTCACCGTTGTGGTGTTCCTGGGGATCCCGTTGGCCGCCGGTTTCCTCACCAGAACGCTTGGTGAACGCGCCCGAGGCCAAGAGTGGTATGAGAGCACGCTGCTGCCCCGCATCGCGCCGATTGCCCTGTACGGGCTTCTGTTCACCGTGGTCGTACTCTTTGCGCTGCAAGGGAAGACCATCACCTCTCAGCCACTGAACGTGGCCCGGATTGCGCTGCCGCTGTTGGCATATTTCGCCCTCATGTGGGTCGGTGGGTTCGCCATCGGCCGGTGGCTACACCTGTCCTACGCTCGCACCGCGGCCCTGGCATTCTCCGCGGCCAGCAACGACTTCGAGCTAGCAATTGCTGTCGCCATCGGCGTATTCGGCGCCACCTCCGGCCAAGCCTTGGCCGGGGTTGTCGGACCGCTCATCGAGGTGCCCGTACTGCTCGGCCTTGTCTATGTGGCGTTGTGGTTGCACCGTCGGCTCACGTGGCCGGGCGGTGCGGTTGCGTCCAGCGCAAGCACTGTGGCGGATGCACCATGAGGGCACGAAATACTGAAGGATGGAGGCGACACGGCTGTCAGAACCCATCACCGAACGCACAGTACTGAGCACCGACTTGGAGCGCGCGCGGACTGATTTTCGTCGCCTGCTGGCCGTCGTTGCGGCCGACGAATGGAATCAGCCAACGTCTGGCACCCGGTGGACCAACGAGCAGTTGTTGTTTCACATGGTGTTCGGCTACATGATCGTGCAGCGATTGCTCATCCTTGTGCGCCTGTTCGGACGACTGCCTGACGCGGTTAGCCGCTCGTTCGCGAAGGCTCTCAACGCAGCAACACGACCGTTCGATGTGATCAATTACTACGGGTCTTGTCTCGCCGCGCGCGTCTACAACCGCGAGCGCATGGCGCGAAAACTCGACGGGGTGATCGACGCGCTGCAACGATCGCTGAGCCGCGAGCAGGACGCCGCACTCCGTAGCGGCATGCATTATCCGACGCGGTGGGACCCGTACTTTCGCGACTACATGACTGTGGCGGACATCTATCACTATCCCGGCCAGCACTACGATCACCATCGCCAACAGCTGACCTTGGCGAAACTCTCTTGACTATCTAGTTCCTATCGTTTTCTAGGGTGCACAACTGAAGCATCCATTCCAGAGACCGTGGATGTACGAAGCCGGGCTGTGACGCACCCGCCTACCACAGCCAGGTCCACCACGTCCAAGGATGGACCAGGACCCGCCGCACCGACACCAACGACCTCACCCTGGCCTGCGGCCCGCACAACCGTCTCGCCGAAAAAGGCTGGACCACCCGCAAAAACGCCAAAAGCGACACCGAATGGTTACCACCACCGCACCTGGATTACGGGCGACCCCGCATCAACACGTATCACCACCCGGAGAAACTCTTGGCGCTCAACGACGACGAACCGGGCTAGCTCAGCCGCGCAGGAGCGCTGTGAGGAGCTGGTTGAGCCAGTCTCGCGCGGCGGTCGTGTCGTTATCGAGGAGAAGCTGCACGGTCACGCCGTCGTAGGCGGCGACGACCGCTCGCGCGGCTTCCGCGACGGTGCCCAGCGGCAACGGCGGATCGGCGGCGACGGAGGCGGCGGTCGCCGCCAGGCGCTGTTCGGTCGGCGCACGCAATTGGCCGCGATGATGTAACAAGCGCTGCGCCACAACGGGGTTGCGGGCAGCATGCATCAGAAAATCGGTTTTGATCAGCAACCAATCGCGGTCCAGCAGCAGAGTGGCGGCGACACGCTCGACGGCCGCCTCGATCGTGTCGGGGCCATCCACGTCGGCCAGCGCGTCACCGACCTGGTTGGTGATGAGTAGCGCGCGTTCATCGTAGAGGCTGAAGAACAATTCGTCTAGGCTGTCGAATTGGGAGTAGAACGCGCCGCGGGTGTAGCCGGCCGCTGTGCAGATGTCTTCGATGCGCGTGCGGCCAAATCCCTTGTCGGCGAACACCCGATAGGCAGCATCGAGTAAGCGCGCCCGCGTCTCGGCACGGCGGTTTCGGCCGCGGCGGTGTGCACGGTTACAACGCGCTGGGAGGAACCTTCCTCGGCGGGTGCATATTCTCCGGTCGCACCGCCGGCCGCGCTATCGCCGACACACTCTGATATTTGGGTTCAGTTCGCCGGCCAGGACGGGCTGTGCGTCAACACTTGCGCGCCGTCGGCGGTGACGTGCACGGTATCCCGGCGAAAAACGGCGCCGACGCCTTCTTGCCACACGTAGCCGGTGATCGCTACCACCATCCCGGCATCGAGATGGTCGTCTTCGCCTGCGGCCGAGAGCGTCGCGGACACGACGGGCGGGTCGAAGCCCAGCCCCAGTCCGTGCGCGATGGGCATCGGCGGAATCGGTTCGCCGGCGGCTTCATACGCGGCCAGTAGCTCGCGGGTGGATGCCCCGGGGCGGCAGGCCGCAATGAGCTTGTCGTAGAGCGTGTTCGAGCGCTGGTGGAGTTGGCGCGCCTCGGCCGTGATCATTCCGATCGGCCAGGTCCGGCCCACTTCGCCGACGTAACCGCCGGCCAAGGCGCCGGCGGCGAATGCGACTAGGTCGCCGTCTTGCGCTGTGCCGTTCGGTTGTGCGCGCTGCCACGGATGTTCGCGCGAGGTCACCCATGCGGCGTCCTGCGTGGCGGGCGTGCTCACCCCACCGGCGGCCATCGCCTCCAGCACCGCACCAGCCAGCTTCTGCTCGGACAACCCCGCCCGTAATTCCATCACCCCAGCGGCAAGCCCGCCTTCGGCGATGCGAATGGCCTCGCCCATTACCGCGATCTCGTCAGGCGTTTTGATGCGCCGTGCCGCGCGCATGGCCAGCTCACCGTCCACGAGCTCGGCCTCGGGAAAGGCCTCGGGCAGCAACGCGGCGAAAGTGGGTGTCATCGCGTCGGTTCCGACTCGAAGGGCCGTCTCGGCCCCGTCGATCTTCCTCAATACGTCGATCAGCGTCATCGGATTCCAGGTCAACCCGTAGAGGTGATCGTGGCCTATTTCCTCGGGGACACCCTCGTCATCGGTGGTGTTGAGGTAGATATCGCCGCTGGCGCGTACCACGACACACACCGGGCCGAACGGTCGCGTCCCCGCTATCCACAGCTGCGGGGCGCCGGTGACATAGCGGACGTTGGCTTGCCGCCCGAGCACCAGGATGTCGAGGTCGTGTGCCTCCATTTGGGCCAGTGCGCGTTCCCGACGCCCGACCCGCAATTGCAGGGCGTCAGGCGAAACCTCAGTCACCGTAGGGGGAGTAGGGGTAGTCGGTGATCGGCAAGTAGCCGTCTTCGGTAATAACTACGATCTCCTCACTGCGATAGCCACCAGTGCCGTCCTCCCACACCACCGGTTCCAAAACCAGGACCATGCCGGGTGGGAAGACGAACTTGTCGTCGAAGTCCTCGCCCAGATCGGTTCCGATCATGGGGGCTTCGGCGGGGTAGGTTCCGATGCCGTGGCCGAGGTAGAAGTGCGGCAGCCACGGTTTGCGACCGCCGTTGGCGGCTATCGCCGCCCGCGCCAGGTCGCCTGAGGTCGCGCCGGCTTTGGTCACCGCGAGCACCGCGTCCAGGATGGCTCGCCACTGCCGGAATTGGTCGTGCTGCGCCGCTGTAGGTTGTTCGCCGACCAGCCAGGTGCGGCCGAAATCCGAACAGTAGCCGGCGTAGCTGAAGCTGATGTCGGTCCAGAGCACGTCGCCGGCTGACAGTTCACGGTCTGTGGGCAACAGCGGCAGCGCCAGATCGCCGTGGGTGGTCCAAACGCCGGCTTCCCGGGAGGCCGGCATCACCTGCCAGATGGCCTCGAGCATGTTGGCGGTGGCGCCCAATTCGAACGCGCGCCGGACCAGTAGGGCCGAGAGGTCAATCTGCCGCACGCCGGGCGCCAGCGCCTTCTGCACATCCGCCATGGCCCGCTCGGTGATCCGGGCGGCCTGGCGAAGGCAGGAAACCTCGTCGCGGGTCTTGATCAGCTGCGCGGCGCCGACCACTATCGCCGCCTCCTGCGGCGGGCCCGAGGGAAACAGCGTGGCCGCCGAACGGCGCATCGCGCCGGTCAGCTCGTCGACGGCGATCGTCGCGCCCGGCGGGATCAACTCGGCGAGCACGCGGGCAAAATGCGCTACCCCGTGGTCGAATTCGAGATACACCGGGCCGTGCAGATGGTCATGCGGGACCGGTGGCTTCGATGAGGCCCCGCTCCGGAAAGGCAGGAACAGATGCGGGTGTTCGTCGTCGGCCAGCACGACCGCCACCGGGCGTTCCACGTGCGACAGGCCGGCGTCCAGCAGCGGCCAGCTGACCCCGGTTGCGTATTGGACGTGGCCGTTCATCAAGAGGATCAGCACATCGACGCCGTGATCGGCCATCGCCGACCGCAGGCGTGCGCCGGTCTCTGAGCGCATCCGTGCCCAGTCCGGCTCGTCGGGGATCTCGATGCCCGAGCCGCGGGCGGTCAGTGAGTTCGTCATCTAGATACCCAGGAATTCTTTGATGTTGCCGCCGACGACACGGACGGCTTCTTCGGGTCCGACGGCGTCCACCACCGCGGCCAGCGACCGCTCCGAATACCCGAAAGTGCTTTCATTGTGCGGATAGTCGGATGACCACATCACCTTGTCGATTCCGATCTCGTCGATCTGTTTGAGGCCGAGGCCGTCGACCATGAACGAGGCACACATGTGGGTGTCCCAGTAGTGGCGGGGGTCGTGTTCAGGCTGGTGTTTGAGCATGTGCTGGTATGACGCGAACACGTGTTCGGCGTCCTGCAGGGCAGGGAGTACCCACGCGATTCCGCCTTCGAACCAGCCGATGCGCAGGCTGGGATGCCGGTCCAGGATGCCGCCGAAGATGTACTTGGAGAACATCTCCCGGAATGAGTCGATGTTGACCATCATGGCGACCGCGACGCTGTTGACCTCGCTCGGACACTTCGGCTGGCTTTCGCCGATGTGGTGGGTGACCGGCAGGCCGGCGGCTTCGATCTCGTCCCACACCGCGCTCATCTCCGTGCTCGAATAGTCGATGACGTGCCCGTGGTCGTCGTTGCCCGGACTTATCGGCATCAGAAACGTCTTGAGCCCCAGGGACTTCAGCTCCGAGAGGGTACGGCGGGCGCCGCGTGGGTCCCACCAGTTGATCAAACCGACTCCGTAGCAATGCCCATGGGAGCGTTCCTGGACATCGGCGATGTGTTCGTTGTAGATGCGGAAAATCCGTTCGCGCAAATCCTTGTCGGGATAGTGGAACAGCGCCAGGACCGCGTTGGGGAATGCTAATTCCTTGTCGACGCCGTCCTCGGCGAGTTCACGGATGCGGGCTTCGATGTTGTTGGTGGCGGCGCCGGCGAGATCGTCGTATTGCATGAGCACGGCGCTGAAATCGCCGACCACCATGGAGTTCCCCGGGGGGCCGAGCAAGTATGCGCCGTCCTCGTACCAGATCCGCGGTGCCTTATCTTTGAGGTCGTCGGGGAAATGCTGATAGAAGATGTCGTCTGCCACCGAGATATGGTTATCGGCCGAGAAGACTTCGGTCCCGGCGGGCAGGCCGGTGTCGAATTCGGTTGCCTGACCGTGCCGGTGCTTGGGTGCGCCTATTGGACCGGCCGGGTAGAGACTTGTCATCATCGTTCCTTCGGGTGCCTCTGGTGTGAAAGCGATAACACGCCAAGCTGTTCGAGGTCGACGAGGTACTTGTCGATCAACTGCTCTGACACGTGGGGGATTGCCCGCCCGGCCGTTTCGACCGCCGCCCGGAACCGTGCGCCGGGTACCGGTGAGCCGGCGACGGCGGGCATGGGTTGGCGGTACACATCCAACACTGTAAGCACCGACTGGGAGCGCTCTCGTTCGGGCAGTGCGCGCATCGCCGTCTCGAACCGGCTCAGCCAGTCCGAGTAGTCGTCGATCCGTTCGATGGGATAGCCCGCGGCGATGATCCAGTCCACGAAGGTGTCGAGGGAGATGCCGTCGTCATGCGGATTGGTCGTGTTGTAGGTGTCAAAGCTGCTGCCGTGCTGTGGTCCTATCGCCGCGATCGCATCGGCGAGGAAGTCGACCGGCAGGCCCTCGTAGTGCGGACCCCGACCTTCGGGGCCGGCGGCCCCTGCACGGTAGAACGAGCGCGGGGCGGTACCGGTGGCGACCAGACTGAACAACAGCCGGGTGAAGATGTCGGGCACATTGAGCTGGCCCGCGTAGCGGCTGTCGGCGAGGATCATGCCGGGCCGGAACACCGCGACGGGCAGTCCGCACAGATCGTGTGCCTCGCGCATCAACACCTCGCTGGCCCACTTGCTGATCCCGTAACCGTTGGCGTAGCTGTTGTCGACGACGCAGGCGGGCACCGACCGGCGGATATCGGTGTCCTCATCGACGAGCTGATGCGCCACCGCGCTGACGCCCATGGTGGAGATGTAGTGGATCGGCTTGAGTCTGTTCGTGATTGCCAGCCGGATCACCTCGGCGGTACCCACGACGTTCGGTGCGAACAACTGCTGGTAGGGCAGGACGTGATTGACGTGAGCCGCGGGGTGCACGATCAGATCGACAGTCCGGGAAAGGCGCTGCCAGGTTTCATCGTCGAGGCCGAGGTTGGGTTCGCCGATGTCGCCGGCCACGACCTCGAGATGCCTCTCGGCCAGAGTCCGGAAACGGTTGAGCAATTCGGCGTCGGAGCCCAAGGTGGCCTCGATGCGCTGCCGCGCCTGCGTGGCGTCGGCGCCGCGCGTCAGGCACACCAGTGTGCCGCCCGAATCGGCCAGTCCCTGCAGCCATTCCATGCCGAGGAACCGCCCCAGGAAGCCGGTCACGCCGGTGAGCAGCACGGTGCGGATCTCACTGGTGGGTTGCGGCAGCGTCATCGCGGTCTTCAGGACATCGTCCTCGATGAATTTGTCCAGGGTGAGGTCGGCGGCGTCCACCTCGGGACTGTCGGCATCGTGCAGCGACCCGTGCACCGAAGCGTAGGTGGGCCGCAAAGCATCAGAGGCGCGGTGAAGTTCGATGTTGTTGGCGATGGCGAGCAGATCCCCGGTCGGGTCGATGATCACGCCCACCGGAACATCGACACCGTAGATGTCGGTCAGCAGCGTGGAGAAGGTCAGCGCGGACAGCGAATCGCCGCCCAGATCGATAAACCTCGCCTCCGGCGAGATGTCGGCGGCCGCCACGCCGAGTGTGGCCTGCACCGCTTTGGTGACGGTCGCCAGCACCGGTTGCTCGGCGCCGCCCATGCGCAACGCCCGCAGCTGGCTGAGTTGATCGGAGGCCATGGACGCGTAGAGCTGCTCCAGGCTGTCGCCGTAGCGGGCTTTGAGCTTGGGCCGCAAGTACTTTCCGACGCCGGATAGCAGTCCGTTCGCGAGGCTGAACGGCTCCTTCTCGATAAGAAAGTCCCGCGGGATCTCGTAGCCGTTGAGGTGGTTGTCGCGAGCGATTTCCCGCAACGACTCGTGTATCACCGATGCGTCCACTACATCTTCGGTGGGTACGACCACGGCGAGCAGGTAGGAGCGTTCGCTGTTGCCGTAGATGTAGATTTGGCGGATCACCGGGCTGGTCGCGTACAACGCCTCCAGCCGCGAGACGGCGACGAACTCGCCTTGCGCGAGCTTGATGACGTTGTTGCGCCGGTCCACATAGCGCAGCCGATCGGGGCCGACCTCGGCCATGACGTCGCCGGTCTTGTAGTAGCCGTCCTCGTCGAACATCGTCGCCGTCAGATCGGGGCGGTTGTAGTAGCCGGCCATGAACCGCGATGACTTGACCGCCAATTCGCCACGTGGATAGGGCTTGTCGGTGTTGAAGTAGCCCAGTTCGGGAACGTCGAGAAGTTTGTAATCGATCACCGGTGGCCGCAGCACGTGCTCGTCGGCGACGATCATCCCGCCGGCGATTTCGGTGGACGAATAGCCGATCAGCAGGTGCTGGTCGAGCACCTCTTCCATGAACACCTTGATCTCCGGGGAGAGCGCGGCCGACCCGCAGCCCACCGCCAGCACCCGGCCACCCAGAATCCTCTCCCGGATCGCCGTTTTGATCTCTTCGCTGACTTCGTCGGCATCAGCGCCGGGGGTCGTTCGGCGATCGAGCTCGCGCTGGTAGTAGTGGAAGAACATCTCACACACCCGCGGCACCAGGCTCATCGAGGTGGGTCGGACCAGCGCCAGGTCCTCGAACAGTGTCGAGAGGTCGCTCTTGGCGGCGAAGTAACTGGTGCCACCGTTGGCCAACGTCAGGATCACGTAGCCGTAGCCGATCAGGTGACTCATCGGCATGTAGCTCAGGGTGATAACTGGCTGATCGGATTGCGCGAGCCACGTTCCGATGCACAGGCTTTCGGTGAACATCGCGCCCTTGGGTGTGCCGGTGCTGCCCGACGTGTAGAACACCCAGGCCAGCGGATCGTCGTCGGCGGCTGCGACGTGCAGGGGCGGGGTTGGCAACGATTCCCCGTGCGCGACAACCTCACCGATCGTCTCGATGGCGAGCGCGCCGCCCGCCGCTGCCAGCCGCGCGCGAGCCGCCTCGTACACGGCGCGTTGGTCGTCGTCGCGCGGCTCGTAGTCGAAGACGATCAGGCGGTCCGGTGCGGTACCCGCTGGGGCTGTTTCCAAGGCAGCCTCGACGGCCGCCTCGAGATTGTCGAGTCCCACCGCGAGGATCCGCGGTTGCGTCTCGTCCAGAATCGGCGCGTGTTGGGCCGCCGGCGCGCTGGTCTGCAGGGGCACCACCACGGCGCCGAGGTGAATGCAGGCGCATTCGATCACCGTGTAGTCGATACTGGCGAACCCCAGTACGCAGACAAAGTCCCCGGCGCGCACCGGATGCTGCTCGTGGTGGTGCCAATCGCCGGCCGCCGCCTGGATGCGGGCCCACAACTCCGCGTAGCTAACGGTCTCGAAACGCGGCAGGAAGCGCAGTGTGGAGCGTCCGGTGGCGGGGTCGGTGACGATCTCGCGGACCCGCTGTCCGAGTGCGGGCCGGTCAGTGTAGCCCTGCAGCACTTTCGCCATCACCTCGGCGATGCGTTGTCCACGTACCCTGGTCGCGGCGGCGATTTGTTCGTCCGGCTTGGTAATGCGGAACTGTTCGTCCTCGGCGTACAACCGCTCACGCCGGCGCGCCACCCGTTCCCACTGGTCTTGCTGTGTACCGGGATCTTTCGCGTCACTGCGGCCGATAAACGGCATTGCCTACCACCTTCTGATCAATCCTCGTAGGTGACACCGGTGAGTTGTTCGGACAGCTGCCACAGCCGTTCCCTGTCGGGTTCACTCCGGGCCAATCGGGGGACGCCCGCGAACGTGACTCCGCCGCCGGCGGTTTCGTAGAAGCCGCGCGGCCCGTAGTACTTCCCGCCTTCGGCATCCGGCGACACGGCCGCGTAGAGCGTGGGCTTGATGCCTTCGTCGACGTCGAGCCACATGAACGGCAGCAGCCACCACGTGAGTTGGGTGAACCGGGCCTGCAGCGTCGGCTTTTCGCGGCCATAGGACGCGCCGCTGAGCAGATTGGTCTTGCTCAATCCGGGATGCGCGGCGTTGGACATCAACCCCCAACCGCCCCGGCGGCTGCGCCGGTCCAACTCGACCGCGAATGTCAGTTGCGCCAGTTTGGCGATCCCGTACGAGCGCATCGGTTTATAGCCATGTCGCGCGTTGGCGTCATCAAAGTCGAGATTGCGTTGACCCGCGGCAATGCTGCTGACGGTGACTACCCGCGCGCCTTCGGCCGCGCGCAGCAACGGCAGCAGGCGCCCGGTCAGCGCGAAGTGCCCGAGGTGGTTTGCGCCGAACTGCAATTCGAAGTTGTCGTCGGTTTCCTGGCGCTGCGGTGGTGTCATCACCCCGGCGTTGTTGATCAAGATGTCGATCGGGCGCCCTTCGGCGGCTAGCTCGTCGGCGAGCCCCGCCACGCCCTTCAGCGACGCCAAGTCCAGCTGTCTGATGGTCAGTTTCGCTGACGGTAGCTCGCGGCGGATCTCGGCGATCGCAGCTTCGCCTTTGGTCCGGCTGCGAATCGCCATCACGACGTCGGCGCCCGCCCCCGCAAGGCTTTTCGCCAGACCGAAGCCCAGACCGCTGTTGGCACCGGTCACGACGGCGAATCTGCCGGACAGGTCCGGCACTTCCAGCGCCAGATCGGGCTTCACCATGTGACGGGAAGCTCGTAGACGCCGTAGGCCAACGTGTCGTGCTTGAACGGAAGGTCCTCGACCGGCACAGCCAGCCGCAGCGTGGGGATGCGGCGGAACAACGTGGGCAGGGCGATCTGTAATTCCATGCGGGCCAACTGTTGTCCCACGCATTGGTGGCGGCCGTAGCCGAACCCGACGTGGGCGCCGTCCTCGCGGAGTAAGTCCAGCCGGTCCGGGTCGGGGAATTGGCGGGGATCCCAGTTCGCCGGTGCGACGTCGAGGATGATGCCCTCGCCGGCGCGGATCGTCTCGCCGCCGACTTCAATGTCCTCAACAGCGATACGACGCTGACCGGTCTGGATGATGCTCAGATACCGCATCAGCTCCTCGACCGCGGCGGCGATGACCTTGGGATCCTCGGCGTCGCGTATCAGCGCCAGCTGGTCGGGATGTTCGAGCAGGGCCGCGATGCTCAGGCTGATCATGTTGGCCGTGGTCTCGTGGCCGGCGATCAGCACGCCGAGGGCCAGCTGTGTGGCCTCGCGCACGCTGAGCTCTTCGGCGTTGACTCGCTCAGCCAGATCGGAGACCAAATCCTCTGAGGGACTTTGCATCCTGGCACGAATCAGGTTGGCGATGTATTTAGCCAACGACGCGGCACCTTGAGCCGTGTCCTCTTCGGTCGCGTAACGCCCCGTGCCTCGTTGGGCTTGTTCCTGGAAGAAATCCGCGTCCTCGTAGGGGACGCCCAACATCTCACTGATGACCAGCGATGGGATGGGCAGCGCCAAGGTGCTGACGATGTCGCCGGGTTTGGGGCCGGCCAGCAGGGCGTCGACGCGATCGTCGGCGATCTTCTGCACCGCCGGACGCAAACCTTCGACACGCTTGAAGGTGAAGGGTTTTGACAGCATCCGACGGAACCGGGTGTGTTCCTCGGCATCGGAGGTGAAGACCGAACGGGGCCGCTTGTGCACCGTCGCCAGCATTCCCTCATTCCAGTGCGGGTAGCCCGGCAGTCGGTCGTCGACGCTGGTGCGCGAGTCGGTGAACAGCGCGCGAATCGCGTCGTAGCCGTGGATCAGCCACGGCGTGCTGCCGTCCCAGATCCGGACCCTGCTCAGCTGTTTAGTCTCGTTGAGCTCCAATACCTTTGGCGGCGGGGCGAATGGGCAGCCCGGTGCGCGCGTCATCGGAAACTCTGGCACATCGGTGGCGGTACCGGTCGAGATGTCGGTCATCGTGCTCCTTGGTTTTTGGCTGGCTTGGCTGGTGGCTAGCCGCCAGCAGCGCTCACATGGACCGGCGCGCGCCACAAGCCGACAATCGCGTCGATCAGTCCCTCACCGGCAACTGGCCAAGCCGAGCGTGACCGCGGTCCGTGCTCGGCCAGTGCCCCTTCGTGTTCGGCGCAGGTGTGCATCAGCAGGTTGCGGACCATGACAATCCGTTCGGCGCGCACTCGCTTGGGCAGGTTGGGCAGGCGGCGGTTGATGCCCTCGATCGTCTGCACCAGCATCGGTGACGTGAGCGCATCCTTGGTGACGACGTGGCGGTAGGCGGGGTCGGCCATGGCCTGAGCGGCGAAGCGCGCATACCAGCTGGGCGTGCCCAGCGCCGCCAGATGATCGGTAAGGGGGCGCACCAGGGTGCCCACCCAATCGCGCAGCTCGGTGGAATCGCTGATGTCGGCGAGCATCCGTCCACGCAACGCTTCGATCGGCTCGCGGTGTTTGCTTTCGATGGCCCGCAACAGGTCGGTGCGGGTGCCGAAGTGATAGCAGGCCGCCGCGTTGTTGCCTTGACCGGCGGCTTCGCTGATCTGCCTGTTGGACACGGCGTACATCCCGCGTTCGGCGAACAACCACTCCGCGGCCGTCAAGATCGCCTCTCGGGTGGTCATCGACCGGTCGGAGCGAGCCGTCGGCTCGGGTTTCATCGCCCCAGTGAACACTGCGCTACCAATTAAATCAAACAATTTATTTAATCGGATGGACGTCGACGGGGGGTCACCTTGCCCGCTGACGTGCCGCCGTCCACCGGCAGCACGACTCCGGTGAGATAGCGAGCCCGCTCACTGGCCAGATATGCGACGGCCTCCGCTACGTCGTTCGGTGTCCCGTCGCGTTGCAATGGCCGGTCGGCGCGCATCCTGTCCCGTATCGATCGTTCGTAGCGTTCGAGTTCTTCCGGACTCTTGTCTCGCACAGACGACGCCAGCAGCGGGGTGGGGATGCTGCCGGGCGCGATCGCGTTGACGCGGATGTCGTAGCGGGCCAACTCGATTGCGGCCGACTTGGTGAACTGGATGACCGCGGCCTTTGACGCGCGATACGTCATCACCCCGCCGCCCGCAAGGATGCCGCCGATTGAGGTCATGTTGACGATCGACCCGCCGCCGTGGTCGGCCATGTGCCGCGCGGCGAACTTGGTTCCGGCCATCACGCCCAGCACGTTGACGCTCATGATGCGATGGAAGTCGGCCAGATCGTCGTCCAGGAGGCTGCGCAGCGGGCTGGATACGGCGGCGTTGTTGACCATGATGTCAAGCCCGCCCAAGTCGGCGACGGTTCGCTCGACCAACGCGGCGATCTGCTCCGGATCGGACACGTCGACCAGGTCAAACCGCGCGCGGGCGCCCAGTGCGCGAGCCAACTCCGTGCCGTCGCCGTCACGGACGTCGGCGATGACCACCGAAGCGCCTCGCTGGTGCAGCGTTTCGACGGTCGCTCGCCCGATACCGGACGCTCCGCCGGTAACGATCGCTACCTTGCCTTCGAACTCGTCGTGTTCCATCACGCGCACTCTACATCTCTAGAGTGGCGGCGAGAACTGGGTAGAAACCGACATGGCACGGTGATGTTCGAAAGCCATACGCTCATCCCATGAATCCGCTGCAGCGAGTGGCGCGAAATCCGATTGTGTACAGGTGGCTGGTGTTGCCCGCCCGGCCGATCGCCGAGCTTCTCGAGTCTTTTCTGCGGTTCGTAACGGCCGGGCGAGTCGGCGTTCTGGACCTCGCCGGCCTACCCTGCGTGCGGATCACCAGCAAAGGCCGCAAAACGGGTCTTGCCCGGACGACAACCGTGCAGTACGTACCGGTCGACGACGGGCTGGTGCTGGTTGGCTCCAACTGGGGCCGGCCGCACCACCCCGCGTGGTCCGCGAACCTTCAAGCGGCAGAACGGGTCACCGTCCGCGGCCGCGGTGAATTTTTCACCGCAACGCCGCGGTTGGTCACCGGGGAGGAACGCGACAGGGCGTGGGCCACGGTCGTGGCGCACTGGCCGAATTATCAGATCGCTCAAGATCGCGCCGGCGCACGCCAATTCCGGCTGTTTCTTCTCACGCCGACCACCAATGGATCAGGGAGTAACGACCCCTGCGGCCGCGTCGGATAGCGCGGCCTGGCTGGGCTTCCTTAGGTGCGGCCCCAACAGCTGCTGCCAACTCGACATGTTCTCAAACTCCCGTCGCAGTTGCCGGCCGATCCTCCGGGAGGTCTCCGAACTGTGCTCACGCAAGAGCGTCGAAGATCAGCGCCGCGTAGGTCGCCGTGCGCTCCGAACCGAGAATCCCGGGCCCCATCTTGTTCATGACGTAGGCGATGGTGGTGCGCCGGTCGGGGCACATCAACACCATCGAGCCGCCCCATCCGCCCCAGAAGCAAATCCTCTCATCCGGAAGGTAGGGGAGCGCCTCGTTCTTCGCCAGCCCGTATCCGATACCCCAACGCAATGGTGCGGAGAGGACGAGGTCGATGCCGTTTGCCTGCTCGTCGAAGATCAGCTCGACGGTGTCGGGCTTCAGCAACTGCACCGCACGTGCCTTGCCGCCCAGTGAAATTGCCGACAGTATCGTCGCCAGGGAACGCGCGTTGCCGTGGCCGTTGAGTGCGCCCAACTCGGCCTCGCGCCACGCCGAGGTGTTTGCGGCGTCGGCGTTGGGTGGTGGACCGCTGAAGGTTTTGCGCATCGGGCTGTCTTCGGGGAGCAGATCGAGCGGCAACTCGAGGGGCGGGGGCGCGATGATCTCGGCGATGCGGTCGTAATCCTCAGGCTCGGCGCCGATTTGGAAGTCAGCGCGCAGCGGCCCTGCGATCTCGTCGCGGACAAACTCCTTGAGCGAACGCCCGGCGACGCGCCGCATCACCTCACCGATCAGGTGCCCTTGATTGTGGGCGTGATATCCGGACGCGGTTCCCGGCTGCCACCAAGGCGCCTGGGCGGCCAGGGCCGCCGTGGATTTGTCCCAGTCATACATGTCTTCGGTGGTGAACGGCAGTTCCCAGCCGGAAACCCCCGAGGTGTGTGACAGCACATGACGAAACTGGATGTCCTGCTTGCCATTTGCCGCGAACTCGGGCCAGTAGGTGGCCACCGGCGCGGTAAGTTCGACCAACCCGCGGTCGATGAGCATCAGTGCGGCCAGGCTGGTGACGGTCTTGGTGGATGACCAGACGTTGACGATGGTGTTCTCAGTCCAGGCGTTGGTCCGTGCACCGTCGGTGAAGCCGCCCCAGATGTCGACGACGGATTCGCCCTCGATGTCGATGGCAATGCATGCGCCCACCTCTTCACCGGAGACGATGTTGTCCGCGAGCGCCGCGCGGACCCTATCGAAGCGCTTGTCGCAACGCCCGTGAACTACGTCGTCCAACTGGATTGCTCCATTCGGTACGGCCGGATTCGGCTGCGTCGCTGTGGGATCCGAGCGGCGATACCACGGCGAGCCTGAGGTCAGCCGCCGAGCCCCTTCTTGACGGCCGCGTCTTGTTTTTGACCGACGTCGGTGAGGAAGTCCGGCGGCGGGAGCATGCCGGGCGGGCCATCGAATTGCAGCGTGACAAATGCCCTGCCCTCGGTGAACAACAGTACGGCTATCCCTTTGTTGCCGTCCGGTGTGTTGCCCGAGACGAGCGTCCCGCCGGTGCCGATGTCTTTGACCGGCTCCGTTTGCGGGTCTTTGAGTGGGCCCTGTCCCGTCTTTGCGGCATTGAGCGCGTTGGTGGCGGCGGCGGGATCCGCCAGCACTTGGATGGTGTCGTGAATGACGTGGTTGCTGTCTGGGGTGCTGAAGGTCGTCGCGACACCCGGTTGGCCATTCGGGTTGTTTATCGGCGGGCTTGCGGTGAAGGTTTCGGGCGCCTTGATGTCCCCTGCTTGGATCAACAGCCCGGTGTAGTCGTTGGGCTGAGCCGGCGCGGAGGAAGCCGGGCTTGAGCTGCGGCTGCTGGTGGCCGAGGCGCGCGAGGTGCCTGAGCCCGACGGTGCCGTTGACGACGTCTTGCTACCGCACCCGGCCACCGAGACCGCCAGCGCCGTCGCGGCCACCACGCCGGCGACCATCGTTTGAGAAATCCTCATCGCAACCATGCTCCTCGCGGTAACGCTCGGCGGCCGGGGTAGTGACCCAGGCCGGACTTCTTGATCCCGGAACGCACAGTACATCGGTCCCGTACGCAGCGGTCGGTCGGTTACTGGGTAGGCGGCAGCGACGTCCGGGCGACGATGGTTCACCTTGTGACGACGGACCCCGCGCCGGTAGCGTCCGCTGTGGTTCCGTACAGCTCGTGCAGGAGGCGGTCGAATGAGCCAGAACCTCCTGGCAGGGCGTGGTGTGGTGGTGACCGGCGGCAGCCGCGGCGTCGGGCGCGCAGTCGCCGAGCTGCTCTGTCGCTTGGGCGCCGGCGTAGTGGTCAACGGGCGCGACCCCGCTGCCGTAGACGAGGCCGTCGCGGGAATCACTGCGTCAGGAGGGCGAGCGACCGCGGTGGCCGGGGCCGCCGATGACGAGCGTATCGCCACGGCGCTGATCGAAGAGTGTGTGAACGCGTTCGGGCGATTGAACGTCCTGATCAATTGCGCTGGGATCGCCGAACCACCGCATGCCTCGATACTTGATATCTCGCCGGCAGAATTCGATCACCTGATCAGTGCCCACCTCGGCACGGCGTTTCACACCTGCCGGGTCGCGGCGCCGGTCATGGTCTCGCAGGGATACGGGTCGATCATCAATACCAGCTCCATCGCGTTCCTCGGCGACTACGGCGGCACCGGTTACCCCGCGGGCAAAGGCGCGGTCAACGGGCTGACGATGGCGATCGCCGCGGAATTGAAGCCGTCCGGGGTGCGGGCCAACGTGGTGTGTCCCGGCGCGAAGACGCGGCTGTCCACCGGTACTGACTACGAAGCGCAGATCGAGAGCCTTTACCGCCGCGGAATCCTCGACGAGACGACCCGGCAGGTCTCACTGGACGCTCCACCTGCCCCTTTTGCCGCCCCGATCTACGCGTATCTGGCCAGCGATCTGGCAAGTGACGTCACGGGTCAAGTATTCGTCGCCGCAGGCGGATTCGTCGGCCGCTTCGATCGGCCAACGCCGCGGGTGCTGGCGTACCGCGACCACCACGACGCCGAACCGTGGTCGGTCGAGGACCTGCACGCGATGATCAACCAATGAACTCATCCGCGGCCAATTACGTATCCAGAAGCGTGAAGGGCCCGCGCGAGCGTGCGCAGGTGCACGTCGTTGACGGCGTGTCGCCGTACAGACACGCACGCTCGCTGCGGGTTCTTGTCATAGGGGCGGGTGTGAGCGGTGTTTCGGTTGCTCGCGGACTGCTGCGAGACGGACACCACGTCGCCGTCTTCGACCAGCGGTCGGACGTGCAGGCGGGCGGCGGCGCGGTAACCATCTGGTCCAATGGCGAGACGGTTCTTGGCCAGCTCGGCGTCGACATGGACGGGGCCGGTCAACTGCTGTCCAGCGTGCGAGTGACGACCTCGATGGGTCGTCCGCTTGCCACCCTGGACGTCACCGCGATGGTGAACCGGCTGGGCGCACCTGTCCGCATGGTCCCACGGCGTGACCTGCTGGAAAGACTGCTGGAAGGCTTTCCGGCTGATCGCATCCGCTGCAACCGCCGGGTGGTCGGCGTCGTCACCACACCGGCTGGTGTGCGGGTCGAGTTCCAGGACGGCAGCTCGGCCGAAGGCGACTTGTTAATCGGCGCGGACGGCCTGCATTCGGTGGTCCGGGATGTCGTGGGCGCGCGGGACGCGGAACCGACCGGCTGGTGCAGCTGGCAGGGCCTGGTCACGATTCCCGACGTCGCAAACGATCACGTCGCGGCGATCATCATCGGCGAACGGGGGAATACCGGCCTGTGGCCGGCCGGCGGCTCCGATTGGCAGTGGTGGTTCGACTTGCCATGGTCTTACGGCTACGTCAGACCGCAAAATCCGATCGAGCTGATTCGGTCCAACTTCACCGGATGGTCGGATTCGGTCGACCGAGTGCTCGCAAAGTTGACCGACGATGATCTGGCCGCTTCGCCGTTCCCGCATTTTCGGCATCCGATTCCCGAGCCGGGCAAGGGCCCGGTGACGTTGCTCGGCGATGCCGCACACACGATGCCGCCCACCCTCGCGCAAGGAACCAATCAGGCGTTGCTCGACACGATGGTGCTGTGCAAGGCGCTGTCGGGTCTGCAGATGGGAACGAAGCGCGGCACCCCTTCGAGCGCGTTGCGCTGGTACGAGAAGACCAGGCGACGCAAGGTCGGCGCGGTGTCACGGTTGGCGTCGCTGCAGGTTTCCCACGGCGAGGGGGTCCTGAGACCGGCGACGTACGTCTCGGACCGGTTCCAGACCTGGGCACTGACCACGTTTCTGCGTTGGACGAGCCATCGCCGGCTGTCCGCAGAGATCAGCCGAGAGCTCAGAGCCGCGCCGTTCGTCCCCGCTGGCCCGCAATGAACATCTCCGAGAGGTTGCGCCTGCAACCAGTGACCACACCAGACGACCCGGTGCGGGTGCGAGGCGATGTCGACGCGCCCTCACGCTGGCTTTGGCTCGTCAAATGGTGCGTGCTGGCCGTTCCGCACTATCCGATATTGATACTTCTGTACTTGGTCTATCCGCTGACGACGATCGCTGCCGGCGTCGCGATCTTGTTCACCGGGCGGTATCCGCGTCCCATCTTCGACTTCAACGTCGGCGTGCTGCGCTGGTCGTGGCGAGTCATGAACTACCGATTCCCGATGAACAGCACCGACAAGTACCCGCCTTTCACACTGGCATCTCGGCCGGACTACCCGGGCGATCTCGAGGTCGACTATCCAGAACGCCTCTCGAACTGGGCCGTGCTGGTGAAGTGGTGGCTGCTGGCATTGCCCCAGATACTCCTGTGCTGGGCGATGGAACCGCTTCTGCAAGTGCTCACAGTCATCGCCGCGGTGGCGTTGTTGTGCACCGGAACGATGCACCGGGGTATGTACGACCTCCTCATGGGCATCGTGCGGTGGCGTTATCGGGTGGCGGTGTATGTATCGTTGATGCGCGACGAATACCCACCATTCCGACTGGATCTAGGTGGCAGATAACGAACGCTAATCCGTTGTTCCCCTACGTGTATCGATTTGGTTCGCCGATCTTCGACCGGCTTTTCTACAATCGGTATCGACGAGCGGCGATCGCACATGCGACCGGCCGGCTGCTGATGGTTGGTCTCGGACCGGGTACCGACTTGAAGTTTGTCCCTGCCGCGGTGACCTCCGTCGCCGCCGTGGAGCCGGTGGCCGTGTTCCGGCGAACGGCGTCTCGCCTTGCCCTGCGCCACGGCATCGCAGCCGACATCGTGGAGGGGACGGGTGAGTCCATTCCCTTTCCGGACGACAGCTTCGACTCGGTCCACATCGGGCTGGTGTTGTGTTCGGTGGACGATGTAGCTGCGACGCTGAGCGAGATCCGACGTGTACTGAAACCGGGTGGCCGGCTGGTCGTCCTCGAGCATGTTCGCGGAGAGGGAGCAGTGGGCCGGTTCCAGGACCTGGCCGCAAAGCCTTGGTCATGGTTGGCCGCCGGTTGCGAGCCGAACCGACGCACCATCGACTCCATTGCGGCGGCCGGCTTCGATACCACGGAATTGCGCAGCATCCCGCGAACCCCGGTGCCGTTCCCGTGCAAACCTCATCTGCAAGGATTCGCCACCCTGGTCAAGGATGGTCAAGAGCAGCGTTTGAAAGCGCATTGAACCGCAGCGCCGTGTCGCACGTCACTGCATTGACCCAGTTTTGTCACGCCGGTTCAGGGAGGATGTGCGATGAATTTTTCTGTGTTGCCGCCGGAGGTCAATTCGGCGCGAATGTATCTCGGTGCGGGGTCCGGCCCAATGCTGGCGGCCGCGGCTGCCTGGGACGGGTTGGCCGGTGAATTGGGCTCGGCTGCCGCTTCCTTCGGGTCTGTGACCTCAGGGCTGGCAGGCGAGTCGTGGCAGGGCGCGGCGTCGGCGGCGATGACGTCCGTGGCCGCACGGTACGTGGGGTTTTTGAACACGGCGGCGACCCAAGCCGATGGGGCAGCCACCCAGGCGAAAGCGGCGGCCGCCGCGTTCGAGGCGGCGCGGGGAGCCACGGTGCATCCGGCGTTGGTGTCGGCAAACCGCACAAACCTTGTGTCGCTAGTGACGTCTAATCTGTTCGGGCAAAATGCGCCCGCGATCGCGGCAACCGAGGCCCACTACGAGCAGATGTGGGCCCAGGATGTGGAGGCGATGGCGGGCTATCACGTCGGGGCCTCGGCGGCCGCCGGGCAGTTGGGCCCGGGGCTGCAGGCATTGAACCGTGGGGCAACCCGGCTCGCCGGACTTCTGGGTCTCAATCCGGTGGTACACCCCGTACCCAGTAATCCGAACTTGGGAAGCCAAACCCTCAACATCGGAAACCTTTCGATCACGTCGTTCGCCGACACTGGCAACAACTTCGATGCCGCAATCATCTCGACCCGTAGCTTCACGGGCAGCTTTACTTCCGGGGCCGAGCCGGCACTTGGTTTGGGGGAGACCGGCAAGACAGTGATCAGTTTTCAAAGCCCGGTCGTCCCGGCCCTGGACAGTGACATCGCCCTTCCCGTCACCGACCCCTTATCCCCGCTGTTCGCCGCGCTCCTCCCACTGAACTTCTGACGTCGCGAAGGTCCTTAATCGACGCTCACGGCCTCGATGATGTTCAGTCGCGCCGCGCGTCGCGCGGGTGGCACCGAACCGAGCAGGCTAATCGCCACCGCGCCGATGGTGAAGGCCAGCGCCATTGGGCTCGGCCGGAAGCCGACGTGGAAATTCATGGTGTCCCCGCTGATGAGACTGAACAGCCACTGGTCGGTCAGGCCGAACAACAGCCCCACCACACCGCCGACGACGCCGATGCCGGCCGCCTCGGCCAGCACCATCTGCAACGCGAATCGACGGGTGGATCCCATGGCCCGCAGCACACCAAGCTCGCGGCGCCGTTCAAGAACCGAGAGCGTCAATGTATTGAGAAGCGCGATCGCGGCCACGAACACGACGATGATCCACACGGCATTCGCGATGAACATGCTCTGATGCATCGGCGCCTCGAGGCCGGCGAGCTCGGTGCGGCCGTCGTACACGTAGTTCGGCGCGGGCACCACCCGTCGAACGTCGCTCAAAAGGCGGTGCGGATCCACTCCGGGGGCCGCAGCGATCTGCAGAGTGGTCGTCACCGGGCGGTCGAACCACGTCCGCATCTGATCGAGGCTCATCCCGACGGTGCCGATGACGGTGGAGAAATACGGCACTAGCGCCAGCACGGTCGTCTGTTGAATCCCGTGCGGCGTTTGCATCCGCAGTTGGTCGCCGGCCCGGACGTGGAAGGTCTTGCCCAGGTTCTGCGAGAGCACCACGCCGCGGCCGGCGAGCACATCGTCGCGAATCCTTTGGCCGAGCGCGTGATACAGCGGATCGACGGTCGCGGGGGAAAACCCGTCGAGCATCACGCGCGTGCCGCCGACGACCGCGAACCCGAATGCGCCCTCGGTGACACGTGCCACGCCCGGCACTGCGGCCACCTTTTCGGAAAGGCCTTTCGGCAGAGCGTCGGTGGGATAGCTGTCGGGAGGATTCGCACTGACCCACACATCGGCATCGGCGGCCGATGACAGGATGCCCCGGGCCGAGCGGATCATGTCGTTGTTCGTACCGGTGATCACTATCGTTGTGAACACGGCGATCAGCACCGTCATCGCCGTCGCCCAGACGCGTCGGGGCGCACGCTCGATGGTTGCCGCCGCGAGTGCGCCGACCGCACCGAAAAGTCGGGCCGCCGCGGCGATGGCGTTGACGATCGGTGTGGTGAGCGCGAAGCCGAGCGCGATCTCGGCGCAGAAAACAGCATTCATCGCGATAAAGGTCAAGACACCATGTTGGTTGAAAACCACCAGGATCGACGCCGCAAACACGGCGACGGCTCCGACGCCGCACGCGATCCGCAGCCATCGCGGCACCCGGTCCGCGGCCGACACCCCCACTGGTGCCAACGCCTCTATCGGGGAAACCTTGTAGACCTGTCGCGCTGCCATCGCCGATGCCACCACGCTGGTGAGCGCCGTGGCCGTGATGGCCATCGGTATCGCATATGGGGGCAGCCAATACTCAACGCGCGCTTCGAGCCCTTGCGTCAACGCCGGCGGTAATCGCCCAATGGCCGCGCGGCCCATCAGTATCCCCAGGCCCGAGCCGATGGCTCCGCCGATCAACCCGAGGATGGCCGCTTCGGCCAGCATGTCGCGAACGATCGTGACGCGCCGGGCGCCGATCGCGCGCAGCATCGAGATGACCGGTCGGCGTTGGGTGATCGCCATGGTCACCGTCGTGTAGACCAAGAAGGCGCCAACCACCAACGCAACACCCGCGCCCATCAGGGCCATGTAGTTCATCATCTTGACGCCGTCGCCGGCCCGGGCGGCCCGCACGCTCGGGTCGGCGACGACGGCCCGCCCATTGACGGCAGCGGTGACCTCGGCGCGGATTTTGGTGAGGTCAGCGCCGGGTTTGGTGGTGATCAGAATCGAGTCGAGCTGGCCCTGGCGCCCGGCGGCGTTCTGCGCCAGGGCAAGTGGGGCAAGGACGTAGTGCCCGCCGTTGAGATCCGCAAGCCGCTTGCCGCCGAGGACCTCGGTGACCGTGGCGGTCTCCGAGCCGAGCTGGAACGTCTCGCCCTTCTTACGACCGACGCCCGGCCCGACGCGGACACCACCCGGTTCGGAAGGCGCCGCCAGCTGCTGTTGCGTGACAGCGTCCTTCAGGGCGCCGCCCAGCGCGGCTATGTTCGCGTCCGCACCGAAGAGCAGGACCGGTCCCGAAGATGTGGGCATCGGCGTTCGTATCATCGGGACCGCGGCTGCGACGCCGGGAACCGCGGCCACGTCGGCCGTGATGGTGTCGGAAAATCCGGCGTCGGTGATGCCCGATACCTCCAGCGCGGCCACTCCGGCGATCCCATCGGACAGCCGATTGACCGATCCGCTGATCGACCCGAAGATGCCGAATATCGCGACCAGATACATCGCCGACACCGCCATCACACCGATCGAGGCCAGCGTGCGCCGACGATGCACGGCGAGTTCACGAAGGCTGAATACACGCAACCGGCTCGCGGCGGCGGTCAAGGTCGAACCCGCTTTCATCGCGAGAACGCCAACAGCTCGTCAGCGCCGACCCGACCGTCTTGCAGGGTGATCATCCGATCGGTCTCCGCCGCGGCATCGGCGTTGTGGGTGACCATGACCACCAGCCGCCCGCGGCCAGCTTCGTGGGCCACCTCGGCAAGCAGCGTCAAGATCGAAGCGCCCGTTGTCGAATCGAGGTTCCCGGTTGGTTCGTCGGCCAGGATCAGCGGTGGATCCATCATCAACGCGCGGGCCACGGCTACCCGCTGCATTTGCCCACCGGACAGCTCCGCCGGTCTGTGCTCGGTCCGGTCGCCGAGCCCGACCCGGCCCAGGAGCCGAATCGCATCGGCTTTGGCGTTGCCCAGCCGGACACCGTCGAGCAGCTTGGGGACCGCCACGTTCTCCCACGCCGACAGGGTCGGCAACAGGTTGAAAAACTGGAAGATGAACCCGACGCGGTGATGGCGGAACGCTGACTGCTGCTCGTCGCTGAGGCGGCCGATCTCCTGGCCGTCGAAGACGATCGACCCCGAATCGGGGGAGTCCAATGCGCCGAGAAGATGCAGCAACGTGCTCTTGCCCGCGCCAGACGGCCCGACGATCGACGCGAACTGCCCGCCTTCCAGCCCCAGGTTGATGTCGTCGAGGGCACGCACCGATTGACCGCCGACCCGGTATTCGCGTATCACATTGCAAAGCTCGACGGTCAGCAGTTTGTGCTTGGGCCTATCGAGGGTGTCGATTCGTTCGAACATGATCCTCCCGCCAGAGGGCGCACAACCGCGCGCCCAGCGACACCGATATGAGATACACGAGGTAGACTCCGGATCGGTTCGAGAGCGGCTGGTTCTGCCTAGAATTGGCTCGTGAAAGTGCTTCGCAGCGAGAACGACTCACGGGGGCTGAATGAATTCCACCCGCCGGTCTGAGGCCGGTTTGAGCTATTTGACCAATGGGCATTATCGGAAAGTGAACGCAACAGTTCTTAGATTGAGCGGTGCAGCGCTGCTCACCGTGTCGGCACTGTTAACCGCGTCAGTCCCGTTCGCATCTGCTGCGCCATCGGTGACCTCCGCGGCGTGCCCCAATGTCGAAGTCGTGTTCGCCCGTGGCACCGGTGAGTCACCTGGTGTGGGCTACTTCGGGGAGGCGTTCGTCGACGCGCTGCGTCCGAAACTGGGCGGGAAGTCTTTGGGCGTTTATGGGGTCAACTACCCGGCGACCATGGATTTTCCCACCGGTCTGGTCGGTATCGATGACGCCGCCAACCACGTCGAGCAGACGGCGGCGAGTTGTCCCAACACCAAGATGGTGCTCGGTGGCTTTTCCCAGGGAGCGGCCGTGATGGGTTTTGTCACCTCGGCGGCCATACCCGACGGAGCGCCTGCGGACGCACCCAAACCGATGCCGCCCGACGTCGCGAATCACGTCGCGGCGGTAGCCCTCTTCGGGACGCCGTCGAATGGCTTCATGAACCAGGTCGGTGCGCCACCAATCGTGATCGGCCCACTGTACGTACCCAAGACCGCGGAGTTGTGCGCCGCGGGTGACCCGGTGTGCTCCGACGGTGGGGACTTGGCAGCGCATAACTCGTATGCGGATAACGGGATGGTGGACCAGGCGGCCACCTTCGCTGCCAGCCACCTGTAGATAAAGAGCCATTGTGGTTGTGCGGGAGTGTATTTCGCCTGTGCGGTGAATCCTCACGTAGAGAGCGTGATCGCCTGCTCCGGGCAGTTTTGCTCGCCGGTGACGGCATGCTGTTCAAGTTCACCGGAGACTTCGGAGATACGCACTATCGAATGTCCGACCTCGTCGGCGTCGAAGATGTCGGGCGCCAGCGTGTAACACCGACCGTGCCCGGTACAGCGGTCCGCGTCGATAAAGACGCGGGTCATTGTTTCGAAACAGGGAAGGTCAGCGGCAGCGATTCCACCGACCGCAGCGCGGCGGTGAAAGTGAGCTGGGTGCCGGGCTTGATCTCGTAATCCGGGATGCGCCGATGGAATTCGCGCAACGCCACCCGCAGCTCCATCCGGGCCAGGTGGGATCCGAGGCAGCGGTGCGGTCCGCCGCCGAACGCCCGGTGACGGTTCGGGTTGCGATTGAAGTCCACGACGTCCGGATCCGGGAATTCGGCCGGGTCCGTGTTGGCGGCGCCGAGCAACGGGCTGACCCGTTCGCCCTTGCTGATGGGGCATCCGCCCACCTCGACGTCCTGCATCGCGACCCGGGCGACGCCGGGCACCGGAGTCTCCCACCGCAACAGCTCCTCAATCGCATGCGGCAGGATGTCGGGCTGTTCGACGAGCTGGTGCCGATGCTCGGGGTGTCGGGCCAGGTACACGAAGAAGCAGTCGAGCGAGTCGGTGACCGTGTCCAGCCCTGCGATGAGGAACAGGAAGCAGATGTCGAGCAACTCCTCGCGGGATAGTGGCCGGCCCTCGCTTTGCACGTTCGCCGCGATCATCGCTGACAGCACGTCGTCGCGCGGGCTGGCGATGTGGTCGTCGATGGCGCGGTCGAAATAGTGGTAGATCTGTTGCGCCACGGGTGCCGAGGTCTCGTGGCGGCGGGCGAAGCCGGAGTCGCCCTCCGGGCGGATCACGCCGTCCTTCCACTCCAGAAACTTGTCGAGATCTTCCAGCGGGAGGCCGAGTAACTGCAGGAAGACGGTGCACGGTAAGGGGACCGCGAACTCTTCGTGGAAGTCGCATTCGCCCCGATCGGCGAAGCGGTCGATCATCTCGTTCACCAGCTCGGCGACCTGTGGTTCACGGCGGGCCATCTCGCGCGGAGTGAACAGCGGATCGAGGATGCGACGGTACTTCGCGTGCTCGGGCGGGTCGACTTGCAGCGGGATCATCGGTCGGATGTTGCCGAGGTCGACCGCGTCCATGTTCGACGAGAACAGCTCGGTGTGCTTCAGCGCCATCTCGATGTCGGCGAGGCGGCTGAGAACAACAACCTCCTGCGGCGAGCGAAACACCGGCGCCGATTCCCGCAGCGCCTTGTACATCGGCTGCGGCTCGGCGAGACCCGCCACCGCCTGGTCGACGTACCCCTGGGTTTCTGTCATGCAGCTAGCGTGACATCGGCCTCAATGGCGGGCAATACCTTCGCCGAATAAAAAATAGACAATCTAGCAATCGCGGCCTCCGCTGACTCGCCCGAGCGCCGGTGATGTCGCACACGCCGCGCAGTGCGTATACCGCGGCCACCGCCGACAACACGATCAGCAGGATGAACATAGCCAGCCAATTGGACCGGTGGTGGTCGACGTCCCACCAGATGACGGTGAACAGCAGTGCACAAAGGGAGAGACAGTGCGCCTCGACGCAGGGCGCGGCTCCGGTCGGCGGCGTCGACCAGGTCATCGATGCGCGCATCGATGGTGCGCTGCAGTTCGGCGCGTCTGGCCGTGGCGTCCGGCGGGGGCCGATCTCGCAGGTCGAGGCGCACGACGATATTCTCCAACCGGTCAGCCTGATGGGTCTGGGCATAGCGCTTGCGCAGCGTGGCGAATTGGAAGCGGCCAAGACGACGGCCGCCCTCGGGCTGGACGTCGTCGCCGATCTCGGCGAGTACTTCTTCGGAATGGCTTACGCGCAATCCGCCCAAGCAAGCCTGGCGGCGGGCGACATTGCGGCGGCACACGATGCCGCCGAGGCTGCCTGGGATCGCTTGCGCGTGGCCCAGCCTGAGCTGGCTGTAGCGCAGCGCGCGTTCAATTCCGTCGAAGTTGTGCTGGCGCGCGGTGATCTGACTTCGGCCCGTGAGTTGGCTGACGCCGCAGTCGCGATGGCGACGGGCTGGCACCTGGCGGTCGCGCTGCTCGTTCGCGCCCGAGTCGCTACCGCCGAAGGCGCATTAGAGGTCGGCGAACGTGACGCCCACGAGGCGCTGGCCTGTGCGGTCAGTGGAGGGCTGCACCTCCTCATCCCCGGCATTTTCGAATGCCTTGCCAACCTGGCCACAAAGGGCGGCAACTACCCGTTGGCGGCGCGACTGTTCGGCGCAGCCGATGCGCTCCGCCGCGGCATGGGATTGGTGCGCTTTCGGATCTACGACGCCGAGTGCGAGGCCTCGCTGGCCGCCCTCCGAAATGCCATGGACGAGAAGATGTTTGACGCCACCTGCGCCGAGGGCGCGGCGCTGGGCATCGAGGAGGCCATCGCATACGCGCAACGTGGCCGGGGTGAACGCAAACGGCCGGCCAGCGGCTGGCCGTCGTTGACACCGGCCGAGCGCGACGTCGCGCAACTCGTCTGTGAAGGGCTGGCCAACAAAGAGATTGCGACGCGGCTCTTCGTATCGCCACGCACCGTGCAGGCACATCTCAGCCACATCTACGCCAAACTGGGCATCACGTCGCGGGTTCAGCTCGTGCAAGAGGCGGCGGGCCGCCCCTGACCTCGCATGGGGCTAGGGATTGGGCCCGCCCGCGCCATCATGGCCCGGTGCGATGGCGGAGGGACGGCGGTGCGGGGTGGGACAGGTGATGCGGGGAATGCATCCGCAGTTGAGGCCGATATAGCAACCTCCGCCGCCGGCGGGAACCGCGGGGAAGGCGCCGCCGGGACTGCCGGGAGTTGGTTGCGGTGCGGGGGTGACCGTCACGCTGGCCGAAGATGCCGCCGGCGGATCCTCGCCCGGGCCGTATCCCGCCGCGAAGGCAAGCGTGGCCACGGCACCGCACAGGGCGATCGCCATCCTGCCTTTCTGGTGGGTCACAATTGCCGACCGTACCCGCCGACCTGCGTCTTCGTCGGGTGGCGGCGGCCCGATGTGCCGAATGCGCAGGCGTTTCCCAGGAATCAAGATGCTGCTGACGAGCTGCGTCGGGCTCGCGGCTCGGGGCTGTGCAGCGCGCCCATCGCGCGGGCCAGCTGGGGGTAGGCGATCGCGGGCCCGATCCATCGGGTCAGATAACGCCGCAGATCGGCGCCGCTGCGGGGCGGTCGACCCGGGTCGGCAAGGAAGGAATGCACAACCCGGAGACAGAACTCCGCCAGTTCATCGAGGCCCGCCTCGTCGAAACCGTACTGCTCCCAGTCCACGTCGTAGCGATGCAGCATGGAGCGCCCGAACGTTACGGCGGTGTCCGACATGATGGAGACGGTCCGGCCGGCGCGGTCGCGTTGACTCAGCACGAGTTCGAGCTGGTTGTCGGACGCCAGTTGTTCGACGGCGAAAGTCACTCCTTCGGTGATCGCCACGACCGGATCGGTTATCCCCTTGACATGGGTCGCCAAACGGCCCAAAAAGCCGTCTGCCGATCGCATTGCGGTTGCCACCCGCAAGGCTTCGGTGCCGGGAAAGTAACGGTAGACGGTCTGTCGCGTCACACCTAGCGTCCGCGCCACATCGGCGATCCGCATCGCTGATCCGCGCTCGCCGATTATCTTGTCCGCGGCATCCAGGATGCGTTCGATCGCCTCCTCGTCGGAGGCCGGCGTATTGCCTGCCCAGCCGTGACTGCGCATGGCTGCATCATAACGGCCCTGCAGTGCAAATCATGAAACATCACCGCGAAGGTGAAAGGGCGGCGTCAGCTTCCGGAGTCAGCTGTGCTGGAAAGGCTTTCGACGGCAACCTCTTTGGCCCAGCGATAGTCCGCTTTGCCGGCCGGCGAGCGTTGCACCTTGGCGGTGCGGATTATCGCCTTCGGCAGCTTGTAGCGCGCGACATGTTGCTGGCAGGTATCCAGCAGATCCTCATCCGAGGGATCGCGGCCTTCCCGAAGTTGCACGATCGCGACTACCTCGTTGCCCCAGCGTTCGGATGGGCGCCCGGCCACTACCACGTCATAGACGTCGGGGTGTTCGGCCATCGCGGCCTCAACCTCCTCGGCGAAGATCTTCTCGCCACCGGAGTTGATGGTGACGGAATCGCGGCCGAGCAGTTCGATGCGGCCATCGGCGAGAAAGCGGGCCCGGTCACCGGGGACCGACCAGCGCACGCCGTCGATAACGGGGAACGTGCGGGCCGTCTTCTCGGCGTCGCCGAGATAGCCGAGCGGGATCAGCGTGCGGCGTGCCAGCCATCCTTCGTCGTCTCCGGGGCCGAGGACCCGACTGAAATCTGCTGCGACAACGGCGGTCTCGGAGCCCGGATTGAAGGTCGCCATGGCGTTCGCTCCGGACTCCGTGGACATCATGTTCATCTGCATGCCCGACTCCGAGGCACCCACGGCGTCGATGATCAGCAGGTTCGGCAGCGCGGCGGCTATGCGGTTTCGGACGGCGGGGGTGAGTGGGGCACCACCATTGCTCATCGACACCAGCCCCGACAGGTCGTAGCTCCCCCTTTCAATCTCGTCGACCAGCGGGCGTGCGATCGCGTCACCGACAACCGGGATGCTCATCACCTTTTCGCGCTCCGCCAGCGCCAGGACCTGGTCGGCCCGAATGCTTTCGACGTCGTCGGGAATCGCCAGCCAACCGCCCATCGTCATGATTTGGAATGCGGCCCACTGGGCCGCACCGTGCATGAACGGCGGGATCAGCAGAAGCGAGGCGAAACCGGCGGCTTTCGCCGCGCGGTCGGCAAGCTCGTCGTAGGACGCCAACGCGTCATCGGTCCCGAAAGTGCGTCCGCCCATTGAGGAAACGAATATGTCGTTCTGGCGCCACAGCACACCCTTGGGCATTCCGGTGGTGCCGCCGGTGTAAAGGATGTAAAGGTCGTCTCCACTGGGAGTGGGCATTCCGCTCGCGGGGGGCGGTGTGGCGGTGATCGATTCGTAGTCGACGGCGCCGGGCAGCAGAGGCTGGCCGGTGTGGTCGGCAACCTGGATCAGGAGTTTTAGGTGGGGGAGTTGGTCGCGGATCGCCGCGACCCGTGGTGCGAATTCGGCGCTATAGATCAGCGCCCGAGCCTTTGCATTGTCCAGCAGATAGACGAGTTCGGCTTCGACGTAGCGGTAGTTGACGTTGAAGGGCGCGACCCGGGCCCGGTAGGCGCCGATCATCGATTCCAGGTACTCGTTGCCGTTGCGCAAGTACAACCCGACGTGATCCTGGCCAGATTCGTGACCCTGCAGGCGATCACGTTCGGTGTGACATCCCAAGCCCGCAGACGCGAGGTAGTGTGCAACCCCGTCGACGCGGGAGTCCAGCTGTGCGTACGTCCATTCCCGGCCCCGCCAGATGAGTACGCGGTGATCGGGAAGTGCTTTTACCAGTGTCGCGAATACAGTCGACAGGTTGAAGCCAGTGTCATCCATGAAACTCCTCGAAGTTCGTTGATCCGCCACAGTCATTTCACGCAACGGATGCGCCGAGAATGAGGTTGACCGCCTCGTCGAGTTGCCCGGCGATCTCGTCGAAGCTGACGAACCGGGCCGTCATCAGGGCGCCGGAGAATGTCATCTGCAGTGTGGACTTCACCGCGCGTGGCCAACCCGGACCCAGCGCAGCACCGATCCGCCTGGACACCTCTTCGCCGATCTGGTCGCGCAGCGGCTTGACCGCGGGATCGTCGGCCATCAGGGCCGCGCCGCATGCGGTGGTCAGCTCGGGTTCGTCGGCGACCACGATCGCCATATCCCGCATGGTCGCGCTCACGCGTGTTTTGGTGGTGTCGTTGACGTCGGTATGCAGCGGAAGCGCCTGCAGAAGACGCAGGTACACCGCCGCCACCAGCGCACTTTTCGACGGAAAGTAGGTATAGGCGCTAGCTGGCGAGACCCCGGCGCGGCTGGCGACGGCACGCATCGTCAGGTTGGCGTACGACGTTTCGCGCAATTCCTCCAAGCCGGCGTCGAGCACCTTGCGGATCGTCTGCCCCGGCCGACGATCCGACCGGCGGCCCGCGCCGGCCACAGCGCCGACGGGGCCGGCAGGACCGTAACGAGAAGCCGCTTCTCTAGACACCCGTCCAGTATAGGAAATCAAACGGATATCCGACAACGCCGCGCCAAAACTGCACTTGAACGGGCGATTCGCGTTTGAATAGCCGCTTTTACGGTCCGGTTGCATCTTGCCGCGTGGACAATGACTCTCTATCCTCGAACATTAAATACAGACATGTGTCCAGAAATGCTGAGAGCGGCCGGCGGGCTTCGCCGATTTTCGGTCTCAGGCAAGGGGGAGCTCGTGACCGCCGATTGTGTTCTCGTCACCGGGGCGTTCGGCCTGGTCGGCTCCGCCGTGGTGGCCGAGTTGGCCGGCCAGGGCCGCCGGGTTGTCGCTACCGACCTCGACGTCCCCGGGAATCGAAAACGCGCGAAAGCGTTCGCCGCGCGGCTGGGCGTGGAGGTGCGGTGGGCCGATCTGACATCACCGACCGACGTCGAGACCTTGCTCTCCGCTGTGGCCCCAACGGCCATCATCCATTTGGCCGCCATCATTCCGCCGTTTTGCTATGCCCGACCCCGGCTCGCGCAGGCAGTCAACGTAGACGCCACCGCGAGTTTGGTAAATACGGCTTCGGCGATGCCGATACCGCCTCGGTTCGTGCAAGCGTCCAGCGTCGCGGTCTATGGCGCCCGCAATCCCCATCGCAACGACGGATTGTTGACCTCGTCGACACCGTTGCGGCCCAACGATCTTTACGGTGCACACAAGGTGATGGCCGAGCAGCAGGTGACGGCGTCCAACCTGGACTGGGTGGTGCTCCGGCTAGGCGGGGTGCTCATGGCGGAACCGCGATGGGCACTCGACCGCGATCTGATCTTCTTCGAAGCGGTGCTGCCCTCCGACGGACGCATCCAGACCGTCGATGTGCGCGACGTCGCCCACGCGTTCTGCGCGGCGACGGTCACCGATTGTGTGCGCGAGATATTCCTCATCGGCGGCGACGACACCCACCGCATCACGCAAGCCAGCCTCGGAACCGAGTCCGCGGCGGCGATGGGTTTGGCGGGCGGCCTGCCGGCAGGAAGGCCCGGCAACCCCGACGATGATCAGGCATGGTTCGCCACCGACTGGATGGACACCGAGCACGCACAGAATGTCCTTGCTTACCAACGTCATTCGCTGCCGGTAATGTACGCCGAGATACGGGCGAAGGTGGGCTGGCGCCGTTGGCCGTTGAGGCTGCTCGCACCCGCGCTGCGCTGGTACCTAAGGCGACGGTCGCCCTACCGCGGATTTCCCGGCGTCTATGCGGACCCGTGGGGAGCGATCAACGCACGCTGGGGTGATCCTCGGCCACCGCGGTACGTGGATTCAGTTGCGGCGGCAGTGCGGGAATAAGCCGGCAATAGCCGAAGCAAGAACGGTGTGCCCGACAGGTGCGAACCCATTGATGGCCGCGCCGAGCAACGTATAGGCCGCCAGCACAGCCGCCCTGTCGGCGTGGTGCGCGGTCTGGAAGTCGTCAGCCATCTCAGCGAGTGAAATGCCGTCCGCCTGCAAGGTCCAGCCGTTGGGCCCGGGTGTAGGGACACGCGCCATGGCGATTTCTCCTATTTCGTGGAAGTGCTGGGCGGGGATTTTGAAGACTGCTGAGCACTAGCCGGCCCATATCGTTGATGGCTGGTCGCCGTCATCGCCGAGGGGGCGATGACGGCGACCGCTGCACAGCCTGGCGGAAAGGCGTCAGGCTGCACCCCTCACGCGGCGGCGTTGGTCGTTGCGTCGGCATGGTCCGATTTGCGAGTGATGATGTGACGATATGGCAGTGCTTGGCGGCGCACATCCGTAGTCAGCTACGCGTTTTCGCCCATCCAGACCGCTGCTGGACATTGACAGCTACGCGTTGCCTCGATACGCGGGCATGCGAGGAAACGGGTTTGGGTTCGCGAAACGACATGGCAATGACGCAATAGCCAACGGATTTCGGCTCATCAGCCGGGCTTTCAGCGGGAAAGCTGTGGTTCCGCTCACAACGTGATGTGCTGCAGGGCACGTACGTAAGCTGCTACGTGCACGGGTTCGATTTAGGCGCGGGCAGTGCGGCGCATGAATACCGCCAACGATTTGCGATCGGGGACAGCGAGTTTGGTGCAGGCGTGGTAGATGTGACCCTCGACCGTTCGCGGCGACAGTTTCAGCCGCTCGGCGATCTCGGGTGTGCTCAGTCCTGCCGCCACCAGGTTGGCGATTTCGCGCTCCCGCACGCTCAGCGGTAGCGGATGCGCGGCGGCGACCAGTGCCGGGGTCTGAATCCGACCGCAGGCGTTGGCAATGCGGTCCGCCGTGGCCGCGGCTTCGGTGGCTTGGCGCCGATCGTCGCGTGTGCGGAAGATCTCGGCGGCTTGGGCGGCCGCGTCGGCGGCCGACACCAGCGCCCCGATCTGCTCGAACTGTTCGCCCGCCGCAGACACGGCCACGGCGTCGCGGTCGAGTAGCGCCTCCCCATAGGCGGCATGTACGCGCGCAAGGCGACCGTCGACGCTGCCGGCGACGTCGATCAAACGCTGCAGGGAGGTTCGGTCTCCGAATCGGGCCGCATCGTGCAGGGCCAGCATTTCGACCGCCAGTTGACCGGCTTGGTCGGCCAGCTCAGCGGCATCGGTCGCCACCGCGATGGCGCCGCTGACGTTGCCTTGCGCCGCGGCAAGCCATGCTTCGACGATGCGCAGTTGCGGGTGGAGCCAGGCATCATGCCCACCAGTGCGGCTTCGTAGTTCGGCGATGATCGCCGCCGCCGCCTCGGCGCGGCCGAGTGCGCAATAGGCTTGGGCCAAAAGCAATCTGGGATAGCTCCACCAGGCCGCCGACTCGGTGGTCAGCGCCGCGACGGTCTGTTCCATCCGCGATGCCGCCGCGGCGAACTGGCCGCGGGCCAGGTCGACGGTGCCGGCCAACATGTTGGTAAGCCCCCAGCGCAGGTATTGGCTGGGTGAAGAGATCTGCACGCTATCGGCGCATCGCTTCTCGGCGGCATCGAACTCACCCAGCAAGACCAGGGCCCGCACCTCGGCGTAGGCCATCAGGTATCGCAACACCCCGTCGACCTGGTTCTCGATCCCTGCGCCCCGCTCGACAACCGCGGCGACCTCATCGCCTCGCCCCATCAACCCCAGCGCCAGCCCACCACCGAAAACCGCCCACCCCAGCGCGGTTGGCGGCGCCGCCGGATCGCTGAGTACGCGCCGGGAAATTTCGACAGCCTCCTCCAGCGGGCCTGCAAACACCAACGACGCCGACTCCAGCCCATCTACGACCCGCCGCGGTTCCGTGGGTGTTAACCCGCCAGCGCAGCAGCTCGAGCACCTCATGGGCGGCTTTCGCATCGCCCATCGACAGTTGAAGATTGATAATGCGTACGGCGCCCCAGCCGACCAGCTCGGCCTCATCCATGGCGTCCGGGTCAAAGACGCTCAGGGTGGATTCGGCGTCGGCGGCCTTGCCCTGCCACATCAGCGATCGAGCTAACAGTTCGCCGGCGGCCAGACCGCCTCCGCGGTCGACCGCCGCGCGGGCCAGGCGCTCCCCTAGGGTGACGTTGGTCAGCGCGATCGCATCGTCGGCAGCCGCCACCAGCAGGTCAACGGCGGGGGTCGTGTCGCTGTCCAACGTCAGTTCGGCCAACCGGATCCGCTCGCTTGGCCCGCGGATCGGTTTGTCGCCCAACGCCTGCACGAGTTCACCGCGCAATCGGCGGCCGCCGGCCACGCCCAGGCGCCGACGCATGACATCGCCGAGGAGTAGCTGATTGAACCGCACCTCGCCGATTCCGCGGTCCTCGACGATACGGAAAAATCCCCGCCTCTCGGCCTGTTCGACGGCATCAGAGCCCACCAGGCCGCACAGCGTGTCCAGGTCGAGGGGTTCACAGAATGCCAGCAGCCCCAACGCATGTGCCACCTCGTCGGGCAGCTGCTCGATTCGCTCGTCAACCAGCGAGGCCAACTGCGCACTCACCGCGGCCCGCCCACGCAGCTGCCAGACCCCGCGGACCTGCCGCAACGAGCCTGCCTCCACCGCTCCCTCCACCAGGTGGCGCACGAACAGCGGGTTGCCGCCGGAGTCTCGCCACATCAAATCCGCGCTTAGCCCTTCCACGGGCCCGCCGAGCGCCTGCTCGATCAGCCCGACGCACTGGTCCTTGCTGAAGGGCCCCAGATCGAGGCGCTGCAGATAGCGGTCCTTCCACAGCGAGGTGATCGCGTCGGGCACCGGCTGACCGGCCCTGACGTTGGCCACCATCGGCACCGATCGCTTCAGCGCCAACTGGAGCAGCAGCGTGGCCGACAGCTCGTCCAGCAGGTGCGCATCGTCGACAACCAGTACCGTGCCGAGCTCCGCGGTCAGCCCGTCGCGGGCGGCGGCCAAAAACGCCACCGGGTCGCGTATGGTCGCCGCCCCGACAAGGTGGGCGAAGGCGCCCAGCGGGATACTGCGCGACGATGCCGTTCCGGCCACCCATTGCACCAGATTCGGCAGCGACTCGGTGACCTGGCGGGCCAACGTGGTCTTTCCTACACCGGCCTCACCAACCACCACGATGCCGGCGGTACGGGTTTGTCCAACAAGCGCAGCGCGAACTGCCGCGAACTCAGGCTCGCGGCGCACCAGCGGCCAATCCTGGGCACCCATCAGAGCTGGAACTCTACCGATTCCGCTCGTCCGATCGCGGTTGATCAGCCGCAAAACCGCAGACGGCTGCATTCCATGGATGTCTAAGTCGCGGCTCGGGTCGGCTTGATTAGTACCGAGCCGTAAGGTGTCGCCTGTGACCGGGGAGGACCGGCGGCGCTGGGACGAGCGGTACGCGAGACAAAGACCGGCAGCGGTCGATGCGGTTGAGCCACCTAGGTTCCTCGCGGCATATGCGGAGTCATTCCCGACCGCCGGACAGGCACTCGATCTCGCTTGCGGCCAGGGACTCGGCAGCGTCTGGCTGGCCCGGCGAGGCCTGCAAGTTTTCGGGTTTGGACATCTCCCCGGTGGCCATCAGCCAGGCGCGAGATCTGGCCCGGCGCATCGGGGTCGACGATCGCTGCCGGTTTGACGTTGTCGATCTCGATGACGGACTGCCGGCCGGCCCGCCCGTCGACGTCATCCTCTGCCACAAATTCCGGGACCGCCGCCTCGACCAGGCGATCATCGAGCGCCTCGCACCGGGCGGGCTACTGGCGATCGCGGTGCTCAGCGAAGTCGACGCCAGCCCGGGGCCGTTTCGCGCGGCACCTGGCGAGTTACCCGCCGCGTTCGCCGAACTCGACCTTGTTGCCGCCGGCGAAGGCCAGGGTCACGCCTGGCTGCTGGCGCGGGCCTGACGGTTACGATTCCAGCCTCGCCCGGCTCATCAATTGGAAGCGATCCGCTACGCCAAGGAGCGAGAAGCGTGCGGCTGGCCGCCGATCAAGTCCCAGCACAATGGATTTGAGCTCGCGCAGCCCAGAGCCGAGACGCTGTCGACCAAGACCACGATCGACCGATGCCTGCAGTTCTTTGGTGGCTACGGCTACATGATGAGTGCCCCATCGGGCGCGCCTACACCGCTGCACGAATCACCAAGATCGGCGGCGGCACAAGCGAAATCATGAAGGAGATCATCAGCCGCTCGCTGTAGTGCGTACCCGGCGTCGGGTAGTGTCACGGGGATGGAACGGCGCGTCCTCGAAGCGGTCATCTATGAGCGCGAACCACCGATCGCACGGATCATCCTCAATCGGGTAGACAAGGCCAACACCAAGGATGCGGTGCTGGTCACCGAAGTAGACGAGTGCCTGCACGAAGCCGACCGCGACAAGGAGATCAAGGTCGTCATCCTCAAGGCCAATGGAAAGGGCTTCTGCGGCGGCCATGTCGCCCGTTGGGAACCGGACGAAAACCCTTATCCCGATTTCGGAAACACATTTGAGGACCTCTACAAGGGCACCGCCGACCTGTTCTTGTGGCCGACGCTGTACCTGTGGGAATTCCCCAAGCCGACCATTTCCCAGATCCACGGTTACTGCATGGGAGGCGGGATCTATCTCGGCCTGCTGACGGACTTCTGTGTCGCGTCCGAGGACGCGTATTTCCAGATGCCGCTTGCCCAGAGCCTCGGCGAACCCGGCGGGCACACCATGATCGAGCCGTGGCTGTTGATGAACTGGCACCGCACCATGGACTGGCTGCTGCTGGCGCCAACCCTGTCCGCGCAACAAGCTCTCGACTGGGGCCTGCTCAATAGGGTGGTGCCGCGCGAAGACCTGGAGGACACCGTCGAGGAGATGGCGTGCAAGATCGCGCAAATCCCGTTGACCACGCTGATGGCGGTGAAAAGCAACGTGAAGCGTGCCTGGGAGTTGATGGGAATGCGGGTGCACCTCCAGGTCAGCCACATCTTGACGAACATGGTCGGCGCCGCATCCGATGTCCAGGCGCGGCGGGCCGAACTCATGCAGTCGGGTATGAAACCGCGCGAATTCGTTGACAAATCTAAGGGTGAGCAGACGTAAAAGCTCCCCATTTCGGCACGAAATTGGGGACTTTTACGTCTGCTCGCGGGGGTTAGCGGCCGGCGGCGTGCCGCGCGGCCACGTAGCCGAAGACCATCGTGTAGGCGATGCTTCCGCCCGCTCCGAGATAATTCCGGCCCATCACCGTCGCGGTGATGTTGCCCGTCGCGTACAGCCCCTCAATCACGCGGTCGTTCTCGTCGAGGACCTGCGCGTACTCGTTGGCGATCAGCCCTCCACACGTTCCGACATCGGCGGGCACAACCCTCGTGGCGTAGTACGGTGCCCGGTCGAGTGGCCCGAGCGCGGCGTTCGTGCGGTACCCGGGATCACCCAGGCAGTCGTTGTACGCCGACTGGCCGCGGCCGAAGTCGGGGTCGAGGCCCTTGGCCGCAAAGCCATTGAACCGCTTCACCGTCTCCTGCAGCGTGCCGGCCGGTACCTCCATCTGGCGCGCGAGATCGGCGATGGTGTTACCTCGCAGGACCGCGCCCCGCTCGATCAGTTCTTCCGGGAGGCTGCGCTTCTTGAACGGGTTCGCTCCCGAGACGTATCTATGTATGTAGCCCTCGTCGAAGACCATCCAGCAGGGCACCGCCTTGTTCGCGTACATCGCCTTGCCGACCTCGACGTATGAGTTCGACTCGTTGCAGAACCGCCTGCCGGTGCCGTCGACGTAGATGGCGCCGGGCCGCTGCCGACCGCTTCCGAGCGCCCTCGCGGCGTCACCCCCATCGGCGATGAAAATCGATGGCAGCCACCAGGCCTCGTCTAGCAGGTCGGTTTTCGCGCCTAGTCGCATCGCCGCCTCAAGCACCTCGCCCGTGTCGCCTGCGTTGGCAATCGACCACCGCGCGTCATTGGGCTGGTCGCCGCCGTAGCGGCGGCGCATGTCCGCGTTGCGGCTGAAGCCGCCGGCAGCGAGCAGGACCCCCTTGCGTGCCTCGATGTTCAGCGTCGCGCCGTTACGGGAAACGCGCGCACCGATGACACGTCCGTCTTCGACGATCAGGTCCTGCATCGCGGCGTCGGTCCAGATCGGCGGGTCGCCGCGCAGGTCGATCAGCGCCTTTAGCATCTGACCAATGAGCGAGGCACCGTTGGTGAGGAGCTCTTGACGACGCAGCTTGGCCGCCCTGGTACGCGCGAACACCTTAGTGGCCACGGCAAAGGCCCGCGGCGATCGATTGAAGTACTGCACCGCGCGCAGCTCGTTCGTCTTGAGGACGAACCCGCCGTAACTCTTGGCCATCGACGGCTGGACCTTGTCGCTCCAGTTGCCCAGTGCTGCCGCGTCGTACGGGATGCCCTCGATCGCGCGACCAGCTTCGTTGCCGCCCTTGTGATTCGGGTAGTAGTCGCTCCAGCCCGGGCACCGCACGAGCCGAACGCCCTTGCGCATCAGGAAGTTGATCATCTCGTACCCTGAGGAGAGGAACATCTCGCGGCGCGCCGGCGATGAGGGCTGACCGATGTCGCCGACCACGTCGTCGAAGTACGCCAGACCGTCCTCGTGCGAGTCCGGGATACCGTCCGCGCGCATCAGCGGGTTGTTCGGCAGCCACACCATGCCACCGGATAGTCCCGTGGAACCCCCTACCAGCGCCTGCTTTTCGATCACCAGCGGCTCGATCCCGGAATCAAGCGCCGCCAGCGCGGCCACCATGCCGCCGCCGCCGCTGCCCGCGATGAGCAAATCGACGGAGCGGTCCCATTGGGTGGTCATCGTGCCTCCGAAGCGGCGTTAAGGCCGAGATCGGCGATCGGAACGTCGATGGTGGTGTTGGTCTTCTGGATCGCGGGCACCAGCGCTTCATACGGCAGACCGGCGAGGAACCCGTCGATGACTCGTTCGAAGTTCGAGATCAGCCCTTCGATTCTGCTGGACAATCGCATGTACTCAAAGCCCTTGGAGTGCAATCCTTTTTGCTGCTTTGGCAGATTGGAGAAGTCCTGCGCCGGGATCGGCGGCCAGCGGGGGTCGTCCGGTGCCATGGGCTCCGGTGGTGTCGGCTTGCCGGTGACCTGGTCCGGCGGGATGCGGGTGAGCGACCAGATCTCGAACAGCGTCTCCTCGGGACCAAGCGGGCGGATCCGGTACGAGGAGGCGCTGCTGTATTGGGGCAGCACAAAGTAGTGCGGGAAAGCGAAGTTGATCGCCTCAACGATGCCGCGCCGCTGCAACTCGTTGAGGTCGGGGATGTCACAGCCGCGGGCCCGATGCCAATGGACGATGGCGTCGTTGAGCGTGCTGCGCCAGATGGCCATCGCCGCCGCCGGATCGGCCGGCAGCTCCATGTCCTGCAGGCCCTCGGCGATGCGGACGTCGTTCTCGTGCGTCATGCCCGCCATGCCTTCACCCAGGGTGCGCATGAAGTACAAGTTGGTCTGCGCCAGTCCCGGTGGTTTCGACGTTGTTTTGGGCTGCGATGACGGCAGCAGCTGCGGATGAGTCTGCGGGACGTGATAGCCCTCCATGAACGCCGCCGTTGCCAGCTTCCAATTCACCGGAAGCCGACACGATTGCCACCACTCGACGCGCAGTGACTCCACTTTCCAGGCGTCGTAGATCGTTGCGAACGGCTCGAAGCAGTCGCGCAGCGGCGGGGCGTCGTCGTCGAGGTTGATCCACGCGCAGCCGCCCCAGAGCTCACATCGGACCGAAACCAGTCGAAGATCCTCCGGGTTCAGGTTGTGCTCGTCGAACTCCTCGGGCCGCAGCACGAAAGTGTTGTGTCCGTCGATGCCCCAGCACCAACCATGGAAGGGGCAAACGAAGGTGCGCCGATTCCCGTTGCCTTCCACCAGCTTTACCCCGCGATGGCGGCAGGCGTTGTGATAGGCGCGGACGTTCTCCGCGTCAAGGCGGACCACGATGATGGATTCATCAAGGATTTCGTATTCGACGAAGTCGCCGGGCTTGGGAATTTCCTCCAGTCGGCATGCCATCTGCCATACGCGCGGCCAGAGCATCTCGTTTTCGAGCGCGTAGAACTCCGGGTCGTAGTACCGCTGCTTGGGGATCCGGTCGGCGGTTTGCACCGCCCACGGCACCGGAAGCGGAGTCCAGTTCACTTCGGTTTTGTCGGTGCTGACCATCTAGTACCCCTTATCCGTGCGGGTCACAGGATCCGTGACACCCGCCCCTGCCAATAGCGTTCGCGGATGCGCCTCTTATAGAGCTTTCCGTTCGGATCCCTGGGCAGCTCCGGATCGAATTCGATTGTGCGCGGGCATTTGTAGCCCGCCAGATGGGTTCGGCAATATTCCATGAGCTCGGCCTCGAGGTCGGGTCCGGCCATGACGCCGTGGGCCGGCTGCACGACAGCTTTGACCTCCTCGCCGTATTCGTCGTTGGGAACGCCGAATACCGCGGCGTCAACGAGTTTGGGATGCATGATCAAGAGGTTCTCCGCCTCCTGCGGATAGATGTTCACCCCGCCGGAGACGATCATGAACGTCGACCGGTCGGTCAGGTACATGAATCCGTCCTTATCGACGTAACCCATGTCGCCCAAGGAGCGCCACCCGCGTTCGTTGGACACCGATGCGGTCTTGGCCTGGTCCTTGAAGTACTCGAAGTCGGGTCCACCTTCAAAGTAAAGCTCTCCGGACTCCCCGACGGGAAGCTCCTCGCCGTCCTCGCCTACGACGTGCACCGGAGCCATCGGTATGCCCACCGAGCCGGGGTGAGCGAGCCAGTCCCGCGGGCCGATCGTGGTTCCCGCGAATCCCTCAGTGCCTCCGTAATATTCGTGAATGATGGGCCCGAACCACTCCATCATCTTGTGCTTGACGTCCACCGGGCACGGGGCGGCAGCGTGGATCACGCACCGCAGGCTCGACACGTCATACTTTCGCCGGATGGCCTCGGGCAGCTTGAGCATCCGCACGAACATTGTTGGCACGAACTGGGCGTGGGTGACACGGTAGGTCTCGATCAGCCGCAGGACGGCCTCGGCGTCGAACTTTCGCATGATGATCGACGCGGCTCCCACGCGGTTGACCGCCATCGTGTAGTTCACCCCGGCGGCGTGGTACATCGGCGCGGGGGAGAGGTACACGCTCGATTGGTCCATCCCATAGTGGTGGATCAGCGCCATCTCCAGGACCGACTGCGCCCACGAGCCCTTGCCGTCGGCCGGGAGCGGGCGGCGGACCGCTTTGGGCCGTCCGGTGGTGCCCGACGAATACAGCATCTCTGACCCGTCGGACAATGGCGGCGCATCGCCGGCCGCCGCGAGGGCGTCCGCATAGGACTGCCAGCCGGGCAATTCGCCCCCGACAGCGATGTGGACACCGACCCCGACGTTGCCCTCCCGCACGTGGGCCGCGAGGTCGGTCCCGGAAGGCTCGGTAGCATCGACGAAAACCGCCTTAGCGTCGGAATCGTCGATCACGTAGGCAACTTCGTCGGGGGTGAAGTGCGTGTTGACCGCGGTGTAGTAGAGCCCGGAAAGCTGGCAACCCCAGGTGATTTCGAAGAACTCCGGCCGGTTCGGCAGCACCAGGGCCACGCCGTCGCCGCGGCGCAGCCCGGCCTCGTGCAGCACCGCGGCGACCCGCTGGCTGTTCGCATACAGCTCGCCATACGAGATCGAGCGGCCGTCGACGATCAGCGCCGGCGACGGCGCAGCCGTGATCGCGTGGTCGGCGATGTTCACCATCAGGCCCCAGAAAACCTACGCGGTGGGTGTTGCGCCGTCGGTCGATGCGGCCGCCGCGGCTGCCTGGCGTCGGGCTTGCTCGGACGGCAGCACCTTGTCCTTGAAGACCGTCTGAATCAGCTCCTGCACGTCCTTGCTCATCGAGGCGAGCGCGACCAGGTCGTTGGAGCTCTGCCAGTGCACCCGCATGCCCATCAGCTCCCAGGCCCGCTTGAGGTTGGCCTTGGTCGCCAGCAGCGTCGTCATCGGTGCCTGGGCGATATGACGTGCGATGGCGTCGGCGCGGTCCTCGAGTTGGTCGCGGGGAACGACCTCGTTGACCAGACCGACCTCCAGCGCCTTCTTGGCGTCGATGACCTCGGCGAGGTACAGGTAGTACGCCGCGCGCCGCCAGTTCATGAAGACCCACGGCTCGATCGAGCACTCGCCCGAGGGCATGCCGAAACCTTGCAGCGGCGGGTAGGAGAAGTAGGCGTCCTCGGCGGCGATGACGATGTCGGTGGTCAGGCCGTAGTGGGTGCCGCCGCCGACGCAGTAACCGTGCACCGCCGCGATGGTCGGCTTGGAGAACTCCCACAGGTTCAGGATCGGCTTGACGAACAGGTCGGTCTGCGGTTTCCACGGCGTGCCCATGACCTCGGCGGCCTCGACGAACGCCGGGTAGTCGACGGCGTTGTTGCCGATCGCGTGCCCCGAGCAGAAGCCTTTGCCGTTGGCCTTCAGGATCAGCACCTTGATGTCGTAGTCGCGGTCGGCGTCCAGTAGCGCGGCATCGACCTCTTCGGCCAGCTTCTGGTCCTGGGCGTTGGCTTTCTCGGGCCAGTTCAGTGTGACGCGAGCGATCGGTCCTTCTTTCTCGTAAACGATTCTCTCGCGGGTCTCGTTGAGATCCATTGTCCGCCCTTACCTTTCGTTAGGAAGTGATGACGCCGATTTCGGCGCCGATGTCATAGGTGGTCCCGATTCGCCCCGTCCACTGCACGGTGCCCGAAGCTCCGGCTTCGATTTCCTGTTCCGCCTTCTCGGTGGCGATCACGTAGAGCGGAGTGCCTTCCTCGACGTGCTCGCCCGCGTCGATGAGAAAGTCGGTGAGCTCGGCCTCGGAGACGGCCACCGATACCCGCGGGATGCGAACGATGAAGTCAGCCACGAACGTTGGTCTTCTGTAGCGTGCCCGAACGTGAGGAGCACGGCCTCGACGATGCGAGGCGGCGACGGGTAGACCTGCGCTTCGAGCGCGGCAGCGGCCGGATTGGGGACGAACCTGGCGCCCACCCGCTCGATGGGTGCGGCCAGCTCGCCGAACAGTTCGGACTGCAGGATCGCGGCGACCTCTGCTCCCGGCCCGGCGAATTGCACCGCGTCGTGCACGATTACGGCCCGTCGGGTACGGCGGACGGAGTCGACGATCGTTTCGACGTCAAGGGGAACCAAAGTGCGCAGGTCGACGACCTCGGCGCTGACGCCCTGCTCGGCCAGCGTGGCCGCCGCCGCGAGCGCGTCGTGCACGCTGCGTCCATAGCTGATCAGCGTGACGTCGGTGCCGGGTCGTTTGATGTCGGCCTGTCCCAGCGGAATTGAGAAGCCGGGGTCGACGGGGACGAGCCCCTTCTTGCCTTGCAGGCGAATCGTTTCGATGAACAGGCAGGGGTCCTCATCGAAGATCGCGGAGGTCAGTAGGCCTTTGCCGTCGCGCGGGGTGGAGGGCACGATCACCTTCATGCCGGGGATGTGCATGAACCACGCCTCCAGGCTCTGCGAGTGCGTCGCACCGGTGGCCAGCCCCGCATAAACCTGGGTGCGGACGGTGATCGGCGCAGTCGTCCGGCCTGCAGTCATGAATCGCAGCTTGGCGGCGTTGTTGATCAACTGGTCGGCGGCGATGCCGATGAAGTCCATGATCATGATCTCGGCGACCGGCAGCATCCCATCGATGGCGGCACCGATCGCCGCGCCGACGATCGCGGCTTCCGAGATGGGTGTGTCCAACACCCGGTCGTGCCCGTACTTCGTCGACAACCCCGCCGTGGGTCCGGAGGCCCCGGGATCGGCGATGTCCTCGCCGAGCAAAAACACCCGGTCGTCGGCTTTTAGCGCCTCATCGAGCGCGCGGTTCAGCGCCTCGCGCATCGTCATCTCTTGTTCTTGCATGTCCTCACACCGGGAACTTGATCGGGGTCGCGTACACGTCGTGGTCGAGTTCGTCGACGGACGGGGTGTCGGCGTTCATGACAGCCTGCAGGGCGGACTCCACCGTCGCGAGCGCCTCGTTGTCAATGCGGTCGAGCTCGTCCTCGCCAATGCCGGCTTCGGCGAGGTGGCCGCGGAAGCGCGGCACCGGGTCGGCCGCCATCGCCGCGGCGAGTTGGTCCTTGGGTATGTAAGGCATCCGGTCACCGAAGTAGTGGCCGCGGAAGCGGAATGTCACGCACTCGAGGAAGGTCGGCCCGCCGCCGGAGCGCGCTCGCTGCAGCGCCTCGTCCAGCGCGGCTTTCACCGCAAGCGGGTCGTTGCCGTCGACGCGAACACCGGGCATGCCGTAGCCGGCGGCCCGGTCGGCAACGTGCTCGAGCTTCATCGTGTCCGAGGTGGGGGTCATCTCGGCGTAGAGATTGTTCTGACACACGAACACGATGGGCAGATCCCACAGGGCGGCCATGTTGGCCGCCTCGTGGAAGGAGCCGGTGTTGGTGGCGCCGTCGCCGAAGCTGACCACCGTGACGCGGTCCAGCCCTTTGCGTTTGGCGGACATCGCGAGCCCCACGGCCACCGGCGGTCCGGCGCCGACGATCCCGGTCGAAAGCATCACGCCCTTATCGGGTTTGGCGATGTGCATGGTGCCGCCCTTGCCGCGGCTGGCGCCGACCGTGCGCCCCATCATCTCGCCGTAGATCTCCACGAGCGGAACACCTTTGCCGATCAGATCGTGCAGCCCGCGGTAGGTGGTCACCAGCTGGTCGTCGGGTCGCAGCGCGACACCCATCGCGGCGGCGATGGCCTCCTGACCACGCGACGGCCAGTACACGCACATGAACTCTCCGGTGCCGATGCCCTTGGACAGCCGGTCGTCGGCCGCCTTCATCAAGACCATCAGCTGGTAGAGCCGGCGCTGCGTTTCCGTCGCGTCCTTCGCAGTCACTGCGGCGCTCCGTTTCCCTTGCGGGCCAGCGTGGTTGGTGCTGCCGTCACGAGCCCGACCACGGCTTGACCTTGAGGAAGCCGCCGGCGTCGACGCGCAGCTGCTGTCCGGTGATGTAGCGTGCCGCGTCGGAGGCGAGGAACAGCACCGCCTCGCTGATGTCCTCGGGTTCGACGTAGGGAATCGGCATCGCCTGGACAAACGGGAAGATCGGTTCGGCGTCCTCGCGGGTGGGGTTTTCGAGGTCGGGCCGGAACGCCCGGTACATCGGCGCGCTGTGCAGCATGTCGGTGTTGACGTTCGTCGGGTGCACCGCGTTCATCCGGATGAAGAAGGGGGCAAGCGCCCGAGCGAAGTCGTTGACGTAATGCGACGCAGCGAGTTTCGCGAATGCGTAGCCGGCTCCGCCGGGGCCGCCGTCGATGCCGGTGGTGTTCATCGACGACATGAATGCCGCGTTGGAGCCCGTCACGATGATCGATGCGCCGGCTTGCAGGTATTTGAGGCTCGCGTGTACGAGATTGAGCACGCCGACCAGGTCGACGTCGACAGCATCGGCGAAAGCCTTGGGGGGCAGGCCCGCGGTGAGCGGGCAGATGCCCGCGTTGGCGATCACGATGTCCAGATGACCGAATTCGGCGACACCCTCGTCGATCGCGGTCGACAGCGCCGCGCGGTCCCGGACGTCGGCGATCGCGGTGAACACGCGCTGTCCTTCCTTCTCTACCAGTCGCGCGGTCTCGTCGAGATCCTCCGGCCGGGCCAGTGGGTACTCGTTGGTGTCGATGTCCTCGCACAGATCCACCGCGATGATGTCGGCTCCCTCGGCCGCGAGCAGCCGCGCGTGCGAACGCCCCTGACCGCGTGCGGCTCCGCTGATCACAGCCACCTTGCCCGTCACCCTGCCCATAGCCAGTCCTTTGCGCCAGTGCCTATACGTCGCCTCTTCGGCTCGACCCGCTCTGGGGTCCAAAGCCGTTCGCTGCCAAAGCGTCTGGGGCGGTCGGGAAGCCGGGACGAGTCGGCCGGCGCGGCATGGCGCCGCGCGGGCACCGCATCACGCATCGGGATCGGACCAATGGTCGGCTCCATCGCATCTCTTCCACAAAAAACTGCCAAGCAAAACTGGGCGTAGCTGCAGACGGGCTAACAGTATTCCCTACAGTAACTAGAATATCTAAAATAGCAAGAAAGACCGCGACCGAGGAGATGGGCAGTCAGATGGGTGGGTCAGGCGTACTCAGTGGTGTCCGGGTCATCGAACTTGCGTCGTGGACCTACGTACCCTCGGCCGGTGCGGCCCTGTCGGACTGGGGCGCCGACGTCATCAAGGTCGAAGGCGTCTCCTCGGGTGATCCGGGGCGCGCGTTGGTCGTCGGCGGTTTCACTCGCGAAGCCGCCCGCGTGGACGCCGACTTCATCCTCGAATTGGGCAACCGCGGAAAGCGCAGCATCGCGATCGACGTCAAAACCGAAACCGGCAGGGAGTTGTTCGGCCGTCTGCTGGCCACTGCGGATGTCTTCCTGACCAATTGGCTGCCCGGGGCGCTGGAGCGGGCCCGGCTCACCGTCGAGGACATTCGCGCGTTCAACCCGAAGGTCATCATCGCGCGCGGCACCGGCCTCGGCGTCCGCGGCCCGGACCGCAATCACGGCGGCTTCGACGCCGCCACCTACCTGGCGCGTGGCGGGGTCGCGTACACCCTTACCCCGTTCGGGACCGAAACGCCGGCCGTCCAGGGCCCGGGGTTCGGCGACCTGCAAGGCGGAGCGACGCTGGCCGGCGGCGTGTGCGCCGCGTTGTTTCACCGGGAACGGACTGGCGAGCCGACCATCGTCGACTCCTCACTGCTGGCCCAGGCGATGTGGGCGATCGCGCCGTCGATTTCGGCCGCCGACTTCTTCAACATCGACGGTATTCCCGGCGCCCCGCCCGGCTTGGCCATTAATCCACTGGTGAACCGGTACAAGACCAAAGATGGCAGATGGATTCAGCTGGTCTTTCTGCAGCCCGACAAATTCTGGGCCGGCTTTTGTGAGCGTATGGGTCTGGGGGAGTTGGCCACCGACGAGCGATTTGTGCCGTCCAGCAACCTAATAGCCAACGCGGCCGAAGCGACCGCGATTTTCGCGAACGCTTTTGCCAGCCGAGACCTCGCCCACTGGCAGAAGGCGCTTGAGAGCGAACCCGGTGTGTGGGCCGCGCTCGCGACGCCGCGCGAAACCCTCAATGACCCGCAGGTCGAACCCAACGGCTATGTGGTGACAAATGTCGACGACGATGGCGAAAAATACCGGATTGTCGCGGCGCCGGTGCAATTCAACGAAATCCCGCCGGCCCCCGCGCGTGCCCCCGAACATGGGCAGCACACCGAAGAGATTCTGCTGGAGCTCGGCGTCGACTGGGACGACATCGCAAAGGCAAAGGATCTCAACGCCATACTGTGAGGCCCGACGCGGGCCGAAACGCCTTAAAACACCTTGCGCGAATTCGCAGCCACAGAGCTGAAACATTGCGGGGTTCCCCGACGAAACGCAGATAGGTCACGCGGAAATGCGGGTTTGCCGGCTCGGCGGCGATACCCTTTGCCGAGGATTTGTCGGGAGGGGTCCGATGTCGTTCCTCATCGCGGTGCCGGAGATGGTGGCGGCGGCGGCCACTGACTTGGCGAGGGTCGGTTCGACGCTCAGTGCCGCCAATGCGGCCGCGGTTGAGCCGACATCGTCGGTGATTGCGGCGGGAGCCGATGAGGTATCGGCGAGCATCGCCGGATTGTTCGGCGCGCACGCCCAGGCTTATCAGGCTTTAAGCGCGCAAGAGACGACGTTTCACCACCAATTTGTGCCAGCGCTCACCGCGGGCGCCAACTCTTACGCCGGCGCCGAGGCGGCTAACGCCTCGCCGTTGCAGGCCGTGCAGCAAGACGTGCTCCACGCGGTCAATGCGCCCAGCCAGGCGCCGACGGGGCGTCCGCTGATAGGTAACGGCGCCAACGGGGCCGCGGAGACCGGCGAAAACGGCGGCAACGGCGGATGGTTGATCGGCGGCAACGGCGGCAACGGCGGTTCCGGCGGCATCAACCAGGGCGGCGGCAACGGTGGGAAGGCCGGACTGATCGGCAACGGCGGCATGGGTGGTGCGGGCGGCGTCACGACGACGACAGGCGCCGCCGGACCAGCGGTGGAGCGGGCGCTAACGGCGGCCGCGGCACCGGCGGCCGGCGCCACCGCCGGCTCCGGTGCCCAGCGGGCTTGGCCGCCACCGCCGGCGCCGCGCAATGACGAACGGCGGGCTGTTCTACGGTTTCGGCGACGCTGGCGGGACCGGCGGGGTCGGCGGAGACGGCGGGACCGGGGGTCCGGTGGACGAGCAATTGGACCGTCCAGAGTCTGGGCGGTGTTGGCGGCATGGGTGGTCTCAGTGGACAGAGCAGCCTGCGGGAGGCAGGGCGCCGGCGGGATGGGGGGCGACGGTGGCGCGGGTGACGAATCTTGGCTACCAGGGCGGCGCCGGCGGGACCGGGGGTGATGGCGGCGCCACTGAGCATTCGGTACGCCGCAGAGTGCGGAAATGGCGGTGTGGGCGGCGCCGGAGATGTTGCGGACGGCAGCGCTGGCGGCAACGCGGCGGCTTCGGCGGCAACTGACAGCCTGGGTGGTCTGCTGCTACGGCATGGCGAGACTGGGGGCAACGGCGGGGTCGGTGGACAGCGGCGGTGGCGCTAACGGTTTTGCCGGCTCGAGGCGGGAACGCGCAGTTGGATGGGTAATGGTGGCCTGGCGGCAACGGCGGGGACATCGGGACCGGCCACATCCCTACGCGGGCTTGCGCCGCCGGCGGGTGGTAGCGGCGGTAGCGGTGGGGGCGGGGGCCTGGCTGTTCGGCACCGGCGGCATCGGTGGCACCGGCGGCGCCAGCGTCGGCTCGTTGTACTACGGGGATGGCGGTGCGGGCGGAAACGCCGGGTGGCTGTTCGGCCAGGGTGGCCAGGGAGGGGTCGGCGGTTCGGGGGCGTCGGCGACCGCGACGGTGACTGGGGCCGGCAGTGGTGGCGACGGCGGCGACGGTGCCCTCCTGTTCGGCAGCGGCGGTGCCGGCGGCGCAGGCGGCCAAAACGCGGTAGGAACGGTGGCGGGCGGGGCCGGCGGGTGGGTCTACGGCAACGGCGGCGCCGGCGAGGACAGGGGTGCCGGATCGACGGGCGGGGCCGGCGACGGTGGTAACGGCGGCGACGCCCGGTTGATCGGCAACGGCGGTGACGGCGGGAACGGTGTCGCCGGCGCCGTGGGCGGCAACGGTGGCACCGGTGGCCTGCTTTCGGCCAAGATGGGACGAACGGGACGCCGTAGCTGGAGCGCGTCAACCGGGGGGCTTTCCAAACCTGTCGGCGCGCGAGGTGCATTGCGGCTCGTCGCCGCCGCCGGCGACGGCCTCGACCCCGAGCGCGTCTGTCTCAACGACTACACCCGGCGCGTGCGGGGCACTGATGACGAAGGGCCCGATGTCTAGGGACCAAAGTCATTGTGTGCCAATAATCTGCTGACCTCGGCCACTTTGAGTCCTAGGTTTGTGGCTAGGAGCACTTATGACCGAATTCATGCGAAACAGCGATGCCTTTACTTGGGCGATGGAAAGCGATCCAAGGCTGCGATCGACCGTGGTCAGCGTCGTGCTGCTGGAGCGGTCCCCGGACTGGGCCGAGGTGCGCGAACGATTCGACCTGTTAAGCCGGAAACTGCCGATGTTTCGGCAACGGGTGGTGCCGTCGCCGCCGCCGGCCCCGCCCCGGTGGGAGTACGATCGGACTTCGACCTCGACTACCACATCCGGCGAGCGGCCGCTCCCGGGGTCCGGCACTTTCGACGATGTACTTGAGATGGCCCGATTGGCCGAGATGCAGGATTTCGACCGGGCCAGGGCGCTCTGGGAGATAACGCTGATCGATGGCCTGGAAAACGGTGGCGCGGCCATGCTCTGCAAGTTCCACCACGCCCTCACCGACGGAATCGGCGGCGTCCAGATCGCGATGAACCTGTTCAACCTTTCCGAAGAGCTGTATGAGCCATGAGCCCCTGCCGCCCGAGCCAGAGGTGTCCAGGCCGTCATCGCTGAGCGGATACCGCGATACTTGGCGCTACGACACCGGCCTGCTCGGTAACGCCCTGACCGGCGCGGTCAAGGCGGCACCGCGATTGGTCTACGACAGCGTCCGGCGGCCTGTTGCCACGGCCCGATCGGCCGCGGCCATCGCGGCGTCGGTCTACCGGACGGTTCGACCGATAAGTCGGACCGGGTCTCCGTTGGTAACCGACCGCGGCTTGATCCGGCGGCTGGGGGTGCACCAGGTGCCGATGGTGCAACTGCGGGAAGCGGCGCACCGGTGCGGTGGTGCGCTGAACGACGCGTTCGTCGCCGGCATGGCCGGTGGGTTACGCCGATACCACGAGAAACACGACGTCGCGGTCGGCGACCTGCACCTCACGATGCCAATCAGCCTGCGGACAAAGGCCGACGACATGGGTGGAAATCGGATCACGCTGATGCGGTTCGACGTGCCCGTTGGCGAGGCCGACCCGGCAGCCCGAATCAAGGCGATACACCAGCGCGCCGGAGCGGTGCGCGATGAAAGATCGCTGCCCTACACACAACTGATTGCCGGCGCTCTCAACCTGATGCCGCGCTGGTACATCGGTTCGGTTCTGCGCCACGTCGATTTCCTGGCCAGCGACGTGCCGGGTGTGCCCGTGCCGGTTTTCCTGGGCGGCGCCGCGGTGCGCGCGCAATATGCGTTCGGCCCGACGATCGGTTCGGCTGTCAACGTCACACTGCTCACCTACGTCGATACCTGCTCCCTGGGTATTGACGTCGACACCGTTGCGATACCCGACTACGACGTCTTCTATGAATCCCTTGTCGCCGGCTTCGACGAGGTGTTGGCGCTCGCAGACTAATTCGGGCTTTGCCGTCGACACGCCATCCTCGGGGATTGTCGCGAGCACCCTACGTGCCTCGATACGCCCGGCGGCCATGAATCCGGTCCAGTCACGGGTGCTGAGGAATTGGCGGTAGAAACCGACGCCCCGTACGGTCTCGTAAGAAACCGGCTCGATCATGAAAACTTTCGACGCGGCGCGCAGCCGGGCCAGGTTTTCGCGCGCAAGCTCGACTTGCTGGCAGGTGCGCACCTGACTCGCGACATACAGGATGCTGGCGCGGCGATACTCCCAGCCGGTGGCGTCTTCACCCGCAAATCCCGGGGGATAAAAGCCGTTGATCGCCAGCGTGACGTCACAGGGCCGCTCGATGTCGAGGAGCGGGTGGACCGGAAAGATGTCAACGATCCCGCCGTCGCACCAGTGAAACCCGCCGAGCTCGACGGGCTGGATGAACAGCGGCAACGCGATCGCCATGTGGACGGCGCGCGCCAGCGGAACCTCCGGATGCGTTCGGGGACCAATGAATTCAACCCGATTCTGCTCGACGTTCCATATCGGCGCGTACGCCGGAATGGGCATGTCGCCCAGTGTCATGTCGCCGACCAGACGCCGGTACGTGCCCTCGATCGCATCGCCGGCGATGATGCCGGCGAACCCTCGCCCCGCCGTCAATGCCAGCCGGAGCAGTCGGGTCCAGTCCAAGTCCACGTAGTCCTGCGGGAGCAGCCCCAGAGTGAAAGCCGCCACCTTCTCGGCGCTGATCCCGGCCGCCAAGGGAAACCCGAATAATGCCGAGCCCGAGCACAGCGAAAAGACAGACGGCCGCAGACCGGCCTCTTCCAGAGCACGCGCGGCACCCACCAGTGAGGCCATCGCGCCGCTTCCGCCTGTCGCCGCCAGGGCGATCCGCTGACCGTCGGTCACAGTGGTGGCGTACCGCTCGGCTGGGGGGAACGGTTGCTGATTCTGGGCACCGGCGCCACCGGACGGCAGGCGCAGCACCGCTCGGGCGGCGTCCGTCAAAAGTCCGGTGTCCTGGCGCAATCCCTGCACCAACTCCCGCGTGCGGGTTATTGCGTCGAAGTACTGGCGGAGGCGGAAAACGTCGAGCAGCGGGCCTAGCATAGTTACTCACAGTGCACCCGTTGCGGATGGCAACACAGAGGCCTCAGTCACCAATGCGGCCCGCCCCTAACGCGGTGCAGGTCGGTACCAAGACGATCACACCTGCATACCGATATGGTCCACAGGCTGGCATAACGGGACGATGCACAAATCATGGCACAGTGCGCAATGGGGCTCAAGGTCGTGAACTAGGCGCATCCATCGGCTATGTGATAGCGGATTTCGGTAGCGCCACAACAGGGAGGTATCCACAGCATGATGTTGAACTGCGGCCCGAACTCTGATCGAATTCTCAACACGGCGCGGGGCATTCTCATCGGACTTCGCCGATGCCGATCAGACGCAGCTTTCGACGAATTGCACGGCGCGGCACAACGCCACAAGGTGCCAGTGTTCGCGATGGCATGGGCGCTGGTTCACCTTGCCGGTGAGGGCGAGAAGACAACCAGCTTCAGTGACGCGCAGTCCGCGGCTCGTCACGAGTGGGGTCAGTTGTTTGCACGTCGCTGCGGCGACCATGTCGAAAGGCTTCTGCGTGAGGTTTTCCCGTTCTGCTGGTAGCCGGCGAGCACCAGAGGTCGACGGGGACTATCTCCCGGGCGTGTCCGTCCGGTCCCAATAGCCGCCCCCAGGATTTGACGGAGCGCAGCACCACCCGCGTGTCCAGCACCGCCACACCGGGGAATTCGGCCAGCAGCCGATGAATCACCGCGTCGAGGGCGGACAGCTTGTGCAGCTGCATCGTGACGAAAAGGTTGGCCGCACCGCTGCCCACGGTCGCGGCGCAAAACCGGGTCTCGGGGTACTGGACCAGTGTGCGTCCCACCGCTTCCACCGGCGATTCGCTGACGCACAGCTTGATTGCCACGGCCGTCAGCCAGCCGGCTTCCACACGTGCGAAATCGGTTCGGAAAGCCAGCAACCCGGAGCGGGTCAACAGACCCAATCGGCGACGCACCACCGGCTCCGATTGACCGACCGCCGCGGCCAGATCCCGGCAGCTGAGCCGACCGTCGTGCTGCAGCGCCAGGAACAATTGGCGGTCGAACTCGTCGAACTCGTGTACTTGCGCGGTTGTGGTCGGCTCGGGCGCCACCGCGCGCACCTGGCCAGAGCTGAGGCCGCCTAGCCGCCAGCGGGTTCCGCTGAACAGCTCGGTGATAAGCGAGGACTGTACCCGGAGCAGCCCGGGCACTGCCGGCAGCACATCGACGATCAATTCGGCCAGCAGCGGTTGGTCGGCAGCCACCAGCAGCGCATAGATGTTGTCGGTGCCCGTAGTGATGTTGACGCTGAAAACCTGTGGCCTGGAAGCGAATTCGGCGGCCAACCGCTGCGCGGCTCCGGGTTGGCACTCGGCCTCGAACAGCGCGGCCCGCACCGGCAATCGCGGACCGATCGCCGAGGACACCCATGCCCGCCCCGTGGATACCAAACGGCGCCAGCGCCGCGCCGCGGTCACCGGCGAAATGTCGAGAGCCTTGCCCAGTTCTTCGAAACTCAGCTGCGGATTGACGTGGAGTGCATCCAGTAACGCGATGTCGACTTCGTCTACGCCTTCACCCACGAGATCAATTGTCACTCGTGTGATCGGCTGAGGCTGGCCCATTCGGGTCGGCTTGATCCGCGGGGGACCAGGATCGGGTCGGGCCAACGGGGTGGGGTGTGGCTGAACGTGACCGGCGGGGCGAGCATGTGGACGCGGCCCATGGGGCTGTCGGTGTCGTACGCGGCCGGTTCGCCGAGGGTGTGCGCGTCGTCGCAGCCGGCATCGGCGGGGTCGACCAGGCCGAGGGTTTGATACCACATTGCGTTGCGGGTCAGGTTGACGGTGACGTGCCAGCTGCCACCTTCGGTTTGCTGTTTGATCAGTCCGGCGGCCGCGCCCAGGGCGCCCATGTAGCCGGTGATGAAGTCGTTGATCAGCCCGGTGGGCGGCAGTTGCGGGTTGTCCTGGTTGCCTTCGAGGACCATCAACCCCGACGCCGCCGAGCCGTTCATGTCGAAGCCGCCCCGGTGCGCCCACGGCCCGGTGGATCCGTAGCAGGTGACCGAAACATGCACCAGCCCAGGGTGCGTGCGCGCGAGTTCGTGGGGATCGATGCCGAGTTTCTCCAGTTTGAGGTCGCGATGGTTGTTCACCACGACGTGGGCGTCACGCAACAGGCGATCGACGTTGGCCCTACCGGTGTCCTTCGTCAAATCCAGCCAGGCGCTGCGGGATCCGATGTTGGCTTCGAAGTACACCCAGTCGTGTTCGAAATCGTTGGGCCGGGTCGCGCCCAGCACGTCGGCGCCCTGTTCGGCGAGCACACGTCCCACCGTGGGCCCGGCCACCGCGTGGGTGAACGACAACACCCGCACGCCGCCCAACGGTCGATCGGAGTGGCCCAACGCGCGCGGCGGTGCGTCGCCGATGCGCGTCAGCCCGATGACGGGCTGGCTGGCCAGCAAGGCTCCGTGCGGATGAGCCAGCCACTCCTCGGGGCTGCGGGCCACACACGCCGGCAGTCCGGCGGCATTGGCGGCTTCTTCCAGCTCGAAGGCGTCCCAGCCGGTAAACGCCTGTGCGACCTTGGCGAAGTCCGGCGGCACATCCAAGAAACGGCACCACTTAGCCGCCTGATGCGGATACACCGCCGAGGCCATCACGGTGCGCCCGTCTCGGGTGCGGTACGGGATCAGTCCGAACGGGTTGTCCAGCACCAACGCGATCGACGGAAATTCGCCGGCCAGGGTGGGCTCCCACGCGTAGCTGGGGTTGATGTGATGGACGGCCTGACGCAAATCCAGGTGCAGGTCTTGGCCCGGGCCGCCACGGTGGCGGTGCATCGCGGCCGCCGCCACGGCATTGCCCATCATCGGGATCCCAATCGCCGCGGCCAGCCGGTGACGGGCCGGGATGATCGGGTCCTGGCCCGCGAACGTCACCCGGCCCCCGGCGTCGGCAGCCGACAATCCGACGTCGGCCAGCAAGTCGTCAAGCGCCGCGGTCGCATCGAACTCGGTATCCGGTAGCTCGGCAGCAACGACACCGTCTCGTTCATCGGCGAACTTCCTTCCAAGGATCGGTCTTCGGCCAGCATGGGAGCCTGCGCCGGGTGAGCGACAAAAATGACGGAAAATCGCCGAAATGGAGCATCCGACGCAGGATATCGACGGCACCTCCGGGTCGTGGCGCCGGGCGCGAGCACAGAGCCGGCGCCGCCCCAGACCCTAACGGGCAAACTCCCTGTGGGACAGGCGGATCCGGCCGCCACCAAGCCATCGCACCCCCGGCCGGCTCGTGTCGGGTGCCGATAGGGCACACTTTCTGCTCGAACGTGTAGGCATCACCGCGAGTTAGGTTTGGGCCGATTAGAACCCGATTGAAAATTGTGCTGGCAAGCTATGGAAGTCGCGGCGATGTCGAGCCCTGCGCCGCCGTCGGTCGGGAGCTGCTGCGCCGCGGTCACGACGTGTGCATGGCGGTCCCGCCCAACATGCTCGGCTTCGTCGAGTCGGCGGGACTTGCCGCAGTCAGCCTACGGGCCCGACTCGCGGGAGCAGATGAACCCGGCCGCGGATTTCGTCCGCGACTTTTCGACGAAGATCCGGAATCCGATCAGCATGTTGTCCGAAGTTGTCGAGCGGGTCAGCCGGGTCAAGACAGCGAAGACCGCGACGCTGAAATCCCTGGCAGAAGGGGCCGACCTGCTCGTGGCGGGTTTCAACGAGCGGGGGCTGGCCGCCAACATCGCGGAGTACTACGGCATTCCGCTCGCTGTCGTGCACTTCTTCCCGGAGCGCGTTTGGTCATCTGAGGGGCTGTATGCGTCGGTAGCCAAGGACACCGACGACGCTCAACGCCGAGCACTTGGCCTGTCGGAGCCACCCGGACCGTCGGCTCTACCGGTGCTGGAGATCCAGGCCTACGACGAGCTCTGCTTGCCCGGCCCGGCGGCCGAATGGGTGGAACCGGATGGCCGGCAACCCTTCGTCGGCGCGCTCACGCTGGAGCTGCCCACCGATGCCGACGACGAGGTCTTGTCGTGGATTGCGGCGGGAACGCCGCCGATCTACTTCGGTTTTGGCAGCACGCCGGTCGTACCTTTCGCTGACACGGTCGCGATGATCAGCGCGGCCTGCGCGCAGTTGGGCGAGCGGGCGTTGATTTGCAGCGGCCCGAATGACTTCGCCCCCATTCCGGATCTCGACCACGTGAAAATTGTGAGTGCGGTCAACCACGCGGCCATCTTTCCGGTGTGCCGCGCGGTCGTCCACCACGGCGGCGCGGGCACCACAGCCGCAGCTCTGCGGGCCGGAATTCCCACGCTGATGCTCTGGCTCTGGCTGGATCAGCCGGTCTGGGCGGCCGGGGTCACAGAGCTGAAAGTCGGCGCTGCGCGGCAATTCTCGGCCACCACCCAGCAATCACTGGTCGCCGACCTGCGCTCCATCCTCACTCCGCAATGTGCCGCCCGCGCCGGTGAGGTCGCCGCCCAGATGACGACACCCGCCGAAAGCGTTGCCAGCGCCGCCGATCTCCTGGAAGAGGCCGCGCGCCTCGGGCGCTCTGGCTAGTCCGCCGCCGTTCCGCCAACGGGTGAGGCGTCACCTCGTCCAGGCCGGCGACTCGGCTGCCGCACGCAATGCCGAGACGATGCGCTGCTCTCTTTCGAGGAAGCGCTCGGTGGGCGCCGGCACCGAAATGGCGATCACGTTGTCGCCGAAGGCACGTGGGATGGCGGCGCAGAGATCCAGGGGTGTGTTCGTCGCGGTGAATGCGATCGGGCGGGTCTCGGCGAATCGCGACGCACCGTGGCGATCGGGGCCGAACCGGGCGAGCGCCGCCTGGGCTTCCGTGTCGTCAAGGACGCAGGGCGCTTTCCCGTTGGCGGTCCGTTCAACGGGAAGCGGACGCCGATCGCGGAAACCGCCGCAGGCGGTGCGACGATTCGATCTGGTCGACGAACCACATTCGCTGGCCACGCAGTATCGACAGGTCACGTCTCGCCGTGGTGCGCGCGCGACAGCTCGATCGTCGGCGGAAGATGGCGGCGATGCGCGCTCCGTCGTCGCCGCCGAATCCCAGCAGGCGCTCGCCGAGCGAGAAATGGCCTTGCGAATCGACGCTGGCAGCCCGACCTCAACGAGGCCGACCAGCAGTCGACGAGCCGTCGACTTGGCCAGCCCGAGCCGCTCACCGAGGTCCACCAGACGCAGCTGTCCGGGCTCGGCGGCGATCTCGTCGAGCGCGCGGCACGACGCAGCACCTGGATTCCTTCATCTCGATTTGTCTGCACGTTTCGTTCAATCGGGCACAGTCCCTATAGTGTTCCGCATTGCGGACTACAAAGGACCGTAATGTGGATTTCAAGGAGTTCCAGATGAGCGCTCTACCGGCAGGGCGGCACTTTTTCCGCAGCCACGACGGGTACGAAGCGGCCCGCCGCGCCACGGTGTGGCACCAACGGGTGCCAGAACGCTATCCCGAGGTGATCGTGCAGGCCGCCGATGCCAACGACGTCATCGCCGGCCTCCGCTATGCCAAAGCCAACGGCCATAAGGTCAGCATCGTCTCGGGTGGCCATAGCTTCGCGGCCAGCCATCTGCGCGACGGCGCGGTGTTGCTCGACGTCAGTCGCCTGGATCACGCGACGATCGACGCCGAGAAGGGCCTCGCCGTCGCCGGTCCGGGCAAGGGCGGCAGCCTGCTGATGGCCGACCTGCAGGAGCAGGGGCTGTTTTTTCCGGGCGGCCACTGCAAGGGCGTCTGTCTCGGCGGTTATCTGTTGCAAGGCGGGTACGGCTGGAACAGCCGCATCTACGGTCCGGCTGTCGAGAGTGTCGTCGGCCTCGACGTGATCACCGCGGACGGCGAGCAGGTCCACTGCGACGAGGACAACCACCCCGACCTCTATTGGGCAGCGCGGGGGGCCGGACCAGGCTTTTTCGGCGTCGTCACGTCGTATTACCTGAAGCTGTATCCGCGCCCGGCCATCTGTGGCACCAGCGTGTACCTCTACCCGTTCGACCTGGCCGACGAAGTCTTTACCTGGGCCCGCGCTGTCGGCGCCGAGGTCGACCCTCGGGTCGAGTTACAGGCCGTCGCCTCACGAGGGTGAACCGAACATGGGCATCGACCAACCTGTCATCTCGTTTGCGTCGCCCGCGTTCGCCGACTCCGAGGCGGAGGCCGAAAAGGCCCTCGCCTGTTCGGCACCTGTCCGGTCGCCGACAAGGCGATAGTCAAAGTTCCTTATATGCCAACCGATTTACCCACCTGGTATGACGTCGCGATGAGCCATTACCTGTCCGACCATTACTACGCGGTGGACAACATGTGGACGTCGGCGCCGGCCGAAGACCTGCTGCCGGGTATCCGGACCATCCTCGACACCTTGCCGCCGCATCCGGCGCACTTCCTCTGGCTGAACTGGGGCCCTGTCCCACCCCGCCAGGACATGGCTTACAGCATCGAGGCCGACATCTACCTGGCGCTCTACGGCTCCTGGAATGACGCGGCGGATCCGGCCGACGCCGAGCGTTACGCCGACTGGGCGCGGTCCAACATGGAGGCGATGTCCCACCTGGCCGTCGGCATTCAGCTTGCCGACGAAAACCTCGGCCAGCGTCCCGCGCGATTCGCCAGCGACGCAGCCATGGCCAAGCTCGACCGGGTGCGCGCCGACTATGACCCCGACGGACTGTTCAACAGTTGGATGGGACGAATCTGATGACTGGCGACCTTTACCTCGGCTACCGCAACGATGACGCGAATACTCCGTTCGGCAAGTTCTTCAAACCCGAAATGGCCTCGCTTCCAAGGCATGTCGTCGAGGCGCTGCAGCACGGCCCGCAGGGCGGCATGGCACTGTCGGCGTTCGACGACGCCGCCCGCGTCGCCGACGAGGGTTATCAGCAGACTGAGAACGGCTACGGGATTCTCGAAGACGGCAGCTATCAGGTATCCGTGCGCACCGACATGCCCGGGGTCACCCCCGCGATGTGGTCGTGGTGGTTCGGCTGGCACGGGTGCGACACCCGCCGCTACAAGCTGTGGCATCCGCGAGCGCACCTGTCCGCCGCCTGGAAAGACGCGAGACGACAAGGGCCGGCGGGGCGATGACCGTTACATCGGCCGTTGGTCACTGATCAGCGAGTACATCGGCTCATCGATGCTCAACGGCGCAATCCAATTCGTCGCACCGGCGGAGATGGGTTGTCCACCCAACAGCGACGACGCGGTCGCGATCTGCGCGCGACTGGGCGCCAGTGATGCCCCGGTGGACGTCGGATGGTTCATCCATCACATCAGGTCGACGCACAGCGGAGCCGAGATGCGTTCACGCTTCTGGATGGGCGGACCGCACATCGCCGTGCGCAAGGCCCCCGGGGTGGCTCCCGGGCGGTGCGCCTATCGCGGCGCGGATACTCGGCAACCGGAAACCAGCGGTCGAACTGTGGTGCACTGCGCGCAGGAGATGAATCACCTCGCTGGCTTCTTGCCGGAACTCTACGAAGCCTTCGGCAACGAATAGCGAAAGCGGTTGGGGGGCTTGGTACCCCGGCCATCGCTGCGGTCGGAGTTACCCGGGTGGCGCAGACACCTGGCCGACCACAATGAACGGCTCGACCGCGGTGGCCATCTCGAATCCTTCGACCTCGACTCGCCACTCATAGACTCCCGGCTCCAGCGGTATTCCGGGCGGGATGTTCAGGGTCAGCGGCATCCGCACCGAAGTGCCGTGGATCGCCCCCGCCGGCCGGCCCGCCTCGGCAGACGCTTCAAACAGGATCCGCTGGGGTCCCTGCGGCCCCGGCACCATCACGGGCTCGCCGTCGGTGGTCAGTAATTGGCATTTCAGCCGATGCTGTTTATTGGTCTCATCCCAGTCGATGTCGAGAAACACCACCAAAGCGACAGCGGGCGTCGGCGTTTGGCACTGCCGCCAACCCAGGCCGAGCGCATTGACCTTGCCGGATTGGGCATCGGCCTGTGCTGCGTCGGCGAGGAGCAGGCTGATCTTCATATGCCCGCCGGCGCCACGATCGAACTTTCGGATATCACCGCGGGATCCCGCCCTGTCATTGCCACCGTCGCGGATCCCCGTGATCCTCGAGATCGTTCCGTGGGCCGGATACTACGCTGCAAGCGGGCGGAAACATCATCGGCCCATCATGCCAATAGCTAGTCTGCGGGCGGCAATTGGCGCGGGCCCTCGGGTGAACCCAGTTCGCGCGGCCCATCCCGCCCTGCCAGTTCGCGATTACCAGGGCGGTCGGCCGACCCCAGGGAAAGGCCCGCCAGGTCTTTGCGGGGTGCTCCCTCCAACGGCGCCGGGTCGTAGCGCCGATCGTCGGGACCCTGGTAGGGCCGGTCGCGCTCGCCCCGCGACGACTCGATGCGGCTGATGCGGTCCTGCGCTTCGGCGGCTGCGGCTGCGGTCGGCGGTTGTTCCCCGACGTCGGAGCTCTCGGTGTCGACCGTAATCTTGCGGGTGCGCTTGAACGAGAACGCGATCTCCTCGACGTCTTCGAACACCTGACGCGCGGTACGCAGGGGCTGAGTCGTGTTGTCGATGACGCGCCCCACGAACGGCGGCACCAACGGACGAATCCAGCGAGCCGCCGCCCTGGTGGCATCCGGAATCGACGGGATCGACGGGCCGCCGCGCTCAGTGTGCGGCTCAACCTCGCGGCTTGGCTCGACGTGTGCCGGCAAGTTCTGCGGGGTCACCTGGTGTTGCTCTGCTGAAGCGGGCAATTCGGCGACTGCCTTGCTTGCTGCCTCCGCTTCGGCGGCGATCGGTAGGTACATGTCTTCCTCCACGGGCTCGAAGGTACGCGCCGACGCAGCCTGGACTGGGTAATCGCCTGGCGCCTCGAGTGCTTCGACGACCCGACGGCGCTGCTGTTCGCGGTCGATTTCGGCCTGGGCCTCGATGGCGAGCCGGGCCTGGGTGAGTTGATGCTCAGCCCACATGATTTCGGCCTCGCGGCGAACCTCGGCGCGTTTGACGGCGATCGCGGTGTCGGCCTCGAGCTCGGCGCGTTCGCGGTCCGCGCGTGCGGTCGTGTGGCGATCATGGGTCGTCTCGCCGCGCCACTGCCGCAGAATCAGCGGCAGCAGGTAAAGCAGCGCAAAGAACGCGATCGTCAGCAGCCGCAGAACCAGCGTCCCGGGGCTGGCGGAGGTGAGCTCATTCATGGCCACCCACCGCGCGCCCAGACCCCGACCGGCGTCCGCGACCACGCTTTGGCGTGCCGCGGCCAGCGCCTGCTCGTCGCGCGCGATCTCGGCGTCCAGTTCGGGTGTCTGGCGATCGCGGGCCGACAGGGCATTGTCCAGCTCACGCTGCGCGTCGGCGAGAAGCTCGTTCGCCGTTCGTGTTTCGGGTCCGACACCGGGTACGCCGGTGATTCGGGTCTGGGGGCAGGCCGGCGTGGGGTTGTATTCGCAGCGCGCGACGACCAACGCTTTGTCCTGGTTCTCGCGGGCCTGTTGGACGGCATTGTCGAGGGCGAAGCGTGCGGCTTGCGATTGCCGCAGCGATGCCGAAGCTTTGGCAACGGCTGGCGCCGAGTCGGCGGTGGAAAAGGCCCGTTGGTCTAGGCGATGCTCGATGGAGCCGGAAAGCAGCACGAGCGCGGCGAGCTCGCCGACGACCACACCCATCGCGACCCCGACCGCAGCGCGGCCCACCATGCCCGGCCAACCCCGGCGCGGGCCGCCGGCGGTGCCACGGGTCACCGCACCGACCAGCAGACCGAAGACGAGGGTGAGCGCGACGATCGCGGGCATCGGCAACGGGGCCGACTCGCTCACCGCCAGGCTGGCGACCAGCCAAGCCAGCGCGGCTCCGAACACCACGACAGCGCCGGCAACGGCATGGTTGGAGCGCTCGTGACGTTCACCGAGTTCGCGCCAGTGCCCGCCGCCAAGCCAGGTGAGCAGCCCCTCGATCCGGGATGCGACCGAGCGCGGCTCGGTCAATTCGTGGGCACACATGAGATTGCAAACCTCCCCAATACTCCAGCCTGGCAGGCCGCCGCGCGACACACCGAATCGAAGCGGCCGCGTGTGGTGCTCCTCACAAGCCGACGGTGACCGGGGCCGAAGCACGCCGACGCACGTCCGACCCGCGATTCCCGCGACGCGAGTGGAACGCGCAGCAGATCAGCGGCGGTTCTGGCAGGCGGCGTGAGACGGTATAAGCCTATGGAAAACCACGACTACGTCACCTACGAGGAGTTTGGACGCAAATTCTTCGAGGTCGCCGTCACCCCGCAACGCGTCGCCGACGCGCTCGCCGAAATCGCGGGCAGCGAGTTCGCGATGGAGCCGATTGCTCAGGGGCCCGGGAAGATCGCCAAAGTCAGCGCCAATGTCAAGATCCAAGATCCCCGGGTCACACGGAGCCTCGGTGATCTCATCACGTTCGTCATCCACATTCCCCTGGCGATCGATCTGCTGCTCGATCTACGGCTCGACAAGCAGCGGTTCGCGGTCACCGGAGATATCGCGTTGCGCGCCACGGCACGCGCCGCAGAGCCGTTGCTGTTGATCGTCGACGTCGCGAAACCGCGGCCTTCCGATATCACCGTCAACGTGTCGTCCTCCTCCATTCGCGGCGAGGTGGTGCGCATCATCGGAGGCGTCGACGGCGAGATCCGGCGATTCATCGCGCAGTACGTCGCGGATGAGATCGACGCTCCCCACTCCCAAGCCGCGCAGATCATCGACGTCGCCGAATCGTTGGACGCCTTCTGGAGCAGTACTTAAGCTTCCCAAGGCCTGGGTTTACGCGGTCGCAGCAACCGGGTATGCCCAGGTATGCCCAGGGGGAGCGGATAAGACATGTCACGAGTTGATGTTTCGACGTCTTCGGATCTGGAGCCGGAGGCCGCCTGGAAGCTGGCCTCTGACCTGCGCCGATTCGATGAATGGATGACGATTTTCGGCGGGTGGCGGGGCAAGGTCCCGTCGACGGTCGAGCAGGGAACGTGCGTTTCCTCGTGCATCAAGGTGAAGGGTTTCCGCAGCGTCGTGCACTGGAAGGTCACCCATTACGACGAGCCGAATTCGGTTGAGCTGCAAGGTCGGGCTAAAGGCGGGATACGGATTTCAGTAGCGCTGAAGGTCTCCGCGGACGATCCGGGATCGGTTTTTCACCTCACGGCCGATCTCAGAGGCGGTGTGCTGAGCGGGCCGCTCGGAAAGCTTGTTGCCAGGGTCCTCCGCTCGGACGTGCGCACGTCGGTAGAAAACCTGGCTGCGCTCCAGTAACCGGTTAGCGCGCCGGGTGGTTCATGAACCAATCCCGTTCCGCCTGGCTGACGCGCCTGCTGTCCATGGCGAGCCAGGCCATCCCGGCCCCGAAGGCCAGCAATCCGGCGATGACGGCCGCAACACCGGCCCCCGCGTGTCCGAGAGCGAAATTGGCGAGGCAGGCCACAAAAGCCAGCCCAACAGCCGTCACCACGACGAGCCCGTGCCGGCGCACCGAGTCCTGTACCGATTGATCAGTATGCCCACGATCGCGCGAGATGTCTTTCATCAGCGTCTCCTCTGCTGTCACTTCCGTACGGCCGTGTCAGGCAGTTTGGTCAAGTAAGCCCCGACTGGAACTACCCGAAATAGCTTCTGAGCAAACAAGTTCGATGCAATGCGAACAGACCGTAGGCGAGGGGACAGGGCACACCTAGGCCGGGTCGTGCGGCAACACGCGCCGCACCGGCCTAGTCTCGATGGCGAGGATCGTCAGGGCCCGGCGACTAATCCGCCAGCCGGCGTCGGTCACCGCATACTCGTCGTCGTAGCGCAGATGCCAGACCACATCGATGAGCTCGTCCGCGCGTTCACTGAAGTGGTGCGCGATGCACGCAATGCGTCCGCGCGCAGTGCGGGGCTCGGGCACTTCTTCGGAGAGCTCGCTGTAGACCTCACCGACGATCGCGTGCTGGGTGCGCTCGGTCTGGGCAACCGCAGCGACCGCGGCGGCGATCGCGACCTGACCCAGGTGTGCGTGGACCGGCCGCAGCGCAGCCGGTGGCTCGGGTACCGTCAACTCGGCCTCAGAAGTGAAAAGCTCTGCGACAGAATCGAATTGACGGTCATCGACATTGGCCGCGTAGCGGTGCACCAAGTCGCTGAGGGCCGCGCGGTCGGTTACCGGAAGAGTGCTCATGGCACCGACAAGTGCGCGCCGATGTCAACCGGAAGTCGTTGGCCCGCAATCGGTTCAGGGTTACACGCGACGTCGGCGCGCTCAGCGACACCGGCACACCTCGGGGGGACCTTCATGACCCTGAAGCTAACAGGTGGGCCTACCCGGTTCGCGGGGCGATCACAGCGCCCACCGCCTCGGCCAGCGTGGCGGCCCTGCGATCGGTGAACACGTCCTCGAGCATCACCGGCCTGCCATCGGGCCCGGTCAGCGGAACGCGCCAATTGGGGTATTCGTCGGTGGTCCCCGGCTGATTCTGGGTGCGGCGGTCACCGACCGCGTCGGTGAGCGCCACCCCTAGCAGCCGCGACGGCGTTCGGCCGAGGTAGCGGTAAAGGGCAAGAATTACCTGTTCCGGGTCGACTTCGGAGTCTCCGGAGTCGCCCAGCAACCCGGCCCGGCGCAACTCGGCCATCCAGGCCGCCAACTCGGCCCGGTCGGACTCGAGTTCAGCCTCGACCGGTCGGGTGAGCAGCCCGAGGGATTCGCGCAGCCGCACATGGTCGCCGGCCAGGTAGCCCGCGGTTGGCGGGAGATCGTGGGTGGTGACCGACGACAGGCAGTACTCCCGCCAACGCTCGGCGGGTAACGGACCACCGGCTCCGTCCCGATCCAGCTCGAACCACAGAATCGAGGTGCCCAGCAGGCCCCGCAACAGTAAATAGTCGCGGACCCATGGTTCGACCGTGCCCAGATCCTCACCGACGACGAGCGCACCGGCACGGTGCGCTTCCAGGGCCACGATGCCGATCATTGCTTCATGGTCGTACCGGACGTAGGTGCCTTCGGTCGGGAGTGCGTCTTCGGGGATCCACCACAGCCGGAACAACCCGATGATGTGGTCGATGCGTACCCCGCCGGCATGGCGCAGCACAGCCCTGATCAGGGCGCTAAACGGTCGGTATTCCTGCTCTTCCAGCCGGTCCGGCCGCCACGGCGGCTGCGACCAGTCCTGGCCGAGTTGATTGAACTCGTCCGGCGGCGCACCCGCGGTCACGCCCAGCGCCAACACATCCTGCAGCGCCCACGCGTCGGCGCCATTCGGATGCACACCGACGGCCAGGTCATGCATGATGCCCAACGCCATTCCGGCCCGGACCGCCTGCGACTGCGCCGCAGCGAGTTGCTCATCCAGTTGCCATTGCAGCCAGCGGTGGAAATCGACAGCGTCCGAATACTTTTTGGCGAAACGGCCGACACCGACACCGTCGGGGTGCTGCAGGAAACTAGGCCAGGCATGCCAGTCGTCGCCGTACTTTTCGGCCAGCGCGCACCACGTCGCGAAGTCGTCGAGCGCGCGCCCTTCCCGCTCGCAGAAGGCGGCGTAGGCCAGCTCGCGGCCCGCCGATCGCGGGACCTCATGCACCAGCTTGAGCGCCGCCCGCTTCGCCGCCCATGCGCTGTCCCGGTCGATGGCGTCGAGCCGGCCGGCCCGGTGCTGGACGTCGGACCGCAACCGCCGCACCCGGCCGCGCTTGGTCAAGTCGGCGAATTCGGGCACGGACTCGACACGGAGATAAAGCGGGTTGAAAAAGCGCCGCGATGTCGGCAGGTACGGCGACGGCTCCATCGGGGCGGTCGGGGCGGCCGCGTGCAGCGGATTGACCAGCAGGTAGTCAGCTGCATGCCGGGACGCCGACCACACCGCGAGATCGGTCAGATCGGTGAGGTCGCCGACACCCCACGACTGCTGTGACCGCACGCTGTAGAGCTGGGCTGCCAATCCCCACGCGCGGCGGGCGCCGAGCTGCTCGGGCAGCCCAAGCCAATCCGGCGTGACAATCAACGCGGTGCTGGTCTGGAAGTCGCCAGAACTTAGATGTACGCGGTGGTAGCCCACTGGCAGGTCGCCGGGCAACACGAAGCTGGCCTCGCCGACCGAGCACCCGTCCAACTCGAACGGCGGGGTGAAGTTGTCCACCTGACGCACCCCGTCCCGCACGGTGCCGTCCTCGAGCTGCAACCACACCTCGGCGGGTGCACCGTGGGTCACGTGCACCCAGAACCGCGTCGGCGCACCGGTACGCGCGACGATCGTGGCCGGCATATGACGTGCCCAATAGGCCCTCGAATGCGCGGTCAGAGCCGCATTGCGGTCCTGCTCCGTGCCGGCGGCCACGCCGAAGGAAGCAAGCACAGCCACCAGCGTCATCTCGGGGACCAGCACCTGCCGGCCGGTCCAGTCCGCATACCCCGTGGCGATGCCGAATCGCCGGGCAAGTTCGACCAGCGAGGGCGCGAGCTCAGTCATGCCGCCCATCTTGCGTCGGGAATCGATCGAGTGCCGACACCGGCCACCTGTTGGCGCGCTGCACGAAAAGCGGGCAGTCCGGCCCGAAGTGGGCCCCCTAAAGTGAATAAGTGGGACGAGCGTTTGGTTTGGTCGGGGCTCGTCGGAATGATCTTCGCAGCTCAACGCTCAAAGTTTGAGGACACCGAAGTGGGCATTCGGCAGGACGGCACGGCCCTTGGCCGCTACCATGCCCAGTGAAGGCACGACCAATCCGGTGGGATCGGGCGGGGGAAATGGGAAGTCGCAGCTCAGTGCTGCAGGCCGGGTTAAGCACCGGTCGCTATCCTGTTTCCGCATTTCCCTGGCTCCGTCGGGCAGAAAGCCGACGGAGTCATGGAGCTAGCGAGATGCGCAGGTGAACGCTCGCCTGATCGCATGGCGAGGTCGGTGCGGGTGCCTTACGGTTATCGATGTGATGCGCGCCTTGCAGAACAAACAAGCGCGATATCCAGGAATTTTTTGGACCGGAAGGTGATCTAAAGTGGCTGAAGAGCGCCGCGGGCAACGGGGGACGGGTTACGGCCTCGGGTTGTCGACGCGGACCCAGGTGACGGGTTATCAGTTCCTTGCGCGCAGAACCGCAATGGCGCTGACCCGGTGGCGAGTCCGCATGGAGATCGAGCCAGGGCGGCGGCAGACGTTGGCCGTGGTGGCGTCGATTTCCGCGGCGCTGGTGATCTGCCTGGGGGCCCTGCTGTACTCGTTCATCAGCCCGTCGGGTCAAATCAGCGAGTCGCCCATTGTCGCGGACAAGGACTCGGGTGCGTTGTTCGTCCGGGTGGGTGACCGGTTGTACCCGGCGCTGAATCTGGCCTCGGCGAGGCTGATCACCGGGCGGCCGGACAACCCGCACCTGGTCCGGTCAAGCCAGATCGCCGCCCTGCCGCACGGGCCGATGGTCGGCATTCCCGGCGCGCCCTCGGAGTTCGCGCCCAAGACGCCGCAGACCTCGTCGTGGATGATTTGCGACACCGTGGCCACCTCGGGCGGGGTCGGGTCGTCGCAAGGCGTGACGGTCACTTTGATCGACGGCTCCCCGGACCTCTCGGGTCACCGGAGGGTGTTGACCGGGTCGGGCGCGGTCGTACTGAACTACGGCGGTGACGCGTGGGTCATCCGGGAGGGTCGCCGGTCCCGCATCGACTCGACGAACCGGTCGGTGCTGCTGCCCCTCGGGTTGACGCCGGAGCAGGTCAGTCAGGCGCGCCCGATGAGCCGCGCGTTGTTCGACGCTCTGCCGGTGGGACCCGAACTGGCGGTCCCGGAAGTGCCAAACGCGGGCAGTCCGGCCACGTTCCCAGGAGCTCCCGGCCCGGTCGGGACGGTGATCGTGACGCCACAAATCAGTGGTCCGCAACAGTATTCGCTGGTGTTGGCCGACGGCGTGCAGACCCTCCCGCCGCTGGTGGCCCAGATCATGGAGAATGCCGGCAGCGCGGGAAACACCAAGCCATTGACGGTGGAACCCGCCGCGCTGGCAAAGATGCCGGTGGTCAACAAGCTGGATCTGTCCTCTTATCCGGACAACCCGTTGGAGGTCGTCGACATCCGGGAGAATCCGTCGACCTGCTGGTGGTGGGAACGGACGGCCGGGGAGAACCGGGCCCGCATACAGGTGGTGACCGGGCCGACCATTCCCGTGAAGACAGCCGACCTGCCCAAGGTGGTGTCGCTGGTGAAGTCCGACACCTCTGGCCGCGAAGCGGACCAGGTCTTCTTCGGCCCCAACTTCGCGAACTTTGTTGCCGTCACCGGTAACAACCCGGCGGCACAGACAACCGAATCGCTATGGTGGCTCACGGAAGCGGGCGCGCGGTTCGGGGTGGACGACACCCGCGAGGCGCGCGAAGCGTTGGGTCTGAACGGGACGCCTAGCGTCGCGCCGTGGGTGGCGCTGAGGCTGCTGCCCCAGGGACCGACGCTGTCACGAGCCGACGCGCTGGTGCAGCACGACACCCTACCGATGGACATGACCCCTGCAGAGTTGGTGGTACCGAAGTGAAACGTGGATTTGCGCGACCCACACCCGAAAAGCCGCCGGTTATCAAGCCGGAGAACATCGTCCTTCCGACACCGCTGAGCATTCCGCCACCGGAGGGCAAGCCCTGGTGGCTGATCGTGGTCGGTGTCGTGGTGATCGGCCTGCTGGGCGGCATGGTCGCCATGACCTTCGCCAGCGGCTCGCACGTGTTCGGCGGCGTGGGCTCGATTTTCCCGATCTTCATGGTCGGCGGAATGATGATGATGATGTTCAGCGGCCGGATGGGCGGCCAGCAGCAGATGAGCCGGCCGAAATTGGACGCGATGCGTGCCCAGTTCATGCTGATGCTGGACATGCTGCGGGAGACCGCCAACGAGTCGGCGGACAGCATGGACGCCAACTACCGCTGGTACCACCCCGCGCCTAACACGTTGGCGGCCGCGGTGGGTACGTCGCGGATGTGGGAGCGCAAGCCCGACGGCAAGGATCTGAACTTCGGCGTGGTCCGTGTCGGCGTCGGCATGACGCGCCCCGAGGTGACCTGGGGTGAGCCGCAGAACATGCCGACCGACATCGAGCTCGAACCGGTGACGGGTAAGGCGCTTCAGGAATTCGGACGCTATCAAAGCGTCGTCTACAACCTGCCGAAGATGGTTTCCTTCATGGTCGAGCCCTGGTACTCGCTGCTCGGGGAGCGCGAGCAGGTACTGGGATTGGTGCGGTCGATCATCTGCCAGCTGGCGTTCTCCCACGGGCCCGATCACGTTCGAATGATCGTCGTCAGCTCCGATCTGGAGGAATGGGACTGGGTCAAGTGGCTGCCGCATTTCGGTGACCCCCGGCGGCAGGACGCGGCGGGCAGTGCGCGGATGGTGTACAGCTCGGTGCGGGAGTTCGCCTCCGAGCAAGCCGAATTGTTCGCCGGCCGCGGGTCGTTCACGCCTCGACACGCCAGTTCCGCGTCGCAGACCCCGACGCCGCACAATGTGATCATCGCGGACGTCACCGATCCCCAATGGGAGTACGTGATCAGCTCCGAGGGTGTGGACGGGGTGACGTTCTTCGACCTGACCGGCGCTTCGATGTGGTCATCCGTGCCGGAGCGGTCGTTGCAGTTCGACAAGAAGGGCGTGATCGAAGCGCTGCCCCGCGACCGCGACACCTGGATGGTGATCGACGACAAGCCGTGGTTCTTCGCTCTCACCGACCATCTCAGCATCCCGGAAGCAGAAGCGTTCGCGCAGAAGGTGGCCCGCTGGCGGATCGCCGAGGCGTACGAAGAGATCGGCCAGCGGGTGGCTCACATCGGCGCCCGAGACATCTTGGCGTACTACGGAGTTGACGACCCGTCCGACATCGACTTCGAGGCGCTGTGGGGCAGCCGCACCGACACGATGGGCCGGTCGCGGTTGCGGGTCCCGTTCGGTAATCGATCCGACAACGGCGAGCTGTTGTTCTTGGATATGAAATCGCTGGACGAGGGCGGCGACGGGCCGCACGGCGTCATGTCGGGTACGACGGGTTCGGGTAAGTCGACGCTGGTGCGAACCGTGATCGAGTCGCTGATGCTCGGCCATCCGCCACAAGAGCTGCAGTTTGTGTTGGCCGACCTCAAGGGTGGGTCGGCGGTCAAGCCGTTCGCCGGGGTGCCCCACGTATCGCGGATCATCACCGACCTCGAAGAAGACCAGGCGCTGATGGAGCGCTTCCTGGATGCGCTGTGGGGCGAGATCGCCCGCCGCAAGGCGGTATGCGACAGCGCCGGCGTGGATGACGCCAAGGAGTACAACTCCGTACGGTCCAGGATGCGGGCGCGCGGCCAGGACATGATGCCGCTGCCGATGCTCGTGGTGGTCATCGACGAGTTCTATGAGTGGTTCCGCATCATGCCGACAGCGGTCGACGTCCTTGACTCGATCGGCCGGCAGGGCCGCGCCTACTGGATCCACCTGATGATGGCATCGCAGACCATTGAGAGCCGGGCGGAAAAACTCATGGAGAACATGGGTTACCGCTTGGTGCTGAAGGCGCGTACCGCCGGAGCCGCGCAGGCGGCCGGCGTGCCGAACGCGGTGAACCTGCCGGCCCAGGCGGGTCTGGGGTACTTCCGCAAGAGCCTCGAGGACATCATCCGGTTCCAGGCCGAGTTCCTGTGGCGGGACTACTATTCCCGCGGCGTGACCATCGACGGCGAAGAAGCGCCCGCGTTGGTGCACAGCATCGACTACGTCCGCCCGCAGTTGTTCACGAATTCGTTCACGCCTCTCGAGGTGAGCCGTCGGGAGCCCTGACATCGAGCCCCTCGTGCACAGCAATGGCGAACTCCTCGAGGCGGAAGATGCCGAAGAAGAGGACGAAGAAGCCATCAGGACACCGAAGGTCGGCACGGTGATCATTGATCAGCTGCGCAGGATCGACTTCGAGCCGTACCGGTTGTGGCAGCCGCCGCTGACCGTGCCCGTCGCCATCGACGACTTGGTCGACCGGTTCCTGGGCCGCCAGTGGCAAAAGGAGTACGGCACCGCCAGGGATCTGGTGTTCCCGATCGGCATCATCGACCGCCCGTTCAAGCATGACCAGCCGCCGTGGACGGTTGACACGTCCGGGCCCGGCGCCAACGTCTTGATTCTGGGCGCCGGAGGTTCGGGCAAAACCACTGCGCTGCAGACGCTGATCTGCTCGGCCGCGTTGACGCACACGCCCGAGCAGCTTCAGTTCTACTGCCTGGCCTACAGCAGCACCGCGCTGACCACGGTGGCCCGCTTGCCCCACGTCGGTGAGGTCGTCGGTCCCACGGATCCGTACGGTGTGCGCCGCACGGTGGCCGAAATTCTGGCGTTGGTCCGCGAGCGCAAACGCAGCTTCCTCGAATACGGAATCCCGTCGATGGAGGTGTTCCGGCGCCGCAAGTTCGGCGGCGAGCCCGGGCCGGTGCCCAACGACGGTTTCGGCGACGTCTACCTGGTGATCGACAACTACCGGGCGCTGGCCGAGGAAAACGAGGTGTTGATCGAGCAGGTAAACGTGATCATCAACCAGGGCCCCTCGTTCGGCGTGCACGTGATTGTCACGGCAGACCGCGAATCCGAGCTACGTCCGCCGGTGCGGAGCGGTTTCGGTTCCCGGGTCGAGTTGCGTCTGGCCGCCGTGGAAGACGCCAAGCTGGTGCGTTCCAGGTTCGCCAAGGACGTTCCGGTCAAGCCGGGACGCGGCATGGTCGCGGTCAACTACGTCCGACTCGACGCCGACCCGCAGTCGGGCCTACACACGTTGGTGGCCCGGCCCGCGTTGGCCAGCACGCCCAACAACATGTTCGAGTCCGACAGCGTGGTGGCCGCGATCAGCCGGGTCGCGACGAGCCAAGCCCCGCCGGTGCGCCGGCTGCCGGCGAAGTTCGGCGTGGAACAGGTGCGCGAGCTGGCCGCCCGGGACACCCGTCAAGGGGTTGGCGTGGGCGGAATCACCTGGGCGATATCGGAATTGGATCTGCAGCCGGTCTATCTCAACTTCGCCGAGAACTCGCATTTGGTGGTCACGGGTCGACGCGAATGTGGACGGACCACGACGCTGGCCACCATCATGTCCGAAATCGGCAGGCTCTATGCGCCGGGAGCCACCAGCGCGCCGACGCCCCCGGCCGGGCGGCCCTCGGCGCAGGTGTGGCTGGTCGACCCGCGGCGTCAGCTGCTGACCACCCTGGGCTCCGACTACGTGGAGAAGTTCGCCTACAACCTCGACGGTGTCGTGGCGATGATGGGCGACATAGCTCAGGCCTTGGCCGGCCGTGAGCCGCCGCCCGGTTTGTCCGCGGAGGAGCTGTTGTCGCGGTCCTGGTGGAGCGGTCCGGAGATCTTCTTGATCGTCGATGACATCCAGCAGCTGCCGCCAGGTTTCGACTCGCCGCTGCACAAGGCCGTTCCCTGGGTGACCAGGGCCGCCGATGTCGGCCTGCATGTGATCGTCACCCGCACGTTCGGCGGTTGGTCGTCGGCGGGCAGCGACCCGATGTTGCGGGCACTGCACCAGGCGAATGCGCCGTTGCTGGTGATGGACGCCGACCCCGACGAAGGCTTCATCCGCGGCAAGATGAAGGGTGGCCCGTTGCCCCGCGGTCGTGGCCTGCTGATGGCCGAGGACACCGGGGTGTTCGTACAGGTCGCGGCGACCGAGCTGCGCAAGTAGATCTGCCGGCACGGCGCTGGGGCTGACTGAGCTTCGCTCAGATCAGCCCCAGCGCAGCGGCAATGATTTGAGCGCGAAGGACTTTGACGGAAACTTGATTTCGGGGACGTACCCGTCAGGCAGTTCGTAGTCGGGGATTTGCTTGAGCCATTCCGCGACGATCACGGTCAGCTCTATCCGCGCCAGATGAGAACCCAGGCAGCGGTGCGGTCCGCCGCCAAACCCCCAGTGCCGGTGCACTTTTCCGTCCATGACTAGATCGTCGGTTGACCACTCGTCGCTGCCGTCGCGGTTGACCACGGCCATGCACAACCGCACCTGCGAACCCGGCGGTAGTGTCATGCCGCCGACGTTGACGAACTCGGTGACAATCCGGGGCGCCACCGGGGCCGGCGGCTGGAGTCGAATGATTTCTTCGATGAAAACCCTGATCTGCCTAGGGTTATCGCGAAGCTCCGCGCGCAGCTGCGGTCTGCGCGCCAATTCGAACAAACAAAATCCGATGATCGCCGTCACGGTGTCCAGACCCGCCAGGATCAACAGGTGGCTCATGCCCAGCAGCTCGAGATCGGTGAAGTCGCCCGGGCCGGTCATCACCTGCGACAACATGTCCGAGGCCGGGTTTTCCCGGCGCTGCGCAATCACCTTGCTGAGGTATTCGAACATTTCGACTTGGCCCGCGTGGAGCTCGGCGATGGTGAGGAATTCCTTGTCGCCGATGATGGAGTCTTTCCAGCCGATCAAGGTGTCGCGATCCTCGAGTGGCAGACCGTAGAGGTCGAGGAACACCTGAAAGGGGTAGAGCCTGGCGAAATCCGCCATGGCCTCGCACTCGCCCCGGCGGGCGAACGCCTCGATCATCTCAGCGGCGTGGCGCTGCAGCACCGGCCGAGACTTGCTCAGCCTGGTCGGGCTGAAGTAGGGCTGCAAAATTTTGCGGTACCGGGTGTGCTGCGGCGGGTCGAACGCCAGCGGGATCACCGGCAGCGGATTGGTTGGGGGCTGCAGGATCGTTGACGAAAAGACCTTCGGGTTGCGCAGCGCGGCAAGCACATCCTCGCGTCGGGTCAGGTAGTAATAGCCGTTCATGAACACCACGGGCCCGGCGTCACGCAGCGTCTTCCAGCCGACCCCGCGGTCTTCGGCCAGGGGCAACGACTCGTAATTAAGCCGCGGTAGGTAGAACCCGCCGGCGTGGTCCTGGCCCAGAGTGCTCATGCGCTGAAAATTCTTTCCCTTTGGTTCCGTGGTTGGTCCGATTTCCCGGATGCCAATGCAGCCAAGCCGTGCTGCCACAGCCCAATATTGCATGCCTGGTAGGCACCCACCAATCCGGTAGCGGCGGTTAATCTACGTATCGATCTGTCCGCCCCGATCTGGCCCTCGAGTGGTCGAGAAAGGACACCGGAGTGAAGGTTCGTCTCGAACAGTCCAGGTGCGTGGGACACGCCCAGTGCTACGCGGTCGATCCCAATCTGTTCCCGATCGACGAGTCGGGTTACTCGATCCTCGAAGAGCACGAGGTGCGTCCCGAGGACGAACAGTTGACTCGGGACGGCGTCGCCTCCTGCCCGGAGATGGCGCTCATCCTCGAAGAGGACTAATCAAACGGGAGATGAACGCTCCATGTCCGCGGTGTGCCGATCGCCGGAGGCGATTTTTGCCATACCCGCAGGTCACGAGCACCTGTCGGGACGTGTGGGTTACCGGAAGTTAAATAAAAATCTGCATGGAATGAACACTTGGCTTCGTCAGCGCACCAACCCCGTCGCGCCCTTTAAAGTCTTTGCCGAGCGGCAGTTCGATCACGACGAGGTGTCGATGGAAGACGTTCAACCCTGAAGGGATATCGAGGCAGAAAGCAATTTCCGCGAATGATCCCAGTATCGGCTCAGCAGTGAACGCCCGGAACGTATCGGGCTGCCCGGCGCGACGTGCGGGCCAGGGGACGAGAAGTGTTCGGAGCGGTGCGGCTGCAAGTGCGGATGGCGACAGCGGATACAGTCGATATGGCCGGTTGAGGAGGGGTGGTGTTTGACTTCGGAGCGTTGCCGCCTGAGATCAATTCGGGTCGGATGTACTCCGGTCCGGGTTCGGGGCCGTTGATGGCGGCCGCGTCGGCCTGGGATTCGGTGGCGGCCGAATTAGATACGGCGGCAACGGGTTACAACTCGGTGATGGCGGAGCTGACGAGTTCGCCGTGGTTGGGTCCGGCGTCGCGGGCGATGATGTCTGCGGTGACGCCGTATGCGAGCTGGATCAGCGCGGCGGCCGCGCAGGCCGAGGAGACGGCGGGTCAGGCCCGCGCGGCGGCGGCCGCGTATGAGACCGCGTTTACGTTGACGGTGCCCCCGCCGGTGATCGCGGCCAACCGGGTGTTGTTGGCGACGTTGGTCGCGACGAATTTCTTTGGGCAGAACACCCCGGCGATCGCGGCCACGGAAGCCCAGTACATGGAGATGTGGGCCCAAGACGCGGCGGCCATGTACGGCTATGCCGGGTCGTCGGCGCTCGCCACGGAGCTGAGCCCGATTCACTCGACCCGCCAAACACCACCACCGCGGGCGCGGCGGGCGGCCAGTCGGCCGCGGTCGCCCAGGCCACCGCCACGCCGGCGGGACAGTCCGCGCAGACCGTCGCGTCGCGCGGTCACCCAGCTGGTCGCTTCGGTGCCGCAGGCGCTGCAGCAACTCTCGGTGGCTCCGGCGCCAAATTACCCAGAATGGGCTGATTTACAACACGATCCACGATTTCCTGACCATGGGCCTGCCCACCCCGACGAACAACTGGATCGGGCTTGCCCCCGGCCAGTACACCGCGATCATCAAACAAACCCTGCAGGCCTATTTCGCGATAGGCATCGGCAACTTCGGTTGGTCCATCGGTCAGCAGACGTTCAACGGTGCGTTGGGTACGACGGCCGGTTCGGGTGGTGCGTTCATCCCGTCACCGCAGTTCGCCGCGTTGGGTGCCGGTGGTTGGCATTGGCATGCGGCCGGACCGATGGCGAGTCTGTCGTCGGCCACCAAGATCGGCGGGCTGTCGGTCCCATCGAGTTGGCTCAACGCGCCCGGTGCACCCGTGACCGCGGGGGAGCAGGCCGCCACCAAGCTGGTGAGCGCCAACTTCGTCAATGGTTCGCCGGTTGGCCCCAATGCGGGCCCAATGAACGCCCTGATGGACCCCGGCATGGTGGGAGGGCGCGGCGCTCAACGCGCGGGCAACATGGGGGTCCGCTACGGATTCCGATATAGCGTGCTCACCCGACCACCGTCGGCAGGGTGAGGCCAACTTGGGAAGTGAAAGTGGCTAACAAATGAACAGTGGTTGTCCGGTGATGAGAATTTCGCAGCGAGTAGGTGCTGCGACCCAGATCGAATTAACGTTATTAGCAACCAATCCCGAAGGTGCGAGCCGGAAGGTTACCGAGGAGGAAATGGAATGTCGTTTGTGACTACGCAACCAGAGGCGCTGGCGGCGGCGGCGGGCACCTTGCAGGGGATCGGCGCGGCGATGAGTTCGCAGAATGCGGCGGCGGCGGCGCCGACGACGGGTGTGGTGCCCGCGGCTGCCGACGAGGTATCAGCGCTGACCGCGGCGCAGTTCGCCGCGCACGCGCAGATGTATCAGGCGGTCAGTGCTCAGGCCGCGGCCATTCACGAGTTGTTCGTCAACACCCTGCACCTGAGCGCGGGGTCGTATCGGATCACTGAGGCGGCGAATGCCGCCTCGGCCGGTTAAGGGGTCAAGGCATGTCCGATTTAGGTGCGCTGCCGCCCGAGGTCTCCTCGGCGCTGATTTACTCGGGCCCGGGATCGTCGTCCTTGATGGCGGCGGCCGTCGGCGTGGAACGCGCTGGCCGCCGAATTGGCCTCCACGGCCCAGGGTATGGACAAGGTCGTCGTGCAATTGGCCGGTGAGGAATGGCTGGGGCCGTCCTCGGCGGCGATGGCCGCGGCCGTGCAGCCATATGTTGCGTGGGTGACCACCACCGCCGGCCAGGCCGAGCACGCCGCGGTCCAGGCGCAGTCGGCGGCGGCGGCCTTTGAGACGGTGTTCGCCTCGGTGGTGCCCCCGCCGTTGATCGCGGCCAACCGCGCCGAGCTGGCTCAGGCGGTGCAGACCAATATCTTGGGCCTGAACAACAGTGTGATCGCGCAACTGGAGGCCCAGTACGGCGAATTTTGGGCCAATAACGCCTCGGCCATGTACGGCTATGCCGGGTCGTCGGCGGCGGCGACCAAGATCAGCTCGTTTACCGACGCTCCCGCGATCGCCAACCCGGCTGCGGCGCTCAGCTCGACGGCCAGCACGGCCGCCACCCCGGCCACCTCGGTGCAAAGCTATCTCCAGGGGATTTTGACCAACGTCCAGGCCCGGATACAAAGCCTGACCGGCCCGTTCATCGGGCCCACCGCCACCGGCAGGACAGGGCTGAGCGAGATCTGGTTCCTGTTGACCGGCCAGACCATCTTGCCCACCAACCTGGGCGCGCTGGCCAACGGCTATGCGCCGTTTGCGAGCTTCTTCTATAACACTGAAGGTCTGCCGTACTTCAGCGTTGGTATGGGCAACTTCGGTACCCAGATCTGCCAAGTCGGCGGGCTGGCTCGGTGGTGCCGCCCCGGCGGCGGCGGCCGCGGTACCCAAGGGCATCGGCGGTCTGGGCGGTGCGGCCGGCGGCGCCGGCGGGCAGGTCGCAGCCGGTTTGGGTCACGGAGCCCATGTGGCGGGGCTGTCGGTGCCCAACTCCTGGCCCGGAGCCACGCTGCCCAGCGCGGCCAAGCCGATGTCGGCCATCCCGGTCAGCGAGCCGATCACCTCGGGCGAGTCCGGCGCCGGAAACCTGATCGGCGGCATGCCCATCGGCGGAACCGGTGCTGCGCGCGGGGCCGGCGTGGGCCCGCGCTACGGATTTAAACCCACCGTCATGCCCCGCCCCATGTCCGCGGGCTAACCCCACACCCCACACACCCGAAGGCGCGCCCACCGCACACCCCGCGGCCGGCGCGCCTTCGGGCATCGCAGGGCAAACTAATTCGGCCCGATCCGTCCGTCACCCGGCGATCCGCTGAGACGGCCTTTTGCTGCGGCCGGATTTTTATGGTGTTCACCCCTTCAGCGTGGCCCGGCGACGGCCCGTTGAGCCGCTCCCGTCAACCGTCGGCGACCGGCGTTGTCGGCGCATTCTCAAAGGTCATGGCCTTTTCAGCGGGACACCATGCGCTCGGCGGACCGCGCGCGTCTGCCTTCGGGCGGCCGGACGAGCCGCTGCACCGTCTCGTGGTCGGCCGCATGACGTGGGGCCGACAAGGGAGTGCGGCGAACTAATCTCACACGAGATCGACTTCCTCCAAGGTCCTCAAGCGAAAGTGGCGTGTGACGCATCCATGGCGTACGGATTGGGCGGTTCGTAGGTGCTGGATTACGGGGCGTTGCCGCCTGAGATCAATTCGGGTCGGATGTACTCCGGTCCGGGTTCGGGGCCGTTGATGGCGGCCGCGTCGGCCTGGGATTCGGTGGCGGCCGAATTGGATACGGCGGCAACGGGTTACAACTCGGTGATGGCGGAGCTGACGAGTTCGCCGTGGTTGGGTCCGGCGTCGCGGGCGATGATGTCTGCGGTGACGCCGTATGCGAGCTGGATCAGCGCGGCGGCCGCGCAGGCCGAGGAGACGGCGGGTCAGGCCCGCGCGGCGGCGGCCGCGTATGAGACCGCGTTTACCGTGACGGTGCCTCCGCCGGTGATCGCGGCCAACCGGGTGTTGTTGACGACGTTGGTCGCGACGAATTTCTTTGGGCAGAACACCCCGGCGATCGCGGCCACGGAAGCCCAGTACATGGAGATGTGGGCCCAAGACGCGGCGGCGATGTACGGCTATGCCGGGTTCGTCGGCGCTCGCCACCGAGCTGAGCCGATTCATCGACCCGCCCAATACCACCACTGCGGGCGCGGCGGGCAGCCAGTCGGCCGCGGTCGCCCAGGCCAGCGCCACGCCGGCTGGACAGTCCGCGCAGACCGTGTCGTCGGCGGTCAGCCAGCTGATCGCTTCGGTGCCGCAGGCGCTGCAGCAACTCTCGGCGGCCCCGGCGGCGATCACCACCCAGCATGGGCTGATTTGCAACACGATCCAGGATTTCCTGACCACGGTCTGCCTACCCCGACGAACAACTGGATCGGGCTTGCCCCCGGCCAGTACACCGCGATGGCATCAAACAAACCCTGCCTGGCCTATTTTCGCGGTGGGCATCGGCCAACTTTGGTATGGTCCATCGGTCAGCAGACGTTCAACGGTCCGTTGGGTACGACGGCCGGTTCGGGCGGTGCGTTCATCCCGTCACCGCAGTTCGCCGCGTTGGGTGCCGGTGGTTGGCATTGGCATGCGGCCGGACCGGCGGCGAGTCTGTCGTCGGCCACCAAGATCGGTGGGCTGTCGGTACCATCGAGTTGGCTCAACGCGCCCGGTGCACGCCGGTGACCGCGGGTGGAACAGGCCGCCACCAAGCTGGTCAGCGCCAACTTGGCCGGCACGCCGGAAGGAGCCAACGCCGGCGGGGTCGAACGCCGCGCTGCGGGGGATGCCGATGGTCGGGCAGGCCGCGGGGCGCAACGCGCGGGCAACCTGGGCGTGCGATATGGATTCCGATATAGCGTGCTCACCCGTCCACCGTCGGCGGGATAACACCATGAACCGAATTAACGTCAGGAGTAATCAGATTCCCGAGGGTCTCGATGGCCGGAGGGTTGTTGAGAGGGAGATCAGATGGCGTTTGTGACTACGCAACCAGAGGCGCTGGCGGCGGCGGCGGGCACCTTGCAGGGGATCGGCGCGGCGATGAGTTCGCAGAATGCGGCGGCGGCGGCGCCGACGACGGGTGTGGTGCCCGCGGCTGCCGACGAGGTATCAGCGCTGACCGCGGCGCAGTTCGCCGCGCACGCGCAGATGTATCAGGCGGTCAGTGCTCAGGCCGCGGCCATTCACGAGTTGTTCGTCAACACCCTGGGCCTGAGCGCGGGGTCGTATCGGATCACTGAGGCGGCGAATGCCGCCTCGGCCGGTTAAGGGGTCAAGGCATGTCCGATTTAGGTGCGCTGCCGCCCGAGGTCTCCTCGGCGCTGATTTACTCGGGCCCGGGATCGTCATCGTTGACGTCGGCGGCCTCGGCGTGGAACTCGGTGGCCGCCGAACTGGCCTCTACCGCACAGGGTTTGGACAAGGTCGTCAGCCAGCTGGCCAGCGAGTCGTGGTTGGGACCGACCTCGGCGGCCATGGTCGCCGCGGTGCAACCGTATGTGAGCTGGGTGAGCACCACCGCCGGCCAAGCCGAGCACGCCGCGGTCCAGGCACAGTCGGCGGCGGCGGCCTTTGAGACCGTGTTCGCCTCGGTGGTGCCCCCGCCGTTGATCGCGGCCAACCGCGCCGAGCTGGCTCAGGCGGTGCAGACCAATATCTTGGGCCTGAACAACAGTGTGATCGCGCAACTGGAGGCCCAGTACGGCGAATTTTGGGCCAATAACGCCTCGGCCATGTACGGCTATGCCGGGTCGTCGGCGGCGGCGACCAAGATCAGCTCGTTTACCGAGGCGCCCGCGATCGCCAACCCGGCTGCGGCGCTCAGCTCGACGGCCAGCACGGCCACCACCCCGGCCACCTCGGTGCAGAGCTATCTCCAGGGGATTTTGACCAACGTCCAGAGCCCGGATACAAAGCCTGACCGGCCCGTTCATCGGGCCCACCGCCACCGGCAGGACAGGGCTGACCGAGATCTGGTTCCTGTTGACCGGCCAGACCATCTTGCCCACCAACCTGGGCGCGCTGGCCAACGGCTATGCGCCGTTTGCGAGCTTCTTCTATAACACTGAAGGTCTGCCGTACTTCAGCGTTGGTATGGGCAACTTCGGTACCCAGATCGCCAAGTCGGCGGGCTGGCTCGGTGGTGCCGCCCCGGCGGCGGCGGCCGCGGTACCCAAGGGCATCGGCGGGCTCGGTGGGGCGGCCGGCGGCGCCGGCGGGCAGGTCGCAGCCGGTTTGGGTCAAGGGGCCCATGTGGCGGGGCTGTCGGTGCCCAACTCCTGGCCCGGAGCCACGCTGCCCAGCGCGGCCAAGCCGATGTCGGCCATCCCGGTCAGCGAGCCGATCACCTCGGGCGAGTCCGGCGCCGGAAACCTGATCGGCGGCATGCCCATCGGCGGAACCGGTGCCGCGCGCGGGGCCGGCGTGGGCCCGCGCTACGGATTTAAACCCACCGTCATGCCCCGCCCCATGTCCGCGGGCTAACCCCACACCCCACACACCCCGAAGGCGCGCCCACCGCACACCCCGCGGCCGGCGCGCCTTCGGGCATCGCAGCCCACGGGTGCCGCGGCGGACGAGTTAATCAGCGGCAAGATTTTTTCCCACCACACCACAACGGCTCCGCGAAACGCCTGGTCAACACGCTTTTATGGGGCTGGGGTGACATCTTGCTCGCGCACTGGGCTTTGACCTCGAAGATCGCACCACATTCCAGGCCAAGCGCTGTTACTGTGTCGTTACTGAAGGTGAATTCGTGGTGCCATCCAGTGAACACTGGTGAACAGGTGGCCGCGAAATCAGCTAAGGCAGAGACAGTCATCTAGTCTCTTGCACAGAACAGACGCTGCGAAAGGGAGGAAACAGCATGTCGTTCGTGACTACACAGCCAGAGGCACTGGCTGCGGCGGCCGGCGCCCTGCAGGGCATCGGCTCGACCATGAGCGCGCAGAACGCCGCTGCGGCGGCTCCGACGACCGGAGTGGTGCCCGCTGCCGCCGACGAGGTGTCGGCGCTGACCGCGGCTCAGTTCGCAGCGCACGCACAGATGTACCAGGCCGTCAGCGCGCAAGCCGCGGCTATTCACGAGTTGTTTGTGAACACCTTGCACATGAGCTCGCGGTCGTACGGGCTCACTGAGGCGGCTAACGCAGCCGCTGCCGGCTAACCAGGCCGGCAGACGAGGCAAGGGTTGCGGCGGATCGCCACGGACGTGGGCTCCACGGCAACCCCCCAGCAGTCGGTGATTCCGGGGATCGACTGCTGGGTCATGGTAGCGCCCGGGACGGTATGAGCAGTCCAACTGCTTCACCGTGTTGGAACGGCCGGTGGTAGCCGGCAACTTACGGAGAGGGGGCCATCCTTAGTTACCGGCTCGGTGATTGCAGCAAAGCGTGATCAGTCGGGCCCTAGCCTTCAAGGCCTTCCAGCACGAAACAATTAACCAACTTCAATAAGGAGAAGATTCAACATGGCACGCTTTATGACCGACCCGCACGCGATGCGGGCGATGGCTGGCCGTTTCGAGATGCACGCCCAGACGGTGTCGGACGAGGCTCGCAAGATGTGGGCGTCCTCGCAGAACATCGCCGGGGCTGGCTGGAGCGGTACCGCTCAGGCGACCTCTTACGACACGATGGGCCAGATGAACCAGGCCTTCACCAACATCGTGAACATGCTGCACGGCGTGCGTGACGGTCTGGTCCGCGACGCGAACAACTACGAGACTCAAGAGCAGGCCTCGCAGCAGATCCTCAGCAGCTAGCGCCCAAACCCGTAGCTGCGTACCCTTATCAATCGTTAGGAGACAACCGTTATGAGCATCAATTACCAGTTCGGCGACGTCGACGCCCACGGCGCTCTGATCCGCGCCCAGGCCGCATCATTGGAGTCCGAGCACCAGGCCATCGTTCGCGATGTGCTGGCTGCCGGTGACTTCTGGGGCGGCTCGGGTTCGGTGGCTTGCCAGGAGTTCATCACCCAGTTGGGTCGCAACTTCCAGGTGATCTACGAGCAGGCCAACCAGCACGGCTCGAAGGTGCAGTCGGCCGGCAGCAACATGGCCAGCACTGACAGCGCCGTCGGCTCCAGCTGGGCCTAACAACCAACTCCAGGCGCGGCAGCACACCACAGCTGGGTGTGCTGCCGCGTCCTGCGGTGTAAGAACGCATTAACGACTGAGGGACGACTGAGGTACTGATGGATCAACAGAGCACCCGCACCGACATCACCGTGAACGTGGACGGTTTCTGGATGCTCCAGGCACTCCTGGACATTCGACACGTCGCGCCCGAGTTGCGGTGCCGACCATTCGTATCTACCGACAACAACGACTGGCTGAACGAACACCCCGGGATGGCGGTCATGCGCGAGCAGGGCATCGTCGTCGGGGACGAGGTCCAGGAGCAGGTCGCCGCCCGGATGCGGGTGCTCGCCGCTCCCGACATCGAGGTCGTCGCGTTGCTGTCGCGCGGCAAGCTGCTCTACGGCATCGTCGAAGATGAGAATCAACCACCCGGTTCACGCGATATCCCCGATAACGAATTCCGCGTGGTGTTGGCCCGTCGCGCCAACCACTGGGTGTCAGCGGTGCGGGTCGGCGACGACATCACGGTCGACGACGTTGCCATCGCGGACAGCGCCTCCATCGCCTCACTGGTGATGGACGGCCTGGAATCGATTCACCACGCAGACGCCGCCGCGATCAACGCGGTGAACGTCCCCCTCGAGGAGATGCTGGAAGCAACAAAGTCATGGCAGGACTCGGGCTTTAACGTGTTCTCCGGTGGTGATCTGCGCCGGATGGGCATCAGCGCCGCTACCGTGGCCGCGCTGGGCCAAGCCCTGTCCGACCCCGCGGCCGAGGTCGCCGTGTACGCGCGGCAATACCGCGACGACGCCAAGGGCCCCAGCGCCTCGGTGCTCTCGCTCAAAGACGGTTCCGGCGGCCGCATCGCGCTTTATCAACAGGCCCGGACAGCCGGGTCGGGGGAGGCCTGGCTGGCCATCTGCCCCGCGACCCCGCAACTTGTCCAGGTGGGCGTGAAGACCGTATTGGACACGCTGCCCTATGGCGAGTGGAAGACGCACAGCCGGGTTTGACGCCAATTGCGAAATGCAAAGTTAACCAGCCTGATTGAACAAAGCCTGCGCTCGGGATGCGAACCGGTCATACTTCTCTAGAATCAGCAGCAACGTTACAAAGCACTGTCATCCACCACTAATTAAACCGAGGCGAGGCAAATGAGTTCGGAAATGGTCGAGCTGCCCCTCCCGGCGGCAGAGGCCCCCGCGCGGCTAGAGCCCCGGGGTTACACATTCACCACGGCAGGGGGTGCAGCACGATGACCGCGATCGCTGAATCGCTACAAGCTGACGTTGAAGGTACCTCGGCGCCCAGGGCGGTAGTGGTTGGCATCATGGCCGGCGACGGTGTCCAGGTCGGCGTTTTGCTGGATGCCAACGCCCCGGTTTCGGTGATGACCGATCCGCTGCTCAAGGTGGTCAACAGCCGGCTCAGGGAGCTCGGCGAGGCCCCACTCGAGGCCGGCGGGCGCGGCAGGTGGGCGTTGTGCCTGGTTGATGGCACGCCTCTGCGCGCTACCCAATCGCTGACCGAGCAGGACGTCTACGACGGCGACCGGTTGTGGATCCGCTTCATCGTGGACAGCGAGCGTCGCTCGCAGGTCATCGAGCACATCTCCACCGCGGTCGCTTCCGACCTCAGCAAGCGGTTCGCCTCGATCGACCCGGTCATTGCGGTGCAGGTGGGCGCGTCGATGGTGGCGGCCGGGGTGGTGACCGGGTCGCTTCTGCTGGGCTGGTGGCGCTGGCACCACAACTCGTGGCTGACCACCATCTACGCCGCGGTGGTCGCCGTGCTCGCGTTGGCCGTCGCCGTGCTGGTGCTGTCGCGAGCCAACACGCGGCAGGATCGACGCGCCGGCGACATCATGCTGCTGGGTGGGATCGCGCCGCTGACGGTGGCCGCCGCGGCGGCGCCGCCGGGCCCAGTCGGCTCGCCGCAGGCATTGTTGGGCTTCGCGGTGCTCACTGTCGCTGCGGCGATCGCCCTGAAGTTCACCGGGCGCCGACTATCCACCTACACCGCGATTATCACCGTCGGCCTGGTCGCGACGATTGCAAGCCTGGCGCGGATGGTCGCGGCGACGAGTGCGGTAACGCTGCTCAGCTGCGTGGTACTGGTCTGCGTGCTCGCCTACCACTTCGCACCGGCGTTGTCCCGTCGGCTGTCGGGCATCCGGCTGCCGGTGTTCCCGTCGGCCACCAGCCGGTGGGTCTTCGAGGCGCGACCAGATCTGCCGACCACGGTGGTGCGCTCCAGCGGTGGCCCGCCGGTCTTGGAAGGGCCCGCGTCGGTGCGCGATGTGCTGCTGCAGGCCGAGCGTGCCCGGTCGTACCTGTCGGGTCTGCTGCTGGGCCTCGGGGTGTTGATGGTCTTCTCCTTGACCGCCTTGTCCGACCCGCACACCGGGCAGCGCTGGCTGCCGCTCCTGCTGGCCGGCTTCAGCGCGGGCTTCCTGATGCTGCGCGGCCGTTCCTACGTCGACCGCTGGCAGGCGATCACCTTGGCCGGGACGTCGGTGCTCATCGTTGCGGCCGTGGTGATGCGCTACGTGCTGGTGCTCGATTCGCCGCTGTCGGTGTCTATCGGGGTTGGGATCTTGGTTTTGCTGCCGGCGGCGGGCCTGACGGCCGCGGCGGTAGTGCCCAACACCATTTACAGCCCGTTGTTCCGCAAGTTCGTGGAATGGATTGAATACCTCTGCCTGATGCCGATCTTCCCGCTGGCATTCTGGTTGATGGATGTCTATGCAGCGATTCGCTACAGGTAGCAGTGGGCGGTGGTACGGTCGCGCGTCGCGCGCGACCGTCGCCGCGCTCCTGCTCATCTCGGGGGTCTTTGTTGGGTTGCCGCCGGCGTCTGCGATTTCGCCGCCGACGATTGATCCAGCGGCGGTACCGCCGGATGGTCCACCCGGACCGCCGGCGCCGATGAAGCAGAACTCCTACTGCACCGAGGTCGGGGTGCTGCCGGGCACGGACTTCCGGTTGCAGCCGAAGTACATGGAGATGCTGAATCTGCAGGAGGCATGGGCATTCGGCCGGGGCGCCGGCCAGAAGGTCGCCGTCATCGACACCGGCGTCACGCCACACCCCAGGTTCTCGCACCTGATCGCCGGCGGCGACTACGTGATGGGCGGTGATGGGTTGTCGGACTGCGACGCCCACGGCACCATCGTGGCGTCGATGATCGGCGCGGCACCGGCCAGCGGGGCGGCGGCACCGCCGGCGGCGCCGCGCAAGCCCGTGACCATTCCGACCACCGAACCTCCGCCGAAAGCACCACCGCCACAGACGGTGACGTTGTCGCCACTACCGCAGACCGTGACGATGGTTCCGCCGCCCCCGTCGGAATCGCCTGCTCCGGGGCCGTTCGGAGCACCGCCACCGCCACCACGCGCCACCCGCGCAACAAGCGCCACCAGGACCGTCTCCGGGGCCCGGTCAGGCTCCGTCGGCCAACCGCGGCGGCGGCACGGTGACTATCCCTAACTGGGGTCCCGGCGGCGGACGGGTGATCGCCGTCGATAATCCGGCCAGCCCGCGCCCGCTGGATCCAACCCCCAAACCGCCGCCACCGCCCGCGGCACCGGCGCAGGGGCCGGGGCCGGCTGACGCCTTCAGTGGCATCGCACCGGACGTCGACATCATCTCGATCCGCCAGTCCAGCAACGCTTTTGCGCTGAAGGACCCGTACACCGGCGACGAAGATCCGCAGACGTCGCAGAAGGTCGACTACATCCAGACGATGGCGCGGGCGATCGTGCACGCGGCCAACATGGGCGCGTCGGTGATCAACATCTCCGACGTGGAGTGCATGAGTGCGCGCAACATCATCGACCAGCGCGCGCTCGGTGCGGCGGTCCGCTATGCGGCGGTCGACAAGAACGCCGTCATCGTGGCCGCCGCCGGGGACAGCAGCAAGAAGGACTGCAAGCAGAACCCGGCCTTTGATCCCTTGCAGCCCAACGATCCTCGTAACTGGAACGCGGTCACCACGGTGGTGACGCCGTCCTGGTTCAGCGACTATGTCCTGACTGTCGGCGCGGTGGATACCAATGGCCAGCCGCTAACCCAGGGCGGTGGCGGGCAGGGTTCGATGAGCATCGCTGGACCGTGGGTGTCGATCGCTGCCCCGGGTACCGACGTCATCGGACTCTCGCCGCGTGACGACGGTCTGATCAACGCGATCGACGGCCCGGACAATTCGTTGCTGGTTCCGGCCGGCACCAGCTTTTCGACCGCCATCGTTTCCGGGGTGGCCGCGCTGGTCCGCGCTAAGTTCCCCCAGCTAACGGCATATCAAGTCGTCAATCGTTTGGTCCGGACGGCCAGACCGCCGGCTCGCGGGGTGGACAATCAGGTCGGCTATGGGGTCGTCGACCCCGTGGCGGCACTGACCTGGGATGTACCCGAAGGTCCGGCGAAACCACCGCAGCAGCTGTCGGCTCCGTTGAACTTGCCGAAGCCGGTCGCCCACCGCGATATGGTGCCGGTGTGGGTGGCCATCGGAGGGTTCACTGCGGCACTACTGATAGGCGGCGCTGCCTTCGGTGTTGCGATGATGGTCGTGCGAACGCGTAAGCAGAAAGCAGAGCAGTAATGAAGGCTCAGCGCAAGTTTGGCTTGGCTTTGGCATGGCCGCGGGTCACCGCGGTGTTCTTGATCGACATCGTGATCTTGGTGTTGGCCAGTCATTGCCCAGAGTCATGGCAGGCCAATCATCATGTCGCGTGGTGGGTTGGTGTTGGCATCGCAGCGATAGTGACGCTGCTGTCGTTGGTCACCTATCACGGCCTCACGGTGGCGTCGGGATGGGGCGCGTGGCTATGGGACTGGTCCGCGGATCCGGGCTCGGCCCTGGCCGCGGGGTGCACGCCCGCGATCGATCACCAGCGCCGCTTCGGGCGTGACACGGTCGGGGTGCGTGAGCATCGAGGCCGGCTCGTCACCGTGATCGCAGTCGAGGACCGCGAGGACGACCCGTCGGGTCGGCATCGGCATCGATCCGCGGCGGAGGCGATGTTGCCGGTGTCCGCGGTTGCGCAAGGTCTGCGCCAGTTCGACATACACCTCGACGGCATCGACATCGTCTCGGTGAAGGTCCGGCGGGGGGGCAACGCGGCCGAGTTGACGGCGCTCGAAGACTGGGGGCCCGAAGAGTGGGATGTGGTGGGTGATCACCCCGCTTCCTACCAGCGCCGCACCTGGCTGGTGTTGCGGATGAACCCGCAGCGCAATGTCGCCGCGGTGGCGGCTCGTGATTCGCTGGCTTCGACGTTGGTGGCGGCCACCGAGCGCCTCGCTCAGGACCTGGACGGGCCGACCTGTGTGGCCAAGCCGTTGACCGCTGATGAGCTCGCGGAGGTCGACAGCGCCGTGCTGTCCGACCTGGAACCGACCTGGAGCCGCCCGGGCTGGCGTTACCTCAAGCATTTCAACGGGTTCGTGACCAGCTTCTGGCTTTCGCCGGAGGCTATCGACTCCGAGAGGCTGGATCAGCTGTGGCAGACCGAGAGCCCCGACATCGGGTCCACGGTGGTCACGATCCGGCTCGTCAGTAGCGCAGGCCGGCCGCACCTGTCGGCGTGGGTGCGCTACCACAGCGACAGCCGGCTGCCCCGGGAGGTGTCGTCCGGACTCAACCGGCTCACCGGTCGCCAGTTGGCCGCGGTGCGGGCCAGTATGCCCGCCCCGACGACTCGCCCCCTGCTGACCGTGCCCAGCCGCGAGTTGCACAACGAAGAGGACTTGGTGCTGTCGGTTAGTCAGGTGCAGGAGAACGCAACGAGCGTGCCTACCGGGCAATGAGTCGCCCGCAAACAACCGCTGAAGACGCCCGCAACGCGATGGTCGCGGGTTTGTTAGCGTCCGGAATTTCCGTCAACGGCCTACAGCCCAGCCACAACCCCCATGTGGCCGCGCAGATGTTCAACACGGCCACCACGCTGGATCCGGCGATGTGCGATGCCTGGCTGGCCAGGGTACTGGCGGGCGACCAGAGCATCGACGTGCTCTCCGGCGCGTGGGCCGCAGTGCGGACGTTCGGCTGGGAGACTCGCCGCCTCGGGGTCACCGACCTGCAATTCCGCCCCGAAGTCTCCGACGGGTTGTTTCTGCGGCTGGCGGTCACCAGCGTGGAGTCGCTGACGTGCGCTTTCGCCGCCGTGCTCGCCGAGGCGAAGCGCTACGAGGAGGCGGCCAAGCTGCTCGACGGCGTCGAGCCGCGCCATCCTTTCGACAACGAACTGGTCGCCTACGTCCGGGGCGTGCTGTACTTCCGTACCCAGCGTTGGCCCGAGGTGCTCGTCCAGTTTCCGGAGGGCACCCAGTGGCGCAACCCGGAGCTGAAGGCCGCCGGCGCGGCGATGGCGACCACGGCGCTGGCATCGCTGGGGGTGTTCGAAGAGGCCTATCGGCGTGGCCAGGACGCCGTCGAGGGGGACCGGGTGCCGGGCGCGGCCAACATCGCTCTGTACACCCAGGGCATGTGCTTGCGGCATGTGGGCCGCGAAGACGAAGCCGTCGAGCTCTTGCGCCGGGTGTACTCACGGGACCCGAAGTTCACCCCGGCCCGTGAAGCGCTGGACAACCCCAACTATCGGCTGGTGCTGACCGACCCGGAAACGATCGAGGCGCGCACCGACCCGTGGGATCCGGAAAGCGCACCGACCCGTGCACAAACCGAGGCGGCGCGCCACGCGGAGGCCGCCGCGAAGTATCTGGCCGAGGGCGATGCCGAGCTCAACGCGATGCTGGGCATGGAGCGTGCCAAGAAGGAAATCAGGCTCATCAAGTCGACGACCAAGGTGAACTTGGCACGCGAAAAGATGGGGCTCCCGGTACCGGTGACGTCGCGCCACACCTTGCTGCTCGGGCCGCCCGGTACCGGCAAGACGTCCGTGGCGCGCGCCTTCAGCAAGCAGCTGTGCGGGTTGACCGTACTGCGCAAGCCGGTGGTGGTGGAGACCAGCCGCACCAAGCTATTGGGCCGGTACATGGCCGACGCCGAGAAGAACACCGAGGAGATGCTCGAGGGGGCATTGGGCGGGGCCGTCTTCTTCGACGAGATGCACACGTTGCACGAGAAGGGCTACCACCAGGGCGACCCCTACGGCAACGCGATCATGAACACGCTGCTGCTGTACATGGAGAACCACCGCGACGAGCTGGTGGTGTTCGGTGCGGGTTATGCCAAGGCCATGGACAAGATGCTTGAGGTGAATCAGGGTCTGCGGCGGCGCTTTTCGACGGTGATCGAATTCTTCAGCTACACCCCGGACGAATTGATCGCTCTGACGAAATTGATGGCTCGGGAGAACGAAGACGTCATCCCCGACCAAGAAGTTCAGACGTTGTTGCCGTCGTACACCAAGTTCTACCGCGACGAGAGCTACTCCGAAGACGGCGATTTGATTCGCGGCATCGATACGCTCGGCAACGCCGGCTTCGTGCGCAATGTGGTCGAGAAGGCCCGCGATCACCGGAGTTTCCGCCTGGACGACGAGGACCTCGACGCCGTGCTGGCCAGCGATCTCACCGAGTTCAGCGAGGCCCAACTGCGCCGTTTCAAGGAGTTGACCGGCGAAGACCTGGCCGAAGGCCTCAGCGCGGCGGTGGCCGAAAAGAAGTCGACCTAGGCGCCCGCGGTGGCCACATATGCCCGCGAGCAGGATTTTTTGTGTGGTCTATGTGTTGAGCCCAAACGGCTTCCGGCACCGCGGCGCCCCGGTAGCCTTCGAGGTCCAAAGCGCTTCCAAAGCGCTTCCAAATCGCTGAGGAAACCTTGCCGCGCCTGACAACATTTGCTGGGTGACCACAGTTGATTTGTGCAATCACCACGGCGCCTTGCCTGTACGTGATGGGAGGGGGCGGACTGGTCCAATTGACAGTTGCTGTACGAAATCGATGACAGTTTCTTTCCGATCTGGTCACGGCGCTTTTCCCGCCTGAAACGGCTGGCGCCGCGTACCTGATGCACGCTTCGCGGTGATGCGTACGCGCTGTCAGCAGTACCTAGATACCGCCTGCGGCGGGGGCCCGTAGCCGGGTCGGACCATCCCAAAAGGAGAAGTCCGATGTCATGCGTTGTGACACTACCGGAATCGCGCGCAGCTGCCGACGAGGTATCTGCGTGTACCGCAATACAATTCGCGATGAACGCGCAATCGCATCCGCCAGTGAGCGGCCAAGCCACGTCTGTCCACCAAGTGGCGGCAACCAATGTGATCGCGGCCGGCTAAGGGGTGCTGGCAATGGATTACGGAGCGCTACCACCGGAAATCAACTCTGCCCGTATGTATTCCGGGCCGGGCTCGCCGCCGATGCTGGCGGCCGCGGCGGCATGGGACGGGCTGGCCGCTGAGCTGAGTTCGACGGCATCCTCGTACCAGTCGGTGATCGAGCGGCTTGCCGGCGAAGGATGGCTGGGGCCGGCATCTGCATCAATGGCGGCCGCGGTGACCCCCTACATGACATGGGTGAGCCTCACCGGGGCGCAGGCTGAGCATGCCGCCACTCAAGCATCAGCCGCGGCGGCAGCTTATGAGGCCGCGTTTGCAGCGACGGTGCCCCCCGCTGCGGTCGCGGCCAACCGTGTTCAGCTGGCGACTCTGGTCGCGACCAACTTCCTCGGTCAGAACACGCCCGCGATCGCGGCAACGGAGGCCCACTACGGCGAAATGTGGGCGCAGGACGCGGCGGCGATGTACGCGTATGCGGCGAGTTCGGCCGCGGCCTCGGTATTGAAGCTGTTCGGACAACCGCCGCAGACCACCAATCCCGCCGGGCAGGCCGACCAAGCTGCAGCGGTCGCCCAGGCCACCGCCACTCCGGCGGCTTCCGGCGCGCAGACGGTGCTGAGTCAGCTGACGTCCGCGGTTCCGAATGCGCTGCAGTCACTCGCGGCGCCGCTGGGCTTGCCGACCGACCTTTGGAGTTTCTTGGACTCCAACTTCGTCAACGGGTTCGTCTCGGCCGGGTACACAAGCCCCGCCATCATCCAACAGACCGTCACAGGAGCGATGGCCGACATCAACGCGGTGACGATCGCCGGACAGGCCGGGGCCACCGCACTGCCACCCATGGGCGCCGGCACCGGGAACGCGACGTGGTTGCCGTTGGTGACGCCAAACGTAGCGGAAAGCTCCCTAGCCACTCCGTTCGGTTCGACAAGCGTGCCGGGGGTGGGGCAGGGCATGGCTTCGGCGGGGATGACTCGAGGCGTGTTCGTTGGACGTTTGTCCGTGCCCCAGAGTTGGGTCGCGGCCACCCAGGTGGAGAACCATGCGGGTGCGGCGCTGGCGGGAGGCGGCTGGAACAGCACCGCGCTCCCGGAGAGTTCGGCTGGAGTGCCCGGAATGCCGGGGATTCCCGCCGCGAGCACGGCCGGACGCCACTTCGGCAGCGGACCGCGATATGGGTTCCAGGTGACCGTAATGCCACGGCCACCGGCTGCCGGTTGATTCGAAAATGTGCATCGGTGTGCGTGTACCGACCGCGGCCGCAGCTCGCAGCTGGCTTGACGCGCTCCTGCTGCGAGTGCAACCATGGCCTGCGTATGCACCTCGATAGGTGAGGCGTCTGCACGGATATAGGCCACTGACCTCGAACGTCGAAAGACGCCCAGGGTCAGGACAGCTCCTCCCGGATTAAGGGTTGAGCCCAAGTGGCTTCCGGCTTGATTTGGCCGGATACGCCGTGTGGTGCCGAAGCTCTGTCGAGAGGGGTGCGGGCCTTGGTTTTCCGCCGAGTCCTCATCCCGTGTGCACTGTGTTGGCATCCCCGTATGCCCTGGCCGCGAGGAGGTGAGAGCGAAATGAGTCCCGACGATAGTCCGTATCCCAGATCGATGACCATTTCTGCGCGATCCGACCCCGGCACCGTTTCCATGGTCTGAATCGGCTTCTCCGCCAGACGTCTCCGCTTTGCGGCTCTGCGCGAGCGGACTCGGCCGATGTAGCCATGGCAGCAACCACGACACCCGGGTTCGGTCCTTCCGGTGAGGAGAAGCCCGATGTCGTTTGCAATTGCGCGTCCGCAAGTACTGGGGCTGCTCCCTGCCGCCGCCGATGAGTTATCAGCCTTGAGCGCAACAGGTTTCGATGCCGTTAATCCCGTCGCAGCAAGGCAAGGAGGCGAACAATGACCGCTGCACTGGATTTCGCCATGCTTCCGCCCGAGGTCAACTCGGCTCGGATGTATTCGGGGGCGGGCTCGGGGCCGATGTTGGCCGCCGCGTCGGCCTGGAATGGGCTGGCTGCCGAATTGCGCTCCACCGCAATGTCTTACGGCAAGGTGATTACATCGCTGACCGGTGAGGAATGGCATGGCCCGGCATCGGCGGCGATGGCGGCGGCGGCCATGCCGTATGTGGCCTGGATGAGCACCACCGCCGCGCAGGCCGAGCAGACCGCGACGCAGGCCACGGCCGCGGCCGCCGCCTACGAGACGGCGTTTGCCGCCACGGTGGCCCCGACGCTGATCAGCGGCCAATCGTGCCCAGTTGTCGTCGCTGGTCGCGACGAACGTCATGGGTCAAAACACCGCCGCGATCGCGGCCAACGAGGCGCAGTACGCCGAGATGTGGGCTCAAGACGCGGCGGCGATGTACGGCTATGCCGCCTCCTCGGCGGCCGCCAGCCAGCTGACTTCGTTTACCCAGCCTGAGCAGATCGCCAACGCCAGCGGATCCGACGGCCCAGGCCGCGGCGGTCACCGAGGCTGCCGCTACCTCGGCCGGCACCGGCCAGAGCACGTTGTCACAGCTGCTGTCGGCGGTGCCCAACGCGCTGCAAAGCCTGGCTTCCCCGGCCTCGTCGGGGTCTGGACTGAGCGGCATCCTCGACGGATTCAACATCTTCTCGTCGGGGTCGGGCTCATCGAGCTCCGGGCTGTCCGGACTGCTCAATCTTGATCTCCGGTTCGAACGGTTCGGCCTTCGGCGACTTCATGAATGCCGGCATCTGGAACACCATCTTCTCGTCGGGGTTCTACATGCCGGGCAACTTCATGGGCACCGCGGCCGACTTCATGGGCATGGTCCGGGGGACAAGCCGCCCAACAGGCCATCGGAGACATCGCCCAAGGCCCACTCGGCACCGCGCTTGCCGGGCCGCTGGGAGCTATCTCGAGTTTCGGCAACTCCGTCGACACGGGCTTAGGTCGCGCGGCCCTGGTTGGCCCGCTGTCGGTACCGCCGAGCTGGACTGCGGCTGCGCCGCTCGCCCCGCTGTCCTCCACGCTGGGAGCAACGCCAATGGTGGCCCCTCCCGCGGTCGCGGCTGGCATGCCGGGAGTGCCGATGGGCGGCTTTGGCGCGCAAGGCTTGGGCCGCAACGTCCCCCAATACGGCTTCCGCCCCAGCTTCGTGGCACGCCCACCCGCGGCGGGATAGCCCACCGGCGGCACGCACTTACCAAACCCGGCCACTGAGACCGTTCAGCTAACGGGAGGAGGCTAACGAATGACAGCACCACTGGACTTCGCAATGCTTCCCCCCGAAGTCAACTCGGCTCGGATGTATTCCGGGGCGGGCTCGGGCCCGATGCTGGCCGCCGCATCAGCCTGGCATGGGCTCGCCGCCGAATTGCGTTTGACGGCAACGGGTTACAGCTCAGTGCTTTCGGAGTTGACCGGCCAAGCATGGCATGGTCCGTCGTCGGCGATGATGACGGTTGCGGTCACCCCCTACGTGGCGTGGCTGAGCACCACCGCGACGCAGGCTGAGGAGACCGCGGCACAGGCCGAGGCGGCTGTGGCGGCCTACGAGGCCGCGTTCGCGGCCACGGTGCCCCCGCCGGTGATCGCGGCGAACCGTGCCCAACTGATGGTCCTTATCGCGACCAACTTCTTCGGTCAAAACACCCCTGCGATCGCGGCCACCGAAGCCCAATACATGGAAATGTGGGCGCAGGACGCGGCGGCGATGTACGGCTATGCCGGCTCCTCGGCGGCGGCCAGCCAGCTGACTTCGTTTACCCAGCCTGAGCAAGTCGCCAATGCCACCGGTCCGACGGCCCAGGCCGCGGCCGTCACCGAGGCCGCCGCCACCCAGGCCGGCACCGGGCAGAGCACGTTGTCACAGCTGTTGTCGACGCTGCCCGGCGCCCTGCAAAGCCTGGCTTCCCCGGCCTCGTCGGGGTCCGCACTGAGCGGCATCCTCGACGGACTCAACATCTTCGCGTCGGGTTCGGGGTCGTCGACCACCGGCCTGTCCGGGATGCTCAACGTGATCTCCGGGGCAAATGGCTCCGCTTTCGGAGACTTCTTGAATTCCCAAGTCTTGAACAGCGTCTTTGCCTCGGGCTTCTACATGCCGGCCCGGTACCTGGGCAACACGTCCGACTTCATGGGCCTGGCCGGAAAAGGTGCGGATGCCGCCGGAGCCGTACCCGGCCCAGCCGCCAACGCACTGGAAAGCCCGCTGGGCAGCGTCGGGGCGCTGGGTGACTCCGCGGGCTTGGGCCGAGCAGGCCTCGTCGGGCCGCTGTCGGTACCACCGAGCTGGGCGACCCCCGCGCCGCTGCACAGCCCGCTGTCCACGACGTTGGGGGCCGCACCGCTGGAGGCCCCTTCGCCGGCGGTGGCAGCAAGCACGCCGCCGGTGCCGCTGGCCAATATGGCCGCTCGGGGTGAGGGTCGCGCTGTGCCTCAATACGGCTTTCGCCCCAGCTTTGTGGCGCGCCCACCCGCGGCCGGATAGCGGGGTCCCGCCGGGCGCGACCGCACGCTTACCGTGCTAGCGGCGTGAGCTTGTAGCAACCTCGAGAAATAGCGCCGCATGAGCGCTCTCGTGCGGAGCTCATTAGTGCGTTGAACTGCGGAGATAGGAAAGCGCAGGGGCTCCCAGGAAACCCGCAGCAGCAAATCAGCCTGGTACCAGCTGCCTATGAGTATTCTTAATGAAATTTAGGGGAGTAGGAGATGACAGCTAGCTATCCAATGGGTGATGCCTGCCGTGATGTCGTTGCCTCCGGCGCGACGCTCCGCGCCCAGACCGCGCCGTTGGGCAAGCCGGGCACGAGGCCGCCTACCGCGCACCCAAGCCGGGCAACGTGGCCGGCACCGATAGCGCCGTCGGCTGGGGCTGGAGCTGAGCCGGACCGATGACATCCTGTACCAGCGTTTTCACCGGCTCGCCGCCGACCGCCGGTGAAGACGCGCCCGCCAGCGAACGTTCCGGCCACCTGCGATCACAACGCGTGGGCGGTGTCCCGCGCCAGTTACCTCAAGCCAATTTGCGTGACGTATCGGCAAAATCCGCTGCGGTCCTGGGCCGTCGCGGCGTCACGGCATGTTTCGAATTCCGACAGTTTGTAGCTAGCACAATAGGGGGTTCGCAGAGTTCGCGATCGATATGAGTAATAAATAGCTTCGAACCACAGCTAACTCATCTTTGGCAATACCGATGTGTGGGATATCTTGCGCTAAAGCGCGGGCGTAAACCATTATTGGTTTTATGTGTGATGGTTGCTGTCTACGGCCCTGAACTTGCTGTTCAGTAGCTGTGTTGTTAGCTGCAAACCAAATCCACACCGGAGGACACGACATTTGTTCTTTACATTATGTTACTCGGCGGGAAACGTATCCAAGCGCGTTTTATTCACGATGATCGCTATATTGAGCACGGCACCTGGACGGGGGTCCGCACCAAATTTTTCAAAACAGGGAGAACGCAGGTCCGTTGACGTGAAACACACGGGATCAATGGTCGATCCGACGTGCGAATCACCAGCAACACCGGCCACCGAGGTTCCTAACCGCACGTTCAAAGGAGAAGATTTATGTCTTTTGTGACCGCACAACCGGAGGCGCTGGCGGCAGCTGCCAGCAGCCTGGCCGGCATCGGTTCGGCGATGAGTTCCGGAAACGCCGCCGCGGCCGCCCCGACGACCGGAGTGGTTCCCGCGGCCGCTGACGAGGTGTCGGCGCTGACTGCCGCGCAGTTCGCTGCTCACGCGCAGATGTATCAGGCGATGGCCGCGCAGGCCGCCGCGATTCACGAACAGTTCGTCGCCACGCTAGGCATGAGCTCCGGTTCCTATGCGGCCACCGAGGCGGCCAACGCGGCCGCGGCTACCTAAGGGAGGCAGGTAGTAGATGTTGGATTTCGGGGCGCTACCGCCGGAAATCAACTCCGGCCGAATGTATGTCGGTGCGGGGTCGGGGCCGATGTTGGCCGCCGCGGCAGCCTGGGACTCGTTGGCTGCGGATTTACAGTCCGCGGCGTCGTCGTATGGGTCGACGGTCGGGGGCCTGGCCGCCGGGGCGTGGACGGGTCCGTCATCGATGACGATGGCCGCGGCGGCCGCGCCCTATGTCACGTGGGTCAGTACCGCGGCCGCGCAGGCCGAGGAGGCCGCCGCGCAGGCCAAGCTGGCCGCCGGTGCCTACGAAACCGCTTTTGCGGCCACGGTGCCTCCGCCGGTGATCGCGGCCAATCGTGCGTTGTTGGCGGCGTTGGTCGCGACCAACTTCTTGGGGCAGAACACCCCCGCGATCGCGGTCACCGAAGCCGACTACATGGAGATGTGGGCGCAGGACGCCGCGGCGATGTATGCCTATGCCGGCTCGTCGTCGACCGCTTCGCAGCTGACTGCGTTTACCGAGCCGCCGCAGACCACCAACACCTCGGGTACGGCGGCACAGGCGGCTTCAGTCTCCCAGGCGAGCAGCTCGACCGGCCTGAATGTAAGCACGCAACTGTCCCAGCTGATCACGTCGGTGCCCAACACGCTGCAGAGCCTGGCAACAAACACCTCCACGTCCGCGTCAGGGGGGTTATTGGGGTTGCCACCACTGCCGACGGGGCTCGCGACCGACCTGACGAACTGGAACACAATCATGTCGACCTCCACCGGGCTGTACTCGCCGTTCTTCGGGTGGAGTGCGATGGCCGGTGGCCCGTTCCTGTCGTTCGGGCAGACGTTCGCCTACGCCCAAAACGGGCAGGGTCTCGCCGCCTTTGGCGTCCCGAAAGTCATCAGCGGGGCGTTGGCGCCTATTGCTGGTGAGATGCCGCACCTGAGCTCCGCGGCCGTAGGTGGGGCGCCAGCATCGGCGGCTATGGGCCGCGCGGCCCTGGTTGGCAGCATGTCAGTGCCACAGGGCTGGACCCAAGCCGCCCCGGCGACGGCGATCAGAACACTGGCCTCGGCGCTGCCCACCAACCTGGCGGCAGTACCAGAGGCCTCGCTCGCCGGCGAAGGCGGCGTGTTTAGCCAGATGGGCCTGTCGAGCCTGGCGGGACGCGCCATGGCTGCTTCCGCGACCCATTCCGGGGGCGGCGCCGCGGCGGGGTCGCTCGGCGGCGTCGTTGAAGCCGACCCAGCCACGGCCACGATCATCGTGATTCCGGCACTCGAAGACTAACTGCGATGAAAGCGATGACTGCCATGACTGCCATGACTGCCATGACAACGGAGATTAGGCCAGCACAGGCCGCCCAAACGTGCACGACGAGGCAAGGGGTATAGGCATATGTTTTACGCAGCGTTTCCGCCCGAGTTCAACTCGGGCAGGATGTACAGCGGTCCAGGATCAGGGTCATTGCGGGCCGCCGCAGCGGCCTGGACCGGGCTGGCCAGCGAAATACAGACCACCGTGAGCACCTATTCGTCGGTGATCGACGGCCTGATCAGCGGGCCGTGGGTAGGTCCGTCATCCGTAGCCATGGGCGCCGCGGTCACACCCTACTTGAGCTGGATGCAGACCACTGCCGGAACGGCCGGCGAAGCCGCAGCCCAGGCCACCGCGGCGGCAACCGCTCATGAGACGGCGTTCGCCGCGCACGTGCCGCCCGAGGAGATCACCGCCAATCGCAGCCAACTGGCGTCGCTGGTCGCGACCAACATCTTCGGGCAGAACACCCCGGCCATCGCGTCGACCGAGATCCAATACGCCGAAATGTGGGTTCAAGACGCTCTTGCGATGGACAGCTACGTCGGCTCGTCGGCGGCCGCCACCAAGTTGACACCCTTCACCGCGGCGCCGCAGACCACCAACGCGGGCGGGCTGGCGAGCCAGGCGGCCGCAGTGGCCCAATCCGGTGCCACCTCGGCCGGCAGTGCGCAGTCGATCCTGTCGTCTTTGTCGGCACTCCCCAACCCGGTGTCGTGGCTGCTGCAGGAAGGCGCAGACCTCTCCACCGACTACACAACATTCTTTAACAACATCCTCGACACCCTCGTCGGGAAAACCTGGGCATCGACCTTTTCGGCGTTGTACTCGGCGGTAAGGACTCCACTTAGCTATACCACGGAGTACAACTACATCGGGCTGCTCATCAATCTTCCCGCGTCGCAGTTCCTCAAGTTCGCCCCTCACCCCGCGGTCGGCGCGATCCCGAGAGAAGGGCTGGGGGCCGGCCTTGGGGCGGGACCACACTGGGGCCGCGGCACGCTGTTCGGCTCGGTCACGCCGGAGGCGCATTTCGGGCGTGGCACCTTGGTCGGATCGTTGCGAGTTCCGCCCAGCTGGGCCACCGCCACCCCTGCCATCAGGACGGTCGCCGCCGCATTGTCGGCCGCCGGACCGGACGCCGTGCCGGCGGCGGCGCTGGGCGAGGGAGGACTGCTCAGTTCGGCGTCCCTGGCGGGCATGCTCGGCAGCGCCATGGGCGCTGGGGCTCCCGACGTTGCGAAGAGGGCCGGCGTCCGAGGCCGTCTCACCCCGCTCAAGGACCTCAAGGACAGCACCTCGCCGGAGAAGTTGAAGCGTCTGGTCGCACAGATATCGGAGAAACCCGAAAGCGTGCAACACCATCGTGTCGATCAAGAAGGCCTTGACAGCCTGCTCGAGCAACTGTCGAAGAAACCCGGCATTCACGCGGTGCACCTGTCCAAAGGCAAGCCCACAGTCGTGCCGTCGGATGCGCAGTTGGGATAGCGGACACCCCGATGCCGTCTGTTGTAGCAATCTCGGCGACCGTTACCCAGCGTGGTTGCGGCGTTGAGATCGGTCGCGGATCGGCTGCGCCAATAACGATGCGCACCAAGATATCCGGGAGATTGACCGAATTTATGCTCACTACAGCAGCGGCTGACCGATCTAGGCAGATGGCGGTTGAACCGTCAATATCATTGGCGCAGAACGTCTTTGATGCGCACTGCACGCGCGCATCGATAGTCGCAATTTGGACCGATTTGAGCTGTAAGATGCTGCGGCCAAGCAACTTTGGCCACTAATTGAAAGAATGGTGAGTCATGAGAATGTTACTAGCACTACTCGGCGTGTCCGCCACGATCGGCCTCGCCGCGCCTGCGTATGCCGATCCCGACCCAGCTCCTGCCCCAGCCGACGATGCGGGCTTCCTCGCTGCTCTGCAACAAGACGACATCGCCTACCCCAGCCCAGCTCAAGCCATCACGTCCGCCCGAGCGGTGTGCGAGTGTTTGAATAACGGCGAATCGGGTCTTGAGCTGGTCCATGACGTGAAGAGCCACAATCCCGGAATCACTATGGACGAAGCGTCTCAGTTCGCCTTGCTTTCCGCGAAATACTACTGCCCCCACCACCTCTCCAAGGCCTGACACAAGGGTGAAGGGTATGTTCCGCAAATGGGAGGCATGAGATTGCTACCAGCGCTGCTCGGCGTCGCCACCATGGTCGGCCTTGCCGCGCCCGCGTACGGCAATCCAGACGATGGCTTCGATGACGCGGGCTTCCTGGCGACTGTGCGCGATGCGGGCCTCAACTACAGCAGTCCAGATCAAGCCATAGCATTTGCCAGAGGGGTGTGCGGATCGATGGGTAGCGGCAAATCGGGCCCGGAGCTAATCCACGACTTGCAGAACAGCAATCCCGGATTGACCATGGACCACGCGGCCCTGTTCGTGGCGATCTCAGCTAAGTACTACTGTCCGCAACTCGCCAAACAGTCATAGCGCGGTCCGCAGCGCAATAACTCGCGCAGGCTAGTTCAGTAGGTCTGGAGCGCAGCCGCCAGATTGCGCGACGCGTTCGCGCGGGTAACGGCAATGCGGCCAGTTTGGCCGTGGGCTACCTGATGTTTACCTAGACGTGGTTAGCTGCCGCCGACCAGCACCGCGCCGGGGGCCGGTATCAAAATCGTCGGATATGGCAGACAGCCCTGCGGTCGGAAGGGGAGTGCGCCGTCATGCAGACATTGAGCGTCGCCGATTTCGCGCTCCGACTGGGCGTCGGGGTGGGCTGCGGCGCGCTCATCGGCATGGAGCGGCAGTGGCGAGCACGCCGGGCCGGCCTGCGCACCAACGCATTAGTGGCCGCCGGTGCGACCTTGTTCGTGCTGTACGCCGCCGCCACCCCGGACAGCAGCCCCACCAGGGTCGCGTCCTATGTCGTGTCCGGTATCGGGTTCCTCGGCGGTGGGGTGATCCTGCGCGAAGGGGTCAACGTCCGGGGTCTCAACACGGCCGCCACCTTGTGGTGCTCCGCCGCGATAGGTGTGCTGGCCGCTTCGGGAAACCTGCTTTTCGCGTTGATCGGAACCGGCACCGTCATCGGCATCCACCTGTTCGGGCGCCCGCTGGGTCGGCTGATCGACCGCGACAATACGGATGACGAAGACGAAAGCCTGCAGCCCTATCTGGCTGCAGGTGGTCTGCCGCCCGAAACACGAGCAAGTACGCCCGCGCCCAGATCATCCAGCACGCCGGCAGCAACGACATCACGCTGCGCGGAATCCACACCGGGCACGCCGGCGACGACGAGATCACCTTGACCGCACACCTACTCATGAACGGCGACGTTCCGGCCAGGCTGGAGCGATTGGTGGCGGAGCTGTCCCTGCAGCCGGGAGTTCGCGCGGTGCAGTGGTATGCCGGCGACGAAGCGCAGTCAGACGATCGCCGCTAGGGACGGGGCTGTAGCTCCGGCGCGGCCGCGGCCAGCAGGTCGGTACGGTTGCGGGTCAACGGTGGATAGATCCGCCGGGTGTTAATGACTTGCTTGGTCGCCTTGGCCTTCGCCCCGTCCGCCACCACCACCCGATCCCAACCCTCGGTGTAGACCGCGCCGGCCGGACCGAGGTCGAGAACCGTGACATACCAAGGGATCCGAAGGGTCAGCATCGGCTCGCCGAACAGGTCGCTGATGACGTTGTAGCCGGCGTAGCGGCCCATCGGACGGCCGTGCTGACACGACATCACCGACAGGTGTTCGTCGTCCATGCGGGCGGCGGCCACGTCTCCCGCGGCGAATATCGACGGCAACCCGATCACCCGCAGATGGTCGTCGACCGGCACCCGGCCCAGCCGGTCGCGCACCACCGGCAGCTGCTCGGTCAGCGGACTGGCCCGCATGCCGGCACACCACACCACCGTGGCCGCCCGCAGCCACTCGCCCGAGGACAGCGACACGCCATCCCGGCCGACCTGATCGACGCTCACTGAAGTCCTGATCTCAACACCGTTGTCCGCCAACGCCCGTTCGATCACCGGCCGCGCCGACGCGCCCATATCGGAGCCCACTAACGGGTTGCGGTCGACCAATACAACTCGGCCGTCGCGACCGAACAGCGTCCGCAACCTCGTCGGCAGCTCGCAGGCCGTCTCGATTCCGGTCAGCCCGGCACCGACGACGACAACCGTGGCGGCCGCCATAGTCGGTGAGCCGTCGGCCAGCCGTCGCAGATGGTCTTGCAGCGCAACCGCGCCGTCGTGGGTGTCGACGTCAAAGCCGAACTCCCGCAGGCCTTGAACCGCGGGCTTGACCACCTGACTGCCCGACGCCAGCACCAGTCGGTCATAACCGTATGTCACACCACCGGATGTGGTGAGGGTGCGCGCGTCGGTGTCGATCGCGGTCACCTCAGCGGCGACGTGCGCGACGCCGACGGGGTCGAGCAGATCGGCGAGCGGGACGCGGCAGGCGCTCAAATCTGCCTCGTAGTTGCGGACCCGGATGTCATGAAAAGGCGTGGCGCTCAACATCGTGACCTCGACGGTGCCCGCCGGCACACCGAGCTCGTCGAGTCGCCGGGCGGCGCCGAGCGCCGCCCACAGCCCCGCGAATCCGGAGCCGATCACCACCACGGAAGTCAATCGCTCAACACCTCGGTGATCTGATCCAGCGCGTCGGCGGCGTCCCGACCGGGCAGCAGCATCCAGGCGTGCACACCCCCCTCGAGTTCGTACCAGCCGATGTCGAGACCTTCGGCCGCCGCTCGCTTCCGGAACGCGCGGGCATCGGGGTTGAGCAGGTCGTGGGTCCCGGTGAAAACGGTCAGCCGTGGCAGACCGGTCAGCGGTCCCGCGCTGGGGCTGAGCAGGGGAGTATCCAGTGCATCGCCGCCGGCGTAACGGATTCCCGCGGCGCGCAGGTCCTCTGGGTTGAGAAACGGGTCGATCTTGGCGACTACCGGCACATCCGGGTCCGGCAGCGCGAGGTGCATCCACGGAGAGAGCAGCACGGCGTCGGTCGGCGGCGGCAGGCCGGCGTCTCGCACCGCGTGACACAGCGCAAAGGCCATCCCGCCCCCGGCCGAATCACCCATGAAGGCAATCGAATTCGGATCCCGGGCCTCCAGCTCGCGGCGGTACACCTGCAGCAGGAACGGAAACACCTCGCGGTAAGTGTGCTCGGGGGCGATGGGGTAGATCGGCACGGTCACGGTCCGCCGAAGCGCGGTCGCCAACTTCGCGATGGCCGGCCAATGAAAGTGGGGCAGCAGGTCCAGCACGTAGGCCCCGCCGTGCAGATAGAGCAGGTGGCCGGTGATCTCGTCGCCACGGTCCAGTCGCGGGCTGACCTGATAGACGGGACGCCCGTTGAGGTCCGCCCGGGTGACGTCGATCCGCTTCAACGCCCGCTTCGGCGGCCGGCCGGCGTAGGGCGGACGCGGGCGGGCCGCCCAGCGGTCCAGCTTCGCCACCGGAAAGAGCCGGTTCCGGACACCGGTGGCACGGAGCAGCCGCTGCGTGGCACTGAGCTTGAGCATCCCTCGATTTGTCGCTGTCATGGCCTCAACAGTGTGTACCCAGCTGGTGAAAGCCGCGTCGTAGTCTGTGTGTGTGAACGCGGTGACGGGATTCTGGTTCGGGCTGCCCGAGCAGGTCCGCGACCCGGTCCTGTTCGCCATCCCGTTTTTCCTGTTGCTGCTGATTTTGGAGTGGACCGCGGCCCGCAAGCTGGAACGCATCGAGGAGTCCGGCACCACGCGGTCGCCTTCGGGTGCGTATCTCACCCGCGATTCCTGGGCGAGCATCTCGATGGGATTGGTCTCGATAGCCACCAGTGCCGGCTGGAAGGCGCTGGCCCTGCTGGGTTACACGGCGATCTATGCCTACGTGGCGCCGTGGCACCTTTCGCCAACCAAGTGGTACACGTGGGTCGTCGCGCTCGTCGGCGTCGACCTGCTCTACTACGGCTACCACCGCATGGCGCACCGGGTCCGGCTGATTTGGGCAACGCACCAGGCCCACCACTCCAGCGAGTACTACAACTTCGCCACCGCGGTGCGCCAGAAGTGGAACAACAGCGGCGAGGTCTTGATGTGGCTTCCGTTGCCGCTGTTGGGCCTTCCCCCTTGGATGGTGTACTTCAGCTGGTCGCTGAACCTGATCTACCAGTTCTGGGTGCACACCGAGCGAGTCGACAAACTGCCGCGGCCCTTCGAGTTCATCCTCAACACGCCGTCGCACCACCGGGTGCACCATGGGATGGACCAGCTCTACCTGGACAAGAACTACGGCGGCATCCTCATCCTCTGGGACCGCTTGTTCGGCAGCTTTCAGCCCGAGCTGTTCCGACCGCACTACGGCCTGACCAAGAAGGTCGACACCTTCAACATCTGGAAGCTGCAGACCCGCGAGTACGTGGCGATCGCCCGCGACTGGCGATCGGCGACGCGCCTGCGCGACCGGATGGGCTACGTCTTCGGACCCCCGGGCTGGGCGCCGCGTGGGGCCGGCCAACCCGACGGCGCCGTCCCGACGGTAACGGTGCGGTAACGCTGGGGCCTGACGGCGCGAAAGAATCAACAGGGGAGGTTCACGCCAGTAACCCCAAGCTGCGGCCGGTGCTTGCGCCGGCCCCGACGGATCGGAGTCCATGATGCGTCGCCTGACGATGCGCGCATTCGCCGCGTTGGCGTCCGCCGCGGTGCTCGCGGCAGGGGTAGCGCCCGTCTCCGCCAGCGCGGATCCCACGCTGGTCTTTCCGGGCATGGAAATCCACCAGGACAACCGCGTCTGCACGTTGGCCTACGTGGACCCGGCGGCCAGGATCGCGTTCACGGCGGGGCATTGCCGGGGCGGCGGGCCGGTCGTCACCGACCACGATCACAACGTGATCGGTCGCCTGGCGACGTTTCGGGACAACACACCCAGTGGCACGACGGTGGCCACCGATCAGTTGATCTCGGACTACGAGGCGATCGTGCTGGACGATCACGTCGCCGTGAGCGACGTTCTGCCGGGCGGTCGCCGACTGGAATCCAGCCCGGGCGCGGCGCTTGCGCCCGGCCAAGCGATTTGTCACTTCGGCGTCATTACCGGTGAGACGTGCGGAACCGTGGAGAGCGTCAATAACGGGTGGTTCACCATGTCCCACGGCGTGCAGAGCCAAAAAGGCGACTCGGGCGGACCGGTGTACCTTGCGCCCAATGGCGGCCCCGGGCAGCTCGTGGGGATATTCAACAGCGTGTGGGGCGAATTTCCCGCGGCGGTGTCGTGGCGGGCCACTACCGACGAGGTCCGCCAGGATCTCGGCGGGGCGGCGCCGAACCCCGGTTAGGACCGGTTAGGCGCCGATCAGCGGGACGGCGCGAGCTCGAACACCGGGATCAATGGCGCAGCGGCGAGTAGTTGCTCATCGGTTGATTCCGGCGTCAATCCAACGACGTAATCCTTGACCTGCCAGTACCACCTGGCCAGATAGCGCCTCAGCAGCTCGGGCTTGGCGGCGTCGCTCACCTCGGTGATAGCCGCGCGTCGCGTCTTGAATGCGGGCCAGCGTGGTCCGATCTCGACGACGCCGGCGGCCCTGACGTTGCGCGCCCACTGGGTGTTCCCGCGCGGAGAGACGACGTAGTCCACGCCGTCGACCGTGAGCAGGTTGATCACCACGCCGCGCTGTTTGCCGCTCTTGCGGCCGCGGACGCGCAGCGCCTGCGTCCCGGCGATGCTGATGCCCAGTTCGGCCAACCACCGGATCACCCGGTTAGCGGCCTGCGTGGCCCGCCCGGGTTCGTCGTATCGCGTGGTCATGTTGCATCCTCTCGGCCGGTTAGCTTTTGAGAGCGGTGCTCTCGACGATCACCGTGCCACAGCCCTGACCAAAAAGCAAGAGCGGTGATCTCGGTTGTGTCAGACTGTCCGCGTGGGCAAACGCCAGGAGTCGCGGGCGCAGATCGAGGCCAAGATCGTCGACCTCGGCCGCCGCCAGCTGGTCGATCACGGCGCAGCCGGATTGTCGCTGCGCGCGATAGCCCGCGACCTGGGCATGGTGTCTTCGGCCGTGTACCGGTACGTGTCCAGCCGCGACGAGCTGCTGACCTTGCTGTTGGTCGACGCCTATTCCGAGCTGGCCGACACTGTGGACCGGGCCCGCGACACCGTGACCGACCTGTGGAGCGATGACGTCATCGCCATCGCGCGCGCGGCGCGGGGATGGGCCGTCGCACACCCCGCCGGCTGGGCCCTGCTGTACGGCAGCCCGGTGCCCGGATATCACGCACCCCCGGAACGCACCGTGGGCGTCGGCACCCGCGTGGTGGGCTCCCTGTTCGACGCGATCGCGGCCGGAATCGCCACCGGAGACATCCGGCTGACCAATGATGTTGCCCCGCAACCGATGTCATCGGACTTCGAACGGATACGCCAGGAATTCGGCTTTCCCGGCGACGATCGCGTCGTCGCCAAGTGCTTCCTGGTGTGGGCCGGTGTGGTGGGTGCGATCAGCCTCGAGGTGTTCGGACAGTACGGCGCCGACACATTGACCGATCCGGATACGGTGTTCGACACCCAAGTGCGGCTGTTGGTGGACGTGCTGACCCACGATCGAGGGCCGAATTAGAACGTGTTCATCCAGCTTTTCCCGACGCGATGCGGCTGATCACGGCAAAGCCCTCCTCCGTCTTTCTGCCGGCCGGCAGCCTGGGCTATCCTGCGAAACGATGAACCTGACCGTTCAGTCTCCGACACAGATCGCCTGGGTCACCCCAGACCTGGATGCCACCGAAACGGCCCTCACCGGGCTCTTAGGCGTCCGCAAGTGGGTGCGCATACCCGACGTGCACTTTGCTCCGGACACCTGTAGCTACCATGGGAAGCCGGCCGATTTCCTGGCCAGCATCTCGCTGAGCTATCTCGGGGACATGCAGCTGGAGCTGATCCAGCCGGTCAGCGGGGAGAATGTCTATAGTGACTTTCTGGCCGCGGCCGGACCGGGTCTGCACCACATCTGCATGGAGGCCGACAGCCCGGAACAGTTCGACGCGGCGCTGGCCGACGCCGCCGATCGTGGCGCCCCGGTGGTGCAGCGGGGCGTGATTGCCGGCGGACTCCAATTCGCTTACGTGTCGGCACCGCAGGCCGGGGTGCCGTTCATCGAGATCGCGTACATCCCGCCGAAGATGCGGGCGTTCTACGACTACATCAAACAGGAGCAACGGTGAACACCGACATACCGGAAACGGTCAGCGCCGACACAGTGACGTCCTGGTCGGACGACGTCGACGTGGTGGTGATCGGTTTCGGCATCGGCGGTGGCTGCGCGGCCGTCAGCGCTGCCCAGGAAATAGGGGCCGGCGCGCGGGTGCTGGTGCTCGAGCGCGCTGCCGCGGCGGGTGGCACGACTTCGCTTGCCGGAGGGCACTTTTACCTCGGCGGTGGGACCGCGGTGCAGCAGGCGACGGGTCACCTCGATTCGCCCGAGGAGATGTACAAGTATTTGGTCGCGGTGTCGCGGCAGCCCGACGCGGGCACTCGGGCCAAGATTCGCGCCTACTGCGACGGCAGTGTCGAGCATTTCGATTGGCTCGAAGACCTGGGCTTCCAGTTCGAGCGCAGCTACTTCCCGGGGAAAGTGGTCGTCCCGGCGGGCACCGAAGGCCTGAGCTACACCGGCAACGAAAAGGTGTGGCCGTTCTGCGAGCAGGCCAAGCCGGCGCCGCGCGGTCACTCCGTGCCGGTGCCCGGCGAGCTGGGCGGCGCGGCGATGGTCATCGACCTGCTGATCAAGCGCGCCGACGCGTTGGGAGTGCAGGTGCGCTACGAGACCGGGGCAACCAACCTCATCCGGGACGACGGTGTGGTGGTCGGTGTCTGCTGGAAGCACTTCACCGAAACCGGCGCGGTCAAGGCCAAAGCGGTCATCATCGCGGCCGGAGGTTTCGTGATGAACCCCGACATGGTCGCCGAGCACACTCCCGCACTGGGCCAGCCGCGGCGCACCAAACACCATGGCCTGGTGGCGCCCTACATCCTGGGCAACCCCAACGACGACGGCCTGGGCATCCGGATGGGTGTCTCGGCGGGAGGGGCGACCGAGCACATGGACGAGATGTTCATCACCGCGGCGGCCTATCCACCGGAAATTTTGCTGACCGGCGTGATCGTCAACAAGGAGGGCAAGCGCTTCGTCGCAGAGGACTCCTACCACTCGCGCACCTCGGCGTTCGTGTTGGAGCAGCCGGACCAAACGGCTTACCTGATCGTCGACGAAGCACACACCGAGATGCCGGAAATGCCGCTGATCCGGTTCCTCGATGGCTACGAGACGATCGCCGAAATGGAGGAAGCGCTGGACATCCCCGCGGGCAACGTCGCGGCAACGCTGGACCGCTATAACGAGTTCGCGGCTAAGGGTGAGGATCCCGATTTCCACAAGCAGCCGGAATTCCTTGCGCCACAAGATAATGGCCCGTGGGCGGTGTTCGATCTGTCACTCGGTCGGGCGATGTACTCGGGATTCACCATCGGCGGCCTGGCAGTCACTGTTGACGGCGAGGTGAAACGCGCCGACGGCAATGTCATCCCGGGGCTGTACGCGGTCGGGGCGTGTGCATCCAATATCGCCCAGGACGGCAAGGGATACGCCAGCGGCACCCAGTTGGGTGAGGGGTCGTTCTTCGGGCGCCGCGCCGGAGCGCACGCGGCAGCGGACGCGCGAGGCTAAACCCGCGCCGGCTCCAATTTCACCCGGCCCAACCGCCATTGGCCTTCGCCGAGCAATTCGAGCATGTGCTCGTGGTGCTGTTCGACCGTCGCCCGGTGGCTGACACTGACCACGACACAGTCCGGCAGTTCGCTCCGCACCAGCTGGTAGAGCGCGAATTCCAGCCCGGGGTCCAACGCGGAGGTGGCCTCGTCGAGGAAGACCGCCCGCGGTTTGGTCAGCAGAACGCGGGCGAAGGCAACGCGCTGCTGCTCACCCGGGGAGAGCACCTTGGCCCAGTCCTCTTCCTCATCGAGCCGATCGCACAGCGGGGCCAGCGCCACCTTGGTCAACGTGTCGCGCAGGGTGTCGTCGGGAATGTCGCCCGGCCGATTCGGGTAGGAGACGACGCCGCGCAGATCACCCAGCGGCACGTAGGGCAGCTGCGACAGGAACATCGTCTGGTTGTCGCCGTCGGGCCGGCTCAACGTGCCCGACGCGAATGGCCACAATTCCGCCAGGCTGCGCAGCAGCGTCGTCTTGCCGACACCCGACGGGCCCACGACCACCAGCGAGTCGCCCCGGTTCAACTGCACGTCGAGCGGATTGATCAACTGCTCGCCGGTCGGTGTGCGCACCTCGATGCCGTCGAGGCGCACGGAGCCGTCGTCAGTGGGCGCGGTGGCCACCTTCGGCAATTGGCGGCCCTGCTCGTTGGCGTCCACCAGCCCGTGCAACCGGATGATCGCCGCCCGGAAAGCCGCAAACGCGTCGTAGTTGTTGCGGAAGAACGACAGCGAGTCGTGGATGTTGCCGAATGCGGTCACCGACTGGCCCACATCGCCGAAGCTGGATCTCCCCGGCGAACAGCCGCGGCGCCTGCACGATCCAGGGCAGCGGGACGATGATCTGAGTCATCGACCAGTTCCATCCGTTGAACACGATGGTGCGGCGCACGAAGCGGCGGTAGTTGTCGATGATCGGGGTGAAGCGCTGCCACAGTTGCAGCCGCTCCACTCGTTCACCGCGGTAGAAGCCCACCGCCTCCGCGGCGTCGCGCAACCGCACCAGGGCATAACGAAACGCGGCGTTGAGCTTCTCGTTGCTAAAGCTCAGCCAGATCAGCGGGCGCCCCAGCCAGAACGCGACGACCGTCGCGACCAGCACGTAGAGCAAGACGATCCAGAACAGCGCGCGCGGCAACTGGAAGCCGAAGATGTTCAGGTGACCCGAGAGATTCCACAGGATCGCGGTGAAGGAGATCACCGACACCACGGCATGGACCGCCCCCAACAACAACGTGTGAGTTCGTGCCGTTGGACGGGATGTTCGGGGTGCCGCCGACGCCGGCGGTGAAGATGTCGACGTCTTGTTGAATGCGCTGGTCGGGGTTGTCGATGGTGTTGTCGATGAAAAGATCCCGGTAGTAGGCCCTGCCGTCCAGCCAGTCGTCGGTGAGGTGTCCGGTGAGCCACACCCGCCACGCGATGATGAAGCGCTGGGTCAGATAGATGTCGAGCACCACTCGGGCGATGAACAAGGCCGCCAAGCAGGCAGAAGATCGCGAGCGACATCCAAAAGCCATGGATCCCTGAGTTTTTCACCTTGTCGTCGCCCACGGCGATGCCTTCGAATGCCGTCTGCAGCGCCGTGTACAGGTCGTTGCTCTGGTAGCTGAACAACACGTTGAGCCGCACCGCGACGATGACCGACAACAGCAACACGCCAAACATCAGCCACACCGGCACGGCTCGCCGCCCGGTGAAATAGGCACCGGTGATCCGCCAGTACTGCCGGCCCCAGACGGTGAGGTAGCGCATCAGCACCAGGACGACGAGGACGACCACGGCGCTGATCGCCCACGCTTTGGCGGTCCACAGCACGGAGTCGTGGAATGCCTCCGACCAGTTGATGGACGGTTTGAACGGCTTCGGCTCCACTTTCACGTCTCCTTGCCCCTCGAGGCGTCCGACCGGCGCCCCATCAGAATCCCTGTCGGCGAAGGTACCCGAAGGCTGTGGATAGGCTCCGGATATGAGTCTCGACGCTCCCTCCACCCAGACCGTGCATGCCGGCCAGTTGATCGCGCGCCGTCTGCGGGCCAGCGGCATCGACACGGTGTTCACCCTGTCCGGCGGCCACTTGTTCTCCATCTACGACGGCTGCCGCAGCGAGGGCATCCGGCTGATCGACACCCGCCACGAGCAGACCGCGACTTTCGCCGCCGAGGGCTGGTCGAAGGTGACCCGGGTGCCGGGGGTGGCCGCGCTGACCGCCGGTCCAGGCGTCACCAACGGGATGAGCGCGATGGCCGCCGCGCAGCAGAACTCGTCGCCGCTGCTGGTTCTCGGCGGCCGGGCCCCGGCGCTGCGTTGGGGCATGGGATCGCTGCAGGAGATCGACCACGTGCCGTTCGTGGCGCCGCTGGCCCGCTTCGCGGCGACCGCGCAGTCGGCCGAGGCGGCGGGTCGGCTCGTCGACGAAGCATTGCGGGCGACGGTGGGCGCCCCGTCGGGCGTCGGTTTCGTCGACTTCCCGATGGACCATGTGTTCTCCCACGTCTCTTCCATGTCGGACGATGACGGCCGACCCGGCGCCCTAGACGACCTGCCGCCCTCGCCGGGCGCCGACCCCGACGCGCTGGACCGGGCTTGCGAGCTGCTGTGCGCGGCGCAGCGCCCGGTGATCATGGCGGGCACCAACGTGTGGTGGGGACGCGGCGAGGCCGCGTTGCTACGCCTGGCCGAACAACGGCAGATCCCGGTGCTGATGAACGGGATGGCCCGCGGTGTGGTGCCCGCCGACCACCCGCTGGCCTTCTCGCGGGCGCGCTCAAAAGCGTTGGGCGAGGCCGACGTTGCCGTGGTGATCGGGGTGCCGATGGACTTCCGGCTGGGCTTCGGCAAGGTGTTCGGGTCGCAGACCCAGCTGATCGTGGCGGACCGCGTCGTCCCGGAGCGCGAGCATCCGCGGCCCGTCGCGGCCGGACTCTATGGGGACCTGACGGCGACCCTGTCGGCGCTGGCCGCAACGGGCGGGGCCGAGCATCAAGGCTGGGTCGACCAGCTGCGGACAGCCGAGACCGCGGCGCGCGACCTCGAGAAGGCCGAGCTGGCCGACGACCGGACCCCGCTGCACCCGATGCGGGTGTATGCCGAGCTGGCGCCAATGCTGGACCGTGACGCCATCGTCGTGATCGACGGCGGCGACTTCGGTTCCTACGCCGGCCGCGTGATCGACAGTTATCTGCCAGGTTGCTGGCTGGACAGCGGCCCGTTCGGCTGCCTGGGTTCGGGGCCCGGCTATGCGCTGGCAGCCAAACTCGCCCGGCCCGACCGTCAGGTCGTCCTGCTGCAAGGCGACGGTGCCTTCGGGTTCAGCGGCATGGAGTGGGACACCTTGGTGCGGCACAACGTGCCGGTCGTCTCGGTGATCGGCAACAACGGAATCTGGGCTCTGGAAAAGCACCCCATGGAGGCGTTGTACGGCTATTCGGTCGTCGCCGAGCTGCGCCCGGGCACCCGCTACGACGAGGTGGTGCGTGCCCTGGGGGGTCACGGCGAGCTGGTCTCGACCCCGGCCGAGCTGCGGCCGGCTCTCGAGCGTGCCTTCGCCAGTGGGCTACCCAGCGTCGTCAACGTGCTGACCGACCCGAGCGTCGTCTACCCGCGCCGCTCAAACCTGGCCTGACGAGCCACGAACGCACGCTCGGGCCGGGTACGCGGTCGCGTACCGTTGACCTGTGCCTAAGACCACCCGCGCGCAGTCCGGCCGCCTGAGCAGCCGATTTTGGCGGCTGCTCGGCGCCAGCACCGAGAAGAACCAGAGCCGTTCGCTCACCCAGGTCACCGCTTCGGAGGAGTACAAGGAGGAAGCCGCCGACCTCAACGACGAGAAGCTGCGCAAGGCGGCGAGCCTGCTCAAGCTCGAGGACCTCGCCGAATCGGAAGACATCCCGCAGTTTCTTGCGATCGCGCGGGAAGCGGGCGAGCGGGCAACCGGGTTGCGGCCGTTTGACGTTCAGCTGCTGGGAGCGCTGCGCATGCTTGCCGGTGACGTCATCGAGATGGCCACCGGTGAGGGCAAGACTCTGGCCGGGGCGATCGCGGCCGCCGGCTACGCGCTGGCCGGCAGGCACGTGCACGTCGTGACCATCAACGACTACCTGGCCCACCGCGACGCGGAGTGGATGAGCCCGCTGATCGAGTCGCTGGGCCTGACGGTCGGCTGGATCACCGCGGAGTCGACGAGCGAGGAACGCCGAGCCGCCTACGACTGCGACGTCACCTACGCCTCGGTCAACGAGATCGGCTTCGACGTGCTGCGCGATCAGCTGGTCACCGACGTTGCAGACCTGGTGTCGCCCAATCCCGATGTGGCCCTTATCGATGAGGCCGACTCGGTGCTGGTCGACGAGGCGCTGGTGCCCTTGGTGCTGGCCGGCACCACCCACCGCGAGACGCCTCGGCTGGAGATCATCGCGCTGGTCGGAGAGCTGGACGCCGGCAGCGATTACGACACCGACTCCGACAGCCGCAACGTGCATCTCACCGAGGTGGGCGCGCGCAAAGTCGAAAAGGCGCTCGGCGGCATCGACTTGTACTCCGAAGAGCATGTCGGCACCACGCTGACCGAGGTCAACGTCGCGCTGCACGCCCATGTGCTGTTGCAACGCGACGTGCATTACATCGTCCGCGAGGACGCGGTGCACCTGATCAACGCCTCGCGCGGCCGCATCGCGCAACTGCAGCGCTGGCCGGACGGCCTGCAGGCCGCCGTCGAGGCCAAGGAGGGCATCGAGACCACCGAGACCGGCGAGGTGCTCGACACCATCACGGTGCAGGCGCTGATCAACCGCTACGCCACCGTGTGCGGCATGACGGGCACCGCGCTGGCCGCCGGTGAGCAGCTGCGCCAGTTCTACAAACTCGGTGTGTCACCGATACCGCCGAACACGCCCAACATCCGCGAGGACGAATCGGACCGGGTCTACATCACCGCCGCCGCCAAGAACGACGCGATCGTCGATCACATCGCCGAGGTGCACGAGACGGGCCAGCCGGTGCTGGTCGGCACCCGCGACGTGGCCGAGTCCGAGGAGCTACACGAGCGGCTGGTGCGCCGCGGCGTACCCGCGGTGGTGCTCAACGCGAAGAACGACGCCGAGGAGGCGCAGGTGATCGCCGAGGCCGGCACCCACGGCACGGTCACGGTGTCCACGCAGATGGCCGGGCGCGGCACCGACATCCGGCTCGGCGGGTCCGACGAGTCCGATCACGACAGGGTCGCCGAACTGGGCGGGTTGCATGTCGTCGGCACGGGCCGCCATCACACCGAGCGGCTGGACAACCAGCTGCGCGGCCGCGCAGGTCGCCAGGGCGATCCGGGGTCGTCGGTGTTCTTCTCCAGTTGGGAGGACGACGTCGTCGCGGCCAACCTCGAGCGCAACAAGTTGCCCCTGGAAACCGACGAGGACGGCCGGATCGTCAGCGCCAAGACCAGCAGCCTGCTCGACCACGCGCAGCGCGTCGCCGAGGGCCGCCTGCTGGATGTGCACGCGAACACGTGGCGCTACAACCAGCTGATCGCCCAGCAACGCGCCATCATCGTCGATCGGCGAAACACGTTGCTGCGCACCGCAACCGCGCGTGAGGAACTGGCCGAACTGGCACCGGACCGCTATGACGAGCTATCCAAAGAAATCTCCGAGGACCGCCTCGAGACGATCTGCCGGCAGATCATGCTGTACCACCTCGACAGGGGCTGGGCCGATCATCTGGCGTATCTGGCCGACATCCGCGAGAGCATTCATCTGCGGGCGCTGGGGCGCCAGAACCCGCTCGACGAGTTCCACCGGTTGGCCGTCGACGCGTTCGCGTCGCTGGCGGCCGACGCGATCGAGGCGGCCCAGCAGACCTTCGAAACCGCGAACGTCCTCGAAGAGGAGCAGGGACTTGACCTGTCCAAACTGGCGCGGCCGACGTCGACGTGGACCTACATGGTCAACGACAACCCACTGTCCGACGACACGCTGTCCACCCTGAGCCTGCCCGGGGTATTCCGCTAGAGGCTCGGTCCCCTCCTTTGCTCCGTAGTCCCGGGTGCGGACGGCATCCTTCCCGCGTTAAGGTCACGGCTCATGGAGGCTGAGCGTCCAACGGATCGGGTGCTGACCGTGCCCAACCTGCTCAGCGTCATCCGCCTGGCGCTCATCCCGGTCTTTATCTACCTGCTGCTGGTCGCGCACGCCCAGGGTTGGGCGGTCGCGATCCTGATGTTCAGCGGCGCCTCCGACTGGGCCGACGGCAAGATAGCCCGGTCGTTGAACCAGTCGTCGCGGTTGGGGGTCCTGCTGGACCCGGCCGTCGATCGCCTCTACATGGTGGCGGTCCCCGTCACGATGGCGGTGCGCGGGATCGTGCCGTGGTGGTTCGTCATCACGCTGCTGGCGCGCGACGCGGTGCTGGCTGCGACGCTGCCGCTGCTGCGCAGTCGCGGACTGTCGGCGCTGCCGGTGACCTACGTCGGCAAGGCCGCGACTTTCGCATTGATGTCGGGTTTTCCGCTGGTGCTGCTGGGGCAGTGGCCTGCGCTGTGGAGCCGGGTGGTGGGCGCCTTCGGGTGGGGGTTTTTGTTCTGGGGTATGTACATGTACCTGTGGGCGTTCGTGCTCTACGTGGTGCAGATAACGCTGGTGGTGCGCCAAATGCCCAAGCTCAGCAAGGCCGATCAGCGGCTCGCCCAAAAAGCAGGTGGACATGGCTGAACCGGACCGGCGACTCGGCGGCTATGACCCCAACGCCGGATACAGCGCCCACGCGCCGCGGCCCAACCACATTCCGGTGCCCTCCTTGCTGCGCGCCTTACTCTCGGAACACCTGGACCCCGGTTATGCCGCTCAAGCCCAAGTGGCCGCCGCACGCTCGACCACACCGCCAAGCTGGGGGGCCCGCGTTTTCGGCTGGTTCTGGCAGGCCCTGGCCGCGATGCTGGTCGCCGCGGTGTTCGCCGCCGCCGTCGCGCAGGCCCGCTCGGTTGCCCCCGGGGTGCGCACCGCCCAGCAGCTGCTGGCCACTAGCGTGCGGTCAACCGAGGCCTCTGCCACCAAGCTGGCCCAGCGGCGCAGCGTGCTCACCAGGGAACTCGACGACGTCCAGCGGCGCGCACTGGCCAGCGACGCCGAGGGGCAGCGACTGCTGACCCGCCTCGACGCGCTCAGCCTCGCGGCGGCCAGCACGGCCGTCATCGGGCCGGGCCTGACGGTGACGATCACCGATCCGGGTGTCGGCCCGAATCTGTCCGACGTCTCCAAGCAGCGGGTCAGCGGCAGCCGGCAAATCATTCTGGACCGCGACCTGCAGCTCGTCGTCAACTCGTTGTGGGCCAGCGGTGCGGAGGCCATCTCGGTCGGCGGCGCCCGGATCGGGCCCAATGTGACCATCCGGCAGGCCGGTGGCGCAATCCTGGTCGACAACAACCCCACCGGCAGCCCCTACACGATCCTGGCCGTCGGACCGCCGCACTCGATGCGAGACGTCTTCGACCACAGCCCCGGTCTGCAGCGTCTGCGGCTGCTGGAGGTCTCCTACGGCGTCGGCGTCACCGTCAACGTTTCCGACGGCCTTTCGCTGCCGGCCGGCTCGGTCCGGGATGTCAAGTTCGCCAAACAGATTGGGCCCTAGTGAAGGAAGTCCTCACAGCATGATCGGCATCGCGGCGCTTGTCATTGGCATCGTGCTGGGTTTGGTTTTCCACCCCAGCGTGCCCGAGGCCATCCAGCCCTACCTGCCGATCGCGGTGGTCGCCGCCCTCGACGCGGTGTTCGGCGGGCTGCGCGCCTACCTCGAGCGGATCTTCGACCCGAAGGTCTTCGTCGTGTCGTTCGTGTTCAACGTGCTGGTGGCCTCCCTCATCGTCTACGTCGGCGACCAGCTTGGGGTTGGCACGCAGTTGTCCACCGCGATCATCGTCGTCCTGGGTATCCGCATCTTCGGCAATGCGGCCGCACTACGGCGCCGGCTGTTCGGGGCATGACGGAGACGAGATGAGCGAGAGCCAAGACCTCCCAGAGCACGGCCGTCACGAGCTGCCCGCCGACCTTCCGCGGCCGGAGGTCGGGCCGGTACACGGCGGCGGGGTGGCTGGACTGCTGCGGGGCGGGCGATCCCGGTTGGCGTTCGGCGCGTTGGCGATCGTCTTGTGCCTGGTCCTGGGGATCGCCATCGTCACCCAGGCCCGCCAGACCAGATCCGGTGATTCGCTGGAAACCGCGCGTCCGGCGGATCTGTTGGTGCTGCTGGATTCGCTGCGGCAGCGCGAGGCCACGCTGAACAGCGAGGTGACCGACCTGCAGAACACGCTGAACTCCCTGCAAGCCTCGGGTAACACCGATCAAGCCGCCATCCAGAGCGCTCAGGCCAAGTTGGCGGCGCTGTCCATCCTGGTCGGTGCGGTGGGCGCCACCGGGCGTGGTGTCACGTTGACGATCGACGATCCCGGCCCCGGGGTGGCACCGGAGGCGATGCTCGACGTTCTCAACGAGTTGCGTGCCGCGGGCGCCGAGGCGATCGAGATCAACGATGCACACGATTCGGTGCGCGTCGGCGTTGATACCTGGGTGGTCGGTGTCGCCGGCTCACTAACCATCGACAACAAGACGCTGTCGCCGCCGTATTCGATTCTGGCGATTGGTGATCCGCCGACGCTAGCCGCCGCGATGAACATTCCCGGCGGTGCGGAGGACAGCGTCAAACGCGTCGGCGCGCGGATGTCCGTGCAACAGTCCGACCGGGTGGACGTGACCACCTTGCGGCAACCGAAACCGCACCAATACGCTCAGCCCGTCAAGTGAACCAGCCCGACTACTAGACCAGAACAGGATCACCGTGAGCGATATCCCCGCCGATCTGCACTACACCGCCGAACACGAATGGGTTCGTCGCAGCGGGGAAGACACCGTGCGCATCGGGATCACCGACTTCGCGCAGTCGGCACTGGGTGACGTGGTCTTTGTGCAGCTGCCCGACGTCGGCAGCGAGGTGGCCGCGGGCGAGTCCTTCGGTGAGGTGGAATCGACGAAGTCGGTGTCGGACCTCTACGCGCCGGTGTCGGGCAAAATAGTGGCGGTCAACAGCGATCTGGACGGCAGCCCGCAACTGGTGAACTCCGACCCGTACGGCGCGGGCTGGCTGCTGGATGTCCAGGCCTCCGACGTGGCTGCTTTGGAGTCGTCGGTCTCCGAGTTGCTCGACGCTGAGGCCTACCGCGGCACGCTGACCGAATGACGGTTGCTAAGGTGCCTGCCAGCGCCGCGCCGATGCGGGCCATCGGACCATCCCGGCTCTTCCTGCGGTGGGGGCACAATGCGGGCCGGTGCGCGGTACGGTCAACGCACCGGCTTTGGAGGGCTTTGGATGGCTTCAGAACGGTGAGACGGTAGTAATCGGTAAAACAAGGCGGAGAATGTAGTAGGAAGCCGGCCGAGCGGTCCGGTCAGACAACGCCACAGCGGCCAGAAGGAGCAGCGGGTGACGGACATGGACTCAGGAAGTTCGCAAGACCAGACTTCTGAAGAAGTCACGGTGGAGACGACCTCGGTCTTTCGCGCCGACTTCCTCAACGAACTGGATGCCCCGGCACAAGCGGGCACCGAGAGCGCGGTATCCGGGGTCGAAGGGCTCCCGGCCGGCTCGGCGTTGCTAGTCGTCAAACGGGGACCCAACGCGGGGTCGCGCTTCCTGCTCGACCAGGCCATTACGTCCGCCGGCCGGCACCCCGACAGCGACATCTTCCTCGATGACGTCACCGTCAGCCGTCGCCACGCCGAATTCCGGTTGGAAGGCAACGAGTTCCACGTCGTCGACGTCGGCAGCCTCAACGGCACCTACGTCAACCGCGAGCCGGTGGATTCAGCGGTGTTGGCAAACGGTGACGAAGTGCAGATCGGCAAGTTCCGCTTGGTCTTTTTGACCGGACCCAAGCAAGGAGACGACGACGGGGGAACCGGAGGCTAGTGAGCGCGCCCGATAGCCCGGCGCTGGCCGGGATGTCGATCGGGGGGGTCCTCGAGCTGTTGAGGCCGGATTTCCCCGATGTCACCATCTCCAAGATCCGCTTCCTGGAGGCGGAGGGGCTGGTGACGCCGCAGCGCGCCGCGTCGGGGTATCGCAGATTCACCGCGTACGACTGTGCGCGGCTGCGTTTCATCCTCACCGCCCAGCGGGATCACTACCTGCCGCTGAAGGTCATCCGCGCGCAGCTGGACGCTCAGCCCGACGGTGAGCTACCGCCGTTCGGATCGCCTTATGGCGTACCGCGATTGGTGTCGGTGGCGGGCCGGAGCGACTCTGGGGACGAATCCCAGGCCGAATCCGACGCGGGATCCGATTTCAAGGCGGCCTCGCCCACTCCCGTCCGGCTGAGCCGGGAAGACGTCCTCGAGCGCTCGGGGGTGGATGACAACCTGCTGACTGCGCTGCTCAAGGCTGGAGTGATCACCACCGGGCCGGGCGGTTTCTTCGACGAACACGCGATCGTGATACTCCAATGCGCGCGGGCGCTGGCCGATTACGGCGTCGAGCCGCGCCATCTGAGGGCGTTCCGCTCGGCGGCCGACCGGCAGTCCGATCTGATCGCCCAAATCGCCGGGCCGTTGGTCAAAGCCGGTAGGGCTGGTGCCCGCGACCGCGCCGACGACTTGGCGCGGGAAGTCGCCGCCCTTGCCATCACTTTGCACACCTCGTTGATCAAGTCCGCGGTACGCGACGTTCTGCATCGCTGAGGATTAGACTTCGTTGGACAGCTTGGTGTTCGGTGGCATTTCGGTGGCATGGCGGAGGGCAGACACAGATGGGTGAAGTTCGTGTGGTCGGCATTCGTGTCGAGCAGCCGCAGAACCAGCCGGTGCTGTTACTGCGCGAAGCCAACGGTGACCGGTACCTGCCGATCTGGATCGGCCAGTCGGAGGCCGCCGCGATCGCGCTGGAGCAGCAAGGCGTCGAGCCACCCCGCCCGTTGACGCATGATCTGATCAGGGATCTCATTGCCGCGCTTGGACATTCGCTCAAAGAGGTGCGGATCGTCGATCTGCAGGAGGGCACTTTCTACGCTGATCTGATCTTCGACCGCGACATCAAAGTGTCGGCGCGCCCCTCGGACTCCGTGGCGATCGCCCTGCGGGTCGGCGTCCCGATCTACGTCGAGGAGGCGGTGCTGGCCCAGGCCGGCCTGCTGATCCCCGACGAGAGCGACGAAGAGTCCGGCGGCGCTGTCCGTGAGGACGAGGTGGAGAAGTTCAAGGAGTTCCTCGACAGCGTTTCACCCGACGATTTCAAGGCCACCTAGCCGCTTGGCCGCGCGAGAGGTTTGGATGTTACGGGGGACGTCAATATCACGGATGCATCTCATCTAGCACCGGAATGCGACACGCCTGGCGGTTAGCCGCCCGCCGGCTCGGGCGGCGGCCATACTTTGATGACGACTTAAGGCACGGCAGCTATCGAACAGCAGTAAGCTTTTGTAGCACTCAAGCCTGACCAAGGGGTGGCTGTCCAGGCAGCCAGAGACGCAGCTAGCGACCACAGCGCGATCGGCGAGAGGAACCACCGTGAGCGATCAGCCACGTCAAGGTCAACTAGACCTTGGCGACCACGCGGACGGCGCGACCAGTGGTGACAGTGGCCTCAGTGGCCCCACCGCGGCGAGTGCACCCGTGCAACCGGGACTGTTTCCCGACGATTCGGTGCCCGACGAGTTGGTCGGCTACCGCGGGCCCAGTGCCTGCCAGATCGCCGGGATCACGTATCGCCAGCTGGACTACTGGGCTCGCACCTCGCTGGTGGTGCCCTCGATTCGAAGCGCGGCCGGCTCCGGCAGCCAGCGGCTCTACTCGTTCAAGGACATCCTGGTTCTCAAGATCGTCAAGCGGTTGCTCGACACCGGCATCTCGCTGCACAACATCCGCGTTGCCGTCGACCACCTGCGCCAGCGCGGTGTCCAGGACCTGGCCAACATCACCCTGTTCTCCGACGGCACCACGGTGTACGAGTGCACGTCGGCCGAAGAGGTCGTCGACCTGCTGCAGGGCGGCCAGGGCGTGTTCGGCATCGCGGTGTCCGGCGCGATGCGCGAGCTGACCGGCGTCATCGCCGACTTCGCCGGTGAGCGCGCCGACGGGGGCGAGTCGATCTCCGCCCCGGAAGACGAGCTGGCTTCGCGTCGCAAGCATCGCGACCGCAAGATCGGCTAGTTTCTCCCGGCTCCTTGCCTGCGCGAGTGCGCGCACGCACCCTCGCGGTTAGCGCGTGGCCGGGTAGACTGGACTACGCATCGCGCTCGCGCGGGAGAGTTCTGTGGCGGCCAGCTACAGACGCCGAAGGAGCAATACCTCTCCGTCAACCTCTCAGGCACCCGGACCGCGCTGGATAACGATGCCTCTGGAAAGCGGCTTGACCGGGTACCGGTCAGAGATCACAGCCCGCCGATGGGGAAAGGCGCCCGGTCCGTACCGGCGCTGAATCTCTCAGGCGCCCGGCGGACGGGCGAAGACAGAGGGAGAGGACCAGTAGTCCTCTGCCCCTGCTAACGCCCGTCAGGAGTTCGGCAATGTCCTATCAATCGACGTCCTACCAATCGACGTCCGACCAATCAACGTTCGCAGACCGGCACATCGGCCCCGATGAGCAGGCCATCGCCGCCATGCTCGCGGTCATCGGTGTCGACTCGCTCGACGCCCTGGCTGCCAAGTCGGTCCCGACGGGCATCCTCGACAAGCTCACCAACGGCGACGCACCCGGGCTGGACCGGCTGCCGCCGGCCGCCAGCGAGGCCGAGGCGCTCGCCGAGCTGCGGGCGCTGGCCGACTCCAACACCGTTGCGGTCTCGATGATCGGGCAGGGCTACTACGACACGCTCACACCCCCGGTGTTGCTGCGCAACATCATGGAGAACCCGGCCTGGTACACCGCTTACACGCCCTATCAGCCCGAGATCAGTCAGGGCCGGCTGGAAGCGCTGCTGAATTTCCAAACCATGGTCACCGACCTCACCGGCCTCGAGATCGCGAACGCGTCCATGCTCGACGAGGGCACCGCGGCCGCCGAGGCCATGACGTTGATGCACCGCGCGGCCCGCGGTAGCTCAAACCGGCTGGCCGTCGACGCCGATGTCTTCGGCCAGACGGCGGCGGTGCTGGCCACCCGCGCTAAGCCGTTGGGCATCGAAATCGTCACCGCCGACCTGCGTGACGGCCTGCCCGACGGTGAGTTCTTCGGCGTCGTGGCCCAGCTGCCCGGGGCCGGCGGCCGGATCACCGACTGGTCGGCTCTGGTGTCTCAGGCGCACGACCGCGGCGCCCTGGTCGCCATTGGCGCGGACCTGTTGGCGCTGACGCTGATCACACCGCCGGGCGAGATCGGCGCCGACGTCGCATTCGGAACCAGCCAAAGGTTCGGCGTGCCAATGGGATTCGGCGGACCCCACGCCGGATATCTGGCGGTGCACGCCACGCACGCCCGGCAGCTGCCGGGCCGGCTGGTCGGGGTGTCCAGCGACGAGGACGGCTCGACGGCTTATCGGCTGGCGCTACAGACCCGCGAACAGCACATCCGCCGCGACAAGGCGACCAGCAACATCTGCACCGCCCAGGTGCTGCTGGCTGTGATGGCCGCGATGTACGCGAGCTATCACGGCGCCGACGGACTGACCGCGATCGCGCGCCGGGTGCACGCCCACGCCGCGACGATCGGCGCCGCGCTGGGCGACGCGCTGGTGCACGACGCGTATTTCGACACCGTGCTGGCCCGGGTACCCGGGCGCGCGGACGAGGTGGTCACCGCGGCCAAAGTCCACGGCATCAACCTGTGGCGTGTCGACGACGACCACGTCTCGGTGGCCTGCGACGAGGCGACCACCGAGGCGCACGTCACAGCGGTCCTGGAGGCCTTCGGGGTAGCTGCGGGCAAGCCGGCCGACAGCCACGTCGCCACCCGCACCTCGGAGTTCCTGACGCATCCCGCGTTCACCCAATACCGCACCGAGACGTCGATGATGCGGTACCTGCGCGCGCTGGCGGACAAGGACATCGCCTTGGACCGCAGCATGATTCCGCTCGGCTCGTGCACCATGAAGCTCAACGCCGCGGCCGAGATGGAATCGATCACCTGGCCCGAATTCGCGCGTCAGCATCCATTCGCCCCGGCCTCCGACACCCCGGGGCTGCGTCGGCTCATCGCCGACCTGGAGGGCTGGCTGGTGGACATCACCGGCTACGACGCCGTCTCGTTGCAACCCAACGCCGGCTCGCAGGGCGAGTACGCCGGCCTGCTGGCGATCCACGACTACCACGAAAGCCGGGGCGAACCGCACCGCGACATCTGCCTGATCCCGTCCAGCGCACACGGCACCAACGCGGCCTCGGCCGCGCTGGCCGGGCTGCGGGTGGCCGTGGTGGCCTGCCGCGCCAACGGCGACGTCGACCTCGACGACCTGCGGGCCAAGGTGGCCGAGCATGCGGACCGGCTGGCGGCCTTGATGATCACCTACCCGTCCACGCACGGCGTCTACGAACACGACATCGCCGACATCTGCGCGGCGGTGCACGACGCCGGCGGTCAGGTTTATATCGACGGCGCCAATCTCAACGCGCTGGTCGGTCTGGCCCGGCCGGGGCAGTTCGGCGGCGACATCAGCCACCTGAACCTGCACAAGACGTTCTGCATTCCGCACGGTGGCGGCGGCCCGGGCGTCGGTCCGGTGGCGGCGCGCTCGCATCTGGCCCCGTTCCTGCCCGGTCACCCGTACGCCTCTGAGCTGCCCGACGGCCGGCCGGTCTCGTCGGCGCCGTACGGGTCGGCCTCGATCCTGCCGATCACCTGGGCCTACATCCGGATGATGGGCGCCGACGGTCTGCGGGCGGCGTCGCTGACCGCGATCGCCTCGGCCAACTACATCGCCCGCCGGCTCGACGAGTACTTCCCGGTGCTCTACACCGGCGAGAACGGCATGGTCGCCCACGAGTGCATCCTGGACCTGCGGCCGATCACCAAGTCCACCGGCGTGACCGTCGACGATGTCGCAAAACGCTTGGCGGACTACGGCTTCCACGCACCGACCATGAGCTTCCCGGTCGCCGGCACGCTGATGGTGGAACCCACCGAGAGCGAGAGCCTGGCCGAGGTCGACGCGTTCTGCGAGGCCATGATCGCCATCCGCGGCGAGATCGAGAAAGTGGCGGCCCGGCTGTGGCCTGTTGAAGACAATCCGCTGCGGGGTGCACCGCACACCGCCGAGTGCCTGCTGGTCTCCGACTGGAATCACCCGTATACCCGCGAAGAGGCCGCCTATCCGCTCGGGAAGGGGTTCCGGCCCAAGGTGTGGCCGCCGGTGCGTCGCATCGACGGGGCGTATGGCGACCGCAACCTGGTCTGCTCGTGCCCGCCGGTGGAGGCGTTCGTCTAGGCAGCGTCTGTTTGGGCGGAAATGTCGCGGCCGAAGACGCCGGCCGATGCCACCGGTGGACGCAAATCGGGCTAGGCGGCGTGCCGAGCGAGCGCGATGCCGACTCGGATCTCGACATCACTGACCGTGATTACCGGCCCGCGCGGCGGGGCGCCCGACCGATATCGCCTACCCGTCGGCGTACTGAATTCAGCTGTGTGCGTGTGATTTTCGTCCACTCTGGTGCTGACCCGCCAGCCGTCGGCTTCTTTGGCGTAGTTGCAGCGCTCGCAGGACCCGAGCCCGTTGATCGCCGTGGTATTGCCGCCTTCGGCCCAGGGTTGGGCATGGTCGCGGTGTCGGATCGGCGCGTCGCAGTAGGGAGTGCGGCACCGCTGATCGCGCAACTCGATGAAGGTGGCCAGGCCGCGGGGAAACAGCCGCGCGCGCGACTCCATCGATACCAGCGCCCCGGATCGGGGATGGGCGTAGAGCCTGCGCAGTGTCGCCCGGGACCGTCGGTCGTCGGCGGCGCGCGCCACCATTGCGCGGGCGACAGCCGCCGGGATGGGGCCATAGCCGCACATGTCGGCCGGCGTCTTGTCACCACCCAACAACGTCTCGTCCGTCAAGACCAGGTTGACCGCGATCGGAGTCGGAACCTCCGCGGCGCGGCCGGTGACCCGTTCGACCAGGGTGTCCGCCATCACCTGTCCGCGCGAGCGCCCGTCACCGCGGATGTCTGCTTCGCGACGCAGCGCCGCGTACACCGAGACGCCCTGAGCTACCGGCAACAGTGCGGTCAGATACGTCATGGTGTCGGGCGCCGGCCGAATGGTGACCGTGCGTTCGTCCTCGGCCTTGGCCGCCCGGTCGACGACGGCATGCGGGTCCAGCCGGTAGGCGATCGCCTTGGCGGCAGCGGCCACCCGCGCATCGCCCATCCCATCCAGGCCTGCCGGGTCGCCGCACAACTCCGCATCCAGCGCGCGCCGGTCCTCGACCTCCAAGCAGGCGCTTTCGCGCACGATCAGGGTGGCCCGCCACTCGGACAGTGCTCCGGATTCCAGCGCATGCAGAGTGTGCGGCATCTCGTGCACCAGGGCCTTTGCGAAGCCCAGATGCCGGCCGCCGCGGGCAGGCGCGTCCCGTCGGGCCAGCGCGATCTCGTTGGCCAGACCGCGTGCGCGCCGCGCGGCGGGCACACCGGCCGCTGCTTCGGCGGCGCGACGTGCCGAGTCCAGGGCGGCGGCCGCTCGAGCCTGACCGGCTGCCGCCGCCGATTTGACTCGCTCCAGCTCGGCTATGCGCTCGATCAACGCCGATTCGTCAGCTGCCGGATCGACCGCAGTCAGGCTCTCGAACATACTTTCGATCATAACGGACAGCACCGACAATTGATGCTGATAACGCGGCCCGGCTAGATGGCGCGGTCTCGAGTAGTAGCCGAAGTCGGCGACCAGCGCGCGCTCACGGAGCTGGGCGTCGACAAACCGGCCTCAGCCAGAGCACGCCGCCGACTGCGGCTGGATTCAGCAACCGCACCAGCATCGAGAGCTTGCCCTTCGCGGCGCCAACTGGCAATGTCGGCCACGGCGGGGCGACCTCGCACTGTCGACCTCAGGGTCTGACTTCAAATCAGCGCCAACGAGCGCCTTGAGGCGCCCCGCCCCCAGCGACCACTACTTCGGCAGACGTCTAGCCGAAGCGCTCGATGATCGCTGCGGCAATCTCGTCGGGGGCATCCTCCTGGATGAAATGCTTGGCCTTGGGCAGCTCAACCAGGACATGGTCAGCAAATGTCGCGCGCATTCGCGGGAGCGACGGGCCAGGCCTGAAGGCGAAGTCTTTCATGCCCCAGACGAACAGCGCCGGCTTGGCGCCCAGCTTGGCCGGCACTTCGGTGCCGAGGCGTGCCAGCAGGGGACGGGCGGCCAACAGCTCCTTGGGCATCTCGGCCACGCCCAAGCGTGCGTCCGGGCTGGGTTGCACCGCCCGGTAGTGCTCCATCACCACGGCGCTGGGGCGGCGCTCGGTCCCCGCGGGAATCATCTGCTCGACGAAGAAATTGCGCTGCAAGATCGCCCACTGCAGAGGCGGACTGGACATCACCCTGGCTGAAGATCTTCGTCGTCAGCACGTCGGTAGGCCAAAACCAGGTGTTGCCCAGGATGACGCCGCGCACCCGATCGGCACGCTCCACCGCGACCGACATGCCGATCGGCCCACCCCAGTCCTGGCCCATCGTCAGGTAGCCGTCCAGGCCGAGGTGATCGACGAATTCGCCGACGACTCGGGCGTGCTCGTCGATCTTGTACCCGAACCCCTCGGGGCGGTCCGACAGCCCGAACCCGAGATAATCCGGCGCGATGCAACGGAATCGGTCACGCAGCCCGACGACGATCTCGCGATACAGGAAGCTCCACGTCGGATTGCCGTGGCAGAACAGGATTGGCGGGCCGTTTCCCTCATCGATGTAGTGGATGCGGCCCCGCGAGCTGTCGTACCAGCGCGACTCGAACGGATACAGCTGGGGATCGGGCGTGAAATCAACCCTCATTGCGCTCCTTCGATAGCGCCCACGATGCTATGCGGCAGCGCGGCTAGGTCGATAGCTTGGCCCGATCGATAAACAGGAACTCCAGTTGAATCCCATCTGGGTCAACGAAATTGAGCATCGCCCCGACACCAGCGACTTCCCTAACGCCCGAGTGCGAAACATTGCATGTGTCGAGCCAGCTTGCCCACGCTCCCAATTCTTCGACCGACTCGGTCGGGAACGACTCGGTCGGGAACGCCAACGTGATCAAGACCCGTACGGGCCGGTTCGAACAGCTCTCCTCCGTTGCCTGCGTGCTCGAACAGGTCAAGACCGAGTTTTCCCAGGCCGACAACGGCCATCCGGCCGCAAAACGATGGACTGTCACCGTCGTAGGGTTCGCGCACCAAGGCTGCGCCGAGTACGTCGCAGTAGAAGCGAATACTGCGGTCGAGGTTCCTAACCGAGGAGCCCATGTGATGCGCGCCGGTTATCCGAGGCTGCCTGAGATTGTTTCGCACAGCTAGATCGTGCCTGCTCGTGCTGGCCCGAACAACGTTCAGCTCAAATACGTGTTGATCGCCGTGGCCAGGTCAGGGGTGGCCGACGTCGACAAGTTCTGGTAGCTGCCGCCGCTGAGCTGTGCGATGGCTTCCCAGGTCGCCCGGTCCGGGTCGCCGCCGAAGTCGATGACGTTGACCGCGACCGGCTTGGCCGGATCGGCGGTGCGCCGGATGAAGTCCTGCAGCCCCGGCCCGTCCAGCGTTTGGTCCGTGTGTGGCCCCGCCGTGATCACCAGCACCGAATTCGTTTGGCCGGCACGGTAGTTGGCGACCATGTCGCCGTAGATGATGCGCAGGGTGGTGAACGACACGGCACCGCCGTTGGATGAATACTGCTTGTCCAGCGCGGCCAGCAGGGCGGCCGAGCGCGGCTGGCCGTTGACCGGGTCGGCCAGCGGCCCGGCGCCCACCTCCGATCGACCCTCGTGGCCGTCGAATGTCCAAAGCCCCAGGACCGAGTTCGGCGGCAGCGCCTTGATGCGGTCTTGGAGCACCGCGATCACGTTGGCCAGTCGGGTCTTTCCGCCGTCATCGGCGGGCAGCGACTGGTCGAGCATGATGGTCGCCGCCACCCCGTTCGACGGTGCGCTCATGGCGTCGGCCAGCGTGGCGCGCGCCGCGTCGTCACCGACCGACAGTGTGGAGGGTAGCGCCGCGAAGCTGGTGACGGCGCTGTCCGGTGGTTTGACGCCGTTGACGCGGAAACCGGCCTTGGCCAGCTTGGCCAGTTGCTCGGGCTTGCGCAGGAAGCGGGCGAACTCGCTGGCCGCCTCGGTCTGCTCCTTCGACAGCCACGAGCCGCTCAGCAGCACCGTGGGATAGTCGGCGACCGGCGCCGGGCCGGGCGGCAGCCAGGAAGCCAACGTGCCCTTGGCATCCGGCAGCGACTGACCGCGCTGGAACAGTTGCTGCTCGGTGGTCACCACCGCGTGCACCGGGGCCGCTGAGAGCGCTGCCGCATCACCTGGCTTGAGCAGCGCGTTCATCGCCTCTGTCAGCGTGCTGTCCGCGAGTTTGGGTTGTGCGCCGATCAGGGTGCGCACCGCCCCGACGCCCTGGGTCGGCGGTGCGCCCGCGGGCACCGACGCGGCTGCCACCGCCTCGCCGGCCAGCGATGCGGCGTCGGCGTTGGCTTTGCTCGGGAGCGCAAGTCGCAGCGAACCCCAGGCCGGTAAGTTTAAGCCGCCCAACGAGTTCGGGTTGGTCTGCAGCCCCGGCAGCGCGGCCCAGGTCTGGTTTGCCAGCGCCGACTGCAATTCGGGCCGCACCGCGAGCAGCACCGGCGACGTCACCAGTGAACGGCTGTCGGTGATCGCCTTCTGGCCGGAGGCCCCGGCGAGCCGGGCCGCGGAGATGGAGCTGCCGGGTATCCACAACGCCGGCTGGCCGCCCAGTTCGGCCGGCCACTTGTTGGCCAAGCCGTTCAGGACGGCGTCGGAGCCGGCGGGTTTGATGCTGACCGACACACAGCGATCGCCGACCGGTCCGGCCGACGTGTTGAAGCCTTCGACGAACTCCTGCAGGTGATCGGCGATCGACGGGTCCGCGACGACGGCGACCGTCTCGTTGCCGCCCAGACAGCGCGCCGCGGCCGTGTGCCCGCGGTGCGACAGCGCGTCACCGAAGAAACTCCACACGATCACCGTCCCCACGACGACGACGACCGCGACCAGGGCCACGATCAAGCCGATGCTGACTCCGCGCCGGCCGCCGGTGCTGCGATGCCCCGCTTGCCAGGCACCGAATCCGTGGTGGCCGGACTGGGACGGGGGCGGTGGCTCCGATGCAGCCGTGGGCGGCGCCGCGGCGACCGCGCTGGCCTGCCGAGGCGGGAAATCCGGGTACTCCGGGTCCTCGTCGTCGGGTACGGACGCGAATACGCCGCCGGCACCGGGCTCCGCGGCGGTGTCCGCGCCGGGGTCCCCGAAGGCGGGAACGGGCCGCTCGTCCGCGTCGCCGTCGTCGTCCCCGTCATCGGCGGGGGGCGGGAAGTCAGCCGCCGGCTCGGTCCCCGAGCCAGCGTCCAAATTCTCAGCGGCGGCTTTTTCGGACAGCTCCTCGACGGACAGCGCGTCAGCGGCATCTTCCCGGTCTGGCCTTCTGTGCCTACCCATGCCGGTGCCCGCTGCCTCTCCGTCGAATCATGGCCTGACCTGGCGAACCGCGATCAGGCACCGGCCCGGGCTTTGGCTTCACGACGACGGCGGTGCAGGATCGGCTCGGTGTAGCCGTTGGGTTGCTGCCCCCCGGACAAGATCAGCTCCTGGGCGGCTAGGAAAGCGATGCTGTCGTCGAAGTCTGGCGCCATCGGGTGATAGGCGGGGTCGCCGGCGTTCTGCTGGTCGACCATCGGCGCCATCCGCTCCAGGCTGGCCCGCACGTCCTCGCTGGTGATGACGCCGTGCCGCAGCCAGTTGGCGAGCAACTGGCTGGAGATCCGCAGGGTGGCGCGGTCCTCCATGAGCGCGACGTCGTGGATGTCGGGCACCTTCGAGCAGCCGACGCCCTGGTCGATCCAGCGCACCACGTAGCCGAGGATGGACTGACGTTGTTGTCGACCTCCTCGCGGATCTCCTCGGAAGCCCACGCCAGTTCCTTGGCCAGCGGAATGGTGAGCAGCTGGTCGATCGGTGGTGCGGTTCTGGCCGGCCAGTTCCTCTTGCACCGCGGCGACGTCGACCTGGTGGTAGTGCATGGCGTGCAGGGTCGCGGCGGTGGGCGAGGGCACCCAGGCGGTGCTGGCGCCCGCGCGGGGCTGGGCGATCTTCTGCGCGACCATGTCGGCCATCAGGTCGGGCATGGCCCACATGCCCTTGCCGATCTGGGCCCGACCGATGAACCCGGCGCGAGACCGGCGTCGACGTTGTGGTCCTCGTAGGCGAGGATCCACGGCTGGCTCTTCATGGCGGCCTTGCGCACCATCGGGCCCGCCTCCATCGAGGTGTGGATCTCGTCGCCGGTGCGGTCGAGGAAGCCGGTGTTGATGAACACGACGCGGTCGGCGGCGGCTTTGATGCACGCCCGCAGGTTCACCGTGGTGCGGCGCTCTTCGTCCATGATGCCGACCTTCAGGGTGCCCGGCGGCAACCCGAGCACGTCCTCGACTCGGCTGAACAGCTCGACGGTGAAGGCCACCTCGTCGGGCCCGTGCTTCTTGGGCTTGACGATGTAGATCGAACCGGTCCGGCTGTTGCGCAGCGGCCCGTTGCCCCGGCGTGCGAGTCCTTGAGCCCGTGGATCGCGGTCACGCCGGTGAACAGGGCGTCCAGGATGCCCTCGAACACCTCGTTGCCGTCGGCGTCGAGGATGGCGTCGTTGGTCATCAGGTGACCGACGTTGCGGACGAGCAGCAGGCTGCGGCCGGGCAGGGTGAACTCGCCGCCGTCGGGTGCGGTGTAGGTGCGGTCCGCGTTGAGCGTCCGGGTGAAGGTCCTGCCGTCCTTGCTCGACCTCTTCGGTCAGGTCGCCCCTGTTCAGGCCGAGCCAGTTGCGGTAACCGAGCACCTTGTCGTCGGCGTCGACGGCGGCGACCGAGTCCTCGAAGTCGACGATCGTGGTGATCGCCGACTCCAGGATCACGTCCTTGACGCCCGCGCGGTCGGTCTTGCCGATCGGTGACCCCGGGTCGATCAGGATCTCGATGTGCAGACCGTGGTGGCGTAGCAGCACCGACGTCGGGGACCGGGCTCGCCGGTGTACCCGGCGAACTGCGCCGGGTCGGCGAGCCCGCTGGGACTGCTCGGACTCGTCGGGCGACTGCAGCTGGCCGTCCTCGACGTTGATCCCGGTGGCGTTGGGCGACGAGCCCGACGAGCGGCACGGCCCGTCGAGGAACTTGCGCGCGTAGGCGATCACCCTGTCGCCGCGCACCTGGTTGTAGCCGGAGCCCTTCTCGGCGCCGTCGTTTTCCGGGATGGCGTCGGTGCCATAGAGAGCGTCGTACAGGGAGCCCCAGCGCGCGTTGGCCGCGTTGAGCGCAAACCGCGCGTTCGTGACCGGCACCACCAGCTGCGGACCTGCCATGGTCTTGATCTCGTCATCGACCCCGGACGTGGTGATGGTGAAGTCTCCGGGTTCGGGTTGCAGGTAGCCGATCTCGGTGAGGAAATCCCGGTAGGCGTCCGCATCCACGCGGCGCGATCCCGCGTTGCTTGTGCCACCTGTCGATCTGGGCCTGCAGCTCGTCACGACGATTCAGCAGATCCTGGTTCTGCGGGGTGAGATCGGTGACGACTTTGTCGAAACCCGCCCAGAAGCTGTCCGGGTCGATATCGGTGCCGGGTAGCGCCTCTTTGTTCACGAAGTCGTAGAGCACCCGGGCGATGCGCAGGTTGCCCACCGACACGCGATCGGTCATAGTTCTCCTCCATTTTTGCCTCACCGGCAATTGCTCCAGCCTACCGACCAGCAGTCCGATGAGCCTATTCCGCCCAGCGGCAACGCCAGGTCACGACGCGCTGACGGCTGCGGACATCCCGATGCGGCGGTTACGGGAATCGCCTCTGGCGAACTACCGCACTGTTGCGGGCAATTCCAAGCGGTCTACCGCCGCTCAGATCGTAGGAACGCCGCGTTCCTGGTTTGGATGTTGTCGGTGCTCGCGCGTTTGTTGCTGGTGTGTGTAGGTTTCGGTTGCTTCTAGCTTTGAGCGGCGGCAGTTTGGCCGAGCTTGTCGCCATGCCGGCTTGTGTGGCTGCCGTCGAGCAGCAGCGCATTGGCAGCCGGGCCGCCACGCACCTATTACCGATCATGTGCCAGTTACGCGGCCGCGCCGCATACGATGGCTGCGCCGGTCACGTCAGCAGCAAGCGTTGCGGGACTTCGCCAAGCGATGCGCAACTTTTTTTACGCTCCCATTGTCGCCCGACTGGCGAAAGCTGGACCATGAGGTTTCGGCAAGTCGGATTGAAACCGCGACCTTACGCTGAGCTGCTGCTACGGGCAGGTATGGATCCCCAAGGTCGGTTGGGTGCGATTCCGCTGGACGCGCACCATCGCCGACACCGTGAAGTCTTACCGAGTCACTTTGGATCGCTCGGGGCGCTGGCACATCGCTTTCGCCGCCATCCCGACCTATCGCGGGACCCGGTGATGGCAGCGTGGTGGGTATGGATCGCGGCGTGGCGGTCTCGGTTGCCCTGTCCAGCGGCGAGCTGCTGCGTGCTCCTGGACTTCGTGCCGGCGAAACTAAGCGACTGCGCAGATTGCAGCAGCGTTTGGCCCGAGCGCAGCGCGGTTCTGCACCGGCGCGCACGAACGAAGCTGGCTATTGCCAGGTTGCGCGCCGTGACACAGATCGCCGCCGTGACTGGGTGGAAAAGACCACCACCGATGTGGCGCGCCGCTTCGACACCATCCGCGTCGAGGACTTGAAGGTGCGTGCATGACCGCTCGGCGCGCGCACTCGTCAATGCCGGGCACCAACGTCGCGCAGAAACGGGGCCTCAACCGTGAGATCAGCCGCCAGGTGGGGATGCTGTGCCCGGTTGCAGCACAAAGCCGCGGGGCGATCGAAAGCGTCCGGCAGCGTACACGTCGAACGATGCTCGACTGCGGGCATGTCGCGCCCGAAAACCGCAAGAGCCAAGCGGTTTTCCAGTGTGTCGCCTGTGATGCGGGGCCGTGAAACGCTGACGTGAACGCCGCACGCAATATCGCCGCCGGACGGGCGGTGACAGCACGGGGAGACCTCGGCTAGCGGTCTGGAACGTGAACTCAATCTGTTTTTGTAGTGCGAGGTTGGACTGTAAGCCGGTGGAGGAGTAACGGGCTGTTACCCGTCGCGCATCGCGCCGACCAAGTCCTCCACCAGATCCTCCATGGCCACCATCGCGACCAACTGCCCACCGTCAACACCGCCGGCGGTGACCAGTGCCAGATGGCTGTTGCTGCGCCGCATCCGGGACAGGGCATCGGCCAACGGCAGGGACTCGGGAACCCGGGGCAGTGGGCGCACCAACGCCAGGTCGATCAAGGTCTGCGGATCATCACCCAGCGTCAACACGTCCTTGATGTGCAGGTATCCGATGTAGTCACCGTCGAGGCCCACGATCGGAAACCGAGAGTAGCCGGTCTGGGCCAGGGCCTGTTCGACCGCGCCGACGGTCGGCCCCGAACCAGCCTGGGCCACTTGGACCGCCCGGATGTCGGCGAGGGGCCGCGCGACGTCGGCCACCACCCGAGTGCGGATCTGCAGCGCCCGGGTCAGCCGGGTGTGCTCCTCGTGATCGAGCAGGCCTTCGGACACCGACTCGGCGATCATCTCGGACAGCTGGGCCATGGACACCGCGCTGTCCAGCTCGTTTTTCGGCTCCACCCGCAGCGCACGAAGCACCGCGTTGGCGCACTTGTTGTAGAACACGATGAACGGTCGGGCGGCCCGCACATAGGCCAGGTAGGGCGGGACCAGCAGCATCGCCGTCCGCTCCGGGCCGGCCAGGGCGATGTTCTTCGGCACCATCTCACCGAGCAGTACATGCAGCGTCACCACGACCGCCAGCGCGATCGCGAACGCCAGCGTGTGCGCCAGCGCCGGATGCATCTCGGTCAGCGCGAACGATTTGCGCAACAGGTCAGCGACCGCCGCCTCGCCGATCCGGCCGAGCAGGATGGAGGCGACCGTGACGCCCAGCTGCGCGCCCGCCAGCATCGACGAGAGCTGCTCACCGGCCCGGATCACGGTCACCGCCCTGGCCTTGCCCTGCTCCGCCAACGCTTCGAGGCGGTCGCGGCGGGCCGAGATCAGCGAAAATTCGGCTCCGACAAAGAACGCATTGGCCGCGATCAGCAGGATCGCCACCAGCACTCCCAGCGCTTCGTGCATCAGCGACCCAGCTCCGAGCCGGCCTCGTTGTGACTTTCGGGGCGAGCGCCCAGTTCGGTCAGCTCAAGCAGGTCGATCCGCCGGCCGTCCATCTGAACCACCGTCGCCTGCCAACGCATCGAGTCGTCCGGGAGGCCGTCCGCATCCAGCGCGGGCAGCTCCACCGTCTCGCCGGCCTCCGGGATGTGGCCGAGCTGTTCGAGCACCAGGCCGCCGATCGTCTCGTATTCCCCCTCGGGGGCCCGGTATCCGGTCTCGCTGGACACCTCGTCGATGCGCAGCAGACCGGACACGCGCCATCCGTCGCCGGCGGCCACCACGTCCGGGGTGGCGTCGTCGTGCTCGTCGCGCACGTCGCCCACGATCTCCTCGATTAGATCCTCGATGGTCACCATGCCCGCGGTGCCCCCGTACTCGTCGACAACCAGCGCGGTCTGCAAAGGGTTGGCACGGATCTCCGCCATCACCGCGTCGCCGTCCAGCGTCGAGGGCACCACGGGAACCGGCTTGACCACCGAGGTCAGCAGGGTGCTCGCGCGGTCGCCAGGGGGAATCGCGAACACCTGCTTGACGTGCACGATGCCGATGGTCGAGTCCAGGTCGCCGTCGACGAGCGGAAAACGGGAGAACCCGGACTCCGCGGCGACCGCGATCAGGTCGGCGACGGTGTCGTCGGTCTGCAACGCCACGACCTCCGTTCGCGGCGTCATCAGTTCCTCGGCGGTCAGGTTGCCGAACTGCAGCGACCGCCGCATCAGCGATGCGGTGGCGAGGTCCAGGGAACCGCTGCGGGCCGAGGTCCGCACCAGGGACAGCAGCTCCTGCGCCGAGCGGGCCGAGCGCAGTTCCTCGGCCGGCTCGATGCCCAATCGGCGCACGATCCAGTTCGCCGCCCCGTTGGTGGCCCGGATGGCCGGGGTGAGCAGCGCCGAAAACAGCAGTTGCGGGGCAACGACGGTGCGCGCGGTCCGCAGCGGACGCGCGACCGCGAGATACTTCGGGACCAGCTCGCCGAACACCATCGATACCGAGGTGACGATCACCAGCGCCATCACCGCGGTGATCGCGTCGGCCACCGGGTCGGGTACTCCGATCGCGTCGAACCAGGGATGCGGCAGGTTGGCCACCAGCGGCTCGGTCAGATAACCCGTGGCCAGCGTGGTGATCGAGATGCCCAACTGCGCACCGGACAGCTGAAACGACAGCCGGTGCTGGGCACGTTGGATGAAGCGGTCCCGGCGCTTACCGCTGCGGGCGTTGGCATCGACGGTGCTACGATCCAGCGCCGTCAGGGCGAATTCGGCCGCGACGAACAGCGCGTTGCCGCAGATGAGCACCACGATGGCCAGCACGCTGACGGTGGTGACGGACAAGCTCACTGCCGGATCAGCCCGCTACGCCGCGCCGGGGATGCTTAGGCCTTGAGTGCCTCGAGACGGCTTCGATGGGGCCTCGACGGGTGCCTGCGGCACGTCATCCCTTTCGCTTGATTCCACGCAACATGCTAGCGAAGTGTTTGCCAAGTCCTCTGGCGCCGCACGGGTGGTGTCACCAGCCGGTGGGCAGCGGATGGCCCTCGGCGTAACCGGCCGGCGATTGCACGCCGACGACGGCCCGCTCGTGCAGCTCCGCCAGGGTCGAGGCGCCGACATACGTGCAGGTGCTGCGCACGCCGGAGGTGATGTGGTCGAGCAGGTCCTCCACCCCACCGCGATCCGGGTCCAGCCCCATCCGGGCCGTCGAGATGCCCTCCTCGAACAGCGCCTTGCGGGCGCGATCGAATGCGGTGTCGACGGCGGTGCGCGCGACCAACGCCCGCTTGGAGGCCATGCCGTAGCTCTCCTTGAACGGCCGGTCGTCGCGGTCGCGCATCAGGTCGCCGGGGGACTCGTAGGTGCCGGCGAACCATGAGCCGATCATCACGTTCGACGCCCCGGCGGCCAGCGCCAGCGCGACGTCGCGCGGATGACGGACCCCGCCGTCGGCCCATACGTGCCCACCGAGTTCACTTGCCGCAGAAGCGCATTCAAGTACCGCGGAGAATTGCGGGCGGCCGACACCGGTCATCATCCGGGTGGTGCACATCGCGCCCGGACCGACTCCGACCTTGACGATGGTCGCCCCGGCGCCGAGCAGATCGCGGGTGCCCTCGGCCGACACCACGTTGCCCGCGGCCAGCGGCACGTCCAGGCCCAGCCTGGAAAGCACCTCTGCAACCGCCTTGATCGCCGCCAGCGTCTTCGCCTGGTGTCCGTGTGCGGTATCGATGACGAGCACGTCGACACCGGCTTCTACCAGGGAGCGCGCCTTGGCGCCCACGTCGCCGCCGATACCGACGGCCGCGCCCACGCGCAGCCGCCCGCCGGCATCGGTGGCCGGGGTGTAGAGGCCCGCGCGAATGGCTCCGGTGCGGGTCAGCACGCCCGCCAGCGTGCCGTCCGCATTGGTCACCACCGCGACATCGATCGGGGCGTGCTCGAGCAGGTCGAAGATCTTGCGCGGCTCGGAGCCCACCGGAGCGGTGACGAAGTCGGTGATCGCGACGTCGCGGACTCGGGTGAAGCGGTCCACGCCGAGGCAACTGGATTCGCTGACCAAACCGATGGGACGACCCTCGAAGACCACCACCGCGACACCGTGGGCGCGCTTGTGGATCAGCGCGGTCGCGTGGGACACCGAATCGTCGGGCTCCAGCACCACCGGGGTATCCAAAACCAGGTCGCGGCTTTTGACGAAGTCCACTGTCTGCTGCACCGCCGTGATCGGAAGATCTTGCGGCAGAATGACAATGCCGCCGCGGCGCGCCATCGTCTCGGCCATCCGCCGCCCGGCCACCGCGGTCATGTTGGCCACCACCACCGGGATCGTGGTCCCCGAACCGTCTGCGCTGGACAAGTCGACGTCGAACCGCGAGGCAACGTCGGACCGGTTGGGCACGATGAAGACATCGTTGTAGGTCAGGTCGTACCCGGGCTGGTGCCCGTTCAGAAACCTCATCGCTGTCGCCGCGCCTCCTTGGGTATTAAAACTCAGCCCGCGCTAGGCGGGGACTTCGCTGCGGTCCCCGCTCCACAGCGTGTGGAACTTCTTGCTCGGGTCTTCGTCGATGCGCCCGTAGGTGTGCGCGCCGAAGAAGTCGCGCAAACCTTGGGTCAGCGCGGCGGGCAACCGCTCGGTGCGCAGCGCGTCGTAGTAGGACAGCGCCGACGAGAAACCCGGAATCGGGATACCCAGTTGGGTGGCGGTCACCACGACGCGACGCCACCCGTCGATGGCCGCTTCGATCGCGCTGCGGAAGTACGGCGCCACGATCAGCGTCGCGAGGTCCGGGTCGGAGTCGTACGCCTCCTTGATGCGGTTGAGGAACTTGGCCCGGATGATGCAGCCGCCGCGCCAGATGGTGGCCAAATCGCCCGGCGTGATGCCCCAGTCGTATTCGGCGCTGCCGGCCTGAATCTGGTTGAAGCCCTGGGCATAGGCGATGATCTTCGACGCGTAGAGGGCTTGGCTGACGTCCTCGATGAACTGCGCCGCGTCGGCCGGCTTCGTGCCCAGCTCACCCGACGCCAGCCCGGTGGTCGCCTTACGTTGGGCCACCGAGCCCGACAGCGCGCGGGCGAACACAGCTTCGGCGATGCCGGTCACCGGCACACCCAGGTCCAGAGCCGACTTCACCGTCCAGCGGCCGGTGCCCTTCTGCTCGGCCTCGTCGAGGATGACGTCCACCAGCGGCTTGTCGGTCTTGGCGTCGGTTTGGCGCAGCACCTCGGCGGTGATCTCGATCAGGTAGCTGTCCAGGTCGCCCTTGTTCCACTCGGCGAAGACGTCGGCGATCTCGGGGGCGGTCTTGCCGAGCCCGTCGCGCAGCAGTTGGTAGGCCTCGCCGATGAGCTGCATGTCGGAGTACTCGATGCCGTTGTGCACCATCTTGACGAAGTGGCCGGAGCCGTCGGGACCGATGTGGGTGCAGCACGGCGCGCCGTCGACGTGCGCGGAGATCTCCTCAAGCAGCGGGCCCAGTGACTTGTAGGACTCGGCGGGTCCGCCGGGCATGATCGACGGCCCGTTCAGCGCGCCTTCCTCGCCGCCCGAGATGCCGGCGCCGACGAAGTGCAGGCCCCGTTCACGTATCGCCTTTTCGCGGCGGATGGTGTCGGTGTAGAGGGCGTTGCCGCCGTCGATGATGATGTCGCCCTGTTCCATCGCGTCGGCGAGCTGTTCGATGACGGCGTCGGTCGGGTCACCGGCCTTGACCATGATGATCACCCGCCGCGGCTTCTCCAGCGCGTCCAGGAACTCCTCGATGGTCTCCGACCGCACGAACTTGCCCTCGTCGCCGTGCTCGTCGAGCAGGGCATCGGTCTTGGCGACCGACCGGTTGTGCAGCGCCACCGTGTAGCCGTGGTGGGCGAAATTGCGGGCGAGGTTCGACCCCATCACAGCTAGCCCGGTGACGCCGATCTGCGCAGTCCCCGACTTTGATTCCGACGAACTCATGTCTCGCCTCTCATGTTGGAGAACTGACAGCTGTCGGGTCACACTGTGGCACAGCCGACTCCGAGGGGCGTTCCGGGGTGTTGGGCCCGAGGCGACGCTATACGAGGCTAGACATTGAACAGCCGTCGCAGCTCGGTGAGCCACGGTACGACCAGCGCCACGGTGGGCACCACAATACGGCGACGGCGGCCAGGTATGCGGCCGCTGCCAGCACCGGACTGTTGCCACGCGCGGACAGCCGGCGCACCCGCAGCACCGTGCTGGGCCCGACCGCGGCCAGCGCGCCGCGGCGCCCGGCCGGACGCGCAGGCGACCAACGCCCGGGCCAGGGGAGTGCGGCCGGTGGCGCGTACGGCGGCGTCGTCCGCGAGCAGCTCGACGAGCAGTTGCACCGCGCTCAGCGCGTTGGCGCTGCGGACGAGTCGCGGGAAAGCGGCGTGCGCCGCGGTGAACGCTTCCAAAACCAGGTCGTGGCGGGCGCGCAGTGGGCCCGCCGTGGCTGAGGATGGCGGAGACTTCGGCGTCGGCGAGCGTCTTCAGCGTTCCCTCGCTGACCACGACCCTGCTGCGCACACCGGGCAGACGGTTGGCAAGCGGTTGTGGGACGTCCAGGACGCGCAGGTCGCGCGTGTTTGCGCACGACTGAGCCAGAGCCGCATCGTGGCCGACCCCGACCAGGTCGACGACCATGCGGTGGTGGGCACGCCGTCGCCGATTGGCGATGGCGACCCGCGCCACGGCGATCATCAGCCGGGCACCGACCAGCACGGTCAGCGCGAAGGCCGCGATGTATGCCGTCCACAGCGGCCAACCGAGCCGGCCGGCGGCGCCGATGATGCTGGCGGTGGGCCGCCCATCGGGGCCGGGCATGAGTAGCCGGGTGGCGATCGCGATGCCGGCGCTGAACGCGAAAAGCACCGCGGCCAGCGCGACGGCCTGCCACAACACCATCGCGGCGCGCGGGGCGCGCAATGGCCACGTCGCGCGTGCTAACAGGGCCGGTACCGGACCGACCAGCAGCACCGCGAGGATGGTGAAGGCCAGCGCAGACACGCTGCCAGTCTCCCTCACTCCTCCGCAGTAACGCCAGTTGACGGCGTATTGCGTTGAGTTGCTTCCAATTCCGCGAGGGCCCGGCGCAGTGCATCGGCCTCGTCGGCGCCGACACGCTCGACGAAATGCACCAGCGCGGCCTGTCTTCCCCGGAGTCCTCGGCCTGGGCAAGTGCGTCGACCATGAGCCCGGCCACCAGTTCGTCGCGGCCGTGGACGGGGGCGTACCGGTGGGCCCGGTCGTCGCGGAGCTGGGAGACCAGATTCTTTTTCGCCAGCCGTTGCAGCACGGTCATGATCGTCGTGTACGCGAGGTCGCGTCGTGCCGATAACGCTTCATGGACCTGTCGAACGGTTTGCGGATCCGGCGTGGACCAGAGATGGTCCATCACGGCGCGTTCTAGGTCTCCGAGCCGCGTCAGCTTGGCCATAGTTTGTTCCATCTCCCGAACATTGGAACCAGCGTACTCCCGCTTACTACCGACTGTCGTATGTACGGCTGGTCGATTCCCGTTACCCGCCGCCCACTGCTTGCCAAATTAGGGCAGCCTTGCCTATGCTAATGGCGGTCGAGCGACAATGACCGCGGAGGTGTCCTGAGGGCTGCAGTGACCCCCGGTCTACTCGATCGGCGAGCCCCGTGCCGTGCTGCACGGGGCTCGCCCGTTTCTGGAGCGCGATGGTGTAAACACAAGGACGTGCAACCGCCGGACTCGCAAGAGGCGCCCATTCCGTCACATTTCACCGCGCCGTTTGACCAGGAGTTGGGGCTGCAGTTCACCGAACTCACCCCCGACGGCGCCCGCGCGCAGCTGGCGGTCACGCCCAAACTGCTGCAGCCGATGGGCCTGGTGCACGGCGGTGTCTACTGCTCGATGATCGAGAGCATGGCCAGTGTGGCGGCTTTCACCTGGCTCAATTCACCTGGCAACGGCAACAGTGGCAAGGGCGGAAACGTCGTCGGGGTCAACAACAACACCGATTTCCTGCGGTCCATCGGCTCGGGGATGGTGTACGGGGCCGCCGAGCCGATTCACCGTGGCCGCCGCCAGCAGCTGTGGCTGGTGACGATCACCGACGACAACGACCGGGTGGTGGCGCGGGGTCAGGTGCGGCTGCAGAACCTCGAGGCTTAGCCCGTCCCAACGGAAGGTTAGCTGGCCGCCTTGGTTGTCGCCGGATCTCGCGCCTCGGCGGCCAGCTCGGCAAGCTGCTCAAGCCGCGTTCGGGCAAACGCCTGCTGTTCGGTGATGGCGAGCTGGCCGCGGTGCGTGCTCAGGAATGTCACCGTCCAGGACAGCAACGTGCTGACCTTGGTCTTGAAGCCGACGAGGTAGACCAAGTGCAGCACCAGCCAGGCCAGCCAGGCGATGAAGCCGCTGAATTCCAGCGGACCGATCTTGGCCAAGGCGGAAAACCTCGACACCGTCGCCATGGAGCCCTTGTCGAAGTACTGGAACGGCTCGCGTTCGGCGGGATTGGCGCCGGCCAGTTCGGCCTTGACGGTGTTGGCGACGTACTTGGCGCCCTGAATGGCACCCTGCGCCACCCCCGGCACACCTTCAACGGCGGCCATATCACCGACGACGAACACATTCGGGTATCCGGGGATCGACAGGTCGGGCCGCACCTGGACCCGGCCGGCCTTGTCCAGTTCCGCCGCGGACTGTTCGGCGAGGTCGCGGCCCAATCGGCTGGCCTGGACTCCGGCGGACCACACCTTGCAGGCCGATTCGATGCGCCGCTCGGTGCCGTCGGAGTCCTTGACGGTGACGCCGGTGCGGTCGACGTCGGTCACCATCGCCCCCAGCTGGATCTCCACGCCCATCTTCTTCAGCCGCGCGGCCGCCCGCTGGCCCAGCTTTTCGCCCATCGACGGCAGCACCGCGGGGGCGGCGTCAAGCAGGATCACCCGCGCCCTGGTCGTGTCGATGCGCCGGAAGGCGCCCTTCAGGGTGTGTTCGGCCAATTCGGCGATCTGTCCGGCCATCTCGACGCCGGTGGGGCCGGCGCCGACCACGGTGAACGTCAGCAGCCGCTGGCGTCGCTCCGGGTCGCTGGACCGCTCGGCCTGCTCAAACGCGCTCAGAATCCGGCCGCGCAACTCCAGCGCGTCGTCGATGGACTTCATGCCGGGCGCGAATTCGGCGAAGTGGTCGTTGCCGAAGTAGGACTGGCCGGCGCCGGCCGCGACGATCAGCGTGTCGTAGGGGGTGTCGTAGCTGTGGCCGAGCAGTTCGGAGACGACGTTCTGGTTGGCGAGATCAATGTGGGTGACGTTGCCCAGCAGTACTTCGACGTTGCGCTGCCGGCGCAGGACGACGCGGGTAGCCGGGGCGATCTCGCCCTCCGACAGGATCCCGGTGGCCACCTGGTACAGCAACGGCTGGAACAGGTGATGCGTGGTCCGGGCGATCAGCTTGATGTCGACGTCGGCCCGCTTGAGTTTCTTTGCCGCGTTGAGTCCGCCGAACCCTGAACCGATGATGACCACGCGGTGACGACGCGGTGCTTCAGCTGTGACTTCTGGCTGGGGGCTCATCTTGGGCTACTCCTGACGGGTCTCCTCGACGCGTGAATTGCAATTAGCTAGTAACCCCTTCCAGCCTAGTCAAACGCAGTCGGCAACCCAAGCCGCGAGCGTGTGTCATCCCCCACAAGGGAGGGTGCGGACCGGCCTGCGTTACACCCCGAGCAGGGGCGCAAGGCCTCCGCGACGGCGGTGATCACACCGGGCGTGTGGCCGTTGGGCAGGTTGATGATCACCCCGTCGATACCGACGTCAAGTACCTTCTCCCGCACCTGGTCGGCGATCTGTGCCGGACTCCCGGCCGCCATGCGCCTGTTCACGTTCTCGGGCAGCTGGGCGGGATCGAGGTTCTCGTCGACGATCACGGTCAGCATCACACTCGTCTCCAGCGTCGCCGGGTCTCGGCCGGCCTCCTCGCACCGGGCGGCGACGGCGTCCATCTTGCGCGGCAGCTCGTCGAACGCCGCGATGATGTTGAGATGGTCCGCGCTGCGGGCGGCGATCGCGAAGGTCTTCTTCTCGCCACTGCCGCCGATCAGGATCGGGACACGGTCGCGGTAGCGCGGCTCCGCCATCGCCGATTCGGCGGTGTACCAGTCCCCGGAGAAGGTGGGCCGCTCACCTCTGATCATCGGGTCGAGGATCTGCAGGGCCTCTTCGAGCCGGTTGAACCTGTCGGTGAAGGTGCCGAACTCGAAACCGAGCTGTTGGTGTTCGAGCTCGTACCAGCCGGCGCCGATACCGAGGATCGCCCTACCGCCACTCACCACGTCGAGCGTGGTGATGACCTTGCCCAGCAGCGCCGGGTTGCGGTAGGTGTTGCCGGTCACCAGCGTGCCCAGCTGCAGACGCTCGGTGGCGGTCGCCAGCGCGCCCAAGGCGGTGTAGGCCTCCAGCATCGGCTGGTCAGGCGTTCCCAACATCGGCAGTTGGTAGAAGTGGTCCATTACGAACAGCGAGTCGTAGCCCGCCGCCTCGGCCTCTTGGGCCTGCGCGATCACCGTCGGGAAAAGCTTTTCCACGCCGGTGCCGTAGGAGAAGTTGGGGATCTGATATCCCAGCCGAATAGTCACGGTTTCCACCGTAGCTTTCGGCTCCGAAACCGAAAGAGACTCAGGCGAACTGAGCCAGCGCGCCGTGGCTGACGTGCAGCGTTTGGCCGGTGATGTGGCGGGCCGCGGCGGTGGTCAAAAACAGTGCCAGCCGGGCGATCTCGGCCGCGACGGACGGCGGCGTGCGGGACAGGCCGTCGTACCCCGCCTGGACGCTGCGTCCGCAGGCGACGGCATTTACCGTGATGCCGCGCGTCCCGTACACGACCGCTTGCCCGGCGACCCAGTTCGACAGGGCCGCCTTGATGGCGGCGTCGACGCTGCCCGCGGGCGGGTTTTCGGCCATCACGCTGATGATCGAGCCGCCGGAGCGCAGGTTATCGCCCACGGCCTGCACGGTCAGCACCGCCGAGAGCACCGTCGCGTCCAAGGTGTTTCGCCACGCGTTGGCGGTGTCGGACAGGGAGTAGGTGCGGGGGTCGCCGGCGTCGAAGTTCGGCGCCGGCACGTTGACGATGGTGTCCAGGTGATGGGGGAACAGCCCGCGAACTTCGCTGAGACTGGCCGGATCGGTGGTGTCGCAGACGATCGCGTCCACGTCAAGCTCCTTGGCGGCGACCTCGAGGTCGCCGCGACGGGCACCTACCAGGGTTACCTTGTGGCCGTCATCGCGGAAGCCTTCGGCTACTACGCGCCCCAGGTCGGTATCGCCGCCGGTGACCAAGACCTCCACTGCCATGACCTCCTCGTGTTGAACCGGCCAGACCAGGCGGTTCACCAGGCTGACGGTGACAACACCACGGCCACCACAGCACCGTTGCCTGGGATCTCAGCGTGTTACGGCATCAATCGAGGATCGATGTTACTGGACAGTAGCTATTTAGGGAAATCTTAATCGCCGCGACGCGCGGATGATTTTCGTAACTATTCGGCAGCACGACCCGGATAGGGTTTGACCCATGTCTCGGATCGGAGTGCCGGCCGGCTGGTTATCGACGATGCTGGTGGCCGGATTGCTGACGGGTGCCGTGGCGTGCAGTTCGAAATCGCCTTCCGTCTTGGCACCGTCGTCGCCGTCGCCTTCCCAGCAGGTCTCCGGAACGGTCGTGGTGTACGCCGCGGCGTCGTTGAAGCCCTCGTTTACCAAGATCGGTCAGCAGTTCAAGGCCGACAATCCCGGCAGTGACGTCAATTTCGAGTTCATGGGGTCCTCCGAGCTGGCGACGCAGTTGACCCAAGGCGCGACGGCCGACGTCTTCGCATCCGCGGATACCGCGCAGATGGACACGGTCGTCAAGGCCGGGTTGGTGGACGGCAACCCGACGAACTTCGCCTCCAACACCTTGGTCATCGTCACCGCGCCGGGCAATCCGAAGCAGATCGGATCCTTCGCGGACCTCAACAAGCCCGGGCTCAACGTGGTGATCTGCCAGCAGCCGGTGCCGTGCGGATCGGCGACCCAGCGCGTCGAGGACAGCACCGGGGTGCGCCTGCACCCGGTCAGCGAGGAACTCAGCGTGACCGACGTGCTCAACAAGGTCACCACCGGGCAGGCCGACGCCGCGGTCGTCTATGTGACCGACGCGCTCAGCGCTAAAGACAAGGTGACGACGGTGAAGTTCCCCGAGGCCGCGGGCGCGGTGAATGTCTATCCCATTGCGGTGCTGAAGAAGGCGCCCCAGGCGGCGCTGGCGCAGAAGTTCGTGGCGATGGTGACCAGTGACGCCGGTCAGAACGTCCTGGCCCAGTTGGGTTTCGCTAAGCCCTGACGAGCCGACCGTGCACCGGCCTACGGATGTGCCCCGCTGGGTGTACGTGCCCGCGGCCGTGGGGACGCTCTTCGTGGTGCTGCCGCTGCTGGCGATCGCAGTCAAGGTTGACTGGGCGAATTTCTGGTCGCTGATCACTAGCCCCTCCTCGAAGACGGCGCTGCTGCTGAGCCTGAAGACCGCAGCGGCCAGCACCGCGCTGTGCGTGCTGCTGGGGGTGCCGATGGCGCTGGTGCTGGCCCGCAGCCGCGCGCGAGTGGTGCGGTTGCTGCGGCCGCTGATCCTGCTGCCGCTGGTGTTGCCGCCAGTGGTGGGCGGCATCGCCTTGCTCTATGCGTTCGGCCGGCTCGGACTGATCGGGCGGTACCTCGAAGCGGCCGGTATCGGCATCGCGTTCAGCACCACCGCCGTGGTGCTGGCGCAGACCTTCGTCTCGCTGCCGTTCCTGGTGATCTCCCTCGAGGGGGCTGCCCGCACCGCGGGAGCCGACTACGAAGTGGTGGCGGCGACGCTCGGCGCGCGGCCCAGCACGGTCTGGTGGCGGGTCACCCTCCCGCTGCTGGTGCCGGGCATGGCGTCGGGGGCGGTGCTGGCGTTCGCCCGCTCACTGGGGGAGTTCGGCGCGACGCTGACGTTCGCCGGTTCCCGGCAAGGGGTCACCCGCACCCTGCCGCTGGAGATCTACCTGCAGCGGGTGACCGACCCGAATGCCGCTGTGGCCCTGTCGATTTTGCTGGTGGCGGTGGCCGCGGTGGTGGTGCTGGGTCTGGGTGCAGGCAGGCTGACCGGGACCGAGCCGAGGTAGCCGGCCGTGAGTGAATTGCAGCTTCGTGCGGTAGTGGCCCAGCGCCAGCTGGACGTGGAGTTCTCGGTGTCCGCGGGGGAGGTGCTGGCGGTGCTGGGACCCAACGGCGCGGGCAAGTCCACCGCGCTGCACGTCATCGCCGGGCTGGTCCACCCCGACGCGGGTCTGGTGCGCTTGGGCGACCGGGTGTTGACGGACACCGAGGCCGGGGTGAACGTGGCGACGCACGACCGACGCGTCGGGCTGCTGCTGCAGGACCCGTTGCTGTTTCCGCACATGAGCGTCGCCGCCAACGTGGCATTCGGACCGCACAGCCGGCAAGGGATGTCTCGCATGTTCGCGCGCACCAAGGACAAGGCGACCGCGCTGCGCTGGCTGCGCGAGGTCGACGCCGAGCAGTTCGCCGACCGCAAGCCGCGCCAGCTGTCCGGCGGTCAAGCCCAGCGGGTGGCGATCGCGCGGGCGCTGGCGGCCGAACCCGCCGTGCTGCTGCTCGACGAGCCACTGAGCGGGCTCGACGTCGCCGCGGCCGCGGCGATCCGAGCGGTGCTGCGCAGCGTGGTCAGCCGCAGCGGCTGCGCTGTCATCCTGATAACCCACGACCTGCTGGACGTGTTCACCCTTGCCGATCGGGTGCTGGTGCTCGAATCGGGCAAGATCGCCGAGATCGGCCCGGTCGCCGACGTGCTCGCCGCGCCGCGCAGTCATTTCGGTGCCCGCATCGCCGGCGTCAACCTGGTCAACGGCACGATCGGGCCGGACGGCTCGCTGCATGCCCGGTCGGGTGTCCGGTGGCACGGGACCCCGGCGCCCGAGATCGGCGAAGGGCTCATCGAGGGGCACGACGCAGTCGCGGTGTTCGCGCCAACGGCGGTGGCCGTCTACCGGGACGCGCCGCACGGCAGCCCACGCAACACCGTCGAGCAGACCGTCGCGGAGCTCGATGCCCGGGGAGCAGCGGTTCTGGTGCGTGGCGCCGAGCAGCCCGATGGCGCCCCGGGCCTGGCCGCAGAGATCACCGTCGACGCCGCCGCCGAGCTGCGGCTGGCGCCTGGAGAGCGCGTGTGGTTCAGCGTCAAAACCCTTGAGGTGGCGCTGTACCCGGTGCCGCACCGATGAGCTGCGGCGGTTTGCGCAGCGGCCATCCGGAAAACCCCACCACATCGTCAGCACGGCACCCTTGCGTCACAGCCGTAACACGGTAGGTTCGTCGCCATGGACCAGGTGAACCCGAGCTCGACCCGTCATAAGGGACTATGGGCGACGCTGGCGATTACCGCGGTGACCAGCGCCACCGCCGTCACGATCGCGCTGCCGGCGACCTCGAAGGCCGATCCGGTACCCGCGCCGCCGACCACCACCGCGGCTCCGCCCGCGGCGGCACCCGCCCCGGCCCCACCCGGCGCCCCCGGCGCGCCGCCAGCCCCACCTGGTGACCCCAATGCTGCGCCGCCACCGCCCCCGGTCGACCCGAACGCACCGCCCCCGCCCGTCGTCGACCCGAACGCCGGTCGCGTCACCAATGCGGTCGGTGGATTCAGCTTCGTCCTGCCCCCCGGCTGGGTGGAGTCCGACGCTTCTCACCTCGACTACGGCTCGGCGATGCTCAGCAAGACGACCGGGCAGCCACCGATGCCCGGGCAGCCGCCGCCGGTAGCCAACGACACCCGCGTCGTGCTCGGCCGGCTGGACCAAAAGCTTTACGCCAGTGCCGAAGCCAACGACGCCAAGGCCGCGGTCCGGCTTGGCTCGGACATGGGTGAGTTCTTCATGCCGTACCCCGGCATGCGGATCAACCAGGACAGCACCCCGCTCAACGCCAATGGGATATCCGGCAGCGCGTCGTACTACGAGGTCAAGTTCAGCGATGCGGCCAAGCCGAACGGCCAGATCTGGACGGGCGTGATCGGTTCCCAGGCGACCAACGCCGGGCCGCCCCAGCGCTGGTTTGTGGTGTGGCTCGGGACGGCGAACGACCCGGTGGACAAGGGCGCGGCCAAGGCGCTCGCCGAGTCGATCCAGCCCTGGAACCCGGCGGCGGCCCCGGCTCCCGCTCCGGGAGCTCCGGCTCCGGGTGCTCCGGCCCCGGGAGCACCCGCTCCAGAAGCCCCGGGCGCTCCGGCTCCGGCCCCCGCCCCGGGCGCTCCGGCTCCGGCCCCCGCTCCGGGTGCACCGGCTCCGGCACCTGCGCCGGGCCAGGCCCCCGCCGGGGAAGTCACCCCGACGCCCAACCCAACACCACAGCACACCTTGCCCGCTTAAGCCGCCGTTCGCGGGGGTAAGGAGACCCGTATGGATGTCATGGCAGCTACCGAATACCTGGCCCGCTCAACGACGCTGACCAGCGTCGGCTGGATCGGCTACATCATCATCGGGGGTATCGCGGGCTGGATCGCCGGCAAGATCGTCAAAGGCGGCGGATCCGGGATCCTGATGAACATCGTGATCGGCATCGTGGGCGCGCTGATCGGCGGCTTCTTGCTGAGCTTCTTCGTCGACACCGCCGCCGGCGGTTTCTGGTTCACCTTGTTCACCGCCATCCTGGGCTCGGTGATCCTGCTCTGGGTGGTCAGCATGGCGCGAAGGAACTAGCCGCCCGCGGCATGATGGAGTGATGGCCGCGGAGGCGAACACCAAAAGCATGACCGCGTGGCGGGTGCGCCGGCCCGGCCCGATGAAAACCGGCCCGCTCGAGCGGGTTACCGCCGACGTGCCGCGTCCGGGGCCGTCCGAGTTGCTGGTGGCCGTGCGCGCTTGTGGGGTGTGCCGCACCGACCTGCACGTCGCCGAGGGCGATCTGCCCGTCCACCGCGAACGGGTCACCCCCGGCCATGAGGTGGTGGGGGAGGTCATCGAAGTCGGCGAGGAGGCCGGTGACGGGTTCAGCGTCGGGGACCGGGTCGGGCATCGCCTGGCTGCGCCACACCTGCGGCGTGTGCAAGTACTGCCGTCGCGGCAACGAGAACCTGTGTCCGGAGTCCCGCTACACCGGCTGGGATGCCGACGGCGGATACGCCGAATTCGCCACTGTCCCTGCGGCTTTCGCGCACCACCTACCGGGCGGCTACAGCGACTCCGAGCTGGCGCCGCTGTTGTGCGCCGGGATCATCGGCTACCGGTCGCTGCTGCGCGCCGAGGTGCCACCCGGTGGGCGGTTGGGCCTCTACGGCTTTGGCGGCAGCGCCCACATCACGGCACAGGTCGCGTTGGCGCAGGGCGCCGAGGTGCACGTGATGACCCGCGGCGAACGGGCGCAGGAGCTGGCGCTGGAACTCGGTGCCGCGTCGGCTCAGGGCGCCGCCGATCCGCCGCCGGTGCCGCTGGACGCCGCGATCCTGTTCGCCCCGGTCGGTGATCTGGTGCTACCCGCGCTGGAGGCGCTGGACCGCGGCGGCACGTTGGCGATCGCTGGCATCCACCTGTCCGATATCCCGGCCCTGAACTACCAGCGGCACCTGTTCCAGGAGCGTCAGATCCGGTCGGTGACGTCGAACACCCGCGCCGATGCGCGCGAGTTCCTCGACTTCGCGGCCGACCATCACATCGAGGTCACCACGCCGGAATACCCACTCGGACAAGCAGATCAGGCGCTGACCGACCTCAGCGAAGGACGCATCGCCGGCGCCGCGGTGCTGCTGGTGTGACGAGGCTCAGGTCAGGTGCCAGACCAGCGCGGCGGCTAGCGCGCCCAGCCCGTTCAGTGACCAATGCAGCGCGATCGGCGCGATCAGGCTGCCGCTGCGCCGGCGCAGCCAGCTGAAGACAAACCCGGCTGCCCCCGTGGCCAACACCGCCAACGTGACCCCGGCCAGCATCCCGGCGACGCCGCCGCCGAACAGCCGCGTGAAGCCGACATTGCTGCTCGTCAGGCCCAACGACGTCGCAACGTGCCACAGGCCGAACAGCAGCGAACCCACGAGCGCCACACCGCGAAAACCCCAGGCCCGATTCAGCGCGCCGTGCAGCACCCCGCGAAAGGCCAGCTCTTCGGGGATGACGGTTTGCAGCGGAATGACGACCATCGAGGCGACCAGCGCGCCGGAAATGGTCGCGTAGTGATGGTTCATGAACATCGGCCGGGTCATCGGCAGCAGGACACCGATCCCGATCACCGACCCCACGACCGCCACGGCGGCCAGCGCATAACCCAGCCCGGACTTCCAGTGTTCGCGGCCCAGGCCCAACTCGGCCCAGTCCAGGCCGTTGCACCGCACCAGGATCACCAGCCCGACGGCAGCGGCCGGCACGGTGGCGATACTCGCCCACGGCGTGGTGAAGTGCGCGATCAGATTCGTCAGCACCAGCACCACGACGACCACCGCGATATCGACGTGAATCCGGAACCGGTGCAGCGCCGAGAGCTGCGACACCAGGGGGTGGGCGTCAGCGGTCAGTCGAGCGGTCGCGTCGGGCACTCGGCAAGTTTACCCGCGGACCGCGGGCGACCGGCTTACTCCGCGTTCGAGGCAACGCGTCGGCGCGCGTAGGCCTTGAGCTCTGCCGAAAGCCCGTCCGCCACCAGTAGCCGGGGCAGCAGCTCCGGTTCGGACATTCGGGCGCGAAAAACCAGCCCGATCGTCACGTCGTGGTCGGGGCGGTAATCGATGGTGATGGCGTCGCCGGCGCGTACGGTTCCCGGCGAAATCACCCGTAAGTAGGCGCCGGGTTTTCCCGCCTGGGTGAAGGTCTTGATCCAGTGGCTCAGATTTAGGAATGCCTGGAACGTCCGGCACGGTGTCCGCGGCGCGGAGACTTCCAGTAGCAAGCCGTCGTCGCCGACGCGCCAACGTTCACCGATCCGCGCCGCAGTCACATCGATGCCCGAGGTGGTCAGATTCTCGCCGAAGTTTCCGTTGGCGAGTGTGCGCTTGAGTTGAATCTCCCAAGCGTCGAGGTCTTCGCGCGCATAGACGTAGACGGCCTGGTCGTCTCCGCCGTGGAACTTCTGGTTGCCGATGGTGTCGCCGACCAGTCCACTGCCCACACCACCGTGCATCGGCCCGGGTGCCCGCACCATGATCGGCTCGGTGGCCGCCACTTTGTCGATGCCCGTCACGTTCGATAGCGCGTGCGGATCCGGATTCGTTCGCACTCGAGCCACGTTGACCGACAGAACACTGCCCACCTGCACCACGGTAGTGCCGGTGCTTCCTACATACGAATCTTGCGGTGACGGCGTCGAATCTGCGCTGAGGGTCGGCGAAACCACCCGCCGGGCCGCCCTGGACGCAGACTCGATGATTACGCACGGGACTCCCAGGTCCAGTCGGAAATCTGCGGGTCGTCCTCACCGTGCTCGCGGGTGTAGCGGCGTGCGGCCAGCCGCGCATCGACCATGCGCTGACGTAGCACGGCGGCCCGGCTGGCCAGCCCGTCCACCCGGTCGATGACGTCCATGACCAAGTGGAAGCGGTCGAGGTCGTTGAGCATCACCATGTCGAACGGCGTCGTCGTGGTGCCCCGCTCCTTGAACCCCCGCACATGCATTTCGGCGTGATTGGTGCGCCGATAGGTGAGCCGGTGGATCAGCCACGGGTAGCCGTGGTACGCGAAGATGATCGGCTTGTCAGCGGTGAACAGCGCGTCGAACTCCTTGTCGGGCAAACCATGTGGGTGCTCGGAGTCCGGCTGCAGGCGCATCAGATCGACGACGTTGACCACCCGCACCCGCAGGTCGGGCAGCTCGCGCCGCAGGATGTCGGCGGCGGCCAGCGTCTCCAGCGTCGGGACGTCCCCGGCGCAGGCCAGCACCAAATCGGGCTCACCCGCAGCCGTGCTGGCCCACTGCCAGATGCCCAGCCCGCGGGTGCAGTGCAGGATCGCGTCGTCCATCGACAGGTAGGACAGCGCGGGCTGCTTGCCGGCGACGATGATGTTGATGTAGTCGCGGCTGCGTAGGCAGTGGTCGGCCACCGACAACAGCGTGTTGCCGTCCGGCGGCAGGTAGACCCGCACCACCTCGGCACGCTTGTTGACGGCCACGTCGATGAAACCGGGATCCTGATGCGACGCGCCGTTGTGGTCTTGTCGCCATACGTGGGAGCTCAGCAGGTAGTTCAGCGACGCGATCGGCCGCCGCCACGGCAGCTCGCGGCTGGTGGACAGCCATTTCGCGTGCTGGTTGAACATCGAGTCGACGATGTGCACGAACGCCTCGTAGCAGTTGAACAGGCCGTGCCGCCCCGTCAGCAGGTAGCCCTCCAGCCAGCCCTGGCACAGGTGCTCGGACAGCACCTCCATGACGCGACCGTCGGGGGCCAGGTGGTCGTCGTCGGGTGTGGTCGGGGACAGCCAGACCCTGTCGGTCGACTCGAATACGGCCGACAGCCGGTTGGAGGCGGTCTCGTCGGGACCCATGAGGCGGAAGCGGTCGACGTTGCGGGTGATCACGTCGCGCAAGAAAGTGCCCAGCACCCGGGTGGCCTCATGGGTCGCGACGGCCGGTTGCGCGACCGGCACCGCGTAGTCGCGGAAGTCCGGCAGATCCAGGTCATGCAATAACAGGCCGCCGTTGGCGTGCGGGTTGGCGCTCATCCGCCGGTCACCGGCGGGCGCGAGCGCTCGCAGTTGCCGGCCACAGCGCACCGTTTTCGTCGAACAGCTCCGCAGGGCCGGTAGCTGCGCAGCCACTCTTCGAGCTGCGCCCGGTGCTCCGGGTTCTGGTGCGTCTCGGCAAGCGGAACCTGGTGTGAGCGCCAGGTGCCCTCAACGTGCTTGCCGTCCACCACCTTTGGTCCGGTCCAGCCTTTCGGGGTGCGCAGCACGATCATCGGCCACACCGGCCGCTCGGTCTGATCCGAATCGCGCGCCGCGCGCTGAATGGCCGCGATGTCGTCGAACGCGTCGTCCAACGCGGCGGCCAGTTGCTGGTGCACGAAGGCCGGGTCGTCTCCGGCGACGGTGATCGGCCGGTAGCCGTAACCGCGCAACAGCGATTCCAGTTCGGCGTGCGGGATGCGGGCCAGGACGGTCGGATTGGCGATCTTGTATCCGTTGAGATGCAGGATCGGCAACACCGCGCCGTCGACGGCCGGGTTGAGGAACTTGTTCGAGTGCCAGCCGGCCGCCAGCGGTCCGGTCTCGGCCTCGCCGTCGCCGATCACACACGCGACCACCAAATCCGGATTGTCGAAGGCGGCGCCGTAGGCGTGCACCAGGGCGTAACCGAGTTCGCCGCCTTCGTGGATGGATCCGGGGGTCTGGGCGGCGACGTGGCTGGGGATGCCACCGGGAAAGGAGAACTGGCGGAACAGCTTTCGCATTCCGTCGGTGTTTTCGCCGATGCTGGTGTACACCTCGCTGTAGGTGCCTTCGAGATAGGCGTTGGCCACCAGTCCCGGGCCGCCGTGGCCGGGCCCGGTGACGTAGATGACGTTGGCGTCGCGGGCGCGGATGATCCGGTTCAGATGCGCGTAGATGAGGTTGAGCCCGGGCGTGGTGCCCCAGTGTCCCAGCAGCCGGGGTTTGACGTGCTCGGCGGACAGCGGTTCGGCCAGTAGCGGGTTGTCCAGCAGGTAGATCTGCCCGACCGACAGGTAGTTGGCGGCGCGCCAGTACGCGTCGATAAGGGTCAGTTCGTCGTCGGAAAGGATTGCGGGAGCAGTCGTCGTTGCGGTTTCGGGGCTCATTCGTCTGATTGTCCGCGCCCGAGGTGAACGGCGCTCTGCGCGCTGCTTACTCTTCGCCGCGGGCCCGGGCCTCGTAGGCCTTGCGCTTCTCGACGTCGACGTCGTCGGTGAAGACGTGCTCGCCGCCCAGCGTCCGGTTCAGCCCCTCGGCCATCGCGCGCGGCCATGAACCGCTGCGACACGACCATCGCCCCGGCCGCCTTGGTGACCCGCACCCGCGGCTTGGGGTGGACGACCAGCCCGACGATCGCGTCGGCGATATCCGACCGGGCTCGGCGTTCTTGAATCCCTTGGCGCCGTGGGTGCCCGCGGTCAGCTCGGTGTTGACGAACGTCGGCAACACCATCGAGAACTTCACGCCCGCCGAGCGGTACTCGAGCCGGGCCGAGTCGGTGAAGCCGACCACCGCGTGCTTGCTGGCGCAGTAGGTGGCCAGCCCGACCACGTAGATCTCGCCGGCGAGCGAGGCGACGTTGATGACGTGTCCGCGATCCGCGGGGGACCATGCGCTGGGCCGCCAGCTTGCTGCCCAGGATCACGCCGAAGACGTTGATGTCCAGAATGCGCCGGGTGACCGCGTCGGGCTCGTCGACGATCCGGCCGACGGGCATGATGCCGGCGTTGTTGACCAGCACGTCGATCGGGCCGAGCTGGCGCTCCACCTGGTCGAGGAAGTCCGAGAACGAATCCCGGTCGGTGACATCGAGTTTGCCGTAGACGTCGAGGCCGAGGTCGCCACCCGATTCCTTCACCTTGGCCTCGTCGATATCGCCGATCGCGACCTTGGCGCCCAAGTTGTGCAGTGCGGTCGCGGCGGCCAATCCGATTCCGCGTGCGCCGCCCGTGATGACGATGACTTTTCCGCGGACCTTGACGCCGATCGATGCCGTATCTGCCATTCGATCAGCACAGCACTCGAGATCGTGCCGCGCAATGACCGGGATGGGCAGCCCCACCGGTCAGAAAATATGAAGTATTGCGGTACGCGTGACAGCGGGTCGGCGTGGCGTGATGATCACACGATGACGAGCGATGCCGCCGGGACAGACCGAACGACGCCTGACGTCGACGTCGTCGTAATAGGCGCAGGTATCGCCGGCCTGTATCTCACCTACCGGCTGAGTCGCGCCGGACACCGATTCCGCGTATTCGAAGCGGCCGACGACATCGGCGGAACGTGGTACTGGAACCGGTATCCGGGTGCCCGGGTCGACGTGCCCAGCGTCGACTACATGTACAGCTTCGATCCCGAGTGGCAGCGGGACTGGAAATGGTCGGAGAAGTACGCCACTCAGCCGGAGATCCTGCGTTATCTAAACCATGTCGCTGACACGCACGACCTGCGGCGCCACATCACCTTCTCAACGCGAGTGCAGCGGGCACGCTGGGCCGACGACGCTGCGCTATGGCATGTCAGCACCGAGGCGGGGGAGCAGATCACGTCCCGTTTCGTGGTGATGGCCACGGGCTGCCTGTCCATGCCCAAACAAGCCGAGGTCGACGGGCTCGAGCGGTTCGCCGGTGAGGTCTATTTCACCAGCCGCTGGCCACACCAGCCCATTGATTTCACCGATAAGCGGGTGGCCGTGATCGGCACGGGTTCCTCTGGCGTTCAATCGATTCCGGTTATCGCCCAGCAAGCGCGCCAGCTGGTGGTGTTTCAGCGCACTCCGAACTTCTCGATCCCGGCGCGCAATGGGCCGTTGCCGCCCGACAAGCTCGCGCAAGTGTCAAATGAGGCGGAGTACCGGGCGGCGGCGAAGATATCACCCGCCGGCATTCCGATGGAGCGCAGCATCACCCCGACATTCAGCGTGTCGGAGACCGAACGCCAACAGCGGTATGAGAACGCCTGGGAGGGCGGCTTATTGTTCGAGGCGATCAACGTTTACGCCGACGTGCTGAGCAATCCCGCGGCCAACCACGAGTTCGCCGAGTTCGTCCGGAACAAGATCCGCTCTATCGTCGATGACCCGCAGACGGCGGCCGATCTGTGTCCGACCGATCATCCCATCGCCACGAAAAGGCCATGCCTGGATACGAACTACTACGCCACCTACAACCTGCCGCACGTACGCCTGGTCAGTGTCCGAAAACATCCGATCCGGCAAGTCACCGAGACGGGCATCGACACCGCCGACGAGTCGTTCCCCCTGGACGCGATCGTCTTCGCCACCGGTTTCGACGCCGTGACGGGTGCGATCACGGCCGTCGACATCCGGGGCCGAAACGACGTGGCGTTGAAGGACAAATGGGCGAACGGGCCGCAGACCTATCTCGGGTTGAGCACGGTCGGCTTCCCCAACCTGTTTTTCATCACCGGTCCCGGCAGCCCCTCCGTGCTGTCGAACATGATGGTTTCGATCGAGCAGCACGTGGACTGGGTGCTCGACTGCGTCGGTCACCTGAGCGCAGGCGGTTGGCACGTCATCGAGCCCACCGAACTGGCCGAAGCCGGCTGGACGCAACATGTCAACGACTGTGCCGACATCACCCTGTATCCGGCCGCGGATTCTTGGTATATCGGCGCCAATGTGCCGGGCAAGCCACGGGTTTTCCTGCCCTACTGCGCCGGCTTCGACTTCTACCGCGCCAGCTGCGACGAGGTGGTTGCCCGGGATTACCTGGGTTTCAGGCTGTCTGGTCCCGACGGCTCGCGGTGCAACGACGGAGTGGTGCGCCGGTTGCAACCAGACGTCGAGATGGTCCTGAATGCGGCGGCGGCGCTGCAACTTCCGCCGATGGAATCGATGGCCGCGGCGGATGCCCGCGCCTTTTACACGCAGATGTCAACGACTCGACCGCCGGGACCAGAGGTGGGCGAGATCGTCGACGGTCTCCTGCCCGGCGCCGCAGGCGACCTGGCGTACCGGCTTTACCGACCGGCGACCCCGGGCCCGCACCCGATCGTCGTGTACTTCCATGGCGGCGGCTGCGTCCTGGGTGACGCCACCTCGGACGATCCGTTGTGCCGGGACCTTTGCGTGCGCAGCGACGCGGTCGTCATCTCGGCGGACTACTGCCACGCGCCCGAGCACCGATTCCCCGCGGCGGTCGATGACGCCATGGCCGCGGTGCGGTGGGTTGCCGACAAGGCCGACGCACTCGGCGGTATGCCGGGTCAGCTCGCCGTCTGCGGTTGGAGCGCCGGCGCGGGCCTCGCGGCGGTGGTATGCCTGCTCGCCCGCGACATGGGTGGGCCGAACATCGTCGGGCAGGTGTTGTTGACACCGCCGACAAGCGGTGCCACGACGCGCGCATCCTTCGCCGAGAATGCGGATGGCTACGGTCTTACGACGCCGCTGGTCCAGTGGTTCTACGACCACTACATCGACGCGGCTGATCGAAGCGATCCCCGTTTCGCTCCGTTGCGTGCCGTCGATCTGTCCGGGCTGCCGCCGGCGATCGTGGTGACGGCCGAGTTCGATCCCCTACGCGACGACGGTGAGGCCTATGCCGCCGCGCTTAAAGCAGCCGGCGTCCCGACGGAATACGTCCGTGCCCGCGGCCACACGCACCAATCGCTGGCGATGGTCGACGTGGTCATTTCGGGCGCACCGATACGCGCACGGATGGGGGAAGCGTTGCGCCGATTCTTTGTGGCGACGCGCACGCCCGAACCCGCCTCTTGAGGATTACCGGCGCGTCTCGAAATAGACGAGATACGAGGCTCTCAAATCTTTGTCTCGGATTTGCCGCGGACGCGAAACAGGCCGGCTACTTGGACGGCCGTTGAAGTCCCAGATGGTCTCGCAACGTGCTCCCGGTGTACTCGGTGCGAAATCGTCCCCGGCGCTGCAGGATGGGCACGACATGGTCGACAAACGCCGTTAGCTCGTAGGGCAGTGTCGATCCCATGATGGTGAATCCGTCGACGGCGCCGGCGTCTTGCCAAGCGATTACGTGATCGGCGAGTTGCTCGGGTGTTCCGATGAAGTGAGTCTGTCCCGCGCCTCCGCTCACCCGTTGGGCGACCTCACGCAACGGAGCGTCCGGCTGTGCCCGCGCGGCCGCGAAGAGTTGATCTGCCCGAGTTGACGGTGATTGCTCAGCCCAGAGATGGGTGGGCAGCGGAACGTCTGGGTCGTAGGCGTCGGGGTCGAGCCCGGCTGTGTAAAGGGCGTTTTGCCAACGGAATTCGGTACTGGCCAGTTCTTCGAGCAGTCGCGCCCGGGAGTGGGCTTCGGCCTCGGTGCCGCCCAAGGTCACCATCAACGCCGGCAGGACCAGTAACTGCTCGGGGTCACGGCCTGAGGCGGCGGCCTGGGCGTGCAGGTCAGCGCGGAAGGAAACCGCCGCTTCTAGCGAGGGTGGCCCGGAGAAGGCCATCTCGGCGTATCGCGCGGCGAGCCCGACGCCTGCCCCAGATTGTCCTGCTAGGACGAGCACCGGGCGGCCTTGCGGGGAGCGGGGAAATGGTTGGACTCCCTCCACGTCGTAGTACTGGCCGTGGAAGTGCGGTGCGTGCAGCTTGCTGCGGTCCGCCCACACCCCACGTTCGCGATCACCGATGACGGCGTCGTCGTCCCAGCTGTCCCACACCCGCATCACGACCTCGACGAATTCGTGTGCGCGCGCGTAGCGGTCGGCGTGGTCGGGATGGATGGGCTCACCGAAGTTGGCCGCGGCCAGTGGCGTGACGGTGGTGACGATGTTCCAGCCGGCGCGGCCGCCGCTGAGGTGATCCAGTGTTGCGAATCGGCGGGCGAGCTCCCACGGTTGGTTGTAGGTCGTTGAGCCGGTGCCGATCAGCCCGACGTGGTCGGTGACGGCGGCCAGAGCTGAGAGCACCGAGATCGGGTCGAATTGTGTCTGAGGCAGGTGCGTGGCTCGGTACTCGGCGATGGCGATGTTGTCGGCCAGGAAGATCGAGTCCATCAAACCGCGTTCAGCGATGCGCGCGATGTCGGTGTAATAAGCGAGGTTTAGGACGTTGTGTACGTCGTCGTCGACCACGCGCCAGGCGGATTCGTGGTAGCCGTTGGGCCAAATGAACGCGTTGAAGTGCAGCGGCCGTGCGCTCATGGGATTGGCTCCTTCTCTGGGTGCTCGTCGGGAAGCACTCCGGCAACTGTTCTCATTCCTGGGAGCGGCTGCTCCGCGGTCATGCACTGTGGCGCCCGCACGTTCATCGCGTGGGAGATGAGCGGCGGCATACATGCGACAACCCCAGGCCCTGCCGGAGAATTTCGTTTCGAGCACAACTCCCAGCACCCCTCCGCCCGCGCTTCACGTCGACGGGAACGGCTCACAGCAGGTGCCCACCGAATCGGGAACACCCGACGGTCCAAGGTAAGTTACCGCTGATCAGATAGCGGGTCGCCGGCAGAGAGGACGAGTCGTGCTGCAGGGAATCGCCCGTCTGGCCATCGCCGCGCCCAAGCGGATCATCGCCATCGCACTGCTCGTGATGCTCGGCACCGCGATCTTCGGCATCCCCGTCATCAAGAGCCTGTCGGCGGGGGGCTTACAGGACCCGACGTCGGAGTCGTGGCACGCCGGCAGGATCCTGTCGGACAAGTTCGGCCAGGGCGATATGCAGCTGCTCGTCGCGGTCACCGCGGAGAGCGGCGCCCAGAGCGACGCCGCGCGCGCAGTCGGGGACGACATCGTCGCCCAGCTGAAGGCCTCGCCCTATGTGAGCGACGTGACTTCAGCCTGGACCGCGCCGCCCTCGGCCGCCCAGGCGCTGATCAGCAAGGACGGCAGGACGGGGCTGATCGTCGCCGGCGTTACCGGGGGTGAAAGCGGTGCGCAGAAGCACGCCAAGACGATCTCGGAGCAGGTGGTGCACGACCGCGACGGCGTCACGATCAAGGCCGGCGGCGAGGCGATGATCTATTTGCAGGTCAACGGGCAGAGCGAGCGCGACCTACTGCTAATGGAATCGATCGCGATACCCGTGAGTTTCGTCGTGCTGGTCTGGGTGTTCGGCGGCCTGCTGGTCGCGGCGCTGCCGCTGGCGGTCGGCGGGTTCGGGATCCTCGGATCGATGGCGGTGCTGCACGCGATCACCTATGCCACCGACGTGTCGATCTTCGCGTTGAACCTCACCGTGGCGATGGGGCTCGCGCTCGGTATCGACTCTTCCTTGTTGATCATCAGCCGGTTCCGCGACGAACTCGCCGACGGCGCATCACGCGACGCGGCCCTGATTCGCACGATGGCGAGCGCGGGCCGGGCTGTGCTGTTCTCGGCCATTACGGTCGCGCTGTCGATGGTCGCGATGGTGCTATTTCCGATGTACTTCCTGAAGTCGTTCGCCTATGCCGGCATCGCGGTGGTGGCGTTCGCGGCGTTCGCCGCAATCGTGGTGACCCCGGCCGCGATCGCGCTGCTTGGTGACCGGCTGGATGCCCTCGACGTGCGTCGGTTGACGCGTCGGCTTCTCGGCCGGCCCGAGCCAGTGCGCAAACCGGTCGAGGAGACATTCTGGTACCGCTCGACGAAATTCGTGATCCGCCGAGCGATTCCGATCGGTGTCGCAATCATCGCGCTGCTGCTCCTGCTCGGCGCGCCGTTCCTCGGGATCAAATGGGGCTTCCCCGACGACCGGGTGCTGCCCGGGTCCCTCTCCGCGCGTCAGGTCGGAGACCAGTTGCGCAGCGACTTCGCCGTCGATTCGGCGACCAACGTCATGATCGTGATTCCGGACGCAGCCGGTGTCACGCTGCCCGAACTCGACCGCTACGCCGCCGAGCTCTCGCGGGTGCCCGACGCGTCGTCGGTGTCCTCACCGGGCGGAACGTTCGTCACCGGCGCGCCGGTCGGACCGCCGTCGGCGGCGACCGGGATCAAGGACGGCAGCGCGTTTCTGACCGTCGGCAGCACCGCGCGGCTGTTCTCACAGGCCTCCGAGACGCAGCTGGACCGGTTGCACGCCGTCGCCACACCGGGCGGCAAGGTCGCGCAATTCACGGGGACCGCCCAGATCAACAGGGACACTTCCGAATCGGTGACCTCACGGCTGCCGGTGGTGTTGTCGGTGATCGCCGCGATCACGCTCGTGTTGCTGTTCCTGCTGACCGGCAGCGTGGTGTTGCCGCTGAAGGCGTTGCTGCTCAACGTGTTGTCGTTGACCGCGGCGTTCGGCGCGCTGGTGTGGATCTTCCAGGACGGTCACCTCGGTGCGCTGGGCACCACGCCCACCGGGACGTTGGTGGCCGTTATGCCGGTGTTGTTGTTCTGCATCGCTTTCGGGTTGTCGATGGACTACGAGGTGTTCCTGGTGTCGCGGATCCGGGAGTACTGGCTGTCGTCCGGGCGAACGCGCGCCGACAACGACGAGAGCGTTGCGCTGGGCCTGGCCCGCATGGGCCGCGTGGTGACGGCGGCGGCACTGCTGATGTGCATTTCGTTCGCCGCATTGATGGCCGCGCAGGTGGCGTTTATGCGCATGTTCGGTGTCGGGCTGACGTTGGCAATCCTGGTGGACGCCACGCTGGTCCGCATGCTGTTGGTGCCGGCGTTCATGCATATCCTGGGACGGGTGAATTGGTGGGCGCCCAAGCCGCTGGCCAGGCTGCACGAGCGCTTCGGCATCAGCGAGTCACACGATCTGCCTGAGATTGAGCCGCCTGCCGCGGAGACGGGTCAGCCTGTCGATCTCCATTCATGATCCGACCAGGCGTAGGTGCCCGCGGCGTGGTCTCGGCGAACAGCTGGGCGAAGAAATCCTTGACGCCGGGCTGAAGTGACCCGCGAACACACGCTGCGGTAGGCCAGCGGCCCAAATAGTCATGTCTCGAATACGACATACGCGAGGCTCGAAAGTCAGTCGCGGTTTGCTGGGCGGTAGTGGGCTTGGTGTGACATTCTTTGCTCGGAATCACCGTGAACTGAAGCGGGCCAATGCAGTCTTTGAAAGAAACCAGCCTGAGTTTTGAGTTTCGCCTGAGACCAGTGGGTGGGCCGCCCGGTCGTTGACCAGCGGTGACACGATACTGACGTGGACCCCAGCGGGGATGGTGGCGGTGGATTGACCGCGACGGGGTTGTTCTGTGGTTCCTGCGGCGCGCAGTCAAGCCCGACGGCCAAGTTCTGCGGCGAGTGCGGTACACGACTCACGCAAGCCACCCGGTCAGCGGAGTACAAACAGGTCACCGTGCTGTTCGCTGACGTGGTGCACTCGATGGACATCGCGGCGTCATTGGGACCCGAACGGCTGCGCGAAATCATGACCGAGCTGGTGGAGCGGTCGGCGGTGGTGGTGCAGCGCTACGGCGGCATCGTGGACAAGTTCACGGGTGACGGCATCATGGTGCTCTTCGGCGCACCGGTAGCGTTGGAGGACCACGCTTTTCGCGCGTGCCTGGCCGCGTTGGACATCCAGGCCGAAGTGTCGCGGCTGGCCGTCGACGTCAAGCGGGCCGACGGCGTCGACTTGCAACTACGCATCGGCCTGAACTCCGGGCAAGTGATCGCCGGCGAGATCGGTTCCACAACAGCCAGTTACACCGCTATCGGCGAGCAGGTCGGGATGGCGCAGCGCATGGAGTCGGTCGCCCCGCCCGGTGGCATCATGCTCAGCGAATCCACCGCGCGACTCGTCGAAGACGCCACGACGCTCGGTGAAGCCGAGCTCGTACAGATCAAGGGTGCGGACGCGCCGGTAGTGGCGCGCCGCCTGGTCGGGATAGAACCTCGGCGCGGACTCGATCGGCACCAATCAAGCCTCGTCGGACGCGGGCGGGAGATGAACACCATCGCCGACATTCTCGACCATGCGATCGAGGGATCGGGGGGCGTGGTCGGTGTGTGCGGCCCGCCGGGCATCGGCAAGAGCCGTATCGTCGCCGAATCCGCCCAGCTGGCCATCGGCCGCGGCATGGATGTCGTCACCACGTATTGCGAGTCGCACACCACCGATATCCCCTTTCACGCTCTGGCGCGGCTGCTTCGCGCGGTGTTCGGAGTGGACGGCCTCGACGCACAGGGAGCGCGGGATCGCGTCCGGGCGCGACTCCCCGGCGCTGACACCGCGGATCTGCTCCTGCTTGACGACCTGCTCGGTATCCGGGATCCAGACGTCGCTGTGCCCGCCATCGATCCCGACGCGCGGCGGCGCCGGTTGACCGCCCTGGTCAACACCGAGTCACTCGCCCGCGCCGCACCGGCGCTCTACGTCATCGAGGACGCGCACTGGATCGATGTGGTTAGCGAATCGATGCTCGCCGAGTTCATCTCGGTGACACCGCGAGCCCGCTCCATGGTGCTGATCACCTACCGACCCGAGTATCACGGCCCGTTGTCGCGGGTTGCGGGTGGACAAACGATTGCCCTTGCACCGCTGGCTGATTCGGATGCCGCTGCCCTGATTTCCGAACTGCTGGGGGTACATCTGACACTCGATGAAGTCGCCGTGCAGGTCCTTGCCCGCGCCGCCGGCAACCCGTTCTTCGCCGAGGAGATCGTGCGCGACCTGGCCGAACGCGGCATCCTCAACGGCCGTCGCGGAGCGTACACATGCCTTGAAGAAGTCGCCGACATCAACGTGCCCGCGACCTTGCAGGCAACCATAGCCGCCCGTATCGACCGCGTTGGTGGGGTAGCGAAACGCACACTCAACGCGGCCGCGGTCATCGGGTCACGGTTCGACGCCGATCTGTTGACATCGGTGCTCGACGAGGTCGCGCTGACCGAACTCGTGGATGCCGAGCTCGTCGAGCAGGTAAGGATGGCCCCGGTAGACTATGCCTTTCGGCACCCGCTGGTGCGGATGGTGGCCTACGAGTCGCAGCTGAAATCCGGCCGTACGCAGCTACACCAGACGATTGCGACCGCCATTGCACAGCGCGATCCCGGGTCGGTCGAGGAGAACGCTGCCCTGATCGCCAGCCACCTGGAGGCCGCTGGCGATCTGCGCGCGGCCTTCACCTGGCATATGCGGGCCGCAACGTGGTTGACCCACCGCGACATCTCGGCGGCGCGGATGAACTGGCAGCGCGCGGTCGTCGTCGCCGATCGCATGCGCGTCGACGACCCGGACCGGTTGTCGATGCGAATCGCCCCGCGCACGTTGCTGTGCGCGACCATCTGGCGGGTCGGCGGAGAACTGGCCGAGATCGGGTTCGACGAATTGCGCGAGCTGACCATGGCCGCCGGTGACAAGCGGTCGCTGGCCATCGGCATGTGCGGCCTGGTGCAGATGCTGAATCTGCACGGCGAGTTCTCCGAGGCCGCACGCCTGGCCTCCGAGTACGTCGATCTGCTCGAGTCGATCGGCGAGCCGGAAATGACGGTGGGACTGCTGACGGTGCCGATCGTCGCAAAGTGGGATGCCGGTGAAATGACCGAGGCCATGCGACTAGCCGAACGCGCGATCGACCTGTCCGGCGGGAACCCCACGATGGGGAACCTGATCATCGGATCACCGTTGGGATTCATGCTCGCGCTGCGTGCATCTACCCGCTGCTGCCTGAACGTCGAGGGATGGCACGAAGACTTTGACAAGGCAATCGACATCTCCCGAGACGTGGATCCGTTCACCCACAGCACAGTCGCGATGATCAAGTACGTCGCAACGTTGAACTGGGCGCTACTGCCTGACGACGCTGCAGTTGGCGAAATGACCGAGGCGTTGAGAATCGCCGAGCGGACCGGAGACGATTTCCAGCTCGCCAATGCCAGATTCACACTGGGTCTCGCCCTCGTCCGCTGCGATGGTCCAGCGCGTAGCCACGGGTTCGAGTTGTTGCACCGGGTTCGTGAGGCCGTTCTGCAACATCGCTACATCAGAATCGCAGGGGTCAGCGTTGACCTCGACGATGCGGCCGAGAAAATCCGAACCGGAGACTACGACGGAGCCATTGACCTGTGCCGGGGCGTACTGGCGTATCAACTGCGCAGTGGTGAAGGCATCAACCGTGGTTGGGCGACAACGGTTCTGGTCGAAGCGCTGCTGCAGCGCGGCCAGAACGGCGATCTGGAGGCCGCCCAAGAGGCCATTGACCGGCTGGCGGCCATGCCCACCGAGCCGGTGTTCCTCTACCACGAACTTCCACTGCTGAGGCTCAACGCACTGATCGCCAAGGCGCGCGGCGACGAGGCCGGTTATCGGGAGTTCCGGGACCGCTACCGCGCCCGGGCGAAATCCGTCGGGTTCGAAGGGCATATGGCGATGGCCGAGGCGATGCCATGACGTGCGCGTCCTGTGGCACCGGACTGGCGGAGGGCGCGAAATTCTGCTCAGAGTGTGGTGCACCGGCGAAGAAACCGAACAAGGCCGCCGAGTACAAGCAGGTGACGGTGCTGTTCGCCGATGTCGTCCACTCCATGGACATCGCCGCCGCGGTGGGCGCCGAGCGGTTGCACGAAATCATGGGATCGGTGTTCGACCACTGCGCGGCTGTCGTGCAGCGCTATGGCGGCACGGTCGACAAGTTCACCGGCGACGGAGTCATGGCGCTCTTCGGAGCGCCATGCGCGTTGGAGGACCACGCTTTTCGGGCATGCTTGGCCGCGTTGGACATCCAGGCCGAACTGTCGCGGCTGCCGTCGAGGATATGTACCGCGAGGGACGCCTGCTGCTGTGGGGCGTTCCGGCGACCGGTGTTTTGGTGGAGACCCTGCTAGATCGCGGGGCCGACGGTGACATGGCCGAAGCCGAAGCCGCGATCGAGCGGTTGGCGTCGGCGCCAGCCGAAGAGGGTTTCGTGGTGCGCGACATCTGGCTGCTGCAGCTGCGTGCGCTGCTGGCACAGGCTCACGGTGACGATGAACGCTATCGCGACCATCGGGATCGCTACCGCGACATGGCGAAAACGCTTGGCTTCGAAGGACATATCGCGTGGGCCGAGGCGATGCCATGACGGCGGCTGCTCCTTCGGGGGTGGTGACGTTTCTCTTCACCGATATCGAGGGGTCGACCCGTCGGTAGGAAGAGGACGCCGATGGAATGCGGCAGGCGCTGGCCGTCCATGACGAGGTGCTGCGCTCGGCGATCGAGGCGCACGGCGGTTGGTTGTTCAAACACACCGGTGACGCAGTGTGTGCCGCACTTGCGTCACCCACACCTGCGGTTGATGCCGCGGTAGCCGACGGCGTCGGTGCGGTAGGGCTGGTAGTGGACGTGCGTGTACTCGCCATTCTCCCCGACCTCCCGGACCACCAGAATCCACGGGAGGGCTTGGCTTGCCTCCTCACGGCCATAGAAGACGCGGTATTCACGCTTGCCGCTGACCGCACGGGAGCGCCCGTCCACTGTTTCCCATTGCAGCATGGTCGTGGCGCCTAAGCCTTGTCGCTGTAATTGAAAATGGTCCAGCCGGGCCGCTTCGGGTTGATTACGGAACCCCGCCAGGAATAGTCAGCGTTCTGGCGCAGATTGAGCGTCTGCTCAATGTGATGCAGCCCCGCGTTGTACGCCTCCTCGTGCGTGATCTCTCTGTCAAGACGTACCCGAGATGTCACCGCGGCCAGAGCTGGGAGTTCTTCGACGCGTAAGGGTTTCGGGTCGACGCGCTCGAGGAGGGTGACCAATTGCACGTCAGCATGGTGCACGTCCGGCTTGCCCGTGGCAACTGATTTGAGCGTACTCACAGCGAGACGTCTAGTAATTACCTTTGTACCAACGACGGGTAGGAAACCGGCGGCATGGTTGTCGGCGGCCTGGCCGCTGTCGTCGTGGTATCGGGCTTAGTTTGGGTACCGGCGGCCCAAGCCAATGGGTGCGACAACGGCGCAGTGAGATATGAAGTCGTCATCGTCCGCGTGGGCTGGCGCGGCTAGCAGGAGCGTCGGAGGGAGCGAGGCGGCTGCGGCTGACACGGAAGCTAGCGGGATGGACGGTTTACGCACGACGTTCTTCCTCTTCGAGATTGACTGGTCCCTTACGTGAGGGCCCGCGTCCACCAAGGTGGTGTATGAGTCGGGCCTGATTGAATGGGCCGGCGTGTCGTAGCCGGATAGATGAAGGTCATCGCGTGATTCTTCGAGAGACCGTGCAAAGTCACTCGAGCAAAGGAATCGACGCGATGACCACTGCCCACGATATCGACTGGCCCCAGGTGCTGGCTGAACGACTCACCACCACGCATCCCGACGTGCTGCGTGAGCTGCTGACCACGTTCATCCATGCCCTGATGGGCGCGGAAGCTGATGCCCTGTGCGGCGCTGGATATGGTCAGCGCAGCGCCGAACGGACCAATCAACGCAACGGCTACCGCCCTCGCCAATTCGACACCCGGGCAGGATCATTGGATTTGGCGATCCCCAAGCTGCGGCATGGCTCGTACTTCCCCGATTGGTTGTTGGAGCGGCGTAAGCGAGCGGAAAGAGCGCTGAGTACGGTGGTCGCCACCTGCTATCTGCTGGGGGTGTCCACGCGGCGGATGGACAAGCTGGTCGAAACGCTGGGAATCACGAGTCTGTCCAAGTCGCAGGTCTCGGTGATGGCCAAGGAACTCGACACCGCCGTGGAAGCCTTTCGGACCCGGCCACTCGACGCCGGCCCGTATACGTTCGTCGCGGCCGATGCCCTGGTGCTCAAGGTGCGTGAGGCCGGCCGGGTGGTCAACGTGCACGCGTTGATCGCGGTCGGGGTCAACGCCGAGGGCTACCGCGAAATTCTGGGCGTCGATGTCACCACCGCCGAGGACGGCGCGGGCTGGCTGACCTTCCTGCGCTCTTTGACCGCCCGCGGCCTGTCCGGAGTCAAACTCATCACCTCCGATGCCCATGCTGGGCTGCTCTCAGCGATCGGGGCCACGCTGCCGGGGACCTCGTGGCAGCGGTGTCGTACTCATTACGCCACCAACCTGATGGCCGTCACGCCGAAGTCTTCGTGGCCGTGGGTGCGCACCCTGCTGCACTCGGTGTTCGACCAACCCGATTCGGAATCTGTTGCTGCTCAATATGATCGGATCATCGACGCCCTGACCGACAAGCTGCCCAAGGTGGCTGAGCATCTCGAAGATGCCCGCGCTGACTTGCTGGCATTCCGGGCCTTCCCCAAACAAATCTGGCGCCAGATCTGGTCGAACAACCCCCAGGAACGCCTCAACAAAGAGATCCGGCGGCGCACCGACGTCGTCGGCATCTTCCCAGACCGCAACGCCCTGATCCGCCTCGTCGGGGCGGTGCTGGCCGAGCAACACGACGAATGGGCCGAATCACGCCGCTACCTCGGACTCGACGTCCTCAGCAAATCCCGAGCCGACCACAACCCCGCGACAGAACAGGAGACTACACCGGCAGCACTAACCGCCTGAACCACGAAGTCGAAGAATCACACAACGACCTCGTACACCACGCCCCTGGACTTGACCGCAACGAGGGCTTTCTTCCCTCGGGTTTCGGCTCAGCCGCCAAGACTGGGATGTGTCCCCCGCTCCCGTCGTGCCTCACGGGCCGCCGAGCGCCGCTGACGACCTAACTCCAACTCGATGGCGGCCGTGGCGATGGCTGCTGCCACAATCGCTGCTCCTACGAATCCCAGTCGGTGCGCCCATCGTCCGGTAGACACAGTTCCGACGAGTCTGCCCAGTGGTCGCGGCACCCGGCCAGTCCGGGTGGCTCGATCACTTCCACGCGGGTTACCTCGCTCAGGATCGCATCTATAGCCGCTTGAGCCAGATGCCGCCAGTAGCCACGGCCAGGTTCGGTTGGCTCGTCCCATGTCCGGAACGGCGCAAGCTCCTCGGCGGGTTTAATGTTCGCCTGATAGATAGCTTCTGCTACTACATCAGCAATGGTCACTTCTTGTCTCCCTTAAATGGACCACTGTATTTTCGCCGGTACCAATCCCACGGGCGCGCAGCCTCAATAACCTTGTCGTGCTCCTGGTCGCAGCATTTTCCACACCCGGTAGTGGCGCGCCTGGAATTTTTGCTCGCTAACGCTCCCGATCACCGGCCTCGAGAACGGCGGCCACGGCTAGGAGATCATTGACGCCGAAGGTTTTCGGGTCGACGCGCTGGAGGATGGTGAGCAATTCACCTCAGCATGTTGCATGTCCCGTTTGGCCCGTGACAACTCACCAAAGCTCACTCACAGAAAGACGTCTAGTAATTACCGTTGTACCAACGACGGGTTGGAAACTGGGCAGCAGACCGGCAGCGGATTTTGGACCACGGTCGCTTAGGCAGCGGTGCTATCCGCCGCGTGTCGGTTACGGTCGGGGCAACTTTTGCGGGTTACGCCATCCTGGTCGAATACACCCCCGAGATCGAGGCCCAGAAGGCTGCTGCCGAAGCGGCGACGACCGCGCAGATGGCGGCATTGTTCGCCCCGCTCTCGCAGACCCAAGTCGAAGCGATCGTCACTGGCACCAATGCCCTCGTAGCCGCCTCGGCTAATGCTGCTCCTTGACTAGACCCCTGGACGGGGGCCCGGGGAATCGGACCAACCGCGACAGCGTCGTATGCTGCGGGCAGGCAATACCAGCCCGCACCCGTATCTTTTGCGTCTCGAAATCGACGAGTTACGAGGTTCCCAAACTCTGTATCGGATCACCGTGAACGCCGGAGGCGGGACTATGCCTTATCCAGCGTGAACTGGCACAAATCGGTGTAGCCGTCGCGGAACAACTCGGCACAGCCGGTCAGGTACTTGATGTACCGGTCGTAGACCTCTTCCGACTGGATCGCGATCGCCTCGTCCTTATGAGCCTCCAGTGCCGCCGCCCACATGTCGAGCGTCCTCGCGTAGTGCAGCTGCAGCCGCTGGATCCGGCTCACCGTGAACCCGACCTTCGTGGCGTGCTCCTCGACCCGTGCCACCGTCGGCACCCGACCGCCGGGGAAGATCTCGTCCAGGATGAATTTGAAGAAACGCACATGCCGCATCGTGATCGGCAGATTGCGCTCTTTGAGCTCCTGCCTGCTCAACAGCACGATCGTGTGCAGCAGCATCGTGCCATCGACCGGCAACAGGTCATAGGCCCTCTTGAAGAAAGCGGCGTAGCGGTCGAAGCCGAAATGCTCGAGCGGGCCGATCGCCACGATCCGGTCCACCGGCTCGTGAAACTGCTCCCAGCCCGCGAGCAGCACACGCTTGGAACGCGGGCTATCCGATGCCGCGAGCAGCTGCTCGACGTAGGCAGCCTGGTTCTTGCTCAGCGTCAGACCGACGACGTTGACGTCGTACTTCTCCAACGCTCGCAGCATCGCCGGCCCCCAACCGCAGCCGACCTCGAGCAGCATCATGCCCGGCTGCAGGCCAAGTTTGCCCAGCGCCAGGTCGATCTTGGCGATCTGGGCCTCTTCCAGTGTCATGTCGTCGCGCTCGAAGTAAGCGCAGGTGTACGTCCGCGTCGGGTCCAAGAACAACGCGAAGAAGTCATCGGACAGGTCGTAGTGGGCCTGCACCTCCTCGAAGTGTGGCCGCAAGCTCTGCGTTTCTTCTGGCAATGTCGTCCTTCCGTAATCGGCGGTTTCAGGCGGTGGATGCAACAGCGGGCGGTTTGGACTTGTTTAAGGGTAGTGCGCCGAAGGCTTCAGCCGGCGTTTCCAGCCCAGTGTTTGCGCGGTCGGCGGTTGAGTTGCATCGCGTCCCAGTCGAGGTAGTCGGCCGGCTAGATCGACGGGTCTGTGCCATTAGCAAAGTATTGGCGCAGCCGCCCGTTGGTGTCCTCGTTGGTTCGGCGCTGCCGGGGTGAGCGCGGATCGCAGAAGTAGATGTCGAGCTCGGCGAGCGCTCGGGGCTTTTCAGATCGGGACTACTCCACGTTGACCGTCTGCAGCGCCGAGTTGGTTAAGGGCACCCAGTCCTTTTTCCTTTGTTGCCCGGGATGGTTGGCCAATGACGCTGGTGTCGGTGTAGGCGATATCAACACCGTCGACGCGGACCTGCTGAGTCGTCATTGGTGCACCCTCACGCTTCGGCCCCCATGTACACATGTTCCACGTCACCCTCACCCGGCGGGCTTAGGGGGTGACGAGCGGGGCTGCGGGCACCTCCATGGTGAGGGGCCGTATGCGGAAGGGCGAACGCGGCGCCCGCAAAGAGGACTGTTCGCATTCCGAGCATCGGATGTGGCTGTCGCGTGCCGGTGGCAGCATGTGCATGTGACCACGACGACGCTTTCCTGGGATGTGGTGCCCGTCGACAAGCCGGACGATGTCAATGTCGTGATCGGGCAGGCGCACTTCATTAAGACGGTCGAGGACCTGCATGAGGCGATGGTGGGGGTGAGCTCGTCGCTGCGGTTCGGGCTGGCCTTTTGCGAGGCCTCCGGGCCACGGTTGGTTCGCCGCACCGGCAATGATCCTGAATTGGTCGAGCTCGCGACCCGCAATGCGCTGGCCATCGCCGCCGGGCACTGCTTCGTGATCTTCTTGCGTGACGGGTTCCCGGTCAACATCCTCAACCCGGTCAAGGCGGTGCCCGAGGTTTGTACGATCCACTGCGCCACAGCCAATGCGGTTGACATCTTGGTCGCGGTGACCCCGCGTGGCCGTGGCATTGTGGGCGTCGTCGACGGACAGGTGCCCCTCGGGGTGGAGACCGATCGCGACGTGGCCGACCGGCACGACCTGCTGCGCGCCATTGGTTACAAGCTCTAACCGCACCCGGTGCAGAACGCGGCGAGTTCCGGACGGTGATCTCAGGGAGTTGCCGTTTGATGCAGTGGTGGCAATGTCCTTGAGGTTCGAGACGTTATGCGGATCGCCTCACCTGACAAGATCTTCACCACCAAGAAGAAGGGTCAAACACCTCCCTGTGATCGGAGTAAGAACACAAGGTGCCGCGACGCAAACAGATCTACAAGATCACTTATCCGAACGGCAAGGTTTACGTCGGCACCGTGGCGATCGGCAACTATCACGACTCGGGCAACACCCACATGATCCGCGCCCCCCTGGGGATTCTTGCCGCGTTTTTCGACCGGCTCGGACGATACGAGCCGGCGGCCATCAGCGCCGGGTTCGCCGTCACGAGCACGGTCGCCGCCCTTCCCGCCATGGCAGACTTCGGCACTGCGACCGGGTGCGGCGATGACCGCCACCGCCATGGCGACTTACGCACACGACCAAATCGACCAGGCCCGAGCAGAACTGGAAGCGGTCTCGAAACAGACGAGTTTCGAGAGTCTCAAAACTTCGTGTCAGAGATGGCACGATATGACGGACATTCGTTGACCAGCAGTGATAGCAAGCCGGTGAAACCGGCTCAGGACAGGTCGGTTACACCGCCGTCGGTGAGCAAGTCGGCGTGGCCCAGCGGATGGAATCGGTGGCACCGCCCGGTGGGAGTTGGGGTTCATGCCAGCCACCACCGATGCGGCCGCCATCGAGCAGCACCGGCAGCACAACAACGAACGCGGACTACTGGCTGGCCCGCAGTTCATTGCGCACCAAGCGCGGTTCAACAGCGAACAAAACGAAAGCCGCACGCCGATCTCGTGGTCGGCACAAACCGATCCGGAATGCGTCGGGAAAGATATTTTCCAAACACCATGCCCCGGGGCGGCGGAACCCGCATGCTCATGGTTGACGACCGAAGCTTGATCACTTCTCCGGAGCCTGCGTTCGAGTCATGGTCCTGACGGCTGTATTTGTAGTGCTCGTCTTTCTTTACAGCCTGGTCTCGCAGCGGCTGCAACCGACCATCATCACCGCACCGATGCTGTTCACCGCCGCCGGCGCTGCGACGACCCTGCTGCCGGAGGCGGCACGCGAGCTGGTGCTCGATCGTAAGGTATTGCTCCTGATCGCGGAGCTGGGCCTGGTGATGTTGCTCTTTACCGACGCGATCCGGATCAACCCATCGCTGCTGAAGGCCGGCCGCAGCCTGCCCATCCGGTTGCTCATTGTGGGCATGCCGCTGACCATCGTGTTAGGCGCCGCATGCGCGATCGCCGTGCTGAGCGGACTGTCGTGGGGGGAAGCGGGCATTCTGGCAGCCATCCTCGCCCCAACCGATGCCGGCCTTGGCCAGGTGATCGTGAGCAGCCAACGAGTGCCATTGAAAATTCGCCAGTCTCTCAATGTTGAGGCCGGCCTCAACGACGGCCTCGCTGTTCCGTTCCTGCTGTTGTTCATCGTGCTTGCCGTTGCTGAGGAGCACACCGGGCCCGCGGGTGCAGTGCTCGCCCGTTTCCTCGGCGAACAGCTTGGCTACGGCACCCTGATCGGAATTGGGATCGGCACCGCAGGCGGATGGCTCCTGGGCCTTGCCCACCGCACGCGCTGGATGGCTCCACCACTCGGTCAACTCGGCGTGGTGGCGCTGCCATTGCTATGCGTCATCGTGGCAGAAGAGACCGGGGCGAGCATGTTCATCGCCGCGTTCGTCGCCGGATTCGCAGTCCAATTCGGCTTCAACGCTGCGGGCCGGCACAGTGTCGAGTTCACTGAGCAATGGGGGCAACTGTTCAACTATTTCGTGTTCTTCTTCTTCGGCACCGTCGTGGCCAGCTTTTGGGGGCATTTCACACCGGCCGTGCTGCTCTATGCCGTGCTGAGTCTGACAGTCGTGCGCATGGCGCCTGTTGCGCTGGCGTTGCTGGGAACTCGTTTGAGCCGGGCGACCGTGCTGTTCATGGGCTGGTTCGGCCCCAGGGGTCTGGCGTCCATCGTGCTCGCGCTGGTGTACCAGGCGCAGGAGGCAGGGTTGGCAGGCGACTCAACGATCCGACTTGCGGTGATGACGACGGTGCTGCTCAGCATCTTCGCGCATGGCCTGACCGCGCAGCCCGGAATAAACCTGTACGCAAGGCGGATCGCGGCCCTCGACGAGACGTCCCCCGAGCACCAAGCGCTGGGGGATGGCTCACCCGAGCCGCCGCAGACGCCGCACCGGGAAACGCCGCGACCGCGATGGCCGCTCCGCTGATCGCGGCCCACAGCCGTATCCGGATAACCATCCTCTGTTGTCTTCTATGGCCGGGCGGGTCAACCCGCGGCGCCCTGCCCTACGGCATGGACGGCGGCGTGGGCGTGCAGGGCCATCTCGGCCTCGGGCTGGGTTGGCTTGAGGTCGAACACCACCTCTTTGACCGTTCCGGTGAACGCATACGGTGCCTTGGGCTCGTAGTCACGGTCGACGACGAGGCCATTGTCGCGGCCGATGTCCATCCCGGCGTAGGACGAAAATGCGATCGGCACCGTGCGCGGCATGTCGCCCTCACCAATCAATTCGTCCCCGGCCCACAGCGTTACGTGACCTCCAGAGCCGGGGGTGGGCTCGTCGATCTCGAACAGCATCCTCACCGTGACATCGCCGGTGCCGATCGGCTGGGTGGACACCTGCTTGTAGGTCTCCACACCCAGGAAGGAGTAGGTGTGATGCAGCAGACGCCGCTCGTCGACCCACAACGTGAAGCCGCCGATGAAGTCGGCGTTGGCCACCAGGACGCCCTCGGCGCCACCATCAGGGATGGTGAGGTGCGCTTCGATGGCGTAGGAGCGGCCCGGGATGCGCGGAATCATGCCCCGCTGAATGTTTTGCACGTCGCCCTTGAACCTGAACCGGGTAGTCGTGGGCATCGGCGGCAGCATGCCGAAGAAGACGGCCATCCCGCCCAGTAGCGGCAGCACGCGGTTGCGTTCGGCCTCCTGCCAGAACAGCTCCGTGAGTTCGGCGAGTTTCTCGGGTTGATCGGCCGCCAGATTCCTGGCCTGGGAAAAGTCGTCAGGTAAGTAGTAGAGCTCCCACACGTCTTCGGAGGGGTCGTATACCCCGGGACCGAAGCGTTTGAGGGTCCCGGGTGAGAAGTCCCAGGGCGCCTTGTCCAGCCGGGTGCATGCCCACCAGCCTTCCTGGTAAATGGCGCGGCTGCCGAACATCTCGAAGTACTGCACGGCGTGCTGCTCGGCCGCGGCGGCGTCGTCGAAGGTCGCCAGGAAGCTCGTGCCATCCATGGGCTCCTGGTCGATGCCGTCGACGGCGGTCGGTTCGGGCAGCCCGACGGCCTGCAGGACGGTCGGAGCGATGTCGATGCAGTGAGTGAATTGATCGCGCATCTGTGTGTCGGATCGGATCCGGTTCGGCCAGGCTACGACCATCGGGTCCCGTGCCCCGCCGAGGTGGCTGGCCATCTGTTTGCCCCACTGGAACGGGGTGTTGTTGGCGTGGGCCCAGGCGGCCGCGAAGTGCGGTGCGGTGTGATCGCCGCCGAGCGCCTCGATCCCGCCGTACTGCTCGATGAGTTGCAGCTGTTGGTCGGCGTCGAGCACCACCCCGTTGAGGAAGGTCATCTCGTTGAACGAGCCGGTGATCGTTCCTTCCATGCTGGCGCCGTTGTCGCCCCAGATGTAGAAGATCAGCGTGTTGTCGAGGTCACCGAGGTCGTCGATCGCGTCGAGAAGCCGCCCGACGTTCCAGTCGGCGTTCTCTGAGAAGCCCGCGAACACCTCCATCTGCCGGATGTAGAGCTTCTTCTGGGTATCCGACAAACTGTCCCAGGCCGGGAACAGATCCGGCCGGTCGGTCAGTTCGGTGTCCAGGGGAACGATGCCGAGCTGTTTCTGGCGCGCCAAGGTCTTCTGGCGGTAGGCGTCCCAGCCCCCGTCGAATTGACCGCGGTACTTGTCGGCCCACTCCTTGAACACGTGGTGCGGGGCATGGCTGCACCCGGTCGAGTAGTACATCATCCACGGCTTCTCCGGGTCCTGCGCCCGCACGGCGTGCAGCCACTCCACCGCCTTGTCGGTGAGGTCGTCGGGGAAGTAGTACGGCTTCCCGTCCTTACCCTGGGGCACACCCAGCACCGCGTTGTCCTGAGTGATGACCGGGTCGTACTGGCCCGCCGCGCCACTCAGGAAACCCCACCAGTGGTCGAAGCCCCAGGCCTGCGGCCAGTGGTCGAACGGCCCCGCGGCGCCCTGCACGCCGTCCGGCGTCAGGTGCCACTTGCCGAACCCGCCGGTGACGTAGCCGTTGTCCCGCAGAATGCGCGGCAAGGCTGCGCAACTCCGAGGCTTGACCGACGAGTAGCCGGGAAACGGGCCCGGGTACTCGGCGATCGAACCGAATCCCACCCGGTGATGGTTGCGCCCGGTCAACAGCGCGGCGCGGGTCGGCGAACACACCGCGGTCACGTGAAAGCGGTTGTACGTCAGCCCCTGTTGCTGCACTCGCGTCAATGTTGGAGTGCTGATGGCCCCGCCGAAGGTCTCGGGCCCGCCGAAACCGGCATCGTCGATCAGCACGATCAGCACGTTGGGCGCCCCCTCCGGCGCCTTCGGGCCCGGCACGATCGTCCAGTCGCCCACCGACTGATCCAGCGTGCGCCCCATCGTGCCGCCGAAGTCGCGGTCCGGAAGTGGCAGCCGGGTGCGGTCGGGATTGAACTTGCCCATCGCTTCGGCCAGCGCCGACTCCATCCCTCGCAGCGTTGAATGGTCCAACTCCGCAATGGATTTCATCGGGGACCCGGCCAGCACCTGCTCGACGGCCAGCCGGCTGCCCCGCGGCAACACCGCGATGATCACCCCGGTACCGGCGGCCAGCGCTTGCCCGATCTTGTCGTGCAGACCGCTCTTGAGTCGGTGATCGGCGAATGTGCCGGCCAGCGCGCCCGCGGCCGCGCCGACCGCCACTGAGGCCAGCAGCGCCGGGGCGAACAGGCCCACCGCGACACCGACGCCCGCCCCCCAGCCGGCGCCCTTGCGCCCAAGGCGATTGCCTGTATCGATCACGGTGGCGTTGCCGTCGGCGTCCTTTGCGACCAGCACCGCACCCCGAAGAGCGACCTGCTTGTTTCTGACCTGCTCAGCCAGCGCATCGAAGTCCCGGCGGGCAGGCTCGAGATCCTGATAGCCGGCAACAAGGACAAGCGCATGCTCTTCACTCATGAGAGTCTCCGTTTCGCATCTGGCCGCCCCGAAGGGTGAAAGGGCTTGATTACAGATGCTCGTCGGGCTGCGGACTGCTGAACAAGGAGGCAAAGGTCCCCGGCCTCAGGGGACGAACGCCTCGCGGACACATGGAATCGACGCCGCCGCTGAGCGGTGACATCGCCACCGCGCATGGTGAGGCTAAGGACGGGACAGGAATAGACACATGCCCGACAAGGTCGGCGTGAGCCGACATTTCGGCGGCCATGTTCCCGGCGTCTCTTCGTCCTCCGGCGTCGCCCGCTATCGTGGTGCGTTCGCCTTCACCGCCGCCCGGCACGTCGAGCGAGCGCAGCGTGGCTATCGGCTCCCGTCGCTGTCCCGCGGATCGTCAAGCGGCCAACCCTTGGCGGCCAGCTTAGCCCGGACGCGCTCGATGTCCTCGGGTGCCGGCACTGCGTCGGTGATCTGGGTGATCAGCACGCCGATATCGACGGGGTCGATTTTGCCTTGGTCAATCAGCTCCTGCGCGACCGCCTTGACCTCGTCGTCAGTGAGCCGCCGCTTGAGCAGCGCAAACAGCGGCACCCGGTCGGGCCCCGGAACCCGTTCGGGGTAGCCGGCGGTCAGCCACGCCACGATCTTGGCGAGAAATCCGTTCACAGCTTCAACTCCCGCACGAAGGTTCCCGGCCGCACGACCCAGCTGGACGTTGCGTGTGATGCTAATTGTGCTTCGCGCCCAGGACGCAATTGGCACCCCCGGCCCTCGAGTTCGGCCTGGGTGGCGTAGGCATCGCGCACCTGCAGCCACAGCACGCCCGGAAACGGGCCGCCTGATTCGGCTGGTGCGCCGTGACTGGCCAGCTCGATCAGCGACTGGCCCGCGTAAAACACGGTGCCGGAGCCGTATTCGCGAGTGATGGCGAGTCCGATGGCGTCCCGGTAGAAGCTCAACGAGCGTTGGTAGTCCGCCGGCCGGAACAGCACCCAGCTGGCAAGGATTTTCATCTCGTCGTGTCTATCACCCCTGCCTGCCATCTGCGGTACCTCGCCACGCATGGGCCCGGTATCACGGTGAGAGGGCGATTTCAGGCCCGCTACGAAATCAAGAAGCCCACGCGGGCCGCGGCTGGCGGCGGATCCCACCGGCAAGTCCACCATGTGCTTGGTGATCCCGTCGGCAGCGACCCTTTGGCGCACGGTCGTTCCCCCAGCGTTCATTCGTCTGAGTGTGCCCATTCATCGCGGGTACATAGGTTTTGTGCCGGGCAACGGTTCGTCTGCTCGGCGGAACCACGTTCCGTGACCCGGTCTGAAGCGGTGGCCGCGTGCGCGTCACCCCGACTCTTCAAGGGAGTGAAGTGAAGCTCAACCGATCCGGTGCCGCGCTAAGCCTGCTGGCTGCGGCCGCCCTGCTGGTTTCGGCATGCAGCCGCAACAGCAGCCCCCCGCCCCCGTATGCCGGCTCCGCCAAGGTGGACTGCGGCGGCAAGCAGTCGTTGAACGCCAGCGGCTCAACTGCCCAGGCCAACGCGATGACGCGATTCATCAGCGCTTACCAGAAGGCCTGCCCCGGGCAGACGCTGACCTACACCCCCAACGGTTCCGGTGCCGGGGTCAGCGAGTTCATCGGCAACCAAACCGATTTCGGTGGGACGGACTCGCCGTTGAGCGCAGCGCGTGGCGAGTACGCCGGCGCCCAGCAGCGGTGCGGCTCGGACGCCTGGAACCTGCCCGTCGTGTTCGGCCCGCTGGCGATCACCTACAACCTCGGCAGCGTCGACCACCTGGTGCTCAACGCGCCGACGGCCGCGAAGATCTTCAACGGCCAGATCACCAGGTGGGACGATCCGGCGATCAGGGCGCTCAACAGCGAGGAGATGCCTCTTGAGGCCATCCACGTGGTGTACCGCAGCGACGAGTCGGGAACCACCGACAACTTCCAGCAATATCTCGACGCCGCCTCCAACGGTGCCTGGGGCAAGGGTGCGGGTAAGACCTTCCACGGCGGCGTCGGTCAGGGCGCCCCGGGCAACGAGGGCACCTCGGCGACGGTCAAAAACACCGAGGGCGCGATCACCTACAACGAATGGTCGTTCGCTCAAGATCAATCGCTTTACTTCGCGAAGATCCTGACCTCGGCCGGCCCCAATCCAGTGGGCATCAGCGGCGACACAGTCGGCAAGACGATCGCCGGCGCCAAGATCGTGGGCCAGGGCAACGACCTCGTGCTCGACACCTCGTCGTTCTACCAACCGACCCAGCCCGGCGCCTACCCGATCGTGCTGGCCACCTATGAGATCGTGTGCTCGAAATACGCCGACGCCGCGGTCGGAAAAGCGGTGCGCGCCTTCCTGCAGTCCACCATCGGCCCGGGTCAGGCCGGCCTAACGGACAACAACGGATACGTTCCGCTGCCCGACCAGTTCCAGTCGAAAGTAGCAGCCGCCGTTAATGCCATCACCTAATCCGAAGATCGAACTGTCACGATCCTGGCGCCCGCAGCCAAGATCATGTCGATCGCCGGGACCCAGGACTTGACTAAACGCACGCGCAGATTGTCTCAAATCAGACCACATACGAGGCACCGATCAGCGGACGGCTGGACATCGCATCTTGCCAGGTCGCAACGTCTCAAAATTCAGTCTCAGAAATACTCGGCTCACCTACGGCGCTTCGGCATGGATGAGTCACCTACGCGACGCGGCGACAACCGGCGCCGGTCCCGATGGCGAGGCCGACGGAGTCCGCCGATACTGCAACGATGACCGAGGTGCGAGCGGCTGTCCCGGAGGATGCGCATGACGTCGCCCGCGTGCAAGTCCGGTCCTGGCAGTCGGCATACCGGGGGCTCATCGCCCAGCCCTATCTCGACAGCCTCGAGCCGGAAACCTGGGCCGGCAGGTACACGTTCGGCCGCATGGGGATTGGGCTGCCGTTTACCCAGGTCGCGGTCGACGGCTCCACGATCTGCGGCCTGGCCACCACCGGCCTGAGTCGCGACGAAGACCTGTCGAATTTCGGTGAGCTGATGGCGATCTACGTCGATCCCGCACACGTGGGCACCGGTGTTGGGCGTTTGCTGATCGCCGCCGCCCGGGAGCGGCTGCGCGCAGTTTCCACGCAGGCAGCACTGTGGGTGCTGGACGGCAACGTCCGTGCCCGGCGGTTCTACGAACGCGACGGGTGGAGCTTCGACGGGACCCGCCGCACCCGGACGTACGGCAACGCGCCGGTGCAAGAAGTGCGTTACCGGCGCGATGTCTAGCGCAGGGTGAGCCAGGCCAGGCTGGCCGCTCCGGCCAGCGCGCAATAGATCGCGAACGGTGTCAGGGTGCGGGTCTGGAAGTAGCGGGTCAGGTAGCGCACGGCGAGGTAGGCGCAGACGAACGAGGCGACGCTGCCGGCCAGCACCTGGCCGCCGATCCCGCTTCCGAGCGGCCCGAACAGCTCCGGGATTTTGTACACCCCGGCGGCCAGGATGATCGGCGTCGCCAGCAGGAAGGAGAACCGCGCGGCATCTTCGTGCGACAGACCGCGCCACAGGCCGGCCACGATGGCGATGCCAGAGCGGCTGATGCCGGGAAGCAGCGCCAGGATTTGCGCGGAGCCGATCAGCACGCCGCGGCGCAAGGGCAGCTCGGCGAGCCGGTCGTCGACGGCTTCGCCGCTGTGCTCGGGTTCGGCTTCGTCCCCGGCGGCGGTGCGCTTGCGCAGGCGTTCGCCGGCATAGAGCACGACACCGTTGAGGATGAGGAACACCGCCGCCGGAATGGGTTTGCCCAGCGTCGTGCGGAAGGTCTTTTCCAGGGCCAGCCCGGCCAAACCCACCGGGATGGTGCCCGCCACGATCAGCCAGGCCAACCGCTCGCCCGACGTCTGGATTCGGCGATGCCGCACCGAGCTGACGAAGCCGGCCAGGACGCGGGCCCAGTCCCGCCAGAAGAACACCAGCAGGGCCGCGGCGGTGGCGACATGCAGGCCCACCAGGAACGCCAGATAGGGCGATTGCGGTGCGGAAACGTTCAGATCTTGGGCCCATTGCCCGCCAGCGAGCGCCGGCACCAACACCGAGTGCCCGAGGCTGGATACCGGGAACAGTTCGGTGACGCCCTGGGCGGCGCCCACGATCACGGCTTCGAGGTAGCTCAAGTGCGAACTCATCCGGGCGAGCGTAACCGATCCGGATTTCCCGTCGAACAGGCTTGGGCTGCTGGGCATTTGGCCACCCAACCAATACGGTGAGCAGATGGCCGCCAGGTTGCTCGACGCCGTGCGTGTGCTCGACTTGTCGAGTGGGGTTACCGACACGGTGACCCGCCTGTTCGCCGACCTGGGTGCGGACGTCCTCAAAGTGGAGCCCCCCGGCGGTAGCCCGGCCCGCCACGACCTGCCCGTGCTCGCCGGCGCCAGCATCCCGTTCGCCGTGCACAACGCCAACAAGCGCAGTGCCGTGCTGGATCCGGACAACGACAACGATCGCAAGAGGTTCTTCGAGCTCGTCGAGGGGGCCGACATCGTCGTCGACGGCGGCCCAGACGGGCAGGCCGGCGCGTTCGGGACGTCGTGTGCCGAGTTGGCCGAGAGCTACCCACACCTGGTGGCGCTCTCGATCACCGACTTCGGCACCACCGGTCCGCGGTCGTCGTGGTGTGCGACCGATCCCGTGTTGTTCGCGCTGTCGGGCTCGCTGTCGCGGTCGGGGCCGCCCACCGGCACCCCGGTGTTGCCACCCGACGGCATCGCCACCGCCACCGCCGCGGTGCAGGCCGCCTGGGCCGCGCTCATCGCCTATTACAACCGATTACGCTGTGGCACAGGCGAATACATCGACTTCTCCCGCTTCGACGCCATCGTGATGGCGCTCGATCCGGCGTTCGGCGCGCACGGGCAAGCCAGCGCCGGGCAGCGCACCAGCCCGTGGCGCGGCCGCCCCAAGAACCAGGACCCCTACCCGATTTGTCCGTGCAAGGACGGCTACGTCCGGTTGTGCGTGCTGGCGCCGCGGCAGTGGCGCGGCTTGCGCCGCTGGCTGGGGGAGCCGGAAGAATTCCAGGATCCCGCCTACGACGCGCTCGGGGCCCGTTTCGCCGCGTGGCCGCAGCTCAGCGTGTTGGTCGATGCGTTGTTCGCCGACAAGACGATGAAGGATCTGGTGGCAGAGGGCCAGGCGCACGGGGTGCCGATCGCGGCGGTGCTGACGCCGTCGCGGATCTTGGCCTCCGAACACTTCCAGGCCGTGGGCGCGATCACCAACGCCGAGCTCGTCCCCGGGGTGCGCACAGAGGTGCCCACCGGATACTTCGTCGTCGACGACGAACGCTGCGGTTTCCGCAGCCCGGCCCCGGCCGCCGGACAAGATCAACCGCGCTGGCTGACCGACCCGGTGGCGCCGTCGACGTCCAAGCCGGGCCGCCTCGGCGACTATCCGTTCGCCGGCCTGCGGATCCTCGATCTGGGCGTCATCGTCGCCGGCGGCGAGCTGAGCCGGCTCTTCGGCGACCTGGGCGCCGAGGTCATCAAGATCGAAAGCGCCGACTACCCCGACGGGCTGCGGCAGTCTCGCTTCGGGGCCGTGATGAGCGAGTCGTTCGCCTGGACCCACCGCAACCATCTCGCGCTGGGCCTCGACCTGCGCAGCGCAGGAGGCAAGGAGATCTTCGGGCGCCTGGTCGCCGACGCCGACGCGGTGTTCGCCAACTTCAAGCCGGGAACCCTTACGGCGCTTGGGTTTTCCTTCGACACGTTGCGTGCCTTGAATCCCCGGATCGTGCTCGCGGGCAGCAGCGCCTTCGGCAACCGCGGGCCGTGGAGCAGACGGATGGGCTACGGCCCGCTGGTGCGCGCCGCCACCGGCGTGACCCGGCTGTGGACGTCCGACGAGGCTTCCGAGGAGGCGCGGGCCGCCGGGTCCCGGCATGCGTTCTACGACGCGACGACGATCTTCCCCGATCACGTGGTGGGGCGGGTCACCGCCCTGGTCGCGCTGGCCGCGCTGATCCGCCGCGACCGCACCGGCGACGCGGCCCACGTCCACATCTCGCAGGCCGAGGTCGTCGTCAACCAACTGGACACGCTGTACGTCGAAGAGGCCGCGCGTGCGTCGGGTGCCGGCGACATCCGCGACAACACCAGCGTGCACGCGGTGTATCCGTGCGCGGGCGACGACGAGTGGTGCGTCATCTCGATCCGCTCTGACAGCGACTGGCATTGCGCCGCAGCGGTTTTCGGACAGCCTGAGTGGCCGAAGATCCGCGTTTCGCCACCGGCGAGGCGCGGGTGGCCCACCGCCGGGAGCTGGTGGCGCTGGTGTCGGACTGGACCCGCGGCCACAGCCCGACACAGGCCGCCGAAGCGCTGCAATCGGCGGGGGTTCCCGCCGGCCCGATGAACAGGCCGGCGGACGTCCTCGTGGACCCGCAATTGATCGAGCGAAAAGTGCTGAGCGACATGGCACATCCCCTGATCGACCACCCGATGCCCGCGGAAACGGGTCCGGCGCCCTTCCGCCACATCCCGCCCGCACCGCAGCGTCCGGCGCCGCTGCCCGGTCAGGACACCCGGGAGATCTGCCGAGACGTGCTCGGGATGAGCGCCGAGCAGACCGAGCGGCTGATCGCCGATCGCGTGCTGTTCGGCCCGCCGCCGGCGGTCCGGCCTGACGCTCGGCGAGCCCCGGCGCGCTGCGCTAGGTTCGACGAATGCCCGTCGATCCCAGGACCCCGGTGTTGATCGGCCACGGCCAGGTCAACCACCGCGACGAGATCGACCCGGACAAGCGGTCCGTCGAACCCGTCGACCTGATGGTCGCCGCGGCCCGCCAGGCCGCCGACGCCAAGGTGCTCGAGGCCGTGGATTCCGTCCGCGTGGTCAACATCCTGTCGGCTCAATACCGCGATCCCGGGCTGCTGGTGGGCCAGCGGATCGGCGCCACCAAGTTCAGCACGCTGTACAGCCCCGTCGGCGGCAATGTGCCCCAATCGCTGGTCAACCAGGCGTGCCTGGACATTCAGGCGGGCCGGGCGGGCGTGGTGCTGCTCACCGGCGCCGAAACCTGGCGAACCCGCAGGGGCCTGCGGGCCAAGGGCAGCCGGCTCGAGTGGACGGTTCAGGACGATTCGGTGCCGATGGCCGAGGTCGCCGGCGACGACGTTCCGATGGCCGGTGACGCGGAGATCAGAATCGGGCTGGACCGGCCGGCCTACGTGTACCCGCTGTTCGAGCAGGCGCTGCGCATCGCCAACGACGAGCCGATCGCGGATCACGCCAAGCGCGTCGGCGAGCTGTGGGCGCGCTTCAACGCCGTCGCCGTCGACAATCCGCACGCGTGGATCCGCGAACCGGCGACCGCCGAGGAGATCACCCGGCCCGGCCCGCGCAACCGGATGATCAGCTGGCCCTACACCAAGCTGATGAACTCCAACAACATGGTCGACCAGGGCGCCGCCTTGCTTCTGACGTCGGTTGAACAGGCGAAACGCCTGCAGATCCCGGCCGAACGCTGGGTCTACCCGCAGGCGGGCACCGATGCCCACGACACGTCCGCTATCGCCGATCGCGACGAGCTGCACCGGTCCACGGCCATCCGGATCGCCGGGGCGCGGGTGCTGCGGCTGGCCGGCCTACAGCTCGACGACGTCGACTACGTCGATCTGTACTCTTGCTTCCCGTCCGCCGTGCAGGTCGCGGCGGCCGAACTCGGCCTGGCCGTCGACGACCCGGCACGCCCGCTAACCGTCACCGGCGGTCTGACCTTCGCGGGCGGCCCGTGGAGCAACTACGTCATGCATTCCATCGCCACCCTGGCCGAGTTGCTGGTGGCCAATCCCGGGCGGCGCGGCCTGATCACCGCCAACGGCGGCTACCTGACCAAACACAGCTTCGGTGTGTACGGCACCGAGCCGCCGGCAGAGTTTCGTTGGGAAGACATGCAGCCAGCGGTGGATCGAGAGCCCACCCGCGACGGATTGGTCGAGTGGGAGGGCGTCGGTACCGTCGAGTCATGGACGACACCGTTCAACCGGGACGGACAACCGGAGCGGGTCTTCCTGGCCGTTCGTACCCCCGACGGGTCGCGGGCGCTGGCACAGGTCGCCGACCCGGCGGCGGCCGAAATGACCGTGAGTGAAGACATCGGTGGCGCCAAGGTTGCCGTCGCCGCGGACGGCAGCGCGACCCTGAACTAACCGGCCGGACCCGACACCGAGGCCCGGGCCCGCAAATAGCTAACGGTCGCGCAAGTCATACCGACACGCCTATTGTCAGAGGTGGACGTTGGGGGAGGTGAGCCCAGGTGCAGATCCTGGTTACCGCCGCCACCGGCACAGCCGGCCGGATGGTCGCTCGGCAGTTGATCGCGGCCGGACACACGGTCAGCGGCATCGCTGAGCACCCGCACGCCTGCCTGGACCCCGCCGTCGAGTTCGTCTGCGCGCCGCTATCCGACCCGGTCGTGCAGGAACTGGCCGACGAGGCCGACGCGGTCATCCATCTCGCCCCAGTCGATCCCGGTGCGCCAGGCCACGCCGGCATCAACGGCGTTGTCCAGGTGACCCACGCGGCCGCCCGCGCCGGTGCCCGACTGCTGTACGTGTCCCAGGCCGCGGGGCGGCCCGACGTGTATCAGCCCGCCGAGGCGCTGGTGTCCACGAGTTGGGCGCCGAGCCTGGTGATCCGGATCGCCCCGCCGGTCGGCCGCCAGCTCGACTGGATGGTGTGCCGCACCGTGGCCACGCTGTTGCGCACCAAGTCCTCGGCACAGCCGATGCGGGTGCTGCACCTCGACGACCTGGTCCGGTTCCTGCTGGTGGCGGTCGACACCGACCGCACCGGCGTCGTCGACCTGGCCACCCCGGACACCACCAACATGATTACCGCGTGGCGGCTCCTGCGATCCGCCGACCCGCGTTCGCGGGCGCACCGGGTGCAACGCTGGCCGCAGCTGGTGCCCGAGATGGATCTCAGTGCGGTGCAAGAGGATTGGCGATTCGAGTTCGGCTGGCGCGCGATCGACGCGGTCGCCGACACCGGGCGCGGACTTGTCGGCCGCAGGCTCGACGCCGCTGGCGCCGTCAGCCACGGCGCTCAACTGGAGCTTCCGGTGGAAGCCCTGCCCCGATTCGAACCAACCGACGGGTTGCGCTCCGCGGCACCGGACGGGCTAGAGGGCGAGTTCGACGACCGCATCGATCCGAGGTTCCCGATCTTCAGTGCGAAGGGCCTCGCCGAGGCGCTGCCCGGACCGTTGACCCCGATGACGCTGGACGTCCAGCTGAGCGGACTGCGCACGGCCAGCCGCGTGATGGGTCAGCTCCTCGCGCTCGGCGGCGCGGTCGCCGACGAATGGTGGAGCAGGTCCATCGCGGTGTTCGGTCATCGCCCCTACGTCGGGGTGTCGGCCAACGTCGTCGCCGCGGGCCAGCTGCCCGGCTGGGACCAGCACGCCGTAGCGCAGCGCGCCCTCGGCGAGCCGCCACCGGCCACCGAGCTGTTGCCGTTCGGTCAGCCACAACTGGCGGGCGGGGCACGCGGGTCGGTCGCCAAAGCCGTTGTCACGGCGCGGTCCGTGGCCCTGCTGCGCCACCTCAGGAGCGACACCCGCGCCTACGGTGCCGCCGCCTCCTCGGAGCACTTGGACGCCGAACAGCTGGCCTCGCTGCCCGACGCCGGCCTGGAAGTCCGAATCCCACTGTTACGGGACCGCATTCACCAAGGCTGGATCCTCACGGCGATGTGGGTGATCGACACCGGCGTCACGGCCGCCGCGTTGGAATACACGCGCGCGGGCTCCAGCGTGTCCGGGGTTGACGCAATCGTGGAGACCGGCCGTGTCGCAGCGGAAACCGCTTACCTGGCAACGGTATTGCGCAATGACCAGCTCATGCGGGCGCTGGCCAGGGACGGCGACCTCGTCAGCGTGCGCACATTGTCTCCGAACGCCGCCGCCGCGCTTTCCGCGGCTCTCGCCCAGATCGGGCACCGCGGGCCGGGGGAGGCCGAGTTGGCCAACCCGACATTCGGCGACGATCCGGCGACGCTGCTCCTTGCGGCCGCCCAAGTCGCCGAGGCCGGTGAACCACCCAGCGAACCGGAGCCCGCACCGACGCTGTCCCAGCGGTTTGCCGCCGGCGCTCACGATTCGCGGGAGTTGGCGTACGACACCACCATCCGCTTCACGCACGAACTTCGAATGACATTGCGCGAGTTGGGTTCTCGTCGGGTCGCGGCGGACCTGATCGACGTCGTCGACGACGTGTACTACCTGACCTGCGACGAACTGGTGACCATGCCGGCCGATGCCCGGTTGCGGATCAAACGCCGGCGCGCCGAGCGGGAACGCCTGCAAGCCCAGCGCCCACCCGATGTGATCGACAAGACGTGGCTTCCGGTGGACCCGGGCCACGGTTGCCCAAAGCCCGACTAACCGTCAACTCAGCAGTTCCGACAACGGCGACTGTGGATCGGCCAGCCTGTCCCCGTCGACGGGAGTCCTCGACTTGATGAGCGCTTTGACGTCGTCGAGCACGTCCCAGACATTTACGTTCATCCCGGCCAGCACCCGGCTGTCGGCGTCGAGCCAGAAGGCGACGAATTCGCGGCCGCCGACGTCGCCGCGGAACACCACCCGGTCGAAGCTGGGGGCGTACCCCACGTACTCCATTCCGAGGTCGTACTGATCGGTGAAAAAGTAGGGCAGCTCGGCATATTCGCCCGGCTTGCCCAGCATCCCGGCCGCCGCCACCGCGGGTTGCTTGAGTGCATTGGCCCAGTGCTCGGTGCGGATCCGGGTGGCGAACAGCGGGTGTTCGGCCGCTGCGATATCGCCGACCGCGTAGATGTCCGGGTCGCTGGTAACCAGCGATGCGTCGACCAGCACGCCGCCTTGAAAGCCTGAGCCCATCGACAACCCGGCCTGTTCGGCGAGTTCGATGTTGGGCTTCGCGCCGACGGCCACCAGCACGGCGTCGGCGGCAACCTTCGACCCGTCGCGCATCGTGAGCCCGGTGGCTTTCCCATCGCTGGTCGAGATCTCCTCGACCTGAGCCTGTAGCCGCAGGTCGACGCCATGGTCGCGATGCAGGGTGGCAAAAACTTCGCCGACGGTTTCGCCTAGTGCGGCGACCAAGGGTTGTTTGGCGGATTCGACGACGGTGACGTGGACGCCCCGTTGACGGGCACTGGCGGCCACCTCCAGGCCGATCCAGCCGGCACCCACGACAGCGAGCGAGGAGCCCTCGGCCAGAACGGAATTCAGTGCTTCGGCGTCGTCGTAGGTGCGCAGATAGCGGACCCCGGCCGCATCGGATCCAGGTATCGGTGGCCGCTTTGACGCCGATCCGGTGGCCAGCAGCAACTTGTCGTAGTGCACCGTGGTGCCGTCCGGAAGTCCGACGGTGTGTTCGGTGGCATCTACCGCCGACACCCGCGTGCCGAGTCTCAAATCGACGTTGTGTTCGTGGTACCAGTCGGAGTTCTGCACGGTGAAGTCGCCTAGCGTCTTCTTGCCGGCCAGATACTCCTTGGAAAGCGGGGGCCGCTCGTAGGGCAGGTGCGCCTCTTCGGCGAACAGAATGATCTGGCCGTCGAAGCTACTGTCGCGCAAGGCTTCTGCTGCCTTGGCCCCGGCGAGTCCGCCGCCAACGATGACGAATGTCTGTGAGCTGACCATAATTGCACCCTACTCGTCTCGGCGTAACTCAAGAGGCCGCGCGAACGGAGCGCAGCACGTCGTCGTCGAGTGATACCCGGACGAGCGCGGCGGCCAGCCGCGCATTGGCACGCGGCGCGAGATCTCCCAGTTTCGCCGGGTCGGCGGGCAGGCCCAGCCGCTTGGCGGCGGCCCTGGCCCGGTCGTCGAAGTACGGCCGCACCCAGGTCCAGACGTCCTGGACCTCACGCAGAAAGATGCCAGCGCCGGTGTCGCCAATACCCTTGAACTGCTTCAGCTTTCGCGCGGCCACCGCGACGTCGTGCTGACTGCCCCGGGCCAGCTCGCGCAGGTCACCAGAGTACTCGTCGCTGACCAGCTGGGCGATGTCGGTGAGCCGGGTTGCCGAGCTTTCGTCGTAGCGCACGTAGTGCGCGCGGCCAAACGCGCTGATCATGGTGCGCCGATCGGATGCCAGCACGGCCTTCGGCGTCCGCAGGCCCGCCTCGAACAGTTCACGCGCGGCGCGCATGGCGATGGTGGCGTCGATGGGCTTGCTGGCAAGCATGCACAGCACCAGCAACTCAAACAGCGGCATCGGTTTGTCGTTGATCCGGATCCCGGCCTCAGCCGCGTAGGTCGTGCCGGCGACCTTGAGCAGTCGTCGCACCACTTGCTCCGGCTTGTCCATACCCCGCGGCGTACCCGCACCGGGCACAGACAAACCGGGCCGGCTACTTGGCAGGCAGGCTGCGCGCGTAGACAACGCCCTTGGTGACCCAACCCTGAAGCTGCCGTTTGGTCTGCACTCCGTCGGCGGCAACGCGTAACCAGCCGCGGGTTTCTCGCCCGGCCATCACCATCGGGCTGACGTGGGCGCGGGCCAGCAGCTTGTCGGTGTTGTCCGGTGGCACCCGCACCATCAGGCCGCCCTGGCGGCTGACGGCCACCGACATGTTGCCGTTGACCAGAAACGCCAGCCCGCCGAACATGCGCTTCTCTTCGATGCCGCGCTCGGAGCCGAGCAGTTCGCGAATCCGGTTGGCGAGATCTTCGTCGTACGCCATGACTAAAACAGTCCGAGTCAGTCCAAATCCACCCGAATACTCAGCAGGTCGCTACCCATCAGACGCACGACGGCGCTGTTGAGCCGGGGCAGGTTCCCCAGCCGCTGCACCGGATCGTCGTCGGGCAGCAGGTGAGCGGTTCCGTTACGCCACTTGCCGCCGAGGCGGACCCGAACAGCCGGGTTGGCTTTGATATTGCGGACGTAATCCGAATGGTCACCGTGTTCGGACACCATCCAGAACTGGTTGTCCACCACCCGGCCGCCGACCGGGGTGTGTCGCGGCTGCCCGCTCTTGCGGCCAGTCGTTTCGAGCATGGTCACCGGCAATTGCCGGCCGATCGGATTCACCGCGAGTCGTTGAACGCGGTGCACTACTTCCCGTTTGAGACTCACGCCTTCATTCAACGCCACGGGCCACGCCCGTGTCACGGGCGTGGCCCCCAGCCGCAGGTCAGGCGGCGACGGTCGCCGTCTCAGCAGGCGCCAAGGCCTGCGCAACGATCTCGGCGACGTCGGTCATCGGCTTGACGGTCAACGCCTCGAGCACCTCGGCCGGCACGTCGTCCAGATCCGCCTCGTTGCGAGACGGGATGAAAACCGTTGACAGACCTGCACGTTGGGCGGCCAGCAGTTTCTGCTTGACGCCACCGATCGGCAGCACCCGGCCGTTCAGCGTGACCTCGCCGGTCATGCCGACATCGGAGCGGACCTGGCGTCCGGTGGCCATCGACACCAGCGCGGTGACCATCGTGACACCCGCCGACGGACCGTCCTTGGGGATCGCGCCCGCGGGCACGTGCACGTGGATGCGCCCGTCCAGCGCCTTCGGGTCCACGCCCAGCTCCAAAGCATGCGAGCGCACGTAGGACAGCGCGATCTGCGCCGACTCCTTCATCACGTCACCCAATTGACCCGTCAGCTGCAGACTCGACTCGCCCTCGGTCGCGCCGGCTTCGATGTAGAGCACATCGCCACCCAGACCGGTAACGGCCAGCCCGGTGGCCACACCGGGCACCGCGGTCCGTTCGGCCGATTCCGGGGTGAACCGCGGCCGGCCCAGGTAACCGACCAGATCGGGCTCATCGATGGTCTTCGGCCCGCTGTCCTCGGCCAGCTTGGTCGTCACCTTGCGTAACGCCTTGGCCAGCAACCGCTCGAACTGACGAACCCCCGGCTCGCGGGTGTAGTCCGCCGCGATCTTGCGCAGCGCCGCGTCGGTCACCGTGACCTCGTCGTCGTTTAGCGCTGCCCGCTCCCGTTGCCTCGGCAGCAGGTAGTCGCGGGCGATGGCGACCTTGTCGTCCTCGGTGTAGCCGTCGATCTGCACCAGCTCCATGCGGTCCAGCAACGCCGACGGGATGTTCTCGATCACGTTGGCGGTGGCCAAGAACACCACATCGGACAGGTCGAGGTCCAGATCCAGGTAGTGGTCGCGGAACGTGTGGTTCTGCGCCGGGTCGAGCACCTCGAGCAGCGCCGCGCTCGGGTCACCGCGATAGTCGGACCCGACCTTGTCGATCTCGTCCAGCAGCACAACGGGATTCATCGAACCCGCCTCGCCGATCGCGCGCACGATCCGACCCGGCAGCGCGCCCACGTAGGTGCGCCGGTGCCCCCGGATCTCGGCCTCGTCGCGCACACCGCCCAGGGCGACGCGGACGAACTTGCGGCCCAGCGCCCTGGCGACGCTCTCGCCCAGCGACGTCTTGCCGACGCCGGGCGGACCGGCCAGCACCATCACCGCTCCGGAGCCACGGCCGCCCACAACCTGCAGTCCACGCTGCGCGCGCCGGGTCCGCACGGCCAGGTACTCGACGATGCGGTCCTTCACGTCGTCCAGACCGTGGTGGTCGGCGTCCAAGATCTCCCGGGCGGCGCTCAGGTCGGTCGAGTCCTCGGTCCTGACGTTCCACGGCAGGTCGAGCACGGTGTCCAGCCAGGTGCGGATCCAGCCGCTTTCCGGGCTTTGGTCGCTGGCGCGTTCCAGCTTGCCGACCTCACGCAGCGCGGCCTCGCGCACCTTCTCGGGCAGCTGGGCGGCCTCGACGCGGGCCCGATAGTCGTCTGAATTTCCAGCCCCGTCCGTTCCCTCCTCACCCAACTCCTTGCGGATCGCGGCCAGCTGTTGGCGCAGCAGGAACTCCTTCTGCGTCTTCTCCATGCCTTCGCGCACGTCCTCGGCGATCTTGTCGTTGACCTCGGTCTCGGCCAAATGCGAGCTGGTCCAGTCGATCAGCACGCGCAGACGCTCGGCGACGTCCACGGTCTCCAGCAGCTGGCGCTTTTCCACATAAGTCAGGTACGACGCGTACCCGGACGTGTCCGCCAACGCCGACGGGTCGGTCAGGCTGTTGACGTAGTCGACGATCTGCCACGCCTCGCGGCGTTGCAGCATGGCCAGCAGCAACTTCTTGTACTCCGCCGCCAGGGCCTTGACCTCGTCGGTCGGCTCGACGTCGGAGAGCTCGGTCACCTCGACCCATAGCGCGGTGCCGAGGCCGGGAGCTCCCGCCCCGATGTGCGCCCTGCGCTCGCCGCGCACGACGGCGGCGGTGCCGCCGCCGGGCATGCGTCCGACCTGCAGAATCTTCGCGATCACGCCGTGGGTCGGGTAGCGGTCTTCCAGGCGTGGAGCGATCAGCAGCTGCCCCGACTCGCTGGCCTGCGCGGCGTCGATTGCCGCCCGCGCGGCGTCATCCAGTGCGATGGGCACGACCATCCCGGGCAACACGACGGTGTCGGTCGCAAATAACACCGGCACTGATTTGGCTTCAGACATTTAATCCTCCAAAGTTAAGCCTGCTGCGCTCAACCCGTGCGGGAGGCGGTTTGTTCCCGGGCCGCTTCGCCGGCGGGTCACCGCGACACTTAAACGACGCACACGACACGCGACGCGGTTCACCGCGGCTGCAATCTCGCGACGCCCAGGGGCTAAGTCGAACCGGAAGCAGCGCGCTGGCGCGCGCGGAACGCTTGGACCTTGACTTTGTTGCCGCAGGTGCCCATGCCGCACCAATGCCGGTTCTTCGCTCGCGACGAGTCGAGGTAGAGGCGCGTGCAGTCCGGGTGGTCGCAACCTTTGACGTTGTCGATGTCGCCCCCGGCCAGCAGGTCCAGCAGGTCGGCGGCCAGGGTGGCGAGCAGCTGCGACGCGGTGCCGTTGCGGCTGGTCGATCCGGCCGCGTCCAATCGCGGCGTGAGCCGGGGTTGCGATGCACGGTCGTTGATCAGGTCGACGTCGGCGAACTCGAACGGACGGTTCTCGAGTCGGGCGGTCACCACCCGGTAGATGGCTTCGCGAAGCTCTATTGCGGCCGTGAGATCGTCCGCAGTGACGGCGATCGCCGAATCCACAAGCCCCGCCTGAACCGCCCACGCCGACAGCCGATCGGGCCCAGTCAGCAGCTCCTCGCGCGCTGACCTGCGGCGTTTCAGCGTACCGGCGAAGTCGAGGCAGCGGCGCCCACTCACGTAGACGAACTTCATGTAACCACCTTGACAGGTTTCACCATCTCGTGCAAGATGCAATATGTAACTATCTAAGCCGGTTACATAACTAGGCGGTTGCACTCTCGTCGCAATGTGCGATGACGCGAACGAGAAGGGCTTCTCCACCGTCTAACGGAGTGACTATCGACTTAGCCATTTACAAAAATGGAAGGAAATTCCGGAAAATGATCACCAAACTGCTAGTCAGTGGGGCTATCGTCGTCGGCGCCATGCTGGGAGCGGCACCTGCCAGCGCCGACAACCCGAGCCAGCCCGGCTCCGACCCGAACCCATTCGCCGCCCTGACCGCTGGCCCGCCAAGGACGGCCCCACTCGGGCCGGGCGGGACGCAAGAGATCAACCAGGGAATCTGGGCGGGTCTCGCCGGCCGATAGGCCGCCGCGGAGCGGGTATTCCCGGGGCAGTAGCTTTCGACAGGGCGAGTCGGTGAGCACATCATCGTTATTTAAATTTTTCAATAAAGTAAACTTTGACCATCAAAAATCTAGCGATCTAGACCAATACAGCAATCGATGGAGATCCCCCGAGTCGTTGAGGTGGAGCAACTTGTCTGTCCGGTCTTCCTCCCAAATTCTTTTTAGATGTGCTCCTCTCTCCAAATTTTTGGCCGGCTGAGTGCCCAGGGAAATTGTCTAGTAGCCCCATTGGTGTTTCGTACTCCGAAACTATAAGGTGATATCGATCTCCGGTCTCAAAGCGGGGCGGGGCGGGCCCGGAACCCCCAGGGTGCGCTGCAGCATCGGGGAGGTCCGGGGTGTCCCGGGATCTTCCGGCACTCTGGTCGAGCGTGTAGCCGTCAATCCGGCACAGGCATCGGGCCCAGCCGCCGCAACTGGGTCACATGCTTGGGCGACAGCTCTTCCAAGCAGGTCACCCCCAGCAGCCCCATAGTGCGGATCACCCCGGTCTGCAGGATCTCGATCGCGCGCTTCACGCCCGCCTCCCCGCCGGCCATCAGCCCGTAGAGGTAGGCCCGCCCGACCAGCGTGCAGCGCGCTCCCAACGCGATCGCGGCGACGATGTCGGCGCCCGACATGATGCCGGTGTCCAGCAGAATCTCGGTATCCTTTCCGAGCTCCCGCGCCACCGTGGGCAGCAGGTGAAACGGCACCGGCGCCCGATCGAGCTGGCGGCCACCATGATTGGACAGCACGATGCCGTCGACGCCGCGCTCGACGACGGCGCGGGCGTCGTCGAGCGTCTGGATCCCTTTCACGACGAACTTGCCGGGCCATCGCTCCTTGATCCAGCCCAGGTCGTCGAAGGTCACGCTGGGGTCGAACATGGTGTTCAGGTACTCGCCGACGGTGCCCGGCCAGCGATCCAGCGACGCGAATGCCAGCGGCTCGGTGGTCAGCAGATCGAACCACCACCGTGGGTGCGGCAGCGCGTCGAGAACGGTGCGCAGCGTCAACGCCGGCGGGATCGACATTCCGTTGCGGGTATCGCGCAGCCTCGCGCCGGCGACGGGCACGTCGACCGTGACCAGCAGGGTGTCGTATCCGGCGGCGGCCGCGCGCTTGACCAACTCCATCGACCGGTCGCGGTCCTTCCACATGTACAGCTGAAACCATTTACGGCCCTGCGGAACAGCGGTCACCACATCCTCGATCGCGGCTGTGCCCAGGGTGGATAACGAGAAGGGGATGCCGGCGGCGGCCGCCGCCCGTGCGCCGGCGATCTCGCCCTCGGTCTGCATCAATCGGGTGAATCCGGTCGGCGCGATGCCGAACGGCAAGACGACCGGCTGGCCCAGCACGTTCCACCCGGTGGCCACGTTGGTGACGTCGCGCAGGATCGTCGGATGAAACTCGATGTCGCGGAAGGCTTGTCGGGCGCGCTCGATGGACAGCTCGTCCTCGGCGGCGCCGTCGGTGTAATCGAATGCCGCCTTGGGGGTGCGCCGCTTGGCGATGCGCCGCAGATCCTGGATGGTCAGCGCTGCGTCGAGGCGGCGCTTGGTGCGGTCGAGCTCGGGTCGTTTGAACTGGATCAGCGGCGCCAGGTCGTAGGCCCTGGGCACCCGTCGTTTGACCGCCATATATGCCACGGTAGTCACATGGAATCCGCAGGCGACCCCTTCGATCTGAAACGTTTCGTCGACGCGCAGGCGCCGGTCTACCAAGGCGTCGTGGCGGAGCTGCGGGACGGTCGGAAGCGCAGCCATTGGATGTGGTTCGTCTTTCCGCAGCTGCTCGGTCTGGGCAGCAGCCCGATGGCCATCCGCTACGGCATCTCGTCGCTGGATGAAGCCCGCGCGTATCTAGGGCATGAGCTGCTCGGGCCGCGACTGCGCGAGTGCACCCGGCTGGTCAATCAGGTGCAAGGCCGCTCCATCGGCGAAATCTTCGGCTCACCCGACGACCTCAAGCTGTGCTCGTCGATGACATTGTTCGCCCGAGCCGCCGACGACGACCAAGACTTCGTCGCGCTGCTCGACAAGTACTACTACGGCCAGCAAGACCAACTGACGCTGGCGAGGCTGACAAGCCCCTAAACGGGCTCGAGTATCCGCCAGCCATGGGGCTCCACCACCACCGCGTCGACGAACTCCTGAGGCGGCGCCGCCGATCCGGCGAGCACCCGCGCCCGGTTGACGCCCAGGTCCTTCAGCGCCAGCCGCAACGGCTGGTCGTCGATGTTGAGTGCGACCAGCAATGCGTCATCACCGTGGCTGGTCCGGTAGACGTAATGGCGGTTGTCCAGCTGCAACGCGGCGGTCGATGCGGCGTGTAACCACGGATGGCGGCGGCGCAAGCCCGACAAGATACTGGTGCAGGCCCCAGACTCGAGCGCCGGATGCGTCCAGTTGTATTGGGGGAGAGCCGAATTCGGGGCGAACCGCGTCGTCACCGCCGTAACGCTCTTCCTTGACCCCGCGAAAGCCGAACTCGTCGCCGGCGTACACACTGGGTACCCCGCCGACCGTCAGCTGGATCACCAGCGCGTGGGCCACGTGGTCGGGGTTCTGCAGCTGGCTGGCGATGCGGGAGACGTCGTGATTGCCGATGAAGGTCAGTGGCGCGAAACTGGCCAGAAACTCGTTGTGCCGCTGCAGCCCCCAGTCCAGCTCGAAAAAGTTGCCGTCGTTGAGGCTGCTCCAGATCGCCTTCCACAGCTCGTACTGAGTCGCCGAGTCGAATTTGGCGGCGTCGACCACCGCCGCGTAGTCGCCGTGGATGAGCTCGCCGACGAACCACGCCTCCGGATGCCGCTCACGAACCCTCGGCAACACCTTCGCCCAAAACTGTTGTGGCACAGTGTAGGCCGCGTCCAGGCGCCAGCCATCGGTGCCGCGTCCCAGCCAGTGCGACATGACGTCGACGGTGTAGTCGACGACCTCAGGGCTGTCGTGGTTGAGGGTGACCAGCTCGGAGTGGCCCTCGAACGTACCGCCGGTGAACCAACCCGGTGCCGCCTCGCGATGGCGCGAGAAGTCCTTGCCCACGTGATTGAACACACCGTCGAGCAGGATGCGAAGGCCGCGACCGTGTGCCTCGGCGACGACGTAGTCAAAGTCAGCGTCGTCACCGAGGCGGGGGTCGATGCGAAAGTGATCGGTGGTGTCATAGCCATGGGTGCGCGAGGAGAAGATCGGACCCAGGGCGATGCCTGATGCCCCCAATTCGATGGCGTGGTCGAACCACTCGACCAGCCGCCGGATTCGGTGCTCAGCCGGCCCCGGCGGCTGATCCGCGGGAAACGCCCCGACAAAACCGAGCGGGTAGACCTGCCACCAGATCGCGTGCGAGACCCACGATGCCGTCACCACGCCGCGCTCAGCCGACGGCGGTCAGTGTCTGGGCAGTGGTGATGGCTTGTGCCACGCCGGAAATGATCGCCGCGACCCTCAGCGCCTCCAACACGGCCTCCCGGCTTGTTCCTGCCTCGCGCAGCGTGTGCTCGTGGGCGACCACGCAGTGCGAGCACCCGTTGATCGCCGACACCGCGAAGGACCAGAGTTCGAAATTCGCCTTGTCCACACCGGGATTGGCGATGACATTCATGCGCAGTCCGGCGCGCAGATCGTCGTATTGGCCTTCGAGGAACCCGCGGCCACGGTAGAACACGTTGTTCATGCCCATGACGGACGCCGCGGCCAGCGCGGCGTGATATGCCTCGGCGGACAGATTATCGGCCGCCTCGGCGCCGATCTCGGCCAGCACCTGGGTGTTTCGCGTTGCCGCGGCGCTGGCCAGCAGGGTGCCCCACAACTGCTCCTCGTTGAGCGTCGTGCTGCGGGCGATCGAGCCCAGGTTGAGCTTGAGGTCCTTGGCGTATTCGGGCAGCGCTTCCTTGAGATTTTCGATGCTCATCATTACCTCCAGATCACGCCGACTTCTTGAGCAGTTCGCCGGCGTCCAGCGTCGGGTCGCCCTTGCGCCAGTTGCAGGCACACAGCTCGTCGGATTGCAGTGCGTCCAGCACTCGCAGCACCTCATCGACGTTACGCCCGACGGATCCGGCGGTCGCCGAGACGAATTGGATCTCGTTGTTGGGGTCGACGATGAAGGTTACCCGGTCGGCGACACCGTCGGCGTTGAGCACGCCGGTCGCACCGACCAGTTCCCGCTTGATGTCCGAGAGCATCGGGAAGGGCAGCTTCTTGAGGTCCTCATGCTGTGCGCGCCATTGGAAGTGCACGAACTCGCTGTCGATCGACGCACCGAGGATCTGCGCGTCGCGGTCTTCGAACTCGTCGTTGAGCTTGCCGAACGCCGCGATCTCCGTCGGGCACACGAAGGTGAAGTCCTTCGGCCAGAAGAACACCACGCGCCACTTACCCGCGTGGTCGTCACTGGTGATGGTGGTGAAGTAGTCCTCGGGTTGCTGCGCGTCGACCTTCGACAGGTCGCCGCCGATCAGCGCGGTGAGGCGGTAGGCGGGGAACTGCTCGCCGATGGTGAGCAAAGACATCTGCGCTCCTTTTCTGGATCAAATCAAGATTAGCCGTCTGTGCCCATGGTGGCCTCACACTACTGAGAAGTAAAGGTGATATTTACCACTACACTAATAGGTATGACCGATAAGAGTTTCCAGCCGACGCTGGCCGGGCTGCGCGCGTTCGTCGCGGTGGCGGAGAAACGGCATTTCGGCAGTGCAGCAACAACTCTCGGCGTAAGCCAATCGACGCTGTCGCAGGCGCTGGCCGCCCTGGAAACCGGCCTCGGCAGCCACCTGGTCGAACGATCCACCCGCCGCGTCCGCGTAACGCCCGAGGGCATGCAGCTGCTGCCGCTCGCCCAGGCCGTGATCGACGCGGCCGAGTGCGTTCACCGCCGCAGCCGCGGGCACATCGGATCCGCTGCAGGGCAGCATGCGGTTGGGTCTGATCCCCACGGTGGCGCCCTACGTGCTGCCGGCCGTGCTCGCCGGGCTCGCCCAGCGTTTGCCCGCGCTGACCCTGCGAGTGGTCGAGGACCAAACCGAGCGGCTGCTGACGTCCCTGCGCGACGGGGCATTGGATGCCGCCTTGATTTCGCTGTCCCTTTCCGGACCCGCCGGCACCGACGGTCTCACCGCGATCCCGATCTACGACGAAGATTTCGTGCTCGCGCTACCACCCGGGCATCCGCTGTCGGGCAAGCACCGGGTTCCGGTGTCGGCGTTGGCCGAGTTGCCGCTGCTGTTGCTCGACGAGGGTCACTGCCTGCGCGATCAAGCCCTGGACGTCTGCCAGAAAGCGGGAGTACAGGCCGACCTTGCCGACACCCGGGCGGCCTCGCTGGCGACGGCCGTGCAATGCGTGACGGGCGGATTGGGCGCAACGCTGATCCCACAGAGCGCGGCGCCCGTCGAGGCCGCGCGCAGCCGGCTTGGGCTCGCGGAGTTCGCGGCTCCCCGCCCGGGCCGGCGGGTCGGATTGGTGTTCCGCTCGTCGAGTGGTCGCGACGACTCCTATCGGCGGCTCGCCGCAATCATCGGGGAACTGGTCAGCGCCGAGCAGAAGGTGCGCCTAATCAAATAGCTCGACACGTTAAGTTCGGCGTATGGAGAAGGTAATCGCCGTGCTGATGCGCCCCGAGCCGGATGACGACTGGTGCGATCGCCAACGCGGCCCCGTCGCCGACGCGCTGTTGGGGCTGGGCATCGCCGGGCTCTCGGTCAACGTCCGCGACAGCGCGGTAGGCCACTCTTTGATGACGCTGACGACGCTCGACCCGCCGGTGGCCGCGGTGGTGAGCCTGTGGACCCAGCAGTGCTACGGCGAACAGACGACCGCGGCCCTGAACCTGCTCGCCGCCGAATGCGAGCAACTCGGTGCGTACCTGGTGACCGAATCGGTCCCGCTGAAACCGCCACCGGTCGAGCTAGGCGCTCGCACAACGGGTTTAGCCAACATCGCGCTGCTGCGCCGGCCCGAAGGCATGGACCAGGCGACCTGGCTGAACCGGTGGCAACTCAACCACACCAGCGTCGCTATCGAGACGCAGTCGATCTTCGGCTACACGCAGAACTGGGTGGTTCGAACACTCACCCCGGACGCACCGGGAATCGCCGGCATCGTCGAAGAGTTGTTCCCCGCGGAGGCGATCACCGATCTGAAGGCGTTCTTCGGTGCCGCCGACGACAGCGACCTGCAGCACCGGCTGGGCCGAATGGTCGCCAGCACAGCCGCGTTCGGTGCCAACGAGAACATCGACACCGTCCCCACCAGCCGCTACGTATTAAAGACACCATTTGGAATGTGAGGGCCAGACATGACCACACTCGACCCCAAACTTAACCAAGCCGTGGCGCTGGCGGCCGCCGAAAGCGGCCTGGCGGTGGTCTCCACCGTTCGTGCCGACGGGTCCGTGCAGGCTTCGCTGGTCAACGTCGGTCTGTTGCCCCACCCGGCCGGCGGGCAACCGGCGCTGGGCTTTACCACCTACGGCAAGGTCAAACTCGCCAACCTGCGGGCGCGGCCGCAGCTGGCCGTCACTTTTCGCAAGGGATGGCAATGGGCGACCGTCGAGGGCCGCGCGGAACTGGCCGGCCCCGATGACGCGGCGCCGTGGCTCGCCGACGCCGACCAGTTGCGGCTGCTGCTGCGCGAGGTGTTCACGGCCGCGGGCGGCACCCACGACGACTGGCCAGAGTACGACCGAGTGATGGCCGAGGAGCGCCGTGCCGTGGTGCTGATCGAGCCGACCCGCGTCTACAGCAACGGCTAGGCTGCAGCCGTGCTGCAGATCGACGACGAAAAGCATGTCCGCACCCTCACGCTGAACCGGCCCGAGGCGCTCAATGCCTTCAACGAAGCCCTTTACGACGCCACCGCCGAAGCCCTGTTGGCCGCCGCCGAGGATCCCGACGTCGCCGTGGTCTTGCTGACCGGCACCGGGCGCGGCTTCAGCGCCGGTACCGACCTCGCCGAGATGCAGGCCATGGTCACCGACCCGGACTTCAAGCCCGGAAAGTACGGCTTCCGCGGACTGATCGACGCGCTCAGCAGCTTTCCCAAACCGCTGATCTGTGCCGTGAACGGCGTCGGGGTGGGCATCGGCGCCACGATCCTCGGCTACGCCGACCTGGCGTTCATGTCGTCGACGGCACGGTTGAAATGCCCGTTCACCAGCCTCGGGGTGGCGCCCGAAGCGGCGTCGTCATACCTGTTGCCGCAGTTGGTGGGTCGGCAGAACGCCGCCTGGCTGCTGATGTCCTCGGAATGGGTCGACGCCCATGAGGCGCTGCGGATGGGTCTGGTCTGGCGGGTGTGCGAACCAGACGAGTTGCTAGCGGAAGCCCGCCGTCATGCCGAAATCCTTGCCGCGCGGCCGATTTCGAGCCTGATGGCGGTCAAGCACACCATGCTCGAGCCGGTCCGTCCGGAGATCGCGGCCGCGACCGCGCGAGAAAACGCTCACTTCGCCGAGCTGATGGGAACGCAGGCCAACGCTGCGGCCCTCGCGGATTTCACCCAGCGGCGCGCCACCTGAGCGAGTCCCGAGCGCGCCTAGCGGGCGGGGACGGCGTCGAGTTCGGGTTCGCTTTGCTTTGATGCGGCGATGATCGCCCGCAGCGTGCGCCGGCAGCGTCCGCAGTCGCCGCCCGCCCCGCACACGGCGGCAACCTCTTTAGACGTCGACGCACCACTGGCGACGGCGTCGGAAACAGTCTGGTTGGTGGCCCCCACGCACAGGCAGACGTACATCAGACCCCCATCGCAACCGCCGAACGCACATCCCGCATATTAGTGGAGTCTAACCTAACTAGGTTAGTGGAAGCTAACCTAAGTCCCTCCCGCCACACTGAGCACAGCCAAACCTTGCTAGAAGATTCGAAATCGGCGTGGCAGAGTGCTGCTACAGCCCTGGCGCGGTGTGCTCCAGCCCAGCCCACCCGCAGCGGTCCGACATGACAAGCTGTCCTACGCCTTAAAAAAGGAGTGCGTGATCATGCAAGGAGATCCCGACGTTCTGCGCCTGCTCAACGAGCAACTCACCAGCGAGCTCACCGCGATCAATCAATATTTCCTGCATTCGAAGATGCAGGACAACTGGGGCTTTACCGAGCTGGCGGAGTACACCCGCAAGGAATCCTTCGACGAAATGCGGCACGCCGAGGCGATCACCGATCGCATCTTGCTACTCGACGGCCTGCCGAACTACCAGCGCCTCTTCTCGTTGCGCATCGGCCAGACGATTCGCGAACAGTTCGAGGCCGACCTGGCCATCGAGTACGAGGTGATGGAGCGTCTCAAACCTGGCGTCATCATGTGCCGGGCCAAGCAGGACAGCACGAGCGCGTACCTGCTGGAGGAGATCATTGCGGACGAGGAACAGCACATCGACTACCTGGAGACCCAGCTGGAGTTGATGAACAAGCTCGGCGAGGAGCTGTACTCGGCGCAGTGTGTTTCACGGCCGCCGGGATCTCAAAACTCGCCCGGGTAGCCTCGGGAGGCCATGACAAGCCCGAGAGCGCCAGCAACGACCGTGGCGGGCCCGGCGGACCTCGGATCCGGCAGCGCGCCGATCAGCCCGCAGCGGCGCAACCTCATCTTCCTGGCGATCGTGCTGGGCATGCTGCTCGCGGCACTCGACCAGACCATCGTCGCAACCGCGCTGCCGACCATCGTCGCCGATCTGGGCGACGCCGGCCATCAGTCGTGGGTCGTCACCAGCTACCTGCTCGCCTCGACGATCGTCACGGCGCTGGTCGGCAAGCTCGGTGACCTGTTCGGCCGCAAACGGGTCTTCCAGGCCGCGGTGGTGTTCTTCGTCGTCGGGTCGGTGCTGTGCGGGCTAGCCCAGTCGATGGCCATGCTGGTGGGATCGCGCGCGCTGCAGGGGATCGGCGGCGGCGCGATCACCGTCACCGCCAGCGCGCTGATCGGTGAGGTCGTCCCGCTGCGGGAACGGGGCCGCTACCAGGGCATCTTGGGCGCGGTGTTCGGTGTCACGACTGTCATCGGTCCGCTGCTGGGGGGCTACTTCACCGACTACCTGACGTGGCGGTGGGCGTTCTGGGTCAACGTTCCCATCTCGGTCGTGGTCATCGTGGTGGCGGCCGTGGCGATCCCGCAGCTAACCGCGGCGACGAAGCCGGTCATCGACTACGCCGGCATCCTGTTCGTGGGGGTGGGCGCGGCCGGCCTGACGCTGGCCACCAGCTGGGGCGGCACCCTCTACCCGTGGGGATCGCCGACAATCATCGGGTTGTTCGCCGGTGCGGCCGCCGCACTCGGCGCTTTCGCGTGGGTGGAAAGCCGCGCCCCCGCACCGATCCTGCCGACCCGGCTGTTCCGCAGTCCGGTGTTCACCGTGTGCTGTGTGCTGTCGTTCGTCGTGGGCTTCGCGATGCTGGGCGCGATGACGTTCCTGCCCACCTACATGCAGTACGTGGACGGCGTCTCGGCCACCACCTCGGGTCTGCGCACGCTGCCGATGGTGGTCGGGATGCTGATCACGTCGACCGGCAGCGGCATTCTGGTCGGCCGAACTGGCCGCTACAAGATCTTCCCGGTGGCCGGCACCGCGCTGATGGCGCTGGCGTTTCTGCTGATGTCGCGGATGGACCCGTCCACCTCCGCGCTGGTGCAGTCGGCCTTCCTGGTCATCCTGGGCGCCGGCATCGGCCTGTCCATGCAGGTGCTGGTGCTCATCGTGCAGAACACCTCGAATTTCGAAGACCTCGGCGTCGCCACCTCGGGCGTGACGTTCTTTCGCACCATCGGCAGCTCGTTCGGTGCCGCGATATTCGGTTCGCTGTTCTCGAACTTCCTCAAAGACCGGATCGGTCCGGCCCTGGCCGCCGGCGGCGTGCCCGCCTCCGCGGTCGCTTCTCCCGAAGCCCTGCACCGGCAGCCGCATAGCGTCGCGGCGCCCATCGTGGCGGCCTACGCCGATTCCCTCACCCAGGTGTTCCTGTGCGCGGCGCCGGTCGCCCTGCTCGGCTTCGTCCTGGCGTTGTTCCTGCGCGAGGTGCCGTTGCGCGACATCCACAACAGCGCAGTCGATCTCGGCGACGGGTTCGGCATGCCGACCAGCGACACTCCGGAACGCATGCTGGAGAACGCGATAGCCCGCATGTTGCGCGGCGCCCCCGGGATGCGACTGCGCAGCATCGCCATGCGACCCGACTGCCGCCTCGACGTCGCGGGGTTGTGGGGTGTCATGCGCATCTACCGCTTCGGGCAGATGTACGGGACGGCGCGGCTCAGCGATATCGGCGACTCGCTGCGCATACCCTTCGAGGTCCTCGAACCCACCTTCGCCCGCCTGGTCGCCACCGGCTACGTGCAACGCGAGGGCGAACAGCTGTGGCTGACGCAATCCGGCGCTCAGCAGGTCGATTACGTGTACTCGCTGCTGCTGGCGTGGATCGCCGACAAGCTGGCCCGCTCGCCCAGCTTCGAGGGGCGGCCGGACCGTCGCGATGTCGAAGCCGCCCTGGAACGAATCGCGCATCGCGTTCTGGCTCAACGCGATTGGCACGACGAAACGCCGACACAAGCGCTGACCGCCGGGAGACGCCGGAACGCGTGAAGCGCGGGCGTACCATCACGCCATGAGTCGAATCGGATCATTCGCTGACGACGACGTCTACGGCTGGGCTACCAAATCGCCCGAGCTCGGCGTCGCGCTCGCCAACTTCAGCCAGGCGGTCTACAACAAGAACCGCCTGCCGCTGCGCACCCGCGAGCTCGCGCGGGCGGTGATAGCCCACGACAACCAATGCATCGTCTGCGTCAACACCCGCGACGCCGATGGGCCCGCCGCCGGTGTCGACGAAGAGCTCTACGAGCACGCCCTCGAGTGGCGCACCTGGCCGGGTTTCAGCGCACAGGAGCGGCTGGCCGCGGAATTCGCGTACCGGTTCGCCACCGAGCACACCGTGCTGCGCGACGACGAAGACTTCTGGAGCCGGTGCATGGAACACTTCTCCGAGGAGTTGCTCGCCGACCTGGCCTTGTCCTGCGCGCTGTGGATCGGCATGGGACGGATGCTGCGGACCCTGGATATCGGCCAATCCTGCAAGTTGACGTTGCCCAGCCGCGCCTGACGGCAATCCAGCCACCACGATGACCGCCACGCCCCTGGCCGCGGCGGCGATCGCCCAACTCGAGGCCGAGGGCGTCGACACCGTCATCGGCACCGCCGTGAACCCCGCCGGGCTCACCCAAGCCAAAACCGTGCCGATCCGCCGGACCAACACGTTCGCCGATCCCGGCCTGGGGGCCAGTCCGTCGTGGCATGCCTTCGTCATCGACCAGACGGGCATCGCCGACGTCGTCGGCGTGGTCGGCGATCAGCGGCTTCGTATCGACCTATCGGCGTTGCGCATCATCGGTGACGGGTTGGCATGGGCGCCCGCCGCGTTCTTCGAGCAGGACGGCACACCCGTACCCGCATGCAGCCGCGGGACGCTGCGCCGGATCGAAGCTGCGCTCGCCGAAGCCGGCATCGAGGCGGCGATCGGCCATGAAATCGAGTTCCTGCTGGTGGATCCCGACGGTGGCCGGCTGCCCTCAGCGGTGTGGACCCAGTACGGCCTTGTCGGAGTGCTCGACCACGAGGCGTTCGTTCGCGACGTTTATGCCGCGGCCGCGACGGCCGGTGTCGGGATCGAGCAGTTTCATCCGGAGTACGCGGCAAACCAATTTGAGATCTCATTGTCGCCGCTGCCACCGGTGGCCGCGGCCGACCAGCTTGCATTGACCCGGCTCATCATCGGCCGTGCCGCCCGCCGGCATGGGCTGCGCGTGAGCCTGTCGCCGGCGCCGTTCGCCGGCAGCGTGGGATCGGGCGCACACCAGCACTTCTCATTGGCAATGCCAGAAGGGGACCCCGCGGGTCCCTTGTTTTCTGAGGGAACTGGCGTGGCGGGCATGACCGCGGCGGGGGAGAGCGCGGTAGCGGGGGTAGTTCGCGGACTGCCCGAAGCTCAGGGAGTGCTGTGCGGATCGGTCGTGTCCGGTTTACGGATGCAGCCCACCAACTGGGCCGGGGTCTATGCATGCTGGGGCATAGAGAACCGGGAGGCGGCGGTGCGATTCGTCACGGGTGGCCCCGGCAGCGCGTATGGCGGCAACGTCGAAGTGAGAATCGTCGATCCCTCGGCGAACCCGTATCTCGCGTCCGCGGCGATCCTCGGGCTGGCGTTGGACGGAATCCGACGCAAGGCGGCACTGCCGCCAGAGACGACGCTAGATCCGGCGAATCTGTCGGATTCGGAGCGGGACCGCGTTGGCATTGTGCGGCTGCCCGAAGCCCAGCCTGAAGCCATTGCGGCACTCGATGATTCGGGGCTGATGCGGGGCATCCTGGGTGACCCCGTGGTCGACATGGTGGTTGCGGTACGGCGTGAGGAGCATAAGCGCTACGGCGACCTCGAACCCGAGCAACTGGCGGATAAGTTCCGGATGGCCTGGACCCTGTGACCGACTCGTCTGCCTTGGCGCAGCACATCGATGCAGTGGCGTTGATCGACCAGCATGTGCACGGATGCTGGCTGACGGCGGGGGACAGGCGCCGGTTCGAAAACGCACTGAACGAGGCCAACACCGAACCTCTGGCGGACTTCGACTCCGCGTTCGATTCCCAACTCGGCTTCGCCCTGCGGACCCACTGCGCCCCCATCCTCGGGCTACCTAAACACGTTGACCCGCAGCAATATTGGGAGCGCCGCAGCCAATTCAGCGAAGTCGAGCTGGCCCGGATGTTTCTGCCGGCCGCTCACGTGTCCGACTGGCTGGTGGACACCGGCATCGGTGCGGACGTAACGGACGTGTCGGCTTTGGCCGACCTGTCCGGCGGCCGCGCGCACGAGGTCGTCCGGCTTGAGCAGGTCGCCGAGCAGGCCGCGCGGGTGTCGGGAGATTACGCGACGGCATTCTGCGAAATCCTCGACGAGCGCGCGGCCACAGCGGTCGGCACCAAGTCCGTCCTGGCCTACCGTGGCGGGTTCGACGGCGACCTGAGCGAGCCGTCGACGGCGCAAGTCGCCGAGGCCGCCGGCCGGTGGCGAGACCGCGGCGGGGTCCGGTTGGACGACCGGGTCCTGCTGCGTTTCGGGCTGCACCAGGCGCTGCGGCTCGGCAAGCCGTTGCAATTCCACGTCGGCTTCGGCGACCGGGACTGTGATCTGCACAAGACCAATCCGCTTTATCTGCTTGACTTCTTCCGGCAGTCCGGCGACACCCCGATCATTTTGCTGCACTGCTATCCCTACGAGCGCGAAGCCGGGTACTTGGCGCAGGCCTTCAACAACGTCTATCTCGACGGCGGGTTGAGTGTGAACTACCTGGGGGCTCGTGCGCCCGCATTCGTCGGCCGGCTGCTGGAATTGGCACCGTTTCGCAAGATCCTCTACTCCTCGGACGGCTACGGTCCGGCGGAACTTCACTTCCTCGGTGCCGCATTGTGGCGCAACGGTATTCACCGGGTGCTGCGCGGCTTCGTCGAAGGCGGCGACTGGGGCGAAGCCGACGCGATACGGGTGGTCGACCTGATCGCGCGGGACAACGCCGCCCGCCTCTATCGCGTTTGACGAAGCGGCACACGTGGTATATAGCCCGTTATGAGCGCCCTCGGCGATGTCATGAACTGGACCCGCGAGCAAGTCGTGTCGCGGGTCCCCAAAGCCGACCTCGATCAGCGGGATCCCGACTATATCCGCGACCAACTGCCGGGGACATGGCTGCTGGCATCGCTGTATTTCCGGGCCGACGTCAAGGGCCTGGACAGGATTCCGGCCGAGGGGCCCGTGCTGATGATCGGCAATCACAGCGGCGGCAACGTGCCACCGGACACGTTCGTGTTCACGCTGGCGTTTTGCTCGTATTTCGGCGTCGAGCGGCCCTTCTACCAGTTAGCCCACAACCTCGTCGTCTCGGCACCTCCGTTGGGCTGGCTGCGCAAGTTCGGCACCGTTGCCGCCAACCATGAAAATGCCCGGTTGGCCCTGGAGTCCGGAGCGGCGCTGCTGGTCTACCCGGGCGGCGACTACGAGGTTTTCCGGCCGTCCTGGGAGCGTCACAAGGTCGACTTCGGCGGCCGGATGGGTTACGTGCGGTTGGCGCGCGACGCCGGCGTGCCGATCGTCCCCGTCGCCAGCGTCGGCGGCCAGGAGAGCGCGCTGTTCCTAAGCCGCGGGCAATGGCTGGCCAAACTGCTCAGGACCGATAAGCTGCTGCGGCTCAAGAGCATCCCGATATCGCTGGCACTGCCGTGGGTGCTGAACATCAGCGACCTCGGGGGCCACCTCCCGTTGCCCACCAAGATCGCGATCGAGGTTCAGGAACCGATCGAAGTCGACGGAGACGACGAGGTGGTGCACAAAAAAGTGCTGGCCAGCCTGCAGGACGGCGTCGACCGTCTCGCCGCCAAGCGTCGCTTCCCGGTGCTCGGCTGATGCGCGTCGAACGCCGATGTGTGATCAACGCCGATCGCGACGTGGTCTGGAAGATTGTCGGCGACCCGGACTGCTACCCGTCGTTCATGACGAATCTCGAGCGCTGGGAGTCGGCGAACGAGCAGCGTAGCGGCGTCGGGGCGCGCTACACGGTGCACTGGAAGATCGGTTCCGTGCCGGTGGGCGGGCTGATCGAGGTGGTCGAGTTCGACGAGGGCCGCGATCTGGCTTTCGTGGGCATCACCGGTATCACCCTGCGGGGCCGGATCCGGCTGCGTGATGGCGGGCAGGGTCAGACGAAGGTGACATTCCGGCTGTCGTACCAGGCGCCGGGCGGGATTCTCGGTTACATCGCCGACCGGATCGCCGTGCGCCAGGTGGGTCGCACATTGGCCGGGACTCTGAAGTGCCTCAAGGGGCTTGCCGAGTCTTAACGCTAGAGCGGAATGAACCGCCGCAGCTTGCCGCTGGCCTGGTGGCGTTGCAGGGTGTCGGTGACCCGGATCCGGATCGTCGGCTCAGACAATCCGTACCTGCGCAGCTCGGCGATCAGCGAGGTGGTCAGCGCTTCGGTGTCCAAGGCATCGGGGGCGCCCACCACCACGATGTCGGCCCCGGTGGCGGTCTGGGTGACCTGATACTCGGACACCCGGGGATCGGTGCCCAGGACATGTCGGAACGCGATCGGCGGCACCGTCGTTGCCCCGTAACGGAAGTCGTCGTCGCGCCGACCGCCGATGTCGGCGACGCGGGCGAACGCGCTGCCGCACGCGCACACCCCGGCCAACGACGTGACTTGGTCGCCGAGGTCGTAGCGAATGAACGGGAAGGTCCAATTGCTCAGCCCGGTAGCCAGCGTCCGCGCCGCCGACTCGTCCGGGCCGACGGGGGTGCCGCTGTCGTCGACGCGCTCGATGATGATCTCGTCCTCGCAGACATGCAGCCCCTCACTGTGCCCGCAGCCGACCGCCTGCACACCGACTTCGGTTGAACCCCAGACGTTGTGGATGCGCGCGCCCCAGGCCGCACCGATCGCGTGCCGATCCTCGTCGAGCAGCGGCTCCGAATTGGTGCTCACCCGCACCGGCTCGATTCGGAGGTCACCGGCCAGGGTCGCGCGGGCAAGGCGCCCGATCACCGACGAATAGCCGACCAGGTGTGTGGGTCGCGCGGTCGCCACCGCGGCCAGCACTTCATCGAAGGGCGCACCCGCGGCGATCACGACCGTCTCCATGCCCGGGGCCGTCGGGATGTCGAACAGCGGCGTGCTGGCGTGCGGCGGGACACCGGCCTCCAGCACCGCGAGCCGGCTCGAAACCCCCGGTTTGCGACGCTCTTCGCGCGCCTGCATGCGCCAGGCCAAGCACGCTGTCGAGACGAAGAACTGCCAATCCCACACGTACACCCCGCGCACCCCGCTGGAGCCACCCGAGCTGAAGATCTGCTGACCGTCCGGGGTGTACGAAAACGATTGCTGCTCAACGAGAATACGTTCGGCGCCGGCACGGTCGAGGTCGGCTGCGGTGACGATGGTGTCCCACTGCTCCTGGGCTTCCTGTTTCGTCATCATCGGCAGCGACGCCAGATCGGCGACCGTGGCAGACGACGGGTCGATCGCCTGGAGCCGCCGCGCGTGAAACGGTGAGCGTTCCCACGCGTAGGTCAGCAGCGCCCGTAGCCGGTGGGTCTGGTAATCCGCAATCCGTCGGCGCGACCAATCCAGGCGCGTGACGTGCTCTTCGAGGGCGGCCCGCACCGCGGTGAGATGCGCTGCACGCGTCCGCTGGTAGGCCGCCTGCGGCTCTGCCTTCACACGCTGTCCTGCATGAGTGCGAGTCTGACACGCCGATCGGTTGTAAGTTGCCCGCATGGACGTGTGCCACCTGCCGGCTCACGAGCTTGTTCGTTTTGATGACGAGCTGCTCGGTGTCCTGCAGGGAAGTGACGCACCGTGACGTGGTTGTCGGCGAGCGGGAGCGCAAGGCGCTCTGCCGACGGCGGGTTCTCCGCTTCCCTCTCTGAACACGCTCCGTTTGGTCCCTCGGGATCGTTCTCGGCGACTGGGACCCCGATCAGTACCGACAACGAGGTCGGAGAAGTCCTGAAAGCAACTGGCTCCTTCAACAACACGCCGTTGGGTCCCGTGGACTTCTTGACGGCGAGCGGCAGGGCAACCGTCGCTACCGACGGCGCGTTCTCCGCTTCCATTAGTGCACACACTCCGGGTGCCAGCGAAGGGTTGTCGCTGACCGGGACCATTGGAGGCGGGGTACCGGAAATCACCGGGGGATCGATCAACCTCGACGGTTTCAAGTTTTCGTTTTAGGGACCCATTTCGGCGTTAGTCTCGAGTTCCTGAACCCATACAACTGGCGTTGCCATTTGCCTGCGGCGTAGTTTTCTAGACGACAAGGTCGACGCCAAGGAGAAGGGAGCGATGCAAATGCCCTCACGCCGCTGGCTGGCCAGACTTACCAGCCCCATACTGGCTGGCGCTGCCCTGGTTTCTAGCGCTGCGATTGCGACTGCCGATCCCACCAACGACGCGTATCTCGCTCAACTGCGCGCCCTCGGCGTCAATTTCCCGCCGGACCGCGACGAGGCTGTCATCGCGGTGGCGCACCTCATCTGTTACGACAAAAGATCGGGTTACACGCCAGATGCGATCGCCCAGGACGTCCACAACTTCTTGGCGCCGAGAGGCCTTACGCTCGGAGACGTCACATCCATGGTGGGCCTAGCGGAATCGACCTATTGCCCGGGTTAGAAATAACAGATAGGTCGGCCCAGCGGTGACACGATACTGGGCGTGAACGACGGTGGGTCGGGCCGGGGGCGATGACCGCCGAGCGCGCGACACCTGGGATCGCTACTGCGACATGGCGAAAACGCTTGGCTGGAGGGGCATACCGCGCGGGCCGAGGCAATGCCATGACTGGCGTCAGACCAAAGTCGGCCAGGTCGCTCGAAGTGGTAGCCGCACGTCTTCCTTACTACGCGACCGCCGTAAAGGGAACATTTCGTTGTTGCACAATCGTTTTCGGGGTAGCGTTTCTTGCGGATCGCGGCTGACGCATGGTGAACCTGCACTCTCACCGCGAGCGACGACCTCGTTAGCGCGGACACCACCAAAAGGTAGGCACGAGAAATGACCAATAGGGGAGTACTGACCATCGACCTGATCTGTCCCGAGGGCCACGTCGTCGGTCAACTGATCCGGGAGATTGAACACCAGGCCATCGGGATCCAATTAGCCGGGGCGGCGCGGGAGGAATGGCCGCGGGGCGGCGACAAGATGTTTACCTACGTGACTTGCCCAGGTTGCGATCGCCGAGTCTATGGATCGACGGAAGCGATCGGGGAAAGAGCTACGTGGCTGTCTGAGAGTGAGTCCGAGTCGCAGGGCAGATACTCGCTGCGTTACATAGAGGACGGCCTAGCGTAAGTGGCGGCTGCGGCCCGGAGGCCCGCGCCGGGGGCCGACTCCACAGCCGACGCAGCGAGAGTTGAGATGTCTTATTCCTCAAGCCGATACGGTAGTCGTTGCCTTCTTCATGGATCTGACCTGGCCCGCCGTCACCCGGGTCGTCTTGTTGTCGAGCTGTTCAACCGGATGGGTGTGGTCGGCAAACAATCTCTATATGACCTGACTTTTATCACCGCAGCGGATCCGCCCATCGGATAAGCCTGTGACCTGCGTGTTCACGCGCATCGACCTCCGATTTTGCGCACTAGCGGCTGGGTGAAATGCACACCAGGGCGACTTGAATCGGCCAGATCCGCCGTCTCGATGAGCGACCCCAACACCAATCCGACAGTTAGCGGTTTCCCAAGTATGTTGCCGTGCAATAGATTTCGAATCATCGCACGTCCCGCGCAGAGCGCCTTCTCGGAACATATTGGGAAATACTCGCGAGCCGCCATGCGACCTGCGGAAATCTACCGACGAGGTGCGCACCAGTTTGATAAAAGTCAGGTATGACGCGCACCAACGGATCTCGGCTACGTGCTTCGGGCGCGATTACCGCAGTGGCGCCTAACGTCCAGACCCTATGCCTGCCGCAACTGGATATTGTCGGTTACCTGATAGCCTGCCGGATCGCCGCATTCTGCCGCATCAGCGGTTGTCTGCACTTTGCCGGCCAGGGTGCTTGGGTCCCACGTGTAGTGCGCGGAGAGAGCATTGGGAACCTGGGTATTGTCCTGACACATTGCGGTCTCACCTGTGACATCAAGTATCCATTGTCCGCCAACCAACTGCGCCCGCCCAAAAGCCTTCACGCCTTTGCGAGCTATTGATTCGCATCCGTCACCGCAGGGAGTGAAGTACCAATCGTCGGTCGCGCTTCGGTCGTTGGCGGCGGTTTCGGTTTCGATGTAGTGGCCGCTCATTTCGGGAGCGGCGGACGCGGGAGTAGCTGTGCCGACAGCGGCGGCGGCGAAGGCGGCGGCTACGGCAAAACTCCGTGTGACATTCATCTCTGGTCCTCCTAACGAGCTGGGAACGTAGGTCCGCAAGCCTCGGTCTACCACGGCTAGCAACAGCAATGCCACAGAATTTCAGGTGAACGATTGTCTTACGTTCCGATTGATCAGCAGTGGGAAAACCCACCTGTCCGAATCAGCCAGCCGGTGTGAAGGGGGCGCAAGACACGACCACCAAGCAGGGCCAGCTCACCAAGGCGGCGGCCAACCGCGGCAAGGGAATGGCCAACAGCGTGGAAGCGAACGAACGCCACCGCCACCGACGTGAGCCGCCCACTACGCACCTGGCGGCGCCCAGGGTCTTGTCTAAGTCGCCCTGAACAACTCTCCCCGCAGCGCCGTGACGCGGGCGTAAATTAAAATGGCAATAAAACGTTGGTGTAATTCGAAGTTAAATGCGACTATCTCGTGCGTGGACGACTGCAATCGTGCCCAAGCTGTCGAGCTAATTCGCGCTTTGCACTCTCAGCTGCGCGAGATGACTACCCAGTTAACCTGCCTCGAGCCCCAGGACGTCACTGCAAACAACGGCCAAGCAGGTGGAATGCGGATGGACGCAGCCGCACTACGAAGAGACATCCAAGAGGCGCAGGCTCACATCGAACGGTTGCAGCGACGCTACCCTGGTTTGCCCTCTAGTGCTGGTGCCCTTACTCCTGGCTGACTTAGCACGATTCTGATGTGACGAGCCAGTTTAGGCGCGGCGAGAAGGGCGAAATGCACAGCTAGTCAGGCGAGTTCAATCACTCGCCATTCCAAACACCCTCTAGCAGACAGGGTGTTTTCGCCAACCTGGACGCCGCCCCGATGCGCGGCAAAGCGTCGCAGCCGCCGAAGCGCCGCTGTCAGACCAGCCCCGAAGCATCAAATACCCAGCTCACATCCGCATTCGCAAGGTTCTCGAAGTGGTTCGGCGGCGCGAAGCTCACCAGACTGTTCATGTCCCAATAGTCTTTCCAGACAGTGATTTTCCCGTCCGCCACCCGATGGACGGTGACGAACCGGAGCACACCCTGCTCGCCCGTCTCGAACGTCCAAGTCTCGGAGTGCTCGTATATCACGTCGGAGCCGTTGGACAGCAGCACGCCGTCGTGGTTCTCGTAGCCGGCCAGTGGAGCGAGACCCATCTTGAGCCGCTTCACGATGTCGTCGGGACCGCGTGCCGCAAGGGCGGGCACCGGCATGTCGACGTAAAGGCAGTCCGCCGACAAGAACGTCTTGACCGCATCCCAATCGCGCCGCGACAGCGCCTGCCACAGCCCGAGCACTGCCGCGGTCTCGACCGCATTCGTAGAAACCTCTGTCATGATCGCCAATAACACCCGGCCGCGGCACTGGTGTCAACGTCCCGGGCGCATACTCGCCTCAGTGAACCCGCTGCAGCGTTACCTCGCCGAAGAGATCGCGACCGATCACGTCGACGGTGTGCTCACCCGCCGCGAAGCGATGAGACGGCTTGGCCTGCTCGGGTTGACGACAGTGACTGCGGCCGCGCTCATCGCGTCCTGCAGCGAGGAGCCCGAGGAAGCTTCCACCCCTTCGCCGACGTCGCCCGACACCGCCGGCTCAGCACCGCAGCCGCCGGGAATGGCCCACACGCTGCCGACCCAGCCGATCACCTGGCCGGGGCCCACCAGCCGGCTGCAAGCGGCCTGGTCCCAAACGGCCGACTCCAAGGGCGCCGTGCTGGTCATCCACGAGAACAAGGGGCTGAACGACTGGGTGCGATCGGTGGCGGGCCGTCTGGCCGGGGCCGGGTATTCGGCCATGGCCATCGACCTGCTGTCCGAGCAGGGTGGCACCGGAGCGTTCGCCGACCCGGCGCAGGCCACCGCCGCGTTGGGCGCGATCGCGCCGGAACAGTTCGTCCATGACCTGAATTCCGCTGTCGCGCAACTGAAGTTACGCGCTCCGGGCCAGAAGGTCGCCGTGGTCGGCTTCTGCTTCGGCGGCGGTCTGGTGTGGCAACTGCTGGCCTCCGGCGCGCTGGGAGTGTCGGCCGCGGTCCCATTCTATGGACCGTTGCCCGACAATCCCGACTTCACCGGATCCAAGGCCGCCGTGCTGGGTATCTACGGCGCCCTCGACACCCGGGTCACCGGGTCCCAGGCGGCGGCCAAGGCGGCCCTTGGTCGGGCCGGGTTGGTCAACGACCTGGTGGTCGAACCCAACGCCGACCACGCGTTTTTCAACGACACCGGCCCGCGCTACAACGCCGTGGCGGCTGCCGATGCATGGCAGCGGCTGCTGGACTGGTTCGGCCACTACCTCACCTAACGTTGCGCGAGCAGTCCCCCGCAAGCGGGAGGTACCCCCAGCAAAAGCCCCTCATTTTGCCGCAAAATGGGGGCTTTTGTGTCTGCTCGCGGCTCCTAGGGGGAAACCATCGACCGCGCCGGCCCCAAGGTCACCGGCAGCGTCGACCACCCGCGCAGCACCCGCGTGTCCCGCCTGCTTCCCGCTCCGGCGGCCCGCACCCCAGGAAAGCGCTCGAAGAACGTCCGCAGCCCCACTTCACCCTCGGCGCGGGCGAGGGCGGCCCCGAGGCAGAAGTGCCGGCCACCGGAGAACGCAAGATGCTTGCCGGCATTGGGGCGTTCGATGTCGAAGCGGTGCGGATCGGGGAATACCTCGGGATCCCGGTTAGCGGCGGCCAGATAGACCACCACCATCTCGCCGCGGTTGATCCGCGTGCCCGCCATCTCGACGTCATTGAGGGCCAGCCGCGCGGTCAGCTGAACCGGCGATTCCAGCCGCAGGATCTCCTCAACGGCGTTGGGCCACAACTCGGGACGTTGGCGCAGCGTGTCGAGGTGTTCGGGCGTATCGAGCAACATGCGAATTCCGTTGCCCAATAGGTTCACCGTGGTCTCGAACCCGGCGGCCAACACCAGCCCGGCGATGGCCTGAAGCTCGTTCTCACTGAGATATGTTTCGGCAGAACCACTCTCGGCTTTCTGGATCACCTGACTCATCAAATCGTCGCCCGGATTACGCCGCAATTGCTCCAAATGGTCGGCGAGCCAGAAGTTGAACCCGGCGATCCCGTCTTGCACGCTGCGGTATTGCCGCCACGGCAATCCGAAGTCCAGGCTCGGCGCGGCCAGCTCACCGAATTCCAAGACGCGGCGCCGGTCCCGCTCGGGCACACCCAAAATGTCGCTGATGATCGCGACCGGGAGTTGCGAGCAATACCGTCCCACGATGTCCACCACATCGGAGACGCCGGACTGCTCGGCCAGTTGGTCCAAAAGCGTGACCGCCGTCTGCTCGACACCGTCACGCAATGCGGCGACCGCTCGGGAGGTGAACACCGCCGACACCGTCTTTCGGTAGCGCGTGTGATCGGGTGGCTCGACGGCCAGCAATGACGGGGCGCGCAGCGGATGAAGAAGATCGTCGCGCAAGCGGGTCTCCAGCCATCGCATCGGCGCCGGCAAGTTACCGCCGTACATCAACACCCGGAAGTCGTCGGATCGCAGCAGTTCATGGGCGAGCGAATGGCCGACGGCCAGGTAGGCGGTGCGGCCTTGCAGCAGCGGTCCCATCGGCCGCAGTTCCTCGTAGAACGGCACCGGGTCGGCGATCACTTCCGGATCGGCGATCAGCCTGGCCGGCGGTTCACCCCGTCGGACTCCGATCTTCGCGGCGCCACGGATAAACCCGTGCAGCGCAAGCCAGTGCAGTCTCTGCTTCACAGCTCCTCCATCGATCAGCCTGCCGCAGCGCGTCCTCCACCGAGCCTAGGCGCCTCAGCACTCGGCGGTGATCTTGAAGTCCGTCGTCACGACCTTGTTGGGATTGCTGTTGTTGATGCCGTATGCGCTGCCGGTAATGGTGTAAGTGCTTTGGGCCAGGTCGACGTGCGCATCACCCACCCCGCCTTGCCAGAAGCTTCCGGTGAACCCGCCGACGTTGCGGATCTTCACCCATTGGGGGATGACCCTCTCGCCACTGAGCAGCACCACGGCTTCCACCCGGCCGTCGTGGTCGAGAATGCCGATGGTCCGGTAGCCCTGCATCTGGCTGCACGCGGGCGGCTGTGTGGTGTGTGTGTTCCCGTCGATGGTCAGGCGTGCGGCATGTCGGGGGATCGTTTCGGCCGCCCCGCACCCTGCGATGGTGGCGGCAAGGACCAACGCAACTGCGGCACGTACGACCAACCCGTAGCGCACCAGTTCACCTCGATTCTTTCGGCAACAGCCCGGGTAGCGCTTTGACGATGCTGCGCCGCACCAACTCCGGGCTGAGGCCCTTGATCCGGTCGATCCAGCGAATGCTGTTGGGCACATACCAGTGCAACCGGGTCGGATGCTGGTAGGCCCGCCAGGCCACCTCGGCCACGCTGGACGCGGGCATCAGACGCATCATGCCCTTCTTGGGCGCGGTCGCGCGGAGCTCGTCGGCGGTCATCGTCGACGGGGCATCGTCGGAGTGATTGGGCGTCGAGGTCAGGATCGCGGTATCGATCAGACCGGGAAGCACGTCGGCGACCCGCACAGCATGGCGATGCCATTCCACGCTGAGCGCCTCGGTCAATCCCTTGACCGCGTGCTTGGTCGACGAGTAGACGGCGATCCGCGGCATGCCGTAGGTGCCCGCCGACGACGACGTCGAAAACATCAGGCTGCCCGGAGTCTTTTTCAGGTAGGGCAGTGCGCCGTAGGCACCGGCCAGCACTGCTTTGTAGTTGACGTCGACGACGCGCATGGCGTCCTCGTACGGCACGTCCTCGAACCAGCCGGATTGGCCGATGCCGGCGTTGTTCCACATCATGTCGAGCCCGCCGCCCGGATTGCCGGCACAGAAGTCGGCCAGCGCACCGTCCAGGGCCGCCTTGTCGGTCACGTCGACGACACGGGTCCAGAGCCGCTCGGTGCCAAGCTGGCGGCTCAGTTCGGCCAGGCCGTCGTCGTTGCGGTCCACCGCGCCGACTCGCCAGCCCTTGGCGTGGAACAGCTTTGCGCCCTCGCGGCCCATTCCGCTGCCCGCGCCGGTGATGAAGACGGACTTCACCCCTCGACCACGGCCTTGATGCGTTGCAGCGTCTTGGTCATGTCGCGGATGTTGCGGCGTTTACGCAGCCAGCCGCCGAAGAGCCAGAAATACACGCTGCTGAACGCGGACGGGGTCATCCGAAATGACTCGGTCACGTCCGTACCGCCGCCCGCGGGCGCCAATCTGTAGTGCCAGTTATTGACCGCTCTGTCGCCGAGGAGGACCGCGAAACCGAACTCGCGGCCCGGCTCGCACGCGGTCACCTCGCACGTCGTCCAGTACACCGGCCCGATCTCGTTGCGCTTGACGTGCCCCCGGAATTTGGCGCCGAGCGCGGGGCCAGTCGCCTCGCCCAACCACTCCGACTCGAACACTTCTGGGGAAAACCGCGGTGTGTTGCGGACGTCTGCGATCACGTCCCAGACTTTGTCCGCGGGCGCCGCCATATGAACCGTCGCCGAACCTTCCATGACCCGATCCAAACACAGGTTCGCGCTGGGTCATAGGGCTTATCAGTGCGGGACCGCCGCCTGAATCAGCCCGTTGATGATCTGCTTGATGCCCTGAGCGGGGTGCGAATACCACGCGGTCGGCAGGCCCGAGGCTGAGCCACACTTCGGCCATGGGTCAAGGCCATCCTCAGCGAAAACCCGGTTCGCCACGGCGATTTGTTGGTCCTTGGACGCGGCGGCCGGGTTGCCGACCCCGCCGTATTGGGTCCAGGTGGCCGGCTTGAATTGCAGCCCACCGTATTCGCCGTTTCCGGTGTTGGCCGCCCAGTTGCCGCCGGACTCGCACTGCGCGATCGCGTCCCAGTTCGGGGCCGCGGGGGCGGCGTTGGCCACACCGTCGGACACTGTCATCGACGCTGCAACGAAGCCGCCGAGCATGACGGACCCGACGAGAGGCTTGCAGAGTTTTTTCATGTCAAGCTTTTCGGCAGGCGTGTCCGAAGTGTTACTGATTCGAATAAATTGCGAGATAAGAAATCTATGGCAATGAAATCGGCACGTCAGATGCCAAATGAAAGCCTTTTTGAACGAAATCTTTTAAGAGCAATAAGACCGAGTCGCCAATGCGAGGGCTCTGTTGGTAGAGGTTGTCGAGCCGGCGAGCGCCGATGACCTCGCTGCTCGCGGCGTCGAGCGCGCCAGCGCACGCCGGCGAATGCAGAAAGTCCCAGTTCAGCGCGATCTGGGTCAGCATTGTCTGGTTGAGGGCATCGATCGTCGACCGGGACGCCGACAGGTCCGGTGCCGCGGCTGGCGCGTCGGACGGGTTGAACTTCCAATCCGCAAAGCGGCTGTATTCGATGGCCTCGGTGCCGTTGATCTGGTCCCCGAAGACGCGGGCGACATAATCCGCGTCAATGCGCTTCGCCGCCGCGTCGGCGCGCAACGCAGCGAGTTCTTGCTCGACGCGCGCTGGATCTATTACGGGGTCCACTGGGTTCTTCAAGGCCCCTTGGCCCAGCCATTTGAAAGCCGCCACCGGTTCGGCCACCTGCAACCGCGTCGCAGCGGCGTCGACCAACTCCGTCAGCGGGCTGATGTTGTCGGCTCGCGCCTGCGGTGCGGGCAGTAGGACAACCAGCGCGACCAGTGCTGCGCGCCTCATGTGGGAGATAGCCTGGCTGACATAGCTATACGCGGAGACTGGTTGCGCGCGCCGCGGGTTCGGGCGCTGCTGGCTGCCGCGCTCGCGGTTTCGCTGCTGCTGGGCGGGGCTTTCCTGATCGTGAGCGCGCTTCGTCCGTCGCCGGCTGAAAAGCTCGACCATCCAGCCAGTCCGGTCAGCGACGATGCGACCGCGGCCCAGGTGGTCGAGTCGGCCAAACAAATCGTGAGCCTCGCCGGACTTGCAGACGAAGTCGGCCGGCTATCTGCTGATGTCCTGTAAGAACCAGAACGACCCTCCCTATCAAGGTGCGATCTATCTGACCTTCACACTGCCCGCAGGGGCTCGGCCCGACACCTATTTCAAGACAATCGCGGCGATGCTGGTGACCCGGGGCTGGACGGAGGGCCTACCGCCCAACGAGCACATGTTCGGCGAGACCGTCTCCAAGGACGCCGTCACCGCCATCATCTATCCGCACGGCGACGACCCGGGCCTGGGAGTCCTGCGCGCCTACGGTGAGTGTCGCGACGTGAACGATCATCGCAAGGACGCATCCGGGTGGATCGACATCACCAATCAATTCCCGGGCCCTTAACGCACTACTGCGCTTGACGGGCTGCCGTCAAGCGCAGTAGTGACTCCGAAAAGGGGAGGTTAGCCGCCGCCCCCGGGGGTAGCGCCCAAGGTGCCCTGCAGGTCACCCTTCATCGCGTTGAGCTGCGCACCCCAGTACTCCCAGCTGTGCGTGCCGTTGGCGTTGAAGTTGAACACCGCGTTGTGGCCACCGGCGGCGTTGTAAGCGTCCTGGAACTTCAGGTTGCTGCTGCGCACGAAGTTCTCCAGGAATTCGGCGGGCATGTTGGCGCCGCCCAACTCGGACGGGGTGCCGTTACCGCAGTAGATCCACACCCGGGTGTTGTTGGCGACGAGCTTGCCGACCTGCAGGGTCGGGTCGTTGCGCTGCCAGGCGGGGTCGCTCGACGGCCCCCACATGGCGTCGGCCTTGTAACCGCCGGCGTCACCCATCGACAGGCCGATCAGGGTGGGTCCCATCCCCTGGGAGGGGTCCATCAGGGCCGACAGCGAGCCGGCGTAGATGAACTGGCCGGGGTGGTTGATAGCCAGGATCAATGCTGACGAGCCGGACATGGAGATGCCGACCGCGGCGCTGCCGGTGGACTTGACCTGCCTTTCAGACGACAGGTAGTCCGGCAGCTCGCTGGTGACGAAGGTCTCCCACTTGTAGGTGGAGCAGCCGGCCTTACCGCAGGCGGGTTGGTACCAGTCGGCGTAGAAGCTGGACTGCCCGCCGACGGGCATGACGATCGACAGCCCCGACTTGTAGTACCACTCGAACGCCGGGGTGTTGATGTCCCAGCCGTTGTAGTCGTCTTGCGCGCGAAGCCCGTCCAGCAGGTACACGGCGGGGGAGCCGTTTCCGCCGCTCTGGAATTGGACCTTGATGTTGCGGCCCATCCCGGCCGACGGCACTTGCAGGTACTCGACGGGCAGACCTGGCCGCGAGAACGCCCCCGCGGTCGGCGCTCCGCCGGCAAGACCGACCAGGCCCGGCAGCGTGATAGCCGCCGCAGCACCGACCAAAAGCCGGCGCCACCAGGCCCGGACCTTCTCGCTCACGTCTGTCATACCTGCCCCTGTCTAATGTCGTGGCTGTACTCTCGGCAGGAATTTACCGTGCGAATAGCCCAAATGTCGATCGGGACGCGAACCAATCTCGGTTTTGTATCGGTTACCGCCATGAATACAGCAACTGTGATATCCGGGCGCCGACGGCGGTACAGGGCGTGCCCGCAGCACCTCGGCGCCCCCTCACGGAGCGAGAATCGCCAGCTAGCAGCCGGATCTGCGCACCCGAATCCAGCAGCCCGCAACGCACCGCCAAAAGCTACAAAGTGTCACTAAGCAAATGGCGTTTCCGTTTTTGGCCTAACCGTTCGCCGGCGCAATCCGCGTGCGGGTTTAGCCGTGTTGACCCGCCCTGGACGCAACTGAGCCAGAACTGAGCCGCAACTGCGCGCTGCGCATATCGCTGTGGGTCACCTGGGCCTTCGGCTGGTCTTCGGCGCCGGGGCTCCCCAACTTGCGCCGACCGCGTAGGCTCACACGAAGCAAGCCGAGAGACCACGCTAGCCCGGTCCGTTCCGGCTCTCACGAATCACCGCACCCGCGGGCTTCATGGTGCGTGGCGGTGTAGTTGGGGGGCATCGGAGTTCCGGGGCCGATTGAGGTGCAAATTTTGGACACGGTACTAGGGGTATCAGTCACGCCGACCACCGTCGGGTGGGTCCTCGCGGAGGGACACGGCGCAGACGGCACGATCCTGGACCATCACGAGTTGAAGCTGCACGGTGGACGCGGCGTGCGCGCGGTGAGCACCGCGGAGCAGGTGGCAGACGAGGTGTTGCGGGTAGAGGCGCTGGCGGGCGCGAGCGATCACCGTGTGCGGGTCGTCGGAGTGACCTGGAACGACGATGCGTCCGCGGAAGCCGCGCTGTTGTTGGAGGCATTGACCGACGCGGATTTCGACAACGTGGTGCCGGTTCGCTACCTCGAAGCCCTCGAGACGCTGGCGCGAGCCATCGCACCGGTCATCGGCTACGAGCAGACCGCGGTGTGCATTCTCGAGCACGAGTGGGCCAACGTCGTCATGGTCGACGCCCACGACGGCGAGACGCGTACAGCCGTCAAGCATGTGCGCGGCGGTTTCGACGGGCTGACTTCCTGGCTGAGCGGAATGTTCGACCGCGACGGATGGCGTCCGTCTGGGGTACTCGTGGTGGGTTCGGACCTCGACATCAACGCCCTGTCATGGCAGCTCGAAAAGACTTTGCCGGTACCGGTTTTCGCGCAAAGCATGGCGCAGGTAACGGTCGCACGCGGCGCGGCGCTGGCGGCGGCGGCCAGCACCGAGTTCACCGACGAGCAGCTGCTGGTCGCGACGTCTGGCGAGCCCGCCCCTGAGCCCGCTGCCCGGCCGCGGCAGTTCTCCTACGCCGGCGCGATGACCGCACTGGCCGCCGGTGCGGTCACCTTCGTCACGTCGTTGTCGCTGGCCGTGGGCCTGCAGCTGGTGCCCGACAACGCTTCCGGAACGGCGAATCACCCGGTGCGCACGTCGACGCCACCCGTCGAAGCAGCTGTCGCGCCGCAGCCCGCGCCGCCACCTGCGCCCCGGGAGGCGGTACAACCCATGTCGCAGGCGCAGCCGCCCGCCGGCCCTGCCGCCGCGCCGGGCGCGCTGCCCGCTGAGCCGATCGAACAACAGAACGCCAGGGTGCTCGAGCACATACCCGGCGCCTACGGCGATTCGGACTCACAGCCGTAGCGCACCGCGGTGAAAGACACCGCCACCTCGTCGACGACCTGCACCGACCCCATCAGAAGCGAGAACGGCTTGATGCCGTAATCGGATTGACGAACCGTGGATTCGGCAGACATTCGCCACGAGTCGCCGAGATCTTCTGTGTGCAAATCGATTACGTGCTCTCGCGACTTTTTCCGGATCTGCAGCGTCCCGCTGAGTCGATACCCGTCGTCGGTTCTGTCGATGACGTCGGCGGCGAAGCGGATTTCGGGAAAGCGGCTGGCGTTCAACGACTTCAACGCGTTCGAGCGCACCACGGCCTTCTCCGGTCCGGACAATCCTTTGACCCCGCCCTCGCCGCGCAGCACCTCGAGCGAATCGGTGTCGACGACGAGCTCCGCCGTGACGGGTTCGCCGGCTTCCCAGTTCACCGTGGCCCGCCACCGCGTCATGGCGATGGTCAGCCGGTGGCCCATCCGCGCGGCTCTACCCGTGACACCGGTGCGAAGCTGCAACTCGCCGTCGGAAGCGTCGAGCGTCCACACCATGGCCGTTGTCGCATTCACGTGGTGAGCACAGTGCGGTAGTGCGCGCGGCCCTGCTCCAACGCCGCGTAGCCCTCCGCAGCTTGCGACAACGGCAACTCCTCGATCCACGCCCGCACCCCGGACAAGACCGCGAAATGCATTGTGTCTTCGACATCTTTGGCGGTCCCGGAGGGATGGCCGACAATGCTGACGCCTGGCGTGATGAGCTGGATGGGACTGATCGGTAACGGTTCCGGCGTGACGCCGACCGTGACGAGCTCACCCTGGGGTGATATCCCACCGACCGTGGCTGCCATGGCCCCCGAGTTCCCCGCGGTCGCCAACACAACCGCCGCACCGCCCAGAGCCTTCAGCGCTTCGGCCGGGTCACTGGCGGTGGAGTCGATGTAGTGGTGAGCGCCCAACTTTCGCGCGTCATCGGCTTTGCCGGTTCCGCGATTGATCGCGATGGTCTCGAAACCCATCGCCCGGGCGAACTGCACACCGAGGTGACCCAGCCCGCCGACGCCGAGGATCGCGACCCGGTCGCCGGGCACGGCCTTCGTATGACGCAGGGCGTTGTAGACGTGGTACGCCCGCGCAGCCCATCGGGGCGGCTTCCGCGTCGGAGAGTTCGGCGGGAATCCGGGCCAACGCGCTGGCCGGCACGGTCACCGACTCCGCGTATCCGCCGGGGTACTGGTAGCTCGGGACTTTCCCGTTCTCGCAGTGAATGAACTGGCCTTTGCGGCACTGATCGCAGTGGTAGCAGCACCCACCGAACCACCCGACCGCGACACGATCGCCGACCGCGAAATCCTCGACGCCCTCGCCGAGTTCGGCTATGGTTCCGGCGATTTCGTGCCCCGGGGTTAGCGGCCACGTCATGCCGGGGAATCCGCCGGCGACGAAGTGGGCGTCGGTGCCGCAGATGCCGCAGGCGCCAACCGCTATGCGTACCTCACCGGGTGGCGGCGATTTCGTTTCGACCTCGACCAGTTCAAGCGGCGCACCTGCGGACTTTACGTGGACTGCTTTATGCGAGGTCATGGGCGCAGCTTAGTGCGCCACAGGGCATTTCGCCCCGTTGGTGTGGTAGTCGACCTGCCAGTGCTTGATGCCGTTGAGCCAGCCAGATCGCAGCCGCTCGGGCTTGCCGATCGATTCCAGATCGGGCATGGCGTCGGCGATCGCGTTGAACATCAGGTCGATGGTCATCCGCGCCAGGTTGGCGCCGATGCAGTAGTGCGCGCCGGTGCCGCCGAATCCCACGTGCGGGTTGGGGTTACGCAGGATGTTGAAGTTGAACGGGTCGTCGAACACTTCGTCGTCGAAATTGGCTGAGCGGTAGACCATTACCACCCGCTGGCCCTTCTTGATCTGCACACCGGACAGCTCGTAGTCCTCCAGCGCGGTGCGCTGGAACGACGTGACCGGGGTGGCCCACCGGACGATCTCGTCGGCGGTGGTGGCCGGCCGTTCCCGCTTGTAGAGCTCCCATTGGTCGGGGAAGTCGGTGAACGCCATCATGCCCTGGGTGATGGAGTTGCGGGTGGTCTCGTTGCCGGCCACCGCCAGCAAGATGACGAAGAAGCCGAACTCGTCGTCGGAAAGCTTGTGGCCGTCGACGTCGGCCTCGATCAGCTTGGTGACGATGTCCGGCCCGGGGTTCTTGGCCCGATCGGCAGCCATCTGCATGGCGTACATGATCAGGTCTACCGAGGCGGCCATCGAATTGTTGGTCTCGAACTCCGGGTCTTGGTCGCCGACCATCTGGTTCGACCAGTGGAACAGCTTCATGCGGTCTTCCTGCGGTACACCCAGCAGACCGGCGATGGCTTGCAGCGGCAATTCGCAGGACACCTGCTCGACGAAGTCACCGGAACCTTGTGCGGCGGCGGTTTCGACAATCTGCCGGGCCCGCTCGTTGAGGTCGTCGCGCAGCCGCTCGACGGCTCGCGGCGTGAAGCCGCGGGAAATGATCTTGCGCAGGTGGGTGTGCTGCGGGGCGTCCATGTTGAGCAACACGAACTTGCTCGTGTCGAGTTGCTCGCGGACCGTGCCCTCTTTGTAGCGGGGCAGTGCGGTGTTCTCCAGGCTGGAGAAGATGTCGCTGCGCAGCGAGACTTCCTTGACGTCCTTGTGCTTGGACACCACCCAGAAGCCGCCGTCGCTGAACCCGCCCGTCCCGATTGGCTGTTCGTTCCACCAAATCGGCGCGGTCTTCCGCAGTTCGGCCAGTTCTTCCACCGGCAAGCGTTCGGCGTGGATGTCTGGGTCGGTGAAGTCGAACCCGGGAGGCAGGTTGGGGGTTGGCATGCGGGCCGCTCCTCGATACGAATCCGTCTAGTTGTCTTCCAGTGCCAAATAAACCATTGCCACACCACGGTTGGGAAGCGTTGGAGCAAGATCGACGAAGCTGAATTGCAACGTGTTCAGCGCCGAACAACCGAAAGGGCATGAACGATGCGCATCGTCCTGAGTGACTTCATGAGTCTCGACGGGGTCGTCCAGGCCCCGGGCGGGCGGGAAGAGGACACCGACGGCGGATTCGCCCACGGCGGTTGGTCGATCCCGTTTTTCGAGCCGGAGACCATGGGGCCGGCCGTCAACGACGTCATGGCCGGCACCGAGGCACTGCTGTTTGGTCGGCGCACGTGGCAAGCTATGGCGGCTGCGTGGCCGAGCCGGGCCGGCGACCCGTTCGCCGACCGGATGAATCAGATCCCCAAGTACGTGGCGTCCCGAACGCTGACTCCAGACGATCTCACCTGGCCCGGTTCGACGCTGCTGCCCGCCCCCGATGCGATCGGCGCGATCCGGGCGCTGCGCGCGCAGGACGGCCAGGCGATGCAAGTCATGGGCAGCGCGTCGTTGGCCGCACAGCTGATCGAGCACGACCTCGTCGACGAATACCGGCTGATGATCGAACCGATCCTGCTCGGCGGCGGCAAGCGAGTGTTCCCGGACGACGGCCGGGCCCGGGCGCTCGAGCTGGTTTCGACGACGGCCACCGGGACGGGCGTCCTCATCTGCACCTACCGGCCGGCCTAGCTCCGAAAGCGATCTTGTGGCTCCCGCCACAATGGTTATGCTTTGTTCCAGGTCACCGGCGTTGTGGGGGGCCGCGTGGCACGACACGGAGGGTGGAACATGATTCGCGAACTACTCACCGCCGCTGCGCTCACGGGCGCGGCGATCGGCCCGATTGGCCTGGCGCCGGTCGCAACCGCCTACGAGGGCGACGTACCGGGCATGAACTTTCAAGCTTCGCTGGGTGCGCCGTGCGACAACTACGAGCGCTTCATCTTCGGCCGCGGCCCCAGCGGCCAGGCCGAGGCCTGCCATTTCCCGCCCCCCAACCAGTTCCCGGCCGCCACCACCGGCTACTGGGTGATCTCCTACGCGCTGTACGGGGTCCAGCAGAACGGCGCGCCGTGTCCGGGTCCTCAATCGGCGGCACAGACCCCCGACGGGCTGCCGATGCTGTGTCTGGGAGCCCAAGGATGGCAGCCGGGGTGGTTCACCGGGGCAGGGTTCTTCCCGCCCTCCGGATAACCTGGAGATATGCGCAACGGCGGGCCCGTTCAATCCCCAGTTCCACGCTGGCTGCGGTTCGTCCTCGCGTCCGATCGCGCCGGCTCGGCGTGGTACATCGGCACGGGCTTCTTCTTCGCGCCCGTGCTCGCCGTGCTGTCTCCCTGGCCGACCGTCACCGCCGTGCTGTGGGCGATCATCGCGCTGGCGGGGTTATTGCTCGGCCTGCTCGGAATCGCGATGGCCGTCGGGTTAGCACGAATACTGCGCTCCGGCAAGGAGATACCAGTGGAGTAACGGCGGCGAATCGCGGGCCGGCTGGTGTCACAGGATCGATCCTGGCGCAACGGCTCGACGTTATTCGGCGATTGCGGCCATCATCGCGGCACGCGACTCGCCATCATCACCGCGTGTAACGCTGCGTGGTGCTACGGATTCGTGCCGAGCAGCGTTTGAGCGCGTGTGGGGTGTGCGGTAGGCGCGGTACAAGTGACGCACTATGTTAGGCTGTCTTATGTAGCGAGCGATGTCTGCCTGCACTCGGAGTCACTCTCGACAGCACGCGCCTTTGCGGATCGCGTCGTCGATCATACACGGCGATCGCACTGGGCAAGTAGGTACGTGAACATCTTGTCGCGCTTCGCGGCATTCTGCGCGCTGTGGGCATCGATCCAATGTCTGGTGCTAATGTTCTGGTTCAGTTGGCGACGATGTGTCCTCGGGACACACCAGGTCAATGGCTAGCAATCCCCTGTTGGTCATTCGTCGCCAAACAGAGACCGCTAGCGGTCAGGTCTACGACGGTCGCGCTGAAGCGTTCGTCTTGACGACTCGATGCCCTTCTGCCATGCTTGGTGTCGTACTGGCTGGCGGCGATGATCTCGCCGTTGGCTGCCTTAGGTGGAACCGGTAATTGCCGCTTTGTCCTTGCTGATTTCGAACTTGGCTGCCATTGCAGTTCTCTCTGTTCGTTTGCTTGAGCAGCGGAAACGCTACGCCCGTCGACTCTCCGAGGAAGAGCGTTGAGAGAATGCGATTTTCGGCTCGTTCGTCTGGCAACCAACGGTCGAGACCCGAAAACGCGCAGCGTGCGAACATAAGTTCGACACCGAGATTAGGGTTGTTGTCCACTTATGGGTAACTGCTGCAGATCTTGTGCGAGAGTCAGCAGACTTTGTCCGAATCCTGGAAACTTTGTCCGAAAACTGCAGACCTTGTCCCGAGGTCCCCATAATTTCTCCGGCCAACTGCAGACTCTGCCCCAGGGACTGCAGACCTTGTCGAAGAACTCCAGACTTTGTTCGACGGTCTGCGTGGTGGTCTGCACAGCTTGTATAAGGGGCCGCAGGAAGAGAATTTCGTGTAGGACGATCCGGAAGAGTCGTTGGTGGCCTCGGTGCTGGCATACGAGGCCGCGCCAGCGCTCAAGTTGTGCACGAACTGGTCGTGAAACGCCGCCGCTCGGCCGGCCAGAGTCTGATAGCCTGGCGCGTAGCGACCGAACACCGCCGAGATCGCCGCCGACACCTCATCGGCGGCCGCGGGTATCACCGCGACGGAAGAGGCGGCCGCCGCCGTATGGGCCGCACTGAGGTCCGAGCCGATGGTTGCCAAATCCGCGGCCGCCGAGGTCATCATCTCCGGTACCGCGCTCACATACGACGACATCGGTCTCTCCATCCGCACAGTTCGAGATCGCTGAGCACAGACGTTACAGACGGATTATCAAGATCAAACGCGATTCACACTTTCTCGCCTCGGGCGCGAATCGGCCGTTGGAAATATGCGCGCGGGGGTCGCTGTCAGCCGAAAGGTAGATCGGGCCGCCCCGAAGAGACCGCAGGGGCGGCCCGACCGTCAGTCAGCCATTTTGCGCCGTCCATCCGACCCGGCGGCAGCCAGACCGAAGGACCGAAGGGCCTATTGTCGCGTGTCATGCAATGGGAAACGGTGGACTGGGCGCGATCTACCATCGAGCGTTGCCTGCGGTCAGGGACAACTATGAATACCGCATCTCTATGGCCCCGATGCGGCAACCCAAGACCGCCCCTGGATCGGTGATCCGGGAGGCCGGGGAGGATGGCGTGTACGACGCGCACATCCATCACAGCAACGGCACCCCCGACGAGGCAAAACGGCCGCCGACAATGGGAAGGCCCGCCACCGCGGGGGTGACGGGCCGAACGGGTAGCCTAGCGCCACGCAGCCGTCGGCCCCCGAATGATGGTGCCGTGTCAAAGCTCTCCAACATCATCGTCGCGGCCACCACGAACTCGACCCGGGTCCCCCAAATAGACCAGGCACCTCGTGAAGTGGGGTCGCGCCAGCACGGAGGATCGGCCGACCCGGCGCAGCGGCGGCCGGTCGCCGGGGCGAGGTGGGCCACCCGCGGAGAACCACGGTGCGCGCCCGCGACACCCCACGGCGCGGTCCGAGCGGCGCACGCGGTCCGACGGCGAGACACCGCACTGGCGTAGACGTCCCGGCAGGCAGAGCGTACGCTGACCCACCGCCGCCGGGGCACGAGCGAAGCGCCCGGTACCAAAGTGAGCCCAGGCCGGACGCCACGCCACGCGAGGGGCAAGGCAGCACCACAGCGGTCGGCGGGCGCAGGCCGAGCAGCTCGCCGGGCACCCGCACGACAGCTCGAGCGCCGCGGCCGGGGTCGGCGGGGTCGGTGGGGACGGTGTAAGTAGTGCAGGGTGCGCCCCTGTGGAGGGGAGTAGCGACCGGAGGAACCGACGTGCACAACGCTGGCGCTGACCTGTTACGCGGTCAGGCACAGGCAAGGCGATACCGGAGGAGTACTGGCGCAGCCTGGTGAACTACTGACGTTTAAGCAGCTCTATTCGTCTAGGAACTCAACGAATAGGAGACTCCGATGGCCTTCAATCCCAAAGATGCCGTCGACGCGGCCAGGGACATCGCGACCAACGCCGTCGAAAAGGCCTCGGACATCGTCGAAAACGCCAGCGACATCATCCGCGGTGACATCGCCGGCGGCGCCAGCGGCATCGTCCAGAAGTCGATCGACATCGCCACTTATGCGGTGGAACGGACCAAAGAGGTGTTCACCGGCAAGGATGAGGACGACGAGTCGACGGACGTAGCAGTCTTAGACGGCGGCGGCCTCGTTGAGTTCGTCCAGCCGCGTCGTCGCCTCGAGGTACTCCTGCACCCAGCGCTCGATGACGGTCGACGTCTTCTCGACCTTGGTGAACTGCCCGACGACCTGACCGACCGGGTTGAACGCGACGTCGACGCTCTCGTTCGGGTACCTGTTGGTGGCCCGCACCGCCATGCCGGAAACCATGTACTGCAACGGCATGCCGAGCGGCTTCGGGTTGTCCGGCTGCTCCCAGGCCTCGGTCCAGTCGTTGCGCAGCATCCGGGCCGGCTTGCCGGTGAACGAGCGGCTGCGGACGGTGTCGCGGCTGCCGGCCTTGACGTAGGCCGCCTGCTGAACCGGGGTGTTCGAGGACTCCTCGACCATCAGCCACTGCGAGCCGGTCCACGCGCCCTGGCAGCCCAGCGCCAGCGCCGCGGCGATCTGCTGGCCGCTGCCGATACCGCCCGCCGCCAGCACCGGTACCGGGGCGACCTCCTTGACGACCTGCGGCCACAGCACAATTGAGCCCACCTCGCCGCAGTGCCCGCCGGCCTCGCCGCCCTGGGCGATGATGATGTCGACGCCCGCGTCGGCGTGCTTGCGGGCCTGCGAGGGGGAGCCGCACAGCGCGGCCACCTTGAGCCCGGCGTCGTGGATGTGCTTGATCATCTCGGCCGGCGGAGTGCCGAGCGCGTTGGCGATCATCTTCACCTTCGGGTGCTTCAGCGCCACCTCGACCTGGGGGGTGGCGGTCGCCTCGGTCCAGCCGAGCAGCTGCAGGCTGTCGCCGTCGCTGTCCTCGATCGGGACGCCGTGGTCGGCGAGGATCTTCTTGCCGAAATCCAGATGCTCCTGCGGCACCATCTTGCGCAGCGTCTCGGCGAGCTCTTCGGCCGACAGGTGCGAGTCCATGCCCTCGTACTTGTTGGGGATGACGATGTCGACCCCGTAGGGGTGGTCGCCGATGTTCTCGTCGATCCAGTTGAGCTCGATCTCGAGCTGCTCGGGCGTGAAGCCGACGGCCCCGAGCACGCCGAAACCGCCGGCCTTGCTGACCGCGACGACGACATCGCGGCAGTGGGTGAAGGCGAAGATCGGAAACTCGATGCCGAGTTCGTCGCAAATGGCGGTGTGCATGCCTACTCCTGGAATGCTTGACGCGCTCGCCGAACTGAAACGTGTTCTAGTTTAGTACGGATCCGGTCGGCTGTGGCCGACCGGGCCGCGCTCAACTACGACCCGTCAGATCGCCACGCTGTGCGCAACCCACAGGACCAGGAACGCCAGCATGCTGCCGGCGCAGACGAGGTGATCCCGGCAGATGGCCCGCGCCAGGCGGGACTGTTCGGGCGGACCGTCGGAGCGCTGTCCGAGGCGAACCGCGGAGGGCACCGTGTGCGTCAGTGCCAGCAGCATCGGGACTCCCGCCAGGATCGCCGAGGTGACCAACAGCCAGCCCGGGTCGTGGCCGCGGACAGCCTGAAACCCTAACGCGCCCAAGAGGATCAGCATGACGAGGACGATCAGCCGGCTCATCGGCCGCGAGGTGGTGGTCGCCCGGTGGTAGTAGGCGGCGATGGAGGCGAGCACGGGTTCGGGCAGTTCGCCGCCGGGTGCCGGTCGGAGCACCTGAACATCGAAAATGAGGTCCATCCACAAGACGGCGAGCAGGAATCCGCTGCATGCCGTGAGTAGCGGGGCCACACGCTCACCCTCGATGTCCGACTCACGATAGCCGTACTTAGAACAAGTTCTAATGCAGCCCGGCTCGGGTAGCGTGACCCGACATGGGACGCGTGGATGCAAAAGTTGCTCTGATCAGTGGCGGAGCGCGGGGGATGGGGGCATCCCATGCCCGGCTGCTGGTGGCCGAGGGAGCCAAGGTGGTGATCGGCGACATCCTCGACGACGAGGGTGCGGCGCTGGCTGCCGAATTGGGCGAGCGCGGCGCGCTACGTGCACCTCGACGTGACGAAGCCGTCGGACTGGGCGGCCGCGGCCGCCGTGGCGGTCGAGCAATTCGGGAAGCTCGACGTCTTGGTCAACAACGCCGGGATCATCGACTACGGGCCGCTCAAGACGTTCGACCTGACAAGTGGCAGCAGGTCCTCGACGTCAACGTCACCGGGACACTGTTGGGCATCCAGGCCGTCGTCGATCCGATGAACGCGGCGGGCGGCGGCTCGATCGTCAACATCTCGTCGATCGAGGGCCTGCGCGGCGCCGCCATGGGTGCACGGTACGTGACGTCCAAATGGGCGGTCCGCGGTCTGACCAAATCGGCGGCATTGGAATTGGCGCCGCAACAACATCCGGGTCAACTCGATCCATCCGGGGTTCATCCGCACGGCGATGACCGAGAAGCTTCCCCAGGACGTGCTCAACATCCCGTTCGGGCGGCCGGGAGAGCCGCAGGAGGTGTCGGCGTTCGTGCTCTTTCTCGCCAGCGACGAGTCGTCGTATGCGACCGCGGCCGAATTCGTCGTCGACGGCGGTCTGGTGGAGGACGTTTCGCACAAGGGGTGAGTCCCACCGGTCACAGGAAGTTCGGGGTATGTGGTTTTGTCCACCTCCCAGCCGACATGTCTGTGCGACGACGACAGGCCTTGATCCGGTCCGGCGGCGAGGGTAGCGTAGTCCTGCCAATTACGAAACTAGGAGTAGCGTAATTGGCACCCGCACCGAAAGGATCGGCTCGATGCGCAGCCGTTACGCCGGCCAGCCCTTCACCACGCCAACAGCCGAGATCGCGGCCGCGCTCGAGGATGTCAGCATCCCGACGCTGCTGCTGTCGCTCGTCCATATCACCGGCGACCCCCGATTCATCCGCGACTTCAAGCCGATGGGCATCTTCCTCAACGAGGTGCAGGGGTTCATGTCGGAGGAGGACAAGGCCCGAGCCCGCGCCGAGGCGCTGCCGGTGATCACCGAGTATCGCGACCGCGGTTGCCCCGAACCGGAGCCGCTGAGCCCGGAACTCATCAGGGAAATGATGGACTGGGCGGCCTGCGAGCACGTCCCCGACGACTACCTGCCCCTGGTCTCCGAAGAGATGGACCTCGACGGGCGTCGACCCCCGCCGCCCGGCGGCCCTGCCGACCGAACGCACGGCCGAGCTGCCCGGTGCTCGTCGTCGGATGCGGCGAATCGGGCATCCTGGCCGGAATCCGGCTCAAACAGGCCAACATCCCCTTCACCATCGTGGAGAAGAACGCCGGACCGGGCGGAACATGGTGGGAGAACAGCTATCCCGGCGCCCGCGTCGACGTCGCGAACCATTTCTATTGCTACAGCTTCGAACCCAACAACGACTGGACGCATTTCTTCGCCGAGCAGTACGAGCTGCAGGACTACTTCACCAAGGTGATGGACAAGCACGACTTGGCCGAGCACGTGCGGTGGAACACCGAGGTGCTCGCGGCCGAATGGAACGACGACGACGGCATGTGGAGCGTGTCGCTGCGCTCGGCCGACGGTCAGACCGAGCACGCATGCGCGCACGGGCCGTCATCACCGCGGTCGGTCAGCTCAATCGGCCGCTATATCCCCGAATTCGACGGCGCCGACACCTTCGAGGGCCCGTCGTTTCACTCCGCGGCCTGGGATCACTCCGTCGACCTGACCGGCAAGCGGGTCGCGCTCATCGGCGCCGGCGCCAGCGGCTTTCAGATCGCGCCCGCGATCGCCGACGACGTCGAGCACCTCACCGTGTTCCAGCGGACCGCCCAGTGGATGTTCCCGAACCCGATGTATCACGACGAGGTCGGCGACGGTGTGCGCTGGGCGATGCGCCACCTGCCGTTCTACGGACGGTGGTACCGGTTCCTGGTGCTGTGGCCCGGCTCCGACAAGGGACTCGACGCCGCCGAAGGCGACCCGAACTATGCCGACCAGGACTACGCCGTCAGCGACATCAACGCCGCCGCCCGAATGATGTTCATCCCAGTGGATCACCAGCCAGGTCGGCGAAGGCAACGAGCTGCTGGCCAAGGTGATGCCCGACTATCCCGCCACCGGCAAGCGGACGCTTGCAGGACAACGGCAGCTGGCTGCAAACGCTGCAGCGCGACAACGTCGAACTGGTGCGCACGCCGATTCGGAAGATCACCGCCGCGCGGCGTCGTCACCGAAGACGGCGTGACGCACGACGCCGACGTCATCGTCTACGCCACCGGATTCCGGCACACCGATGTGCTGTGGCCGCTGAAAGTCACCGGCCGCAACGGAATCGACCTGCACGAGATGTGGGGGAGCCGACCGTACGCCTACCTCGGCATCACCGTTCCGGAATTCCCCAACTTCTTCATCATCTACGGGCCCGGGACGCATCTCGCCCACGGCGGCAGCCTGATCTTCCAGTCCGAACTCCAGATGCGCTACATCGACCAGTGTCTGGCGCGGCTGGCCGAGACGAACGTGCATTCGCTGGAACCGACGGCCGAGGCGCGCCGTCGAGTGGCATCAGCGGACACAGGCCCAGATCAAGAAGATGGTGTGGTCGCATCCCGCGGTCAAGCACTCCTACTTCAAGAACGCCGACGGGGAGATCCACACCGTCAGCCCGTGGCGGCTCAACGAGTACTGGGCCGCGGTCCGCGAGCCCGATTGGTCACAATTCGTGGTGGAATCTGCGACAAGAGAAAGTGAGCACGCCACTATGCGCACGGTAGTCGTCGACGGGCCGCGCAGCATCCGGGTCGAAACCCGGCCCGATCCGGCACTTCCCGGCCCCGACGGAGCGATCGTCGAAGTCACCGCCGCCGGCATCTGCGGATCCGACCTGCACTTCTACGAGGGCGACTTTCCGCTCGCCGAGCCGATGCCGCTCGGCCACGAAGCGGTCGGCACCGTCGTCGAAACCGGACCGGACGTGCGCACCGTCAAGGTCGGCGACCAGGTCATGGTGTCGTCGGTGACCGGCTGCGGCGCCTGCCCCGGCTGCGCCACCCGCGACCCGGTCATGTGCCACTCCGGTTTTCAGATCTTCGGCGGCGGCGTGCTCGCCGGCGCGCAGGCCGATCTGCTCGCCGTGCCCGCCGCCGACTTCCAGCTGCTCAAGATGCCCGAGGCGATCAGCACCGAGCAGGCGCTGCTGCTCACCGACAACCTGGCCACCGGCTGGGCGGCGGCCCAGCGCGCCGACATTCCGTTCGGCGGCACCGTGGCGGTGATCGGCCTGGGAGCGGTCGGCCTGTGCGCGCTGCGCAGCGCGCTTTTCCAAGGCGCCGCAACGGTTTTCGCCGTCGATCGGGTCGACGGCCGCTTGGACCGTGCCGCCAGGTGGGGAGCGACGCCAGTCAAGGCGCCGGCCGTCGAGGCCATCCTCGCCGCGACGGGCGGACGCGGCGCCGACTCGGTGATCGACGCCGTCGCCACCGACGCATCCATGACCGACGCGCTCAACGCGGTGCGGCCGGGCGGCACCGTCTCGGTTGTCGGCGTGCACGATATGCAGCCGTTTCCGCTCACCGCCCTGGGCTGCCTGATTCGCAGCATCACGCTGCGCATGACCACCGCGCCGGTGCAGCGCACCTGGCCGGAACTGATCCCGCTGCTGCAGTCCGGCCGGCTCGACGTCGACGGCATCTTCACCACGACACTGCCGTTGGACGAAGCGGCCAAAGGTTACGCGACCGCGGAGTCGCGGTCGGGCGACGACGTGAAGATCCTGCTGACGCCCTAGCCTCTGGCTTCGGGTCGGCGGACGTGCTTGGCCAGATAACGCAACGCCCGCACCGGCCCGCGGCGGCCCGAGGCGAGGCACATCACCGGCCAGCCGTGCGCGGCGGCCGCCGCGGCGAGCCCCGAGCGCGGGTTCACCGGTCGCGGACAGCCGACGAGTGACATCGACGCCGCATCCTCATCACCGTCGGCATAGAAGTAACTGCGTTGCAGCGCAACGTCATTGTCGGCGCAGAACTGTTGTACCGCGGCGGCCTTCGTCGTCCCCCAGACGATCGGTTTGACGATTCCGCCGGTCAGGCGTCCGTGCTCGTCGAGTTCGAAATGGTTGCACTGCACGTTGGAGATACCGAGGAAGCGTGCGACGGGCAGCGCCTGGATGGACAGCGCCGACGAACTCAGCACGACGGTATGCCCGCGTTCCTGATGCGCCTGCACGATCTCGTGCATGTGTGAGTACAGCCGCGAGGCAACACGTTCGACGAACAGCCGCTCGCCCAGCTCGTCGAGCTCGGCGAGCGATTCGCCACGCAGATAACCGGCGGCCCGCACGATCAGGTGCTCGAACTCCAGGCGGCCGAATCGGTACCGCAGCGCGGCTTCGAACACCCCGAGCAGCTCGCCAATCCCGGCCTGCCGGCGCCGGATCCGGTCGCCGACGTGAACCGCCGCCGTGAAGCCGTCGACCAGCGTGCCGTCGAGGTCGAAGAACGCACCGACGCCCGGGTCCGGGCGGGCTGGCGCCGATCTCCGCGATGGCATCGGCGGGGGAGAGTCTTGCGATGCCATCCGGCTCACCGAGTCGCCGTGATGTATTGCGAGTGCATGAAACCGTCGATCTTGACGTCCACCTCCGGCGGGGTCATTCCGTAGCCCGCCTGCAGCTCCAGCGTGTTGCGGACCGGTTCGACGGCCCAGCCGTGCGCGGCCAGCCATTCCGCCGGGTCGGCTTGGGCTCGTAGGTGAGCGCGGAGAAGTCCACGTCGCCGGACATGTTGACCCCGGGGTGGTCGGCTTCCAGGGCGGCGAGCTGCTCGTGGTCTAAGCGCGATCCCAGCGCGCCCATGGCAATTCGGCTGCCCGGCGCGCAGAGCTCGCTGATCCGGGTGAAGAGCGCGTTCTGCGCGTCGTCGGTCAGGTAGGGCAGGATTCCCTCCACCGACCAGGCACTGGGGGTTTGCGGGTCGAAGCCGGCCGCCTTCAAGCGGCGTGGGCCAGTCGGTGCGCAGATCGGCGGCGACCTCGATCCTGCGGGCCTTGGGTGTGGCGCCCTGCTCGCCCAGCACGCGCGCCTTGAATTCCAGGACTTTCGGTAGGTCGACCTCGAAAACCGTTGTCCCGTCCGGCCATTCAAGGCGATATGCCCGGGAGTCCAATCCGGCGGCGACGATCACCGCCTGCCGTATGCCCGCTTCGCCGGCGGAGGCGAAGAAGTCGTCGAAGAACCGGGTTTGCACGCCGTAGAGGCGGGGAAAGGCGGTCTCGTCCTCGGAGGTCCCCGGGTTGGCAAGCACACCCGCCAGATACGGGTCCTGCGAAGCGGCGATGAAAACCTTCGCGTATTCGTCCCGGACCAGCGGTTGCGGGCTCACGGCGTGCAGCGCCCGCCAACCCGCCACCAGCAGCGCGGTGTAGCCCACGCTGCTGACGATGTCCCACTGGTCGTCGTCGGAACGAAGCGACCCAAATTCAGGTGTCGTGCTCATGGTCGCCACTCCCGTCCGCATCGGCCGACAACGAGCCGACATAACCAAGGTACCTGCAGTGGCGCCGTCAGAGCTCCAGAATCACCGTCACCGGGCCGTCGTTGACCAATTCGACCTGCATGTTCGCGCCGAACACGCCGGTCTGTACGTGGGCGCCCAGCCCTCGCAATGCCTCGCGCGAACGCGGTCACCAGCGGCTCGGCGACCGCACCGGGAGCGGCCGCGTTCCATGACGGCCGGCGGCCCTTCGCGGTGTCGGCGTACAGGGTGAACTGGCTGACGACCAAGATCGGCGCGTTGACGTCGGCCGCGGACCGTTCGTCGGCGAGAATGCGCAGATTCCAGAGCTTTTCGGCGAGCCGCCGCGCCTTGTCGGGATCGTCGCTGTGGGTGACACCGACGAATGCGAGCAGGCCCTGGCCGTCCGGCCGGATGGCGCCGACCACCTGGCCGTCGACCGACACCGCCGCCGACGAGACCCGTTGCACCAGAACCCGCATGGGCCTCGATGCTGCCAGGCCGGCTCCGTGGGTAGGCTCGTCGGGTGTCTGTGCTCGTCGCGTTTTCCGTCACCCCGCTGGGCGTGGGCGAGGGCGTCGGCGAGATCGTTGCCGAAGCGGTTCGGGTGGTTCGCGATTCCGGGCTGCCCAACAAGACGGATTCGATGTTCACCGTGATCGAGGGCGATACCTGGGAAGAAGTGATGGCCGTCGTGCAGCGCGCGGTCGAGGCCGTGGCCGCTCGCGCGCCCCGGGTCAGCACGGTGATCAAGGCGGACTGGCGAGCCGGGGCCACCGACGCGATGACGCAGAAGGTCGCTTCGGTCGAGCGTTACCTGTCCGACGGTTAGCCCTGCACCGCGTCCCGGAACGCCCGCTCGGCCGCGTCGCCATGGACCGCGAACACCACCTTCTCCAGCGAGCTCGCCCGGTGCTGCCGGACGACGTCGACCATCAACCGCGCGGCGTCTTCGAGCGGGAAGCCGCCGACGCCGGTACCGAAAGCCACCAGCGCCAGCGAGCGGCAACCGAGCTCGTCGGCCTTCCGCAGGGTGGAACGCGGTGGCCCGCGTGATGATCTCGGCCGAGGTCGGGCCGCCGAGCTCCATCGTCGCCGCGTGGATCACGTAGCGCGCCGGCATGTCGCCCGCGGTGGTTTCGACCGCTTCCCCGAGCCCGATCGGCGCCTTCTCGGTCGATTCGCGCTGCACCTCGGGCCCGCCGGCGCGGGAGATTGCCGCCGCGACGCCGCCGCCGTGCCGCAGTTGGGTGTTGGCCGCGTTGGTGATCGCGTCGAGTTCGAGCTTGGTCACGTCGGCCTGCAAGTACCTCCACCTCGATCATCGGCTCATTGTCTCGCAGTCAAGCGATCGGCCGATGGCTGCCGGCGCGGTAACTTGGCGTGAGCCGAAGAACTCGGGGCTGTGCAGAGGAGACAGCCATGGCCGAAAGCGACCGAGCAGGAGTGCGGACGCGCATGACGGACGAAGCGCCCGACGGCGGTGGGACGGCAGCCTGGCGGCAGGCGGCGCCGGCGGCGCCGGCGGGGCCGGCGGCCAAGGCGGCGCCGGGCGGCAGCACGGCGGGGCCGGCGGCCGAGGCGGCGACGGCGGCCGAGGCGGTGACGGCGGCATGGGCGGTGCACCCGGCCTCGGCGGTCAGCCCGGCGAGGGCGGCAGGGTGGCGCCGGTGGTGCGCCCGGGCCCGGCGGAACCCCCGGCCAACCCGGGCAACCCGGCCAGCCCGGGCAACCCGGCCAACCTGGCCAGCCCGGACAACCGGGCAGTCCGGGCTGAGACCGTGGTCGGGCACGTCAGCCGCGCCCGGCGATTTCTATCTCGCCGCACCTGGTGTAACGAGACCGCGGAGTCGGCGCCAGTAGGCTCATGCCGGTGAGCGCACGCGCAGGCATCGTCGTCACCGGAACCGAAGTCCTCACCGGACGAGTCCAAGACAGAAACGGCCCCTGGATCGCCGATCGGCTGCTGGAGCTGGGCGTCGAGCTGGCGCACATCACCATCTGCGGCGACCGCCCGGCCGACATCGAGGCGCAGCTGCGCTTCATGGCCGACCAGGGCGTGGACCTGATCGTCACCAGCGGCGGCCTGGGGCCCACGGCCGACGACATGACCGTCGAGGTGGTGGCGCGCTTCTGCGGCCGCGAGCTGGTCCTGGACGCCGAGATCGAGAACAAGATCGCCAACATCCTGAAAAACCTGATGGTCCGCAACGCCGCCTTGAGCCCGGCGACTTCGACGCGGTGCGCGCCGCCAACCGCAAGCAGGCGATGTTCCCGCAGGGGTCGCAGGTGCTCGATCCGGTGGGCACCGCGCCGGGCGTCGTCGTGCCCGGCAAGCCGACGGTGATCGTGCTTCCGGGACCACCGCGCGAGCTTCAGCCCATGTGGCAGAACGCAATCGAAACCTCCGCGGCACAGGAGGCGATCGCCGGCCGAACGATCTACCGGCAGAAGACCATTCGGATGTTCGGGCTGCCCGAGTCGGGGCTGGCCGAAACACTGCGCGACGCCGAAAAAACCATCCCCGGTTTCGACGAGCTGGAGATCACCACCTGCCTGCGGCGCGGCGAGATCGAAATGGTCACCCGCTACGAGCCGGACGCCGCCGACGTCTACGCCGAGCTGACCCAGTTGCTGCGCGAAAAACACGGACAGCAGCTCTATTCCGAAGACGGCTCGAACGTGGACGATCTGGTCGCACAATTGCTCGCCGGCCGCCGGATAGCGACGGCGGAATCCTGCACCGCGGGGCTGCTGGCGGCGCGGCTGACCGACCGGCCCGGTTCGTCGGACTATGTGATGGGCGGCGTGGTGAGCTACTCCAACGAGGCGAAAGCCGAGCTGCTCGGCGTCGACCCGGCGCTGATCGAAGAACACGGCGCGGTGTCCGAGCCGGTGGCCGAAGCGATGGCGGCGGGCGCGCTCAAGCGCTTCGGCGCCGACACCGCCGTCGCGATCACCGGGATCGCCGGCCCGGGCGGGGGAACGCCGGAAAAGCCAGTCGGCACAGTCTGTTTCACCGTCAAGCTTGCGGACGGCCCGACGAACACCCGCACGCTGCGGCTCCCCGGGAACCGCTCCGACATCCGCGAGCGCTCGACGACGGTGGCCATGCACCTGCTGCGGCGCGCGCTCACCGACACCGGCTAGATAGTCGATTACATGACCACCGGTGAATGTGCCCTCGCGGACGCCAAGCTGTGGCATTCTGCCTGAGTGTGCGCCGATCAGGTGCCTGCGCCTTCGGGGGTCGTGACGTTCTTGTTCACCGACGTGGAGGGTTCGACCCGTCGGTGGGAGACCGACGCTGAGGCGATGAAAGTGGCGCTGGCCGCGCATGACGACGTGTTGCGCGCCGCGATCGAAACCCACGGCGGCTGGCTCTTCAAACACACCGGCGACGGAGTTTGTGCGGCGTTCGCCTCGCCGCGGTCGGCGGTCGATGCGGCCGTGACGGCCCAGCGCGCGCTCGAGCTACCGGTACGGATGGGGCTGGCGACCGGCGAAGCCGAGCTCCGGGGAGCCGACTACTTCGGGGCCGTCCTGAACCGGGCCGCCCGAGTCATGGCAGCCGGCCATGGTGGTCAGATCCTGCTGGCCGATTCGACGGCGGGGCTGCTCAGCGGAATTGATCTGCTGGATTTGGGGCCCCGGCGCTTGCGCGACCTGCCGGCCGCGGTCGGGATATTCCAGGTCCGTGCGTCCGGCCTGCGTACCGACTTTCCGCCGTTGCGGACTCTCGACACCACACCCGGAAATCTGCGGCCCGCGCCCAGCAGCTTCATTGGACGCGAATCCGAACTCGACGCGGTGACAACAGAGCTGAAATCGCACCGGCTCGTCACGTTGACCGGGGTGGGCGGTGTCGGCAAGACCCGCCTGGCCACCGAAGTCGCGGCCCGCCTGGCCGATGAATTCCCGGACGGTGTCTGGCTTTTCGAGCTGGCTCCGGTCGGCGATCCGGCGGCGGTTCCCGACGCGGTGGCCGCAATCCTGGGCATCACCCAACAACCCGGCAAGAGCGTGAGCGAGTCGGTGGCCACGGCGCTCGACGGCAGAGTCCGGCTGCTGGTCATCGACAATTGCGAACACGTGCTCGACGCGACGGGCGATCTGATCGAGGCAATCCTCGCGCACTCGGCGACGGTGAAGATCCTGGCCACCAGCCGCGAAGGGCTCGGCGTCCCCGACGAGCAGCTGTGGCCGGTGCCGTCACTGGACGTCAGCGCGGGCATCGACTCGGCCGCGGCGGCGCTGTTCCTCGAACGTGCGCGCACCGTCGGCCCAGGTCCCTCGTCGGCCACACCGGACGAGGCAGCGGCAATCGTGGAGATCTGCCGCCGCCTCGACGGGATCCCCTTGGCGATCGAGCTGGCAGCCTCGCGGATGGTGTCGATGAGCGCACGCGAGGTGCGCGACCGCCTCGATCACCGATTTCGGTTGCTGACCGGGTCACGACGCGGCCAGGAACGCCACCAGACCCTGCGCCACGCGGTCGCCTGGTCCTACGACCTCCTCGACGACGCCGAGAAACACCTGCTGAATCGCTGCTCGGTGTTCGCCGGCGGATTCGACCTCCAAAGTGCCTGCGCGATAGCGACATCCGGCGATGCCGACGAATACGCCGTCCTCGATCTGCTGGACGCCCTGGTGCGCAAGTCGCTGCTGGTCGCCGACCGGTCGACGGGACAAACACGATTCTCGATGCTCGAGACGATCCGCCAATTCGCCGAAGAACAACTCGCTCTCAGCGGCGGCGCCGATCAGGCCCGCGCGGCACACGCCGCATACTTCGCCGACTGCGCAACCGACATGCTCGCGCTCTGGGACGGCCCGCGACAGCGCGAGACCTACACCTGGTTCACCACCGAATTCGCCAACCTGCGCGCCGCGTTCCGGTGGTCTGCCGACAACGGCGACTTGGACAGCGCAGCCACGCTCGCCACGCACGCCACCTCCCTGGGCGTCTGGCTCGAACAGTATGAGCCCGTCGCCTGGGCCGAGGAGCTGATCGAACCGGCGCGCGCGGTCAATCATCGGCGGCTCCTGCAGCTGTACGTGGTGGCCGCGCAGTGCTACGCCGCCGGACGAGCCGACGACGCTTTCGGTTATCTCGAAGCCAGCCAAAAACTGACGGGCAGTACAGATTTCGATCCGGATCTCCACGAGAGCCAAACCTCGAGCGGCATCGCGTACATGGCGGCAGGTCGACCCCCAGCGATGGGTCGAGGTGTGCCGCGAGGCGATCGCACGAGGGCCGGGCCCGCGCACGATTACCCGCGCGTCTCTGGTGATGGCGCTCAATTTCTTGGGCGACGTCGACGGCCTGAAGGGGGCCGCGGAAGGCCTACTCGCAGAGGCCGAGGCCACCACCAATCCGACTACGGCCTGCTTCGCGCTATTCGCGCATGGAGTTGCGCACCTCAACAGTGATCCGGCCGTCTTCTACGACGCCTCACGCCGGGCCCTGGCGATCGCTCAAGACTGCGGGAACCGGCAGATGGAGGCGGCGGTAGCCGTCATGCTGTCGTTGGCGGCGTCCACTCGCGAAGATCCGAACGACTCGCTCGACTACCTGCGTCTGGCGATCCGTCATTACTTGGACGCCGGCAGCGTCTCCCTGATGCACAACCCGCTGGCGATCCTCGCCGGCGTATTCGACCGCCTCGGACACCACGAACAGGCCGCCACCATCAGCGGATTCGCCGCATCCCCGATGGCGCGGGCCGGCTACCCCCAAATCGAGGCGACGATCACCCATCTTCGCGAAGTTCTCGGCGACGAAGCCTACGAATCATTCGCCCACGCCGGCGAAGCTATGACGATCGCAGCCGTAGCGAACTACGCACTCGCCAACATCGAGCGAGCCCAAGCGACCTAAGATGGTCACGTCACTTCCGTTGGGACGAAAGCGGTTTCGGCGGTGCCGAAGCGAACTTCCGGTGGCATCCTTGCCGATCAGCGTCAGCGTCGCCACGGCGATCAGCACCGGCACGATCGTGGCCGCCAACGCGAAGGGATAGCCATGCGACTCGGCCAGGCGTTCCTGGATGGGCAGGTTGAACGCCGCGAGCAGATTGCCGAGCTGGTAGGTGACGCCGGGGTAGAGGCCGCGGATGGCGTCCGGCGACATCTCGGTCAGGTGCGCGGGGATCACACCCCACGCGCCCTGCACGCAAACCTGCATCAAAAACGAGCCGAGGCACAGCATCGCCGCGGTGCGCGAGTAGGCGAACAGCGGGACGATCGGCAGCCCCAACAGCGCGCAGAAGATGATGGTGTAGCGGCGGCTGAACCGCTGTGACAGCGTGCCGAAGAACAGCCCGCCGATGATGGCGCCGAGGTTGTAGACCACCACGATCCATTTGACGGTCACGCTGGACAACCCGGCGCCATGGTTGGCGGTCGCGCCCAGGAACGTCGGGTAGACGTCCTGCGTGCCGTGGCTCATCCAGTTGAAGGCGGTCATCAGCAGCACCAGGTAGAATGAACCGGCGGATGATCGCGCCGTCGCGCAGCACGTCGCGGATCCTGGTGTTGGTCAGCTTCATCCGATCCTGGGCGGCTTCCCAGACCTCGGACTCCTGCACCCGGTACCGGATGATCAGGCTGATCAGGGCCGGGATGATGGACAGGCCGAACAACCAGCGCCACGACAACCCCAGCCAGTTCATCACCACCAGCGAGCCCAGGCTCGCCAGCAGATAGCCGAACGCGTAGCCCTCCTGCAGCAGCCCGGAGAAAAAGCCGCGCCGCTCGGCGGGAACCTTCTCCATGGCGAGCGCGGCGCCCAGCCCCCATTCGCCGCCCATGCCAATGCCGTACAGCAGCCGCAGGATCACCAGCACGGTGAAGTTCGGCGCGAACGCGCACAGGAACCCGACAACGGAGTAGAACATCACGTCCACCATCAGCGGAAGCCGCCGGCCGACCCGGTCGGCCCAGAGCCCGAACAGCAGCGCGCCGACCGGGCGCATGGCCAGGGTGGCCGTGGTGACGAACGCGACTTCGGCCTTGCTGTGGTGGAAAGTCTTTGCGATATCGGCATAGACGAACACCACGATGAAGTAATCGAAGGCGTCCATCGTCCAGCCCAGCATCGCCGCAATGAACGAGTTCCGTTGATCGCCGGTGAGTCCGTTGCGTTGTCACGTCAGCATCGTGTCGCACCTCGCAAGCCGTTTGACCAGACAATCCGCGGGAGTAAGTTGCCGGAACATGCGAATCATCGATGCCGATGGACACGTCGCCGAGAACTCCTCGCTGGCGATCGAGGCGATCAAGCGCTGGCCGGACTACGTCAAACCCAGCACCGACAAGCGGCTGCGGTTGATGTTCGAGGGCCGCAACTACCCGGAGGACGAAGGCCCCGGCGCCGGTTGCCCGCCCGAGCACGGGATCAGCAAGGCACCCGACATCAATTGCCGGTCGGCCGAGGGTGTGGTCGGCGACGCCGACCGCGACCACATCGACACGATGGTGCTCTATCCCAGCCTCGGGCTGTGCGTGCCCAGCCTCGAAGACCCTGATTTCGCTGCGGGATTCGCGCGGCTCTACAACCAGTGGATCGCGGATTACTGCGCGCCGACGAACGGCCGGTTGCGCGGCGTCGGCTGTCACCCCGATCGAGCACGGGCAGCTGGCCATCGACATCATGCGCGAGGCCAAGGAGCTGGGGCTGGTCTCGACTCTGGTCCCGCCGGCGCTGAAGACCCGCAACCTCGACCACCCCGATCTCGACCCGTTCTACGCCGCCGCCGTCGAGCTCGACATGCCGCTGGGCATTCACGGTGCGCCCGGCATTCATCTGCCGAAGATCGGCGTGGACCGTTTCACGAACTACATCCAGGTGCACTGCATCAGCTTTCCGTTCGACCAGATGACGGCGATGACCGCGCTCGTCTCGGGCGGCGTCTTCGAGCGGCATCCACAGCTGCGGGTCGCCTTCCTCGAGGCGGGCGCCGGGTGGGTCCCGTTCTTCATCGACCGCCTGCACGAGCACTACGAGAAGCGCGGCGACTGGATCGAGCGCGGCTGGCGCCGCGATCCGCACGAATACCTGGCGGCCGGCAACATCTGGGTGACGTGCGAGCCCGAGGAGCCGATCCTGCCCGGCGTGATCGACGTGCTCGGCGCCGACTTCATCATGTTCGCCAGCGACTACCCGCATTGGGACGGCGAGTGGCCGGAAAGCACCAAGCATCTGCGCACCCGCACCGACATCAGCGAAGAGGCGCGCGAAAAGATTGCTGGCTTGAACGCGCAGCGCTTCTACAGCCTGAACTAAGTCGGGTACACGCATAGCGAATTCGAGCCCGGCGTGGCAGGATCTCCCGACATGGGCCCTTTTCTGCTGCGCGCCGCATTGACCGGATTTGCATTGTGGGTGGTCACCCAGCTATTCCACGGGATGAGCTTCGTCGGCGGTGATACGACGCTGCAGCGGGTCGGCATCATCTTCGTCGTCGCGGTGATATTCGGTCTGGTCAACGCATTCGTCAAGCCGATCGTGCAGTTCCTGTCGATCCCGCTGTACATCCTGACCCTGGGCCTTTTTCACATCGTCGTCAACGCGTTCATGCTGTGGATCACCGCCTGGATCACCGAAGCACACCACCCACTGGGGACTGCAATCGACCATTTCTGGTGGGACGCGATCTGGGCCGCGATCCTGTTGTCGATCGTGAGCTGGATTCTGTCGCTGGTGGTTCGCGACGTCGGCCGCGCCACCAACAGATAGTCACCTCGAGATCAGCGCGCCTGCCACCGCGGCGGTCGCTTTTCGGCGAACGCGCGCGGTCCTTCCTTGGCGTCCTCGGTCTCGAAAACGCGGTCGCTGTGCCGGGTCTCGTTGTCGTAGGCCGCGTCGAGGTCAAGCGTCAGCCCTTCGACGGCCGACTGCTTTGTCGCGAAGACCGCCAGCGGTGCGTTGGCCGCGATGCGCTCGGCGTAGTCGTAGGCAGTGTCCATCAGCTGGTCGGCCGCGACCACCCGGTTGACCAGTCCCATGGCCAGGGCGCGCTCCGCGTCCACCATGTCGGCGGTCAGCAACAGCTCCATCGCAAACGCGTAGGGCAGCTGGCGCGGCAACCGAACGGTGCTGCCGCCGCCGGCGAACAGACCGCGTTTCGGCTCCATGATCGCGAACCGTGCTTCGGGCACGGCCACTCGAATGTCTGTGCAGCCCAACATCTCACACCCGCCCGCGACGCACGTACCGTTGACGGCGGCGACGATCGGCTTGTACAGCGGGAACCGGTGCAAGACGGCATGGATGGCGTCGTCTTTGTTCCACCCCTCGGGTTGGGGCAGGTCGCCGGTGAACTCCGGGATGAATTTCTTCAGGTCGGCCCCGGTGCAGAAGTCCCGTCCGACGCCGGTGACCACCGCGACCCAGGCGCCGGGTCGTCGCGAAACGCCGCCCATGCGTGGGCCAAATCGCGGAAATGCTCCATGTCGAGCGAATTGCGCGCCTCGGGGCGGTTGATCGTGATGGTGGCGATGTGCGCGTGCAGCGCATAGTCGATGCTCAACCGCGTCTCCCTCGGGCAGGATCACCAGGATATCGGTTCACGTCAGCCCCGTAATGCCTGACCGGAAAATACCAAGGTGAGTGGCAGAAAATACCAAGGTGAGTGGGCAGGCCGAAGGCACCCGGCGGAGCTTGTCGAGCGGGGTTGTGTTGTGCGGATGCAGATTTGGATCAGGCGGTGGGTTCGAGGGTGACGCGGTAGCCCATCGCCATCAGTTGCGTGACGTAGTTGCGGGTTCTGCGTTCGGTGTTGATCCGGGTGGCGTGATAGTCGGCGCCGAGGTCGCGGAACCGGGCGGTGGGATCGGCCAGCAGCTGCCAGATGATCCTGAGGATGGAGCGGGCGACGGCGACCAGGGCCTTGAGTTTGCCGCGGCGTTTGACGAGGCGCCGGTAGCGTTCGCCGAGGAAGGTGTTGGTTTTGGCGGCCGCCGCAGCGGCCTCGCCGAGCGCGCCTTTCAAATAGGGGTTGCCTTTGCCGGTCTTGCCGGCGCGGCTGATGGGACCGGACTGGATGGTGCGCGGGCACAGTCTCGCCCAGGAGACCAAGTGCTCGGGTGTGGGGAAACGGGTCATCTCCAGCCCGATCTCGGCGATGATCCTCTGCGCGGCGCGCTCTCCGATGCCCGGGATCTCATCGAGCCGCTCAATGACGCTTGGCAAGTCATCGGCCACCGTAGTGGGGTCGACCCGGTCAAATTGCCGCCGCCGGTGTCAGGATCGCCGGTGTCAGGATCGGCATCGATACCCGCACCCGGGCCCGTGCTATCGCTGTGATCGATGGCCCCAGCCGCGTCGGGCAACTCGGCGATCAACTCCTCGATGCGCGCGGTCAGGGTGTCGATCTGGGTGGAAAGCGCATCGATCTGGCCCAGCAGCATCCGCGCCAACTCCGCGTGATGATCATCGAAGCGACCGTCGAGCGCGCTGATCAGCTCCGAGCGTTTGGCCCTCATCCTCCCGCGCGCCAGCGCGGCCAGCCGTCGCGGGTCGCGTTCCCCGGCGATGAGGGCCTCGATCATGTCGCGCGTGGACAGCGTGTCTAGCGTCGAGGCCACCGACGACACCTTGATCAACGCGTCCTCGAGCAGTTTCTCCAGCCGCTGCCAGTAACGAGAACGGTCCCGGGTCAGGTCCTCACGCAGTCGGGTGTAGTCGCGCAGCCGCCGGATCGGCGCCGGCGGCACGAATGAGGGCCGCAGCAGGCCTTTCTCGGTCAACTTGGCCAGCCAGACAGCGTCGAGTTTGTCTTCTCCGAACTAAGATATTGATCTTGAATTCTGTGGGTTGACCTGGTCGTTCGGTGATTATTGGGGTCATGGCTGGCTTGCGGTGGGCAGGCGGGTCGGGTCGCTGGTGGTGCGGCCGGCGGCGTCGGTGAAGCTGGGGATGCCAAGTTGGACGGTCTTGGTGCGGTTGGCGGTGATCTGGTCCATCTGGGCGAGTTTGGCGTGGGCGCCGGCGAGGCTGACCTTCAGGCCCTCGGCCTCGCCGAACCAGCGGTGGGCTTCGGCTTCGGCGATGCGGGCGAGGAGGTTGTCGCGGATCTCGTTCGAGCCGGGCGCGGGCGGCCGGGTCCGGGCGCAGCAGCGGGCAGCGCAGACAGCTGTGTTCGTGGATGCAGGGGTGTCGTAGGAGCGGCCGCAGTCGCCGACGGCGACCTTGCGGCGTTCGAAGTGCCCGACGAACTCGGCCCATTCCTCGTCGGTCGGGGTGCGGTATTCCTCGCCGGGGCGCAGCGCGCGGCGGCGGGCGATGAACGCGCGATGGCCGTTGATCACCTCTTCGGGGTAGACGGCCTTGTAGCCCATGGTGGTGTTGATGTCGCGGTGCCCGGCGACGAGTTGGGCGATGTGCGGCGGCATGCCGTGCACGATCGCGTCGGTGATGAACAACCTGCGGAAGTCGTGGAAGGTGTAGCGCAGCGGACGGCCGGCGGCGTCTTTGACGCCGATCGCGGTGAGCGCGTGGTCGAGGTAGTTGCGCAGCGCGGTCTCGGCTGACCGGGCGGTTCTCGAGTCGGCGCCGCCATTGGAACAGCAGCGGTATGGGCGGGTTGTAGACGCGTTCGTTCTTGTCGTAGGAGACCACCAGAGGGACGTCGGGTCGATCGCCGCGGATGCGGGCGACGATGGTCGACAACACGTCCGCCAGCTCCGGTGAGATCACCAGAAGTCGCTCGGCGTCGGTCTTGGACGGGGCGATCTGCAGCAGCGGGATCAGTTCCCCGGTGGCCGGCAGCCGGTATTGGATGAGGCTGTGGTGTGACAGTTCGGTCAGTTCCTCGATGCGGATTCCGGTGTGGCGCAACACCTCTACCACGGCCCAGGTCCAGAACCCGCGGTGTTCTTCGAAGCTGAGGTCGCGCCGCGCTCCGGTGTCGGGGTCCTCGGCCCAGACGCGGCCGGTGGTCTTGGTCTTCATCACCGCACGGCGCAAGGTCACCCCGGCGGCGGTGAACAGCTCGCCGGGCGCGGGCGCGCTCGGCGGCGGCGAGCAGCTCGGCGGTGCGGGTCGTTCGGCCGCGACCCAGGCGACCAGGGTCGGCAGCACCGGCAGCCGTTCGCGGGTGCGTGGTCCATGCGGGACTTGCGCTGTGAGCGGTCCTTCTTGTGGGAGGCGTCGCTGGCGCTGACCGGGCAGCGCACCGCCCAGGGCCCCCATCGGGCCGGGTCGTCGTCGGCCCACTCGGCGATATCGAGGTAGAAGGCTCGGACGGCGGTCAGCACGCTGCGCCGTCCAGTCGCGGCGAGGTCGTCTGACCTGTTCCCGGTCGGTGTGGTTGTGGTCGGGTCGGGTCATCACCCGCTGCTTCCACGCCGCGGCGACCTCGCGGGGCAGCTTGCAGCGAGTCGATGCCGGGGTGGTGGGCCTCGAGGTCGGCCCAGAACAGTTTGCCGAGCAGGTAGGCGAAGCGTTGCAGCGAGGAGAAGTCCACCGACGGCTGGCGTTCGCGTAGGTAGTCGACGAGCACGTCGCGCACCGGCCGGCAGGCGATCCGGTAGCGGTCGATCAGCTGCTCGCAGCTGGGCTGTCCACGGCCGGAGAACATCTCGATCGCGGCGGGTGCGTCGTGGCCGAGGTCGCCGTGCGCGCGCAGCAGTTGATAGAACAGCGGGCTGTCGGCGTGCCCGGCGTCGTGGCCCGGCGTGCGGGCGACGGTGCGAGCAGCTCGACGCAGTCGCCGACCCGCACCTCGCGCGACCGGGCCGCCCTTGGCGGCCATGATGATCGCGACGCTGGTCAGCGCCTGCTGCCCGGCTCTGCAGTCCGACCCGGCCCTGCTTGCACAACGCGGCGAGCGCGGCGAAGCGGCCGGGTCGCGGGTGCGGGCCATCTCGGTGGCGAGGTTGCGCCGCGCCGGCGGCGAACCGCAGCAGCCAGTCCAGGCTGGGCCGGATCACATCGGCGCAGATCAGCACCAGCAGCCCGGGGCTCAGATGCGGCGAGCGGCTTCGCGCGCGGTCGGTGCCGACCAGTCCGGCGCCAGTCCGGCTGGTCCTCGGCGCCGCTGGCCCGCCACCGCTGCTGCCAGCTGTCGCCGGGCTGGGCCTGCAGCCAGCTCAGCACCGCCAGCACCCCCAGCCGCCGGGTCTGCTGGCTGAGCGGTTGTCCAACGCGAACGGCGCCGACAGCACCCGGTCGAGCCACCGCGGAGCGGCGCGCCTCGGTGGCCGGCCACGACGCGGCGACCGGCCGCGGCGGAAACGCCGCGACCAGTTGCGCCCCGGTGGATTTCACCGATCCGGTCGCCGACGGCGCGGCCACGGCCGGCGCCACCGGCGACGTGTCGACGGCGGTCACGACCCGGCCTCGCCGAAGAGGATCTGCAGGCTCTCGGCGCGATACCCCGCCGCCGGCGGCGCGGCCGGGTCGCGGTCGCGTCGCCGGGCGTGGAAGGCCAGCAGCCCGGCGATCACGTCCTCGGTCAGCGGGTTCAGGTAGCGCTGGGTGGTCGACAGATGGGCGTGGCCGAGCACCCACTGCACATCGGTCAACGGCATCTGCGGGTCGCGCGCCATCCGATACGCCGCGGTGTGCCGCAGATCGTGCAGCGACCAGTTCGCCCCCAACACGGCGTTGGCCCGGTTGAACATCGCACGGGCCGCGTCATACCGCAACGGCCGCAACGGTTCTCGCAACGTCCACCACAACGGCTGGTCCCGCCCGGCCGGGGCCAGCCCGGCCAGCTGCGCCTGATACAACCGCAGCCACACGAACGCGTCCGGCGCGCCGGCAACGGCTGCATCGCCCGGGTTCCCTTGCGGATCACCGTGATCAACTGCTGTCCCGGGTCGACGTCGGCGACCGTGGCGCCCAGCAACTCCGACGCCCGCGCCCCGGTCGAGACCCAGAACGCGACCAACGCCCGGTCACGATGCGAACCCAACTGCGCGAACAACTCGTCGAACCGCTCGTCCGGGATACACCGCGGCGCCCGGTCCACCACCTTCGGCCGATACCGGCCGCTGCGATGCCCGGCGAACGGCTCCATCGGGTTGTGATGAGCATCCACCCGGCCGGCACCGCGATACCGCGACAGCGGGAACGGGTTGACCATCGGCCCGGTGCCCGCCTCCAGGTGGAAGTCGTAGAACCCACGCAGCACGGTCTCGCAATGCGCCACCGTCGCCGCCGCATACCGGCTACCGCGAACGCCTTGCCGGTCACCGCATTCACCCCCGGCCCGGTCCTGACCGCGCCACGGCGCACCATCACCGTCGGGTACCGCCAGTGCGGCCGGACCGGCTTGTCCGCGATCTGCAGCCAGCGACAGAAATCGCGGGCCTCCACCCGAGTCGCCTGATCCCAACCCACCCCCAGCGCCCACAAGAACCGAAACCACCGCAACAGATCCATCCCGTAGGAACGCTGCGTGGTCGCCGGTCGCCCGCACGCCGTCAACTCGGCGAAAAACGCCGCGACCGGCGCGACGACCGCACCGTCGGCATCAACCAGCCGATACGGCTGGAACAGATCACCGGTCGCCTCCAGCGCACCCCGCAGCGGCACCACCAGCACCGCGACAACTCCCGCGGCGCATCCCCATCGCTGATCACGAGCAGCGAACCTAGCCAGCCCAGCCCGCTCCCGGCACGCACCCGCGCCGACACTGGCCGGTAGTTCGGTCAACAGGTCGGTTTTGCCGGCCCGGCACGTTCGTACACCGCGCGCGTTGACCAGCTGCACATCCAGCCCCGCCGCCTCCAGAAGGTAATACCAGATCCGCCAGTAGTCTGAAGTTGACTCCACGGTGACCTTCTCGACGTCGAGCTCGATGAGCTGCTGGGCCAGCTCGCCGATGACGCCGGTGCGTGCCGACACCTCCCACACCCGGGAAAACCGCCGCCCAGACTTGCCGGGCAACCGCACACACACCGTGCCGGTTGCCTTGGCAACATCGATCGCTGCAGCCCGCTCGATCACCACCTCGTGGTCCGCGTCGGGAATCTCCACCGGCCCCGCCGCCACCGCCGGCTTCTGCTTGCGCCTCCGTTGTGCTGCCACTTCGCTTGCCCTCCAATCCAATCCAATCCAATCCATCCATTCCATCGGGTGGATCGCCCGGGGGCCTCGGTACAGGGAAACCGAAATTCTGACCGGCGTGCTCGAAGCAACAATGCGTGACCCTTCCGGATCGGGCCCCAGCGCCAAGCTCAAATGCGGGCTCTTGCGCCCAAGGAAACATCGGCGTCGGCAGGCGACCCAACCCCATTTTCACGCCCGCAAGGCGTCCCCCGGAGGGATATGGAGCTCAAGTAAAGATGCCCGCGAAAGTTAGTCCATGCCTCAATTAGAAATGCCCGCGAAACCGGGTGGTTTCAGGAGGCCTTGGTCCGGATGCCTTTGCGGATATCGGGTAGAGCGGTGGGGATGCTGGCGAGGTGGAGCTGCTCGGTCTTTTCCTTGGCCAGGATAGGAGCTGGTTCTGGAGGTCGGCGATCTGGCGGGCGATCTTGGCAGGGTTGAGGCTATCGCGGTATGCGGTCAGTTCAGCCTGCTGTGCTGGCGAAAGAACCCCGGCGGCCAAGAGCCGGTCCAGCGGGGTTTGCGGGGTGTCGTAGAGGCGTCGGCGGCGGCCGTCGGCGCTGCTGGCGTACCCGATGGGTTTGACGGTCGGGGTCAGGTAGTTGAGCCGGTCGTTGACCAGTGGCCAGAGCCGATTGAGCACGGCTCGTTCGGCGTCGGTGTCGTAGCGGTAGTAGAACGCGTATTTGCGCACGAGGTGGTTGTTCTTGGATTCGATCGTGGCCTGGTCGTTCTTCTTGTACGGTCGTGACCTTGTAAAGAAGATCTCCATCTGCGCGGCCCACTTGATGACGGCCTTGTTGAGAAACTCACTGCCGTTGTCGAAGTCCAAACCGGTTACCTCATAAGGTATTTTGTGCACTCCTGCCTTCAGTGCGCCCAGGATGTGGGCGTGGGCGTTGTTGCGCACGGTGCGGGTGAAAACCCAGCCGATATGCATGTCGGTGAGATTGAGGGTGCGGGCGAACTCACCTTTCAGCGTTGGCCCGCAGTGCGCGACGGTGTCGCCTTCGAAGAACCCCGGCGATTCCTCGACTTCGTCAGTTGCTTTGCGGATCTTGATCGAAGATCGCAGCATCGGTGAGGGTGTGGTGGTGGTCTTGCCCTTAACCTGATCTTTGGCTTTGGCCGGCGCCAGGTAGCGATCGATCGTGGCCGCGCTCATCCCCAGCAGTTCCCCGCGCACGTCAGGGCTGTAGCGATCCCGGCCAAAGACGAACTCGCCGTGGCGTTCTAGCCCGTCGAGCTGGATGTGCATCGAGGCCGCCAGATACTTCCCGCATTGGCCCCCCGAGGCGGCCCAGACCTTTTGCAGCACCTTGAGCGTGTCGTAGCAGTACTTCGGAGCCCGAGGCTTGCGTGGCTGCTTCGCCACACTGCGGCCCGACCCCGGTGGCCGCTTCGCCGCCGCTGTAAGCCTGCGGCGGGCGTTGTCCCGCGACCAGCTGGTCACCTCGACCACCTGGTCCAGGATTCGTCCCCGGTCCTTCTTCGAAGCCTTCACGTACGCCTTGGCATACCTGCTGGTGATCTCGGCACGGCAGGCCATCGACAACCCACTTTCCATGCCTCACGACGGTCACCGTTTCGCGGGCACTCTTACGTGAGGCACCGAGGGTGTTTCGCGGGCACTTTTCGTGAGTCAAGCCGGCCCCTATACACCAACCCGTCGTCGTCGACATAATCGAACGTGATCTGCTGTCGATGCACGTCCCAACCATCTACGATCGTCATCGGGACCTCCTCGAGTTCCTGAAAAACTTCCCCGACGCCCCATGTCAACGAGCGTCTTAGCTGAGGGGGGCCTCATCGCATTTCATCTTTGGTGTAGGCCTTGCCGGTCAGCCGCCCGAAGTGCAGCTTTAACACGGTCAGGTCAAACGTAGGTGTCTCGAACGCGGCCTCGATCGCCGTGAGCGTTTACGGGTGCGGCGCGGCCACTGCGCGGTCCCGAAGATGGTGCGGATCTTGGGCCATCACGGTGGAAAAGCTGCTGTGAACGCCCAACTCCGTTAAAGTGCAGTCGGCTTTGTATATTCCGGAAGGGGAACGACGATTATGAGAAAGCTTAGTGTTGGGTATCTAGTTGATGATGGATACCAACCGGGCCTAATTTATGACGTAATCGAGAAGAACAAATCGGCAGAGCATTATTCAATCGACTACTTGATTGTGCAGACATTTGCCGAGGACGAAAATCTCCTTAAAAGAATTTACAGATTATTCAAAAAACGGAATTTTCTAAAATTTGTCGTCGCTGCATGCTTCAAGGCTATTTTGGCCCTAGAAAGCCGTATGTTTGTCAGGGATCCCAAACTTAAAAGCGCATTTGACATGCACCATCTTGATACTTTTCATGTGCCCAAAATACACGTTCGTCCACTCAAATCTACGAGCGGATTTGTCTATCGGTATCGTGAAGAAGACCTAGAAACGATCAAAGGCTTGAATGTCGATGTCCTTTTGAACGGACAAAGTGGAACTTTCCGCGGCGAGATCCTCAAGGTCTGCGAATTCGGGATTATCTCTTTCCATCACGGGAAAAATGACGTAAATAGTGGGGGTCCCGCCGGCTTCTGGGAGGTGTTTAATCGAGAGCCGTCAACGGGCTTCGTAATACAAAGATTGCCTGATGTATTCGACGGCGGGGACGCGCAGGTGGCTTGCGAAGACACGACGAGACGTGCTCATGACAGGCTCCATTGGTACGAATACCACTTATGCGCGAAATCTTGCACAAATCTACAAGAAGTCAATTATCTTTATGCATAGATTTCTTGAAGATTTGGGCAGGATAAGGATCTTGCCCGAAATTCTGCCTAAGTCGCCTTATGCACATGAACCCTACACGATGCCCTCATTGCATATTATTGCTCTATATCAAATCAAAACGTTCATCACTATGATTCGAAGGCATTTCAACAGAGCCTCGGTTCGGCGCTGGACCATCAGCGAAATCAACGCTGGGGCGTCGCTTACCAGTTCGCTGAAAATTGGCAAAGTTCAGTGCTCCGAGATCAAATATCATTGCGAACCCTCCCTATCGCTTTCTTGCCGATCCTTTCGTTTTCAGGCGCGGGGATTTGGACCTGTGTTTCGTTGAGGATTACGACTTCAGAACTAACAGAGGCAAAATATGTGTTTTTAAAATCAGCGGCGACAAATATGAGGAGCTCGGCTCAGCCCTCGATGAGCCGTTTCACTTGTCATACCCATTTATCTTCACAGTCGACAATGAACTATATATGTGTCCGGAAACTGGGGAAATAAGAGAAATACGGCTGTATAAGTGCACCGAATTTCCACTTCGGTGGTCTTTTCACAAGACTCTGATTAAGGATGTCTCTGCAGTAGACACCAACATATTCTTTTTCAAAGACAGATGGTGGCTATTGACAAATATTGATAGTTCCGAAATAGGAGAGTGTTGCTCGGAACTGCACATATTCTACTCCGATGCTTTCGACTCTGATGCATGGACGCCACACGCAAAAAATCCCGTGATCTTCGATAGCGGACGAGCCAGAAATGGGGGCTTTTTTCGAGACGGTGAGAAGTTATTGCGAGTATTTCAAAGACAGGGCTTTGATCAATACGGCGAATCAATGGGAATCGCACAGATCAAAGACCTGGGAACGGAGACCTATCGCGAGGAAACCGTTAGCATAATAGAGCCGCACTTTGCCCCAAAGATCATTGGAACTCACTCGTTTTCCTATAATAACGGCTTATTGGCGATTGATTTTCTGAAGGTTGAGCGAATCAAAGCCGCTTCTCGCTGAGCCTGATTCATCGCAGCGCCAGGAACACGCAGCAACAAGGCCAGGCCGGTTTTCGACCGGCAGTCGTGCCCGCGAGCTCTATTCGAGGGAGCGTATGAACAATTATTTCGGCGTACGCCAGGTCGAGAGTTACCGCGGGGCCGCTGAACTGTGCGGCACTACCCATAAGACCGTCAAGCGTGTGGTGGAAAGGGCCGAAGCCGGCGGCTCAACACCGCGCGCATGCGGCGGCCACGTAATTTCGACGTGGTCACCGAGCTGGCGGCCGCCAGAGTCGACAAATCTGGTGGCCGGATCTCGGCGAAGCGGTCGTTACCGATCGCCCGTCCGGCCGGGTACGGTCACAGCGCGGGCGCCGCCGCTGGCTGCGCGTCATCGCTCTCTTCAGCCGGGTGGCATCGAGTGTTGCGGTGCCGCGTCCACCTCTGTTGGATCCACCCGGACTTCGAGCTGTTCGTCGTCGCGCAGCGCCCGCGCCGGCACCACCAGCGGTGGGCGCGTCGCCGGGGCCGGCAGACTTGCCCGCACCGCGGCCAACTGGCGGCCGGTGAGCGGATTCAGCCCGGCCCACACATCTTTACCCAGCCGCTCCCGGCTGTGATAGCGCACCCAAGCCGACACATAGGCCCAGCCGGCGGCGGCGGTGAGTCGGATCGTCACCACGGTGGCATCGGTATCGTGCAGCCACAACCAGTCCAGCGTCTCCGAAGTGATGTCCCACGGTGACACCCAGAAGCTGGTCGCGTACCCGTCGATATGCTTGAGACGACGCAATCCCGGCCGAGTCGAAGCCTGTTGCAGACCCGCCACTACGGCGGCGTCCACCTCGGCAAGCTCATCGGCGGTCAAAGGCCGGGCCGCGCAGCGCCGTCCGTCCAGATCGCCGGCGAGCCGCTCGACGGCCGCCGCCAAGGTCGAGGCCACCGAATCGCGGGCCGCCACCGCCGCGACATTCTGCTGCGGATCCATCCGTAACACCAGCCACGTACCGCCCTCGATACCCGCGGGGCGATCGTCGGCGGTTGGCGGGGCGGACGGATCGGCGGCCTCGGAGATGTGTCGCTTTCGCACCGAGACGATATCGATGGCGTCAAGGTGCACATCGAACTGGTGCAGCGCCGCAGCGACCACCGCCACCGGCAAGGTGGCCGGCGCCACCTTCTCGCGCTGATGGCGCCCGGACGGCCCGTCGGCATTTTCGTCCACGGCGATCACCGCGACCAGCTGGCCCTGGTACTCGCGCACCCCGACCACGTCGCGGCCGAAGCGGCGCCGGTGATCGATCGCGGGCGTGCATCCCCGGCTCAGTGTCGCCACCCAGTCGGTGGACCCATCCCACACCCACCTGGCCAAAGCTGAGCCGAGGGTGATCCTACGGTAGGCGAGTACCGCGGCGATCGTCACCACCGCCGCGACCGCGACACCCACCCACCACGCGACGTTCTGCGGTACGCCGGGGAAGTGACTGGCCACTACCAGCACCGCGACGTCGATGAGGAACGCCGAGGTGATCCGCGGCCACGACAAGGTCAGCCCAAGCCGGGGTTCCGCCTTCATCGTCGCCTCGGCGATCGCCGTATCAACACCGCTCCACCAAACACTTTGTCGGTCATCAGCAGCACGGGCCCATCCTCTCCGTCGCCGTCCACCCCAGAACCTCGGGTAGATGCATTTCCCGATCTGCACAATAGTGGAGCCGATGCGATGCGGCGACGTTACCGACGCTTAAGGCGTTCGCGACGGGCCATTGGTCCTCGTTGAAGCGTCTGTGGTCCCGAGATCCAGTGGCCAGCCATGACACCGTTCCCGAATACCACGCCGGGACAGTCTGGTGGCCATGATTTGACGATGTGGCCCTCGACCGCGCGGATGCGGACCGCTTCGGCGACCAGGTCACCGATCGCATCCACTTTCGCGTCGCCGCGGCTCACGGACGCTGGGCTCACCTCGGCGAGTCCGGTTTGCGCAGGTAGACGATTCGGGAGCGAAAGGTGCGGTAGAGCCGCATCGCTGGACTGCCAAGTTTTCCGATCGCACGCATGGATGGACGGTCGTGGCTGTCGAAGAACTCCTGCTCGGCGAACCGATACTGGAACCCGACCTCCCTGAAGATCACCCGATAACAGGACGTCGAGATGTACCGCGTTGCCTCGCTGACGAAGAACGCGTTGTGGTCCGCGGTTTCATCGGCTGACAGCCCGGCTTGGAACCTATTGCGAATTCCGAACGAAGCCCACAGTTTGTACCACCAGCGATGCTGGAACACCCCGCCGAACGGAACTTAGATATGCCCCTCGATCGGGGCGTACCGCGCGGGAATGATGTGCAGCCCATGACCACCGGGCTTGGTGATTCGCAGCAGCTCTTCAAAGGCCCGCACTTGATCTTGAACATGCTCGAAAACCTGGTCCGAGATCACGAGATCAAACGTGTTGTCCTCATAGGGCAGCCTCAAGTCCAGCAGGGTCCCAACTTTGATCTGATCTCGATCGTCGCGGACGAGGGTTCGGCCGTCCCCGACGTCATAACCACAAGCGTTGAGGTACCCGCGAGCCCGCAGAGCTCTCACAGTGCCGCCGGCACCACAGCCGAAATCGAGTATCTTGGCCGTCTCGGGAAGGTCGACGCCCAGCGTCGAGAGGACGGCGAGGTGTATCCCACCGACCGAATCATGGACGGCCTCCCGCTTACTGCCTGAACCCGTCGAGAGCGTTTCGATTGCTCCCATGATCTTTCTCCAATCGTTTGTTCGGGTGTTCCAAGGCGGAACACCGGTTTGTCAGTTGAAGTTGTCGGCCTCGACGGTGGTCTCAGCGGCCAGGGCCACGATCGGCATAATCCTCACCCAGGTCGTCACCTGCTCACGCTCTCAAAAACTCTCCGACGCAGACTCGACGTGCGTCCGGGCTGAGGGGTCTCCATCACACGTCATCTTTTTACGAGTTCGCGATGCCAAACCTCGAGCGAGAGCAATGTCCAGATCCGTGGCTGCTCGTTGCGATCGCCGGACGAATGGTCGTCGAGCAGTTTGCTTACCGCTGCCCGGTCGAACATTGTGCCGACAAACGAGGACGGGCTCGTGAGCAGTTCGACCGCCATATCGCGCAACCCACCACGAAACCACCGGTCGAGGGGAACCTTGAAGCCCATCTTCGGGCGATCGACGACAGCGGCAGGCAGGTGCTGGCGGGCAACCTCCTTGACCACCCACTTCGTCGTCCAGCCGCGCACCTTGCATGCTCAAGCCCGGGGACCCACGGCCGCCGACCGCGCGCTCAGGCCGGACGCCGGGCGACGACGACGATCATGTTGCTCGCGAAGCGCTTGGGCAGCACGGCGCCGAGGACCGAGTTCATGCGGTCGGCGGCGCCGAAGTAGCGGTGCTCCACGTACTCCAGGCCGACGGTGCGCAGGTCCGCCTGGATCTCCTGGATATTCATGAAGTGCTTCAGCAGCCCGAAATAGCGCGGCCGGCCGGTCAGGCCGTGCACCAGGCGCACGAGGCGGCGGCTCAGCGAGTCCTTGTTCGAGACCGAGAAGATGATCGTCGCGCCGGGACGGCTCAGGGCCTTCAGAAAGCGCAGCGCCTCGGGGATCGAGTCGAGGTACTCGATCACGCTGGACGAGAGCACCAGATCCGCGGGGCGGTAGCCGCTGGTGTCGGCGATCGGCAGGCGGCTCTGCTGGAACTGGATGTTGATCAGTCCCGCGTCGGCCGCGGCCTTCTTCGAGACGGCCAGCATGCCGGCCGCGCCGTCGATCGCGAAGACCTCGATGCCTCGACCGGCGACCTCGCGCGACAGCACGCCCGGCCCGCAGCCGATGTCGTAGGCGAACTTCGCGCCGCCCGCGTACTGGTCGAGCAGGCCGTTCCAGACCCGAACTCTCTCGAGGCGGTTGGCATCGGCCTTGTAGCTGGCGCTGAAATCGGTCGCGATCTCCGAGTGGAAATCGACGGCATCGGCGGGCGCTTGGGGGGACTTCACGATCTTGCTCCTCAGCTCGGCGCCACGCGGCCGCAGTTGTCCTCGAAGCGGACGATGTCGTCCCGGTGGTGCATCTGTAGGCTCAGGCGGGCACCGGGCTTGACCATGATGCGCTTGACCTGGAAGCGCGGCCCGAACTGACCGCGCAACCGCAACCGGACGAAACCGATACCCATATGTAAGCGTACTCTACATTCTTTTTGGATGAATGCAAGGCTAATCACAGACTTCGAGTATTGGGTGGGCGGGCCGGCTTCGACACCGGCGGAAGGCATCGATGGGTCGCAGACTCAAGATGTCGGATGTCGTCGAGGATGACGATGGGGGCGTTATCGAGGTTGGCGAGGATCTGGGTGCGTGGACGGCGGCCAGCTGATCGTGTTGAGCGGTGCCGCGCTGGGTGTGGGTGACGACGTCGTTGTGGTGATGCGGTCCTGGTCATGGTATCGCGGATGAGGTTCAGCCGACGGCGATTTCGGCCGGCTGGCCGGTATCGATGGCCAGCTCAATGGCGGTGCGAATCTCCGGCAAAGTCAGTCGATCCAGGTGGGTGCACAGGTAGGTGGTGGTGCGGGTGCCCTGGCGGTCGAAACCCTCCGGGGGTGGTTTGCGTCACATCTCCGCCCCCCGATGATTGACAGGCGGGTATGAGCGAATCCAACATCACCTTGCGTCCAGATTCCCGTGTCGCCTGGCCCGCGATGAAGCAACCGCGCGACCATATTGGCCAGCAGTTCGCGGCTCACCGGTTCGCTGTCGAACCTGCGGACTCCGGCTATTCCGCACATATGACGCCCACCAGCATCGTTCCCCCGGTCACCTCTCAACTCAAAGCTTTAGGTCCAGCCAATCGTCTAGACGCCGGCGCACCGACTCTCAGCGATATTGGCCGAAAAGATACTCCAAGTCTATTGTCTGACTTATATTCATCCGAAGAGTATGTGGTCTAGGCGCTATATATGGATTATCCGTCTCGTGAGGTTTCGCCGTTTCGGCCGCCACGGCAAGGAGAGAACAGTGCCGGGCGGTGTCACAAGCGTCGCTCGCGCTGGCAACCAAGCAGTCGTGCCGTCAAACACTGGATGGCCCATCCTGCAGCCGCCCCATTTATGTGAATTTCGACGATGACCAAAGTAAGGTTCGTTGCTGGCTCGAAGACCCAACGGATGGCTGCATGACTGGGTCGCGTCGAGAGCGGTCCGCACAGCTGGGATATACATATTGCCGGTGGGATTAGCGTGCACCCGGCTGGTCAGCAGCGGAAAGCCTTCGGAGACGATCTGGATGTGGTGAACAACGTCAGCGATGAGTCGGCCCGCGCCCGCGAAGCAGGCAGCGGGCTCGCCGTAGGTACACGTGGTTCCCGCCAAGGCCCGATTCCTGCGCCAGGATGAGGCCCTGGTGAAACGTGGGACAGCCATCGATCGTGCGCGCCGAGCGTATCCGGCGCACGGCAGACGCTGCGAGATTTCTCGGTATCGGCTGGCCATGGCGCTGACCTCGCGCCGACTTCGCATCCGATGGGTGGTGGTACCGGTCTGCCTGCTGCTGATCGCCGCCGTGATCGGCGGGCTCCCGCTGTACGTCCGACCACAGGTCGATCCACTGCGGCACGCCGACGCGATCCTCGTCCTCGGTGGAGACGGATTCAGCCGGTACCCGTTCGGCGTCGATCTCGGTATGCAGGGCTGGGCACCCAAGGTAGTTCTGTCAAATCCCGAGGCCGACAACGAGTGGTTGACAAAAGCCTGCAATACGCCACACTCGGGCATCGAGGTGGACTGTTTCGTACCAGATCCACCAACAACTCTGGGCGAAGGGCGGGAACTGCGCCGGCTAGCCGAGCGATACCGCTGGCGGAGTGTGATTGTCGTCACATTCACGCCGCACATTTCCCGCGCCCGGTTCATCCTGCAGCGCTGCTTCGACGGAGAACTCATCATGGTAGCGAGCCCGACCCATTTATCGTTACTGGACTGGCCGGCTGAATACGTTTACCAGACCGCGGGTTACGTGCGGGCGGCTCTGCAACCGGGTTGTTGAAGGGCGAACGATGCACGACAAGTGCATTCTGTCGGGCCGCTGGCCTGCGACCGGCGGACGGCTTGGGTAGGTTTTCGTTCACGTGTGGATACTCGCGGCGGAGCAGTAGCCCGCTGATTATCAGTCGAGTCCCCACCGGCGGCGGCCACCAGTGCGTTACCAGCCTCGTTGCATCAGAGTGCCGCCTCATCGCCGGCGGCCCGGAATCCGGTGTGGTAGACGATGCCGGTGGGCTGCATCGCCTGTCGGTAGTAGCCCTCTTTGTAGTAGCACGTGGTCGTCCCGGGGACTAGTGTGCTAAGGAAATAGGTGTCGGATCTGTCGACAAAGGTTTGGCGAACTCCGTTGAGCCACACTCTGATCCACCCTGTCTGTATCCCGGTTGACCAGTTGATCTGCATCTTCACGTCGTGCCAATGCCCGACGTTCAACGGCGTCTCGAAGATGGTGTACTCGCGTACGTAGTCGCCGGGACTGTTCTGCTGATTGACGACCAGCGACCAGTAGCCGTTCCTGCTGCCCACATTCCACTCGAATCCCGCGGAGCCACCGCTGCTATCCGGATGCCAATCGTTGGTCACCCCCCAGCCAAGATCGGCGTGGTTCTGCGGAAAACTCGGGTCGAACATGGTGGAAAACTCATACCAGCGCACCTGCCCTTCGGTGCCCCCGGTCTCGCTTCCGTTGGATGCCACTTCCGAGCGTTCGCCGGTGGCGAAGCCTGGCCAGTCGCCCGAACGAACCTCGAAACGGGCCGCCTTACCTTTCACCGGGTCGTTGACCACGGTCGCCGAATACGACGGAACGTAGTCAACCCCGGCCCGTTATATCCCCGGTTCTGAACATCCGGCCACTGACTGAAGTTACCGGTGGAGTAATCACCGATGAACATCGGCTGCGCCATCACAACAGGTGTGGCGCACCCGCTGACACACCCAGCGACGACCGTGAGTGTGATCGCTGCGACAGATCGAAGCACGGTGCGCAAGCGGGACATCGCAACTCCTTCACAACGCTCCTGAGCGGCGCATACCCTCAGGGCGGTTTCCCGTGTTACTTGTGTGTCGATGTGTGGCGGCGCGCTCATCGCGCCGAAGTTATGGGCACTTTCACCAGTCGCCGGATTACCGCGACCGACGCCTGTGACACCGCCCAGCAGCGTTCTCTCCTAACCATGGCGATCCAAACGGCGAAACCGGACGAAACCGATTGCCTGTATAGACGGTACTCTACATACTTCCTAGATGAGTACAAGGCTAGTAATGGACCGTAAGTATTACCGTAAGTATTTCAGTGCTAGCCTCGACGGAGGACGGTTGTACTGGGTAGGGGCTAACAGGTCCATCGGCGCGCATCAGCGCGGCGATCTTGCCATAGTCCCAGGGCCGGCCAGGTCTCGGCGTATTTAGCCGCCAGCGCCTCGATACGATCCGCCACCGGGGCCGGCCACGGCCCTTTGGTGGATTGCCCGTCACGCAGCCGGGGGCGCCGTGGCCGATAGGTGGGTTCCGGGATGTCGGCCAGGACCAAAACCTCGAAACCGGCAGACCCGCTGCCTCTCTGAGGGCTTCGAGGTCCGTGAAGGGACATGATCGGCAAACGCCGCACCGCGATGCCGATCCGCAGTTGCAGGGTGGCTTCGGCCAAGGCCAGTTTGAGCTGTTCGTTTCATCCGCAATCACCGCTGCTCGCGGGTTCCGCGCCTTTGGCGGGGCCGCTGGGTACCTCTTGGAGCCGTTCAGCACCGACCGCCAGGAACTGGTCGCGCCACTTGTTGACCAGACCCGTGCTCACCCCACAGCGCCGCGCCGCCTCAACGCAGCTCATCGCCCCGGCCAATACCGACAGCCCCAACCGGGTCTTCTCTTCAGCCGGGATCTTCGTCCGTCGCGACCTGACCATCACACCCACGACCTTTCAGCAGTGCCGCCTCCCATTGAACTCGGCGACCCTGCCAAAAAGTTTGAGTCAGCGGATTACATGGCTGGTGAACACATGATCGAACACGTGCCCCACGAGGCCGGGCCGCAGGTGATAAGCGAGGTGCATCGGCGCACGCACGGGTCGGCCTGAAGGCGTGCGGAGAAAGCCAGTCCAGTTCACGCGACGAACCTCGTGATGCATTCATCTCGGCCATGCCTCTCTCTCAACGACGAAGACACGTTGCGCCGAGTGCTGACGCGCGCTGGGTTACGTCAGGTCGTTCGCTGTGAGCCTGGGATGCCTAAACACGGCTGTGACGGCCAGAACCTAGTGGTCACGCCCGTTAGTTCGTCGGGGGTTGGACCCAGGCGGTTGGGTCGTTGAGGTAGAGGCCGCAGGCGCAGTCGAGGGCTTCTTCGGGGGTGCCGACGGGGTATCCGCTGGGCAGGACTGGTGTCTTCGTAGCCGTCGCGGCTGGCGAGATGGATCGCGAAGCCCCAGCTGTTGGCTGAGCCGCCGTAGCGCAGGCGGAACAGCGGCAGTGTGGTGCCGTCGGCCAGTTGGCCGTTGACGTAGGCGAAGCCGGCGCGGTGACGAACGTTCAGGTCGGCCAGTTGTGGCCAGCGTTCGGTGGCCCTGGCTGCAGCCGTTGCCGCAACGAGGTCTTAGTCGACTCCGGTGGTGTGGGCACGGTGCCTCGAACGAGGTCACGCGCTCGCAATGTGACAGCCTTGAAACGTTCTAAAAACATTTTTTCGGTCCAGTCAGCCGTCTGGCGGGGCGTGGAGGAGGTTGGCGGGGCGGGCGCGCCACCAGTAGTTGATCGACATGTTCTGGTCAATGCCCCAGACGGCATGCCACCAGTAGAGGGGGATGAAGAGCATGTCGCCAGGGCCGAACTCGAGGAGAGCGCGGTCGGCGTGGGCCCAGGCGGGGAACCGGGTCAGATCGGGGGAGAGGACGTTGACCTGGGAGAAGTGGGTGGCATGGTAGCTGAAGGGGTTGTCAGCGTACCTGAAGGGGAAGGGGTAGAGGCGGGCGATCTCCCCAGGTGGGCAGAGGATCACCTGCTTTCGGCCGCGGATCTGCGCGAGGAAGTTGTTGGAGGGGTCGTAATGGAGAGGGGTGAAGTTGTTGCCGGGGCCGAACCAGAAATTGACGTGGCGGTACTTGTCCTCGTCGACGAAGGGGAAAAAACGGACATCGGGCCAGAGCTCGGGCAGGGTGGTCCTGATGGGCATTGCGGCGGCGTAGAGCTGGCCGTCGGAGATGGCGCTGCCCGCGAGCAGATCGATGTACTCGGTGAGCTTCATCGGCGGCGTGTTGATG
>CAVPUR010000002.1:0-152576 GCA_963708995.1 uncultured Actinomycetota bacterium
GGCCGACCAGTGTGGGGGTGTCGAAACCGGCCAGCACGTCTCGCTCCAGGCCGCGCGGGCGCCGTCAAGGTCCCGGTCGGCCAGCCACGCCACAAACCTGCGGTACGAGATGCGCCGCGGGCAGACGCTGCCCGTAATAGCCGGCGAATATCTCCTGTAGCAAGATCGGCAGCGACCACCCATCGAGCACGATGTGGTGATTGGTCAGCACCAGCCGGTGCCGGTGGTCTGAGGTGCGGATGAGAGCGGCCCGGAAGGCCGACTGGTGGGTGAGGTCGCAGACCGCGGCACGTTCGGCGGCGCATAGCCGCTGTATCTGCTCATCGGGTTCGCCGGCGTCCAGCTCGACATACCGGCAGGGCGGCCCGGGATCAGCGAGGACGATCTGCACCGGCTCATCAAACTGCTGGCAGAAACGTGCTGTCAGGTTCGGATGGCGGTTGACCACGGTGCGCAAAGCATCGCGTAGGCGGTGCCGGTCGAGCGGGCCGCTCAACGTGATATTCAGCTGTGCCGCATACAGATCATCGTTGTTTCCCTTCGCGGTGCTGGTGTGAAAGAGCAGGCCTTGCTGCAAGGGAGTTAACGGCAAAATGTCGGCGATTTCGTATTCCCGCTGCAGCTCATCGATCTGCTGCTGGCTCAGCCGGGCAGGCGCAATATCCGACGGCGTCAACCCGCCCCCACCGCCTCGCACATGCGCGCAGATGCCGGCCAAGGCGTCAAACCACAACCGGCTCAGCCGGGTGACCTGCGCGCGATCCAATGCCGAGGGCGCCCACGTCCAGTTGGCGTGCAGGTGCGGGCCGGTGTCGGTGTAGTGTAGTTCGACGGTGCCGGCATTGAGCTCGACGGTGTGCACCAGCGGCATGGGTATGGCCGCGGCGGCGCCGGCAGATGACAGGCCTTCCTGGCGGATCCGCCACCCTTCCTGGGAGACCTCGCCCGCCCTGCGCCCAGGCGTCCCAGATAGTTGAACCCGATCGGTGGGGTCGGGCCCGACCAGGTCAACGTCGGGGTTGAGATAGCGCAGCAGCCCGTAGGTCAGGCCATCGGGCAGGGCGCGAAGCTGTTCTTTGGCGTCCTTGATCACCGCCCCCAGCGCCGCATCGCCGGCCACCACCTGCGCCCAACGCAGCCCACCGACGTTCAAAGACACCGGGTACTTGGTGGTGAACCAGCCGACGGTGCGGGACAGGTCGACATCGGGAGCGACGTCCTCGTGACGGCCGTGGCCCTCCACGTCGATGCCGATCGGCGCGCCGGGGCCGCCCAAAAACTCCGTCACCGCCAACCCGAAGGCGATCAACAAGATGTCGTGCACCCCGGCGTGAAACGCCGCGGGCACCTCACCGAGCAGCAGGCGAGTGGTCTCCACGTCCAACGACACCGATAGCTGCCCGGCAGCTGGCATAGGTATCCGACCGCGGGTTGCACCGCCGGCAACACCGCCGGCGTCGCCGCCACCTGTCGCCACGCCTCCGCGTGCGCCAACGACCTCTGGGTGGCGCGCGTGCTCGGCCAGCAGCTCCGCCCACCGGGCAAACGACGTCCCGCCCGCCGGCAGGGCGACGGGTTGCCCGCCCCGATGCTGGGCCCACGCGATGTTGAGGTCTTCGAACATGATTCGCCACGACACCCCGTCGACGGCCAGATGGTGAATGATCAACACCAGCTGGCCTGCGGGCGGCAACCCACAGCGCGTTCAGCATCGACCCGGTGGCCGGGTTCAACCGCGACCGGGCCGTCGCCAGCGCCTCGTCGGATAACACGTCCACCACTTGCAGGCACCCGTGCGCGTCCGCCGACCCCGGCTCGGGCACCTGTAGTGACCACCGCCGGCGCCATCATCATGCACGCGAAGCCGCAGCATGCGCGTGCTGGTCCAGCAACGCTTGCAGCACGACCACCACGTCGGCGTCGGTGGCACCCGCGGGAGCCTGCACGACAACGGTCTGGTTGAACTCGTCGACCGGCTGCCCGCTCTTTCCACGCCCTGCAGCCAGCGCACGATCGGGGTGGGCAGCACACGGCCCGATGCACCGTCGATCGGGCCGGCTGTGCCCGCCGGTGCTCATGTGGCGACCTGGGCCAGCCGGGCCACGGACTGCTCGACGAAAATGTCGCGGGGCCGACACATGAGACCGGCCGCGCGGGCGCGCGCCACCACCTGCATCGACAAAATGCTGTCGCCGCCAAGGTCGAAGAACGAATCATCGACGCCGACCCGTTCGCAGGCCGAGGACTTGGGCGTAGATGCCTGCGAGAATTTCTTCGACAGCATTGGCGGGGGCGCGGTACTGATCGCCGTCGCGGTATTCCGGTGCCGGCAGGGCGCGGGTGTCGAGTTTGTCGTTGAGTGTCAACGGCAGCGCTTCCAAGCACCACCACCGCCGCCGGGCACCATGTAGGCCGGCAGCCGCTCGGCTAACGCGCGCGCGCCGGGCCGGGTCGGCGGTTCCGGTGACGTAGCCGACGAGGCGCTTGTCGCCGGGACGGTCTTCGCGGGCGATGACAGCCGCTTGCTCGACGCCGTCCATCCCCGCCAGTGCGGCCTGAACTTCACCGAGCTCGATGCGATAGCCACGGATCTTGACTTGTTCGTCGGCCCGGCCCAGGTAATGCAGCTGCCCGTCGGGGCGCCAGCACACCAGGTCCCCAGTGCGATACATGCGTGACCCGGGCTCGCCGAACGGGCACGCCACAAACCGCGATGCGGTCAAACCGGCCCGGCCGATATATCCCACGCCCACGCCGCGGCCGGCCACATACAACTCGCCGACCACGCCGGCGGGCACCGGGCGCAACCACTCGTCGAGCACGAACAACGCCGCCCCGCGACCGGCGAGCCGATCGGCACGCCCAACCCCGGTGACCCGCTTTAAGGGCGCACTGATCGCCACACACATCGTCGTCTCGGTGGGGCCGTAGGCGTTGATCATCACCCGCCCAGGCGCCCACTGCTCCACCACCTCGGGCGGGCAGGCTTCACCGACCACCACCAACGCCGCCGAATCCAAACCCCCATGCGGCAAAACCTTTACCGCAGAAGGCGTCTGGGTGAGCACGTCGACCTGTTCGCGAACCAGCAAGGCGTGGAAGTCTTCCGGTGAGCCCGCCACCTCCTCGGGGACCACCACCACCCGCCCACCGCGCAATAGCGGCACCGAAGATCTCCCACACCGAGACGTCGAAGGCCAACGAATGACACTGCGGCCACACCCCCGCGCGCGGCAGCCCGGCATCGAGCGACGCCAGCAGTTGGGTCACGTTGTGGTGGGTGATCGCCACCCCTTTGGGCACGCCGGTAGTGCCCGACGTGTAGATCAGGTAGGCAACGTCATCCGGGGCGGGCGCCGATCAATGCGCCGCCGGGTTGGGCGTCCACAGCAGCGTTTTCAAGATCCGCGATATCGATGACGAGCAGGTCGCACCCATCCAGCCGCGACCGCAAATCGGCGGTGGTGATCGCGGCGATCGGCGCGGCGTCGGCGATCATGAATTCGATCCGGGACGCAGGCAGCGCCGCGTCGATCGGCAGATAGGCCGCGCCGGTCTTGAGCACCGCCAGGATCGCCACGATCGCCTCGGCGGAACGATTGAACAGCAGTGCCACGCATTGCCCCGGGCCTGCGTCCTGGCCGGCGAGCAAGTGCGCCAATCGGTTTGCGGCCTCGTCGAGTTCGCGGTAGGTCCACGCATGCTCCCCGGAGCTGATCGCGACCGCCTCGGGAGAACGCAGCACGTGTTCGGCGAACAACGCCGGAACCGATACCGGCCTGGGCGCGGGCCCGGTCAGGGCCGCGCGATTGCCCAGCGCATCGAGGTGGGCGTGCTCGCCGGCGTCGAGCACATCCAGCGACGACAAGCGTGCCGCCGGGTCGGACGTCATTGCCGTCAACAGCCGCCGTAGCCGCTCGATCAGTGTGGCGATGCTATGGGCGTCGAACACGTCGGTGCGGAATTCCACCGTTCCGTCGATCCCCGCGGGGCCACCGTTCTCGGTGAAGCGTTCCGACATCGAGAACATCAGATCCATGCGTGCGGTGTGGGTGTCCACCGGCAGACGGGTGACCTGCAGATCACCCAGAGCCAGCCCGGCCGCGGGGTCGCCGGTGTGCCCGGAAGCGTTCTGCCAGGCCAACGCCACCTGGACCAGCGGGTGATGGGTCAGGTTTCGGGTGGGGTTGAGCCGCTCGACGAGCACCTCGAACGGCACGTCCTGGTGCTCGTAGGCGTCCAGGCTGCGCCGGCGCACCTGGGCCAGCAACTCGGCGACGGTGGGATCCCCGACCAGATCGACCCGCAGCACCAAGGTATTGACGAAGAACCCGACCAGCTCATCTAGCGCGGGGGCGCGGCGTCCGGCGATCGGGAATCCCACCGCCACATCAGAACTCGCGCTCAGCCGAGAAAGCAGCACCGTCAAAGCGGCCTGCACCACCATGAAGCTGGTCGCGTTGTGCTCGCGGGCGACATCGCGCACCGCGTGCTGCAGCTCGGCCGGCCAGTCCAGCGCCACGGTGGCGCCGCGCTGATCGGCAATCGGCGGATAAGGCCGATCGGTGGGAAGCTGCAAGCGCTCCGGCATGCCGGCCAGCGCGTCCAGCCAGTAGGCCAGCTGGCCGGCGATGGGGCTGTCGCTGTCGTCGAGATCGCCGAACTGCTGGCGCTGCCACAACGCGTAATCCAGGTACTGCACCGGCAATTCGGCCCAACCCGGCGCCCGCCCCGCGCACCGGCTGGCATAGGCGTCGCCCAGATCGCGCACCAGCGGGGCGATCGACCAGCCGTCGGCGGCGATGTGGTGCACCACGCCTACCAGCACGTGGTCGTCATTGTTAACGTGGAAAAGCCTTGCCCACAAGGGGATTTCGGTCGCCAGGTCAAAGCTGTGGCTGGCGGTCTCCTCGATGGCCTGTTCCATTTGCGCCGCGGACCATGCGGTGGCATCGACGAAGTCCCAACCGAAGTCGGCACGCTCGGGCGGTATCACCAGCTGCTGGGGTATGCCGTCGGGTGCGGCGATCAGTGTGCGCAGGCTCCCATGCCGAGCCACCACATCGGCCAGCGCGGCACCCAGCGCGTCGACGTCCAGCGCTCCGCCGATTCGAAGCGCCACCGCCATGTTGTAGACCGGGGAGGCTCCCTGCAACTGGTCAAGGAACCACAACCGGGACTGGGCAAACGACAAAGGGACCACCGCGGGCCGCTCACCGGCCACCAACGGCTCGAGCCCACCTTTGCCGGCGCCGATAAGAGGCGCCAACTGGGCCACCGTGGGTGCGTCGAACACCGCACGCACCGAAAGGCCGGAATCCAAGCCGGTGTTGATCGCGGCGACCAGCCGCATCGTCGACAACGAATCCCCGCCCAGGTCGAAGAACGAGTCGTCGACCCCGACCCGCTCCAGCCCCAGCACCTGGGCGTAGATACCGGCCAGGATCTCCTCGACCGCGCCGGCCGGGGCGCGGTAACGATCGGTGTCCTGGTACTCCGGTGCCGGCAGGGCCCGTTTGTCGAGTTTGCCGTTCGGCGTCAGCGGCAGCGCGTCGATCACCACCACCGCGGCCGGCACCATATAGGCCGGCAGTCGCTCGGCTAACGCGGCGCGCATCTTGGCCGGCTCCGCGGTTCCTTTGACATAGCCGACCAGGCGCTTATCACCGGGGCGGTCCTCGCGGGCGATCACCACCGCCTGATCCACCCCGTCCAGCCCGGTCAGTACCGCCTGCACCTCACCGGGCTCGATGCGATACCCACGGATCTTGACCTGCTCATCGGCGCGCCCGAGGTATTGCAGCTGCCCGTCATCGCCCCACCGAACCAGATCCCCGGTGCGATACATGCGTGCTCCGGTCGCCCCGGTCCCGGCGAATGGACACGCCACAAAACGCGACGCGGTCAACCCCGCCCGGCCGACATATCCGAGAGCCACGCCACTGCCCGCCACATACAACTCACCGACCACCCCGGCCGGCACCGCACGCAACCAGCCATCCAGCACAAACAACGCCGCGCCGGGCACGGGTGAACCAATCGGCACCCCCGTCGATCCCGGTCCCGCCGCTAAAGGCGCACTGATCGCCGCATACACCGTGGCCTCGGTCGGTCCGTAGGCGTTGATCACCGCCCCCACGGGCGCCCACCGCTCCACCAGCTCGGTTGGACAGGCCTCACCGGCCACCACCAACGTCGTCGACTCCAAGCCCTGCGGCGCAAGCATCCCCACCGCGGAAGGGGTTTGGCTTACCACGCTGACCTGTTGGGCGACCAGCAGGTCGTGGAAGTCGTCCGGTGAGCCGGCCACCACTTCGGGCACCACCACCAACCGCCCACCATGCAGCAGCGCGCCGAAGATCTCCCACACCGAGACGTCGAAGCTGTAGGAGTGCCACTGCGACGACGCCCGTCCAGGTCCCGTCGGCAGGCTTGGGTGCGGCGACGCCAGGAATTGGGTGACGTTGTGGTGAGTCACGGCCACGCCCTTGGGGACCCCGGTGGTGCCCGAGGTGTAGATGAGGTAAGCGATGTCCTCGGGGACCGGAGCCGGCAAATCCGTGCTCGGGTAACTGTCAATGCGGGGGTCGTTGACGTCGACGACCACCAGATCATGGCCGTCCAGCCGATCGGCCAACCCTGCGGTGGTGATGGCGGCGACCGGCGCGGCGTCGGCGATCATGAACCCGATCCGCGCCGCCGGCAGCGCCGGATCGATCGGCAGATAGGCCGCCCCGGTTTTCAGCACCGCCAAGATCGCCACGATCGCCTCAGCCGAGCGGGAAAACACCAGCCCCACGCACTCACCCGGGCCCGCGCCGTGGCCGGCCAACAGGTGCGCCAACCGATTCGCCGCCGCATCCAGCTCGCGGTAGGTCCACGACTGCTGCCCACAGGTCAGCGCGAGCGCCTCCGGGGTTTTGGTCACCTGCGCGGCGAACAACACCGGCACCGACACCGGTGTTGTGCGGCTGGGTCAATACAGCGCGATTGCCGAGCTCATCGAGGCGGGCGTGCTCGCTTTCATCAAGCACATCCACCGAAGAGAGCCGCCGGCTCGGGTCGGCGGTCATGGCCACCAACAGCCGCTTGAACCGCTCGATCAGTGCCTCGACGCTCGCGGGGTCGAACACATCGGTGTCGAATTCGGCGCGCAGGCCGAGCTGCTGTCCCGGCAGGGCTTGCACCGCAAGCGGGTAGTGGTTGTATTCGCGGTTGCTGAACTCGGTGATGGCCAACCCGTCGACGCCCAATGGCGCGGCGGTGTCGATGGGGTAGTTTTCGAACACGAACAAGGTGTCGAACAGTTGGTCGTGGCCGGTGAGACGCTGGATCTCGCTCAGCGAGAGGTGTTGGTGCTCAAGGGTTTTGGCGTGGGCACGTTGCAGTTGGCCGAGCAGGTCGGCGGTGGTGGCCGCCGCAGTGACACGCGCTCGCACGGGCACCGTGTTGATCAGCAGGCCCACCATCGATTCCGCACCGGCCAACTCCGCCGGCCGCCCCGAGACCGTGGCGCCGAAGGCCACATCGTGCTGACCGGTGAGCGACGTCAGCAGTAACGCCCAGGCGCCCTGCAGCACGGTGCTGACGGTGGTGTGACACGAGCGCGCCAGCTCGCCAAGGGCCCGCGTAGTCTGCTCGGGTACTCGAAACGATTCAACGCCTCGCCGCCCTAGCTCTAACCGGCCCGGCGGCCCCACCAATGTGGGGGTGTCAAAACCGGCGAACACCTCGCGCCAGGAGGCGCGGGCGCCAGCAACGTCGCGATCGGCCAGCCAGGTCAGGAACTTGCGGTACGAGACCGCCGGGGGCAGCCGCTGCCCGTAATAGCCGGCGAATATCTCCTGCAACAGGATTGGCATTGACCAGCCGTCGAGCACGATGTGGTGATTGGTCAGCACAAACCTGTGCCGATTTAGCGCGGTGCGGATCAGCGCCGCCCGAAAGGCCGGCTGATGGGTCAGGTCGCAGACCGCGGCGCGTTCGGCGGCACACACCTGATGGATCTGCTCGTCGGGGGCGCCGCCAAGGTCGACATAGCGCCACTCCAGCACCGGATCAGCTGGGATGATCTGCACCGGTTCGTCGAATTGTTGGCTGAATCGGGCCGCCAGATTCGGATGCCGGTTGACCACGGTGTGCACGGCATCGCGCAGGCGGTGCTGGTCGAGCGGGCCGCGCAACGTGATATCCAGCTGCATTGCATAAACGTCGTCGCGGTTACCCTGCCCGGTGCTGACGTGGAAGAGCAGCCCGTGCTGCACGGGGGTCAACGGGAGCACGTCGGCGATCTCATGTTGCCGCGCCAGCTCGTCGATCTGCCGCTGGCTGAGGCGGGCAGGGACGATATCCGAGGGCGTCAACCCGCCCCCACCGCGGCTGACATGGGCGCAGATGCCGGCCAGGGCGTCAAACCACAATCGGCTCAGCCGGCCGACCTGCGCGTGATCCAGTGCGGAGGGCGCCCACATCCAGTCGGCGTGCAGGTGCGGGCCCGCGTCGGTGTCCACGGTGGCGGCGTTGAGCTCGACCGTGTGCACCAGCGGCATGGGCAGCGCCGCGGCGCCGCCGGTGAACGACAGACCTTTTTGGCCAATTCGCCATAGCTCATCGGAAACGTCGGTCGCCCCTGCGCCCAGGCGCCCCAAGTAGTTGAACCCGATCGGCGGGTCAGACCCGGCCAGGTCAACGTCGGGGTTCAGATAGCGCAGCACGCCATAGGTCAGCGGATCCGGCAGGGCGCGAAGCTGCTCTTTGGCGTCTTTGATCGCCGCCCCGAGCGCCACCTCGCCGGCCAGCACCTGAGCCCAGGACAGCCCACCGACGGTTAACGACACCGGGTACTTCGTGGTGAACCAGCCCACCGTGCGCGAGAGGTCGATATCGGCTGCCAGGTCCTCCTGGCGCCCGTGGCCCTCCACGTCGATGCCGACCGGCGCCCCGCCGGTGCCGACGAACCCCGCCACCGCCAGCCCGAACGCGATCAGCAAAATGTCGTGGACCCCGGCGTGAAACGCCGCCGGCACCTCACCGAGCAGCATCCGGGTGGTCTCGACATCCAGCGACACTGACAGCTGCCCGGCGCTCAGATACGTATCCACCGCCGGTCGCAGCGCCGGCAAAGCAGCCGGGGTCGCCGCCACCTGCCGCCACGCCTCGGCCTGGCCAACCACGTCCGGGTGGCGCGCATATTCAGCCAGCAGCTCCGCCCACCGGGCAAACGACGTTCCGCCGGCCGGCAACACCACCTGCTGCCCGGCGCGATGCTGGGCCCAGGCGATGTTGAGGTCCTCCAACACAATCCGCCACGAAACCCCGTCGACGGCCAAATGATGAACTATCAACACCAGCTGACCCGTGGAGGCAACCCACAGCGCGCTCAGCATCACCCCGGCCGCCGGGTTCAACCGCGACCGCGCCCCCACCACCGCCGTATCAGACAACACCTCCACCACCTGCAGGCACCCGCGCGCATCCACCGCACCCACCTCGGGCACCCGTAGTGACCAGCCGCCGGCGCCATCGTTCTCGGCGCGCAGCCGCAGCATGGCGTGCCGATCCAGCAAGGCCTGCAACACCAGCACCACGTCGGCCTCGGTCACCCCGGCGGGAGCCTGCAGCAGCACCGTCTGGTTGAACTGCTCGACCGGGCCCTCCACGCCCTGCAGCCAGCACATCATCGGGGTCGCGACCACCGGCCCGACACCCTCATCGATCGGGCGACCCGCACCGCCGGCCACCCCGGCCACCCGGGCCAGCCCGGCCACGGTCTGCTCAACGAAAACATCGCGGGGCCGACACACCAGGCCGGCGGCACGGGCCCGCGAGGCCACCTGCATCGACAAGATGCTGTCCCCGCCCAGGTCGAAGAACGAGTCGTCGACCCCGACCCGCTCCAGCCCCAGCACCTGGGCGTAGATACCGGCCAGGATCTCCTCGACCGCGCCGGCCGGGGCGCGGTAACGATCGGTGTCCTGGTACTCCGGTGCCGGCAGGGCCCGTTTGTTGAGTTTGCCGTTCGGCGTCAGCGGCAGCGCGTCGATCACCACCACCGCGGCCGGCACCATATAGGCCGGCAGTCGCTCGGCTAACGCGGCGCGCATCTTGGCCGGCTCCGCGGTTCCTTTGACATAGCCGACCAGGCGCTTATCACCGGGGCGGTCCTCGCGGGCGATCACCACCGCCTGATCCACCCCGTCCAGCCCGGTCAGTACCGCCTGCACCTCACCGGGCTCGATGCGATACCCACGGATCTTGACCTGCTCATCGGCGCGCCCGAGGTATTGCAGCTGCCCGTCATCGCCCCACCGAACCAGATCCCCGGTGCGATACATGCGTGCTCCGGTCGCCCCGGTCCCGGCGAATGGACACGCCACAAAACGCGACGCGGTCAACCCCGCCCGGCCGACATATCCGAGAGCCACGCCACTGCCCGCCACATACAACTCACCGACCACCCCGGCCGGCACCGCACGCAACCAGCCATCCAGCACAAACAACGCCGCGCCGGGCACGGGTGAACCAATCGGCACCCCCGTCGATCCCGGTCCCGCCGCTAAAGGCGCACTGATCGCCGCATACACCGTGGCCTCGGTCGGTCCGTAGGCGTTGATCACCGCCCCCACGGGCGCCCACCGCTCCACCAGCTCGGTTGGACAGGCCTCACCGGCCACCACCAACGTCGTCGACTCCAAGCCCTGCGGCGCAAGCATCCCCACCGCGGAAGGGGTTTGGCTTACCACGCTGACCTGTTGGGCGACCAGCAGGTCGTGGAAGTCGTCCGGTGAGCCGGCCACCACTTCGGGCACCACCACCAACCGCCCACCATGCAGCAGCGCGCCGAAGATCTCCCACACCGAGACGTCGAAGCTGTAGGAGTGCCACTGCGACGACGCCCGTCCAGGTCCCGTCGGCAGGCTTGGGTGCGGCGACGCCAGGAATTGGGTGACGTTGTGGTGAGTCACGGCCACACCCTTGGGGACCCCGGTGGTGCCCGAGGTGTAGATGAGGTAAGCGATGTCCTCGGGGACCGGAGCCGGCAAATCCGTGCTCGGGTAACTGTCAATGCGGGGGTCGTTGACGTCGATGACCACCAGATCATGGCCGTCCAGCCGATCGGCCAACCCTGCGGTGGTGATGGCGGCGACCGGCGCGGCGTCGGCGATCATGAACCCGATCCGCGCCGCCGGCAGCGCCGGATCGATCGGCAGATAGGCCGCCCCGGTTTTCAGCACCGCCAAGATCGCCACGATCGCCTCAGCCGAGCGGGAAAACACCAGCCCCACGCACTCACCCGGGCCCGCCCCCCGATCGGTCAGCAGGTGCGCCAACCGATTCGCGGCCTCATCGAGTTCTTGGTACGTCATGGACGCGCTCTCGAAGGTCACCGCCACCGCCTCCGGCGTGCGCGCCACCTGCGCGGCAAACAACACCGGAATCGACACCGCGGACGATGCGCCCGCACTCAACACGGCCCGGTTGCCCCAGCCATCCAGCCGCGCATGTTCACCGGCATCCAGCAGATCCATCGACGACAACGGCCGCGTGGGATCGGCGGTCATCGCCATCAACACCCGCTCCAGCCGCTCCACTAAATCGCGGACGTCGCAATCCGAAAACAATTTCCCAGGACCAGCTGTGTTGAGAAATAGCTGGTCATCGGACCTAATGAACCACAGCTCGAGCTGATCCTCGAAGCCGGAATGGGTCACAGCCCCCGATCCCGGCGCGCCAGCGAAATCCCTTGAACGGGTAGCCGGAATGAAATTAACAACTACCCGATTCGGGGCCTCTTCAGAGCCGCGGAGACGCGCCTTCTTCTCCATAACGTGCACCGGGAACCGCTGGTGTTGCAGGGCTTCTTGCATTCGCGTGTCGACATGTTGACAAAAACCAGCAACCGCAGATCCTGGCGAAGTTGTCAACACCAGCGGTACCACCCCGGAAATCATTCCGGGCACCGTCTGTGCCTCCGGACGCACGCGCCGGGTAACCGGAAAATCGAGCACCACCTCCGAACCCTCGACGTCGCACGCGCGCACCAGCAGCGCGCACGCCGCAGTGATCACCGACGCTCGACGCACCCCCAACGCCTGCGAAAACCGGCGGATCTCGGCAACGACGAACGGGTCCAATTGAACCGGCGCAGAAGCCTTACCCGGATCGGGCGCGCCCGCGGCGTGCGCCAACCGATGGTGCGGTTGGCTTTCCGGCGGAAGGTTCCTCTTCCAATAGGCCTGATCATCGAGGTAATCGGTGGAAATTTCGTAGTCTGATTCGCAATCAATCAGTTCACTCAGCGACCCAAAAAAAGCAGGAGGAATCGGCGTTCCGGTAGCAATCGCAGAATAGACATCTGCGATCCGATGACAAATAAGAGCGATGCCGATTCCGTCTGTCACTATGTGATGGCAGCACACGAATAAATAAAATTCGTCTACCCGCGACTGCAACAATGCGAATTTGAACAGCGGACCACTAAGCGGCATCGGTGTGCATTGGATCGATGCCGCTCGCCGATAGGCATCCCGCGCGGGATCCTGCGAGCCCATGAGGTCATAGCGAGCAAGCTCAACGTCCGGGTAATCAACCGCCTTTTGGAAAACCTGGCCATTCTCCTCGAAAAAGGCGGCTCTAATCGGCTCGGCCTCGCGCACCACTTGCCGGACCGCCCGCTCCAGCAAACCGGGCTCGATCGTGCCCTCGATTCGGCCAAGTAAGCCAAGCTGCCACTTCGCACCGAAGCGACCCGTTTCCTCCGCAAGCCAGATGTCCAGCTGTCCGCGTGTCAGCGGAAGTGCCCGGTCGTCAAATTCCATCGGACTCTTCCCCCTATTTACATCGCGAATGCCCGGCCCGCCGCCACCCTCTCGCGCAGACTCTTCGGCAGTGCATCGGTCCAGTTGTTCTCGATGTGGTCGAGCCACGCGGCGAGATCCACTTGGCCGCGCAGCACCCGCCCGCCGGCTGGAACATCATCCAAGGCCGGCCACATGATGTGTTGCTCCTCGTCGGCGACAACGACGAAAGGGCTGCCGTTGTCGTCGCCGAAGGAATTGATGCTCAACGGTTCTCCGGTCCATCTAGTCGACGTGAGTGGAAGACGACTTCAAACCCTACTGGAGGGTGAGTGCCTCGGTCCGCGGTTTCGACAAAGTTACGCGGGCGTGTTCCATTCGCTCAGCTCAGTCTTTCGGAGCGCGGCGCAGGTTTCCGGCGGTGGTGACTTGCAATGCCGTGACCTGCAGCGATGGATTTTGTGGTTCCGGCGTTTCGCTACCGCGCGGGCACGGGCCTCTCGAGGACGATAAACTTTTCGGTGCTCGTTAGTGCCGCGAGCGAACACCACCGGGATGCCGCTGCTCATCCAGCGGCGCTTCGATAGCTTGATCATAGGTTTCATAGCCGAGGGTTTTTCGTCAACCTGCGCAAGCTCGTTGGTGTCATTCATGGTCGACCGATGGCGATCAACTCTTCGTCGTCGCTGCGAACCCGTTCTGATATGGGGTGCACGTTTGTCAAGGGCAGGGTGAAGCGGCGGCCGTAACCGTCGTTTCGACGCGGGTTAGTCTGATATGCGCGGGTTGGCTACCGTAGGACGGCACTTTCGGCGGGAGTGGATCGCTTGTCTAGGATCGAGCGTGAATCTTTGTTAGACAACGGATTTGCTCATAGAACGGACGCGGATCACTCTGTCAATGCTTGCCGGCGCTTCGGAGCCCATCTGGGCGCCTATTGATGGGATTTAGTCATCGAGGACTGCGGCGGGCGAAACCTTCCACAAGATCGGCGGCGGCCGCAACGCTGGCGGCGGGTTTGCTCATTTGGCTGGCGATCTCGCGGGCCCGGGCGACGTAGTGCGGGGCCAGGATGGTGCGCAGGTCCGCGACCAACGATTTCTGGGTAGTGGTCGAAAAGCGCCGGGCGGTGCCCACCTTCAGCCGTTTGACCCGAGCTCCCCAGAGCCTGCATTCGAGGTCCATCGACAGGATCAGCGTGGGGACTCCGGCGCGCATGCCCGCGGCCGTGGTGCCCACGCCACCGTGGTGCACGACCGCGCGGCAGGCCGGGAAGATGGTCGCGAAATTCACCGCGCCCACCACCTTGACGTGCTCGAAATGGGGGACGTGGCTGAAGTCGCTGAAGCCGGCGCCCACCAACGCCCGCTCGCCTAACTGCGCGCAGGCCGCGCCGATCATGGCGATCGTGTCGGCGGGAGATTCGACCGGCATGCTGCCAAACCCGAAGAAAATCGGCGGTGTTCCCGCGGCAATCCACGACGCGACCTCCTCATCGGCATCCGCCGGCGACTCCATCGTCAGCGCGCCGACAAAGGGCCGTCGGTCATCCCATTTCGCCCATTCAAATGCCAGCCCGGGAAAGCAAACCTCGTCGTACGCCTGGATTTCCAGCGATCCGCGTTCGGCGATCCGTCGCGGCAAGGGCCCTGAGGCCTTCGGCAGGCCCAGTTCACGGCGCTGCGCGTCCTCAAGCTTTTTCGCCATGCGCCAAGTCACCCACTCGAACACCGTCATTGCGGAGCGGCCCAGCGGCGCCGGCAGGATCGGAACGAACTGGCCGTTGGCCCGCAGCGGGGTGATATGCAGCGTGGCCAACGGAATGTCGTAATACTCCGCGACGTTGGCAGCGACATTCTCGAAATTCACGCCGGTGATTAGCAGGTCGGCCCCGTCCGCCAGCGACGTCAGCGTCGTGCTGATCTCTCCCCAGCGCTGGATAACGGGCTCCTCAACTTCGCGCCGCAACCTGATCAGATCCCGGATCTTCCAGAAGTTGCGGAAGAAAAACGTCCAGAAGTTGCGGTGCGCGTCCAGAATGGCCCGCGCATCCGGCCCGTAGGCGACCGCGGCAGGCCCAGCGGCCTCGACGAAGCCAACCAGGTCGGGCGGGACTGCCATGCGCACGTCGTGCCCGCGGCGTAGCAGCTCACGGCCTACAGCGAGGCAGGGCTCGACATCGCCGCGACTTCCCCAGGTTGCCAGCACAAATTTCATCGCGGATCCTGGCCTTTCACTTCCCGTGCGTGTTATGCGAAATGAAAGCGGCAGCCTCGCGTCCACGGCTCAGCCGCCCGGCAGTCTAACCCGATACCCGCGCTATCGACCTGAAATCCAGAAGTTTTGGGCAAGCGGCCGACAACACGGACCGTCGCCGGAGAGCCCCGGCACTATCCTTCAGCCGCTGCCGACCCAAGGGGATGCAATCAGCAACCAGCAGATCGGTAAGAGAACCCCGTTTTGCATTGCGCAGGAGGGCATACCACCTTGCACGCCGGTTTGACTGCAGGCTACGCCTTGCAGAAACGCCCGCACGCGGCGATCGATCATGTCGTGCATCCGTGGCCCGCTTTTCTCCAGCCCGGCGGCGATCCCATAACCCACGCCGAGGCAATCGGCCAGACGTGGCCGGCGCCGATCAGCCCGACCGCCCGCTTTCGCCGATCAGCCAGCACGCCGCAAGCGGGCGAAATCTTCCACGAGATCCGCGGCGTTGGCAACGCTTTCGGCGGGATTGGCCATCTGGGTGGCGGTCTCGCGGGCTCGGGCTCGGGGAGGCGGCCGCTGCAGCCGCACGCACCAACACCTTCCTCGACGAACGCTACCGCTGTATCGTCAAGCGCCGCGGCAGACTCAAGACCCTGGTCGCGGTTGCCCGCTCGAGCCTGGTCATTATCTGGCACTTGCTCGCCGATCCAGCAGCCCGCTTCCGCGACCTCGGATACGACTACCACATGCATGCACACCGAACGCAAGCTGCGCAACCAAATCGCCCAACTCACCGCCATGGGCTACCGGGTCACCCTCGAACCCGCCGCCTGAGCCTCCAAACACACACCAGCGCAACCTCACCCGGCTCCGCAAGCTCCGCCGGGTGCTTCGCCTGCCGACTCACCAACTCATTTTTCCGGTCAGACCGAGGCAACCTCCTGGACCGTCGTAGGAGAGCGCCCAGACTATCCGTCAGCGACCCCAATCCAAGAGGATGCGATGAGCAACTACACCCGGCGGAAACGACGCAGCGATCCACAACGGTCTGGCACGAGCGGCGCGGACCACACGCGGACTCGACTGGTTCGCGATGCGATCGGTTCGTTGGCTACCTCAAAAACCCGAGCAAATACACACTCCAAGCAATGAACAAAAGTAGGCTATCCATCGCGGGACACCCAATAGAACGGGGGATCGGTAGCATGGAATCCCAGAAAACACAGGGAACCGAGCACAGCTGCCGGCTATGCGGCGGCGTTCTTCGTGAGGTACTCGACCTCGGTCGCCAACCCGTCTCGAATGCATTTGTCAAACCCGAGGAAACCGCCCGGGTGCCGTTCTTCCGACTTGCCGTCGGCCTCTGTACATCCTGCACAATGGCGCAGCAGCTTGACGAGGTACCACCGAGGGAGATGTTCCGCTCGGATTATCCCTACCGCGCGTCCGGATCCTTGCTGATCAGCAGGCATTTCGAGGACGTGGCCCAGCGCATCGTTCAGGCGTGGCCGCGCGATCGGGACGGCTTCGTCGTCGAGATCGGCAGCAACGACGGCGTCATGCTGAAGACGCTCGGCAAGGCTGGAATCCGACATCTGGGGGTGGACCCGGCTGCCGGCGCGGCCGACGTAGCCCGGTCGCATGGTGTCAACGTGCGCACGGATTTCTTCAACGCGTCAACGGCCGGCGAGATCCGCGCCGAGCATGGGCCAGCGCACCTGATCTTCTCGGCGAACACGATCAGTCACATTTCGTACCTCGACTCGATTTTCCGTGGAGTCGGCTTGCTGTTGGCGCCGGACGGACTGTTCGTGGTCGAGGATCGCTGGCTGGGTGCCATCCTGACGCATGTCTACTTCGACCAGATCTACGACGAGCACATCTATCTTTTCTCGGTCCGCTCGGTGCAGGCGATGGCAGCTCGTTTCGGCTTCGAGTTGATCGATGCCGAATACATTCCCCTGCACGGGGGTTCCATCCGGTACACGATCGCCAGGCCGGGCAGCCGGCAGCCGACCGCCGCCGTCGCGGAATTTCTGGCGCAGGAGACAGCCGACGGGGTTGCCGAGGAAGCGACGTTCGTGCAGTTCTCGGCCGAATTCGAGCGCATCCGGGCGGACCTTGTCGCTCTTCTCCGCGACATGCGTTCCAACGGGCGACGCGTCGTCGGGTACGGCGCCACGTCGAGGAGCGCCACGGTGCTGAACTATTGCAATATCGGCCCGGATCTGCTTCCTCTGGTGTGTGATTCGACCCCAGAGAAGCAGGGCTGCCTCACACCGGGCTCGAAGATTCCGGTGTGCCCGCCCGAAGTCTTTTCTGACCCCTACCCTGACTACGCATTGCTGTTCGCTTGGAACCACGCCGAGGAGATCATGGCCAAGGAACGCCTGTTTCACCAGAAAGGTGGGCGGTGGATTCTGTACGTGCCGCGGGTCCATATCGTCTGATGTCCGGGTGAACACCCGAAAAAACGATTCACCGACATTTGTTGAGTAAGAACCCCCGCGCAATACGACCCTGACTCAGCCGCCCTGCAGCGCCGCTCGACCGCGTGCGGCGAAATCTTCCACAAGATCAGTTGCGGCCGCAACGCTTTCGGCGGGTTTGGTGATCTGGGTGGCGAACTCGCGGGCCCGGGCGACGCATTGCGGGGCCAGGATGGTGCGCAGGTCCGTGACCAGCGATTCCCGGGTAGTGGTCGAAAGGCGCCGGACGGTGCCCACCTTCAGCCGTTTGACGGCAGCTCCCCAGATCGCCTGCTCGCCAAACGTCGAAAGGATCAACGTGGGGACCCCGGCGCGCAGGCCCGCGGCCGTGGTGCCCCCGCCGCCGTGGTGGACGACCGCGCGGCAGGCCGGAAAGGCGGCCGCGTAACTCATCGCGCCCACCACCTTGACGTGCTCGAAATGGGAGACCTCGCTGAAGTCACTCCAACCGCCGCAAACCAAGGCCCGCTCGCCTAACTGCGCGCAGGCCGCGCTGACCATGGCGACCGTGTCGGCGACAGATTCGACCGACATGCTGCCAAACCCGAAGAAAATCGGCGGTGTTCCCGCGGCAATCCACGATGCGACCTCGTCATCGGCTTCCGTCGGCGACTCCATCGTCAGCGCGCCGACAAAGGGCCGTCGACCATCGAATTTCGCCCATTCGGCTGCCAGCCCGGGAAAGCAAACCTCGTCGTAGGCCTGGATTTCCAGCGAGCCGCGGTCGGCGATCCGTCGCGACGAAGGGCCCGTTGCCTTTGGTAGACCAAGTTCATGGCGCTGTGCGTCCTCAAGCTTTTTCGTCATGGGCCAACCCAGCCACTCGGACACCGTCATTGCGGAGCGGGTCAGCGGCGCCGGCAGCGTCGGAACGAGCTGACCGTTGGGCCGCATCGGGAAGGTATGCGGCGTGGCCAACGGAATGTCGTAATACTCCGCGACGTTGGCAGCGGTCTGCTCGGCAATCACGCCGGTGAGTAGCAGGTCGGCCCCGTCCGCTAGCGACATCAGCGCCGTGCTGAGCTCCTCCCAGCACTGGGTAAAGAGTTCAAAATCTTCGCGCCGCAACCTGATCAGATCCTGGATCTTCCAGAATTTGCGGAGATGCGTCAATAAGTCACGGTGCAGGTCCTGCCACGTCCGCGGATCCGGTCCGCAAGCGACCGCCGCAAGCCCAACGGACTCGACGAAGCGAACCAGGTCAGGCGCGACCGCCATGCGCACTTCGTGCCCGCGGCGCAGCAGTTCACGGCCGATGGCGGCGCAGGGCTCGACATCGCCACGAGTTCCATAACTTGCCAGCACGAACTTCATCGCGGATCTTAGCCTTTCACTTATTGTGCGCTTTTCTGCGAAATGAAACCGGGAACCTCCCGTCCGCTGGCTCAGCCGCCCCGCAGCATAACCTCAATACCCGCGCCATCGACCTGAAACCCAGAAGTTTTGGGCAACGGGCCAACAACACCGGACCGTTGCAGAAGAGCCCCTGGACTATCCTTCAGCCGCTGCCAATATTGTCGCAGTCGCCCCCGGCGATATAGCTAACCCAGTGCAGCGCAGCATCTTCGGTGTTCCGCCCTACAGCGCACGAGGCCACCGTCGAAGGCGGAGTGGTGTGGGCCATCGCAGCCGACAAGACGTTCACCGTTATGCGGCAAGCTATCTCAGTGATCGCTAACCCGTACTCAGCATTCACCGCCGACAGCGCGCATGTGCGCAACATCATGAGGCTGGGCTACGGATTTACTCATCCGGCCAGTGTCGTCAAAATTGTCGCGACACCGCCTGGTTGGTAATCCCAGACGCTGACCCAGGCCTGGCTCGCGTGGTGACCGCTTCCGCGACCCCGCTTCGGGGGCTGCTAGCCGCGCGTCTACTCGAAACGGGGATGTGTCGGGTCTCGGGTGGGCCACTGGTACCAGAAGGATGTTGCGCCGGGACGGAGAACCGGATGCCGAGCAAGAGCGACCGCGCGGGAACGGCGTGGCCCCCTCCGCCGAATTGCCCTGCGCATCCTGTAATACTCCACTGATGAGCCTCAGAAGCCGCTTGGATTGGGCCGCAGAATCCTCGCAATTCCTGGCTAAGTGCTTCTATTCCCTCACCAGCCGCTTCAGCGGTGATGATCTGGTGTTCCTCAACTTGGGCTACGAGGAAGATCCGCCGATGGCCCTGCAGCTCGAGGCGTCCGACGAACCCAACCGGTTCTTCATTCAGCTCTACCATCGCACGGCAACCCAAGTCGACCTCACCGACAACCGGGTGCTGGAAGTCAGTTGCGGGCACGGCGGCGGAGCCTCCTACCTGATGCGCACCTTGCACCCGGCCTCCTACACCGGGCTGGACTTAAACCGCGCCGGCATCGACTTCTGCCGAAAAAGCCACCAAGTGCCCGGCCTGGATTTCGTGTGCGGCAACGCCGAGAACCTGCCCTTTGCCGATCGATCCTTCGATGCGGTAATCAACATCGAAGCCGCGGCCTACTACCCTCAGTTTCCCCGCTTCCTCGCCGAGGTGGCCCGCGTGCTGCGCACGGGAGGCCATTTCCTGTACGCCGACCTCCGCCCACGCGACCAAATCGCTAAGTGGGAGGAGGAGCTGGGCAACTCCCCCATGCGCCTCGTGTCGGAAAGGGTCATCAGTGATGAGGTTGCGCGCGGGCTGGAGACGAATACGCCGCGGATGAAGGAATCGAATGTTCGCTATCTTCCCGGGTCCATGGCCGACAAGACTTTGTCGAAGATCTGCCACAACCTGCGAAGCAGAGAGACCTCTTACCGGATGTACTGCTTCGCGAACGACTGAGGCGCATCGCAGGCAGAAATTTGGTGCCAAGATAGCTGGGTCGGCGGTGGAAGATGCGGCAGGCGTTATTCAATGCCGACGCCGCCCAGCCGTCTCGATGCCCCTGCGTGGGTGTGTGGAACCCGCAGGTGGCGCGCAGTCGGGTCCGGTTCGTGGACTGAAGCCTGTCCTACCGGAAGGTAACCGCAGTTCAGGGCGGGTTTCATCTTCCCGATCGTGCTGCTCGGCCCGTGTCACAGCGAGTTTCGCGAAAAATCTAGGCTACTGCCGTGCACGGCGGTTTGACTGCGGGCTAAGCCTTGCAGAAACGCCCGCTCACGGCGATCGATCATGTCGTGCATCCATGGCGAGTTTTTCTCCAGCCCTGCGGCGATCCGATCAACCCACACCGAGGCAATCGGCCAGACGTGGCCGGCGCCGATCATCCCGACGGCCCGCCGTCGCCGATCAGCCAACACGCTGGAGGCGGGCGAAATTTTCCAGGTGATCGGCGGCGGCCGCAACGCTTTCGGCGGGTTTGGTCATCCGGGTGGCGATCTCGCGGGTTCGGGTGACATATTTAGGGTCGAGGATCCGGCGCAGGTCCGCGACCAGCGATTTCTCGGTAATGCTCGACAAGCGCCGCCCAGAGGCAACTTTCAGTCGTTTGAGCTGAGCTCCCCAGATCGCCTGCTCGGGGATCCACCAGAGGATCAACGTGGGGACCCCGGCGCGCAAGCCTGCGGCCGTGGTGCCCGCGCCACCGTGGTGCACGACCGCGCGGCAGGCGGGAAAGGCGGCCGCGTGGTTCACCGCGCCCACCACCTTGACGTGCTCGAAATGGGGGACGTTGCTGAAGTCACTCCCGCCGGAGCACACCAACGCCCGCTCGCCTAACTGCGCGCAGGCCGCGCCGATCATCGCGAGCGTGTCGGCGGGAGATGCGACCGACATGCTGCCAAAGCCGAAGTAAATCGGCGGTGTTCCCGCGGCAATCCACGACGCGACCTCCTCATCGGCATCCGTCGGCAACTCCATCGTCAGCGCGCCGACAAAGGGCCGTCGGCCATCCCGTTTCGCCCATTCGGCAGCCAGCCCGGGAAAGCACACCTCGTCATAGGCCTGGATTTCCAGCGATCCGCGCTCGGTGATCCGCCGCGACACGGGGCCCGTGGCCTTTGGTAGGCCCAGTTCACGGCGCTGCGCGTCCTCGACCTTTCTCGTCCCGCGCCAAGTCAGCCGCTCGCCCACCGTCATTGCGAAGCGGACCAACGGCGACGGCAGGATTCGAACGAGCTGGCCGTTGACCCGTATCGGGATGTAATGCAGCGTGGCCAACGGAACGTCGTAATACTCCGCGACGTTGGCAGCGGCCTCCTCGAAAGTCTGGCCGGTCAATACCAGGTCGGCCCCGTCCGCCAGCGACGTCAGCGTCGTGCTCATCTGCCCCCAGAACCGGGTAGAAAGCTCCCCAAGTTCGCGCCACGACCTGATCGGATCCTGGATCCTCCAGAAGTTGCGGAATAAACGCCTCCAGAAGTCGCGGTACGCGTCCTGCCACACCTGCCTATCCGGCCCGTAAGCGACCGCCGCAAGCCCAGCCGACTCGACGAAGCCAATCAGGTCGGGCGGGACTGCCATGCGCACTTCGTGCCCTCGGCGCAGCAGCTCACGGCCGACAGCGGCGCAGGGCTCGATATCGCCGCGACTTCCATAGCTTGCCAGCACAAATTTCATCGCGGTTCCTTCGGCATGCAAACTCCCTCCGATCCGTAGCGAACTGCGCTGTAGCAACTCATCTTTGGCGCCGGGTAGTTAACGGCTAACCCACGACAGTGCGGTGTAACACGAGAGTAAGTTACCCTTGATTAAATAACCTAGACTGTTGCAAGTTCTCAATTAACCGGATTAAGGCCGGCCGGTATGAGCGGGGAGAGGCAGACCCGGTGGTGGAGGCGTTCTGCACGCACTTGCGGAGCCCGCTATGACGGCTCTTAACGATGGAGAGCGGGAACTACCTCACTGGACGACAGAGCGCGCGGAGCAAGCGACCCCGATGCCCGTCGAACCGACTGCGCTGCAGCGCACGAAAAGGTACTACCCGACTTGGCTACCGCCTCGCCGGTTCATCGCCGCGATTATTGCGATCGGCGGCGTGCAGCTGATGGCGACGATGGAAGGCCCCGTCGGGATCGTCGCGCTTCCTAAGATCCAGAACGAGCTGGGCCTGTCGGATGCCGGCCGAAGCTTGGTGATCACCGCCTACGTGCTGACTTTTGGCGGGCTAATGCTGCTTGGCGGCCGCCTCGGTGACACCATCGGCCGCAAGCGCACCTTCATCATCGGGGTCGCGCTGTCCACCATCGCCTCGGCCATGTGCGGCATCGCCTGGGACGAGGGCGCCCTCGTTCTGGCCCGGCTGCTGAAGGGCGTGGCCGGCGCGATCGTCGCACCGACCTGTTTGGCGTTGGTGGCGACCACGTTCCCGAAGGGGCCGGTGCGCAACGCGGCGACGGCGGTGTTCGGCGCGATGGGCGGTATCGGCGCGGTGATGGGCCTGGTGGTGGGCGGGGCGCTCACCGAGGTGTCGTGGCGGCTGGCGTTTTTGGTGAGCGTGCCGATCGGGCTGCTGACGATCTACCTGGCCCGCACCGCGCTGGAGGAAACTCAGAAGGAGCGGATGAAGCTCGACGCCAGCGGGGCCGCCCTGGCCACGTTGATCTTCACTGCTGCGGTTTTCGGCTTCTCGGTGGGGCCGGAGAAGGGCTGGCTGTCGGCCACGACGATCGGTTCGGGTCTGGTGGCCCTGGCAGCTTTCGTGGCGTTCGTCGTGGTGGAGCGCACGGCCGAGAACCCCATCGTGCCGTTCAGCCTGTTCTTCGACCGCAACCGGCTGGCCACGTTCGCGGCCATGTTCGTGTCAGGTGGGGTGAGTTTCACCCTGATCGTGCTGATCGCCCTGTACGTGCAGAACATCATGGGCTACAGTCCGCTGCGCGCAGCCATCGGCTTCATCCCGTTCGCCATTGCGATGGCCATCGGGGTGGGCGCGTCCTCGCGGCTGGTGTCGTGGTTTCCGCCGCGGGTGGTGGTGATCGCCGGCTGCATCCTGCTGCTGGGCGCGATGCTGTACGGCTCGACGCTCAACCGCGGCATCCCCTACTTCCCGAACATGGTGATGCTGATTGTCGTCGGCGCTATCGGTCTCGGCATGATCAACGTCCCGCTCGGGCTATCGCTGATCGCCAGCGTCGGCGTCGACCGGATCGGGCCCACCTCCGCGATCGCGCTCATGCTGTCGAGCGTCGGCGGGCCGGTGGTGCTGGCCGTCATCCAGGCCGCCATCACGTCGCGCACGCTGCACCTGGGCGGGACCAGCGGGCCGGTGAAGTTCATGAACGACGCCCAGTTTCATGCGCTGGACCACGGCTACACCTACGGCCTGCTGTGGCTGGGCGGGGTGGTTGTCGTGCTCGGCGGGGTGGCGCTGTTCATCGGCTACACCGCGCAGCAGGTGGCGCGCGCGCAGGAAGTCAAGAAAGCCATCGACGCGGGGGAAGTGTAGTTCGACGCTAAAGTCCCCGGCAGCAAACCCGCTGCGCGGGCCTCGGCGAGGTGACGGACCGACTTCGTCCGACCGGGATTTCGCGGTAGCAGCCCCGAAAACACCGATACTGGCGGTCATCCTCGGCGCGCTCGCGGACGATGCCTGCGCTCTCTAACCCCACTCCGCCACAGTCACGAACCTCGCCCGCTCGCGCCACGCATCGAGCAGAGCCGCGGTGGCCTTAACCGTATGTATTCGGTCCTGCCCGATTCCGTCCTGCCCGCCGTCGTGCAGAAGCAGGTTTGATCCGACGCCGCGGCGCCGGTTGCGCTGAATCCCTTTGCCTATCTTCTCGAGCACAGCCTCGGCAGTCGTGGGCTTCCAGTCGTTTCCCGTCGCGTTCCACATAACCGGAACCAATCCCAGCTCTCGCGCCGCCTTGAGTACATCCGGACGCCTCGCTCCATACGGAGGCCGGAAGTATTGAACCCTTTCGCCCAGCGCGTCTTCAAGCGTTTTGTTGGTCGCCGCCAGTTCCTCCCGAATCCGTCCCGGCGAACAAAACAGCAGCGCCGGATGCGTCCGTGTATGGTTCCCGACTACGTGTCCCGCCTCGCGAATCCGCCGGACCAGCCCAACCCGCTCCCGCGCAAATCGCCCGATCACGAAAAAAGTCGCATGTACTTCGTTCCGCGCCAGAATCTCCAGAATCTGCTCCGTGCACGCATCGTTCGGCCCATCATCGTAAGTCAGGGCAAACTCATCGGGATCATTCCCCGCAACCACCGTCCGCCCAAAGATCTGCGACGTCGGAGCCGTCCCCGCGTGCAGGTACCCCCCAACGGCAAGCGCGGCAACTCCGGTAGCGGCGACAGGGAAAAGCATTCAATCAGCGTAATGCAAAGGGGTTGACAAAAACGGGCGTCCCAGCAACCACCGCACGTCAGTCAACCCGCCTTAAACGGGCGAAATTTTCCAGGTGATCGGCGGCGGCCGCAACGCTTTCGGCGGGTTTGGTCATCCGGGTGGCGATCTCGCGGGTTCGGGTGACATATTTAGGGTCGAGGATCCGGCGCAGGTCCGCGACCAGCGATTTTTCGGTAGTGCTCGACAAGCGCCGCCTAGAGCCAACTTTCAGTCGTTTGACCGCAGCTGCCCAGATCGCCTGCTCGGGCAGCGGCCAGAGGATCAACGTGGGGATCCCGGCGCGCAGGCCCGCGGCCGTGGTGCCCGCGCTACCGTGGTGCACGACCGCGCGGCAGGCGGGAAAGGCGGCCGCGTGGTTCACCGCGCCCACCACCTTGACGTGCTCGAAATGGGGGACGTTGCTGAAGTCACTCCCGCCGGAGCAGGCCAACGCCCGCTCGCCTAACTGCGCGCAGGCCGCGCCGATCATCGCGAGCGTGTCGGCGGGAGATGCGACCGGCCAGCTGCCAAAGCCGAAGTAAATCGGCGGTGTTCCCGCGGCAATCCACGACGCGACCTCCTCATCGGCATCCGTCGGCAACTCCATCGTCAGCGCGCCGACAAAGGGCCGTTGGCCATCCCGTTTCGCCCATTCGGCTGCCAGCCCGGGAAAGCACACCTCGTCATAGGCCTGGATTTCCAGCGATCCGCGCTCGGTGATCCGCCGCGACACGGGGCCCGTGGCCTTTGGTAGGCCCAGTTCACGGCGCTGCGCGTCCTCGAGCTTCTTCGTCATGGGCCAACCCAGCCACTCGACCACCGTCATTGCGAAGCGACCCAACGGCGACGGCAGGATTCGAACGAGCTGGCCGTTGACCCGTATCGGGATGTAATGCAGCGTGGCCAACGGAACGTCGTAATACTCCGCGACGTTGGCAGCGGCCTCCTCGAAAGTCTGGCCGGTCAATACCAGGTCGGCCCCGTCCGCCAGCGACGTCAGCGTCGTGCTCATCTGCCCCCAGAACCGGGTAGAAAGCTCCCCAAATTCGCGCCACGACCTGATCGGATCCTGGATCCTCCAGAAGTTGCGGAATAAACGCCTCCAGAAGTCGCGGTACGCGTCCTGCCACACCTGCCTATCCGGCCCGTAAGCGACCGCCGCAAGCCCAGCCGACTCGACGAAGCCAATCAGGTCGGGCGGGACTGCCATGCGCACTTCGTGCCCTCGGCGCAGCAGCTCACGGCCGACAGCGGCGCAGGGCTCGATATCGCCGCGACTTCCATAGCTTGCCAGCACAAATTTCATCGCGTTCGTAGACACTACTATCCTGGCCTCGCGAGCCGCGATCGGCACGCAGGTCATCGCCGCCATAGCGTTCGTCGTCGGGATGCTTGCGGTTTTCGAGATCGTCCTCGTCAGCTATCTGGCCACGCCAGCGAAAACCCAAGCGGTACTGCGACCGCTGCACGACTGGGCGCTGGCTCACCGTCGGCAGGTCCTGGTAGCCATCTTCGCAGTGGTTGGGTTCTTTCAGTTGGCCAAGGGCATGGGCATCGTCTGAGCTGGTGGCTAAGAGCCCGGCTGCTTGTGCGGCGCTTGTTCCAGAGCTGAAAGGTGGTGCGGTGGTCGCTTGCGACGCCTTGTCGTCTTGGTTCCTCAGATCGCAACGCAACGCTACAGACTGGTGAGTCTCTGCATTCCAATCATCGTCTCGGCATCCGCCGGCCAGTCTAAGCCCAAGTCCCGCGGCGCCGGTGAGCCATCGCGAGGATCTCGTAGTTCAGCTTCACGATGGACTGGGGGAGCCGGCCAACCCTGCTGTTGAAGTAGTCGCGGCAATTCTCGAACGCCGTCCGGAAATCATGTTCGCTCGCCCGATATGCATCGAAAACGCGATCCAGCGCAGACCCATCCCAGGGCTCGTCCCGCGCCGCCGCGCGCAGCACTTCGTAGACCCCGGAAATCCAGTCTGTGCCGAAGCGGTCTGTCACCGGGCCGCAGTGTCGCTGGCGGTGAAGATCCTGTGCGAGAAACTCCTCGATTGCGCCCTCATCCCGGGTGTTCAGATCGATCGCGAGCGCCGCGGAAATCCGCGTTATTTCCCGCCGCCAGTTGTCGAGGAGGTTGGCGTAGTCGACGAACACGCGCGGCAGGGCGCGCGTGTGTCTCTCGGCCAGCAGATTGTATTTCAGCCACAAGGCGCTCGAGAGCTCCGGCGAGGCTCGGACGGCCGCCGCACCGGACGCGATGACCTCTTGCGGGTGGCGCACCGGAATCACGACCGCGATGTCGAGTCCGGCCAGACGCGCCGCCTCGAACCACACGCCGGACAGCAGCGTTATCCTGTTTTCCTTGATGAGCACCAGCGGCGCGGCCGGCAGCCTGTTCAGAAATGCCCCGATCTCGGCGATGCAGGCGGCCTTCTCTTCGGCGTCGAACGCACCTTCCTCCTGCAGGCGCAGTGAGGTGTCGAACGCGGCGCTGCCGTGGCGGCGCAGGATTGCGTCGTTGAGGTGGAGGGCTTGGCGCGGCTCCCAATAGCCACGCGGATTGGCCCGGTCGGCGCCCTTCATCCCGGCCGGGAGCGTAGCACCGCATAGCGCGAGAACCCGCGCGAGCGCCGACGTTCCGGACCGGGGCATGCCCATCACGAAGAGAGCGACCGGGCGGGCCGCTGTCCCGGTCTGCGCGGCCGGGGTCACGAGAACAACTCCGCGCTCGATGCTGCGCGCGGCGCCGGAGCGCGGTGCTCCACCATAAGATGGTCCGGCGGCCGGCCGGCCCGGTACCGTCGGTACATCGGTTCGAAAAACGTTTCGAGGTTGCGGGTGATTGCCGCGGCATTGAACCGTGAGCTCTTGGCGCGTGTGGCGGCGTGGAGTTGATCGATCTGCGCTGTCGCCGGACGGAAGGAAGAAGATCCTGCGGCGCGCTTCGCGCCAGTGCGGCGGCTCATGGTCATAGCGGCACAATAGACGGTGACCCGGCGCTATCGCCGTGAATCACTATATGTCGCATAATCCCTGGGGCGCGCCGGACTCAGCTCCGCAACCCAGCGCAGTTCCCCAGCGGGCGCGCCGGCCCCCGCAGTCAACGCCGTCATCGCGACGACCCGTTTCCAAATTTCAACCCAGACTGGACGGCAGGCGTCCGGGTTCGACATACGCACTGGCGGAAACTGCCCGACCGCGAACGTATGCAGATAGACCGGGCAACCCAAGGCGGGTTCGATATCGACGTAAGTCTCGGCCCCCGGCGTCGTCGACACGGCCTGGGTCTGGGCTACATTGCTGGGCCGAACCGGAGCACCCGGATCGGCTACCCTCATGTGATGAATTGGGTCGACCCCACCGAGGCATACGCCGTCCCGCGCGGCGTCGCCCTCCATGAGCAGGTGTGCGCCCCACAGGGTGTCACGGGCGAATCCTGTGTCACCGGAGGCTGATCAGTGCCAGTCCGGATACGTCGTGCACGCGCATCCTTAGGGAGCCGCGCATCCAACGGCGATGCGCGGCCGGATAATCGGCTCACGCACATGGACCACGGCATGTTTGCGCAGCATCACGCCATCGGCCGAAACCTCGTCATCCAGTGCGTGTGGGATTACGAGCACGCTATCGATCTCGATGGGCTGAGGCGTTTCCACCACAATCTCGGTTGCCGGTTGTTGGGACGGCGCATCGAGCGTTCGCCACTGCCGTTCGCCCGGAATCGGTGGGTCTTAGATCGGGGGCCGTCGGACATCGATATCGCTGAGTGCGCCCGTCCACGCGCTGAACTCGGCGACTGGGCCGATGAACGCGCACAACTGCCTATTGATCCGGAATGGGGGCCCGGCTGGCATCTCGGCGTGCTTCCCCTTACGGACGGCTCGACTGCGGTTAGCCTGGTGCATTCCCACTACCTGCTCGACGGCCTCGGGCTCGCCATCGCGCTAACTGATGCGTTCCTGGGCAACACGCGCGATCTTGGCTACCCACCGCCGCGTTCCCGCGCTCGAACACGTGCGGTGGTCCAGGATGCCCGCCAAACAGCCCGGGACGCACCTGAGGTTGCCCGGGCGCTTGTCGCGGTGGCAAAACTGGCGCGAAAACAGGCCCGTGGCCGGCAGGATATTGCCGAATCACCGGCGCCGCGACCCGTCGCCCCCCGTGGAGCCGACGGCGATGACCCTGTCGTCGTGCCGACTGTCGCGATCCACGTCGACCTGGATGACTGGGATGCCCGTGCGAAAGCTCTTGGCGGAACGACTAATACGCTGGTCGCCGGGTTCGTCGCGAAGCTCGGGGAGCGCATGGGACGCCGACGTGCCCGCGACGACGCCGTCACCTTGCAACTCCCTATCAGCAACCGCGCCGAGGGTGACACGCGCGCGAACGCAATGTCGTTTGCGACCGTCAGCGTCGACCCGACGGGGGTAACGACGGATCTGCGCGACGCTCGCGCCGCCATCAAGCAGGCGCTGACGACTCTGCGGGAGACGCCTGATGACTCATTAAAGTTCCTCTGGCTGGCCTCGTTCACGCCGAAGCGGGCGTGGAGACGGATGAACGATGCGATGCCTGCCGACCCCGATGTCCCGGTGTTTTGCTCCAACATGGGCGACTTCGGCCCGCTGGTGTGCCGAGTCGATGGCACCCACGGCGAGCTCGCCCTGACACGCGTGGTTGCCCAACACGAAAGTCGACAATGGCTCGAGCGAACAGGCGGCCAAATGACCGTGCAGTCTTGGCGCTGCGGCGGCAAGATTATTCACATCACCGTCTCCGCCTACCAACCGGGCGCCGAGAACACAAAGCCCGCGTTGCGTGAGCTGGCTGCGCAGACGCTGGCTGAGTTCGACCTGACTGGCAAGATCGACTGACGAATCGCCCGCGACCGTCCGGCTGTACTCACGCTTGCAGGCGGTTTCGAAGGCATAGTCATCTTCGATGCGGCCCAATCGATCGTTCGCGATTTCAGCAAACTCTAACGTGTCGCGCGGCGCACAAACCGCCGCGCCTGCAACGGTCTCCTGTACGCCCCGCACGGTGTTGGCGACGAATTGTCACACCCACCCAAGAATGCCGGAACGAGAGTACCAACAGAGGTCAAATCGCAGACATACTAACGAAGTCGGCCTAGTGTACTGAGTGCCGGCACCGCGATGGCCGAGCTCGCCGGGTCATCGGTTTCACAGTGTCGTCGGTACCACAGTCGAATACCCCTGGTCGCGAAGGGAACAGCCGATGACAACCTTGCTCACGGAACCGCAATTAGTGGAGACGGCTGCCGCGAACGTAGCGGAAATTAGATCGGCGATCGGGGCGGCCAAAGCGGCCGCCGCCGGCCCGACAACCGGTCTGGCGGCAGCGGCCCAAGACGAGGTGTCAGCGGCCACCGCAAAATTGTTTGGCGCATATGCCCAGGAGTATCAGTCGGTCCTCACGCGGGCAGGCGTGTTCCATGAGGAGTTCGCCGCGGCGCTGGCCTCCGCTGGGAACGCCTATAAGGCGGCCGAGGCCGCCAACGCCAGCGCGATCTCTGGGGCGGCACCCACGCTGACTTCAACGGTGGTGCAGCCGCCGCTGCAGGGAACGACCATTGGTTTGATCATGGGCGGCAGCGGCCTGCCGATACCGCCTCCGTCCTACGTCACCGCCACTCTGAACTACATCAACCACAACTTCAATGTGCTCCCCTCGAACGCAAATCCCCTGTTTACGCCCGAAGGCTATTACCCCTTAATTCTCAAGAGCTTGCCCCTCGACCCGTCGATAAGCCAGGGCCTACAGATCCTCGACAGCGCGATCAAAAGCACGCTAGCCAACAACCCCACGGGCAGCGTTGCCGTTCTGGGTTACTCGCAGAGCGCCGACATCTCGTCGCTGGAAATGTTGAACCTCGCGAACCCCACGCTCAACCCGAACCCGCCAACCGCAAATCAACTCGGCTTCACCCTGCTGGGTGATCAGATGAATCCCAATGGCGGCTTTTTCGCGCGCTTCCCGGGCTTCCCGGCGGGTCAGCCACTACAGCTCCCGGCTCTGGGGTTGACGTTGTACGGCGCGACGCCCTCGAACACCATCTACCCGACCAACATCTTCACGCTGGAATACGACGGATGGGCCGACTTCCCGCAATACCCGATCAACGTCGTTTCCGACCTGAATGCCTTTGCCGGCATCGCCTTTGTGCACGGCACCTACCCGAACCTGAACCCGTCGGCGCTGCCCCCTGGCTACGCCATTCAGCAATTGCCGACGTCGCCGGGCTACACCGGCGTTACCAACTACTACATGATCACCACGCCGAACGGCCTGCCGTTGTTGGATCCGGTGCGGGCGATACCGGTCATCGGCAACCCACTCGCGGACCTGCTGCAACCGGATCTGACCACGATCGTGAATCTGGGCTACGGGAACCCCAACTTTGGCTATTCGACTGGACCTGCGGACGTGCAGACTTACTTCGGGCTGTTCCCGCACGTCAGCCAGGCCGTCATCGCTCAGGATCTGATCAGCCGGAGCCCATCAGGGAACCGCCGCCTTCGTGAGCGACATCCATGCGGAAACCGCGGCGTCAGTGTCGCAACGTTTCCCACTCGCTGGCGTCGATGACGGCAACGGGCGGAGGGGGCGTGTCCCTGCCCGCACTGACGTCCGCGCTGGCGGCGAGCCTGTCGCCCGACAGCATCATCGGGGACATCCAGGGGGCCGTCACAAACTTCGCCAACGGGATCTCGGGTACCGCCGCGAATCTTTACGGAGCTCTGCTTCCGACAGCAGACATCGTGAACACGCTGATTACCGTTCTCCCGGCCTATGACGTCAACCTGTTCCTGAGCGGGATCCAGCAAGCGCTCAACGGGAACGTTCTTGGTGGATTGCAATATGCGCTCGTCGCTCCGTTTGCTGCCGACGCGGCATTGCTCACACTCGCAGGTGGTATCGAGCTTGAAGTGATATTGAACGCATTCGGACTGAGTCTTTAGCTGACTAGCGCCGGCTCCGCGGTGGCCCGGTGAAGACAAGCGGTCGTAGAGGAATAGCCGATGCCGAGCTTGCTCACGCAGCCGCACTTGATCGCAGCGGCCGCAACGGATGTGGCGGAAATCAATTCGGCGATCGGCGCGGCCAACGCGGCTGCGGCGGGCCCGACACCCGGCCTGGTGGCGGCAGCACAAGACGAGGTATCTGCGGCGCTCTAAGCTACTTGGTGCCGGCACCGCGATGGCCGGGTTCGCCGGGTCATCGGTTTCACGGCGGCGGCGGTATCACAGACGAATACCCCTGGTCGTGAAGGGAACAGCCGATGACGGGCTTGCTCACGGAACCGCAATTGATCAACACGGCCGCCGGGAACGTAGCGGAAATTAGATCGGCGATCGGCGCGGCCAAAGCGGCCGCCGCGGGCCCGACAACCGGTGTGGCGGCAGCGGCCGCCGATGAGGTGTCAGCGGCGGCCGCAAAGCTGTTCGGCAGCTACGCCCAGGAGTATCAAGCCGTCCTCAATCAAGCTTCGATTTTTCATGAGGATTTCGCCGCGGCGTTGGCCTCCGCTGGGAACGCATACGCGGCCGCCGAGGCCGCAAACGCCAGCGCGATCTCTGGCGCGCTGGGAGCGCTCACCGCACCCGTCCGGTCGTTGCTGGGCGGTGGCGGCGCGACCCCTGCGCTGCTGGGGGGCGGCTCACCGACGCCAATGGTGGTTCAGCCGCCACTGCAGGGAACGACCATTGGTTTGGTCATGGGCGGCAGCGGCGAGCCGATACCCCCGCCGTCCTCCGTTACAGCGGCTCTCAACTATTTCAACCAAATCTTTACTGTGCTTCCCTCCAATGCACATGCCCTGGTTACGCCCGAGGGCTTATATCCGCTCACCGGTGTCAAGAGCTTGACCCTCGACGTTTCGGTGGCGCAGGGCGTCCAGATTCTCGACAGCGCGATCAAAAACACGCTCGCCGCCAACCCCTCGGGCAGCGTTGCCGTTTTTGGCGCATCGCAGAGCGCCGTCATCTCCTCGTTGGAAATGGAGAACCTCGCGAACCCCATGCTCAACCCGAGCCCGCCGACGGCAAATCAACTCGGCTTCGTCCTGGTGGGTGACGAGATGAATCCCAACGGCGGCATCTTGGCGCGGTTCCCGGGCTTCCCGGCGGGTCAGCCACTACAGATTCCGAGTCTGGGGTTCACGTTCTACGGCGCGACGCCCTCGAACACCATCTACCCGACCAACGTCTACTCGATGGAATACGACGGCTTCGCCGACTTCCCGCAATACCCGATCAACTTGATTTCGGACTTGAACGCCTTTGCGGGCATCTACTATGTGCACAACACCTATCCGGCGAATCCGTCGGCGCCTCCCCCTGGCTACGCCATTCAGCAACTGCCGACGTCGCCGGGCTACACCGGCGTTACCAACTACTACATGATCACCACGCAGAACGGTCTGCCGCTGTTGGATCCGGTGCGTGCGATACCGGTCATCGGCAACCCAATCGCAGACCTGCTGCAACCGGATCTGACGACGATCGTCAACTTGGGCTACGGAAACCCCAACTTCGGCTGGAGCCAGGGGCCGGCGGATGTGCACACCTACTTCGGGCTGTTCCCCCACGTCAGCCAGGCCCTCATCGCTCAGGATCTGGTCACCGGAGCCCAGCAGGGGGCCGCCGCCTTCATCAGCGACATCCACGCAGAAGCCACGGGCGTGTCGCTGTCCAGCCTGTCCCACTCGCTGACGTCGATGGCGGGAACGGGCGCAGCGGATCTGTCCGCGCTGACGTCGGCGCTGTCCTCGCCCAACGGCATTATCGAGACCATCCAGGGGGCGGTCACCAATGTCGCCAACGAGATCTCGTCTACTGCCGCGCATCTTTACGCAGCTCTGCTTCCGACGGCAGACATCGTGAATGCCATCGTTACCGTGTTCCCGGCCTATGACGTCAACCTGTTCCTGAGCGGGATCCAGCAAGCGATCAACGGGAACGTTCTCGGCGGATTGGAATATGCACTCGTCGCTCCGATTGCTGCCGACACGGGATTGCTCACACTCGCAGGTGGTTTCGAGCTTCTAGTGCTGGTGGCAGCCCTCTAATTGAGCCGGTTGGCGGATGAGCCGGGCCCGGCCTCGCTGATTCCTACGGCTCGAGGACGAGCTTGCCGAGCACACCACCGTCGGCCAGGCACTGCAGCGCCGCCTGGGCTTCCGACAACGGATAGCGCTGCGGCGGAGGCGGTTTCAGCCCCAAGAAAACCAGCTGGCTCAGGCCCCAGGCAAACAAGGCCGCCGAACCGGGAACCTTGTTGAGGTACTCGCCCCACGCCACGCCCACCACGCTGACGTTGCGCAGCAGCAGCCGGTTGACCTTGACGGTGGGGATGCCGCCCGCCGCGAAGCCGATCACCAGCAGCTTGCCGTCGATGGCCAGCACGCGAATCGCGTCGTCGAAGGTAGGGCCACCGATGGGATCGACGACGATGTCCACGCCCCGGCCGTGGGTGTGCTCGCGCACCCGCTCGCGCCCAGCCGTCGGTCAGCGGCAGCACCACGTCGGCGCCGAGCGACGCGACGTAGTCGGCCGCGCCTTCGCGGTGCACCACGGCTATCACCTGGCTCGCGCCCATCGCCTTGGCGATCTGGATGGCCGCCGTGCCCACCCCGCCGGCGGCGCCCAGCACCAGCACGCGTGTCACCCGGCCGCATCGCGGCGCGACGAGCCAGCGCGAAGTACATGGTGTTGTAGTTCACCAGCAGCGAAACCGCTTGAGCGTCATCGAGTTCCGCCGGACTGCGGACCACGTTGGCCACCGGAACCGCCACCCGCTCCGCGTAGCCGCCGAGCACGCCGAACGCTGACACCCGTTCGCCCACCTGGAAACCCGACGTATCCGGCGCAGACCGGACGACGCCCGCGGTTTCCATGCCGGGAACGAAGGGCGGCGGCAACTTCAGTTGATACTCGCCCTTGGTCAGCAGCAGGTCGGGAAAGCACACCCCGCGGCGCGAACATCGATGACGACGTTGTCATCGTCGCCGGTGACATCGTCGATATCGGAGTAGACCATCCCGGATGGTCCCGAAAGCTCCTGTACGACACAGGCTTTCATAAGTGAGAGCTTGTTCTAGAGCTTGAATCCGGCTTTTTGGGCGGCCGACAGGTCGGTGATCTCGGCCCACCGGGCGGCGATATCGTCCACCGACGGCGGCTTGTCGAAGGTGACGCCATCGTTCTGGAACAGCGCGGTGCGCTGCACCTTGCCGCCGCCGACGATGAACACCGAGCCGTTGTCGGCGCATTCCTCGGTGCACAGGTAGCCGATCACCGGTGCGACATAATCCGGCGTCAGCTTCTCGAACACCTCGGGCGGCAGGATGTCCTGCGTCATCCTGGTCGCCGCGATAGGCGCCAGCGCGTTGGCGTGGATGTTGTACTTGGCACCCTCGAGCGCCAGGGAATTGATCAGGCCGACCAGGCCGAGCTTGGCCGCGCCGTAGTTGGTCTGGCCGAAGTTGCCGAACAGCCCACTGGTGGAGGTGGCGACGACGACCCGGCCGTAGCTCTGCTCGCGGAAGTGCGGCCAGGCCGCGCGGATCACGTTGTACCCGCCGTAGAGGTGCACCTTGAGCACGGCGTCCCAGTTCTCCGACGTCATCTTGTGGAAGGTGCCGTCGCGCAGGATCCCGGCGTTGCTCACCACGCCGTGCACCGCGCCGAACTCGTCGAGCGCGGTTTTGATGATGCCCGCCGCGCCGTCCTCGGTGGCGACGCTGTCATAGTTGGCGGCCGCACGCCCACCCGCGTCTTTGATCTCGGCGACGACCTGGTCGGCCATCGCCGATCCGGCGCCGGTGCCGTCGCGGGCTCCACCGAGGTCGTTGACGACGACACTGGCGCCTTCCCGGGCGAGGGTTAGGGCGTATTCACGGCCCAATCCCCCACCGGCTCCGGTGACGACGATGACACGATCCTGCACTCCTGGCATCAGGTTCCTTTCTGGGAAGGCGATTCGGGGCAAACAACAATCAGAACATCCGGCGAGCCAGCTTGAACGCGCGCTCGGTGTAGGGCGGGTAGATGACGCTCGAGAAGTCCGGCCGGGTCGGCTTGGTCAGCACCGACTTGCGGTGGCTGAACTCGTCGAATCCCCATTTGCCGTGATAGGCACCCATGCCCGAGGCGCCGACGCCGCCGAACGGCAGCTTGGCCGTCGACACCTGGAAAGCGAGGTGATTGACCAGCATGCCGCCGGCCGGCACCTCCTTGATGAACCGCTCGCGGGTGTCACGTGACTTGGTGAACAGGTACGCCGACAGCGGCTTGGGCCGCGCATTGATGAAACCTATTGCGTCGTCCAGGGATTCGACGGTGAGCACCGGCAGGATCGGCCCGAAGATCTCGTTCTTCATCAACGGCCCGTCCGGGTCGGGGTCAACGACCACGGTCGGCTGGATACGCAGGTTCGATGCGTTGCACTTGCCGCCGACGGCGACTCTGCTTTTCTCATCAGACTCCGCCTCAGAGATGTAGCCGCTCAACCGATCGAACTGACGCTGGTTGACGATGCGCATTCCGGCCTGGTCCTCTTCGGAGCGGAACTTGGTGAGGGCGGCGCCGATCTTGCTGACCAACTCGTCGCGGATACTGGCGTCGGCCAGCACGTAGTCGGGGGCGACGCAGGTCTGGCCCGCGTTGAGGATCTTCATCCAGGCGATCCGCTTGGCCGCGACGTCAATGTCACCGTCGGCCGCCACGACCACCGGGCTCTTGCCGCCCAGCTCAAGGGTGACCGGGGTCAGGTGCCGGGCGGCGCCCTCGTAAACCTTGCGGCCGATCTCGGTGCCGCCGGTGAACATGACGCGGTCCAGGCCCTGGGCGATCAACTCCTGGCTCACCATGCCGTCGCCCTCGACCACCGCGATCGCGTCACGGTCGAGGTAACGCGGAACCAGCTCGGCCATCAACCGTGACGACGCCGCGGCGATTTCCGAGGGCTTCAAGATCACGGCATTTCCGGCGGCGATCGCCCCGGCCGCGGGGCCCAGCGTCAGGTAGAACGGATAATTCCAGGCGCCGATAATCAACACAGTGCCGTAGGGCTCGTACTCCACCCAGCCGCGGCCGGGCAGCTGCGGCAACTCCAGCAGCAGGTATTTGCGGCGCATCCATTTGCGCACCTTCTTGGCCGCATACTTCGCCTCGCTGACCGTCGTCGCAACGTCGGCGATGAAAGCCTCGACCGGGTTGCGGTCAAGATCCTCGGCAAGCGCCTTGGCGATCGCGTCCTCGTTCTCTTCCATCAACGCTGCCAGCGCAAGCAACTGCTGCTTTCGCCACTCGACACTGCGGGTGCGCCCGCTGGCAAAGGTCTTGCGCAGCCGCGCCACGGTTTCGGCCACTCCAGTTGGGGAGCCGGTTGAGGTCTCGCGCTCGGATTCTTGCGTCTTCGGTGCAACCGATTCGGTCGTCATCGCTGTCTTCCCTTCTCGGATATCCCCGAAAGTGCCCGCGCTACGTCGCGGCCGCTCATAGGTGATAACCGCGATCCTAGCCATCGGGTCAGAACAGCAGTAGGGAAGGATGCGCCCGTCGGCGCTTGGGTCAGGACTTGGTGGCCGTGACGAAGCTGTTCACGAACGGCCGCGCGTCCGACTGCGGCGTCCGGCCCAGCCGCACCGCTTCGTCGCGGGCACTCACCAACGCGGTGGCCCAGCCGCGCGCGGCGAACCAATCGGCCGGCTCGGAGCGGCCCCCGTGATCGAACCAGAGGTCGAACGGGTTGAACGAGGTGTCCTCGCCGCGCGCTTCGCGTTTGGCCCGCAGCGCGGCCCACTTCTCTTCGGCCTCTTTGCGTTTCTCTTCGTCGGCACCGAAGATCTCCACCGCCACCCGGCTGCCGGGCCCGCTCAGCTGGTCGATCGAGTCGAACATGGCGTCCTGCGCGTCGGCCGGCAGAAACGGCAACAGTCCCTCGGCCAGCCACGCCGTCGGACGGGCCGGGTCGAAACCGGCGTCACGTAACGCCTGCGGCCAATCGTCACGCAGGTCGACGGGCACCGCTCGCCGGTCGGTCGTCGGCTCGGCGCCGTTCCGGGAAAGCGTCTGGGCCTTGTACTCCAGCACCTTGGGCAGGTCGAGCTCGTACACGACGGTGTCGTCCGGCCAGGCCAGTCGATACGCACGTGAATCTAGGCCCGCCGCCAGGATCACCACCTGCCGGATACCCGCTGACGTCGCCTCGGCGAAGTACGCGTCGAAGAAGTGGGTGCGCACCGCCTGATAGTTGATCATCTGCTGGGCGCCGACCGCGTAATCGACCTCGTCCTCAAGGTCGCCGGCCCACCAGGCCGCCACCTGCTCCCGCACCCCATCGAGCTCGGGCGTCGACACCAGCGGCTCGGCGAACTGATCCCGGATGAGCGGGGCGTCGCTGGCGGTTTCGCGGGCGCGGGCCAGCGCGACCATCACCGCGGTAGCCCCGACGCTGGTTGCGATGTCCCAGGAGTCGTCCGCGGTGCGCGGCATTACAAGCGCTCCGCGACCACGAAGTCGGAGAAGGCATCCTTGTCGTCGGCCAGCGGGAGATTCTCGATCCAGCGGCCCAGCCGCTGCATCTCGTCGGCCGACGCCTGCGCGGTGGCGCGCCAGCCGTGGTTGTTGAGCCAGTCGGTGACGTCGGCGCGGTGCTCGTCGCGGTACATCAGCTCCCCGACGTCGACGCTCTGCTGTTCCAGCCCGAGCTCTTCGGAAACCTTCTTGAACCGCTCGCGCATCTCCTGGCGCCGTTCGTCGGCGTGCGCGGGTGCGGTTTCGGCCGAGACCCGGCTCCCCGGCGCGCTCAGCTCGCCGATCTGGGTGAACAACTTGTCTTGCGCTTCGGCCGGCAGGTACATCAACAGCCCCTCGGCCAGCCAGGCGGTCGGTGCCGTCGGGTCGAAGCCCGCATCGCGCAAAGCGGCCGGCCAGTCCTGCCTCAGGTCGATGGCCACCTCGCGGCGATCGGCCGAAGGCGTTACGCCGCTTTCGGCCAGCGTCGTGGACTTGTAGGCCAACACCTGGGGCTGGTCGATCTCGTACACCGTCGTCCCGGCGGGCCAGTCCAGCCGGTAGGCACGCGAATCCAGCCCCGACGCCAGAATCACCACCTGCCGGATTCCGGTGGCCGGGTCTTTAGTGGCATCGAGGAAGTAGGTGTCGAAGAAGTTCGTCCGCACCGCCTGATAGCCGCGCATGTGGTGCAGATGGGCCGCGGATTCGGCGTCGATCGATTCGATCTTGGCCGCGAGCGTCGGGTCGAGCATGGCCTCCCAAACGACGCCGGCCCCCGCGCTGGTGACCAGCAGCTTGGCGTAGGGGTCGCGAATCAGCGGGTCGGGCTGCTCGGTTTCGACTGCCCGGGCCGCGGCGACCATCACGGCCGTCGTTCCGACACTCGTCTTGATGTCCCAGGTGTCGTCATGGGTGCGCAGTGAGCTCATTGCGTCGCTCCTTAAATCGAGCCGAGACGCGCCCGCAGCAGCGTGCTGCGGACGGCCTCGTCGGTGAGGTCTTCGGGTACCGGGCGGCCCAGCCGGGCCATCTCGTCGCGGTTGTTGACGCTGTGCACCTGCCAGCCGTGCCCGGTCAGCCAGCCGGCGGCGTCGGAACGGTCGGGCTCGTGAAAGGTCAGCGCTTCGACATTGACGTCCAGACCGAGCCGCTCCCGCATCCGCTTCCAGCGGTTGGTGTTGCTGTTGGAATTCACGCCGAACACCTCGACGGCAACACGACTGCCCGGCGCGCTGAGCGCGGTGAACTTCTCGAACAACCGGTCCTGGGCGTCGCCCGGCAGGTAAGGCAGCAGGCCTTCGGCGAGCCACGCGGTCGGTTGGGTGCGGTCGAACCCGGCGGCCAGCAGCGCGGCCGGCCAGTCGTCGCGCAGATCCACCGGGACCGGGCGCCGCCTGGACGCGGGAACCGCGCCATGGGCTTCCAGGGTTCCGGTCTTGTACTCCAGCACCTTGGGCTGGTCGATCTCGTAGACCGTGGTGCCCGCCGGCCAATCCAGCCGGTAAGCCCGCGAGTCCAGCCCGGCGGCGAGGATCACCACCTGCCGAATGCCGTCGGCAGAAGATTTAGTGGCAGCGCGGAAGTACTCGTCGAAGAAGTGGGTGCGCACGGCCTGATAGTCGATGCCGAGCCGATGGACGCGTTTCCCGTGCTGGTCGTCGTCCAGCCAGGACAGCTCGGGGTCGGCCAGCCGGGCCCAGGCCTGGCCGGCCGAGGAAACCAGGATCCGGGCGAAGTTGTCGCGAATCAGCGGATCGGCCCCGGCCGTTTCGACGGCGCGACCGGCGGCGACCCCCAAAGCGGTGGCGCCGACGAGTTCGGTGATGGCCCAGCTGTCGCCGGCAGTTCGTAACGACGGAGGCAACGCAGACGGTTCGTCGAGGTCAGTCATGTCCGACCATCGTACCCGAATAAGTTAGGCAGCCTATGCGCTTTGTGGGCCACATCACCGCGGGCGGGCCAGCCTGCCTTTAAGGCCCGCTGGTCAGTCGCCGTGCTCCCAGAATGCGCCCTCCAGCAGGTGACGCAACGTCTCGGTGACGGCCAGCATCTCCTGATAGTTCCGGAGATAACCGGCATAGAAGCCCACACCGCAGAGCACGATTAGCAGCGTCTCGGCCAATGAAGGGACATCCGTGTCTGTTTTGAGCTCGCCGCGCTTGATGGCATCTTCGACGGCCCAATTCAGAAATTCCCGACTAATTACGACAGCGTCGTTTTCGGATCGATTCAATTCTGGGTGTCGCTGCGACTCCAGCACGGCGGTGACCAGAAACGCCGAGACCGAAGGATTCTCAGTATGGGCGCGCATCGCCACGCCAATGAATTCCGTCAGCCGCCCCATCAGGCTCGTCACGCGTCTGGCGTGTTCGATGCCGGTCGTGACGACGAGTTCGTTGGTCTGGTCCACCACCTCGCAGTACAGCAGCCGCTTACTGGAAAAGTAGTGGTTGATCGCGGGGCGGGTCAGATCGGCGCGGACGGCGATCGCCTGGAAAGTCGCGCCGTCGTAACCACGTTCGCTGAACACCTCACGCGCAGCGCGCACAATGCGCCTTCGCGTCTCATCGGCCTTCGCTGCCGGGGGACGTCCGGGCCTTCGATTCGCCGTCGGCACTATTGAATTGTGCCACCGCTACGGTGCGGCATTAGTGCGTTCGGCGGGACTTGACCAAATTTCCCGGCTTGGTAGTCCTCGATCGCCTTGATCAATTCAACTTTGGAGTTCATTACGAAAGGTCCGTAGTGAAATACGGGTTCCCGAATAGGCTGGCCGCCCAGGATCAATACATCAACGGCCCCGTGAATCCGGTGTGCACCGACGGTGATCCGATCGCCCGGCCCGAGAACGGCCAACTGACCTTGGTGGATCGGGTGAGCCTCCGGGCCCACATACCCGCTGCCGGACAGCACGTACACCAACGCGTTGAAGTCACGCCGCCACGGAATGTTCAGCCGCGCTCCGGCCTGGACCGTCGCGTGCGCCATCGTGATCGGGGTGTGGGTGACGCCCGGTCCGCGGTGGCCGTCGATCTCACCGGCGATGATGCGCAGCAGCGCTCCGCCGTCGTCGGAGGAGAGCAATTGAGCGTCGGCGCCCTCGATGGCCTGGTAGCGGGGCGGCGCGAACTTGTCTTTGCGCGGCAGATTGACCCACAGCTGGATGCCGTGGAAGACGCCGCCACTTTGCACCAACTCGGCGGGCGGGGTCTCGATGTGCAGGATGCCGGAACCGGCCGTCATCCATTGCGTCGCGCCGTCGGTGATCAGGCCGCCGCCGCCGTGGGAATCCTGGTGCGCGAACTTGCCGTCGATCATGTAGGTGACCGTCTCGAAGCCCCGGTGCGGATGCCAATCGGTGCCCCTGGGCTCGCCGGGCTCGTAGTCCACCTCGCCCATCTGGTCCATATGCACGAAGGGATCCAGGGCGGCGGTGCTGACGCCGGCGAAGGCCCGGACCACCGGGAATCCCTCGCCCTCGTAGCCTCGCGGGCCGGTGGTGATCGATCGAACGGGGCGCTCGGTGTCGGCGGGGCCGGCCGGGCGCACCCGCGCCAACGTGAGCGTGTCTGCGGTGATAGCAGGCATTTCTACCTCCTTATTTGAGAGTCACCCATATAACCGGACTGCGGTCCGTTTATTCCCGTCTGCCTAGGATGGGCCGGCGGACGAACCCCAGCCTGCAGCGGCTCCGCCCGCCGCTGCAGGCGGTCGCTTCGGCTCCGCGATCCGCAAGGCGGGCTGCGCAAGTGGTTCCTGCTGGGCATCACGGTCGGTGTCGTTGCCGGCCTCGGTGCGGTGGTCTTTTATCTCGCGCTGAAATGCACCGCAGAGTTTCTGCTCGGCTACCTGGCGGGCTACCACCTCCCGACGCCGCTCGGAGAGGGCGGCAGCCACGGGTCGGCAGGCTTCCTGCGTCGATCTACGAAGCGCAACGGCTGGACCGTCAGGCCGCCTTAGAAGAAAGGAAAGCCGAACGCGAAGCCGGGTGAGTGCACGCCGAACGTGTTGTCAGGGCGAAAAATTCGCGGCGGATTCTTGGCCGTGAAAACATGTTCGGCGAGGCACGGGCTATTCGGGTTACTTCGCCTTGCGCCGCGCGGTGTTGGCCGCGCGCTTTTCGGTGGACGAGCCCTCGTGGGCCAATTTCGCGCCCGCGCTCTCGAGATGCGCCCGGACGAACCATTGGAACTTCTCCAGGTCCTGCTTGTCCGTCAACCCCGGAATGGTGAACTGTGTCATCGCCGACAGGTACCCGATGCCATGGCTGATAACCACGGCCCTGCATAACCAGTCTTAGATCGAGTGAATTTGCTGAACGGGCAGCCGGGCGCCGCGACGCGGCTCATATGCCAGTCCGCTGGCTTCGAGCAGGCGAACCACCCGGTGGCGGTGTGGGCGCATGGGTTCCAGTAGTTCCAGCATGCCGTCGTCGTCGACCGGGCGGCCCAATAGCGTCCAGCCGATCATCTTCGGGATGTGGTAATCGCCCACCGACACGGCATCGGCGTCACCGAACGCCCGTTGCGCGGTCTCGGCGGCGGTCCACTGCCCGACGCCAGGCAGCGAAGTCAGCGCTTCGCGGGCCCGCTCCGCCGGCCACGACGCCAGCCGTTCCAGCGACGCAGCCCGCTGCGCACAGCTCACCACCGTCCGGGCCCGCCCTGGGTCGACGTTGGCGCGGTGGAACTCCCACGACGGGATGGTTCGCCACACCTGCGCCGACGGCGGCACACGCATGCCGGCCGGCGCCGGGCCGGGCGGCGATTTCCCGTACTTGGTCAGCAACACCCGCCAGGACCGGAAGGCATCGGCGCCGGGCACCCGCTGCTCGATGACCGCCGGAACCAGCGCTTCCAGCACCTGTCCGGTGCGGCCCAGGCGCAGGTGCGGCACGCGTCGGTGCGCAGCTGCGACCGTCGGGTCCGTCGGCGCGAAATCCGAGGCATCGTCGTCGGCGCCTAGCAGCGCGGGCAGCCGTTCGATGAATTCCTCTGCCCCATCGCCCCACGCCGCGCAGTGGGCGGCGTGGGGGGCCGCGCGGCTGATCCGCGCGGTGACGGGCCCGGTGGCCAGCAGGCTGGTCCGCCAGATGGCGCCGTCTTCGGTGATCCGAAAGCTCGGGTCTCGAGGACCTCGGCGCAGCGGTGCCAGCGTGTGTCCGAAGCCGACGGTGCCGGGGAACGTGACCGTGCGTTCGCTCTTCACCTCAACAGCTCCATTGACCGCAATCTGTCTACCGGGACACTATGACCATGTGACCACGCCGTTCGACGACCCGCAGGCCGAACTGGCGTGGATGTTTCTGCAGACCCTGTGCGATGGCGCGGATATCGACGAAGGCCTGGCGCTGCTCGCTGACGACTTCACCTACTGGAGCATCATCACCCGTACTTCCTTCGACAAGGAAACGCTGCGCGCGGCAATCGAGCAACGCGAACACCTTCACCCAGAGGTCAACATCGAGCTGATCCGCTGCGTCAACGAAGGCGAAACGGTTGTCGTCGAAGGGCAGGTCGAGGTCACCACCGAAACGGGAGCCCGCTATGACAGCCCGTTCGTCTGCATCTTCGATACCCGCGACGGGTTGATCGTGTCGATGCGCGAATACAGCGACACCCGGGTGGCGGCGACGGTATTTCCCCGGTTCAGTTAGTCACCTACGACGGTGATCTCGGCTTTGTTGGGGTAGAAGGCGACGTGCCCGGCGATCGCCTCGACCGCGGGATAGGGCTGTTCATACGTCCAGATCGCATCCTCGACGGTGTCACCGGCCGACGTGGTCACGCTGTAGTAGCTGGCGTCGCCCTTGAAGGGACAGTAGGTGGCGGTGTCGGTCCGGGTCAGCCGGTCTTGAACGACGTCGGCCAGCGGAATGTATTGCACCGCAGGCAAAGTGGCCTCCTGCAATACCAGCGCCGCCGCGGTGTCGGCGACGAGTTCGCCGTTGATGCGAACCTGTACCCGTCCCTTGGTCGGCTCGATGGTGATCGGGTGACCAGCGCTGGGTTCTAAGACTTCTCGGTGGGCCATGGTTGATTCCTCCTCAAACGCAAGTGACTGGTGCAACACCGACCGGTGCTCAACGCTTCCCGATTTCGGGTTGCCCGAATGCGTAGCGGTGGTACTGCCCAATCTTCCGCAATGGCGCTACTGCGGCCATCGCCCTGCCCAACCAGCGATTCACCGGCGTCAGCAAATCGAATGTGTCGCTGTCGAATGCCGATTGCCAGGCCAAAAGACGTGCCGCCGGAACGGCGTCGACGATGTCAGCTGGCCCGTTGACCGCCCAGTGCAGCGTCGAGCGCGAGCGTCGCACGATGGGGTTGATGAGCTGCGACGAGCGAATCCCGAACGTGCTGAACGCATCAAACTGCAGTTCACCAGACGGGAACCGATCGACGACGCGATGCAGTAGCGCCAGCCCGTCGTCCCTGGTGAGGTACGGCGTCACGCCCTCACCAAGGAGCAGGGCGGGAGTGTCGGCGGGTATTTCGGCCAGCCAGGATGGATCGGTCACCGACGCCGGCAGCATCCGGTAATTCGCGCGGCCGGGATACACGCGTTCGCGCAGTCCGATGACTTCGGGGTAGTCGATGTCGTACCACCGCACACCCGCGGGCGGATCCAGCCGATGCACGCGCGCATCCAGGCCACAACCGACGTGCAGCACGGTGACTTCCTCGTGCACGGCCAAGAACTGGCGAGTCCAATTGTCGAAGTGCAGGCTGCGGATTGCGACCGACGGGGCCTGCCGCACGTTGATACCCGTTGCTTCCCAGTCGTAGTCGATGCGTGCCACGGCCGCCTTGGCGTGCTGGTCCCTCAGGATCGAGCTGGGTGCATCGGCGTCGAGCGCCTTGGCGTACAGCGTCGCCAGCATGGTTTGGGGCGGCCCGTTCAGGTCGACACGAATGCGCTCCACGTGCGCGAGCTTATTCGGGTTGCGCGGCGGCGCTGTCCTTATTGTTTTTCCCGGCGGTACGCATCGCGGCCCAGAACCGGGCGGCCTCACGAATCGATTCCTCGACCGGACGCGGCTGCCAGCCCAGCTCGCGGACCGCCTTGCTGTGATCGACATCGGCTTCGGCGCGCATCATCCGCACCGATTTGAGGCTGAGTTCGGCGTCTGTGCCGGTGAGCCGGGCCCGCAGGCTGCCCAGCGCGCCCAGCGCATACAGCGCCGGCACCGAGATCGAGCGTGCCGGCGCCGGCACACCGGCCTCGTCTGCCGCGATCCGCACCACGTCCTTCAGCGGGATCATCCGTTCCGAGATGAGGTAGCGCTCGCCGATGCGCCCGTGTTCCGCGGCGAGAATCATTGCCCTGGCGGCATCGTCGACGCCGACGACTTCCAGCTGGATGCCGTTCATCACGAACGGCAGCTTGCCGAAGACCGCGCCGGCGATGAAGGCGCCGTGCGGGGTGCGGCCCCAGTCGCCGCCGCCGTAGGTCGTCGAGACGCACATTGCGACGGCAGGCAGGCCGGCCTCGGCCACGTATCGCATCACCAAATTCTCGGCCTGAACCCGGGATTGGACGTAGGGAGTCAATCCGCGCGAGCCGATCACGTCATCCTCGGTCGCCACGTGGCCGTGCCGCCGGTCCACCGTCGCGTAGGTGCTGGTGAAGATGAACCGGTGCAGGTCGGGCTGTTTGACGGCGACATCGAGAACGTTGCGCAGGCCTTCGACGTTGGTGCGAAACAGCGGCGACGGGTCACGCAACCAGGCCCGGGTGTCGACGACGCAGTAGTAGACGTCGTCCACACCGTCCATCGCCTCGCGCAACGCGTCGGTGTCGAAGACGTCGCCATGAAAGCGGGTGACCTGAAGGTCGTCGATGCCGCGAGTGTTGGCGGTCGGCCGCACCATGGCCCGCACTTGTTCACCGTCGGCGACCAGTTGGCGGGTGACGTGTGAACCCAGGAAACCGTTGGCGCCGATCACCAGTTTGGGCTTGGTGCTCACTGCTGACCGCCCATCTCGCGCATCCAGCGCGCGGCGTCGTCGTCGAGGGTGCCCAGCTCCTGCGCCTTCGCGCACCACTTCATACCCGCCTGCAGAAAGCGCAGCGGGTTATAGATGTCTTCTTGACGGCGCCACAGGCCGTCTCCGGCGTAGGTGATGATCGAGATGTTGGTGGCGCTGACCACGCTGCCGTCGCCAGGGTCGCGCATCGGGTTGTCGAGCTCCATGATGATCCGCCCGGTGGGCTCGTCGATGACCGACCACAACGACGGGAACGCCACCATGTGGCTGCCCGGGAAGGTCGTCATCGTCCGCTGAATCCAGTCGCGCACCTGCTCGCGACCTTTCATGGTGCCCATGGCGTGCTCGATGTAGTCGACGTCGGGTGTGTAGTGCTCGACCCAGGCGTCCCAGTCGTGTGTCTCGGCGGCGCGGGCGACGGTCTCTTCGAATTTCTCGAAGGCCGCGGCCAATTCATTACGCGGGAACTCTGGGCTGCTCACGAGCCGTTACACCTCACGGGCGGAGTGTAGCGTGGCCCCTGAGGAGGACAAAGAAATGGCAAGTGCCCAAAAAGCGATCCTCGCCGGCGGCTGCTTCTGGGGAATGCAAGACCTGATCCGCAAGCAGCCGGGTGTGCTTTCGACCCGGGTCGGCTACAGCGGCGGCGAGGTCCCCAACGCGACCTACCGCAATCACGGGATGCACGCCGAGGCCGTCGAAATCGTGTACGACCCGGCGGTCACCGACTACCGCACGCTGCTGGAGTTCTTCTTCCAGATCCACGACCCCACAACGAAGAACCGGCAGGGCAACGACAGGGGGCCCAGCTACCGGTCGGCCATCTTCTACCTCGATGACGAGCAGAAGCGAATCGCGCTGGACACCATCGCCGACGTCGAGGCCTCAGGCCTGTGGCCCGGCACGGTAGTGACCGAGGTCAGCCCGGCCGGGGATTTCTGGGAGGCCGAGCCCGAGCATCAGGATTACCTCGAGCGCTACCCCAGCGGTTACACCTGCCACTACGTGCGTCCCGGCTGGAAGCTACCGCGACGGGCTTCCGCTAACCAATAAACTCAGCGTCGGCGCACGACGATTCGCCCGCCGTCTTTCGGGGTGTAGGCGACACCGCGGCAGTACCAGTCCTCGGCGGGGGCATCGGTGGTCTCGATAGTGAAGTGGCGCAACACCGTTCGGAGCACCACGTCCATCTCCATGTTGGCGAACGCGGCCCCCACACACCGGCGGGCGCCACCGCCGAACGGAATCCACGCGAAGGCGGACGGCTTGGATCCCATGTAGCGCTGCGGATCAAAACGTTCCGGGTTGGGGAAGACGTTGGGGTTGTCGTGTATCCGCGCGATGCTCACGATCATCGAATACCCGCGCGGAATGACCCATTCGCCGAGTTGGTATACCGGCGGATAGATGCTGCGTGCCGCGAAATCGATGACGGTCCTGGACCGTTGGACTTCCAGGATGGAGGCCTGACGCAGCTCCTGGCCATCACTGTCGGCCTCCTCGACCAGGGCGGCCAGCAGTTCCGGGTGGCGGGTCAACCGCTCGAACGCCCAGGCCAGCGTGGAGGCGGTGGTCTCGTGACCGGCGGCCAGCAGGGTGAGTAGTTCGTCGCCAATGTCCTTGCGCGACATGACTGAACCGTCGTCGTAGGTGCTGCGCAGCATCAACGCGAGCACATCGGTGCGGTCGGCGAAGTTCGGGTCCGCCCGCTCGTCGGCGATCAGCTTGTCGATGACGACGTCGTATTGGCGCCGCCACACCTCCAGCCGGCCCCATGGGCTGTAGCGTCCATAGCTCCGTTTGGGTTTCGGCACCGCCGCCAGGCGCGAGCCGAGCGTGACCCACGGCGGGATCAGCCGGCGCAGCTCGTCGAGTTCGGCCCCGTCGGCCCCGAAGACCGCGCGCAGGATCGCATTGAGCGTGATGTGCATCATCGATGGCAGCGTTGGGAAGGGTTGGCCTTCCGGCCATTTCGCGATCTCACGCAGGGTTTCTTCTTCGATGATCGCCTCGTAGTTCTTCATGCTCTTGCCGTGGAACGGAGGCGCCAACAACCGTCGCCGACGGCGGTGCTCCTCGCGATCGAGGGCGAACACCGAGCCGCTTCCGAACATGCGGCTGAGATTCGGCTGGATGTTGCCGAGCTCGTCGGGGCTGGTGGTAAAGATCTGCTTGGCCAGCTCCGGGTCGGCGACCACAACGACGCGGCCGAACATCGGGATATTCAGCATGAAGACGTTGCCATGGCGGCGCATCAGATGCCGGATCATCCACCGCCGCGACATCACAAAGCCCATGCCCTGGAACACCTTTGGGAGCCGGGACGCAGGCGGCAGTCTGACGGCGGGTGACGCCGGCGGGGCGATGACTGCTTCGCTCATGGCGGGACGCTCCCAACATCTGCCCCCGAATTCGGGGTTGGTACCGCGGTGTACCGGTGCTTTTCCGGTACGGTACTCTGTGGTACCAAAGATGACAAGGTGTTTTGAGGTCCCGCATTCGAGTGAAGGGGGGCGGCGTCCGTGACACCAATGGCATCGGCGGCCGCCGACCCCGTTCTCGACGACACCGACCCGTTCCGGCTTCGGCTGCTCGACGGGTTGGCCGCCTCGATCGGCGAGCGTGGCTATCGCGCCACCACGGTCGCCGACATCGTCCGCCACGCGCGCACGTCGAAGCGCACGTTCTATGACCAGTACGCGAGCAAAGAGCAATGCTTCCTCGAACTACTGCTGGCCGACAACGAGAAACTCGGCGAGAGCATCCGGGCAGCGGTCGATCCCGATGCTGGCTGGCACCTGCAGATTCGTCAGGCCGTCGAGGCCTACGTCAAAACCATCGAAGCCCGGCCGGCCGTCACGTTGAGCTGGATTCGTGAGCTCCCGTCGCTCGGGGACGCCGCTCGCCCCGTGCAGCGCCGCGGGTTGCAGCTGTTGTCCAGCCTGCTGATCGATCTCAGCGCCAGCCCGGGCTTTCGTCGGGCCGAGCTGCCGCCGTTGACCGCGCCGCTGGCCGTGATCCTGCTGGGCGGCCTGCGCGAACTGACCGCGCTTGCCGTCGAAGATGGACGACCCGTCCGGGAGATCGTCGAACCGGCAGTGGATGCGTCAGTAGCTTTGCTCGGGCCTCGACACTGATCACACGTGGCCCTGGTCGGATTGCCCGGCTCCTCAGCGGGCCGTCCCGGCCCGCATCGTCACCGGGCTAGGCTCATCGCTAACCGGCTAGAAACTTAAGGACTGCGATGCGGCTATCCACCCGAAATCAGCTCAAGGGCACCATCACCGAGGTCGACCTTGGCAGCGTGATGGCGATCGTCAAGATTCGACTCGACGGCGGCGATCAGATCGTGACTTCCTCGGTGACCAAGGACGCCGCGGTTGACCTCGGCCTGGCGGTCGGTCAGCCCGCGACGGTGTTCATCAAGTCGACAGAAGTCGCGATCGGCGTCGAATAACCATGGCGGCCACCATGCGCGCCGAACGCTTCTACGCCGACGGCAAAAGGATTGCGCTGGAAGATGTTCCGATCCCGGAGCCGGGACCCGGCGAAGTTCTCGTCAAAGTCGCTTTCTGCGGGATATGCCACTCGGACCTCAGTTTGATCAACGGCACGTTCCCGACCCAGTTACCGGTCGTGATTCAGGGCCACGAAGCCTCGGGCACCATCGCCGCCCTCGGTCCCGAAGTGACCGGCTGGAAGGAGGGCGATCGGGTGGTGGTTGCCGCCGGCCGACCGTGCCAGACATGCCCGAACTGCCGACGCGGCGACGTGGTGAACTGCCTGCGGATCCAGTTGATGGCCTTTGCATACGACGGCGCGTGGGCCGAATACACCGTGGCGCAGGCCGCCGGGCTGACCCGAGTGCCCGACAACGTCCCACTGGAGCAGGCCGCGATCCTGGCCGATGCGGTGTCGACGCCGTACGGCGCCGTGGTCCGAACCGGGAAGGTGGCGGTCGGGGAATCGGTCGGTGTGTGGGGTGTCGGCGGCCTGGGCACCCACATCGTCCAACTCGCACGGTTGGTCGGCGCGGTACCGGTGATCGCCGTCGACATCAACCCCGTCGTTCTGGATCGCGCCCTCGAACTCGGCGCGGACCACGCGTTTGACTCGCGCGACGACCGGCTGCGCGACAAGATCGCCGAGGTCACCGAGGGACGAAAGCTGGATGTGGCCTTCGACGCGGTAGGCCTGAAAGCGACTTTCGAGCAAGCGCTTGACTGTCTGACCCCCGGCGGCCGGCTGGTGGGCGTCGGGATGAGCGCCGAGGCGCCGACCGTCGGACCCACGGCCATGTTCGGGTTGACCCGCAAGCAGGTGCTCGGCCACCTCGGCTACCAGAACGTCGACATCGCAACGCTGGCGAAATTGGTGTCGTGCGGGCGCCTTGATGTGTCGCGTTCGATCAGCGAGATCGTCTCACTCGAAGATGTCGCGTTGGGCATCCAGATGCTGGAGCGTCAGGACGGCAACCCGATCCGCATCCTGGTCAAGCCCTGAGGAAGGCGCGGATCCGGTCCAACACCAGCTCGGGTCGCTGCTCGACGATCCAGTGGCCGACGCCGTCCACCAGCTCGACCTCGAAATCGCTTGCGCGGTCGGGATATCCGTCAAGAATGTCGGGTGCGATCACCGGATCGCCGGTTCCATGTAGCCAGCGGACGGGTACGTCAACCCGAGCGTCGAACTCGCCGCGAATCCAGCGCAGCACCTCCCTGGTCTGGAATGTGCGATACCAGCGCGAACCGGCCTCCGCGTGCCCGGGCTGGCGCATGCATTCGACATACATGCGGATGTCCTTCTCGGGCACGCCGAATCCACCGGCGAGGGTCCGCAGGTAACGACCCTTCGGATCGCCGATAACCCGAGGGCCGATGAACGGGAGCACCATGGGGATTTGGTACCAGAACCGCCAGATGTTGCGCAGCGCCGAGAGATTGGGCGTCACCCAGGGCGCCGAGGTATTCACGCCCATGAAGCCGGTCACCTTCGACGGATGGCGCAGCATCATGATGAACGCCACCGGTCCGCCCCAGTCGTGGGCGACAAGCTTCACCGTGTCGACGCCCAAGTGGTCGAGAACGGCCGCCAAGTCCTCGGCCATCTCGTCCTTGGTGTAGCCGCTACGCGGCGCCGAGCTCCAGCCGGCGCCACGCAGGTCGGGGCACAACACCCGGTAGCCGTCGGCGGCCAGCGGTCCGATCAGGTCGTGCCACTCCCACCAGTTCTCGGGGAAGCCGTGCACCAGCATCACCGCCGGACCGTCGGCGGGGCCGGCGTCGGCGACGTGGATGGTGACGCCCTGGACGGGACCGCCGAGATCCACGTACCTGTGTTCGACTCCGTCCAGAGCGGGCATTGCTGTCATGCCCAGAGGTTATGCCAGGAACCGCTCGACATACGGCGCGAAGCGGGAACGCAGATCGTCCTCGCGCAGCCCGAACATCTCGTGGGACGTTTCGACGCTTCCCAGCCGGCCGCGCTGGTGGCCACTCAGATAGTCGGCGACTGCGCCGCGTGCTGGTTCGGTGAACGGTTCGCCGGCCAGCGCGTATACCTTTTCGGCGACCCCGATTTCGTCGGCCATGAAATCGTCGAATCGGAGGTCGATCGACCGGTCCGGCCCGATGGTGTCGCGGTCGCGGACCAGTGCGTTCAGCATCTGCTCGAGACGGTCTATCCAGTAGGCCGCGATCTGTTCCACCGGTACCGGCGAGCGGTGCATACGGGCGGAGTACGTGATCATCGCGATCATCGACAGCGCCACCGGCACCGGGTCGCGGTGGGTGAACACGACGATGCTGCCGGGGAAAACGCGATCCAGCACCGGCACCTGCTCGAGGTGCTGGGGCGACTTGAGCAGCCAGCGCCGCCCGCCGCGCAGGAACTGCATCGCCTTGAGCTGGGTGGCCAGGTATTCGTAATGGGGCGTCTGGTCGTGGGCGCGGTAGTAGTCGCGCCAGCGCGGCACGTCGGCGAGTGTCTCGAACAGCATCGTGGACACGTCGTTGGCGAGCAGCTGGATCTCTTCGTGGACGTGATCGGTGGTCATCTCGTGCATGAGCGGGAAACGCGGCATCACGGTGTTGACCACCGTGACCGCGACGTCCATCCGGGCCCGCCGTGGATCCGGCTCGACACCAACCTCCTGCGGCAGCGGGAACGGCTCGTTGCTTTCCCAATACGGCATGGTGCGGAAGGTGGGCGCCGCCGCCAAGAGATTGTGCAGGTGGGTGGTGCCGGTGCGGGGCAGCCCGGCGATCACCACCGGCGGCTGCAGTTCGATGTCGTCGATCTCGGGGTGCCGGCTCAGCAGGTCGGTCAGCAGGAGCCGGTTCTTGAGCAACTGCAGCAGCTGCCCGTAGAAGTTGACCACCCCGGCGTCGTGCAGGCCGTCGATCTCGCGCAGCGCGGCGAGGTACACGTCGAACCGTTCGCGGTAGTCGTCGGGACCGAAATCGCGCAGGCCGGTGTCTGCGCTGGCCTGGGCGTGCAGCGCGTCGGCATCCAACGGGCACTGAGGGGCCATCGCGGCCATCATGTCGAGGATCTGCTGGGCCTCGGCGCTGAATCGCGGGTCGGCCAGGTCTTTTAAGCGAACGACGTCGGTCACGCCGACTTATGTTACTCTGAGTTTCGTAATGGTTGTTGATTTTGGCAGACCCCGTGACCCGCGCATCGACAGTGCGGTGCTGCGCGCCACGGTCGAGCTTCTCGCCGAAACCGGCTATCCCGGGTTGCTGGTCTCCGCCATCGCCGAGCGGGCCGGCACCAGCAAGCCCGCGATCTACCGGCGCTGGCCGAGCAAAGCGCACCTCGTGCACGAGGCCGTATTCCCGATCGGCGCCGCGACAGCCATTCCCGATACCGGATCGCTGCCCGAGGACCTGCGCGAAATGGTGCGCCGCGCAATGGTTTTCCTGACAACACCGGCCGCCAGGGCGGCGCTGCCGGGGCTGGTCGGCGAGATGGCATCAGACCCCACCCTGCATTCGGCGCTGCTGGAGCGGTTCACCGACATCATCGGCGGTGGGCTCGCCGAATTGCTGGAAAGAGCCGCGGCGCGGGGCGAGGTCCGCGCCGACGTGGCCGCCGGCGAGCTCGCCTCGCAATTAACGGAAGCCATCGCCGGCATCACATTGATGGGCCTGCTCACGCGCCCGGCCGAACTGGACGACACCTGGGTCGATCGCACCACCACGTTGCTCCTGAAAGGAATCGCCGCATGACACACGAATCCACGGCCGCTTGGAAAGAACTGCTTGCCACCATCGGTGACCTTGACCGCTCATTCCTCGAGGGCGACCGCGCGGTGACCGACGACCGGCACATCGCCGACGGCTACCGCATGCTCGCCACCACGCTGGGGGTGGCGTTCGACACCTACCTGTTCCCCGAGCCCGGTCGGCCGCAGTTCGTCGCGGTGAACACGCCGTTCCGTCGCGATCGCCGCTGGGGCGGCGACAACACCGACGCCTATTACTTCATCTGCCCGGTCGATCCGAAGCGGCGCTACCGCATCAAGGGCAATAAGGGCGACAGCGTGTACTTCTCGCTGACCGCCTACAACGAACCGTCGCCCGGAGCCTGGTCGGACCGGATCGTTGCGATAGTCCGTGACACCGACCTCGACGTCAACGCCGACGGCAACTTCGCCTTCGAATTCCCCCCGACGCCCGATGCGGCCGTGCTGATGACCCGTGACTATCAAGCCGACCCGCTGACCGGGCGCCCGGTTTCCTGGCATATCGAAGCGCTCGACGGACCGGATCCGATACGACACGGCGACGCGGAGACCGCGGCAAGTCTGCGGGCGACTGCTACCTGGTTGCGAACCATGTTTGCCATCATGCCGCTGGCCGTCGGGGCACGGGTCGACGACGAGCATGCACTAGGGCACGAGACTGCCCACGCCGCAAACCAATTCGCCGATCCCTATCAGGTGCCCGACGCCAACTTCGGCTGGTCGGCGCGCGACGCCTGCTACTCGTACGGCAGTTTCGTGCTCGACGACGACGAAGCGCTGGTCATCACACACCGGCCTCCGTCGTGCCGATTCTGGAACCTGGTCGTGTGGAACCAATTCATGGCCACCTATGGCGCCCCCGATGACCGCTGCTCCATCAACGGCCACAGCGCCGTACCCAATAGTGACGGCTCGGTGACCGTCGTGTTGTCCCGCGGCATGACTGCCCACCCGAATTCACTGACCGCGCTGGGCTATCCGCGGGGCAACCTCGCCTTCCGGTGGTTCCTCACCGACGGCGTGCCGGCGCGGCCCGAGGTAGAACTCGTGAAGGCATCGGACGCGCCGACCGACGTGTACTAAACCTCGACTCCGCATTCGCCGAACGTGTAATGAGGGCGAAAAAAACGCAAAAGTCGCCACCAGTGCACGTTCGGCGGTAGTCATGAAGCCGGGGTTCCGCGGACCAGCTCGATGGCCCGCCCCAGGGTTGCCAGCTTGGCATCCACCGTGTCCCCCGCCGGATAGAGCCGTACGGTATTCACGCCGGCGTCTCGCCAGACGACGAGTCGCGCCCGCACCATTTCCTGAGTCCCGATCAGGGTGGTGGCCAGCACCATCTCGTCGGTCACCAGCCCGGCCGCGCCGTCGCGGTCGCCGCCCTGCCAGCGCTCGCGTACCTCGGCCGCGACGTCGGCCCAGCCCTGCCGGCTGTAGGCCTGGTTGTAGTAGTTGGTGCTCGACGATCCCATGCCGCCGAGGCTGAACGCGAGTTCCTTCTTGCGGTCGGCGACCATGCCGGTGAGTTCCTCTTCGTCGGCGGCGAAGGCGACTTCGGCACCCTGACAGATGTCGAGGTCGGCACGCGTGCGGCCGGCGGCCGCCAGCCCGTCGTCGAGGTGGGCGAAGTAGGCGTCGCCTGCGCCTGCCGGGACGAAGCTGGTGCCCAGCCAGCCGTCGGCGACCTCGCCGGTCAACCGCAGCATCGCCGGTGACAGCGCGGCCAAATAGATCGGGATGTCGTGCTCTGGTCGCGTCGACAATCGCATCGGCACCGCTTCCCCGCCGGGGCGGGGGATCTGAAACTCTTTGCCGGAGTAGGAGATTTTCCCTCCCGCGAAGACCTGCCGGACGATCTCGACCGTCTCGCGGAGGCGCGTCAGCGGCCGACTGAAGGAGACGCCGTGCAGGCCCTCGATCACCTGTGGACCGGAAGCACCCAGGCCGAGCAGAAACCGCCCAGCGGACAAGTTGGACAACGTGATCGCGGTCTGGGCCACCACAACGGGCGAGCGGGTGCCGACCTGCACGACACCCGAACCGAGCAGCATCCGATCCGTCCGCGCCGCGAGATACCCCAGCGCCGACGGCGCGTCGGTCCCCCACGCCTCGGCGACCCAGCAGACGTCCAGCCCCAGCTTCTCGGCCTCGACGGCGAATTCAGCGACATCGCGGCCGGCGCCGGACATTTCGACCGTCGTCGCGGTTCGCATCACCGCACCCCGTGTTCGGCCAACCGCTTGATGGCCGCCAGGGTCTTGTCGATCGCGGCCTCGAACTCGCGCAGCCGCACGAAGACGATCTTTTCTTCCTTGTCGGGCATCGAGTCGATCGCCACCGACAAGCCCGAGCGTCCCGGGCCCATCTGCATCCAGAAGCTCAGCGCGGTACCGCCGTCGCGGGGTGTCAGCCGGAAGCGCCACTTCGCCGAGGGACCATCGGGGTCGCCTACCGCCCAGGCGAATTCACGGGGCTCGTCGTACTCAATGATCTGCGAGATGGTGCTCCATTGTCCGAACGCATCGTGCTCGTTGTATCCGACGAATCGGGCACCCACCCGGGGCCTGTCGGCTCCGTCGGCCCACTCCACCCGCCGCAGCTCGTTGCTGAGTGTCGGCATCAGCTGGATATCGGAGACCAGACTCCAGACTCGTTCTGGATCGGCGTCGATCCATGTCGATGCTTCCACTGTTGGGTTGTCCGCGTAGCGGGCGCCGGTCCATTCCACGGCCCCATTGTGCCCCCACCCGGAGGTGGGCAACACCCGCCAATTAGGCGGCGGCAGGGACCCGATCGACCGGCTTCGCCTTGCGCGACTCCGGGAAGGCCAGCTTGACGATCTTGCGGACGACCGTGCCGAACTGCCGCGGCAGCGGGCCACTGTTGTACGGGACACCATAGCGTTCGCAGATCTCTTGCACCTCGGGCGCGATCTCGGCGTACCGGCGCGCCGGCACGTCCGGGAACAGGTGGTGCTCGATCTGGTGCGACAGGTTGCCGGACAGCAGATGGAAGATCTTGCCGCCGGTCAGGTTCGCCGAACCGAGGACCTGACGGAAGTACCACCTGCCACGCGACTCGTCCTTGGTCTCCTCGACGGTGAATTCCTGTGTGCCGTCGGGGAAGTGGCCGCAGAAGATGATCATGTAGGACCACACGTTGCGCATCAGGTTGGCCGTGAGGTTGCCGGTGAACACAAACGGCGCGAACGGTCCGGCCAACAGCGGGAAGGCGACGTAGTCTTTGAGCGTCTGGCGGCGGGTCTTCTTCCAGATCGCCCGCAGCACGTCGCGCTTGTCGCGCAGCCGGATCTCGCCGGAGCGGATGCGCTCGGTTTCCAGCTCGTGCAGCGCGACGCCGTACTGGAACAACACCATCAGCAAGAACGCGTAGACCGGGTTGCCCAGGAAGTACGGGCTCCACTTCTGGTCTTCGCTCATCCGCAGGATGCCGTAGCCGATGTCACGGTCCATCCCCACGATATTGGTGTGGGTGTGATGCATGTAGTTGTGCGAATGCCGCCACTGATCGGCGGGGCAAGCGGTGTCCCACTCGAAGGATTGGCCGGAGATCGCCGGGTCACGCATCCAGTCGTACTGACCGTGCATGATGTTGTGCCCGATCTCCATGTTGTCCAGTATTTTCGCGATGCCGAGCATCCCGGTACCCAACAGCCAGGCCGGGGGCAGGAACAACAGGGCGCGCCCACCCACTTCCAGCGTGCGCTGGGCTTTGATGACGCGACGGATGTAGTCCGCGTCCGTCTCCCCGAGGTCTGCCACCACGCGTTCTTTGATGGCGTCGAGTTCGCGGCCGAACGCATCGGCCTGCTCGGGGGTGAGGGTGATCGTGTTGTTTGACATGGCTTTTCTTTCCTTCCAGGTCTGGTTGGACTAGAGGGCCAGCTCGACGTCGCCGACCGGGACGGACACGCAGATCTGCACGTCTTCTCCCGCGCCGGTGGAGACCGAGCCGGTGGTCAGGTTTCGCACGGTGCCGGCGGTCTTGCGCCGTGTGCAGGTGTGGCAGATGCCCATCCGGCATCCGTTCTGTGGTGTCAGGCCGGCCGACTCGGCCTGTTCCAGCAGCGAACGGCCGTCGTCGGTGACGTCAATACCGGTGTTCGAGAACGTTATTCGGCCGCCTGACGGATTCGCCGACGGCTCGAAGACCGGCGGCACGAAGCTCTCGGAGTGCACGTTCTCGCAGTGCTGCTGAACCGCCTCGACCAAAGTGGTTGGCCCGCAGACGAACACCGCGTCGGGCGACCGCATCGCGGCAGCCAGATGTTGCGGTCCGAAGGAGCCGACAAGATCGCCGGCGCCTGATCGGGTGTAGCCGTGCAGCACCCGCACGCGCCCAATTTCGGCCAGCTCGTCACGGTAGCACGCCTCTTGCGGGCTGCGGGCGTAGTGGACGAACGCGATCTCGCCGCGGTGGCCCTCGGCGACCAGCGTGCGCAGCATCCCCATGACGGGCGTGATGCCGCTTCCGCCGGAGACGAACAGGATTCGTCGCGGCCGCTGCTCGGGCAACACGAAGTCGCCGCCGACACCGGCCAGGCCGACCACCATGCCGCGATGGGCACGCTCGTAGAGGTACGTCGAGACCAGCCCGCCGTCGTGGTGACCGATCGTCAGCTCGATGTTGGGGCCGCCTTCGGCGTTGGCGGGCGAGTAGCAGCGAGTGTGCCGGCGCCCGTCGATGTCGACCGTGAGGTTGATGTATTGACCGGCCTTGACGGAGTGGGCTGACGCGAAGGTCTGGTTCGGAGCGAGCGTGAGGGTGACGCTGCGCGGAGTGGTCCGGCGCACGTCGACGACCTTGGCTCGGGCCTCACCGATCGTCCAGGTCGGCGCCACCAGCTCGGTGTAGCGGTCCACGCCGTGCGGACCGGTAAGCAGGTCTACCAGGTCTGAACTCAGGACTCGCTTGCGTAAACTCTGAGCAAGAGTCCGAGTGGAAGTTTGAGTGAACATATGTACACCGTGCGACTAGATACCCCAGCGAGTCAAGGCTTTTCTGCGGGTATGTGGTAGTTTTCACATAGTGAACAGCCGTACTCCTAGCTCACACCCGCGCCGGTCGGGGCGGGACCGTTCACGCGAAAGCCCGTCGCGCGAGGAGCGCAAGGAGGCGACGCGGCGTGCCATCATCGCCGCCGCCCTCAAGCTGCTGCAGGACGGCAGCTTTTCCAGCCTGAGCCTGCGCGAGGTGACCCGCGAGGTGGGGATCGTGCCCGCTGCGTTCTACCGTCACTTCGAGTCGATGGAGGCCCTCGGGCTGGTGCTGATCGACGAGTCGTTTCGTATCCTGCGCGACACCCTGCGTGGCGCGCGTACGGGCAAGCTCGACCCAACCCGGGTCATCGAGTCATCCGTCGAGATTCTGGTGGGCAGCGTCGCCGAACGGCGTGAACACTGGCGCCTTATCGGCCGGGAGCGCTCCAGCGGCCTGTCCGTGCTGCGCTACGCCATCCGCACCGAAATCCGGCTGATCACCTCCGAACTGGCCACAGACTTGGCGCGCTTCCCGGGGCTCAACGCGTGGAGCACCGAAGACCTCAACGTGCTGGCGACGCTGTTCGTCAACGCCATGATCGCCACCGCCGAGGCCATCGAGGACGCCCAGAGCGCCGAAGCGCTGGAAGAGATTCGGCGCGTCGCCGTCAAACAGCTGCGGATGATCGCCATAGGTATCGCCGGCTGGCGAAGCAGCCCCTGAGACGGCATTTCCCGTATACGCTGCGGCGCATGTACTATCGCGCGTCCCTCACCGCGACGGCCATCGTCGCGGCTGGGATCGCCGGGACCGGGGTTCCGGCGCCCGCCCGGGCGGACGTCGCCGACGACTACTTCCTCCAAGCCCTCGATGGCCAAGGCCTGCAGTACGGCACTCTCGACAAGGCCATCTCGGTGGCCAAGGCCGACGTTTGCGACCAATTGGACGCCAACCCCGGCGAATCGATTAACGGCGTTGTTTCCGTCGTGGCGACCGACACCAATCTGTCGATCACCGACAGCTCCTTCTTCACCGGGTCGGCCATCGCCGCATACTGCCCGCAGTACAAATCCATCGTCAATGCGCCACCACTCCCGGCCGTCGATCCGACACCAGTGCCGGGCGGGCCGCTGAACGTGCCGATTTCCTAGGCGACGGCGCCGCAACGAAATCCGACATCACCCAATTAAGCGCTTTGGCTAATTCATGCGGTGGATGCCTTACACCGATGACCAACCGTGGAAATCAGCGCGGCACCCGCCACATCGGCCACATGGTGGGACCGCCTTCGGGCAGCACGATCTCGTCGGTTACCTCAAAGCCAAACCGTTGGTAGTAGGCAAGATTCTGGTGTTTCGTCGACTCCAAATAAGCAGGCGCATGCGCAGCGTCGACACGATCCAGGCGCGACCGCATCAACACCTGCCCAAAGCCTTTGCCGCGCACGCTTGGATCGCTGCCGATCACGCCTAAATACCAGTGCGGTTCTTCGGGGTGTACGCGCTTCATCAATTCCTGCACCGCACGTCCCCGCATTGAACGCGCGCCAAAGACCCGGATGAACGTTGGGGTCATCGCCAGCTGCGCCCAGCGCGTCTCTTGCCACTCATTTGGCGGATCCCACAGTGCCGCCGCGCCGATGCCCGACCCGTCGCAGGCCACCTCCACGCCGCCGCGGGCCAAGTGGTGATGGCGGGTCATCGTCGCGAACAACCGGTACAACTGCGCGGTCCGCGGCTTCTCGTCGGGAAGCAGCCAGACCATCACCGGGTCGTCGTAAAACGCTCGCGCCAGGGTGCGTGACAGCTCGCGCACATCGACTTTGCGCGCCGAACGTGCCTGAGGAGCCACGACTCAGGATACCCAGGGGCCTATGCCGCCGATCTTGTCGATGCGAATGCGGGTGAGGACTCCGGGCGGCGCTCCGGCCGGTGGAAACACCTCCGGGTTGGACAGCGTCTGGGCCAGCTCCTTGAGCAGCTCAGGCGCGCCGCCCTCCACGATCCGTGCGGTGCCGTAGACGGCGAGGTAGGGGCGCATCTCCGGGGCCACGTCTCCCACGGCGGCGATCGTGAGGGCCACCCGGGGATCGTTGCGGACGTTGCGAACCTTCTTGTGCTCGCCGAGGTGGGCGGTGACGAGTTCGTCTCCGTCCGAAGTCGACTGCAGTGCGACCCAGACCAGGGACACCTGGGGGCTGCCGTCGGGATTGAGGGTGACCAGCGTGGCGTCGGCGCCCTTTCCGATGAGGTCACGTGCGGCGTCGTTGAGCTTCATACCGTTGTTCTACCGCTTCCCGTCGCAATTCATTCCCGCATCTACCATGGGGTGACTTCATCACCTATGCCGGTGCGACGCTGCACCGGGGAACGGTTGGCCGACGGTGTGGGACTTCGAAACGGACCCGGAATACCAGGCGAAGCTGGACTGGGTGGAAAAGTTCATGGGCGAGGAACTCGAACCACTCGATCTGGTCTCCCTTGATCCTTACGACAAGCAGAACGCCGAGATGATGGCGATCCTGCGACCGCTGCAGCAGCAGGTGAAGGACCAGGGATTGTGGGCCGCGCACCTGACACCAGAGCTCGGCGGCCGCGGCTTCGGCCAGGTCAAGCTCGCGCTGCTCAACGAGATCCTCGGGCGCTCGCGCTGGGCGCCGTCGGTGTTCGGCTGTCAGGCACCCGACTCGGGAAACGCCGAGATTCTGGCGCTGTTCGGCACCGACGAGCAAAAGGCCCGCTATCTGCAGCCGCTGCTGGACGGCGAGATCACGTCCTGCTATTCGATGACCGAACCGCAGGGCGGGTCTGATCCCGGGATGTTCGTGACGTCGGCGACCCAGGACGGTGCAGGAAATGGGGACTGGGTGATCAACGGGGAGAAGTGGTTTTCCAGCAACGCCAGGCACGCGTCGTTCTTCATCGTGATGGCCGTGACCAAGCCCGACGCCCGCACGTACGACAAGATGTCGCTGTTCATCGTTCCTGGCGAGACACCGGGCATCGAGATCATCCGCAACGTCGCGGTGGGAGGGGAGTCGGGCAAGCACGGCTCGCACGGCTACGTCCGCTACAACGGCGTCCGGGTGCCGGCCGATCACGTGCTGGGCGGCGAAGGCCAGGCGTTCATGATCGCGCAGACCCGCCTCGGCGGTGGCCGCATTCATCACGCGATGCGCACAATCGCCTTGGCGCGCAAGGCCTTCGACATGATGTGTGAGCGCGCGGTGTCGCGGCAGACCAGGCACGGCAAGCTGGCCGACTTCCAGATGACCCAGGAGAAGATCGCCGACAGCTGGATCCAGATCGAGCAGTTCCGGCTGCTGGTGCTGCGCACGGCTTGGCTGATCGACAAGCACCACGACTACCAGAAGGTGCGCCGCGACATCGCGGCGGTCAAGGTCGCCATGCCGCAGGTGCTGCATGACGTCGCGCAGCGGGCCCTGCACCTGCACGGCGCGCTCGGCGTCTCCGACGAGATGCCGTTCGTCAAGATGATGGTGGCCGCCGAGTCACTGGGCATCGCCGACGGCGCGACCGAGCTGCACAAGATGACGGTGGCCCGCCGCACGCTGCGCGAATACCAGCCTGTGACAACACCTTTCCCGTCGCAGCACATACCGACCCGGCGGGCCGAAGCGCAAGCGCGGCTGGCCGAGCGCCTGGAGCATTCCGTCGCGGAGTTCTAGGAGCCCCAGCGCCGCGAGCAGACGCAAAAACTCCAAAATCGCGTGGGATTTGGGGGTGTTTACGTCTGCTCGGCAGGCTACGAAACGTAGCGAACGATGCTTTCGGCTACGCACGCCGGCTTGGGCGATCCGTCGATCTCGACGGTGGTCGACACTACCGCCTGCACAGCACCATCACCGACGTCGTCGAGGCTGACCAACGAGCTCGTCGCGCGAACCCTGGACCCGACGGGCACCGGCGAAGGGAAGCGAACCTTGTTGAGGCCATAGTTGATTGCCAGCTTGATGCCATTCACGGTGTAGATCTCGTGCTGCAACCGCGGCAGCAGCGAAAGCGTCATGTAGCCGTGCGCGATAGTCTTCCCGAACGGGCCCTTGGCCGCGCGTTCGGGGTCGACATGGATCCACTGGTGGTCGCCGGTCGCATCGGCGAACAGGTTGACGTCTTCCTGGGTGATGGTCACCCAGTCGCTCTGCCCGATGGTCTCGCCCGCGGCCGCGGCAAGGTCTGCTACTGACTCGAAAGTGCGCATGGGGGGTAAGCATAGAACGTGTGAGGCTGCTGCTGATTGCCGATACCCATATCCCCAAACGCACCCGCGACCTGCCCGCACAGGTCTGGGACGAGGTCGCGAAGGCGGATGTCGTCATACACGCAGGCGACTGGGTGGAACCCGATCTGCTCGACAAGCTGGAAGCCAGGGCGGCCCGACTCATCGCGTGCTGGGGAAACAACGACGGCTCCGCCCTAAGGCAGCGGTTGCCGGAGCGCGCCGACGCGACGCTGGCGGGCGTCCGTTTAACCGTCGTGCACGAGACCGGGGCCGCGGCCGGCCGCGAAGGCCGGATGTCGCGGCTGTATCCGGACAGCGACGTCCTGGTGTTCGGACACAGTCACATCCCCTGGGATACGACGACAAGCACCGGGTTGCGTCTGCTCAATCCGGGCTCGCCGACCGATCGCCGCCGACAACCGTTCTGCACCTACATGACCGCGCGCATCGATGACGGGGCACTGAAGGACGTGGAGCTGCATCGCCTTTCGAAAGTAGCTGACAGCTAGCCCAGACATAGCCCGCACACATATATAGCTCGTAAACAGAGATATATGCACGCACTCAAGGAACGCACCGATCTGGCCGCCGAGTTGTCCCGCGTCGTTGGCAGATTCCGCCGGCAACTCCGCCGGTCGGGCGGTCGCGGATTCGACTCCGCGCGGCTCACCGAGTCGCAAACGGAACTGTTATGGCTGGTCAGCCGGCAACCGGGAATCTCGGTCAGCGCCGCGGCCGCCGAACTCGGGCTGGTGCCCAACACCGCCTCGACTTTGGTCTCCAAGCTGGTGGCCAACGGCTTGCTGATCCGCACGGCCGGCGACACCGACCGTCGGGTCGGTCAGCTACGGCTCGCCGAGCCCAGCCAACGGATCGTCGACGCGTCCCGCGCCGCACGGCGGGGGTTGCTGTCCGAGGTGCTCGGCGAACTCGACAGCGACCAAATCGATTCTCTGACAAAGGGGTTAGAGGCGCTCGACACCATGTCCCGACTATTGCAGGAGCGACGTTCATGAGTGGATCACTACCGATGGCCATCGACTGCCGGAACCTGACCTACCGCTACGGCAAGTTCACCGCCGTCGACGACCTGACGTTGCAGGTACGGCCCGGCGAGACCATGGGCCTGCTTGGGCCCAACGGCGCGGGAAAGACAACGGTGGTGCGTATGCTCACCACGCTGACACCGGTGCAGCAGGGCGAGCTGCGCATCTTCGGAATGGACTCGCTCGATCAGACCGTCGATATCCGAAGCAATATCGGCTATGTCCCGCAACAGCTTTCGATCGAACCCGCGCTGACCGGCCGGCAGAACGTGGAATGGTTCGCGCGGCTGTACGGGGTGCCCCGCGCCCGGCGCGCCGAGCGTGCCGATCAGGCACTGGCCGCCATGCAATTGCATGACGTGGCCGACCGGCTGGCAGGGACCTACTCCGGCGGCATGGTGCGCCGCCTGGAAGTAGCCCAGGCACTGGTCAACCGCCCGTCGCTGCTGGTGCTCGACGAACCGACCGTTGGGTTGGATCCGATCGCCCGCGACGGCGTCTGGACACAGGTGCAGAACATGCAGTCTCAGTTCGGCATGACCGTGCTGCTGACCACCCACTACATGGAGGAAGCCGACGCATTGTGCGACCGGGTCGCGTTGATGCATCACGGCGTCTTGCGTGCCGTGGGCACTCCCGCCGACTTGAAGTCGACCGTGTCGCCGCGCGCCACGCTCGAGGATGTATTCCGCCACTACACGGAGCACGGCTTGTCCCAGGGATCGGAAGCCTCAGAGGAGACAGCAGAAGCCGGGTCCTTCCGCCAAATCCGTTCCAGCAGAAAGGTTGCCAGCCGTGCAAGTTGATCACGCTACCCCGGTCACCCTGGTCCGCGCCCCGCGCGGATGGCACCGGGTCACCGCAACGCTGGACCGCGTCAGCGCGTTCGCGATCGTCGAACTGCAGAAGCTGGCGCACGACCGCACCGAACTGGTCACCCGGATGGTGCAGCCCGCGCTGTGGCTGCTGATCTTCGGCACCACGTTCAGCAAGCTGCACGTCATTCACACCGGCTCGGTGTCGTATCTGGCGTTTCTGGCGCCGGGGATCATCGCCCAGTCGGCGCTGTTCATCTCGATCTTCTATGGCATACAGATCATCTGGGATCGAGACGCCGGCATCCTCGCCAAACTCATGGTGACCCCGGCGCCGGCGTCGGCGCTGATCACCGGTAAGGCATTCGCGGCGGGCGTGCGGTCGGTCGCCCAGGTCGTCGGCGTTATGGCGCTGGCCTACCTGATGGGCATCGGCCTGACCATCAATCCGCTGCGGATCCTAGCGGCGATGGCCATCGTCATGCTCGGTGCCGCATTCTTCGCCTGCCTGTCGATGACGCTGGCCGGGCTGGTGCGCAGTCGCGATCGCCTGATGGGGATCGGACAAGCCATCACCATGCCGTTGTTCTTCGCGTCCAACGCGCTGTACCCCGTCGACGTGATGCCCGGCTGGCTGCACGCGCTGAGCACGGTCAACCCGCTCAGTTATGAGGTCAACGCATTGCGGGCACTGTTGATCGGCACGCCATTCAATCCGCTCGACATCGTCGTGTTGGTGGCGGCGGCGCTGATCGGAATCGCGACGGCGTCAACGTTGTTGCGCCGCTTGGTCGCATAGGCGTCTTGCAGACGAGTCCGCACCGACTCCTAATCGTTAGCCAACCGCGACGTCGAGCTCCGGCCGCGACATCCGAATCAAGCCGTCCCCCTGTGTTTCACTCGCCCTGACAGATTCGACCGCATGACGCGGCACCAAAGAGTCGATGAAAGTTGGGATGGGTAGAAGCTATGACGCTCTTCGAGGGGATGCGAAAGTTGCGCGGCGCCACGGCAAAGCTGCCGCGCCGGCTGACTGTTGCGACTATGGGAGCTGCGCTGTTGTCCGGTCTTGTCTGTGCCGTCGGCGGCACGGCGACCGCGGGGGCGTTCTCCAAGCCAGGTCTTCCGGTGGAGTACCTGCAGGTTCCGTCACCGTCGATGGGCCGCGAAATCAAAGTCCAGTTCCAGGGCGGCGGAGCACACGCGGTCTACTTGCTCGACGGCCTGCGCGCACAGGACGATTTTAACGGCTGGGACATCAACACCAACGCCTTCGAGGAGTACTACCAGTCGGGTCTGTCGGTGATCATGCCGGTCGGCGGACAGTCCAGCTTCTACAGCAACTGGTACCAGCCATCGTCGGGCAACGGGCAGAACTACACATATAAATGGGAAACGTTCCTGACTCAGGAGATGCCCGCCTGGCTGCAGGCCAACAAGCAGGTTTCACCGATCGGCAACGCGGCGGTGGGCCTGTCGATGTCCGGCGGCTCCGCGCTGATCCTGGCCGCGTTACTACCCGCAGCAATTCCCTTACGCCGCATCGCTTTCCGGCTTCCTCAACCCGTCCGAGGGCTGGTGGCCTACGCTGATCGGCCTGGCGATGAACGACTCGGGTGGTTACAACGCCAACAGCATGTGGGGCCCGTCGACCGACCCGGCGTGGAAGCGCAACGACCCGATGCTCCAGATTCCGCGGCTGGTCGCCAACAACACCCGGGTCTGGGTCTACTGCGGTAACGGCAATGCCGGCGACCTCGGTGGTGACAACGTGCCGGCGAAGATGCTGGAAGGCATGACCCTGCGCACCAACGAGCAATTCCAGCAGACCTACGCGGCTGCGGGTGGGCGCAATGGAGTGTTCAACTTCCCGGCCAATGGGACGCACTCGTGGCCCTACTGGAATGCCCAGCTGGTCGCGATGAAGCCCGACATCCAGCAGGTGCTCAACGCGAGTAACAATTCTGCTTAGGGGTCCGCTTAGCATCCACCGGTAACACCAAGCCAGCATCGGCAGCAGCGCAACGGCCAGCGCTGCTGCCGATGCTTCTATTTGCGCTCAGTCGAATTGGGCTCGGCGATCCTGATGGAAGTACGTGTAGCCGGTTGTCAGCGCGCACATGATCGAGGCGACCACCAGCATCCAGGTGCCATTGACGAGCACGCCGATGCAGCCGCCCACCGCCGCGCCCAGAACGAAGCTGACGAAAAGCAGAAAGTAGCCGAGCCAGTCCGACACTCTTCCACCAGCGATGTGGCGTTCGATGCCCTGGCCCATCTTGACCAGCGTGCCGGTCACATAGCTCAAGGGCACCGACACCTCGCCATCCTTGACGAAAGAGGTGTTCAGCGCGCCAACTCCGAAGGTCACCAACATGATTGGCGTGAAATCAAGCTGAAGTTCTTCCCACCCCTCATCGATGACGTCCAGCACCGTGGCGGCCAGCAGACTGAAGGTGGTCAGCACGGTCGGGCCGTGCGGATGTCCCGACCAGAAGCGTCGCCGGCAAATCGATGCGACCACGACGCCGGCGACGAAGCACAGTATTAGTACCCCCGCCGAGACCGCCAGTTTCACGTCGTTCCGGAAGTACCCCAGCACAGCGCGTTGCGCATTCCCAGTCATGAAGGTCACGAAGTATCCCGCGGAGTGCATGTACGCGGTAGCCCCCAGGACACCGGCCAGCACCGCCAGCACCCACGACAATCGCGACTCACTGTTGAAAACCTCACCCGCCACAAGGACATGCTTTCATCCGCGAGCACCGCGCGGGCGCAGCGGACAAGTTGTCCCGCGACTAGACAGCGGTGAGGCGGGCGATGGACCGCAGTGGGATCGGTAGCCACCCGGGCCGGTGCCGCGCCTCATACCCGACCTCGTACACCGCTTTGTCGAGTTCGTACGCGGCCAGCAGCAGCGCCGAATCGCGTGGGTCGGTTCCCGACGCGGCCGCATAGCCGTCGCAGAACGCGGTGCGGTTGCGTTCGACCCACTCCCGCGCGCGGGCCGCGCGTTGCTTGTCGGCGGATTGGCTGGATTGGTCCAGCCCCTTATCCACCAACGGCCCGTAGGCGGCGTACTCGTAGGAGCGCAGCACGCCGGCCACGTCGCGCAAGGGCGAATCCGGCGCGCGCCGCTCGTCCAGCGGCTGGCCCGGCTCCCCTTCGAAGTCGATCAGCAGCCAGCTCTCCGGCGTGCGCAGCACCTGCCCCAGGTGCAGATCACCATGCACCCGTTGCACGGTGATCGTCTCGTTGGCCAGCTTCTGAAATCGCTCTTCGACTGTCGCCGCAAACTCTTGCAGCTCGGGAACGGCCGTCACGGTTGACGACAACCGCGCCAGCACGTTGTCCACCGGAAAGGTGGTTTGCGCCGTTCCGAGGCACTCGGCCAGGGTGGCGTGCACGGACGCGACCGCTTCGCCGAGCCGGTAGGACTCGCCGGCGAAGTCACCGCCGACCTCGTGGGCGTACAAGTCGCCCTCCGCGAACAGGTCGCGGACACTGGCGGTGGCCATCGCCCAGCCCTCGGCGGCGTTGGCGGCAAACTCGGTCACCATGCCAAGCGGGCAGGCCTCATCGGGGTTCGGCGCGGCTATCTCGTAGGTGCCAAACAGCCGGGCCACGTGCGGGTTGCCGGCCCGCGCCAGCACCCGGTTCAGTTCGATGTCCGGATTGATGCCGTCACTGACCCGGCGGAACACCTTGAAGATGGCGCGCCGGTCGAAGATCACGCTGGTGTTGGACTGCTCGGCGTCGGAGACATACGGATCGGACTCCAGCGGCAGTTGGGCGTCGGGCTCCTTGGTGAACGCCACTTCGACGCCGGACGCATCGCGCACAGCCGACGCGTCCATCAGCGACAGCAGGAACTGCGGCGCGTCGGAGGCATACAGCGCGTCGAAGCCGGTGCGGTCCTCGGCGGCGCCGATGGTGGCTACGGTGCTGTACTCGAAGACCGGCGCGGAATCCCAGCCGACGATCACCTGGTAGCGCTCCGACGAGCCGTCGGTGTACTCGGCATCAATGAGCACCAGGTCGAGGTCGTCGCGCAGCGGGACGACTACGCCGGGCTCGGCGGCGGACAGCTCGCGGTTGCGTCCCGCATACCAACGTTGCTGGGGCAGCCACTCAGACCAAGGCAGCTTGGCCACCAGCGTGGCTGTGGAAGTCATGAGTTGTTCTCCTCAGATGGGGTCAGCTGGAACCAGTAGAACCCGTGTCCGGGCAGTGTCAGCAGATAGGGCAGGTGTCCGATGCGCGGAAACTCGACCTGTCCGGTCAGCTCGACCGGCGTGCTGCCGTTCCAATGCTGCAGGTTCAGTTCGATGGGCTGGGGGAACCGCGACAGGTTGTTGATGCACAGCACTGTGTCGCCATCATCTGGTGCTTCGCGCACGAATGCCAGCACCGACGGGTTCGACCCGCCCAATTCCTGGAATGTGCCGGTGGCGAACGCGTCGTGCCGACGGCGTACGGCCAGCATGGTGCGAGTCCAGTTGAGCAGTGAGGTCGAGGTGTCGCGTTGCGCCTCGACGTTAACGGCCTGGTAGCCGTATACCGGGTCCTGACTGGGTGGCAGGTACAGGCGGCCCGGGTTGGCGGTGGAGAATCCGGCGTTGCGGTCCGGCGTCCACTGCATCGGCGTGCGCACCCCGTCACGGTCCCCGAGCCAGATCACGTCACCCATCCCGATCTCGTCGCCGTAATACAGCACCGGAGAGCCGGGCAGCGACAGCAGCAGCGCGTTGAACAACCGCATCTGGTTGAAATCGTTATCCAGCAGCGGCGCCAATCGACGGCGGATCCCGACGTTTGCCTTCATCCGCGGATCCTTGGCGTACTCGGAATACATGTAGTCGCGTTCCTCGTCGCTGACCATCTCCAGCGTCAACTCGTCGTGGTTGCGCAAGAAGATCCCCCACTGGGCGGTGTCCGGGATGTCTGGCGTCTGCCCCATGATCTCCGAGATCGGAAACCGCGACTCGCGGCGCACCGCCATGAAGATGCGCGGCATCAGCGGGAAGTGAAACGCCATGTGGCATTCGTCGCCGCCGGTGCTGGCGTCGCCGAAGTACTCGACGACATCGGCGGGCCACTGATTGGCCTCGGCCAGCAGCACCCGGCCCGGGAACTCGTCGTCGACGACTTTGCGGACGCGCTTGAGGAACGCGTGCGTCTCGGGCAGGTTCTCGCAATTGGTGCCCTCGCGCTCGAACAGGTACGGCACCGCGTCCAGCCGAAACCCGTCGATGCCCAGGTCGAGCCAGAAGCGAAGGACGTCGATCATCGCCTCTTGCACGGCCGGGTTGTCGTAGTTGAGGTCCGGCTGGTGGGAGAAGAACCGGTGCCAGTAGAACTGGCGGCGGACCGGATCGAACGTCCAGTTCGACTCTTCGGTGTCGACGAAGATGATGCGGGCGTCGGTGTACTTGTCGCTGGTGTCGCTCCACACGTAGTAGTCGCCGTACGGCCCGTCGGGATCGTGCCGCGACTCCTGAAACCATGGGTGCGACTCGGATGTGTGGTTCATCACCAGGTCGGTGATCACCCGGATGCCGCGCCGGTGAGCGGCGTCGACCAACGCGACGAAATCGTCGACGGTACCGAACTCGGACAGCACCTTGTAGAAGTCCCGGATGTCATAACCGCCGTCCCGCAGTGGTGAGTCGTAGAACGGGGGCAGCCAGATGCAATCGATGCCGAGCCACTGCAAATAGTCCAGGCGGTCCAGGAGCCCACGCAGGTCGCCGGAACCGTCCGCGCTGGCGTCGAAGAACGCCCGGACCAGCACCTCGTAGAAAACCGCGTGTTTGAACCAGGTCGGGTCGGCGGGCAGCACCGCGGCGTCGCCGAAATCGTCGGCGCTCGGGTGCTCGACCACGCCTTTTTCGACGTGACTGCCCCCGGCTGGATCGTGTTCGACAGCGTCTCTTGCGTCGTTCATCAATTCCACGATGCCACGGGTACCCGAGGCGGGACACCGGGAATCACGGCCGCCAACAACCGGCAAATCGGCTCCGGCGGAAGTGAAATTGGCCGCCAGCCAGGCATGATACGGGCTATCAGGCTGGCGGCCCGTCGGCCAATGTGACATTCACGGTGCGTACGCTGCCCGACGCGCTGCGGTAGGTCAGCGCGATGTTGTCACCCGGGTGATGCGGGACGAGCACATCGGCCATCGCGGTGGCCGAAGTGACGGCGGCACCGTTTACCGAAGTGATGACGTCGCCCGGAGAGAGCCCGGCCTCCGAGGCGGGACCGGTCCCGACCACGCGTTCGACCCGCGCACCACTGCCGTTGTTGTCCACCACACCCAGACCGAGGAAGGCCGTCGGCCCGACGTGCACGGTGGGCCCCCCGCCACCGCCCCGGATCGCGCCGGCGACGCCCATCGCATGACCGATCGGGATGGCGAAGCCCGCCCCGCCCGACATCTTGAAGCTGTCGGTGGCGGCGGTGGTCATCCCGATCACCTGCCCGGCGCCGTTGACAACCGGCCCGCCCGAGTCGCCGGGCTTGATCGGCGCGTCGACCTGGATCAACCCGTTCAGCGATTCTTCGGCGCCGGTCAGGGAGTCCGATGCATGGACGGTCTGGTTGAGGGCGACCACGCGGCCCGGCATCACGCCGGGCGCTCCGCCCTGGCCACCGGTGTTGCCCAGCGCGACGATCGGCTCGCCGACCGAGGCCCCGCCTCCGATCGCCGCGGAGGGCAGGCCGCCCCCGCCGCGCAGCTGCAGCACCGCGACGTCCTGGCTGCGGTCGTAGCCGATCACGTCGACGGCGTACGTCTGGCCGTTTGCGTTGGAGAACGCGCTGATCTCGGTAGCGCCCGAAATCACGTGGTTGTTCGTCAGCACCACACCGCCCGGATCGATGATGATGCCGGTTCCTGCTCCCACCGCGTTGTTGAAGCCGAAGCTGGTGTTGATGTTGACCACCTGCGGCGCAACCGTCCCGGCGGGATCGAGCTTTGGCGCGGGCCGCTCGCTGAACCCGTTCAGGGCTGGGCCGAGTGGCCCAGAAATTGGGACGGAAGGCGCGGCGGACGCCGGCACCGTGGCTAGTCCCAGCCCGACCACGGCCAGCACGCTGACTAACCATGACCACCAGGGCCGTTTGCTCATCGAGTTTCCTCCTGCGTCGGGGTGGGAATAAGCATTGTCCCTGCCTCTAGGTCTGGGCGGCACATCATCGGTTAGTTCACCGTAAACCACGTTGCTAACCCTGGGCCTAGTCAGGCATCCCGTCAACCTGACCCGCAGCCCCTAAGCTGGCCCAGTGGGCGAATTCGACCCGCGGGCGAGCTTTCGCCGGTCCCCGGTGGCGCGCCTGGCCACCGTCACGCCCGACGGCGTACCGCACCTGGTGCCGGTGGTCTTCGCGGTCGACCCGGACGGTGCAGAGACCGTATATACGGCTGTCGACGCGAAACCGAAGACGACGCAGCGGCTGCGCCGCCTGGCCAACATCGAGAACAATCCGCAGGCCAGCCTGCTGGTCGACCATTACTCCGATGACTGGACGCAGTTGTGGTGGGTGCGGGCCGACGGTATCGCCACGATTCATCACGACGGCGAACAGATGCACACGGGATACCGGCTGCTGCGCGCCAAATACCCTCAGTACCAATCAGTTCCGTTGAACGGCCCGGTGATCGCGCTCGCCGTGCGGCGCTGGTCGAGCTGGCACGCCTGAGCCGGGCGCTGCTGACCCCGCGAGTCAACCCGGTTGTGTCTGGCCGGTGGCCTTGTGTTGGGCGGCGGTTGGGGGAAAAGTTGCTTACGGGTGTGGCCCAGAACACACCGGACACACCCGCACATCGGCATCCGGGCGAGCAAACACTGGAGGAAGTCATGGCCGACAGAGCGAATGGTTCCCAGGGCGCGGGAGTCGCTCCCACTGCGGACGGTCCGAGCGCCGTTCGCAATGTGGTCTTGGTCGGGCCGTCGGGCGGCGGCAAGACCACACTCGTCGAGGCGCTGCTGGTCGCGGGCGGGGTGCTGTCCCGGCAGGGCTCGGTGGTAGACGGCACCACGGTCAGCGACTTCGACGAGGCCGAGATCCGGCAGCAGCGTTCGGTCGGGGTGGCTGTGGCTTCCCTGCTGCACGACGGCATCAAGGTCAACCTCGTCGACACTCCCGGATACGCCGACTTCGTGGGTGAGCTGCGAGCCGGGTTGCGAGCCGCGGATTGCGCGCTGTTCGTCATCGCGGCAAACGAGGGTGTCGATGAGCCGACCAAGTCGCTGTGGCAGGAATGCAGCCGGGTCGGCATGCCCCGCGCCGTGGTGATCACCAAGCTCGACCACGCCAGGGCGAACTACCAAGAGGCGCTGGCCGCAGCGCAAGACGCGTTCGGGGACAAGGTTTTACCGCTCTATCTGCCGATCGGCATGCCAAGCTGCACCGGCCTGATCGGATTGCTTTCCCAGACTTATTACAAGTACGACGGCGGCGAGCGCACCACCCAGCAGCCCGACCCATCGGACGCCGATCGCATCGAGGAGGCGCGCGGCAGCCTGATCGAGGGGATCATCGAGGAGTCCGAGGACGAGTCGCTGATGGAGCGCTACCTCGGCGGCGAGCAGATCGACGAGTCGGTGCTCATCGAGGATTTGGAGCGAGCCGTTGCCCGGGGCTCCTTCTTTCCGGTGCTCCCGGTGTGCAGCGGCACCGGCATCGGCACCCTCGAATTGCTGGACATCGCCACCCGTGGCTTCCCGTCCCCGCTGGAACACCCGCTGCCGGAGGTCTTTACGCCGCAGGGCGCCGGCCACGCCACGCTGGCCTGCGACGCCAACGGGCCGTTGCTGGCCGAGGTGGTCAAGACCACGTCGGACCCCTACGTCGGCAGGGTCAGCCTGGTCCGGGTGTTCTCCGGGACCATCAAGCCCGACGCGACGGTTCATGTGTCGGGCCATTTTTCGTCCTTCTTTGGGGGATCCAACGGGAGCTCCGGCAGCTCTGGGAGTCTCAACTCGCACCCCGACCACGACGAAGACGAACGGATCGGGGTGCTGTCGTTCCCGCTGGGCAAGCAGCAGCGCCCGGCGTCCGCCGTGGTGGCGGGAGACATCTGCGCCATCGGCAAGCTGAGCCGCGCCGAAACCGGCGACACGCTCTCGGACAAGACCGAGCCGCTTGTCCTGAGACCCTGGACTATGCCGGAGCCGCTGCTGCCGATCGCCATTCAGGCGCACGCCAAAGCCGATGAAGACAAGCTGTCGGTCGGCCTGGGGCGGTTGGCCGCCGAAGACCCGACACTGCGCATCGAGCAGAACCAGGAGACGCACCAGATCGTGCTCTGGTGCATGGGCGAGGCCCATGCCGGTGTCGTTCTCGACGCATTGGCTAATCGGTACGGCGTCACCGTGGACACGATCGAGCTGCGGGTGCCGCTGCGGGAAACCATCAGCGGCAAGGCGAAAGGCCATGGCCGCCACATCAAGCAGTCCGGCGGGCACGGCCAGTACGCGGTGTGCGACATCGAGGTGGAGTCGCTGCCGGAGGGCTCCGGCTTCGAGTTCGTCGACAAGGTGGTGGGCGGAGCGGTGCCGCGAAATTTCATCCCCAGCGTGGAGAAGGGTGTCCGCGCGCAGATGGAAAAGGGCGTGCAGGCGGGTTATCCGGTGGTCGACATCCGGGTCACGTTGTTCGACGGCAAGGCGCACAGCGTCGACTCTTCGGATTTCGCCTTCCAGATGGCGGGTGGGCTGGCGTTGCGGGAGGCGGCGGCCTCGACCAAGGTGTCCTTGCTCGAGCCGATCGACGAGATCTCGGTGCTGGTACCCGACAATTTCGTCGGCGCGGTGATGGGCGACTTGTCGAGTCGTCGCGGCCGGGTGCTCGGCACCGACACCGCGGGCCACGAACGTACCGTCGTGAAAGCCGAAGTCCCTCAGGTCGAGCTGACGCGGTACGCGATCGACCTGCGCTCGCTGGCGCACGGGGCGGCGTCCTTCACCCGTTCGTTTGTCCGCTATGAACCGATGCCGGAATCTGCAGCGGCCAAAGTGAAAGCTGACGTCTCGTAGGCCTCGTCGGCGTGATCCCATTGACCCATGACTACGGTTACTACGGTCAACGGCCTTCCCGCCCATATCCTGCTCAACCATTTCGTCGTCGTCCTGGGCCCGCTGTCTGCGATCCTGGCGATCCTTTGCGCGCTCTGGCCCGCGGCGCGACGCCGACTGATTTGGCTGGTGTTGGTGCTGTCGGTGGGCACGCTGATCCTGACGCCGTTGACCACCAACTCGGGTGCGTGGTTGGTCGGAAAGGTCGGCGCCTCGCCGCCGGTCAAGCTTCACGAGGAACTGGGCGAAACCCTGATCTACATGGTGGCGGCGCTGGTGGCCACGGTCGTTTTGTTGACCGCCGTCCACATTCGCCAGACACGCGGCCGCACGGTGCAAGTCGGCCTGCACGCGGTGGTCGGGGTGTTGGTCATCGCGGCCGCCGTGGCCATGCTGGTGCAGACCTACCGCATCGGAGAATCGGGTGCGCGCGCCGCCTGGGGAAGCACGGCGTCCGACTCGGCCGGGTCCTTGCCGTAGCGGATCAGGCACCGCCGCCGAACTGTTCGGCAACGGCACGGCGATCGAGCGAGCCTTTCGCGGTGTGCGGCAGGGCGCTCGCCTCCCGGAAGCTGGCCGGCACCTCGAAGGCCGCCAGCCGCTCGCGGCAGAACTGCGCGAGCTCCGCCGGTGTCGGCGCAGCGGATTCGCGCGGCACGATCACCGCGGCCACGGTCTCCCCGTACAGCTTGTCCGGGACGCCGAACACGGCGACCTCCAGCACGTCGGGATGGCTGGCCAGCACGCCTTCGACCCGCTCCGGCGAGATATTCTCGCCCGCGCGGATGATGAGTTCCTTGATCCGGCCCCGGATGGTCAGGTCGCCATCCGCAGACAGTGTCCCCAGATCACCGGTGCGCAACCAGCCCTCGGTGAAGTTGGCCGCGGTGATCGCCGGGTCGCCGAGGTATCCGCGCACCACCGTGGGGCCGTGCAGCCAGACCTCGCCGACGTCCCCCTGGGGCAGCGGCTGACCATCGGGTCCGACGATCCGGATCTGCGGCCCAGTCGAGCGGCCCACCAGACCCGCTGGACCCGTTGTCGCGGCGGGGTTTTCGTCGCTGTCGATACTGGTGGTGCTCACCTGGTGGGTGGCTTCGGTCATGCCGAAGGCGCACACCACCGGCGCCGAGAACACGTCGTGCAGCGCTTGCGCCGTCTCGGGGGTGAGCGGCGCGCTGCAGCTACGGATGAAGCGCAGCGCGGCTGGATGCTGCTCCGCCGGGTCGGTCTTGTTGCGCTCCAACAGGATCTGGTGAATCGTCGGCACCGCCGTGTACCAGGTCGCACCGACGGCGTCGATGTCCTCCCAGAACGTGTGCGCCGAGAACCGCCCGCGAGCGGGCAGCAACACGGTGCCCCCGGATGCCAGGGTCGACAGCAAGGCGGCGATCAGCCCGTGCCCGTGGTAGAGCGGCATCACCGCGACGGTCGCATCCTGCGGGCCGAGCCCGTACTCGGCGACGATGGCCCGCACTGAGCCGGCGATGTTGGCCTGCGTCCAGGGCACCATCTTCGGCAAACCCGTTGTCCCGCCGGTGAACATGATCATCGCGTCGTCCGGCTGGAGCCCGTCGGGGGCCGAATTCACCGGGTTGGGGGGCGTGGATGTGTCCAGCCGGACTGACGGGTCGGCGCCGCCCTGGCCGATGGACACCGCGATCGGCCAGCACGGCAGCTTCGATTCACCCGCGTCGTCGGGGGCCTTGAGATCGACCTTGAGATCGACGAGGTCATCGACGAGCATCACCCGCGCGCCGGCCGCTGCGCTGCGGGCGTGCTGGTCGCTGACCGGCAGGGCCGGGTCCAGCGGAACCACGATCAGGTCCGCCCGGGACGCCGCCAACAAGCCGACCACGAATTCGGCGTTGCTGGCCGCGCGCAGCGCGACTCGATCACCCGGCAGCAGGCCACCCCGCGTCAACTGGCCGGCCAGGTCGTCGACCAGGCGAACCAGGTCGCAGTAGCTGAGCGGGACGCGATCGGCGGTGACGATGAGCGCCGGCGCGCCCGGCTGCCGGTTCGCCGCCACCTCGACCAGATCGGCGATGCGCGAGCTCGCGAATTCGGTGCTGGTGATCGGGTGAGACGTCATCGCCGCACTCCTTCCCTTTCGTTCGGTTCTACTGAGAACCATGCCGGGCTACCTCATGCGTCGTCCAATACCGATCCGCTACCGGTCTATAACCGGTAGCTATTGATGGGTCGATAGACGGCGTGAATCGCCGGATAGCCGCTGGGTCTTGGACACCGACGGGTCATCCGGACCACAGTGATTACGGAGCACAGACACGCACACGAGGAGTCGCACATGACCACGACCCGTTTGACCGATGGCTTCCATCTCATGGTGGACGCCCTGAAGGCCAACGACGTCGACACGATCTACGGGGTCGTCGGCATCCCGATCACCGACCTCGCTCGCGTGGCGCAGACGTCCGGAATCCGCTACATCGGCTTCCGGCAAGAGACCTCCGCCGGCAACGCGGCTGCCGCCGCCGGATACCTGACCAAGCGGCCCGGCATCTGCCTGACGACATCCGGCCCCGGCTTTCTCAATGGTCTGCCCGCGCTGGCCAATGCCACCACCAACTGCTTTCCGATGATCCAGATCTCGGGATCGAGCAGCCGGGCGATCGTGGACTTGCAAAGGGGGGACTACCAAGATCTCGACCAGCTCAGCGCCGCAAGGCCTTTCGCGAAGGCGGCGTACCGGATCAGCCGGGTGGAGGACATCGGGCGCGGCGTCGCGCGCGCCATCCGCACCGCGATCTCCGGCCGACCGGGCGGCGTCTACCTCGACATCCCCGGTGATGTTCTGGGGCAGTCCATGGAAACCTCGGCCGCCGCCGACACGATCTGGCGAGTCGTTGACCCGGCTCCGCAGCAACTGCCCGCGCCGGATGCCGTCGATCGCGCGCTCGGCGTGCTGGCCCAGGCGCAGCGGCCACTGATCGTGCTCGGCAAGGGCGCGGCATATGCTCAGGCCGACAACGTGATTCGAGAATTTGTGGAGACCACCGGAATTCCGTTCCTGCCGATGTCGATGGCCAAAGGGCTACTGCCGGACTCACACCCGCAGTCGGTGGCCGCGGCGCGCTCGCTGGCGATCGCCCGCGCGGATGCGGTCTTGCTGGTCGGCGCCCGGCTGAACTGGCTGCTCGGTCACGGGGAGTCGCCGCAATGGTCTGCCGATGCCAAGTTCATTCAAGTCGACATCGCCGCGACGGAGTTCGACAGCAACCAGCCCATCGCCGCGCCGCTGGCCGGCGACATCGGCTCGGTGATGTCGGCGCTACTCGACGGCGTGTCCGCGCACCCGCTTGCCATCTCCGCCGACTGGGTCGGCGAACTGACCGAGCGCAAGGCAACCAACGACGCCAAGATGCGCCGGCAGCTGGCCGACGACCCACACCCGATGCGGTTCTACAACGCGCTGGGCGCCATTCGCGATGTCCTGCAGTCGAATCCGGAGGTCTATGTGGTCAACGAGGGCGCCAATGCACTCGACCTGGCGCGCAACGTCATCGACATGGAGGCGCCGCGGCACAGGCTCGACACCGGAACCTGGGGCGTGATGGGTATCGGCATGGGCTACGCCATCGCCGCGGCGGTGGAGACCGGCAAGCCGGTGGTCGCGATCGAGGGCGACAGCGCATTTGGCTTCAGCGGCATGGAAATCGAGACCATCTGCCGCTACCGACTGCCGGTCACCGTTGTCATCCTCAACAATGGCGGGGTCTACCGCGGTGACGAGGTCACGACGGGAAGCGACCCGGCACCGACCGTGCTGAACGCCCACGCGCGTCACGAGTTGATCGCGGAAGCGTTTGGCGGCAAGGGATATCACGTCACCACTCCATCCGAGCTGCGCAAGGCGCTGACCGAAGCGATCGCGTCGAACGGTCCGTCGATCATCGACTGCGAACTGGATCCGGCCGCGGGGGTGGAAAGCGGGCACCTGGCCAGCCGCAACCCCACCAGCGCGGCCACGCCGGCGTCGCCGCCGATCAGCGCCGTCGGGTGATCCCCGCGAGCTGGGCGTCGAAAAACTCGTGCAGCGCCAACTCCGTTGCGCACGCGGTGAGCGCGCGCGCCACCGGGGAACCCGGCCCGGCGGAGTTGGTGGCCAGCGCGACCTCGGCGGTCAGCACCGGGTTCGACATCTCGACGGCGCGTATCTCTGCGCCCATCGGGCTGGTCCACAGCCAGGTGTGCGGAACGATGCAGGCCCAATTCCCGGTGGCGGCTTGCGCGAATAGCGAAGCGACCGAGTCGGTTTCGACCTGCGGAGTCACCGATATCGAGTGGCCGGCGAAGGCCCGGTCGATCATCTGGCGGTCGCGCATGTCGGGAGTGAGCAGCGCCAGCGGCAGCTGCGCGGCGTCCGGCCACGTGAGGGTCGATGCGCCGGAGGGCAGCATATCCGCCGGCGCCAGCAGCACGTAGTGCTCTTCATACAGCGGGACCAGGTCCACCTCGTGACCGTCGTCGGGCGTGGCGTGCACGATCACCGCGTCGAGTTCGAAGTCGGCCATCCGCCGGTACAGTTCGGTGGCGGCCAGCCGGGAACGGATTTGCACCTTCACCAACGGATGCGCCGAACAGAATGCGGAGAGCACCAGCGATGCGGTGGTCGAGGCGGTGGGAACGGTGCCGAGGCGAAGCGTGCCGGTGATGCCGGATCGCACCGCATCCACCTCGGCCTTGAACGCGTCGTGTTCGGCCAGAATCCGCTTGGCCCACACGACCAAGCGCTCGCCTTCAGGCGTGAGGCCCTCGAAGCTGTGTCCGCGGTTGATCAGCGTGACGTTGAGCTCGCGTTCCAGCTTGGCGATCGCCGCCGATAGCGCGGGCTGGGACACGTAACACTTCTCGGCCGCCCGTGCGAAGTGCCGCTCCTGGGCGACCGCGACGAAGTACTCCAGTTGACGGAAGAGCACGACACCCCTTCCTTCGGCTACCGGGCCAGCCAGTCCAGTGTCGCAGAGAGATCCCGGACGTCCACCCCGATGGCACGGCATTCGTCGACACCGCGGTCGTACAGGCCCGAGACCGCGTCGGACACCAACACGATCCGGAAGTCGCGTTCGGAGGCTTCGTAGATCGATGTCCTGGGGCAGTTCGGGAAGTTGCATCCCGCGAAGACCACTGTGTCAATGCCACTTTCACGGAGATGCCGCTCGAGGCTGGTGCGGTAGAAGGCACCCCACCGCGGTTTGTAGATGACGTGCTCGGCTGTCCCGATCTGTTGCGCGCCGCCGGAGAGCAGCAATTCATGGTCCAGCTCAACAACATCGGGCAACAGCTCCGCGGCGATCTGCGATCCTGCGCTGCCCGGTGCGGCGATCCGCGCGCCTTGCTCGATCAGCCGCCGCCGCACCAAGTCGGCGTTGGAACCGTCGGGCTGATACAGCCGGACGATATGCACGATCGGGAGCCCACGTTCGCGGAAGGCTTTCGCCAACTTGGACATTGCGGCGATCGCCGCGGCCGTCCCCGCGACCGGCATCGAAGCTTCCTCGTCGCCCATGTCGTCTGAGGTGTCCACGAAATCGCGCTGCACATCGATCAGCACCAGGGCGGCCGAACCCGCCGACGGGCGGGTGTAGGGGTCGCCGACGGTCATCTTTGCTCTCCTCGCCCTGAACGCTGGGGCCAGGACCGAAATCGAACGGTGACCGGGCCGTTACCGAGACGATCGGCAACCGTGCCACAGTTTGCTAAACCACGTATTGGGTAGACGACCACTACAATACGGTGGTGTTGATCGCGCCGTCTCGAAGGGTTTAACGTTATGCGCCGCGCTGTTCGTTTTCTGTTCGTTATCGGCGTAATGGCGGTAATGGCGCTAACGGGTTCGGTCAGCCGCAGCCAGGCCGCGGTCCCGGTACCCCAGCCGGTTCCCGCCGTCGCTTCCGTTTTGCCGGCTGACGGCGCGGTGGTGGGCGTGGCGCACCCCGTCGTCGTGACGTTCACCGCGCCGGTCACCGACCGCGTCGCCGCCGAACGGTCCATCCGCGTCACCTCCCCCAGCAACACGACCGGACACTTCGAGTGGGTCGAGAACAATGTCGTGCAGTGGGTTCCTGCCCAATACTGGCCCGCCCATACCCATGTGTCGGTGGGCGTGCAGGCGCTGACGACGGGCTTCGACACCGGTGATGCGCTGCTCGGTGTCGCCAGCCTCTCCGCGCACACCTTCACCGTCAGCAGAAACGGCGAGGTCCTCCGCACGATGCCGGCGTCAATGGGCAAGCCCTCCCGCCCGACACCGATCGGCAGTTTCACCGCGTTGGAGAAGGAGCGTTCCGTCGTGATGGACTCGCGGACCATCGGCATCCCGCTGAGTTCACCCGAGGGATACAAGATCACCGCCCAGTACGCGGTCCGGGTCACCTGGAGCGGCGTCTACGTGCACTCCGCCCCGTGGTCGGTGGACTCGCAGGGCTACGCCAACGTCAGCCACGGCTGCATCAACCTGAGCCCGGACAACGCCGCGTGGTACTTCAACAATGTGAACGTCGGCGACCCCATCCAGGTCGTAGCCTGACACGACGGGAAAAGCCTGAAAAAGGCTGCGGCATAACGGAAAAATCCGCTAGCTGGGTAGCCCCTTCTTGATCGCGGCGTCCTGCTTGCGGCCGATGTCCTTGGCAATGTCTGCATCGATCGGATCGTTGGGCGCGCCGTCGAATTCCAGGTTCACCAGCGCCTTGCCCTCGGTGAACAACAGCACCGTGATCGCCTGGGAATTGTCTGGCGAGGTGCCGGAGATCAGTGCTCCATTGGAGCCGACATCGACCGGCTGCCAATTACCGCTGACCTTGCCCCCGTAATTGGGTTTGGTGTTGTCGAGTCCGGCCGCTGCCGCCGCGGGATCGGCGACGATCAAGATGGTGTCCCCGATGCGGCGGCTGTTGTCGGTGTTGGCGAACAGTTGTGCCACGCCGGACGCGCCATTGGGATTGAGCACGGGTGGTTGGGAACCGCTGAGGTCTCCGCCGATGTCGCTCGCCTTGATCAGCAAGGAGCTGTAATCCGAGGGTTGTGTTGAGGAAGCCGCTGTGCCCGAGCCGGTCGACGAAGCCGCCGAAGACGACGGCAACGCCGTCTTGTTTCCATTGCTGCAGCCGGTACCCACGGCGCCGACCACGAGGGTGGCGACCGCGCAGCCGGCGACGGTGACCCGGGCTAACTCCATGGCACTCCTTCCAACCCGCGGCGCTTGACGCTACTGCGAAATGGTGAAGCGAACAAGGCGGTGCCGATCGACGGTCGGCCGCCTATGCTGGCGCGGGGCGGGGGCAGGGTTCAATTGGCTTAAGGAGCACGAGATGACGGCTTCGAAGGCACGCGCCGTACGGTTCGACCGCTACGGGGGCCGTGAGGTGTTGTATGTGGCGGACATCGAGATGCCGTCGCCCGGCCCGGGCGAGGTCGTGGTCGAGGTGCGCGCCGCCGGGATCAACCCCGGCGAGGTAGGCATCCGGAGCGGGGCGATGCATGAGATGTTTCCGGCCACCTTTCCGTCCGGCGAGGGCAGCGACCTTGCCGGTGTGGTGACCGCGGTGGGCCCCGACGTCACCGAGTTCTCGGTCGGCGACGAGGTCTTGGGATTCAGCTTCCGCCGGTCCAGCCATGCCACCCACACCGCCGTGCCGGTGGATCAACTGATCCGCAAGCCGCCCCAATTGAGTTGGGAGGTAGCCGGTTCCCTATACGTGGTCGGCGCGACCGCCTACGCCGCCGTCCGGGCGGTCGCACCACAACCCGGCGAGACCGTCGCCGTTTCGGCGGCCGCGGGCGGAGTCGGCAGCCTTACCGTGCAGCTGTTGGTTCTGCGCAAGGCGCGCGTACTCGGCATTGCCGGGCCGGGCAACGCCGACTGGCTGCGCGCCCACGATGTAGTACCGATCGCCTACGGTGACGGGCTGGCGGATCGGTTGCGCGAGGCGGCGCCAGACGGAATCGATGCGTTCATCGACTTGTTCGGGCCCGAATATGTCCAGCTCGCCGTCGATCTCGGGGTGGCGCCCGAGCGGATCGACACCGTCATCTCGTTTCAGAAGGCCGGCGAGGTCGGCGCCAAAACCGAGGGCAGTGTGGAAGCGTCGACACCGGAGGTGCTGGCCGAAATGGCCGACCTGATCGTCACCGGTGCCATCGATTTCGAGGTCGCCGCGACCTATCCGCTGGACCGGGTCGCCGACGCGTTCGAGGAGCTCGAGAAACGGCACACGCGCGGCAAAATCGTTCTGCTGCCGAATGGTTCACAATGAGCCGGCCGGCGCGGCGATGGCTACGTCGACGACTTTGATCACCACGAACACGACGGCCAAGACCAGGTAACCCCGCAGCGTCAACAGCCCCGCCCGGCGGATCGGCGACATGACCGGCCGGTCCAGCGCGGCCAGACTCGGGGTCTGCCAGTTCGCCCGGTCCTGTCGAAGCACGGCGCGCCGTTCGGCACGCGTGAGAGACGGGGTGTCGTCGATCTCGTCGACCTCCTCGGGGTTCAGGCCGCCGCCGAACGCCTGCGAGATGGCTTCCGCCTCCCGCCGGTCACTCGACCGACGACCGGCGATGATCGCGACAGCGCCGCCGACGATTCCGAGCACCGCGCCCGCCGCGAGTCCGGCCTCAATGGTGGTGGTGGGCAGGTCCTTGAAGAACGTCGTGGCCGTCAACGCCAATGACAACAGCACCAGAGACCAGACGATGGTCCAAGCGAGGATGTTCTGCCGCACCGTGTTTACCCACGGGCCCAACACCGCGCGGTCATTGCAGAGCAGAACCAGGAACACGGTCGCCGAGGGCAACAAGACACCGGCGAGCGCCTGCACGCCTTGGGTCACCAGGCCCAGGATGTGGTCCGGGCTGAACGCCACCGCCGCCGACACCGCGAGCAGCAATGCGTATCCGCCGTAGAACAACGGGGCCTGGGTGATCTTCCAATGCAGCGAGTGCCGCTTGCCCATCGCGTCACCGACGGCGTAGGTCGTGGCCAGCCCGATGGCGTTGGCCCCGATCAGCGACGCGTCCAGCAAGATGACGGCGAAGAGCACCCCCATCGTGTGGCCGACGTGGTGGGCCAGGGTGGTCGCAACCGCACCCGCGTCGGTGAAGTTGCCGGCGTCGGGGGTGCCGGCCAAACCGAACGCGGTCACCGCCATCAGCACCGACGCGCCGGCCATGACCACGACGATCCCGATGACCAAATCGGCTCGCGCGTAAGGAATCCAGCGTGCCGTGATGCGCTTGTCCACGACGTTGGACTGCTGGAAGAACAACTGCCAGGGCGCCACCGTGGTACCCACGATCGCGACGGTCAACAGCAGCACGGTGGAGTTCAGACCGCCGGGGAATTGCGGAACCAGTCCGGCGGCAGTCGCTTTCACAGCGGGATGCACCATCAGCACCATCGGGATGATCAGCACGTTCACCGCGATCAGCAGGAACATCAGCCCTTCCCAGCGGCGGAACGACCCCCCGGCTACCACGGCGAACAACAGCACGGCAGCGGCCGGGACCGCAACGATCTTCGGGCAGCCCAAGAACCCGAGAGCCAGTGCTACGCCGATGAATTCGGTGACGATGGTCAACGCGTTGACGATCAGCAGGTCACCAATGCTGAAGGCACCCCAGAACTTACCGAAGCGCTCGAATATCAAGCGCGCGTGGCCCACCCGGCTGACCGCGCCCAACCGCAGCACCATCTCCTGGTTCACGTACAGCACCGGGATCAGCAGGGCCAGCGTCCACAACAGGCCCATCCCGTAGTTCTGCCCGGCCTGGGTGTAGGTAGCAACACCACCTGCATCGTTGTCGCCCACCATCACAATCAATCCGGGACCGGTGATGACCATCAGCGTCCGCAGGCGCCGGAAGCGGCCCGTGAAGCCTTCGTAGGCGTCGGTGCCGTCGCGCCGGATGCGGCCGAACGCGCCGACGATGTCGCCGACGTGCGCAGAATCCAGCACGGCCTGCCCGGGTTCGGGGTTTTCCTTCGGGGCCGCCGAAGCGCTGCGCCCGAGGATGGAGGCGCGCAATCCGCCGCGGTGCTGCGTGGAGATCGAAGCCATGGGATTCTCGCTATCTCAAGGGAGTCGGGCCTGGGCGTGTCCTAGCCGCGTCCTGCGGCGTAATCAGTCACTGGTGGTCTCCCCCGGCCGGCGGCGCGAGTACCGCAATCGGCATCCGCGAGACGTACCGGTCGGCCCGCTCTTGCGGAGTCGGGATACGCCATCCGCGCAACTTGTTTGTCAGCTGGCGGCCCGCACGCCGCATCGAACGACGGTGCAGCATTGGGAAACCGCTACCACGGTGTGCAACAACAAAGGTCATGATCTTCTCCTGCCAGGACGCCCGACGGCTTTCGGCATCCAGAAGCATTCGAAAAGCGAATGGCTGAGAAAACTCAGGCAGCAGAGGGAATGCCGGAACCGGATCGGGACAAGACGGATTTGGGATACGGACTATCGCTGGTATCGCTCATCTCGCCCTCACCTCCTCACGGCCGGGACACACGCGGGTGTCGTCACAGTCACCTGTACGGGAGAGGCAGAAAAGCCCGACGGAAACACCGCCGAACGCACCCCTCTCGTCGGAGCTTCGGCACTGCACGGCGTATCCGGGACGGAATCCCAGAAGCCACTTGGGCTCAACCCTTGGGTCCGGGAAGAGCTGTCCTGACCCGGGGCGTCTCTCGACGTTCGGGGTCAGTGGCCTGTATCCATGCAGACGCCTCACCTACCGAGGTGCTTGCAATGTTTCATGGTGGCACGCGACCCACCGCACGTCAAACCCGTTTACGCAACGCTTACGGCCGGGGGTGATCCCCCTCACACGAGGCCTACCCTCGTGGGTATGCCCAACACGTTGCAGGATCCCCGAGTCGCGGCCGAACTCGACCGGATGTACACCGAATCCAAAAACCAGATGTCGAAGCTGCGCGACATGCACGCTGACCTCGGTCGCCCCATGACCGCCCAGGAACGCACCGAGGCGATGAGCGAGTTCTACATCCCGGTGACACCCGAATCCGGCCGGCTGCTCTACGCGTTGGTGCGGGCGACCCGTCCGGCGACGGTCGTCGAATTCGGGATGTCCTTCGGTATCTCCGCCATCCACTTGGCGTCGGCGGTGCGCGACAACGGCACCGGCCGCGTGCTGACCACCGAGCTCAGCGATACCAAGATCGCCGCGGCGAAGCAGACGTTCGCGAAGACCGGATTGGACAGCGTGATCACCATTCTCGAAGGGGATGCGCTGTCCACGCTGGCCGAGCTGGACGGGCCGGTCGATTTCGTTCTGCTCGACGGGTGGAAAGACCTCTACCTGCCGGTGATAAAGCTGCTGGAACCGCGGCTGTCAGCCGGTGTGCTGGTCGTCGCCGACAACGCCAGCGCGCCGGACATGAAGCCCTACCTCGACTACGTGCGCAGACCCGGACAACGGCTACGTGAGCTTCAACTTCCTGGCCCGGGAAAGCGACAGCGTTGAAGTCAGTTGCCGCACCGGCGATTAGCGGCTTCGTACCGAATCCTCCAGCCACGGCGTCAGCCACTTCACGCCTTCCGGGGTGAGGTGGACGCCGTCGCTGCGGACCTTGATGCCGTCGACCTTGGCGGTGTAAACGCCGTCCGGGCATAGCTTTTTGTTCAGGTCGAGGATCTGCACATTCGGGTGGTGGCCAACCGTGTTGCGCAGCATGGTGTTCCACTGGTTGACCCGATCCGACTGATCCTCCGGATACGGCTTGCCGTCCGCCTTCTCACCACCGCGGCTGTAGGGCACGGTGGCGACCACCACTCGAACGCCGGTGGAGCCCACGATGTTCAGAGCTCGCTCCAGTTCGGCGTTGAGGTACGCGTCAAAGGTCGGATCGCCGATATGGGTCCATTTGCCTTCGTTGACCCGGTCGACGGTCTCCCAGCGGCCGATGATGAGCAGCGCGACGTCAGGCTGGTCCCGGCTGATCTGCGTCGACCACCGCAGTGGCCAGGCGTCGCATTCCGGTCTCTGCTCCAGCGTCTGGCCGATGTACCGATACGGTGTGCCGCGCACCAGGCTGCAGCCGACGACGGTGTGGTCGAGGAACGCAAACCCGGGAGTCGGCGGAAGGTAATGCATCCAGGTCCAGCCGATCGAATCGCCGAAGACCGAAACGGTGAACGGCCGGTTAGGATCTCGCGGCCCGGCCGGGTGATTGCCCCCCGGCGGCGAAGGCGAGACCGCCGCGACCGCCGACACGCCCGGCGGCAGGCCCTCGCGTAGGCCGGGTCCGGTGCCCACCGGAACCACGAGCAACGTCACCGCCGCGGCGCTGGCCACCGCGGCCGCCGCCAACGGCAACAACGGCACCCGCGAGGGTCGCCAGCGCCGGATCGGCTGTTCGATCAGCCACCACGACGCGGCGGCCAGTGCCACCGTGGCGGCACACCGAGCGGCGAACAGCGGGACACCCGACCATCCGGTGCGTTCGCCGTTGAGCGCCAAGAAGATCGGCCAGTGCCACAGGTAGACGCCGTAGGAAATGGTGCCCAGCCACACCAATGGGCGCCAGGCCAGCACGCGGGCGACGGCCCCGCGTTGCTCCAGCGCCACGGGGGCCACCACCAGGACGGCCGCGACCGCGACCGCGATCAGCAAGCCGTGCCGGAACTCGGCGACGCTGCCCGTTGCGTAATGTGCCGCCGCCGCCAGCCCCGCCACCCCGACGAACGGCAGCAGATGCGCGATCCGCCGGCCGCCTCGGGTCCGGATCAGGCACCAGCCGCGATTCAACGAGGCCCAATCGCGGACCAGCAGAGCCGATGCCGCGGAGCCGATGAGCAACGCCTGCGCCCGGGTGTCGGTGCCGAAATACACCCGGTCACGGGTGGCTTCCGAGACAACGACGATCGCCACCGCGGCCGACGCCAGCGCGCCCAGGGTCGCCAGCACGAAGGTCGCGAACCGAACCCCTCCCACGGTGGCCTTGGCGAAGTAGCGCCTGGCCCGCGCCGCCAGCAGCAGGGTCACCGCGATCAGCAGGACTGGCCAGAGCACGTAATACTGCTCCTCCACCCCGAGCGACCAGGTGTGCTGCAGGGGCGAGGGCGGGGCGCCCTGGGTGAAGTAGTCGGTTTTCTGAGCGACGAACCGCCAGTTCGCCATCCACAAGAATGCGGCGAGCGCGTCGCTTCGCAGCCCGGTAAGGGATTGATTGGGTAGCAGTTCGCGTGCCGCGGCGACGGTGAGCACCATCAACACCAGCGCCGGCAGCAGCCGTCGTGCACGGCGAATCCAGAATCCGGTCAGCTCGATGCGACCGTTGCGCCCCAACTCGTCGAGCAGCAGCGACGTGATCAGGAATCCGCTGAGGACGAAGAAGATGTCGACCCCGATGAACCCGCCACCCATACCGGGGATGCCGCCGTGCCCGACGAGCACCAGCGCAACCGCGATCGCGCGCAGGCCGTCCAGCGCGGGGATGCCGTCCCGCCGTTCCGGTTTGTCCCAAATCGCCAGCCGGCCGACGCGGCGCACCGGAGCGACCCACCGCCGCCCAGCAGAAGAACCCGGCGCGGGGGAAACCCCGGCCGGTTCAGCGCTGGCTGTTAGCGCGCCTTGACCTCGTCGCCCGGCGCCGTAATTGATGCCGATACGTCGCTGTCCCTCCTCGTGATCTCAGCAAGCTTAGAGGCGAAAAAGCCGGGATCACGGGAGGACACGCGCGCCTAAAGCACTGTCAGAGCTGTGCCCACACCGACTTCTTCTTCAGGTAGGCTTCGACGCCCTCACGGCCGAACTCGTGGCCCCAGCCGGACTGCTTGTACCCGCCGAACGGCACACTGTGATCGAAGACCAACTGGCAGTTGATGGTGACCGTTCCGGCCTCCAACCGCTTGGCCAGCGTGTGGGCGCGGCTGAGGTTATTGGTCCACACGGTGGATGCCAACCCGTAGGTGGTGTCGTTGGCCATCGCGACGGCTTCGTCGTCGTCGTCGAACGGCAGGATCGTCACCACCGGACCGAAGATCTCCTGCTGGAATAGCCGCATCCCGGGGTCCACGTTGGTCAGCACGGTCGGGTGAACGAAGTAACCCTTGCGGTCGAGCCGGTGGCCGCCGGTGACCACCTCGACGCCGTCGCGCTTGCCCTCATCGAGGAAGCCCATCACGCGGGTGAGCTGCTTGGCGCTGATCAACGGGCCGCTCATGCAGCCCTCTTCCTTCGGGCCGCCCAGCTTCATGGTGTTCGCCACCCCCGCGATGCCCTCGACCACCTGGTCGTAGACCCCGCGCTCGACGAAGATCCGCGAGCCGCACACACATCCCTGACCCGAGTGCACGAAGATCCCCATGGCCGCCATGAAAATGGCCTTGTCCAAATCGGCGTCGGAGTAGATCAGCACCGGCGACTTGCCACCCAGTTCGAGCATGACCTTCTTGAGGTTGCCCGCCGAGGCCCGCACGATCTCCTTGCCGACGTCGGTCGACCCGGTGAAGGCGACCTTCTCCACATCGGGATGCGCCGTGATGGCCGCGCCAGCGGTGTGGCCGTAACCGGTCAACAGGTTGACGACACCGTCGGGAACGCCGGCCTGGGCGATGATGCGGTCGAGCAATAGCGCGGACAGCGGGGTTTCCTCCGCGGGCTTGACCACGCTGCTGCAGCCCGCGGCCAGGGCGGGCGCCAGCTTGGCGCTGGCATTGAAGATCGGGCCGTTCCACGGAAAGATCAGGCCGACAACGCCGTAGGGCTCGTTGAGCGTGTACGCGTGCTGGTCGACGTATTTGTCCGAGGCGATGCCGCTGGTCTTCACGTCGTAGGCTGCGCCGTTCAGTTTGGTACACCAGCCCGCGTAATAGCGGAAGAACTCGGCGCAGGTGGGCACGATCAACTGCGCCTGCATCAACGGCATACCGGTGTTCTGCGAGTCGATCTCGGCCAGTTCCTCGGCGTGTTCTTCGATGAGATCGGCGATGCGCCACATGATCTTGGCCCGTTCACGGCCGGGTAGCCCGGCCCAGACGCCGGCCTCATACGACGCCTTGGCCCGTGCCACGGCCTCGTCGACGGCCTCTTGGCCGCAGTCGGTGAACTCGGTGAGCTGCTCTTCGGTCACCGGGTCGATGATCGGGATCACCTCCCCCGTGCCGGGTCGCTTCTGAATCTCGTCCAGGACCGTCTGCAGCGTCATCGTCTATTCCTCTCATCAGCCGCGGTGCGGCGGGGCGCTGAGCACTTGCTTAGCATTAGATCCGCGGCGGGGTCAATGCGGGGGGTGAACATCGTTCGGGGCATCAGAGCGGAAACCGGTTGCGGACGCCGTTGAAACGCTCCCACAGCAAAGCGCTGCGTTCGGCGCTTGTGACGCGTGCGGTTTCCGGGGGTAGCGCACGCGCAAGTTCCGCATGCTCGACGACCCGGGTGGTCAATGCCGCGGGCTGACCCGCGAGCATGTGCCGGTAGGTGAGGTTCCCGCGTTCGAATCCCTGGGTGTCGATCCAGTTGTGGAAGCCCGGGTCTTGATGGGCCAGCATCAGTCTGACTTTGCCGTCGTCGTCGACCGATGCGCGGCTCGGCGTGTAGCTCACCGGCCGGTAGAGGAAATCCATGCTGGTGAAGTACGCGCCCATGTTCGTGATCATCCACAAGCCCTCGTGGGCGTCGAACTCGACGATGAGGGCTTCCTCTGGGCCCAGTTCCCAGTACATGTTGGCCGCGGTTCGGCCGCGTTTGCCGTCCGCCTCGGATGCGTCCAGACGAGGGAACCGATTCGGATGCTCATTGTCGACGCCGCCGTAGGTGAAGGGAAACTCGGGCCAGTCGCCCATGAGTCCGGTGACGAAATCACCCGCCCAGCGCATCGCCTCGACCATCGAGTCGGGAGTCGGCGGCGGCTTCGGCGAGGTCATGTCGACACGCTCGATTCGCATCCGTGCCGGAAGCTCGTCCCAGCGGTCGAAGCCCTGGCGGATGAACAGCTTGCGCGACTCCGCGGTGGTCGGTAGCCAGTTCGGCCCGCGCTCGGGGCCACCGATGAACAGCTCGAAACTGCCGTCCGGCTCCACGTGGAGTTGGTGGCCGAACAGGTTCACCTCCGGCACGTCGCCGAACGGCTCGTGCAGGACGTGCTGGGCCGTCCGGACGCGCGCCCTGCACGGTGATGTTGAAAAATCTTGCGGTGCCGCGGGTTCCGGTGATGCGGTAGGTCGATTCGCCGTCGATCCAGACCTGTTGGTAGGTGAAATCGGCGCAGTCTCCGCCTAGTTTGCGGGTCGGGTTGCAGAAGGCGTGAATCACCGGATAGCGGGTGTCGCGGGTTTCCAGGGCCAGATCGAAGGCCTGCCCCAAGTTCTGGGTAAGAAAGCGAAACGCGTCGGCACGCTGCAAGCCGGAGGTCGCGTTGAAATCCTTGAACGCTTGCCGCCCTGCGGCTTTCAATCGCTCGCAGAACTCGCTCCACGCGCCGTCGAGCGCCACGTCGTCTGCCCCGTCGCCGAAAGCCACTGCACTCCTACCTTTCTCAGCCGTCAAGCCTGTCGAGCATCGCGCTCACCGTCGCGCACGCCCGCCCGGCCGCCGCCAACCTGCCCTCCGCTTCGATTCGCGGCCCGAGCAATTCCAGGTCGAAACCGAACCGGTAGCCGCCGGCCAACGCTTGAGCCACGAAGGACTCGATCGGAATCGCGCCGTCACCGGGTACCGCACGAGCCGGCAGAGCCCGGTCGCCCAGCACGTAATCACTTAACTGGATCAGTTGTGTACGCGGAAGCGCCAGCCGCAGCAGGCCCGCGAGATCGGCTTCGGCCCAACAGTGAAACAGGTCGATGCAGATGCCAATTCCCGCCAGCTCGGCGAGGGTGATGGCGTCGCGCAGGCTGTGGGCGAGATGGATGTCGGCGTAGAGGCTGGACGCGTTCTCGATGGCCAGGCTGACCCCGGCCTGCTGGGCCTCGCGCACGCACGGCTCGGTCGCGTGAGAAAACCGCTCGGCCGCCTGTTCCCAGGTGAGTCCGTTGCGACCGCCGGTGAGCATGTAGATGCACCGCGCACCCGCGGTGGCGGCGGCATCGATCAGCCGAGACAGGTCAGCACGTGCGGCGTGGACCCATTGCGCATCCCCGGACAACTGGCCGGCGCCGAACACGTGGCAGACCGCCTCGACCGCGTACTCTTCGGTTCGAAGCAGGCGGACGAAGCCGGGGTCGAGAAGTTGCGTGTCCAGGACGCTCAGGTGTCGCAGGCCAAGAGACGTCCAATTACTATGTAACTCAGCGGGATCCGCTCCGAGAAACGTCACGTTGTGGACCGACAGCCCTTCGTGCATCAGCATCTCAATCGCGTTTTTCGATGCTGACTCCGAACCGCGCACGGAAGGGCGCGAATTCCGCGTGCAGATCGTCGAGGTTCTCCCCGATGTCGGTCAGCAAGCTGGTGGAGTACCGGAACTTCCCGTAGCGGTCGCCCCGGTTGTAGGCCAGGTAGTCACGCATCGACGCCTCGGCCTCGCGGGTGAGGGCCCGCCCGCAAAATGCGTAATAGCGGCCCACGGTGGCGATCGGGTCGGCGATGAAGTCGGTATAGGGGATGTGCAGGATCCGCGGATCGTCCACCATCGGGTTGGTCATGGTGTTGGCGATGCTGGCCCGGGTCATCTCGAGGTGCTTTTTCGTCTCGACCGCGAGGTCGATCGGGCCGACGATGCCGTCGAGGATGTCGGCCATCATCATCGTGCGGGACGCCGCGACCTGCACCGGGTCACGATGCAACCACAGCAGATTCGCGTCGGGATAGGTGTCGAAGAACTCTTGGAGGCGAAAGCCGTGAAACCCCTTCAGTACCCAGTACTTTCGCGGCCGGCTGTACTGGAACTGTTGCAGCATCGCCTTGTGCAGACGGTATTGTGCGGCCGCATCCGTCGGCAACCCACCCACCAGCGTCTGCATCGGCACCCGCCACCACGCCGTCGGCGTCATCACCCGAAAGTCGAAGGCCCAGGTGCGCTCATCCTCGGGAAGACCGTCACCGAGCATGTCGTTGTAGGGGTGGCTGAGCAACCACTTCGGCATCTTCGCGTTGATCTCGCGCCAGTCGGCGTCGGCCCGGGCCCGGCGGGGATCGTCCGGGCGGGTGGCGCCGGGAGGCGGTGACGGGTACATCACCTCCCAGAACCGGAGCGCGCGCGCGTTCGGGTCCACCGCCATCAGCGCGTGCATGAGCGTGGTACCCGAGCGCGGCTCGCCCGTCACGAACATCGGCTGGTCGATCACCTCCGCAGCGATCGGATAGCGGTAGCGGTCCTCGATGAACTCCAGCCGCGACGTCAGCAGCCAATGACAGACACTTTCGGCTTGGTCAATGCCGTTGGCGTCCATGCCGATACCGTTCAAGTGCTCGACGGCCAAGGTGAACCGCTCCGGCAGCGTCGGATCACCGTAGTCGTCCAGTCCCGTCGCGTCCTGCGCGCGGGCAAGCATCGCGGCAGCGTCGAGTGCCGCCATCATGGCTGAGCTCCACACAAAGTCAACAATTCGTCCTCCGTCTTGCGCACATTGGCAGCCGACGCTGCGCTGAACTCGAGTCCGGCCATCGCGCCGTAATCCAGGATCTTCGGAACGCGCAGCCCGGCATCCACGTACGACTTGATGATTCGGGCAACCTGTTGTGGTGTGCCGTGCGGCACGACTGCCAGAATCGCTTCGGGCTCCACGCGGTCCAGGAAGTCGACGATCCGTTCGCGCGTCAATGTCGTCGGGTCGATGTCATGGAACCCGCCCCAATCATCGCCCATCGGGTGGTCAAAGCCGAAGCGGCGCAGTACTTCCGCCGACACCTGCAGCAGGAAGGAACGTACCAGTGGAGCGCGGACGATACGGTCGAGGGCGTCGTCGTCCTCGCCGATCAGGCATACCTGGACGAAGCACGGCGTGATCGCCATCGGGTCGCGGCCGGCCTGTTCGGCCGATTGCCTTATGGTGCTGAGCATCTCGGCGTAGTGGTCTGGAGTCCATGCTCCGGCCGGCCACCAGCCGTCGGCGTAGCGACCGACGATATCGAGCATCCGGGGCCCGCTGGCGCCGATCCAGATCTGCGGGAAGCGCCCGTCGTAGGGCTCGGCGTCCAGCCGAGCGTGCTTCAGTTGGTAGAACTGGCCATTGAAGTCGACCGGCCCGTCGCTGTCCCAGAGCAGACGGATGACCTGCAACGCCTCCTCGAAGCGGCTGACGGGCCGGGCGAAGTCGAATCCGTACGGCACGATGTTTTCGCTCTCGCCGCTGCCCAGGCCGAGGATGAATCGCCCCCGGGACAGATGGTCGATGGTCAGCGCGCTTTGCGCCAGCGAGGCGGGGTGACGCCGCACCGTGTCCACGACACTGGTGGCCAGTGGCACGGTAGTGGTCAGCACGGCCGCGGCGGCGGCGACCGCCATGCCGTCGAGGTTGCGGTGGGGCGATGGCGATGCCGTTGCGAGGTCGGTGAATTCGGGCGTCCACAGCGCGTCGGGCCAAAAGCTCACCATGTGATCGGGCAGCCAGATCGAGTGGTATCTACCGGTATCCAGCTCGGCCAGGCCCGACAGATTCAGCGGAAGTGTCGTGCGCACAAACGCAGCGGGCGAAACGTTCATCGTTGACCTCGCTCAGCCTTCCTACCGGCGCCCAGCTCACCGCGACACTTAAACGGCGCACACGACGCGCCGTGGCGGGTGTGCGTAGCTTCAATCTCGGGGAACGCGGATTGGCCTAGGTTCACCGCGCGACCCACTCCGATGTCAGCGCGAACTCCGACAAATACTTGGTCGAACTCCAGCCGCCGTCGACGACGATGGTCTGCCCATTGATGAAGCTCGCACCCGGCGAGCACAAGAAGGCGACGGTGCTGGCGATGTCATCGATGGTGCCCAACCGCTGATGCGGCGTCATCTCGGTGTTGATCTTGCGGAACCGATCGTCCTCCAAGCGCTTCTCGACCATTGGCGTCACCGTCACACCGGGCGCGACGGCGTTACACCGGATGCCGGCGGAACCGTACTGGCAGGCGATGTGGGTGGTGAGCGCGGTCAGCCCGCCTTTGGCCGCGGAGTAGGCGCCGCCGCGCAAGCCGCCGACGACGGCGAAAGTCGAGGTGATGTTGATGATCGCCGATCCGGGGCCCATGTGCGGCAGCACGTCGCGCGCCAGCCTGAACGGCGCTCGCAGCATCAAACCCAGGAAGTAGTCCAGTGTTTCGTCGTCAGTCTCGTGCAGCGGTTTGGGGCCGCCGACCCCGGCGTTGTTGATCAGGAAGTCGACGTGGCCCCACCGTTCTACGGCGAGGTCGACGATGCGTCGCGGCGCGTCGTCGCGGGTCAGGTCGACGGCCAGCGTCGCGACCCGCCCCGGGTCGTCGATGAACTTTTCCAGCTCGGCCAGTCGGTCCTCGTCGCGGCCGGTGCCGAGGATGGCCATCCCCATCTCGGCGAGTTTTTTCGCGCAGCCCAAACCGATGCCGCTGGTTGCGCCCGTGACGATTGCGACCTGCATCTCACCCATCCACCTTTGTTAAAGCCGCTTGGATCCGATGTTTGAGGATCTTGCCCGCGTCGTTCTTGGGCAGCGCATCCCAGATGACCACCTGTTCGGGGGCCTTGAATTTCGCGACGCCCTTGCTCTGCAGCAACGCGAGCAGGTTGGCGACGTCCGGCCTCGGCTCGCCTGCAGGCACGATCACCGCACATGCCCGTTCTCCGGTTCGGTCGTCGGGCAGCCCGACGACCGCGATTTCGGCGATGCCGGGGTGGTCGGCGAGCAGGTCCTCGACTTCCTTGGCCGAGATGTTCTCGCCGTTGCGGATGATGACGTCCTTGGCCCGGCCGGTCACGACGAGGTAGTGGTCTTCGAAACCGGCTGAGACCCAGCGCCCGAGGTCTCCGGTGCGGAAAAACCCTGCGGCATCGAATGAGTCGGCGTCGTCATCGGGATGCCGGTAGCCCAGCAGCATCTGCGGGCCGCGCACACAGATTTCGCCGTCACCGTCCGGCGCGGCTTCGTGCGCGACGACTTTGATTTCGGCGATGCCGGCCCGTCCGTCGGTGTCCGCGGCTGGGCCGGCTTCGTCTGGCCGGGGTGCCCCAACGGTCGCGACGGGCACTTCCGTGCAGCCGTAGACGCGGGTTACCACCGCCCGGTCGAAATATTCGGCGGCTCGGCGGATCAGCGACGGCGACACCGATGCCCCGCCGCAGATGAATACCTTCAAGTCGGGCAGGCGACTGTCGGCGCGCTCGGCGGCGGACAGCAGCTGCTGCAGAAACGGTGTCGCCCCGGCCATGTGGGTGCAGCGCTCACTGTCCATCAGCGCCACCGCCGCCGACGGATCCCACCGGTCCATGAGTACCGCGGTCGTGCCCAGCAGCAGCGGGCATTCAAAGGCGTATATCGAGCCGCCGATGTGGGCGATGGGCGATGGAACCAGGAAGGTGTCGCCCGGCTCGACGTTCCACTGGTCGCGGATCTGGCAGATCAGCGCATGTATCGAATTATGACTGTGCAGGACGCCTTTCGGGCGCCCAGTGGTGCCTGATGTGTACAGGACCATCCGCACGGCGTCGGGTTCCAGGGCCGGTAGCCTGGCGGCATCCGGCTGCAGGCCCAGCAGCGCCCGATACGCTGTGTGCGAGCCGGATTCGCCGCGCAGCACCACCACTTCGGGCGCCGGGCTCATCGCGGCGGTCACGCGTTCGAGCATCGCCGCGTAGTCATGGCCGCCGAAACGGTCCGGGACGAAGAGCATCGCCGTTTCGACGTCCTCGAGGATGAAACGCAGGTCGTGGTCGCGCAGCGACGGCAGGATCGGATTCACCACCATCCCGGCCAGCGTCGCGGCCAGATAGATGACGGCGGCCTCGTGCCAGTTCGGCAGCATGAACGACACGGTGCTGCCGGTCGGCATGCGCTCCATCAGGGTGTTCGCCAGCCCGGCGGCCTGAGCGTAGAGCGTGGCACAGTCCAGCCGAGTGTCGTTGTCCACCAAGACCGTTCGCTGCGGCGTGATTTCTGCGGCCGTGCGCAGCGAATCGGCCAACGTGGTGTGTACCCACAGCCCGCGCCGGTACGCCTGCGCCGCGCGTGCCGTGTCGTGGCGGGCCCGGGCAATCACGTCAGCCGGCTGCCTGACCGTTGACGCGGCGCATGGTGATCGCGTAGCGGAAATTCGGCGACAGATGGGTGTTGATCGTCAGCTGAGCCATCTCGCCGTCTGAGGTCTTATAGCTGCGCCGCATCTGCAGCGCGGCCGTCCCCGCCTCGACGCCGAGGCCGTCGGCCAGTTCGGGGGAAAGCAGGACCGCGGCGATTTCCTGCTGCAACTCGGAGATGCTCACACCGAATAGGTCCTCGATCAATGGAAAGATCGGGCCGGTGTGACGTTGCAACAGCCTGCCGACCGCGGCGAATGTGCGGCTGATGTAGTACTCCGTTCGGCACAGGGGTGCCGGCGCGCCGTCGGCCTGCCGGTAGCCGCGCACCGACAGCCACTGGCTGCCGGGCTCCAGCCCGGTCCGGGCGGCGAGATCGTCGTCGATGGTCACCATCTCGTTGGACTCGATATTCAGCTGCGCGCCGGCGGCGAACTCGAGCAGGTCGTCGATCGACATCGCATCCTGCGCATACGAACTGGACGCCGGCCGGGGAACCACCCGGGTGCCGGCTCGCGGTCGCGACGCGACGAGGTTGTCCTCGCGCAGTCGGCGTAGGGCTTCGCGGACGGTGTAGCGGCTTACCGCGAACCGCTCGCACAATTGGTGTTCGGTGGGCAGCTGCGAACCCACGGGATACACCCCGTCGACGATCTCTTTGCGCAGTGTGCGTGCGATCTGCAGGTAGCGGTGCTCGCTGGAGATGGCCTGGGACATCAGCGTTTTTCCCGTGACCGGCGCACCGCCAGGACACTGCCGTCACCGTCGGCCGAGATGTAGAGCGTCCCGTCTGCCGCGGCGGCAATGCCGGCGAAAGGGCCCTGCGGCCCGGAGAACGGCGGCATTCCTTTCAGCGGCTTGGCCACCACGCCTGGCGGCGGGCCGACCGGTAGCCCCGAAGCGATGGTGTGCCGAACGTTGGTCTTCAGGTCGACCGCGATCAACTCCTTGGCACCGGCATCGACGATGTAGAGCACACCGTCGCGGACGCAAATGCCTTGCGGGCGCTGTAGGTCCGCCACGACGGTGTCGATCCTCGAGCCGTTCACTTTGACCACCCGTCCGGCACCGGCCTCAGCCACCAGGCACGCCCCGTCCGCGTCGGTCGCGACACCGACCGGCTCACGCAAGTCGCCGGCCAGCACCTCGACATCACCCGCGCGCAACGACAACACCCGTCCGGTGCCCAACTCGGCGAAAACCACACCGTCCGGGCTGAGCGCGAGGCCGTAGAGCTGGTCGAAACCGTCTGCCAGCACGTCGGTTTCGCTGGCCGCCGGCCGATACCGGCCGACCTGGCCACCCGACGTGGTCACCGTGAACTCGCCGGGTCCACTCGACACGACGCCGCGCAGGAATCCGGGATAGCCGGGACTGAACAGCATCCCCACGGTCTGCAACGACCCGTCCGGCAGGGCCGTGTAGAAATACGTGCCGTCGGCGATGTAGAGCCGCCCGTCGTGACCCACGGTCAAATCCAGCGGCCAGTTCAGCCCCCCGGGTAACACTGTTCGCGTCTCGCCGTCGGGCGCTATCTCGGTGATCTCGCCGGTGAAGTTGGATACCAGTACCCGGTCGCCGACGAAGGTGCAGTTGTCCAGCCCCGGACTCAGCTGGGCCAACAACCGCTGTTCGCCGCTGCGAGGATCGATGCGCAGCACTTGCCCGCTTGCCACCTGGGTCGAGACGATGTAGCCCTGTGGGTCGAATTTGACCGAGTCGGGCACACCGAGATCGCCTGCGACGCACTGTGGTTCGCCGCCGTCGGGATCGACGCGCCAGATCTCGTTGGCGCCCATCACCGGGAAATACAGCAGGCCGTCCGGGCCGACTTCCATCGCGTTCGGTGAGGGCACGCTGTCCAGCAGCACCCGCGGCGGGCCGCCGCCGAGGTCGAACTCCAACAGGCGCCCGCCCTCGCGGCATTCACCGATGAACAACCGGCCCCGGTGAACGGTGATGCCGTTGGCCGACGGAACGTCGTCGCGCAGCACCCGGGTGCATCCGGCAGTGTCGAGCATGCTGACCCGGCCGTCCATGACCTCGGTCGCGAAGAGGTTGCCGCTCGCGTCGAACGCCACGTCGTCGGGCGCCACGATCCCGCCCCCCTTGGCGCTGAAGGCCTCCAGGTGCCCGGTGCGGGGATCCAGCGCGCTGATCTGGCTGCCGGTCACCTGCGCGATGTAAACCCGACCGTCCGGGCCGGTGCGCAAACCGTTGGCGCCGAACAGCCGGCTCGGGGCGGTGACCCGCTCGAGTCGCCAGTCCTCCGCGACAGAGACGGGCTGGGACAGTCCATACCGCGATGGCTGCGCTGAGATGGACATGTCTCGCCGAGGTCCTTCCCGTCTAAACGGACGCGCCTGTTTGGGCTGGACGTTATCAAGTTGTCCTAGTCCAGACAATAGCCGCCGGTAGGCTAAGGCCCTCCTTGACAGGCCTGTCCACGCTTCGGAATAGTATTCTCCGACCGGTAGAACTACGTATGTTGTCCGGACAAAGTGGAGCTTCTGCGGCCCCAAGGGTGTCCGCCGCAGGGAAAGCAGGCTATGGAGGAGTACCTCAGACTCGACGGTCGCATCGTCGTGGTTTCCGGTGCCGGCGGTGGCGGCATCGGCACGACCGTGACGGCGATGGCCGCCCGGGCGGGGGCAACCGTGATCGCGGTGAGCCGCTCGAAGGAAAACCTCGACGAACATGTCGTTCCGCTGGCACAACAGGGTCTAACGGTCGTGCCCGTTGCGGCCGACGCGTCGACCGACGAAGGCATCGCTGCGGTCATCGATCAAGCACGTCGCGCCGACGGCAACCTGTACGGTCTGGTCAATGTTGCCGGTGGCGCTGCGCCGTCGACGTGGATGCCGTCGACCCGGGTGACGCGCAGCGACTGGCACAAGATCTTCACCGACAACCTCGAGACAGCGTTCTTCATGAGCCAGGCCGTGGCGGCCGAGCTCGTCGCGCAGCAGCGGCCCGGATCGATCGTGTCGATCTCCTCGATCAGCGGCATGAACACCGCGCCGTTTCACATCGCCTACGGGACCGCCAAGGCCGCGATCACCGCGATGACCCGCACCATGGCGCTCGAGCTGGCGCTGGCCGGGATCCGGGTCAATGCCGTGGCGCCGGGCGTCACCGAGACCGCCGCATCACGCACCTACGTCGACGAGGACCCGGACCGGGATAGGCAGGCGATCGCGATGGGCCGGCGCGGGCGGCCCGAGGAGCAGGCCGGCGCCATCCTTTTCCTGCTCTCGGAGTTGTCGAGCTACATCACCGGGCAGACGCTGCTCGTCGACGGTGGGCTCGACCTCAAATGGAGCCATCTCGGTGCCGACAACACCTCGTTGTTTCTCAAAGACGAATCCTTCCGCGCGGCTATTAGGAGGATGTGATGACCGATCTGGCCAAAGACGTGAATTCCACTAGGGCCGATACAGGGGCCGAAGAACTCTCGAAACCGATGACGATCGGTGTGGATGCCTACATCAGCGAGAAGTATGCCCGCGCCGAGCGCGACAGGCTGTGGCGAAAAGTCTGGCAGCAAGTCGGCCGCGTCGAAGAGCTGCCCGAGGTGGGCAGTTATTTGACCTACGATATTCTCGACGACTCAATCATCGTGGTACGCACCGGCGAGAACGAATTTCACGCCCACCACAACGTCTGCATGCACCGCGGCCGCCGGCTGATCGATACACCCGACGGCGCCAAGAACGCCTGTGGCCGCACCCGCAAGTCGTTCGTCTGCGGCTTCCACGGCTGGACCTATGGCCTCGACGGGGCGTGCACTCACGTTCGCGAACAACAGGACTGGCAGGAAACGCTGACACCGGACAACACCCACCTGCGGCCGGTCAAAGTCGACACCTGGGGCGGCTGGTTGTGGATCAACATGGATCCCGACTGCGAGCCGCTCGCCGACCACCTGTTTCCGGCCGCGAAGATCCTCGACCCGTTCGGCCTGGAAAACATGCGCTACAAATGGCGCAAGTGGCTGTCGTTCGATTGCAACTGGAAAGTTGCGATGGAGGCCTTCAACGAGACCTACCACGTCTTCACGACGCATCCGGAGTTCAACAAGTTCGGCGAATTCAAGGGCTGGGCCAAGGCGCAAGGGAAACACAGCAACATCGGCTATGACGCTCCAAAGGACCTGGAGGCCACCAAGTCCAAGATCCGCCTCGGCACGGGGGCCGATCCGCGGGTGTCGACCGCGGAGATGCAGGTCTACACGATGGAGGAGACCAACGCCACCACCACCCAGACGCTGGTGAACGCCGCCAAGCGGTTGGTCGACGAATTGCCCGAGGGCACACCGGCCGACAAGGTTCTCGAGCATTGGCTGGCCTCAGCACGCCGCGACGACGAAGCCCGCGGCGTCTTCTGGCCGACGATCCCCTCCGACATCCTCGGGCAGGCCGGCACCGCCTGGCAGATCTTTCCGAACTTCCAGATCGGGCAGGGCCTGACCAGCGCGCTGTGCTACAGCGCGCGGCCGCACCCCAGCTACAACCCCGACAAATGCATCTTCGAGGTGTCGGTGTTCGAGCTGTACCCGAAGGGCCAAGAGCCCCAGACACAGTGGGAATACACACCGGTCGGTGACTCCCGGTGGCGGTCGGTTCTCCCCCAGGACTTCTCTAACATGGCCGCCGTGCAGCAGGGCATGAAATCCCTTGGCTTCCCCGGTACCAAGCCCAACCCGTACCGCGAACGCAGCACTGTCAACCTTCATTACCAACTGTCGAAGTACATGGGTACCGGCGAACCGCAGGAGCTTTGAGATAGATGACCATGTTCGATAAATGCGGACCCACACAGACGCCGGACGACATCGACATCCCCGCGCTGCGAAAGAAGTACCTATTCGAGCGCGATAAGCGACTGCGTCCGGAGGGCTCGAAACAGTACTTGGAACTCAAGGACGACTTCGCCGAATTCGCCGAGGTCGATCCGCACACGCCGGTGACGCCGCGCACGCCGCTCGACCAGGACATCGACGTGGCGGTGCTCGGCGGCGGCATCACCGGACTGCTGGCGGGCGCGCATCTGAAGAAGGCCGGCGTCGAAGACGTGCACATCATCGAGATGGGTGGCGACTTCGGCGGCGTCTGGTACTGGAACCGCTTCCCGGGCATCCAGTGCGACAACGACGCGTACTGCTACATCCCGATGCTGGAAGAACTCAACTACCTTCCGTCGAAGAAGTTCGCCGACGGTGCCGAGATCTACGAGCACTGCCGCCGCATCGCAAAGCATTTCGGGCTTTACGACGGCGCGATCTTCTCCACCCAGGTCCGCGCGGCGCGCTGGGATGAAACGATCAAGCGCTGGCGGTTGAGCACCAACCGCGGTGACGACATCCGTGCCCGGTTCGTGGTGATGGCACAGGGCTCGTTCAACCGGCCCAAGCTGCCCGGCATCCCCGGCCTGAAGGACTTCAAAGGCCACATGTTCCATTCCGCCCGTTGGGATTACGACTACACGGGCGGGGATGCCGACGGCGGACTGGACAAGCTGCATGACAAGCGGGTGGCGCTGGTCGGCACCGGTGCGACCGGAGTGCAGCTGGTTCCGCACCTGGGCCGAGACGCCCAGCACCTCTTCGTGTTTCAGCGGACGCCATCGTCGGTGGACTTGCGCGGCAACGAGCCGACCGACCCGCAGTGGGCGGCGTCGCTGCAGCCGGGCTGGCAGGAGAACCGCAAGCGCAACTTCCACCGCTGGTCACCGTTGGGTGAAGGTGCGGTGTTCGACGAGCCGGATTTGGTCTGCGATTTCTGGACCGAACTCGGGCGCAACCTGACCGCGCGGATTGCGGCCGCCGACAATCCGGCATCGCTGACCATCGAGCAGATCATGGTGATCCGCGAAGAAGAGGATTACAAGGTGATGGAGCGGTTGCGGCGCCGCGTCGGGGAGCTCGTCGAGGACCCGGAGACCGCCGAAGCGCTCAAACCGTACTACCGATTCATGTGCAAGCGGCCCTGCAGCAACGACGAATACCTGCCGACGTTCAATCGCCCGAACGTCACTTTGGTCGATGTGTCGGAATCCAAAGGCGTGGAACGGCTCACCGAGAACGGGATCGTCGCCAACGGCGTTGAGTACGAAGTCGACTGCATCATCTTCGCCAGCGGTTTCGAGATCACCACTGACATCAGCCGTCGGTACGCGGTCGATGTAATCGAGGGCCGTGACGGCCTGTCGCTCTTCGATCACTGGCGCGACAGCTACAAATCGCTCCATGGCATGACCAGCCGGGGCTTCCCCAATCAGTTCTTCACCGGCTTCATCCAGGGCGGCGTGGCGGGGAACACCACCGCGATGCTCGAGCAACAGGCCGAACACATCGCTTACATTATTTCCGAAGCAGTGGCGCGCCGCGCGACGACCGTCGAGCCGAGCCAGGAAGCTCAAGACAACTGGGTCAAGACGATCCGCGAAACTTCGATAGACGGCTCGGAATTCGCGATTTCCTGCACGCCAGGTTATTACAACAATGAGGGCGGCGGAGGCGGCGAGGGCATCCGCTCGGCCATCGGCGATCCCTACATGCCGGGCTTCTACGTATTCGACGACCTCATACGGGAGTGGCGCGACAAGGGCGAGCTGGAAGGTCTGGTCTTGGGCCAATGACGGTCACAACATTGTCAATTCGCGATCTCACGCCGCGCATCGCCAGCGAAATCCGCGCCGAAAAGCGTGACCTGCTCAGTGGTGTGCACGCCGATATGCTCCGAGAGCTGCTCGAACGACGAGGGGTGTTGGTCTTTCCGCAGATCCACTTCACCGACGACGAACAGATCGCGTTCACCGAGACGCTGGGCACGCTGGCGACCGAACGACGCGGAGAGCAGGTCTACAACGTCACATTGGATAGCACCGTCAACAAGCAGGCCGACTACCTAAAAGGATCCCTGTACTGGCACATCGACGGGACGATGAACGAGGTGCCCATCTTCGCGTCGTTACTGTCTAGCAAGGTGCTTCCGCGAGACGGCGGCGGTGACACCGAGTTTTGCAACACCTACGCGGCCTACGAAGCTCTGTCCGACGAGGACAAGCAGCCGCTCGAGTCGCTGCGGGCGATGCATTCAACGTGGAATACGCTGCTGTACTACGACCCCGAACCCGACATCACCACGTTGACACAGATGATGGCCCTCGGCGAGCGGGAGTTGCCCTTGGTCTGGACGCACCGGTCCGGGCGCAAGTCGCTCATCCTCGGTTGCACCGCCAGTCGTATTCTCGGCATGAACATCATGGCGAGCACCGAAACGCTGGTGCGTCTGCGTGATTGGGCGACTCGCCCGGAATTCGTGTACCGCCACAAGTGGTCTGTCGGCGATCTGGTGATGTGGGACAACACCGGCACGATGCATCGCGCGCGGCCTTACGATCCCGAGTCCGGGCGGATGCTGACCCGGACCAAACTCGCCGGCGAGGAACCGTTCACTTGAGCGGAATCCCTGAGCAGCAACTGAGATTCGACGACCGCGTCGCCGTCGTGACCGGCGCCGGCCGCGGGTTGGGCCGCGCATACGCGGAACTGCTGGCATCGCGCGGAGCGAAGGTCGTCGTCAACGACTCCGGCGGCAGCCTCGCCGGCGAGGGCGTGGACGCCGGGCCGGCCGAGCAGGTGGTCAGCGCGATCGCTGCGGCCGGCGGACAAGCCGTCGCGTGTGCCGAGTCGGTGACGACCCGCGACGGTGGCGAGGCGATTGTCCGGACCGCGCTCGAACACTACGGTCGCCTCGACATTCTGATCCACAACGCGGGCAACGTCCGTCGCGGCTCGCTGAAGGAGATGAGCTACGAGGATTTCGACGCGGTGCTCGACGTGCATTTACGCGGCGCGTTCAACGTTGTGCGGCCAGCATTTCCGGTGATGTGCCGGGCCGGCTACGGGCGCATCGTGCTGACGTCCTCGATCGGCGGCTTGTACGGAAACCGCGACGTAGCCAACTACGCAGCCGCTAAGGCCGGCGTGATCGGGCTGTCCAACGTCGCGGCCATCGAAGGTGCCGACGAGGGTGTGAAGTGCAACGTGATCGTTCCGGCCGCGGTGACACGAATGGCGGACGGGATCGACACCTCGGCCTACCCGCCGATGGGCGCGGATCTCGTTGCGCCCGTGGTGGGTTGGCTGGCCCACGAATCCTGTTCGGTGACCGGGGAGATGTTCGTCGCGCTGGCGGGCCGGGTGGCGCGGGCGGTCATCGCCGAGGCGCCGGGCGTGTGCCGGCCGTCGTGGACGGTTGAGGATGTCGGCGAGTATTTGGATGCGATTCGAAAGGTAGAGGCGCCTTTGGTTTTTCCGGTCGTGCCCGACGGTCATGGCCAGCACATCCGCTACAGCTTCGAATTGGCGCACCGATCAAGCGATCGAGGCGCACTCCATGGCTAGCTCGACGAGGACGGGACCGCTGGCCGGTGTGCGGGTGATCGACCTCACCGCCATGGTGATGGGACCCGTACTGCACGCAAATCATGGCCGACATGGGCGCCGACGTGATCAAAGTCGAACCGCCGCAAGGCGATAACACCCGCTACATCTCGGTAGGTCCGGCGCCGGGCATGAGCGGAGTGTTCGTCAACGTCAACCGCGGCAAGCGCGGCATCGTGCTGGACCTGCAAACCGACGCCGGAACACGGGCGCTGTGCGCGCTGCTTGAGACCGCCGATGTATTCATCCACTCGATGCGCGCCAAAGCGATCGCCAAGCTCGGCTTCGCCTACGAGGACGTCGCGGCGATCAACCCGGCGATCGTCTACACCAATTGCTACGGGTACGGGCGACGCGGACCCGACCGCGACCGGCCCGCCTACGACGACACGATCCAGGCCGAATGCGGTCTGCCGGCGGTACAAGAGCAACTGACCGGCGAGGCCGACTACGTCGGAACCATCATGGCCGACAAGGTCGCCGGGCTGACCGCGCTGTACGCGACGACCATGGCGTTGTTTCACCGCGAGCGCACCGGGGAGGGACAGGAAGTCGAGGTCGCCATGTTCGAAACCATGGCCTCGTTCATGCTCGTCGAACACGCCAACGGCGCCCTGTTCGATCCTCCCCTGGGGCCGGCGGTGTATCCGCGTACCGTGGCGCCCAACCGTCGTCCGTATCGCACCAGCGACGGCCACATCGCCGCATTGATCTACAACGACAAGCACTGGAACGCGTTCATCAACGCGGTGCGGCCGCCGTGGGCCAGTGAGCTGTATTCGACGCTGGAACAACGTGCCCGCCAGATTGACACGGTGTACGGACTGGTGGCCGAGACGATGAAACAGCGGACGACGCAGGAATGGCTGGCGCTGTTTCGCGAACTCGAGATACCGGCCGCGCCACTCAATACGCCCGGCGACTTGTTCGACGATCCGCATCTCAACGCCGTCGGCATGTTCGAGACCGTGGACACCCCGCACGGACCGGTGCGCTTCCCGGGCGTACCCACCTGGTTCTCACGAACACCGGGTCGCGTTGCGGGACCGGCGCCAGAGCTGGGCGCCGACACCGCAGAAGTGCTCGCCGAAATTGGCACGAGCAGTCCCCCGCAGGCGGGAGGTACCCCCAGCAAAATCACCCGAAATAGCCTGCCAGAGGGTCGATTTTGCGTCTGCTCGCGAAGTAAAGGAGATGTAAGGATGGGCGTACCAGTCTACAAACGCATTCTCGACCTGTTCGAGGCCGAGGGTGTGAATACGTTGTTCGGTATCCCGGACCCGAACTTCGTGCATATGTTCGCAGAGGCCGACGCTCGCGGGTGGTCGGTGGTCGCGCCGCATCATGAACTGAGCGCGGGATTCATGGCCGAGGCGGCGTCACGTATGACGGGTAAGCCCGGGCTGTGCATCGGCACGCTCGGCCCCGGCGTGGCCAACATCTCCGGCGCGATGATGTGTGCGCTCGTGGAGAACTCACCGGTGATCTTCCTCGGCGGCCAGCGCGCCCGCATCACCGAGCGCCGGGTCCGGCGCGGACGCATCCAGTTCGTCCAGCAGGAAGGCCTTTTCACGCCGTCGGTCAAGTACAGCAGTTCGATCGAGTACGCCGACCAGACCGATGAGATCATCCACGAGGCGATTCGTCGGGCCATGTCGGGCACACCCGGCCCGGCCTACATAGAGTATCCGTCGCACGTCATCCTCGAGGAGCTCGACGTGCCGGATCCGCTGCCGCCCAAACGGTACCGGCTCGTCAACCAGACCGCGGGTGAGCGTGAGGTGGCCGAAGCGGCGAAGTTGATCCGGGCGGCGGAGAGCCCAATCCTGTTGGTCGGACACGGGGTCCACACATCGCGCACCGGTGCGGCGGTCAGGGAGCTGGCCGACCTAATGCAGTGCCCGGTGATTCAGACCTCCGGCGGCACGTCGTTCATCGACGGTCTCGAGGACCGCACCTTCGCGTACGGATTCTCGCCGGCGGCCGTCGAGGCGGTGGTGAAGTCCGATCTGTGCGTCGCGCTCGGCACGGAGCTCGGCGAACCGAGCCACTACGGCAAGACGCGCCATTGGGCGGAGAACGACGCAAAGCGCAAATGGGTTCTGGTCGAACAGGATCCGTTGGCCATCGGCGTCAACCGCCCCATTGACATCCCCCTGGTCGGTGACCTCCGCGGTGTGGTGCCTCAGCTGGTGGAAGCGCTCAGGGACAATCCGAGAAAGGCATCGGTCGATCTCGACCGCTGGATCAAGGAGGACGCGGCGGAGCTGGCGCAGCTCGCCGAGAACGCGCCGGCGGGCCGGACGCCGGTACACCCGGCGCGGTTCGTCGTCGAAGCCACCAAAGCGTTCCCGAAGGACGGCATCATGGTCCGCGACGGTGGCGCGACCGTCATCTTCCAGTGGACCTACTCGCAGGCCAAACCGCGCGACGTCATCTGGAACCAGAACTTCGGCCATCTCGGCACCGGCTTACCGTACGCGGTCGGAGCATCGGTCGCTGAGGGCGGTAAGCGCCCGGTGATGCTGCTGACCAGCGATTCGGCATTCCTCTTCCATATCGCCGAGTTGGAAACTGCTGCGCGGCAGAAACTTCCGCTGGTGTGCGTGGTGGGTGTCGACCACCAGTGGGGCCTCGAGGTGGGCGTCTACAAGCGCACCTTCGAGCAGCCGTCACCGCAGCCCGGCGTGCACTGGAGCAAGGACGTCCGACTCGACAAGGTAGCCGAGGGCTTTGGCTGCCACGGCGAGTACGTCGAGAAGGAGGACGAGATCGGTCCGGCGATCGAGCGGGCCTACGCGAGCGGCAAGACCGCCGTCGTGCACGTCTGTATAGATCCCAAGGCCAACTCCGAGGAGATGCCCAAATACGACGAATTCCGTACCTGGTACGCCGAAGGAACCCAGTAAGAAAAGGATGATCTGATGCGTGAATACCTGAAGTTCTACATCGACGGCTCCTGGGTCGACCCGCTGCGGCCCAATACTTTTGACGTCGAAGACCCGGCGACCGAGCAGGTGTCCGGGCAGATCTCGCTCGGCTCGGCGGCCGACGTCGACGTGGCGGTCAAGGCCGCCCGACGTGCCTTCACCGGCTGGTCGCAGACCAGTCGGGAACAGCGCCTCGATCTGCTGGAGGCCATCCTCGCCGAATACCAGAAGCGTGCCGGCGACCTCGCCGACGCAGTCACCGAGGAAATGGGTGCCCCGCCGTCGCTGGCCGCCGGCCCACAGGTCCAACTCGGGATCGGTCACCTGGTGACGGCGATCGACGTGCTGAAGAACTTCGGATTCGAGGAGCAGCACGGGCCAACGCTGATCGCCAAGGAGCCGATCGGCGTGTGCGGGCTGATCACGCCGTGGAACTGGCCGCTCAACCAGATCGCGGTCAAGGTGTATCCGGCGTTGGCGACCGGGTGCACGATGGTCCTGAAACCGTCTGAGGTGGCGCCGTTCTCGGCCTACATCTTCACCGAGATCCTCGATGCCGCGGGCGTGCCGGCCGGTGTCTACAACCTGGTCAACGGCGATGGCCCCGGCGTCGGCGTCGCGCTGGCGAGCCACCCCGACGTCGACATGGTGTCGTTCACCGGATCCACCCGAGCCGGTGTCGAGGTGGCCACGAATGCTGCTCCGACCGTGAAGCGGGTGACACAGGAACTCGGCGGCAAGAGCCCCAACATCGTTCTCGACGACGCGGGCTTCGCCGACAGTGTCCGCGCCGGCGTGGTCAACATGATGCCGAATTCCGGGCAGAGCTGTAACGCACCGTCGCGCATGCTGGTCCCGAATTCGCGTATGGCCGAGGCGATCACCATCGCGCGTGAAACCGCCGAGCAGGTGAAGGTGGGCAGCCCTAGCGATAAAACGGCGATCGGGCCGGTGGCATCGAGGGCACAGTTCGACAAGGTCCAGGGCCTGATCCAGAAAGGCATCGACGAGGGCGCGACCGTCGTGGCCGGGGGCCCGGGCCGCCCGGCAGGGCTGGACAAGGGTTACTACGTCAAGCCGACCGTCTTCGCCGACGTCACCAACGACATGACGATCGCGCGCGAGGAGATCTTCGGGCCGGTGCTGTGCGTCCTCGGCTATGACGACATCGACCAGGCCGTGCAGATCGCCAACGACACCGATTACGGCTTGGCCGGCTATGTCTCGGGGGCCGACTACGACAAGGCGCGAGAGGTGGCCCGCAAGATCCGCGCCGGGTGGGTAGCGATCAATCACGCCTTCGACATGAACGCGGCGTTCGGCGGATACAAGCACAGCGGCAACGGTCGGGAGTGGAGCGAGTTCGGGTTCCACGAGTATTTAGAGGTCAAGAGCACCTTGGGTTACGCGCCCGAAACGGCCACGCAATAGCTTCAGTCGATCGCAAAGGAACGAGACACAGATGTTTTCAGCAGTTCTGATCGAAAAAGGCGAGGCGGGACAGACGGTTGGGCTGACCGACCTGGACGAGACGCAACTGCCCGAGGGCTCGGATGGCACGGTCAGCATCGACGTCGAGTACTCCACGCTGAATTACAAGGACGGCCTGGCGATTACGGGCAAATCGCCCGTCGTGCGGAAATTTCCGATGGTCCCGGGTATCGATCTCGCCGGCGTGGTCACCGAGAGTAGCCACGCCGACTGGAGCAAGGGCGACCGCGTGGTGCTCAACGGTTGGGGCGTCGGCGAGACGCATTGGGGCGGCCTCGCTCAGCGCGCCCGCCTCGACGGCGACTGGCTGATACCCCTGCCCTCCGCTTTCACCACCCGCCAAGCGATGGCGATCGGCACCGCCGGCTACACCGCCAGCCTTTGTGTGGACGCCCTGCTGCGGCACGGGGTGTCTCCTGATCAGGGCGAGATCCTAGTCACCGGCGCGACCGGCGGTGTGGGCACCATCGCGATCGCGTTATTGACCGCGGCCGGCTTCAAAGTGGCTGCCGCGACCGGAAAGTCGTCGGAAGAGCCGTTCCTGCAGCAACTCGGCGCCGTGACGGTGTTGGACCGCGCCGAATTCAGCGAGGCCGGCAAGCCGTTGCAGAAGGAGCGCTGGGCGGGCGTCGTCGACACCGTCGGCAGCCATACGCTGGTCAACGCCTGCGCGCAGACCCGCTATGGCGGCGCGGTTACCGCATGCGGCCTGGCTGGGGGCATGGACTTTCCGGCGACGGTTGCGCCGTTTATCCTGCGCGGCGTTTCGCTGCTTGGCATCGACAGCGTGATGGCGCCCAAGCAGCGGCGCATCACCGCGTGGGAACGCCTAGCCCGCGATCTGAACGCCGGCGCGCTGGATTCGATCGCCAAGGAGGTCGCGCTCGGGGAGGCGATCGCTTCGGCGGCAGAACTCATGGACGGCAAGGTGCGCGGCCGCGTCGTCGTCGACGTCAACCGCTGACGGGAGCAAAGATGGCCCAGGAAACAGACAGGGAAACGGACACAGACACGAGCGGTTCGCCGAGCATCCCACTCGATTTGACCGACGTCGATCACCGGGTGGGCAAGCCGGTCGGTGGCGGGCAGTTGTGGGATCCGTGTAGTTCATCCGACATCCGGCGCTGGGTGATGGCGATGGACTACCCCAATCCGCTGCACTGGGACGAGCAGTTCGCCGGTGACTCGAAGTACGGCGGCATAGTCGCACCGCAGTCCATCGCGGTGGCCCTTGACTACGGACACGGCGCGGCGCCCGCGTGCGTGGGTCATATTCCGAACAGCCACTTGATCTTCGGCGGTGAGGAATGGTGGTTCTACGGCTGCCCGGTGCGGCCCGGCGACAAGCTGTTCCAGGAGCGCCGGTTCCACGACTACAAAGTGACAGAGACGAAATTCGCCGGCCAGACCATGTTCTCCCGCGGTGACACCATCCACACCAACCAGCACGGCACCCTGGTGGCGCGCGAACGTTCCACCGCCATCCGCTATCTCTACGAGGAAGCGACCAAGCGCGGGATGTTCGAGAATCAGCTTGGCGAAATCAAACGTTGGACACAAACCGAGCTCGAGGAAGTCGAGCGGCTGCGGCGTGAGTGGCTCGAGTCCAACCGCATGGGCGTCTCGCCGCGCTTTGACGAGGTGAAGATTGGTGACACGCTGCCTCGTCGGGTGATCGGCCCGCACAGCATCGCCAGCTTCACCACCGAATACCGGGCGTTCCTGTTCAACATCTGGGGCACCTTCCAGTGGGTGGCACCGCCGGGCATCGAGGATCCGTGGGTCTATCAGGATCCGGGCTGGGGCAAGGACTTTGCGTTCGACGAAGAAGACGCCAAGATCGATCCACGCAAGCGCGACGGGCTCTACGTCGGTCCATCGCGCGGGCACATCGACGCCGAACGGGCCAGCGAAGTCGGCATGGCGCGCGCCTATGGCTACGGGGCAACGATGGGCGCGTGGTGCACCGACTATCTCGCGTATTGGGCCGGCCATGACGGGATGGTGCGCCATTCCAAGGCAGACTTCCGTACACCCGCCTTCGAGGGCGATGTGACCTATTTCGACGCCGAGATCGTCGACAAGCAAGCGGAGTCGACCTGGGGTGTGCCTCTCGTACAGGTGAAGCTGCGCCTGACAAACCAGAACGGAGAAATGCTGGTGGGCTGCACAGCCGAGGTCGAACTGCCGTTGTAGCCATGGCCGAAAAGACGGGTTCGCACGCCTCACAACAATTCTCGATAGTCTCTGGGCCGCCCCTATCGGATGAGCCGGGGCTGGGGTCGCTCACGCTGCCGGGCTTTCTGCGCGAGGTGACGCAGGAGTACGGCGAGCGCGAAGCATTGGTGTTCCACAACGCCGACGGCGTCACACGTTGGACGTATGCGCAGCTCTGGGAACGTGCGATCGAGGTGGCGCGCGCGTTGCGCCGGTGTGGCCTCGGCAAGGACGCCCGCGTCGGTGTTCTGATGACAAACCGGCCGGAATGGCTTGCCGCAGTGTTCGGTACATCGCTGGCCGGCGGGGTGGCCGTCACCCTCAGCACATTTTCCACTCCCCCCGAATTGGACTATCTGATACGGGCCTCCGCTGTTTCGGTGTTGTTGTTCGAGCGCAGGGTGTTGTCGAAGGACTTCGCCGCCGTTCTGGCCGAGCTGGAACCGGAGATCGGCACAGCGCGGCCAGGGGCGTTGGAATCGGCTAGGTACCCGTTTTTGCGCCGACTCGCAGTGCTGGGCGAGCCTGTACCGGGTATCGAAGCGTGGGACGAGTTCCTGGCGTCCGGTCATAGGGAACCCCGCGAACTGATCGAGGCGACTGCCGCCGGGGTGCTGCCAAGCGACGCCGCGGTGTTGTTCTTCTCGTCTGGCTCCACGAGCAAGCCCAAAGGCATCCTTGGCGCGCATCGCGGAGTGTGCGTCCAGTTGTGGCGATTCCGGCGCATGTACGGGTTCAGCCCAGGCGACCATGTTCGCGGCTGGACTGCCAACGGCTTTTTCTGGTCCGGAAATTTCACGATGGTGCTCGGCTCGACGCTAGCCAGCGGCGGGGCGCTCGTCCTGCAATCGACGTTTGACGCCGCCGAGGCGCTTGAACTCATGCAGGCCGAGCGGGTGAACTTTCCGTTTGCTTGGCCCCACCAGTGGGCCCAGCTGGAAGGCGCGCCCAACTGGGGCCGGGTCGATTTGAGTAGTGTGAGATTCGCGGATTTCAAGACCCCGATCGCCCACCATCCCACGGTTTCGGGCGAGTGGTACGAGCCGGGCCACGCCTACGGCAATACCGAAACATTCACGATTACAACAGGTTACCCCGCCAACACTCCGCCCGAAGTCCATGCGGACAGCTTCGGAGTGGCACTGCCCGGTGTGACGCTGAAAATTACGGATCCGCTTACTGGCGGCCTCATGCCGCGCGGCGAGGCCGGCGAGATCAGCGTCAAGGGACCCACACTGATGCTCGGCTATATCGGTACTCCACTCGACGAGACACTCGACTCCGAGGGCTTTTTCCCCACCGGCGACGGTGGCCATCTCGACGACGCCGGCCGACTGTATTGGCAAGGCAGACTGACCGACATCATCAAGACCGGCGGTGCCAATGTCTCGCCCCGCGAGGTTGATGACGCCCTCATCGCGCATTCCGGCGTAAAGGTGGCGCAGACCGTCGGCGTTCCGCACCAAACGCTCGGGGAGGTCGTCGTCTCCTGCGTCGTACCGCACGATGACGTAATCCTTGACACCGAGCAGCTTCTGGCGTTCCTGCGGCAACGATTGGCGAGTTACAAGGTGCCGCGCCATGTGCTGTTCTTTTGTGAAGACGAAGTGGCGCTGACGGGCAACGCAAAGATCAAGGCCGGCGAACTTCGAGAACTAGCCGCCAAGCGGCTGGCCGGCAATTGAGCCGCGCGCGAGGTCGCGATCACTGGATGACGCGGCAAGCCTCACACCACCACTGAGGAGGTTGCAATGAAGTGTCGTGCCGCTGTGCTGCGCGGCGTCGGCGAGGACTGGGAGATCCGCGAGGTGGAGCTCGACCCGCCACGCAGCGGTGAAGTCCTGGTGCGCATGGCCGCTGCCGGCGTTTGCCACTCCGATGACCACCTGATCACCGGCGACGTGGTGCCGACCCCCGAGGTGCTGGCCGCGACCGGCATGCCCGCACCGGACTGGTTCCCGCTGCTCGGCGGCCACGAGGGAGCTGGTGTCGTCGCAGAGGTCGGACCGGGGGTGACGACGGTGCAGCCCGGAGATCACGTGGCGATGTCGTTCATTCCGGCGTGCGGTAACTGCCGGTTTTGTGTCAACGGCCAGAGCTATATCTGCGATTCCGGCGCGAGCCTGTTCATGCGGGAGATGCCGACCGACGGAACGTGCCGCCGGCATCTCGGCGACGAAAACCTTTTGGCTTATGGTCAACTCGGCACGTTCGCGGAGTATGCGGTGCTGTCGGAAAGGTCGGTCATCAAGATCGACGACGCCATCCCGTTCCATGCCGCCTCACTGGTGTCGTGCGGTGTCAGCACCGGCTGGGGCTCGGCGACCGTCTCGGCCGGCACCGAGCCCGGCGACACCGTCGTCGTCATCGGAACCGGTGGTGTCGGAATGAACGCCCTGCAAGGGGCGCGCGCGGCCGGCGCGACCTATATCGTCGCGGTGGATCCGGTTGAGTACAAACGAGATTCGGCCAAGATCTTCGGCGCCACGCATGCCGCCGCCTCCGCCGAGGAAGCGATACCGCTGGTGAAGGACATCACCGCCGGCGTGATGGCCGACCGCGTCATCTTGACTCCTGGTGTGCTGCACGTGGACTTGATCGCGTTGGCGATGACTCTGCTGCGCAAGGGCGGGACGTGTGTGGCCACCGGCATCACCCCTTACAGTGAGCCCCTGGTTCCGCTGATCCTGCAGGAGATGGTGCTCTCGGCCAAACAACTCAAGGGGGTGCTTTACGGCGGGATGAATCCGCGCACCAGCGTGCCGATGCTGTTGTCGATGTATCAGGCCGGCGTGGTGAAACTCGACGAGTTGGTCACCCGGCACTACCAGCTCGACCAGATCAACGAGGCGTTCGCGGACCTGCGCGAAGGACGTAACATCCGCGGCATCATCGACTTCGCCGGCCTGTAACCGCTACGGCATCAAGCGGATTCGAAGTGTCGCCGGATGCCGGCCAACATCTCGATGTGCGCCTTGATCCCCTCGCGCGTCGTCATCGAGGCCAGCGGCCGTGGCGCGGCTATCCGTATCCGTTCGGTGACGCGGGTGCCACCGTCGATCGGCTCGAAGCTCACCCTGCCGCGTAGGCGGACCCCAGGGGACTGATCGGCTTCGGTGAGCACGTCACCGTCGTGCGGGACGTGCAGCCGCGCCCGGTAGGTGATCTTGATGGTCAACGGCCCCAGCGGAATTCGGTCGATCACGCGATAGCTCCGCTGGTATCCGTCCGGGGTTTGGGTGCGCGACGTCGTTTGGACGGACACTATCAGCGGGTGCACCAGTTTGATGTTGTCCAGGTCGACGTAGAAAGCGCGGACCTCCTCCGGTGGCGCCGGGACGTCTTCGGACAGCTCGGCTTCGGCGTGCGCGATCCACCAGCTCATAGCGAGAACTCCGCAGCGAGAACACCCGTGCGCCACCAGATCAACCCGGCGAACACACCTAACACGAGGACCGTCACCGCGGATTGGATCACGTTGCGGCGTTCCCTCGGCGCGTAAACGTAAACTGCGGCGACCAATCCGCCGGTGACCAGCCCGCCCACGTGACCCTGCCAACTGATCAGCTGCTTACTGACCAGCGGTGCGACGAACGTGAAGACCAGGTTGATCACGATTACGGCGGCGACCCACTGGACATTCAGATTGAGCCGCTTCGCCACCACGAAGGCCGCCCCGAACAGACCGAACACCGCGCCCGATGCGCCCGCAGTCGGCACGTTGAGCGTCAGTAGGTAGACCAACACCGACCCGCCCAGCCCGCTCAACGCATACAGCGCGGCGAATCGCAGTCGGCCGAGCAACATCTCGAGCGGTGGACCCACGACGTACAGCGCCCACATGTTCAGCAACAAATGGGTGGCGCCGTAGTGCACGAACGCCGATGTCACCAGACGGTACAGTTGCCCGTCGGCAACGGCCGGTGGCCACAGTTCGAGCTGCTCCTGCAAACCCCTCATCGAAATCTGCAAGACGAAGGTCAGCACGTTGATCGCGATCAGCGCGTACGTGACTACGGGCATGCCCGCCCGTTCCCGCCCGCCGAATTGCGTGCGGGGCTGCCGAATGGTCCGGGCACCCTCCTGCACGCACTCCACACACTGGTGACCGACCGCGGCCGGGCGCATGCAGTCCGGGCAGATGTACCGCTCGCATCGGTTGCAACGCAGGTAGGTCGGGCGACCGGGGTGCCGATAGCAGGTCGGCGCCGCGGCCTGCGACTGCGGTGCGCTGGGACCGGACACGGCACCAATCTTGCCTGTTCCCTAGTCCGTTGAGTTGTCTTACTGTGATTTCCGTGCAGACGCAGTCGGGCGGCGTGATCGAGCGCTACCTGGAGTTCCTCGCCGCCCACGATTGGGACGGCTTGGCCACCACCATCGCCGACAAAGGCTTGGTTCGAGAAGGCCCGTTCTGCGACGTCGTCGAGGGCAAGGAGCACTACGTCGCCTATCTACGCAAAGTTTGCACCACACTCAAGGGCCACCAACTCGACGTCAAGCGAGTCTCGCACGTCGACCGCCGCGTCTCGTTTGTCGAACTGACCGAATCTTTCGAAATCGACGGCGAACCGGCCGCGTGGCCCGAATGCCTGCTGTTCGAGCAGAATGACGACGGCCTGATATCTCACGTCAGTGTGTTCTTCAAGCAACGACACGCCGACACCAGGTAGAGGTCTATTCCCTCGTTCGCGGAATTGACCTAACGTGTGAGGATGGAGTCAGACGGAACCCCGGAGTCGGTGGCGGTCGAGAAATTGCACTCGGGCGACCCGATCACCGATTGCGGTCAGCGCTACATAGTCCTCGAATCAAAAGCCGTCGGCGATAGCTGCGTAGTTCTCGAGCTGGAGTCCAGAGTGGACCATCAGTTGCAGGTCATCGAGAAATCCTTCCCCGCCGGGTACCAGGTCGGTCGGGCAAACCACCGAATTCTGTAACCGAATCTTCCCGCTCGAATATGCGTGAGTAGCCGTTCGACGGCTACTGCGGTCCGTGTTGGGGTGAGACCTCGGGTGCTCGGTGCGGGCCGGTGACGGCTTCAGTGACGGCGGTGGTGCTGCGCGTCCCGACCAATTGACGATTCTTGAATGTGATAGCACATGCGATTCGCATGTGAATCGCCTAATGGCCGGCGGATGGTACTCATGTGGTCCACGTGATTACGGCTACCGCATATTCAGGTAATACCAAGAATGGCTGCGACGGGAGGTACTAAACCGCGTCAGCCGTGTTGAAAACCCTTCCCACCCCGATCAAGTGGGTCGGGATCCAGCCGCAAATAGTTGGCCCGCAGTCGGTCCCAGAGCTCCAGCTGTTCCCACGCGGGCTCGTCGCGGAACTGTTGGGTGTTGGTGAGAAACGGGTTCGGCAGCATCAGCGTCATCATCTGTTCGTCGCGCCCGTTGTACAGGCGCACACCCCACGAGGTTGGGAACCCGTCATCGCCGATCCGGCGATAGAGCTCGGCCCGCGTGCATCGGCGGATCCGGCCGAGTTCCGGCCCGCTGGCCAGGTGCTCTCCGATGCACAGGTGGAAATGCCAGCGGCCGAAGTCCACCGTCGCGTACCCGTCGTACATCGAGATACGCGTCGGCGGGTTCGGCGCCGCCACTTCCCAGGCCGCGCCCTCGATGAGGGTGCCGAACCAGATTTCGTCCCAGTACTCGTCGAAGCAGACGTGGATCAAGTCCCGCAGGCTTTGCTCGTCGGCGGGCAGTGGCCACCGCTGCTCGCGTCCACCGTCTTCGGTCTCGACGATCGGGGGGCTGGCGGCGGTGATGTTGTTCATGACCCTCCGTTCGGGCGGAATTCGGGTTTGCCCGATTCTCGCAAGTTCAGGCCCGCGGCGCGGTTGGGGTGTTGACCACGCTTGCCGACGACGCCTTCGGCGGCCGGCCCCGCATGCCGATGATCCCCGGCACCTGGGACACGGAGGACTGAAGCCGTCGGTCGCCGTCGGCGCCCGCGACACTTAACCTACGCACAGGACACGCCGGCGCGACTGTGCCAGGTTTATATCTCGAGGTCAGGCTGACCGGCGAGCGTGCCGGCGCGGAACTAACTGATCGCGTCCCAGAAGCGGGTGAGCGCCGCCGCGCCGCGGGCCGGGTCCTGCAGCATCCACCAATGTCCCAGCTGGTCGAGCACCTCCGTGCGCGCTCCGGCACGATCCGCGGCGCGACGCCGGAGTTCGTCCGAACCGACGTAGGGGTCGTCGGTGGCAAGTAGCGAAAGGCCCGGACGGGCCGCGGCGTTCTCAAGGGCGCGGCCGGCCTCGGCCAGCGCGGGCTGGCGCGCCGAGCGGTACAACGACAGGATCGCTTGACCCATCTCAGGACCCTGAGCGGCGGCGATTGAGGTCGCGATGTCCTGGGGTATGCCCATGGACGCCATCCGTTCCGCTCGATCCTCGATCGTGCCGCCCAGGAGGGTGTCCACAAGCTGCTCACCCTCACCCGGTGTCTGCCAGACCTGCGCGAGGTCGTGCCACACGTAGTCGGCGTCGAACAACCCCACGACGTCACTGGCCCAGCTGCGCACCAGCTCCGGCCGATGCATGACCACATTCATCACGTGACCGCCGCCCCAGTCGTGCCCGACCAAGTCGATCGGCTCGTCGAAGGCTTCCAGCTGTTCCTCAAGCCAGTCGCGGTAGTCGAGGTAGGTCGCCGCAAACCCGTGGGGCAGTGCAGCGCCGAAACCCGGCGGTGACAGCCGCACCACATCGTCGCGCTGCAGCGCATCGACCAGCGGACCCCAGATCGCGTCGGTCTCCGGATTGCCGTGCACCAGCACGATCGTCATGACCGACCTCCCGCCGCGTCAGCAGCGCCAGCGACTGCAGCTCGTCGGGGAGCCGAATGACGTTGCCTGCGTTGCAGATTGACCCTGGCGACCCGGTAGAGCAACGCGGGGTGGAGCAGGCGGGGCGGTGCATCGAGAAACCCGGTGACCCTGAAGAACTGGGTGGTGACCCCGGCGTCGGACTCACAGGCGGCCAACACCGAATCCACGAGTCGATTGGCAGCCCGCATCGACGGTGTCCGTCGCCCCTCCACCTGCGGGAATGCCAGGTCGGAAGTGGCTCCGGTTTGCCAGGCCACGCCGATCGCTTTGGCAGCGGCGCGAAAGTATCGCCGGGGCAGGTCCGTAATACCTCGACGCAAGCAGTCCCGCAGCGCCATCGCATCCAGCGCCGCCACCGTCATTCCCTGTCCGTAGATCGGATTGAAGCTGCATATCGCGTCGCCGCAGGCCAGCAGACCGTCGGGCAGCCGCCGCATTTTGTCGTAACGGCGCCACTGGCTGCACGGCATGCGGTGTTGCACCACCGGCCCGAGCGGTTCACCGGCGCGCACTGCCGCCAACAAGTGAGCCGGAACGTAATCCGCGGCGAAGGACAGCATGCCGTCGAGGTTGCGCGGCGGTTCGTGCCCGGCCATTCCGAAGACCGTGAATATCCAGGTGTCGTGCTCATTGCCGGCCAGAAACATCCCTGTCGGCCGACCGGGTGCGGGACTGATGAGGGCCATCATCTCCGTCAGCGTCCCGGGCGGGATTCGCAGTTGTTGGCTGGCATAGACCGTATGCATGGTGACGCGGTCCTCGGAGGGTCGGCCATATCCCAGGCTTTCGAGAAAGGCGGGAGTGTGGGCACCGCGGCCCATTGCATCGACGACCAGGTCGGCCGCCAACTCCTGGGGAGCTTCGCCGCCGCGGTCCGTTACCCGAACTCCGATTACGCGAGTCCGGTCCGCATTCGAAATCAGTTCGGCAACATCCCGGTCGTCGTGAATCGTCACGTTGTCAATGGCCTGCAGGCGCCCCCGGACATGGCATTCCAGAAGGGCGCGGCTTGGCACATACAGTGCCAGTGCCTTGGGATCGCCGGTTATCTTTCCGGACTGCACTACCACGTGGCCGCTGTAGGACATATGCAACCTGGACAGGTCGCCGTCGTCCAAAACCGGGGCGCCCGCTGCAACCAGCTCGTCCAGCAACCCGGGAAAAAGCTCATCCAGGATGTACGCGCCGCGCGCCAGAAGAGCGTGCGGGTGCCTGCCCTGCGGTACCCCGCGCCTGGTGACCGGATCGTCGGGCAACTCGTCCCGCTCGATCACCGTGACGGTTCGATAGAAGTCGGCCAGCACCCTGGCGGCGAGCAGCCCGCCCATGCTTGCCCCGAGAACGACCGCGCGATCACCCAGCTATCGGCATGGCAGCGAACCGTAACAGTCGGCCTACCGGAATATCGGAAAATCGACACTAGACATGAAAACTCTTAGCTGCGCGGCGGCCGCTGGTCGTTGGGGTCATCCGGGTCGGGCTCACCAAACCATCGCGAGGCCACGTGCTCGGGGTACGCGTCGTGCCAGGCCCACCACTCGTACGGCTTGGTCTGTGGGTAGCCCTGCGGCGAATCCTCCCAATCCTCTTGGCGCCCAAGCGCAGTCATGTCCAGGAAGCTCCAGGTGTTGCCCAGCACCTCGTCGCCGCGGTTGTTGATGAAGTAGGTGCGGAACACGCCGGAGCCGTCGCGGATGAACGCGTTGGTGCCGTGCCATTCGTTTACGCCGAAGTCGACGTCGAAGCTGTCGGTGATCGTGTACCACGGCATTTGCCAGCCCATCCGTGCCTTGAGTCGCTGAATGTCCGCCTGCGGCGCGGGCGAAGCAAACACCAGCGTGGTGTCGCGGGCGTTGAGATGAGCCAGATGGCCGATGTGGTCGGCGATCATGGAGCAGCCCGGGCACGCGTGGTCCGGCCAGCCGTGCACGCCCGGCTCGAAGAAGGCGCGGTAGACGACCAGCTGGCGCCGCCCGTCGAACAGGTCCGGCAGGTGCACCTTGCCGTCGGGCCCGTCGAACTCGTAGTCCTTGTCCACGGCCACCCATGGCATCCGCCGACGCGCGGCCGCCAGCGCGTCGTGGGCGCGCATCACCTCCTTCTCCTTCACCAGTAGTTGCTGGCGCGCGGCCTCCCACTCCTGCGCCGACACGATCGGGGGTGTATCCATTTGCGTTGTCCTCCTTTTGGTTTCGCCTAAACGTCAGTCCAGGGCCGCCAAGCCTGACGCTGTCAGCAGGTACGCGAGGTGTTCATCGCGATCGCCGTCGGCGATCTGCAGTACCGACTTGCCGACTTGCTCCGCACTCAACGCGGGTCCCGACGACGCCACGAAGGTCTCGACGTCAACGCCTTGCCGCTCGGCGTAGGCCGCGACCGCCTTGGCGCCCAGGTCGGTGGCCGGGGTCAGCTGCGGGAGAACGGAGACGAAGTCGATGCCCAGCCCGGCCCGTCGCGATTCCATGGCGGCATAACTGGTGATGAACCTGACGGTGGACTTGGCCCCGGCATAGCCACCGGACAGTGGCGACCCTTTGACGGCAGCGCCGCTGGACATGGCGATCACCGCGCTGCCCGGCGCCAGCGGGCGCCGCAGCGCATAACGGGTCCAGTGAAAAGCCTGCGCCACATCCATATTCCAGTTCTGACTGAAGCTCTCCCAGGTCTGATCTTGCAAGGGGGCCATCTGCGGAGCGGCCCCGGCGCACAGCACAAGCGTGCGCGGCCGATACTCGTCGAGCAACCGGCTGGCCGTCGCGGGATCGGCGGCGTCCGCGGCCACCGGGGTAAAGGTGTCACCCAATTCGTCGCGCAACTCGTCGAGCGCGGAGGAGCCGCGCGCGACACCAACGACGTGAGCGCCGGCCGCCGACAGTGCCGTGGCGATGGCGCGGCCGAATCCGCGGCTGGCCCCGGTCACGATGGCTGTCGAGCCGACGAGGCCGTCGGGTTGCGGAAAAGTTGTCATGCTCGTGCTCACTTTCAGGTTCGGATCGGTGGTCCACTAATTCAGATACGGCGGGACGCCACGATTCATCGCTGCCCACGTCAACCGATGAGTTCGGACCGCCGGGCGTATCTATATGAATGTCGGAAGGAGCCTGACCGTGCCGGCTCAGGAGAATTTCATGGAGCAGGCGGCGCCTTTTCGCGCCGAGCTGATTGCGCACTGCTATCGGATGCTCGGGTCCGTGCATGACGCCGAGGATCTGGTCCAGGAAACGTACCTGCGCGCCTGGCGCGGGTATGCGGCTTTCGAAGAGCGCGCAGCGTTGCGGACGTGGCTGTACCGGATCGCCACGACGGCATGCCTGCGGGCGCTGGAAAACCGCGCCCGCCGGGTGCTGCCGGCCGGCCTGGGTGAGGCTTCGGTCGACCCCGACACCAGCCTCGGTGAAAACGGCGGGCCCCACGACTGGCTTGAGCCGATCCCTGACGCGTTGATGTTCGAAACCCCCGAAGACGCCGTCACCGTAAGGCACAGTGTCCGGCTGGCCGTGATGACGGCCCTGCACGAACTTCCGGTGCGGCAGCGGGCTGTGTTGATTCTGCGTGATGTCGTGCAGTTCAGCGCCGCCGAGGTGGCGGAGCTGCTGGAAACAACGCCCGCCGCGGTCAACAGCTCCCTGCAGCGGGCCCGGGCCCATCTCGCCGAGGTCTCCCCCATCGAAGAAAACTTGACCGAACCCGACTCGGACTATCCGGCCGATCGACGCGACCTGCTCGACCGCTACTGCGCGGCGTTCGAAAACGCGGACATGGCCGCCCTCACCGCGCTACTACAGGCCGACGTCAAGCTCGAAATGCCGCCTCTGCCTATCTGGTTCACCGGACGGGACACCGTGGTGCGCTTCCTGGTCGCGCGCGCGTTCACCACGCCGGGCGATATCGTGTTGCTCCCGACGGCCGCGAACGGGCAACCCGCCGTCGCTGAATACCGGCGCACTGCCGATGGCGTGATGCGGGCGCACTCGATACATGTCCTGACAATGGGGCCAAAGGGCCACACCGACGGCACCACGGGGATCGCCGCGCTGACCGTCTTTCTCGATCCGGCGCTGTTTACCGCGTTTGGTTTACCGCCTACCCGGTAAGCCTCCCAAGGTCGCGGCGATCGGCGCCCTCGCCAGTGGCCGAGATCCATCGCTTCCTGCATATCGGTCCGCATGTCGGTAGACATGTGGCTAAGACGCCATCAGGATTAGGCGCGTATTCGTACTTGGAAGGTGACGGAATGAAGATTCCGGGCGTGCCCGGCCTAGTGAGCAGTTTGGCCGGTGGTGTGACCGGTGGCGCGGCACAGGTGGTACGCGCCGGGGCCAACGCCGCGACCGGAGCCGCGGGCACGGTGCAGATGCTGGCCAGCCCGGTGGTGGAGCTGGCCGGCCCGGTGGTGCAGTCGGTGGCGCAATCGACGGGCCGGGTGCTCGGCAATTCTTCAGCCGGCTCCGCCAATCACGTCGAGCTGCCGGTGCGCTGGCAGAGCGGCCGGCGAGTGCATTTGGACCTGGATCCGCTACTGCCGTTCCCGCGCTGGGACGAGCATGCGGCGGTAGTAGAGGAGCCGGTTCGCAGGATTTCGGGCGTGGCCGAGGCCCACGTCGAGGGCTCACTCGGCCGGCTGGTGTTCGAAATCGAGGAAGATGCCGACGCCGACACCGTCCTGGACGAGGTGCGCGACGTCGTCGGTGCCGTGGCAGCCGACTTGACCTTGGCGGGAGCGACAGGCGGACCGAAGACCGCGCCCTTCGCCGACCCGGGCAACCCGTTGGCGATTCTGGTGCCGCTCACCGCCGCGGCGATGGACGTGGTCGCGGTGACTGCCGCCGTTACCGGCTGGGTCACGCAACTGCCCGCGGCACCGCAAACCACCCGGGCTGCGGCCGCTCTCATCAATCACCAACCGCGGATGGTGTCGCTCCTGGAGTCCCGACTGGGTCGAGTGGGCACCGACATCGCGCTCGCCGCGGCGACGGCGGCGGCCAACGGGCTGACGCAAGCGGTCGGCACGCCGGTGCTGGATCTGGCGCAACGCAGCTTTCAACTGTCCGAGGCGGCGGCTCACCGAAGGGTGTGGCGAGACCGGGAACCTCAGCTGGCCTCGCCCACGCGGCCGCAAGCGCCGGTGGTCCCCGTCATCTCGTCGGCCGGGGCAAATTCGCAGGCGGCGCGGCACAGCTGGGCTGCCGCTGCGGCGGGTGAGGCTTCGCACGTCGTGGTCGGCGGATCCATCGACGCGGCAATCGACACCGAAAAGGGGTCGATGAAAGGGCCCGTGGAGAGCTACGTCGATTCGGCGGCGAACGGTTCGTTGATTGCCGCGGCCAGCGCGTTGGTGGCCGGCGGTGGCACCGAAGACGCGGCCGGCGCGATCGAGGCCGCAGTGCCGAGAGCCGCGCACATGGGCCGGCAGGCATTCGCGGCGGTGCTGGGTCGTGGGCTCGCCGACGCCGGGCTCCTGGTGCTCGACCCCGGCGCTTTGCGCCGCCTGGATCGGGTGCAGGTGGTCGTCATCGACGGCGCCGCGCTGCGCGGTGACCACCGCGCCGTGTTGCTCGCCCGCGGAGATGCGCCCGGCTGGGACGACGACCGTGTCTATGAGGTCGCCGACGCGCTGCTGCACGGCGAGGAGGCACCCGAACCGGACCCGGATGAGTTGCCGGCCACCGGTGCGCGCCTGAGATGGGTTCCGGCGCAGGGGCCGTCGGCGACGCCCGCACAAGGCCTCGAGCACGCGGACCTGGTAGTCGACGGCGAATGCGTCGGCGCCGTCGACGTCGGGTGGGAGGTCGACCCCTACGCGATCCCGCTGCTACAGACCGCGCACCGCACCGGGGCGCGGGTGGTCCTACGGCATGTGGCCGGCACCGAGGATCTTTCCGCCAGTGTTGGCGCGACACATCCGCCTGGCACGCCGCTGCTGCAGTTGGTGCGTGACCTGCGGGTGGATCGCGGACCGGTACTGCTGATCACCGCCTTGCACCGGGACTTCGCCTCGACCGACACGCTGGCCGCACTTGCCATCGCCGATGTAGGGGTCGCGCTCGATGATCCCCGTGCGGCCACACCGTGGTCCGCGGACATCATCACCGGCACCGATCTGGCCGCTGCGGTGCGGATTCTGTCGGCGCTGCCCGCGGCCCGGTCGGCCAGTGAGTCCTCGGTGCGCCTTGCCCAGGGCGGCACCACCCTGGCCGGGCTGCTGCTGGTCACCGGTGAGCCCACGAGCAGAGCCTCTAATCCAATTACCTTGCGGCGCTGGTTCAATCCGGTCAATGCGGCCGCAGCGACTGCGTTGCTGAACGGCGCATATTCGGCCGGCAAGCTGTTGCGGCTGGCCGATCCCACCCCGCAACCGCTGACCGCCTGGCACGCGCTGGACCCGGAGATCGTGTACTCCCGCCTGGCCGGCGGCGCGCGACCGCTGGCCGTCGAGCCGGGTACTCCGGACTGGCGGCGCCGTCTCGACGACCTGTCCTACACCCCGCTGCTGGCACCGCTGCGGAAGCCGGCAAGCAACCTGGCGAAGCTGGCGACCGCCACCCGGCATGAGCTCGCCGATCCGCTGACTCCGATCCTGGCGGTCGGGGCGGCGGCGTCGGCGATTGTCGGCAGCAATGTCGACGCGCTTCTGGTCGCGGGTGTGATGACCGTCAACGCGATAACCGGTGGGGCGCAACGGTTGCGGGCCGAGGCAGCAGCCGCCGAGCTGTTCGCCGAGCAGGACCAGATGGTGCGCCGCGTCGTGGTGCCGGCGGTGGCGACGACGCGGCGCCGGTTGGAGGCGGCTCAGCATGCCACGCGCACGGCGACGGTGTCGGCGAAGTCGCTGCGGCCCGGCGATGTCATCGACCTGGCTGCGCCGGAGGTGGTGCCGGCAGATGCCCGCATCTTGGTCGCCGAGGACCTCGAGGTCGACGAGTCGTTCCTCACCGGTGAGTCGCTGCCGGTGGACAAGCAGGTGGAGCCGGTCGCGGTCAACGACGCCGACCGCGCGAGCGTGCTGTTCGAGGGCAGCACGATCGTGGCGGGACACGCCCGCGCGATCGTGGTGGCCACCGGGGTCGGCACCGCCGCGCAACGCGCGATCTCGGCGGTCGCCGACGTCGAAACGTCGGCCGGGGTGCAGGCCCGGCTGCGCGAGCTGACCAGCAAGGTCCTTCCGCTAACACTGACCGGTGGCGCCGCGGTGACCGGGCTGGCGTTGCTGCGCCGCGCGACGCTGCGCCAAGCGGTTGCCGACGGCGTCGCAATCGCGGTGGCCGCCGTCCCGGAGGGCTTGCCACTGGTGGCCACTCTCTCCCAGCTGTCCGCCGCCCAGCGCCTGACGGCGCGCGGAGCGCTGGTCCGCGCTCCCCGAACCATCGAAGCCCTGGGCCGCGTCGACACCGTGTGCTTCGACAAGACCGGCACCCTCACCGAGAACCGTCTGCGCGTGGTGTGCGCCGTGCCGGCCACAGCCAAGCCAGACGATCCGTTTCCCGACGCCACCGATCCGCACTCCGCGGCGGTGCTGCGGGACGCCGCGCGGGCGTCGACGCAGCCGCACGACGGCCAGGGCCACGCGCATGCCACCGACGAGGCGATCCTCACCGCGGCGAGTTCGCTTAACGGCCAAGGCGATTCGGACTGGAACCTACTCGCCGAGGTGCCGTTCGAGTCCAGTCGCGGCTACGCCGCCGCGATCGGCACAACCGGCGGCAACGGTAAAGCGCCGATGCTGATGCTGAAGGGCGCACCGGAGCAGATCCTGCCGCGGTGCCGGTTCGCCGAACCCGACGCCGACCGTGCGCACGCAGAGACGTTGGTGCACAGCCTCGCCGAGCAGGGCTTGCGCGTGCTCGCCGTGGCGCAGCGCTCCTGGGATCACGAAACCGACGACGATGACGACACCGATGCCGACGCCGTCGACGCCGCCGCGCATGACCTGGAGCTGATCGGCTACGTCGGATTGGCGGACACCGCACGGCCCTCCTCGCGCCCGCTGATCGAGGCGCTGGTGGAGGCCGAGCGCAACGTGGTGCTGATCACCGGGGACCACCCGGTCACCGCCCGGGCGATCGCGCGCCAGTTGGGCCTGCCTTCGGATGTGCGGGTGGTGACCGGAGCGGAACTCGTCGGACTCGACGAGGACGCGTCCGCCAAACTCGTTGCCAACGTGCAGGTGTTCGCCCGGGTCAGTCCGGAACAGAAGGTACAGATCGTGGCGGCGCTGCAGCGCTGCGGGCGAGTGACGGCAATGGTCGGTGACGGCGCCAACGACGCCGCCGCGATCCGGATAGCCGACGTGGGCATCGGAGTGAGCGGTCGCGGTTCTTCGGCCGCCCGTGGGGCCGCCGACATCGTGTTGACCGACGACGATCTGGGCGTTCTGCTCGACGCGCTGGTCGAGGGCCGCAGCATGTGGTCGGGCGTTCGTGACGCGGTGACGATCCTGGTCGGCGGCAATGTCGGTGAGGTGCTCTTCACCATCATCGGGACGGCGCTGGGCACCGGGCGGGCGCCGGTGGGAACCCGTCAACTGCTGTTGGTGAACCTGCTCACCGACATGTTCCCCGCACTGGCGGTCGCCGTCACCTCGCAATTCGACGAGCCCGACGACGACGAATTCGAAACCGACGAAGAGGCCAGAGAGGCGCGTCGCGCATATCAGCGCGAGGTGCTGACCGCGCCGACCCCCTCGCTCGACGCGCCGCTGATGCGCCAGATCATCAACCGCGGCGCCGTCACGGCCGCCGGCGCCACCGCAGCGTGGGCCATCGGGCGCTGGACACCGGGCACCGAACGCCGCACGTCGACAATGGGATTGACCGCTTTGGTGTCCACGCAGCTGGCGCAAACCCTGCTCACCCGCAGCCACAGCCCGCTGGTGGTGGCCACGGCGCTAGGCAGCGCAGGCGTGTTGGTGGGCATCGTTCAAACCCCGGTCATCAGCCAGTTTTTCGGGTGCACACCGCTGGGGCCGGTGGCCTGGACGGGCGTGTTGGGCGCCACCGGGGGAGCCACCGCGATCTCCGTGCTGGCACCGAAGTGGCTGAACAAAACGATCGGGATGGTGGTGCCCGGGGGCGAGGACGAGGACACGGCCGAGGAGTGAGGTTCGGTCCACCGCTTAGGTGGCCAGCTCCTTGCGCAGCACCTTCCCGGCGGGATTGCGTGGAATGCTGTCGACGATGCGGATGTCGCGGGGCTGCTCGAAGCGAGACACCTTGCCCTTCAAGTACTCTCGTATCGCCTGCTCGTCGAGACCGCTTCGCGACCGGAGCACGATGAACGCGGCGAGCCGTCGGCCGAACTGCTCGTCGGGCACGCCGACGACCGCGGTTTCGGCGATGCCGGCGTGTTCGGCGAGCGCGTTCTCCAGCGCGCGCGGATAGACGTTCTCGCCGCCCGAGACGATCATGTCGTCCTCGCGGCCAACGATGTACAGCCGGCCGGAGTTGTCGAAGTATCCCATGTCGCCGGTGCTGGTGAACCCGTCGATGACGGCTTTGGCGTCACCGCCGGTGTAGCCCGCGCCCAGTTCACCGCCGACGAAGATGCGTCCGGTCACGCGCGGCCCGACGGGCCTGCCGCTTCTGCTGTAGACGCGCACCGGGCATCCGACGACCGGTTTGCCCACGGTTTCGGGGGCATTTCGCAGTTCCAGTGGTGTTGCCAGCGAACCGATTCCGACCTCGGTGGAGCCGTAACCGTTATAAAGGATGTCACCGTAGGCGTCCATGAACCGTCGTCCCAAGCTGGGGTCGAGCCGGTCGCCGCTGGATATCACCGCCCGCAACGACGGCACCGGGTTGCGCGCCCGCACCGGGCCGGGGCAGATCCAGGAGGCGCGCCAGCATGATGGGGACCACGCTCATCGCGTCGGCGCGCTGCAACGACGCCTGCGCGAGTGTGGTTTCGGCGTCAAAGCGGCGATGGGTCAGCACCGTGCCGCCCAGGCTTACCGTCAGCATCAGCATGCCGAGGCCGAGCCCGTGAAACATCGGCACCGCCACCGCAATTCGCGACCCGACCCGAAGCTGGGTGCGTTCGATAAGTGTCACGCCGACGCCGATACCCGAATTCAATCGGGGCACACGCGGCACGCCCTTGGGTACGCCGGTGGTGCCCGAGGTCAGCAGCACGATGCGCCCGGACGGCGCGACTTTGGGCCGCGGCTCGCCTTGCTGGGTCTGCACGGTTGCCGGATCAATGATCCGGACGCGACTCGTGCGCGTCGCGTATCCGCTCGGCAAATTCGTTGTCGCAGAACACCGTCGTGACTTGGTGCGAACTCAACGCGCCGCTGAGCGCATCGGAGCGAAACTCGGTATTCACCAGCACGATGTCGGCACCCACCAGTCCGGTGGCGAACACCGCCGCAACGAAGTCGCGTCCGTTGCGGCACATGATGCCGACCGCTTGCCGTGCGCCAAGCTCGTCGCGGTAGAGCTCGCCTGCAAGCGATTCGATCTTCGACTGCAGCTCGCGATAGCTGAGTGCGCCGTCGTCGTCGATGATCGCGGTCCGGTCCGGCCAGCGCGCCGCCGCGATCGCGAACAGGGTGTACAGATTCGTGCCGCCCCGATACACCTCGCGAATCAGCCGCAACACAGCGGCCGGGGCGGGGGGACCGAGCAGTCCGGACGACACCAGCGCTCGCGCTGCCGTGGTGGCCACCTCGGCCGTCATCGCTGGCCCTCGCCGAGTGAATTGTCCTGCCGCCGCGACTGGGCGAAGAATCTGCGGTGCCACAGCCGGGCCGCGCGATCGGCGGGCCCGGCCAGCAGCACTGACGCCAGTTCTGCCGGCCACATCCACGGTGGTTCGATGGTGCGGGGCCGCTCGATGATCGCTTTGGCGATCGCGTCGGCGGCCTCATCCGGATACATGCCCGGAAGCCGGCCCAGCATCGGCGTGGGCTCGATCATGCGGGTGCGGACCAACGCGAAGTAGACCGATGTCACGTCCACTCCGTCGCCGTGCAGTTCCGGTGACACGCTGCGCAGCCAGCGATCGAAGGCGCCTTTGGACGCCTGGTAGGCACCCCACTGCGGGCCGGGTACGACGCGAACGCCGACGCTCGACACGTTCACGAGGTGTCCGCCGCCGCTGTCGCGCATCGCCGGCAGCAGTCCGAGCAGCAGCCAGATCGGGCCTAGGTAGTTGATGTCGATGGTGCGCTGAAAGTCGTGTGGCCGGTCGTACTGCTGATGCAGGGACCGGCGCAACGACTTGCCGGCGTTGCTCACCACGATGTCCAGCGGGCCGTGGTTTTCGGTGATCTGCTTGGTCAGCGACGTTGACGGCGGCCTCGTCGGTGAGATCGGTCGGGTAGGCAACCGCTCGCCCACCGCCCGCGTTGATCGCCGCCGCGAGGTTGTCGAGCCGTTCGGCCGATCGGGCGACCACCAGCACGGTCGCTCCTGCCGCGGCCAGCTTGCGCGCGGTGGCCTCGCCGATTCCGTAGGACGCCCCGGTCACCAAGACGGTCTTGCCGGAGACGGCGCTGCGCAACTTGTCGGGATCGGTTACCCGCGCGGGGTTCGCCAATCGGTCTGTGGTCTTTTTCGAGGCCTTTCTCAAGGCCCCGGTCAAGGCCCCGGTTAAGGCCTGTGTTATCACGTCTACCTTCACTGCCGCGTTGGCAATTACCCACCTGAGGTGCGGCTCTGGCTTAACCGTGCTCCTCGACCCTAAACCTACAGGTAGCAGACCACATCGAGACCATCGCCGAATGACCGGCCGCATCGATACTCGATGCGCCATTATTTCACGATTCTTCATGGCCGTGCCGCCATGATGAGACTTCCTCTCCCGCAAGGGATTTAGTGGAATGAGGGTGGCGACGCTCGCACGCTCAGGGCGCGAGGGCGTGCACGACGACCGAAAGCACGCGCACCGTCTCACTGGTGGGATTGCGGTAGTGATGCGGCGTTGCGGGGTCGAAGGCCATGGAGTCCCCTTCCACCAGTCGCAGCGTTTCGAATCCGACGACGGCTTCGAGCTCACCCTGTAGGACGTAAAGGTACTCGCGGCCGTCGTGGCGGAGCGCCCGCCCATTCTCGGTGGACTGACCGCCTGGTTCGTAGACGATCTCGATGAAGTCGACACTGCTGTCATGGTCCGGCGTGAGACGCTCCCAGCGGACGCCCGTCGAAAGTTCGATGGTGTTGCGGTCGTCGGCCCGCTGCACGATGCCCGCCCCGTCGGGGCCGTGGGCGCGACCCCAGGGGCGAACCTCCGGGTGCGGCGCCGCTCCCGGCGCGGCGCTGGTACCCGGCAATCGCGGCAGCTCTCCGGGTCCGACGTCGCCTGCGCCGAACAGGAAATCCAGTGAGATGCCCAATTCGTTGGCCAGCGAATACACCACGCCGGCAGACGGTGTGGTCACTCCACGCTCGACCTGGGAGACCAGGCTCGCCGAGCATCCCGCCCTACGGGCCAGTTCTCGTACTGACATGCCCCGCGCGGTGCGAATCTCGCGGAGCCGTCCGCCCAGGCCGCTCGGCGCCCCGCCGGCTGCTCGCGACACCGAACCGTCCGCCATGACCCTCCGATTGTGCATTAGAGCACACACTCCGTTAATTGATTGTACACGGTGTTCGCGGAGCAGGCGGCTAACGCGCAGGCGAGGCGTGACTCTGCTCACTTATCTTGACAGTGGCGCTACACACTGCGTGTACTATATTGTACATACCTTATCTAGCAAGGAGGCTGCCATGACAACTTTCAAGACCAACCGTCGCGACACCTATGGAGTGGACCTGTTCCACGCACCGGACAGCCTGGCGCAGAACTTGCAGAAGGTGCTCGTTGACTTGATCGAGCTGCACCTGCAAGGCAAGCAAGCGCATTGGAACCTCGTCGGTACCAACTTTCGAGACCTGCACCTGCAACTCGACGACATCGTCGACATCGCGCGCGAAGCCGCCGACACGATCGCCGAGCGCATGCGCGCCCTGGACGCGGTTCCCGACGGACGTACAGATACGGTCGCAGCCACCACGTCGGTGCCGGCCGCACCGGCGGGCCTGGTTGAGACCGCGGACACTGTCGACATCATCACCGACCGGATCTACGCCACGGTGGACACGGTGCGCGCTGTCCACGATGAGGTCGACGCCGCCGACCCGTCGTCCGCGGATCTGCTGCACGTCATCATCACCGACTTGGAGAAGCAAGCGTGGATGCTCAGGTCGGAGAACGGCAAGGTCTAAGGCCAATAGGTCGAAAAGAAAAGGAGATTGACGGAATGAACATCGCGGGTGCACGTGCGCTGGTTACCGGGGCCAACCGCGGGCTGGGGAACGCGTTCGTCGAGGAACTGCTGAAACGCGGCGTGGCCGTCGTGTACGCCGCAGCACGCAACCCCGATGCCATCGACGTCAGCGACGACCGGGTCATCCCCATCCGTTTGGACATCACCAATCCCGACGATGTCCGGGATGCGGTTTCGCGCTGTGCTGACGTCACGGTGCTGATCAACAATGCCGGCGCGATGTTGCGGAGCCCGCTGTTGGCCGCTACCGACCCGAGCGCGGCACGCACCGAGATGGAGACCAATTACTTTGGGACGCTCGAGATGTGCCGCGCATTCGCACCCGCGCTCGCCGAAAATGGTGGCGGGGCAATAGTCAACGTGTTGTCGGTCGCCAGTTGGTTGGCGTCGCCGTTCAACGGCTCCTACTCTGCGTCGAAATCCGCCCAGTGGGCGTTGACCAACGCGATTCGCACCGAACTGCGCGCAACCGGCACCCTCGTCGTCGGCGTGCACGCGGGATGGATCGACACCGACATGGCAGCCGATGTGCCGGAGAGCAAGATTTCGGCCGGCGACGTCGCCGCCCAGGCACTCGATGGCGTCGAGCGCGGAGATGAAGAGGTGATCACCGACGACGCGACGCGCCACGTCAAGGCATCGCTACCTACCGACCAGTTGTCGCTCTACCCCGAGCTCCAGCAACAATGGGACGCCAACGACTGGCCTTGGAAGAACTGAGCAGAACTGAGCAGAACGGATGTCTCAGTCCCGGATAAAACCCTTGTTTCGCATCAGTGCATCGGCCAGGAACCCATCGTGCGGGACGTGCGCTGCTCCGTAGTAGGTCGGGTGGCGGCCGCGGTACACGTTGGTGACTGTCGGTTCACCGAGTAGGTCGTCAATCAGGTCGTCGTCACCGGTAATCGCGTTGACTACCAACGAATGCCGCAGCGGCTCGATGCCGGCGGCGCGCGACCACGGCGCCACCCACACACACGGGAAGGGCAGCTCAATGTTGAGCTTGTCTGTGAGGGTGCCAGAGCCGGGCTCAGTCAGAAGGTGCACCGCCGGACGCAGCGCGGCATACCCGTCACCGACTGGAGCGACGACCTGATCGGCGCCGAGCAGCGGGGTTGTCCCCGCGGCCTTGGCCGCCAGGTAACTCGCCAAAGCCGTTGCCTTGTCAATGGATTGGGTGGGAAGGATCGCTCGCTCGTCTTCGCTCGGCAGCGGCTCGATCGCCGCCAACCGCTCGGCTATCGCCTCCGCGAGCCGGGCGGGATCGCCCTCAAGGAGCACCGCGGTGGTGTTGACGCACGCCATTCCGCCCAAGTTGGCGATCGAATCGACGATGACATCGATGTATTCGCGCCAATCCCGGTCGGCGGTGATCAGGATCTTCGCGCGTCCCGGTCCGTTCACCACCACCGTCGGATCGTGCGCGTACTTGTCCACGACATCCTGGCCCCCGTACACCATCGCGATGTCAGCCGACCGAATGACCTCGTCGGCGCCGTCATGGTCGGTGGGCAGATACACCGCGTCCTCGGCGCGAAACCCGGCCTGGCGCAGGGCGTTAACCAGCCGGTGGGCGGTCAGCGGCTCGCGGCGCGAGGGTCGCACCGCGACCCGGTAGCCCAGCGCGAGCGCCTGCGGCCACAGACCGTGCACGCCCGGGCCGTTGCCGGCGGCGTGCACCGCGAACACGTCGCCGCGCCGTGTCCACACCGCGCTGCCGTTGCGGGTGCGCTCGTCACGCCAGTCGACGGCCGCGCCCACCGGCCGGGCCGGCCGCACGGCGTCTACCGCCGAGGCGATGGCGTCCGCGACGCTGCGCGCTCCGGCACGGGTGATCGCGATGGGCAGCCCCGAAATCCGGCTGGCCAGGCCGACATAGGCCTCGAAGTCGAGCCCGGCGATGACGGCGGTCGCGAAGACATCGGCCGCGCCGGCCAGTGCCGCTTCGCGCTGCGCGGCCGGAAGCGGCCGGACCTTGCGTTGCGCGCCGATGGTGCGCGAAACATACAGCGGCGGAACGATACTCAGCTCGACCGCCGGCACACCGCCCGTCGTCGCGATGACCTCGCGGTTACGGGTCCGGTACTCCCCGTTCGGCCCGAGCGCGTCGATGCGCAGCAGATCCGCCGTGAGCGTCATGGCTAGTACACGCCTTCGATGACGGCCTCGCCCTCGAAGCTGGCAACGGGCCGCACCTCGCTCACCGAGTCGCTGAGTTGCCCTGCGGGACCGGGCATCCGGATCGCCTCATCGCGTTCCAGGTTGTTCGGAATGAACATTCCCTTGCTGATGTGGTTCATCACCACCTGGCCGCGCTGACCGTAGGGCACGTGTTCGCCGGTCTCGGGATCGATCACCCAGAAGACGACATAGGGGGTCCGCGGGTCGAAGACGAACGAATCCCCGTCGCTGGTGCGGGTGACCGCTTGCGAAAGAACCATGGTGCTGCCGAAGGCCATGGTGATCGTCGTGTTCGGGAAGATGTCGCGCAACAGGTCGAGGGTGTCGGCGTCCACGTGGGCGCCGCTGAGCAACAGGTAGCGGATCTTGGCGTTCACCAGGTCCACCACGTGAGTCGTCCCGGGCGATCGCCGCCAGCAGCGGCGGGGTGGTATGCAAATTCGCGACATGCTGCGTCTGCAGGACGAACACGGCCTGCTCGATGACGTGGTCGATGTAGGCCGCCACTTCCGAGGCGGCATTGCGGGCGGCGAGCTTCTTGACCCAGCGTGGGTCGATGTCGATCGCGTGGAACACCGAGCCGAGTCGCTCGGAGACCAAGCGGGAGAAGTAGCCCACACCGTGCGGGCCGCTGGGCATCAGGCACAGGAAGCCCTGCCCACGCAGAAAACCACCCGTGGCGAAGTCCTCTGTTTGCCAGTCGACGACTTGTGCGACCCAATCCGGCAGCTGCACAGTGCGTTTCGGAGCCCCGGTGGTGCCACCGGATTCGAATATCTGGGGCACCGGCGCCGGCGATCCATACCCGCGCGGTATCAGGTCCTCGACCGGAACACTGCGCAGCTCACTGAGGAAGTTGGGAAACAGACGCAGATCCGCAAAGGTGTGGATGTCGGTCAGCGGGTTGAAGTTCAGCGTCTTGGCTGTGCGCAGCCAGAACGGCGAGCCGGTGTCCTCGCCGAAGTGCCAGGCCATCGCCGCGCGCAGGTAGGCCTCGGGGTCGTCGATCGGTACCGATCGCGGGACGTCCAACAGCGAGAAGTCGATATCGGCCATGCCACCGATCCTGTCGCATCCCGGATCGCACAAGCAATGTGATTGCGCGCCGTTCAGCTGGCGGCAAGTTCGGCGAAATAGTCCCTTAACGATCGGGGCTCGCGACCCAGAATTGCGCGCAACACCAGTGCGTTGCCACCGGGCAAACCGTGCCGATCGTAATGCGCCGCGCCGTTACGCCGGGCCACCTGTGCCCGTTCCTCATTGCGGACCAACGCGCGCACTTCGACGCTCCGTCGGATCAGCTCGCGCAGCACCCAGTGGGCATGGCGTCCGGTGGCGCCGACCATCAGGACTCGCATCGCGGTCTCCCGTCCGAAGCGCTATGAATGTCCCGACGTCGTGGCCTGGTTGAGGGCGGGATAGATGTCGTCGTACGCCCCGTCTCGCTCGGCGAACCGGAATCGCTTGGCATTCTCGACGACGATCTCGTCGGCGTCCGGCTGCGTCTGCAACAACGTCATCGTCTCGGTGATGTACTCATCCAGCGGCATCGCCCTGGGGTCGAATCCGCGCTCGCCCTGCAGCGCGGTCTGCACATGTGGCGGAATGATTTCGATCACGGCAACCGCGGTATCGCGGAGCTGAAAGCGCAGCGACTGGGTGTAGGAGTGCAGCGCGGCTTTGGTAGCGCAATACGTGGGTGTGAGCGCGCTGGGCATGAATGCCAGGGCCGACGTGACGTTGATGATCGTCGCTTGCGGCTTTGCCCGCAGCGACGGCAGCAACGCCGCCGTGAGCCGGATCGGCCCCAGCAGATTGATTCCGACGCTCAGTTCGGCCGTGCCGGGGCCGCCGGTGGTGAGGTCCTCCACCCGCTGGATGCCGGCATTGTTGACCACGACGTTGAGTTCCGGGTAGTGGTCGGTCACCTCGGTGGCGAATCGCCGGATGTCGGCGGGGTCCGACTGATCCAGCGACATGGCCTGCATGCCCGGGTTGGCCTCCGTGACGGCCTGCAGCGGCTCGCGGCGACGAGCCGCGACGATGACCTGGTTACCTAACCGGTGAAATGACTCGGCCAGGCCGCGCCCGATTCCAGTGCCGCCACCGGTAACCAGGATGGTATTGCCCGCCATCTGCATTACGTCCTCCTCCGCTCGACGTAGCGGGGTGCCCCGGTGGGCAAGCCGCAAACCACGATTCTCGCCCGGGCAGCAGTTCAATTTTTCGGCGGTGTCCCCGCGGCGACACCGCGCACGATCCCGCGAAGCCACAAGTGGGACGGATCCTCGTCGACACGCGGGTGCCAGACGGCGTGGAACTGCACGGCACCGAGCTCGCGCGGCGCCTCGAGGACGCGCACCCGGCTCGAATCAGCAAACTGGGAGACGAGTCGGGAGGGGACGGTCAATATCAGCTCCGTGCCGGGCAGAATGCTCGATCCCACAACGTGGTAGGGCATGACGACGGCGACGCGGCGCGCCGTGTCGAGCGCCTCGAGACTCCGGTCGAGGCCGGGCTGGCCGATGTCGATGCTCACATGCGGCCACCGCAGGTATTGCGTCAACGACAGCCTTGACGCTGACGTGCGCTGCGCCAGCGGGTGGTCGGCGGCCACGAACGGCTGCTGCGGATCAGCTGAGCGAGTGGTTATGGAGTCCGCGCGGGTCGACGCCCGCGCGGCGCCAGGCCTTGGCCGCCCAGGGCGCGTAGATGAACCAGACCGGAAGGCGGTTGATGAGCGGGTTCAGTGCCCGCACGACGGCGGCAAACCGCTGGAATCGCTTCTCCCGCTTGTCATCCCAGTCCAGCCCACATACGTCGCGCATCTCGGGCGGCATGGTCCCGACGAGGACCAGCCGGGTGTAGGCATTGAGCGGTGCAGACAGAATTCGCCAGAGCGGCTTGGGAATACGGCGCGGTGCCGGAATTCCTTTTCGGATGTAGCCGGTGCCGTACAGGACGGTTTTGTGCGGGACGAACCGCTCCAGCATGTTGTCCCAGTAGGCCACGAAGTCGGCATAGGTCTGCGGCTGGCCGCGGTCGCTGACCCCATAGAGGCTGTACCAGACCTTGCCCTCGTTGAAGATCTGTTCCTTCTCGGCGTCGGACAGCCGGCGGATGAACGTGTCGGTGGTGTAGATGACCTGGTCGACGAAAGTGGCGTGCGCCCAATAGAACAACTCCGGATTCAGCGCGTGATACCTGGAGCCGTCGCTGATGGTGCCCTTGATGGGCTTGTGGAAGTCGCGCACCTTGCGGCCCCACGTGTGCGGATCCTCGGAGTAGACGGTCTCCATCAGCGGCGGCGCGGTTCGCTTGGCCCGGCCCAACGTGTCGCTGAAAACCACCGAGTGATCGAGCACCCCCTGGCCGAGCTGTTCGATGCAGTTCTCGACGCCGGCGACGCGCTGGAACCCGAAGAACTGGGTGCGGTGATCCCCGTAGAACTTCCAGATCAGCGAATCGGGCCCCAGCCGCGGCGCGGCGTCGGCGATGTCGTCGTCGATCGGCATGGGCACGGCTTCGCGCACACCGGCGTCGAAACGGGCACCGGGCTCGGCAAGCCGATCGTTCGGGGTGGTCATGCAACTCCCACTTGTGATGCACTGACACAAAACCGTATCTTTGTTCCAAACGGTAGCAATCGTTGGCGATGACTGCAAAGTGGGGTGAGGCGGCCCATGATCCAGTTGGAAACCGAGTCGATCACCGAAGTCGACCGCTTAATCCTGGACACCGCGCGAACGGTCTTCGAGACCTACGGCGTGCGCCGCGCGAACATCGAAGACGTCGCCGCCCGCGCCGGGGTCAGCCGCAGCACCATCTACCGGCGCTTTCCCACCAAAGACGACCTGTTCGAAAAGGTGGTGCGGCGGGAGGCCGAAATTTTCTTCACCACGCTGGATCAGGCCACCAGCGGCCGTACTCCGCAAGAGGCGGTGATCGAGGCGTTCGCGCTCGGTGTGCGCCTCGTGCATGACTCGCCGCTGTATTCGCGCATCGTGGAAAGCGAGCCGGAGCTGTTCGGTCTGTTTTCGCGATCGCACGTCTTTCCGATTGGCCAATTCGCCGACGGAATCGCCCATACCCTGCGACGTTGCGGGGCCGACATCCCCGAGGCCGACCTGGCCAACGTCGCCGACATCCTGCTGCGCGTCGCCCTTGGCATCATCGTGTTCCCCACCGACCGCCTCGACACGACGGATCCCGCGGCCGTGCGGGAGTACGCCGCCCGCTACCTGGTGCCGATCATCGGCTGATCGCCGCGGTCGGTCAGTTGCCGGGGTTGCCTGGGCCGAGGGGCAAGAGCGTCCTCGCGCGATCTCTTTAGCAAAATCAATGTCGGCACTCTGCACTAGCCTGTAGCCGTGGCCCAGAATTCTGGGGTTCCGCGGACCCGGTACGCCAGTTGCGGCGAAATGGACATCGCCTATCAGGTCTTCGGCGATGGCCCGATCGACTTGCTCGTGCTGCCGGGGCCGTTAATCCCGATCGACTGCGTCGACCAAGAGCCGTCGATGTACCGCTTTCATCGACGCCTGGCGTCCTTCGGCCGGGTAATCCGATTCGACCAGCGCGGAATTGGCCTGTCGTCGCGGGTCCCCTCGGTGGACATGATGGGGCCGAAGTCGTGGGCGCAGGACGCGATCGCGGTCATGAACGCGGCCGGATGTGAGCGGGCCACGATTTTCGCCCCGGGTTTCACTTCGTTGGCCGGACTCGTCCTCGCGGCCGACCACCCCGAGCGGGTGAACAACCTGGTGATCTTCAACGGCGGGGCGCGTACTCTGCGCGGGCCCGATTACCCGATCGGCAGCGACGAGAGCGGCGCCGATCCATTCACGACGGTCGGCGTCCAGCCCGACGCCGTCGAGCAGGGCTTCGACATGCTCGGCATCATCGCCCCCTCTGTGGCCGTCGACGACGCGTTTCGCGCGTGGTGGGATCACGCCGGCAACCGTGCCGCGTCGCCCAGCATGGCTCGTGCCTTCATCAAGAAGATCAGGGAAGGCGACGTCCGCGACACCCTCGACCGCATCGCCGTGCCCACGCTGATCCTGCACCGCGACAACCCGGAGTTCAGCCCGATCGGGCACGGTCACTACCTTGCCGAGCACATCGCCGGATCGCGCTTCGTGGAACTGCCGGGCGAAGATTCGCTGTACTGGGTCGGCGACACGGGGCCGATGCTCGACGAGATCGAGGAGTTCATCACCGGCGTGCGGGGCGTCTCCGATAGCGAGCGCGTGCTCACCACGATCGTGTTCACCGACATCGTCGGCTCGACCGAGCGGGCCGCCCTGCTCGGCGACGACCGCTGGCGCGACCTGCTGGACAACCACGACAGAATCGTGCGCCACGAACTGCAGCGCTTCGCGGGCCGTGAAGTCAACACCGCCGGCGACGGATTCGTCGCGACGTTCACCAGCCCCAGCGCCGCGCTTGCGTGTGGCGACGAAATCGTCGACGCGATAAGGGTTTTGGGCATCGAAGTGCGGGTGGGAATCCACGCCGGTGAGGTCGAGGTTCGCGGGGCGGACGTAGCCGGCATGGCCGTGCACATCGCTGCGCGGGTGGCCGCGCAGGCCGGCCCCAGCGAAGTGCTGGTGTCCTCGACGGTGCGCGACATCGTCACCGGATCACGGCACCGATTCGCCGACCGCGGCGAGCATGCGCTCAAGGGCGTGCCGGGCCACTGGCAGCTGTGCGCCCTGGTGCGCGAGCACGCGGTCGTCAGGCGGTAACGAACCGTACATTTCGTGCACCCAAGGCCCCCGCCGGTTTCGGCGTAGGCTGCACGAGGGGCCGCAAAAGGGAGCATCGGAGCCTGGGCTCGTGTGGCTCCCGACTCGTTGATTTTGGCGTCCAGCTTGGCATTTGATCGAAGGAGTACGCATGACCGACGTGCACATTTCGCTGCCCCCGGCGCTGCGCCGAGCGCTGGACCTGCTTGCGGATCCGCCCGCGGATCCCGACGTGAGTAAGGGTTATCTCGATCTGCTGGGCGCGGGCGGCGACGAGACCGTCCCGAAGAACACCGGTGCGATCCAAGCGGCCTGGGCATCGCCGATCGGGTCGATGCTCTACGACAATGCCCAGGCCATCTCGCGACGGCTGATCAGCGCGTGGCAGCACCCCGTCGAGTGGTTGAACATTCCGCCGGGCGGAACGGCGCTGGACGTCGGCTCGGGACCGGGCAACGTGACCGCATCGCTGGCACGCGCCGCCGGCCCCGGCGGGCTGGCCTTGGGCGTTGACATCTCCGAGCCGATGCTGGCGCGCGCCGTTCGCGCTGAATCGGGTCCACAAGTCGGCTTCATACGGGCTGATGCGCAACGACTTCCGTTGCGCGACAAAACCGTCGACGCCGTGGTCTCAATGGCTGTACTGCAGCTGATTCCGGATCCATCAGCCGCCCTGGCGGAGATGGCGCGGGTGCTGCGACCGGGCGGAAGGCTGGCCATTATGGTCCCCACCGCCGGCAGCGCTGCCCGGTTTTGGCGGAAGTTACCCAACGTCGGGGCCCATGCGTTCGACGACGACGAAATCGCCGACATCCTGGAAGACAACGGTTTTGCCAGCGTGCGGGTCAGAAACCTCGGCACGATTCAGTGGGTGCGCGGCAAACGCGGATGAGTTATGGACGATTCATCCGACTTCGGCACCTTCGGTCGCTTCACGGAGACCCCCGTCGACCGCATGCCCCACGACATGAAAGCCGCGTACGAGTTCACCCGCGAACTGCGCGGGCTGGTTCCGGGCCCGCATAAGATCTGGCTGGCCAATCCCCGCCTGTCCCAGACGATCGTGCCGACCGGAGCGTACTTCCAAACCGAGTCGACGCTGACCAAGGCGGAGATCGAGATCATCACCAACCTGACCACTGGCCGCTGGGGCACCCCTTACGCCAACTACGAGCACGAGAAGATCGGCGTCGAGCAGGGCCACCTCCCCCCTGCAACGGTCGAGGCATTGATCACCGGCCGCCCCGTCACCCTCGACGACCCGCGCCAGCAGGTCGTGTACGACTTGGCCTCCACGCTGGTCATCCCGCGCTACGTACCGCTGGGCCTGTATCGGCGCGCAAGGGCTCTGCTCGGCGACGCCGGCATCGTCGATGTCACCGTCCTCATCGGATGGTTTACCACGGTCTCCATGACGCTCGCGGCATTCGACGTTCCGGCCGATGCTGTAGGGCTGGACCAATAGACGATTCGAATCGAGGATCGCTCATGGCGTTAACCCCTGTTCCCACAGTCACTTTGACTCCGGTTGCGTACTTTCCCGAATGGTATTTCCCGGAGAACCTCGCCATCCGCAGCGACGGTTCGGTCCTGATCACCGCGGTGTTTCAGAAAGAGCTCTGGTGCGTTCCCGGCCCCGAACCTCGCGCCGAGATCAGCCCGGTGCTGGTGCACACCTTCGATCACCCCGTCACTGGCATCGTCGAGGTCGAGCCAGACGAGTTCATCGTTTGTCTGACCGAGGGCTATACCACCCACGAATCTCATCTGGCGCGTATCGATTTCACCGACTGGACGCCAGGTGACCCGGTATCACCGGAGATCATCTTCACCTTCGACGAGCGTGTGCGCGCACTTAACGGATGCTGCCTAATCGGCCCCCGGGTGTTGCTCGTCGCCGATTGCTTCGCCGGCCTGATCTGGCGAATTGACTTGGGAGACAACGCCCGAAGCGCCGAGGCCAGGATCTGGATGACCCACGACACCATGGCGATGGACCCGGACAGCGAAGTGCCACCACCACCGCAGCCAGGGGTCAATGGTGTCCGCTATGGCCCGCAGACGGGCTACGTGTTTTATACGTCGACCGCTCAAAAGGTGTTCATGCGGGTCGCTGTCGACCCGTCAACTCTCGATCCCGCGAGCGACGCCGAGTTCGTCGCCGCTATCGACAACGGCGACGACTTCTGTCTCGATGAGAACGCAGGATTTGCTTACGTCACCCGGCACCGCGCCAACACCTTCGACCGAGTCCCACTAGCACCCCGGCATGGCAGCGAGGTCCGCCACATCGCCGGCGATCCGCTCAACGAAGTCCTGGTCGGGCCGTCCAGTGCGGTCTGGGGCAGGGGTCCTGGCGACTACGGCCGAGTGGCTTTTGTGACGACCGACGGCGGCACGACCGCCCCGCCGGCCGGGATCGTGCGCAAAGCCGCGCTGCTGCGCGTCGAACTCCACCCAGTGCCGGCCTAGTCGTTGGACGCGCTCGAGTGATCGATCAGCTCGCCCAGCCCCGACACACCGAGCCGCTCACGAAACGCCTGGGCGGTATAGCCGACGACGGTCGCGTCGGTGCGAGCGCGCACGGTCGCCGAACGCGGCATGTGAAACAGCACACCGATTTCGCCGAAGTAGTCGCCCGGCTTGGCCACCTTCACCAATTCCTCACCGCCGTCGGCTAATTCGCGCACAATGTCGAGCTCACCCTCGGACACCAGGTAGATCAGCTCGCCCATCGTGGATTGCTCGAACAACATCTCCCCGGGCTTCAAGCGCACGGTTTCGGGCGGCCGATTCGTCGAGGAGACCGCTGGCATGAGTTCGACGACCCGATCGGCCAGCGGCAGCATCCGGCTGTCGTGAGTGGCCACCACCACCACGCGTTCACCCTGCGCAAGCGAGCGGATCAGCCGCAGCACCTCCTCCACCTGAATGAAGTCGAGGTGCGCGGTCGGTTCATCGGCAAGGATCAGCAGCGGATCCAGTGCGATCGCGCGGGCGACCGCGACGCGTTGCTGCTGCCCGCCGCTCAGGTCGCCCGGGCGGTGTTTCATCCGCTCTGCGAGATTGACCCGCGTCAACAGTTCCTCGGCGCGCTCACGCGCGACCGCGCGCGAGTTACCGGCCGCGCGCAGCGGAACCATCACGTTCTCCAGCGCGGTAAGGCTCGGCACCAGGTTGAACGCCTGGAACACGATGCCCACCTTGTCGCGCCGGTAGTGCGCCAACGCGCCGCCCTCGAGCTTGGTGATGTCGGTGCCATCGAATTCGACAGCTCCGGACTTGGGTCGCAGAATGCCGCCGAGGCACGACAACAACGTCGTCTTCCCGCAGCCGCTGGGCCCGAGCAGGATCACCAGCGACCCGGCCGCCACGTCGAGGTTCAACCCGTTGATCGGGCGGACCGCGTACCCACCGCTGGAGTATTCGACGACAAGGTCTTTGATGCTGTAGGTCGCTCATCGCTCAGGGCCCCCCGAATGCGAGCGCCGGATCGACGGCGACCGCACGCCGGAATCCGGCGAGGCTGGCCAGTAGACCGATCACCATCGCGGCGAGCGGCAGTGCCACGTAAGCAATGGCAGGGACCACGACGATCATCGGGAACACCGGCGCGAGCAACAACGAAAATACGACGCCCAGCGCCGCCGCCAGCAGCGCGACGACGACCGCCTGCAGCGCGAGCCCCGCCAGGATCGACCGCGTCGGCACGCCGATCGCCTTGTACACCGCGAAGTCGCGCAGCCGCTCGAGCGCGGACAGGTACACCACCGACCCGACGATCAGCACCGCCACGATCGACATCATCGCGGCCACGATCGAGATCGCGCCCACGGCGACGTGCTCCGGGCGCAGCAGGTCGTTGACACCGGCCGTCCGGTCGACGAGCTGGTATCCGGCCGGGATTTGCTGCGGGGTGCCCTTGATCGCGATCGACGTGACCGTTGGCTGCCCGTTGTATGACAAGCGCTGCAGGCCCGCGGTGGTCAGGAAGATGTTGGGCGTCTTGGCCAGTGCTGTGGAGTTGGGCACGATCCCGACGATCCGCAGCGTGCGCGCGCCGACCCCCAGGTCGTCGCCTACCGCCCGGCCCAGCGTGCTCGACACCGCGACCTCGTCGGGCGTCGACGGTGGGCGCCCCAGCGACACCTGCGGCATGCCCGGTCCGCGCTCCGGCGCCCCGAACGCGGTGACGCTTCGCCGCGAGGTGCCCTCCACCACCGTCGTCGCGGCACAGGCCAGTGGTGCCGCAGCAGTGACCCCGGGCGTGGCGGCCACCTGAGCCACCTCGGCTTCGGCGAATGGTGTGGCCCCCAAGAGCGGTCCTGCGGCGCCTGCCTTGATCACGAACGTGTCGACGCCCATCGAATCGACCGCGCGCTCGGGCCTCGACTCGAAAGCCGTTTGCCAGCCCGATCATGACAAGCGTCATCGCGAAGACCAGCCCGGTGCTGATGATCGCAATCACCAGGCGGCGCCTTCGCCACTGCATGTCTCGCAAGGCCGCGAACAGCATGGTCAAACGTTACCGACCGCCACGCGTTTCGGCGCCGAGTTTTCCTTACGTTCTTGTTTAGTCGCGCTTCATGGCGGGGTGGTTCCGGCTGAGCACCGGCAGCAGCAGCCCGGGCGGCGCGACCCGGAAGAAGGCCGAAGCAACCCGGTTCACGCGCCCGGGCACGACGACGCCCTTGCCGGCGGCAAGGCCATCGATCCCGGCCTGTGCCACCTGATCGGCGGGAATCCACATGATCTGTGGCAACGCCGATTCCGCCTCTTCCTTGCTGAACCCGGCCGCCTCACCGAATCCGGTGTCGACCGGCCCCGGACACAGCGCGGTCGCGCTGACCCCGGTGCCGCGCAGCTCACCGCGCAGGCTGTGGGTGTAGGACAGCACGAACGCCTTGGCGGCGCCATAGGCCGCCTGGCCCGGCAGGGGCCCGAACGCGGCTATCGACGCCACGTTGAGCACGGCGCCGCGCTTGCGCTCGACCATCCCGGGCAGGAACCTGCTGCACAGGTCGACCACTGCGGCCACGTCCACCTCGACCAGGTTAAGTTCTTTCTCTGGAACCGATTTCGCGACGAGTCCGAGCGTCGACAGCCCGGCGTTGTTGATCAGGATGTCGGGGACCAGTCCTAGCGCGGTGACCCGGTCCAGCAGGGCCGCCCGGTCGGTTCGGTCGGACAGGTCGGCGGGCAGGGGGTGCGCGGGCGCGCCTAGCCGCCCGGCGATCTCTTCAAGGCGGTCGACGCTGCGTGCCACCAGCACGACCTGGTAGCCGCGCCGGGCAAGTATCTGGGCGAATTCCTCACCGATGCCTGACGAGGCACCGGTAACGACGGCCGCGCGATCTTTTCCTGGTTGAGGGAGAGCCATAGGGCGACCGTACCGGCTCTACCCTCCAGTGCTCTGGGCCAGCGTGGCCAGACGGTCCATCGACTCGCGCAGCATGTCGGGCGTCGTCGAACGAGCCTTCTCCAGCCGGGACTTGTCCGTGAGCGAGGTCCAGTCGTAGGTGTGGGTCACGCTGGTGAGTGTCGGGTTGATCTCGCTGAGCTCCCACCGCCAGAGGTGACCGGGCGGCTGCTTTCCGGGCTCGGCTGGACGCCAGGCGATCTTGCTGCCTTCGATGAACTCCACCACGTGGTTCTCCCGGACGGCACCGTTGGTCAATGTCGTCTTGAACACGTCACCAGCCTGATGGATCCGCTGCCCTGGAGCCGCCGATGCGAGATTGTTGTTGCCGTCCCAGCTCGGCTGGATCGACGGATCGGCGATCAGATCGAAAATCTTCTCGGCGCTGGCAGAGATCATGCGGGTCGCAGTGACGATTCCTTCAGGCGGTTCGGGTTCCATGGAACCAATCCAAACACCAATGTGTGGGGCCGTCTCGTCGCCGGCCCCACACTTGGTTCAATTCCGAGATCAGTTTCCGCCGTCAGCTGGCCCGCAGCGCCTCGACCGGCCCGGATAGCGCCGCCTTGATGTGACGGGTGAGGTCGTCGGCCAGCACCTCCGCGTCGCCGCGGTCGATGGCATCGACGATCTGCCGTGCCACGTCCCGTGGGTCGTTCTTCGGCACGTCGAACTCCGAGGTCATCTCGGTGTCGGTGTAGCCCAGGTGCGCCCCGGTGACCAGCGTGCCCTGCTTCTCCAGCTCGATGCGCAGTGAGTTGGTTGCCAACCACAGCGCGGCCTTGGAGTCTCCGTAGCCACCGAAACCGCCCACCCACGACAACACCGAAGCGATGTCCACCAGGGCGCCGCCGCCGTTGTCGGCCAGGACCGGCGCGAATGCCTTGGCAACCCGAAGCGCGCCGAAGTAGTTGGTCTCGAACACCTCCCGGATTTCCTCGATGTCGCTGTCGAGCAGCTTCGGCGCGCCGAGGACGCCGGCGTTGTTGACCACGATGTCGGCGTCAGAGGCCGTAACAGCCAGCGCTGCAACCGAATCCGCCTTCGTGACGTCGAGCTCGACGCTGACGACACGCGGGTCTTCGCTGGGCTTCGGCGCCCGCGCCGTGGCGTACACCTTGGCCGCGCCGCGCTGCAGGAACTCGTCCACGATGGCCTTCCCGAGTCCGCGCTGCCCGCCGGTGACCACCACTGTCGCTCCCTTGATGTTGACCATGACCCGTTCTCCTTGACCTAGGTAAAGTAGCTTTGCCTCTGTCACGGTAATTGACCGCATCGACATAGTCAAGTAGTCTTTGCCTATGTCTTCTGCATGGTCTGCATCACACCGGTACCGCAAGGTGTCGGCGCCCGGCGGCCTGGGGCTGGTGCACGATTTCCTCAACACGATCGGCATCGCGACCTACGGCCCGGATCTGCTGGCCGACAGCACGCTGGCGCGCGACTGGGCGGACAGCGCGGTGCGCACGTGGTCGGCGTTGCGTGGGGTCGAAGCGCAACCGCCCGCACTCGACGATGCGGATCTATCGAAGCTTCGCGCCTTACGCACCACGATCGCGAAGCTGGTCGCCGGCGAATCGCCGGACGAGCGGGGGATCAGCACTATTCGCTCCGTTTCCGGATCCTTTGCGCTGTCGGACACCGGCGAGGTACGGCTGGAACCCGCGGGTAGCGGCTGGCGCTGGCTGGCCTCGGCCCTGTGGAGTGAGATCTTGCTGAGCCAGCAGCACGACACCTGGCGGCGGATCAAGACCTGCCACAATCACCAGTGCGGCTCGGCGTTCTATGACCGCTCGAAGAACAACAGCGGCGTGTGGTGCGACGTCAAGACGTGTGGCAACGCCGCGAATCTGCGTGCGTCCCGGGCCCGCCGACGCGAGCGCGAACGTTCGGCGGAAAGTGGTTAGCCGTCTCGCGTCTAATCCACGCCGATGTCTTGCCCGAAGGCGCTGTCAGCAGCGCTCAGCGCCTTTGCGCATGATCTGCGGGTCGGCGTCGGGCTTGCGAGGCTTGCTTCGCACCACGGCGTACAGCGCGTCGCATGCGCGCGCCTTGATCGGAGCGACCAGATCGAAGTTCATCGAGCTCTGTCGTGTTGGCACAGCTTTTTTCCTTCGTTTGTGGGGCCAGGGGTCGCCGCACCTGAATTGAATCTCACCGTGACTCTTTTACGACCGCGCCGCGCTCGGGTAAACGGTACGAAAACGTTTTTGTGGCATGAGACACAGCACCGCCGCTTCGGGCGGATCGTCACAGAGTTGATGCCGTTACGTAATCAGCGCTTGTTGGAGCGCTTCGTTGCGTCCGTATGCGAAACCCCCTGTCTCGCAGTGTATCGGACTTGCGGTGTGCCACACGCCAACTTGTCGAATTCGATCGGATAACGACTGCCGCCCTGGCATGCTCTGGCCGGGTGAAGGGAGCCGCCTGGCCTATTCGAACAGCGGTGATGGCAGGCTCATCTCCGGCACCGACGATGATGGAGGATCCGTGGCGCACTCTTCTGATCTGACGACCGGCCTTGACGAGGGCTTGTATGAAATCCACACTCCGGCCGGGGTGTTGCGCTATTACGACACCGGCCATGATCTCAATGGACCGCCGCTGTTGTTCCTGCACGGCTCGGGCCCCGGCGTCACGGGCCACCGTAACTTCCGCGGGCTGTTGCCCACGTTCAGCAGGCACTTCCGTTGTCTGGTGCTGGAATTTCCCGGCTTTGGCGTGAGCCCCGACCTGGGCGGTCATCCGATGATCGCCGCGCACGGAGCGGCCATGTCGTTCATCGAAGCGCTCTCGCTCGACCGCTTCGACATCATCGGCAACTCGATGGGCGGCGGTGTTGCAATCAACCTGGCAATACAACATCCCCAGCGGGTGCGCCGGTTGGTCACCATCGGCGGCATCGGCACCAATCTGTTCACCCCCGGGCCCAGTGAGGGCATCCGGCTGCTGCAGGAGTTCACCGAGGACCCCACCCGCCAGCGGCTGATCGACTGGCTGAATTGCATGGTGTACGACCCCGCGCTGATCACCGACGAGTTGATCGAGGAGCGCTGGGGCCTGGCCAGCGATCCGCAGGCCTTGCAGGCCGCCCGCCGGATGTACAGCAAGGCTGCCTTCGCCAAGATGACGGCGATGATGGCCAAGTCTGACGCCCCACTGCCGTGGGCGACGATGCACAAGGTTGCCGCCCCCACCCTGTTGACGTGGGGACGCGACGACCGGGTGAGCCCGCTGGACATGGCGATCATTCCGATGCGCACCATCCCCAATGCCGAATTGCATGTGTTCCCCAACTGCGGGCATTGGGCGATGATCGAGGCCAAGGAAGCGTTCGAATCGACTGTGTTGGCGTTTTTACAGCGCCAATAGCGTTGCGGCACTTGGCCGCAACGCGGTGTCCCGGTCAGCGGTCTGTGACACCCAAGCCGGTGAATCCGTGTTGTTAATCTGGCGAAGTGGACCCCGCCAGCGAAAAGCCGACGAATGCGTCACTTGCCGCCACCAGTCGGGCGCTGCTGTGCATGATGTCCTACGAGGAGGAGATCTCCGGCTACGACCTCAAGAAGTGGATCGACTGGAGCGTCGACCTGTACTACTGGAGCCCGTCGTACAGCCAGATCTACACCGAGCTGAAGAAGCTGGAGAGTCTCGGTCTGGTGACCTCGCGCGTCGAGCGTGACGAGGGCACCCGCAGCCGCCGGCTCTACAAGATCACCCGGGCCGGGATGGACGCCGCCATCGAGTGGGTCAACGATGCGCCGGTGGACCCGCCGGTGCTCAAGCACAGCGTGCTGCTGCGGGTGACGTTCGGCCACCTCACCAACCCGGCTCGGCTCAAGGAAGTGCTGCAGGAGTATGCGGCGTACGCCGAAGCCCGCCATCGCAAGGCGGTCGAGGACGCCGACGGGCGCCGAAGGCGAGCCCGCCTGGGCGTACTCGGTGATCGCGTTGCGCTGGGCGGCCAAGTACTACGCCGCCGAGCGCGAGTTCGCGCTGGAACTGATGAAGGACATCGACGAGGCGGACGCCATCATGCACAAGGCCGCCAAGGGTGGTTTCGGCAAACCGCGCCCGAAGCCGGGCTACTGGCGCGAGGTCGAGAAGCAGGTCGAGGCCAAGCGCGAGGCCGACTAAACGCTGCCCGCCGCGTCGTGGCCGCGATGTAGCCGTACACCAGGCCCTGCGCGATCGTCGCGCCCGCGCCCGGATACGTCGCGCCGAACGCATTGGCGGCGGTATTGCCGATCGCATACAGGCCGGCGATGACGCCGCCATCTTCGCGCAGCACCCGCGCCCGTTCGTCGGCCTTGAGCCCGCCGCAGGTGCCCAGATCGACTGAGCACCATTTTCACCGCGTAGAACGGGCCGTTGAGCAGCGGACGCAGGTTGGGGTTCGGCGTTATCGTCGGGTCGCCGTAATAGCGATCATAGGCGCTGCGGCCCCGGCCGAAGTCGGGATCCTCACCGGCAGAAGCACTTTCGTTGAATCGGGTCATCGTCTGGGTGAACTCCGGCACCGGGACACCAATCTGTGCGCCCAGCTCGGCGAGGCTGTCGGCCCGCTTTGCGATGCCTTCGTCATACCATGCCGGCGGAATCTTCATCCGCGGAAACAGGGTGGCGCCAAAGACATAACTGTTGCGGTACTGCTGGTCGAAGATAATCCACATCGTTTCGACCGGGCTGCCGGCGCGTTCCAGTTCGAGCAAGCGCTGACCGAACGACATGTAGTCCGCCGATTCGTTGGCGAACCGGCGGCCGTTGTGGTCCACGATCAGGCAGCCGGGCAGCGACCGCTCGGCCAGCATCACCGCGGGCTCCTTGCCGGGCAGCGGCGCGACGGCGGGAAACCACCAGGCCTGGTCCATCAAACCGATGTCGGCACCCAGTTCCTGGGCCGCGCGGATCCCGTCGCCGGTATTGGCCGTGGCGCCCAGGCTGACATTGGCGCCCAGCGACTCGGATTGGAATTTCCACCGCATGTCCATGCTGTGGTCGAAACCGCCCGTGGCCAACACCACCCCGCGCCGCGCGGTGATCGTCACCTCGCGACCGCCGTGCTGCACGACCGCCCCGCGCACCCGGTTGCCGTCGCTGTCGAGTCGCAGCAGCGCGGTGTCGGTCCACACCGGAATGCCGGCGCGCAGCACTCCCGCGAACAGGCCGGCCATCAGGCCCTGACCGCCCGCGGCGTAGCGCCGGCCCAGCAGCAGGCCCCCCACGCCCTGCGCTATCCGCTTGGCGAATACCGGGATTCCCTTGCGCGGCACCCGGGCTACCAGATTCATCCAGCGGTAGTCGGCACCCGTCGTCGGTACCGGCACGCTGGCCTCCATCACGCCGGGCTGCAGCCTACTGCGGTACTCGCCGAGCATCGAGGTGTCGAAGGGATGGCATTCGCAGGTGCGACCCGCAGCGCTGCCGCCCGGCTCCTCGGGGTGATAGTCGGAGTAGTCGCGGGCCCAGAAGAAGCGCAGCGGCGTCGTTCGGCGCAGCATCGCGACCGTCGCCGGCACGTGGTTCACAAATGCGGTCGATCGCGCTCGGGGCGCCGATCCGGCAACGACCGAGTCGAGGTAGGTGGCCGCGCGCTCGGCGGTGTCATTGGCGCCGCCTTCGGCCAGCACCGGGCTGGCGGGAAACCACAGCGCCCCGCCGGACCGGGCGGTGGAGCCGCCCACCCACGGCGACTTTTCCACGATCAGCACCGATAGCCCGAGTTCGTGGGCGGTCAGCGCCGCGGCCATGCCGGTGCCCGAGCCGACCACCAGCAGGTCCACCGTGGTGTCGTGCGGAGTCACGTGGGAAACGGTAGGCCGCCACGGCGCAAGCGAGAAAGCGCCGTCCTGATGAGCGGAACAGTCACCCCATTGGCCCGCTGACAGGAGTTAAATCGTGGGGTATGACGTCGTCTGGCGCCGACGAGATTCGGCTCATTGAAGCGCAGGCCGCGCCCACGCGGTTCGCCCGCGGCTGGCATTGCCTGGGATTGATCAGAGATTTCGGTGACGGCAAGCCGCACGCGATCAACGCGTTCGGGCAGAAGTTGGTGGTGTTCCGCAGCGGAGACGGCAACATCAACGTGCTCGACAGCTACTGCCGGCACATGGGCGGTGATCTGTCGCAGGGCAAGGTCAAGGGCAACGAGATCGCCTGCCCGTTCCACGACTGGCGCTGGGGCGGCGACGGGCGATGCAAGCAGGTGCCGTACGCGCGGCGCACACCGCGGCTGGCCCGCACGGCGACCTGGACGACGCTGGAACAGGACGGCATGTTGTTCGTCTGGAACGACCCCGAAGGCAATGCCCCACCGCCGGAAGTCACCATCCCGCGCATCGAGGGCGCCACCAGCGACGAGTGGACCGACTGGCATTGGTACACCACCGTCGTGCGGAGCAATTGCCGCGAGATCATCGACAACGTCGTGGATATGGCGCACTTCTTCTACATCCACGGCGCACTGCCGACGTACTTCAAGAACATCTTCGAGGGACACGTCGCGACGCAGTACATGAACGGCGAGGGCCGCCCCGACATGGGCGGCACCGAAGGCGCACAAATGCTGGGCACCACGTCGGTGGCGTCCTACTACGGGCCCTCCTTCATGATCGACGACTTGACCTACCACTACGAGCAGCGGCGACCCAAGACGATCCTCATCAACTGCCACTATCCGATCGACGCGAATTCCTTTGTGCTGCAATACGGCATCATCGTCAAGAAGTCCGAAGCGCTGCCCGGTGACGAGGCCATGCAGACCGCGATCAAGCTCGGCGACTACGTCAAGCTGGGATTCGAGCAGGACGTCGAGATCTGGCGGCACAAGGCGCGCATCGACAACCCGCTGCTGGTCGAGGAGGACGGCCCGGTGTACCAGCTGCGCCGCTGGTATCAGCAGTTTTATGTCGACGTAGCCGATGTCGCGCCGGATATGGTGGACCGCTTCGAATTTGAGCTGGACACGACCCGGCCCTACGACGCGTGGATGAAAGAGGTCGAGGCAAACATGGCGGCCAGGTGAGGACCGACAACCGCCTCGACGAGATGCCGATGGTGCCGGTGGCTTGCCGCAATTGCGGTGCGCGAGGTGCTGGCACGCAAGAGCACCTGGAACCAGACCAGCGTGCAGTGGAACGCCGACGCGACGGCCCGGTGCGCCGAGCGCG
>CAVPUR010000003.1:0-235559 GCA_963708995.1 uncultured Actinomycetota bacterium
GGCACCCACGCTTCGGGACCGGACCGTAACCTGCAGCACGGCCGCCTCGCAGGGCCGCTGCCCACACCAGCCCTGCACCGGGACGACGACCCGGACCCCCGGGTACAAGTCCAATGTGCGAGTGATCACCATCGATCGGACCATCGATGCCGTAGCCTGCAGGGTGACGCCCACAGCGCGATCAATGTGGCGGCTTACTGTGGAAATGGAATATTGATGGTGGGAATTTGGACGCAATAATTGAGACTCGCACGCTCCCGGAAGTTCTAGCGCAAGAGGGTATCGCTGAACTCACTGGCCTCTGGCCCGTCGAACAGGTCGAGTCATGGAATCAGCGGCTGGATTCATTGTTCGCAGCGATTGAAGATCAGCCGCGCGCGGTGCTTGGCCCCGATCAGCTGGTTGACGTGGGCATTTTCCACGAAATGTTCGGCGAGCCTGCGCGCCGACTCATCGCCAGCGTTCATCCTTCCGCATTGCTGTACCACTGCCATTGCTACGAAACCGCAGGCGGACAATCAAAGTCGCACATCAATGAAGAGCGGCTCGACGGTTGGCACCGGGATTATGACGCACTGAAAGACTTTGCGAAGAATTTCCCGAATTTTATCAGCATCTTCATCCTCTTGTTGCCGGTCGGTGACGACGATGGCGCCTTTGAATTCGCACCGAATTCGGCTGACCGGATAAGGGCCGGCAGTGACATCGTTCAGTTGGTAGGACCGGTCGGTACAGCCGCAATTTGGAATCGTTGCTACTACCATCGGGCCGCGCCGAATCGGGGCCCGCGGCGTCAAGGATTCTGAAGATTTCCTTCCAGCCCGCCGGGTTGGCGAACGAGCTAATCGGGACGGACGAGTTCAAGGCGGCGTGGTCGAAATTGGATGACCCGGTGCTGAAGGCGCTCGTGGACGAGCGGCGGGTCGGAACATCGGAGCCGCTTGCCGATTCGAGCGACCCAGTCGAGGCTCGGTTAATGCCTCCGACGAGCAGGAACGGGCTTTCAGGGCCGGCCGTCGCCAAGGAACGCCTGCACATGGCTAGTCGTAAACTGCTGAGCCTGACCGGGTCGAGTTCTTAGGTTCGGTGGGTCCAAACGCAGAAGGAGCGCCCGAGCTGACATCACCCAATCCCGCAAACCATCGATTGCGAGTGCTGATCATCGGTTCGGGATACCGAGTCCGGAACTCGTTCTTACCCGCGCTGAGGCTGTTGGACTCTGATGTCGAGGTTGTGGGCGTCCACTCGCGAAACATTGCTCACGCGCGCGAAGCGGGAGAGCCCTTCGGCGTCGGCGCCGTCGAGAACCTGCGCTCGTTGCGGCCGGGCGACGTCGACGCAGTGATGGTGTCGGTCACGCCCACCAGCAATCTGGCGGTGCTGCGCGCCACGGCGCATCTCGCCCCGGGCGCTGCTCTGGTCATGGACACGCCGGCCGCCGTTCGCTGGGGCGACCTTCGACAGCTCGCCCTGTATCGCCGGTGGCGCACGGTGCGGGTGGCCGAGGACTTCATGAACCTGCCACAGTTCCGCCTGGTCGGGCGGGCAATCGCCGCGGGAGCCGTCGGTGACGTCGTGAGCATTCGCCTGGAAAAAATGGGCTACAGGTACCACGCCTTGGCGCTGCTGAGATCGTGGCTCGGCTTTCCCCTGGTACGTAGCGCACACTGTCGTTGGTCGCGCGGAGGCGCCGTAAACATCGTTTATCGCTTTCCTGGCGGAGTGACGGGCGAAGTCATCGAGCCGTTCACCGGAGCAGAAGGGCCTTTCGAGGTCGTCGGTACCCGCGCTTCGATCACCGGGCACTCGATGGGGCATGCGATAGCCGGGGCAGACGGCGGTCGCCTGGAGCGGCTCGAAGACCACAAGGGGCTGTTCGGATTTCGAGTGGTTGGGTTGGGTGCCGAGACCACGACGAGCGTCCCTTCCCTGGCCCCGCTACGCGCCATGGGACTCGAAGACGACAGCGAATTCAACCTGCTCCGGGTCGATGCGCTGTGCCAGATCATTTCGTCGCTGTGGTCTCCGACCCGCTGAACAATGCGTATCGGCTACAAGACGCCATGGCCGACGGCTTGGTGAGTGTCACGTCCCGTGCGCTCCCCTGGTGGCCGATGCCGCGGCGCACAGGCCGTAACGTGGTGGACCTCGTCGAGTCCGTCTTGCGGTAGTTCACCCGCGATTTCTCGCCGGTAGCTTTGGCGGTGGCGGAGCTGGCTGTTGGCCGAGCGGGGTAACGCAGCGCCGCCCGGTCATCTGCTGTTCTCCTCACGTAGAGCTTGCATCGCCAAGTTGTTGAGCAGCTGCCGGCCAGCATCGGTGCGCAACTGGGGCAGCAGCCCGGGGACGGCACCGGCGGCGGTGAGCGCCAGATGCACCAGACCGTCGGGCGCCGTCGCTGCTTCGCGGAGCACCTCATACTCGACACTGGGATTTTCGGAATGCTGTGCCATGGCAATCTGACCTACGAGCCGGTTGTCGCGGTCGAGATCGACCTCGTCGGCGGCAGACGCCAAGGTCAGGGTTTCGCCGATCTCAGCGACTTCGTCCGGTTCGCACAGCTGAGCCACCAGTTGCCACAGGATTGATACGGTCGCGCGGATCAGCTGTTCAAGCCGGTCAGCTGGAATGACTTCGTCGTCGATGATGACGCGCATGCCTGCTTCGTCGCCGCGCTCCCCGTGCTGGATCAGAGCCAACGCGCGACGGAAGTCGACCGCATCCACTCGGGCCTCATCACTGCTCATCCTGACCCCCTTCCTTAAGATCCCGATATAGGCATCTTGCCCGTACTTGGGTTTGTTTAGTTCCGGCCAGCGTTTCGCTTGCATCTCGACTAGCGCCTGGTGCGGGTTACGTCCAGTTGGCCGTATCCATCCATCGCTGGTTCGCTTGAAAAGCTTTCACAGCTCAGCGCGAATGTGCAGGTCGATGATCTCTTCGACGGGGGCGTCAACGAACCGTGCAAGTGACCGCAGTGCCATGCTGGAATCGAGATAGGCTGGCATGTTCACCGGGGCAACGTCAATCAGCCTGCGGGAAAACAGGTTCCGCAAGGGCTGGCCGTTCCAGTACGCCCACTCGTCCTCAAAGCATTGGAACGCGAACCCGCTCTCGAGAGTTCGCAGCAAACACAAAAATAGCGATTTAACTGCGATTACTGCGGTAAGCTTTGGCGGTGGCGGAGGGATTTGAACCCTCGGACGGTGTTAGCCGTCACACGCTTTCGAGGCGTGCTCCTTAGGCCGCTCGGACACGCCACCGCCGAGCAGCTTACCGAACCGGGGAGCGCTCAACCCAATCGCTGGCGGGCGAAGAAGGCCTCCAGCGGCGCGGCGCACTCCTGAGCGAGCACCCCCGCGCGCACGGCCGGCCGATGGTTGAGCCGCCGATCGCGGACCACGTCCCACAAGGAGCCGACCGCGCCGGTCTTGGGTTCCCAGGCCCCGAACACCAGCCGCTCGACGCGTGCCAGCACCAGTGCGCCCGCGCACATGGTGCACGGTTCGACGGTGACGGCCAGCGTGGTCCCCTGCAGCCGCCACCCGTCGCCGAGCACCCGGGCCGCCGCCCGCATCGCCAGGATTTCGGCGTGCGCGGTTGGATCACCAAGGGCCTCACGGGCATTCACCGCCCGGGCGAGTTCAGTTCCGTCGGCGCCGATGACCACCGCGCCGATCGGGACGTCGCGCGGGCCGGCCGTCGCGGCAACCGCCAGCGCGGCCCGGATCAGATCTTCGTCCGTCGTCACCGACGGGCCTGATGGCGGCGACCCGCTGCGCCCGGCTCCGCCGCGCTTGCGGTCACCGACCGAGGCGGTCGATCACCGCCGACAGTTGCTCGGCAAAGCCCATTTCCCGCGCGATGCGGCCCAGTTGCTCGTCGGCGTACAGATCGGTTTCGTCAAGGATCACCCCGAGCACCGCTTCGGACAGCCCCACATCGGCCAGCAGCCCCAGGTCGCCCTCCTCGAACGGGTCTGCATCCTCGAGGTCCTCGGGATCGATGTCGGCGTCCAGGTTGTCCAGGACTTCGGCGGCGATGTCGTAATCGAGGGCGGCCGTGGCGTCCGAGAGCAACAGCCGGGTCCCGGAGGGTGCCGGGCGCACGATGACGAAGAATTCGTCGTCGACGTCCAGGAGTCCAAAAACGGCGCCCGCGCTGCGCAGTTCACGCAGTTCCGTCTCGGCCGCATTCAGGCTCGTCAGCGACTTGGCCGCCATCTCCGAACAGCGCCATTTGCCCTCTTCGCGCACGACCGCAACGCCGAAACCGTCCGGTACGTCCGCCGCCGGGCCTTTTGCTTGGGCCCGTTGTGCTCCCATGGGCGCCAACGGTAGTCGCTGACCAGGCCCCATGACCAGATCAGGCCAGATGAAACCCAAACGAGCAAACAAGGGCAAGCGCACCCGAGAGCATCACCTCCCGCCGAACTGTGCCAACCTTGGACTGTGGCTGGCCCTGCTACTCGCCCTGTCGCTCACCCCGTTCCTAAGACACCTGTGTGCGTGCTCGGGCTGGGACTCATCGGCGGCTCGGTGATGCGGGCCGCCGCGGCGGTCGGTCGTGAAGTGTTCGGCTACAACCGGTCGGTGGAAAGCGCCCAGGGAGCCATCGCCGACGGCTTTGACGCCACCACTGAGCTCACCGACACGCTGACGCGCGCCGCCCATGCCGGCGCGTTGATCGTGCTGGCGGTACCGATGCCGGCGGTACCGGGGATGCTCGCCCACATCAGCGAATTGGCCCCCGGGTGTCCGCTCACCGACGTCACCAGTGTCAAATGCGCGGTGCTCGACGAGGTCACCGCGGCCGGTCTACAGGAACGTTTCGTGGGCGGTCACCCGATGACGGGCACCGAAAACTCTGGTTGGGCAGCCGGGCACGCCGGATTGTTCACCATGGCGCCGTGGGTGGTCAGCGTCGACGACCATGTGGATCCCGTCGTGTTCTCGATGGTGATGGCGTTGGCGCTGGACTGCGGCGCGGTGGTGGTGCCGGCCAAATCCGACGAGCACGACGCCGCCGCTGCCGCCATCTCACATCTGCCACACCTATTCGCCGAGGCGCTCGCCGTCACGGCCGGCGAGGTCCCGCTGGCGTTCGCGCTGGCCGCAGGATCTTTCCGCGACGCCACCCGGGTAGCGGGCAGCTCCCCTGACCTGGTGCGCGCGATGTGCGAAGGCAACTCCGGCCAACTGGTGCCGGCGGTGGACCAGGCGATCGAGCTGCTGAGCCGTGCCCGCGATTCGCTCGCCTCCCACGACTCGGTGGGCGAGCTCGTGGAGGCGGGCCACGCGGCGCGGACGCGTTACGACAGCTTCCCGCGCTCCGACATCTTCGGCGTCGTTGTCGGCACCGAGAACTGGCGCGAGGAGCTGGCCGCCGCGGGCCGGGCAGGTGGAGTGATCAGATCCGCTCTGCCAATCCTGGATAGTCCGCGATGAACCCGTCGGCGTCGACGCGCACGGTGGTGTCGGCGACCGGCGACCGCAACTTGATCCCGTCCAGCCGTCCCTCGCTGGTGTAACTCACGACGGCCGCGGTGACGGACATCTCGGGCACGTTCACGTAGACCACCGGCAACGCGAGCGAGCCCGCCCGTTCGTGTAGGCCCAGGCGCCGGATCGGCAGCGCGTTGAAGAACGGGCTGAACACCACGTCGACGTCAAGCGCCCCGTTGTATGACGCGCGACTTTCTCCCTGGTGATCGGTGACCAACCACATGTTTTCCTCGTCGCGCGCAATGGCCAGCTGGCGTTCCCGCTCGGCCAGCGTGACCGTCAGTCCGAACCGTTTGGTGGCGCCGCTCTCGTCGGTCTGCACGTCGTAGAAGGCGCCGAACGCCGGGTTGGTCGCGGTCGCGGCGGCCACGATGCGGCCGGTGGCTTTGATTCGCTTACCGGACAGCTGCACTCGTACCGATTCCATGCGCGAGACGTCCTGTGCACGCCATGTCAACATCGCGGGCCAGGCGCTCGGAGTCGGATCAGAGGCTGCGTTCACTCATCTACCGTAAAACGTGTCAACGAACTGCGGCGGGTTTGGCGGTAACTGTGGCTTCGCCCACGTGCCCCGGACGAGCGCCAAGCATGCGCAGTCGACCGGTGCCAGGCACCGACAACCACACCGCCAGCGCCAGCAGGCCGTCCAGGATCAGCGCCAGCGCTGCGACCATAAACGCGCCTACCAGGGCCAGCTGAAATTCACGCATCTTGATCCCGTCGATCAGATAGCGGCCCAACCCGCCGAGACTGGCATAGGCGGCCACCGTCGCGGTGGCGACTACCTGCAGCGTCGCGCTGCGCAACCCACCCAAAATCAGGGGCATCGCGTTTGGCACCTCCACACGCATCAGCACCTGGGTCTCCGTCATACCCATCGCACGGGCGGCATCGACCACAGTGCGATCGACATTGGCAATACCCGCGTACGTGCCGGCCAGCAGCGACGGGACGCCCAGCAGCATCAGCGCAACCAGCGGCGGCCCCATGCCCAACCCGAAGAGCAGCACCCCAAGCAACAACACGCCTAGTGTCGGGAGCGCGCGCAGTCCGTTCACCGCGCCCACCACCAACACCGTGCCGCGGCCAGTATGCCCGACGATCAGGCCGATCGGGACGGCGATCAGCGCGGATGCCCCCACCCCCATCGCGGTGTACTCCAAATGCTCCACGGTGCGCGCCGCCAGCCCGACGGGACCGGTCCAGTTGTCGGCGGCCAGCAGGTACGACACCGCCTTTTCGACGAAGTTCATCGCGCTCCACCCACCATCGGCGGCCCCAGCGGGTGTTGCCTGCGGGTGACGCGCGCCCCACGTTCCCACGGCGTGAGCAGCCGGCCTGCCACGACGATCAGCAGGTCGATGACGATCGCAAGCGCCAACAGGACAATGATGCCGGCGACGATCTGATCACTTTTATTGGTCTGATACCCGGCGGTGAACCAGGCCCCGAGGCCACCGATACCGATCACCGCGCCCACCGAGACCATCGCGATATTGGTCACCACGACCACCCGCAGCCCAGCAACCATCACTGGAATCGACAGCGGCAGTTCGACTTTCAGAATTCTTTTGAACGTCGGGTACCCGACCGCAATAGCGGCGTCGCGCACGTGAACCGGCACCGCATCCAGCGCCTCGAGCACCGCGCGCACCAGCAGCGCCACGGTGTAGGCCGTGAGCGCCACGATGACGTTCGCCTCGTCAAGAACCCGGGTTCCGATGATCAGTGGCAACATGACGAACAGCGCCAACGACGGAAGGGTGAATACAACACTGGCGGTTATGATCGTCAGCCGTCGCGCGATCGGCGCGCGCTGGACCAGGACGCCAAGCGGCACCGCGATCGCCAGCCCGATCAACACCGGCAGCAGCGACAGCCGCAGATGCACGGCGGTCAGCGCCCAGGCGCTGTCGAGGTGCTTGAGCAGATAGTGCACGGTCAAGCCTTCCGGCGCGCGTCAACGGCGGCCAGCACGTCGGTCGCCAATACGCCGCCGATGACTTTGCCTTCGCTGTCAACGGCAACGCCTATCGCCGACGGCGAGGACAAGGCCGCATCGAGGGCTTGGCTGAGGTTTCCGCCTGGTCGAAGCTGAGAACCGACGGCGGTGATGGTGTCCGACAGCGGTGCGCCACGGCGGTGCCGCCTGGCGGCGTCGGCGTCGATCCAACCCAGCGGCACGTCGTCGTCGACTACCAGTGTCCAGCCGTCCGCGATGTGGGTGCCGTCGTCGACGCTGGAGAGGCTACCGACGGAGATCCGGTCGATGTGGTGCAGCGGGAGCCCGGACGCTTCGATGAGCTGCAGCCAACGATAGCCGCGGCCGAGGCCGATGAACTTCGATACGAAGGCATTAGCCGGGCGCGACAGCAGCCGCGCGGGTTGGTCGTATTGCTCTAGCACACCGCCGCGTCCGAACACCGCGACTCGATCGGCGAGCTTGAGCGCTTCGTCGATGTCGTGTGTGACGAAAACGATGGTTTTATGCAATTCGCTTTGCAGATTGAGGATTTCGTTCTGCAGCTCATTACGGACAACCGGGTCGACGGCGGAGAACGGCTCGTCCATCAACAGAATCGGCGGATCGGCGGCCAACGCCCGTGCCACCCCGATGCGTTGTTGTTCTCCGCCGGATAGCTGCGCGGGATAGCGGGTAGCGAGCTTGGCGTCCAGTCCGACCCGTTCGAGCACCTCGTAAGCGGCTTTGCGGGCAGCCCGACGCGGCTGGCCGCGCAAAACGGGAACGGTTGCGATGTTGTCGATCACCCGTTGATGGGGCATCAGCCCCGCGTTCTGGATGACGTAGCCAATCCCCAAACGCAGCTTCACCGGGTCGACGGTCGAGACATCCTTCCCGTTGACCGTGACGGTCCCTGAGGTCGGATCGATCATCCGGTTGATCATTCGCAGCGCTGTGGTCTTGCCGCTGCCCGAGGAGCCGACGAAAACCGTCAACTCACCATCGTGGATCTCCATGTTCAGCTGATCCACGGCGGTGCTGCCGCCGGGGAATAACTTGGTGACCTTGTCGAAGACGATCATTGGCCGATTGGGTGGTTGAAGCCGTTGTCCCGCACCCAGTTTCGCGCAGCCTGAGCGGGATCTATCCCACCGTTACCAGCCACCGCGGCGTTTAGCGCAGCCACCCCGGCGGAGGTCAGTTTCGCCGATACCGCGTCGAGCACACCATTGAGGAGGTCGGACTTCTTCTGCGAATTCACCAGCGGCACAATGTTGCCGGCCAGAAAGTTATGTTCAGGGTCGTCGAGTACCACCAAGTGGTTTTGGGAGATAGCCGGTGATGTGCTGAAGATGTCGGCAGCGTGCACCTTTCCCTCGACCAGTGCGCGCACGGTCACCGCGCCCCCGGCGTCCTCGATCGCGACGAAATTACCGGGGCTGATGGTGAGCCCGTACTTCTGCTTCAGGCCTGGCAGCCCGGACGGGCGGGACTGGAAATCTGACGGCGCTCCGAACCTCACGTCCGCCGAATGTACTGCCAAGTCGGCGATCGTGGTCAGATTCCACTCCCTGGCTGTCGCACCGGTGACGGTGACCGTGTCGGTGTCGGAAGCCGGCGACGGCGTCAGAAGCGAGAGATCACCGGGCAATCGCTGCCGGAGCTCTGACTCGACGGCGTCCAGCATGGTTGCCTTCGAGTTGGGTGCAAAGTACTGCAACAGGTTGCCGATGTACTCCGGTACCAGGTCGATCGAATGGTCTTTGAGCGCCGGTATGTAAGTCTCTCGGCTGCCGATTCCTGGACGGCGCCCGACGTCAAAGCCGTTGGCCTCCAATGCTTGTGCGTAGATCTCGGCGACAATCTCGGATTCCGGAAAGTCACCCGAGCCAACCACGATGGATTTCACGCTTCGGGTCTCGTTGCCCAGCGGATCGGGGTTGGCGCAGGCTGCGATCAGACACATCGTCGCAACGCACACGGCCACAGGGACGGTCGCAATACGCATACGTCCCGCCATCCTCACAGTGTTGACACTACGTCGGAAATTACGAGGCGCCGCTGCGTGAGGTTCAGACCGTGCCGGGTTTCTCGCGTAGTTGGTTTATTTCTGAGCCAGATGGGATAAAGATGGGATCATGAGCAGCGATCCCTCTGCCTCGCCCGATCAGCCCCCTACGAAGAATCCGACTGCGCCGGCGCCGTCCGCAGGTCCGCCGGTCACGGATCCGGCGGCCAAGTTGACCCGCGCCGGCGCCCTGTGGACGTTTCTGATTGCCGGGTTCCTGATCCTGATCCTGTTACTGGTCTTTATCACCCAGAACATGGAGAACTCGGCGTTCACCTTCTTGGGCTGGCACTGGAGCCTGCCGTTGGGGGTGGCGATGCTGCTGGCGGCGATTGGCGGCGGGCTGATCACGGTGACCGTCGGTACCGCGCGGATCCTTCAACTGCGGCGAGTCGCAAAGAAGAGCCACGTGGCGGCGTTGAAGGCGTCAACTCGGTAGCTTGGCGAGCTCGGCCAGCCCGCGCGAGATCAACGGCGCCACGACCTCGGGCCCGTCAGACGCCTCGTCCTTTCCCTGCGCCTGCTCCGCCATGCGCCGACGAAAATCGATGCCCGCGGCGATGATGGCGAGCTTGAAGTAGGCCAGCGCCATATAGAACTCCCAGTGCGCCAGCGGCAGTCCGGAAACCAGTGAGTACCGATCCGCCAACTCGTCGGCCGTCGGCAACAGCGGCGACGTCCAGGCGGCTTGGGCATTGACGATCAAGTCCAGCGCGGGATCGCGGTACACGCACATCAGGGCAGCGTCACTGAGCGGGTCGCCCAGCGTCGAGAGCTCCCAATCCACGACGGCGCGGACGCGGGTCGGGTCGTCATTGTCCAGGATGGTGTTGTCGATCCGGTAGTCACCGTGCACGATCGACGTGCGGCTCTGCTGCGGAATGGATTGGCGCAGACCGGAATGCAGGCGCTGAACGTCGGCATCGCGGTGGTCGTCGGGCAGCCGCACCAGGTCCCATTGTGAACCCCATCGGCGCACCTGGCGTTCCAGGTAACCGCTGGGTTTACCGAAATCGCCCAGCCCCACCGCGTTCGGGTCGACGCTGTGCAGGTCGACGAGGACCCGGACCAAGGCGTCGACACAGCCATCGATGACGGTGTGGTTGAAGGCTTCGAGTTGCGCACGCCGGCGCACCACTTGGCCAACAACGAATTCGACGATCTGGAAGGGCGCGCCCAGCACCGAATCGTCCTCGCACAGGGCAATGGTGCGCGCCACTGGAACCGCCGTGTCCTGCAGCGCGGCGACCACCCGGTACTCGCGAGCCATGTCGTGCGCCGAAGGTGTCAGCCCGTGCAGCGGTGGGCGTCGCACCAGCCAGTTCGTTTTCTCGTCGTAGACCCGGAACGTCAGATTGGAGCGGCCGCCGGAGATGAATTGCGCGCGCAACTCCCCGTCGCGCTCGATGCCCAGCGAACGCAGATACCGGTCCAGCCCGCCGAGGTCGAGCCCCTCGAGTGGGTCAGTTGAAGTCACCGGACTTGTTTACCACCGCTGCTGATTGCGCGGTAACAGGTCCCACACGTGTTCGACTGCATTGACCGTCGCCACCGTCGCCTGACCGGAGCGGGAGTAGAGCAGCCGGGTCAGCGAGGCGTAGTCGACGGGAAAGGACAACAGCCTGGCCGTGCCCAGAATCTCGTGCAGCAACACGTTGATCACCCCGCCGTGGCTGAACACGGCGACCGTGTCCTCGGGATCGGCGGCGGCGACGAGGTCGTCGACCGCCGCGCGGACTCGTGCGCGAAAGGCGTCCTCGTCGACCGCGCTGGGCAACCGCCCTTCGGCCATCCGCGCCCACTCCTGCGGGTTTTCGTCGCGGATCTGCTCGACGGGGATGTAATGCGGGAGGTCGCGGTCGTATTCGGCGAACCGGTCGTCGATCTCGACGGACAGTTCGCGCGCCGCCGCGACCGGTTCCGCCGTCTGAATGGCACGGCGCTGCGGACTGCTCACCACCCGGGAGATGGGAAACCTGGCGAGCGCCTCGGGCAGGCGCCTGATCTGAGCCAGCCCTTCACCCGACAACGCCGGGTCGGCGCCCTCGCCGTGTTCGCTGCGCAGAGGCAACGCATGCCGGATCAGCAGCACTTGCATGTTTCTTCCCGTCTGGTGGTCTCACCGCGGAGAATGCTATTCTCTGCGCAGAGAGCGGGGTGTGCGGACAATGGCTAACGGTATCGAACCTCAACTCGACGCGGGTGTTCTGGGTCGGTGGCTCGACGAGAACGATGCCCCGGGCGGCGGCGAGGAAGCCTCGCTGCAACAGCTCAAGGGCGGTTCGCAGAACACTCTGTATCTGATCGAACGTGGCGGTCAGCGCATGGTGCTGCGAATGCCGGGCGCACGTGCCGACGCGGCCCGCATCGACGGGCTGTTGCGGGAAATTCGGTTGGTGCGGGCGTTATCCGGCACCGATGTGCCGCACGCGGGGCTGATCGCGGCCGACGAAACCGGCACGGTGCTCGGCATGCCGTTCTACGTGATGCGTGCGATCGACGGGTGGAGCCCGATGGACGGCGGCTGGCGGGCGCCGTTCGACACCGACTTACCGGCCCGCCGCGGGCTGGCGTTCGAGCTCGTCGAAGGCGCCGCCAAGCTGGGCCGGGTGGATTGGCGCGCCCAGGGTCTCGACGGCTTCGGCCGCCCCGACGGATTCCACGAACGGCAGGTCGATCGCTGGCTGACGTTCCTGGACGCCTACAAGGTGCGCGACCTGCCCGGCCTGGACGAGGCCGCCACTTGGTTGCGCGATAATCGGCCCGCGCATTACCAGCCCGGCATCATGCACGGCGACTACCAGTTCGCCAACGTGATGTTCGCGCCCGGAGACTCGGCTCGACTGGCCGCGATTGTGGACTGGGAGATGACGACGGTCGGTGACCCGTTGCTCGATCTCGCCTGGGCGCTGCTGGGCTACGACGGCGAGAATCCCCGCGAAGACGGGTTCTATCTGGACATGCGCGGCATGCCGACCCGCAGCGAACTACTCGCGCACTACGAAAAGGTCAGCGGGCTTTCCACCGAGAACATCGACTACTACCTGGTGCTGGCCAACTGGAAACTGGGCATCGTGCTGGAGAAGACATACGCGGCCGCGGTAAGGACCAGGACCGGAAAAGAGGTAGTGGATCCGAAGATCAAGGACGCCTTTGGGGCGATGATCCCACAACTCATTGCCACGGCGGCCGAGCTGGCCCGATCGCTACCAACCAAGGCGCGCTGAAATGGGTTACGCTGACCAGGTTTTCGACCTCACCGACCGGGTAGTGCTGATCACCGGCGGCAGCCGCGGGCTGGGCCGGGAAATGGCGTTCGCGGCCGCGCGCTGCGGAGCCGACGTGGTGATCGCCAGCCGCAACATGGACAACTGCGTGCGCACCGCCAAGGAGATCGAGGCCGAGACCGGCCGTTCCGCCATGGCTTATCAAGTGCACGTGGGGCGTTGGGACGAACTCGACGGATTGGTGGAGGCCACCTACCAGCGTTTCGGCAAGGTCGACACGTTGATCAACAACGCGGGCATGTCACCGCTGTACGACAAGCTGACCAACGTCACCGAGAAGCTGTTCGACGCGGTGGTCAACCTCAACCTCAAAGGTCCCTTCCGGCTATCGGCGTTGGTGGGCGAGCGGATGGTGGCCGCCGGCCGCGGCTCCATCATCAACGTGAGTTCCACCGGCTCGCTGCGTCCCAACGGCGGCATCATCCCCTACGCCGCGGCCAAGGCCGGGCTCAACGCCATGACCGAGGGACTGGCCCAGGCATTCGGACCGACCGTGCGCGTCAACACGCTGATGGCCGGACCGTTCTTGACCGACATCAGCAAGGCCTGGGGGCTGGAGAACGGCAACACCAACATGTTCAGTCATCACTGGCTGCAACGCCCCGGAGATCCACCCGAAATCGTCGGCGCCGCGCTGTTTTTAGCATCCGACGCGTCGAGTTTCACCACCGGTTCGATCCTGCGTGCCGACGGCGGGATCCCTTAACGGGCCCTAAGGAAAGGGAGCATTCAAATGTCTTGGGACTTCTCCACCGAACCCGAATTCGAGAAGAAGCTGGACTGGATCCGCGAATTCGTGCGCGAGGAGGTGGAGCCGCTCGAGGTGCTGTTCCCCGGCTGCGAGTTCCTGCCGCTCAACGACGAGCGCCGCAGGATAGTCGATCCGCTCAAACAGCAGGTCCGCGACAATGGCTTGTGGGCACCGCATTTGGGCCCGGAACTGGGCGGGCAGGGCTTCGGCGCGGTCAAGCTGACGTTGATCAACGAGATCCTGGGCCGCAGCCCCTGGGCGCCGATCGTGTTCGGCACACAGGCGCCCGACACCGGCAACGCCGAGATCATCGCTCGCTTCGGAACACCGGATCAGAAGGACCGCTACCTGGCGGGCCTGCTGTCCGGCGAGATCTTCTCGTGCTTCTCGATGACGGAGCCGCAGGGCGGCGCCGACCCGCGCGTGTTCACGACGCGCGCCGTCCAGGACGGTGACGACTGGGTCATCACCGGGCGAAAGTACTTCTCCTCCAACGCCTCCGTTGCCTCGTTCTTCATCGTCGTCGCGATCACCGACCCCGACGTCCCCGTCCACCGCGGCGCCTCGACGTTCCTGATCCCGGCCGGAACCCCCGGCCTGAACGTGGAGGCCACCCACCACCTGGTCGGCGCTGACCCCCACGAACCCGGGCATTCACTGGTGCACTATGACGGGGTGCGGGTGGCGTCGGACGCGCTGCTCGGCGAGCCGGGTATGGGCTTCCTGATCTTGCAGACCCGGCTGGCCGGCGGGCGATTGCATCACGCGATGCGCTCGATCGGGATGGCCCAGCGTGCCGTCGAAATGATGTCGCGGCGCGCCAAAAGCCGCTTCACGCAGGGCAGTCTGCTGGCTGACAAACAGTTGGTGCAGGAGTTTGTCGCCGACTCCTACACCGAGTTGATCCCATTTCGGCTGACGGTGTTGCATGCCGCGTGGCTGATCGACAGCGGAGACGAGCACGCGGCGCGCGCCGAGATCGCCGCCTGCAAGATCCTGGCCTCCCAGGTACTGAAATCCATTGCGCTGCGCGCGATCCAAGTGCACGGCGCGCTCGGCCTCACTGACCAGCTGCCGCTGGTCAACGTGCTGCTAGGCGGGATTGCGCTCGGTCTGGCCGACGGCCCGACCGAAGCGCACAAAGTCAACCTGGCCCGCATGCTGCTCAAGGGATACGAGGCCGAAGACGCGGAGTGGCCCAGTGAGTTGCTGGACGTCCGCCGCAAAGCCGCCACGGCCAAGTACGGCGATCTCGTCGAACGTGTTCCGGCCCTTCCTGATTCGCGATGAACAATCGGGTAACCGCGGCCGTCGAGCGGGCGCTCGATGACCGGCAGCGGGAGGCCACCGAGGAGGTCGAACGCATCCTTGCCGCCGCGGTGCGGGTAATGGAGCGGGACGCGCCCGAGCCGCCTCGGGTCAGCGACATCGTCGCTGAGGCCGGCTCGTCCAACAAGGCTTTCTACCGGTATTTCGCCGGCAAGGACGATCTCATCCTGGCGGTCATGGAGCGCGGGGTGGCGATCGTCGTCTCCTACCTTCACCATCAGATGGCCAAGGAAACCAGACCGGAGGACAAGGTGGCCCGCTGGATCGAAGGCACGCTTGCACAGGTCGCCGACCCACACCTGATCAGCATGAGCCGCGCGGCCGCGGGGCAGATGTCGGCCAATGCCAATTGGCGTGCGGCCGACCAGGAAATGATGCGGCCGCTGCGTGATCTGCTGATGGAGCCGGTTGCGGCGCTGGGCAGGAACGATGTCGACCGCGATGTCAATGCCGTCTTCAGCTGCACGGCAGCGATGATGCGACGGTATGTGGGGGCGACCGTCCGGCCGGACGCCGCCGACATCGCCCACCTGGTGCAGTTTTGTCTGCGCGGACTGGGGGTCGGCTGATGCGCGCGGTCGTCTGCCGGACCTACGGCACACCAGAGGATCTCGTTATCGACGATGTTCCCGACCCCGTCCCTGGGCCAGGACAGCTGCTGGTGCGGGTCCGCGCGGCTGCGGTCAACTTTCCCGACGTGCTCTTCATAGCCGGCAAGTATCAGGTGAAGATCCCGCCGCCTTTCATACCGGGCAACGAAATCGCCGGCGAAGTGATCGCCGCAGGCGATGGTGCGCCGTTCAGCCCGGGCCAGCGGGTATCCGGAACCACTTTCGGCGCTTTCGCCGAGCAGGCGCTGCTCGACGCGAGCCAGGCGGCGCTCGTGCCCGACGACGCCGATTTCGCGTCGGCCGCGGCATTTGGAGTCACCTACCGCACCGCCTATCACGCTTTACGCTCGGTTGCCCAAGTAGCAGAAGGTGATTGGGTTGTGGTGCTGGGCGCCGCGGGCGGTGTTGGCCTGGCCGCAGTTGATCTGGCAGTCGCAATGAAAGCCCGGGTGCTGGCCGCTGCATCCAGTCCAGAGAAACTCGAGATTTGCCGTCGGCGCGGCGCAGAGGCCGTCGTGGACTACGACCGCGAAGACCTCAAAACCCGTATCCGTGAACTGACCGGTGATGCCGCCCGCGCGGTGCTCGACCCGGTCGGCGGAAAGTATTCTGAGCCGGCACTGCGAGGGCTTGCCCGCGGGGGAACCTTCATCACCCTGGGCTATGCGGCGGGTGCGATCCCGGCAATTCCACTCAATCTCGTTTTGCTCAAAGACATCTGTGTACGGGGAATGGAAATCCGTACCTTCCTCGGCGACTACCCCGACGAGGCCGTGCGCGACATGGAGGAGCTGGCACAGATGTTCGCCGCTGGCACCATCCGCCCCTACATCGGCGCACGATTCCCGTTGGACGAAACTCCCGCGGCACTACGTTACGTGGCTGATCGCAAGGTCCTCGGCAAGGTGGTTATCGACGTCGCCTGACGGCGCCGAGTCAGTGGCGCGAGCAGACGCAAAAGCGCCCAAATTTAGCTCGAATTGGGCGCTTTTGCGTCTGCTCGGCAAGCTACGGCGTGATGATGTTGAAGTTCGGATCCGGCGCGTCGAGCACACCCAGCAGCGACTGCAACGCCGTCTCGTCGCCGGACAACTCGAGCCCGGGTGAGGTGAAGTCTCCGAACGCCGCGCTCAGCAGCCGTATCTTGCTGTCCAGCCGCACCGTAACGGTCGCCGATGCGGGGTCGGCGGTGATCTTGCGGTAGACGAGCACGCCGTTGCGCAGGGTGAGCCGATAGTTCGCATCCGAGTCGGTGAAGGTTATGTCGAAGGCGAGGTGGAGGTTCCAGCTGCGCGGCCCGTTGACTCGGATGGCGAGACTGTCGAAGATCTGCTCGGGCGTGAGCTGGGAAAGCAATGTCGGCGAGGTGGTCGACGCGGCCGTGCCGAAATTGCCGTCGCGCAATTCGGTTGCGCCGCTGAGGAAGAAGTTGCGCCACGTCGCGTTTTCGGCGCCGTAGCCCATCTGCTCCAGGGTGTCGGCGTATAGCTCACGGGCGCCCTCGTGCTCACTGTCGGTGAATATTGCGTGATCGAGTAGTGTCGCTGCCCAACGGAAGTCGCCTGAATCGAAAGCCGCCCCAGCGAGCTCGACCACGCGATCGATGCCGCCGAGCGCCCCGACGTACCGGGGGGCCAGCGCCTCGGGAGGATGGGACCACAGCCGACCGGGGTTGCCATCGAACCAACCCATGTAGCGCTGGTAGACCGCTTTTACGTTGTGGCTGACCGACCCGTAGTAGCCGTGGGTATGCCACGCTTGCTCCAAAGCCGGTGGCATCTGGAACATCTCGGCGATCTCCACACCCGTATATCCCTGGTTGAGCAGCCGCAATGTCTGATCGTGCAAGTACGCGTACAAGTCCCGTTGCAGCGACAAGAATTTGACGATGTGCTCGCGTCCCCAGGTCGGCCAGTGGTGCGAAGCGAACACCACATCGGCACGGTCGGCGAAGGTGTCGATCGCCTCGGTGAGATAGCCCGACCACGCGTGCGGGTCGCGCACCAGCGCGCCCCGCAGCGTCAGCAGATTGTGCAGGTTATGGGTGGCGTTCTCGGCCATGCACAACGCGCGAAAGCGCGGGAAATAGAAGTGCATTTCGGCGGGGGCCTCGGTGCCCGGCGCCATCTGAAACTCGATTTCCACGCCGTCAATGGTGTGCGCCTCACCCGTCGTCTGGATGTCGATAGTCGGGACGATCAGGGCCACCTCGCCGGTGGACGGCGCCTGGCCCAACCCGCAGCCCACCTGGCCCTGGGGTCCGCGCGCCAGCAGCGTGCCGTACATATACGTCGCCCGGCGCGTCATTGCCGGACCCGCGTAGACGTTCTCCTGAATGGCGTGTGCGGTAAATCCTTCCGGCGCCAGGACGGCCACCGCGCCGGCATCCACCTCCGCCTGTGAGGTCACGCCCAGCACGCCTCCGAAGTGGTCGACGTGGCTGTGGGTGTAGATGACCGCGACGACGCGGCGGTCATCGCCGCGGTGGGTGCGATACAACTCCAGCGCCGCAGCCGCTACCTCGGTGGACACCAATGGGTCGATGACGATGATCCCGGTGTCGCCCTCGACGAAGGTGATGTTCGAAAGGTCCAACCCGCGGACCTGATAGATCCCCGGCACCACTTCGTAGAGGCCTTGTTTGGCGGCGAGGGTCGATTGCCGCCACAGGCTGGGGTGCACGGAGGCCGGCGCGGGGCCACTGAGGAACGCGTACGCGTCGTTGTCCCACACCACGCGGCCGTCGGCCGCCTTGACGACGCAGGGGGACAGGGCAGCGATGAATCCACGATCGGCATTGTCGAAATCCGTTGTGTCGTGGAACGGCAGTTCGAGTTCGCTGTGGGCCGACTCGATGACTGCGGAAGGGGGTTTGGGTTCCACCGCCAATACATTGCCATCAGCGCGGCCCGGCGAGAAGTAGCTGTTCGGTGACGGCGAGTTAACGAAATCGAAATAAGTTTTCCGCAGGCCCTAGATCTGCGGTCCAGTTAACCCGCATACTGCCGAGACGTCCGCAAATCCTGCGGACCGCAAGGTTCGGGCAAAGGAGAAAAGGTGAAACGCGGACTGACGGTCACAGTAGCCGGAGCGGCAATTCTGGTCGCGGGTATTTCGGGGTGTTCGGACAACAAGTCGGGTGGCGGTGTTGCGACTTCTGTGCCAGGGGGCTCCGTGTCAGTCGGCGGCGCCAACAAGGCGAAGGTCATCATCGACGGCAAGGACCAGAACGTTCAGGGCACTACTGTCTGCACCAAGACTGCCGGCAATGTCAGCATCGCCGTCGGTGGCAACAGCACCGGGATCAGTGTCGTGCTCACCGACGCCAATCCGCCCGCAGTGACGGCGGTCCAGCTCGGCAACGTCAACGGTGTGACCCTTCAGTACGCGCAGGGTGGTCAGGGCAACGCCTCGGTGACCATGGACGGCAACACGTACAAGATCACCGGTACCGCGACCGGGGTTGACATGGCCAACCCGACGCAACCGGTAAACAAGCCGTTCGAGATCGACGCGACTTGCTCCTAGCGGGCATCTCAGCCGGTTGACGTCGGAGCGGGCGGTTGCCACCCGTTGAGTGGCGGGAGTGGTAGGCGCACCGTGAACTCGGTATGACCAGGTGAGCTGTTTACCGTGATCGACCCGTTGTGCGCCTTGACCACAGCGGAAACGATCGCCAGGCCCAGCCCGGTGCTGCCGCCCTTCCTGGAGCGCGAGGAATCGCCGCGCGCGAAGCGCTCGAACACCTCCGACTGCAGCCCCGCCGGAATGCCGGGGCCGTTGTCGATGACCTGCAGCACGCTGTGCGCGGGCTCGGCGGTCAACCGCGTGGTCACGACGGTGCCCGCCGCGGTGTGGATGCGGGCGTTGGCAAGCAGATTGGTCACCACTTGGTGTAGCCGCGCCGCATCACCCGTGACGACCACGGGCTCTTCGGGTAGGTCGAGCTCCCACTGATGATCCGGTCCTGCGGCGTGGGCGTCACTGACCGCGTCGACCGCCAGCCGCGTCAGGTCCACCGGTTCGCGGTCCAGCGGGCGGCCCGAGTCGAGGCGAGCGAGCAGCAGCAGGTCCTCGACCAGGCGCGTCATCCGAGCGGTCTCGGACGCGACCCGGCTCATCGCCTGCGCAACGGCCTCGCGGTCATCGCCCATCCGTTGGGTGAGTTCGGTGTAGCCGCGGATCGCGGCAAGCGGCGTGCGCAGCTCATGACTCGCGTCGGCGACGAACTGACGAACGCGGGTCTCGCTGGCCTGCCGCGCCGACAGTGCGGCCGCGATGTGGTCGAGCATCCGGTTCAGTGCCGATCCGAGCTGGCCCACCTCGGTGTAAGGGTTCGCGTCAGATTCGGGCACCCGCACCGGCAGTTCGACTTCGCCGCGCGCCAACGGCAGGTCCGCGACCCTGCTCGCGGTTTGCGCGAGGCGCCGCAAGGGCGTCAGCGCCCGCCGAATGATGACGGCGCCCGCAATCGTGGCGGCAGTCAGCGCGATCAGGGTGACGATCACCAAGATAATCAGCATCCGCAACATCGTGGCGTCGACGGTGGACATCGACAGGCCCGTAATGATGATGTCGCCCCCGCTCCGGCTCGGGGCGGCGACGACGCGATAGCGCCCGAGGCCGTCGAGGTCCAGGGTTACCGGTTTGCGGCCGCCGGCGATCCCCTCCAGCTGAGCCTGGGCGGTCGGGCTCACGGCGGCGCGGGTGCCGGTGCTGGTCAGGTAGCCGGCGTCGACGATTTTGCCCTTGCTGATCACCGCGGCCACCATGCCGGCCGGCTGACCCGGGGCGTCGAGGAACCTCGGCCCGGGGCCCGGACTCGGATAGTAGGAATGCGATTGTCGCCACCCCGGGCGTTTCGGTTCGGGGTACAGCAGCGCTGAGCGGTACGACGTCCCGGCAAGCTGACCGTCGAGCTGCCTTACCAGGTGGTGAAGCAGCGCCAGCTCGGTCGCCGCGCTGATGCCGACGCAGACGACAGCGAGCACGACGATTTGTCCGGCCAGCAGCCGCAGACGAAGCGACCAAGCGCGCCGTGGGTTAGCGGGCTGGCTTGAGGACATACCCTGCGCCGCGCAGCGTGTGAATCATGGGCTCGCGACCGCTGTCGATCTTCTTGCGCAGGTAGGAAATGTAAAGTTCGACGATGTTGGACCGGCCGCCGAAGTCGTAGCTCCATACCCGGTCCAGAATCTGTGCCTTGCTCAGCACTCGCTTGGAGTTGCGCATCATGAAACGCAACAGCTCAAACTCGGTGGAGGTCAACGAGATCGGTTCGCCGGCGCGCGCCACCTCGTGACTGTCCTCGTCGAGCACCAAGTCTCCGACCACCAGCTGGGCGCCGCTGTCCACCGTCGTTACGCCGGTACGCCGCAACAGCGCGCGCAACCGCAGCACGACCTCTTCGATGCTGAACGGCTTGGTGACATAGTCGTCGCCGCCGGCCGTCAGCCCCGCGATGCGGTCCTCCACCGCATCCTTCGCCGTGAGCAGCAGCACCGGCAGCTGGGGGTGCTCTTCGCGCAGTTTGTGCAGAACGTCGAGACCGCTCATGTCGGGCAGCATCACGTCGAGCACAACCACGTCGGGCCGCTGATCACGGGCCGCTGCGATCGCCGCCGACCCATCACTGGCGGTGGCGATGTTCCAGCCCTCATACCGCAATGCCATCGACACCATCTCGGCGAGGACGGCTTCATCGTCGACAACCAGCACGTTGATCGGGTTGCCGTCGGCACGGCACATGACAACGCGCTCAACCGGGGTTCGGGTCTGACTCACAACATCCAGTATCCGCACCCGACTAGGCCGGGGCTATGGGATTCCTATGTCTGTGCTGTGAAACTGTGTGCCAGGTCAGTACCAGTAGCGCCGGCCGGCAACCGGGCGACCGGCAGTGCCCATGAAATGGAACACCAGGCCGACAACCGCCAAGATTATGCCGATCACCATCAGTATGTGGGAGAAGAAAAATCCGAGGATGGCGAGGACAACTCCAAGGGCAATCATGTTTCTTCCTTTTACATTGAGGGGACGAGGTCGATTGACTTCATTGAACTAGGTTGCGGCAAATTCGGAGCGTGACAATCCTTTACTTTCGGGTTGACGCCCGCGTAGTTCAATGGTCCGGCAATCACCGTCACAGCAACGGTTCCCATTGAGGCACAACTTGTTTCCTGACCCTTGAAGTAGCCCCGCTGCCACGTGGCGATTACCCCAATGACCAGCCACACCAGCACAAGCGTCCCGATAATTCCGCCTCCGCGCATGGTGACCTCCGTTGTGTCCGAGGAAAGATTCCCGTGCCGCTAGCGATACCCGTTGGAATCATGTCTAAACCTCGCCGCTGCGCATCAAAACATCCTCGTTGCGCCGAATTCGGCGCCCCTACTACTGGTGTTGGGCGAGCCAGGCTTCGACGCGTCTCTTCGATGCCCGCGACAACCACGCGTCCTGAACCAGCTCCGTCAGCTCTGCCCTGCTGATTTCCTCTAATCGACTGGCCTGCACCAGCACCGAGGGATGCCCGTCGAAGTGGTCCGTGGTGAAGAACGGGGAGCCAGGATCCTGGACCAGCGCCAACTTATCGCTCTCCGACTCCACCCACAGCATGATCACGTCGGCATAGCGCTCGCCGGTGACCGCGTCGGTCGCGTCGGGCTGGGGCGTGCGGAAGAACACGAACGACTTGCCGCCCACCTGATAAATGGAGTTGCCCTTGGGCCCTTCCAGGCGCGTAACGTGCGGCATCGATGCGGCGATCCGATGCACGTCGTCACCGCGGGCGGGTCGATCAGCCCGATCAGCCATAGTCGCGACGATACCGAGCGGGTAGGGTCCGGATCCCAGGCATGGTTGACCGCCATTTCGGGTAACGGACAGTGCGACACCTCCCGCCCAAAGAGAGCTGCCTTGACCGGCACCCTGTTTGCTGACGTCTCCGAATACCAAGTACCCGTGGACATCTGGGACCAACTGCGCCGGCCCAACGGTGCAGGCTAGCGCTCCACGCATCCACGAATCGGGTGGCAACCCGGCCGGCGACGGGTCCAGCTCAACATCGTCGACATCGAATGCGCCTAGCCCGGTCATTTCAGTCGAGAGAAGCCCTTGCAGTATTGCTTTGGGTCGATGTCGTCGTGGCTGAATGCCGATTGCACGACGTAACCGATCACCGCACCAGCAATTGCGGCCGCGACGGCGGGTACATCGGCCTTGCTGGTCCAATGCGCGACGGTGTCTGTGTAGACGGCGCGCTGGCGCTGGAAGCTTGCCGTGATCATCGCCTTGGTTTTTGGGTGCGACTGCGTGTGGGCCCAGCCCGGTGATAGCGGAATTGCAGAAGAGCAGCACGTGACGTCGACGTCGTCATCGACTATCTCTGGGGACCGCCCACGGCCAGCGCGATGGCCGCCATCGTGGTCAACCGCGCCGACCCCGGCAAGCCGCTCACCTGGATCGAGATCGGTTCTGTCGCAGGTGGTGACGCCGCGATACCGTCCGCAGCACTGCGCGCCGCGCGCCTGCAGATTGTCGGGAGCGGACAAGGATCCGTCCCGACCCGCGACATCCTGGCTGAGCTGCCCGCCATCGCCGGCATAATCACCCGCGGCGCTTTCCGTATCGACGCCCGTACCGTGCCGCTCGCCGACATCGAAGCCGCATGGAACGAAACCGAGACCCAGCAGCGGATCGTCTTCGCGCCCTAGCTCGGCAGATAGGGCCGTGGCCGGCGCCAAGGCGCCGGCTCACCGGGCGGGCACAGAACTTGACGGCTGGTTACCAGCCGTGCCAGTGATCGTGGTCGCGAGGTTCGCCGTCAAAGTAGTGCTCATCGTGGCACCGGCCGAAGTCCCAGTTATTACCCCAGCCTGGGTCCCAACGATCTCCGGGGCACCAGTGGTAGTCCGGGAAGGGCGCACGGGGTGCGGGCTGGGCGTCGGCGACGGCGGCCGCCCCTAATCCAGCGAGCCCTAAACCGGCGCTCATTACAAGTGTTGTTGCCGCAAGGCGCAATGTGTTTTTCACGCCTCGTGGCTACCCGGGGGCTTTCCCGTTAAACCAAGCGAATCCCGTTGTTACATAACGGCTTCACAACGACAAGGCCACCTTCCGGAGACGCCTGCTGAAGTTCTCGACTGCAGCAAATGTTGAAAGCCATTCCGGCGCTAAACTAATCGAACCCTATGTGTCGGCTGTGATTTTTTTCCTTGTCCCACAATGGTTATCGTAAATATTTGCTGCACCACACGATTCGACTTTGCCTACTTTGGCCGCCCAGTCGACCAGGGCACTTTGCGGTTACACCCTGGCACGAGCCCGGGCAACGGTAGCGGTCGCGGCTATCCGGTGCGGCCCGATGCAGCGCCGGACGTCTTGAGATGTCGAGGCCTTCATAGAAATCCTTGCCCGGCGAAATCACCAGGGACGCTTCCCATATCAAAGCCCGCGACATTTGCCGCAACGCAAATACATGGTCACCCAGACCGTAGCTGCCACACCACGCGACGCAAGCCACTTCACCCGGCGAGCCAGCGGGTTCAGTGGTTGCCGCGCACGCACACGATATGGGGCGCGCGGTGGCGCCGAAGCTTTCTTTGGCGACCGCGCCCCGTTGTCACGGCTCCTACCTCACCCGGCCCGCCAGGGCCCCCGGTTAACTCCGCCGCCGACTAGCCCGACGAACCGCGTTGGGCAGATACGAAAAGGGTCGGCGGCATTGCATCCTTGGCATCTTCCGGAATGTTGCGGCTGTAGCGGGCCATCAGCTCCGCGAAATTTTCCGCTGACACGTCCCAGCCATGCTCGCGCAGCCAGCTGTCGACGGGTGTGCGCTCCTCGGGGTACCAGATGTCGTTGTCGTCCGGTATGTCGATGTCGACCAGTTTGGCGACCGTGGTCCGCACGCGGCGCATGTCGTCGTGTTGGCGCTGCACGAGCTCGGGGTCGCTGAAGCCCGCACTGGGCACGTTGGTAGCCAGCCGGCTGCCCGCCGCGCTGAGCGAATGGATCCGCTCGAAGAGCAGGTCCTGGCCCTGCGCGGGCAGGTAGCGCACCAGTCCCTCGGCCGACCAGGCGGTGGGTCGCGACGCATCAAAACCCGCTTCTTGCAGGGCCTTTGGCCAATCCTGGCGCAGGTCTATCGCAATGTTCACCAGTTGGGCCGTCGGGTGTGCCCCGTGCTGCTGCAAGGTAGCCGTTTTGAAATCCAGCACCTTGGGCTGGTCCAGTTCGTAGATGACCGTGCCGTCCGGCCAGGGCAGCCGCCAGGATCGCGCGTCCAGGCCGGCCGCGAGGATCACCACCTGCCGCACGCCCGCGTCGGCCGCACCGAGAAAGAACTCGTCGATAAACGCCGTCCGGGTGGCCATGAAGTCGATCATCAGTTGTATGCGCGTCCCCACGTCCGGTTCGAGTTCGATCACCTTGGCCATCAGCGTGGGATTGGCGTAGATGCTCCACATCCCCTCCCCCGCCGCGTCCACGAACACCCGGGCGAACGGGTCGTTGATGAGCGGGTTCTCGCTCTCGGTCTCCGCGGCACGTGCGGCGGCAACACCCAGTGCGGTGGCCCCCACGCTTTGGGTGATGTCCCAGGAATCGTTGTCGGTACGCGGCATCGCCAGTCCCCTTCGCAGCCAAAAATTTAGTTCCGCACACTATTCTTCCAGTCACCGGCGGCGTGGGCCGCTCTCCGCCGGTGGCCTACGCTTTTTCCCAGACGACCCACAGGTTGCGGGAGGATCGCCATGACACGTGCGCCGCAGGAAGTATTCGCCCACCATGGGAAGGCGCTGGCCGCAGGCGACCTCGACGAGATCGTCGCCGACTACGCCGACGACTCCATAGTGATCACGTCCGCCGGCGTCGCGCGCGGTAAGGACGGCGTCCGGGCGGTGTTCGTCAAGTTGCTCGACGACCTGCCTAACGCGGTCTGGGACCTGAAAACCCAGGTTCTCGAGGGCGAAGTGTTGTTTCTCGAGTGGGCCGCCGATTCGGCGGTCAACCGGGTGGACGACGGCCTGAACATCTCTGACACCTTCGTTTTCCGGGACGGAATGATCTGGGCGCAAACCATCCGCTACACCCCGCACGCCAAGGGCTGACGCTCGTGACCGCTCCCAACCAAGTCGACCTGAAAGCGGTCGCCGATTGGATGTCCGAGCAGGGACTCGGCGAAGGACCGCTGGAGGATGTTTCCGCGGTCACCGGCGGAACTCAGAACGTCATGCTCCGGTTCAGCAGGTCGGGCCGGGACTACGTGCTGCGGCGCGGACCACGCCACCTGCGTACCCGCAGCAACAGCGTGATCCTGCGCGAAACCAAAGTCCTGGCCGCGCTGGCCGGTTCCGACGTGCCGCACCCCCACCTGATCGCCACCTGCGAGGACACCAGCGTGCTCGGCGATGCGGTCTTCTATCTGATGGAGCCGATCGACGGCTTCAACGCCGGCGAAGGGCTGCCACCGCTGCACGCCGGCGATCCCGAAGTGCGATACCAGATGGGGCTGTCGATGGCCGACGCGCTGGCCAAGCTGGGTGCCGTCGACCACGTCGCTGTTGGTCTGGCCGATTTCGGCAAACCGGAAGGCTTCCTGGAACGCCAAGTGCCGCGCTGGCTTTCGGAGCTGGAGTCCTATCAGGAGTACGACAACTACCCCGGGCCGCAGATCCCCGGGGTCGAGCAGGTTGCGGCGTGGCTGAACGAGCACCGGCCGGCGAATTGGACGCCGGGCATCATGCACGGCGACTACCACGCCGCCAACGTGATGTTCTCTCGCACCGGGCCGGAGGTGGTCGCCATCGTCGACTGGGAGATGTGCACCATCGGTGACCCGCTGCTGGACCTGGGCTGGCTGCTGGCCACCTGGCGCCAGTCGGACGGGTCGGCGGTGTTCAGCCACGCCCTCGGCGGTCAGGAGGGGTTGGCCAGCACCGACGAGCTGCTGCAGCGCTATGCCGCCAACACCGTCCGCGACTTGTCGCGTATCACCTGGTACACGGTGTTGGCCTGTTTCAAGCTCGGCATCGTCATCGAGGGCACGCTGGCACGAGCCTGCGCGGGCAAGGCCGAGAAGGAGGTCGGTGACCAGCTTCACGCGGCCACGGTGCATCTGTTCGAGCGGGCGCTCGGGCTTATCCAGACACGGACCTGATGCGACTTGGCCGGGTCGACGGCCGCCGCCCACATCCCACCGTTAGCCTCTCTGGTGTGAAAGTCTCCAATGAGGTCAGGCGCTCACTCAACCACTGGGAAGGCAAGGAGTGGGACTCGTCCATGCTTCATGCCTGCAACGCCGTCGATGCAATCGGGAATGCTCGGTATCCACGGCTGGGGGTCGCAACCCAGTACAAACGCACCCTCCGGGACTCGCTGGACATCTTCGGGGCGATGACGGCACAGGGCATCGACTGGGATCAAACCCGCTTCCCCGTAGCGGTGGAGTCGGACCTGCCCGATAAGCGTCCCGACATCGCCGACGTGTTGTACGGCATTCATCGACGCGGCCACGGGCATAAGGACGAACTGCCCAACGGGTTCGAACTGACGCCGCCCGGGCCCCGCGCCTCGGGAGTGCACATCTGGCGCGACGGGAAGATCCAGCTCCCGGCATCGTCGGTGATCGGTATCTTGGCGATCGCCGTGTTTGCCCCGGAGAGCAAGGGCGAAGTGATACCGCACGGCTATCAGATCAGCTGGTTCCAACGCGTCTTCCACGTCAGCGACTGGTGGGGCTGGCAAGATCACTTCCGCGAGATCATCAGCGTCGCCACGGTCCCGAAAATGGCTCTCGAGTTCGGCAAGAGCTGGGACACCTGGACGCCACTGGGATGACCACGGTGCCGCAGGATCCCGCCTAGTTTCCTGCGCGCAACGAGCACCTAGCACCTCCTTCCCGCCGTGGTCGCGGAATGTGGTTGCCTAGCAACCTAAGACGCGACATGCGGTGCCGTGACGTTGGGAGGATGATGCAAGCGTGGCGGTGCATAAGACCGATGACGTGCTGCGGATCGGCGCGTTCGAACCGACCTTCGAAGCCGAATTGCTCGCGCGCTACGAAATCCGCAAGCTTCCCGACGGTCCCGGACGGGCCGAATTCCTGGCCGAGCACGCGGCCGAATTTCGCGTGGCGGTGACGGGGGGTCCGCCCGGCGTCGACGCCGATCTCATCGCGGCGCTGCCCAACCTGGAGGCGATCGTCAACAACGGCGCCGGCGTGGATGCGATCGATCTCGACGCGGCCAAGCGCCGGGGTATCGGCGTGAGCAACACCCCCGACGTGCTGTCGGACACCGTCGCCGATACGGCCCTGGGCCTGATCCTGATGACCCTGCGTCGTTTCGGCGCGGCCGACCGCTACGTGCGGGCGGGCCGGTGGGCGCGCGACGGCCAGTTCCCGTACGCCAGGGACGTCAGCGGCCTTCAGGTCGGCATCTTGGGCCTGGGCCGGATCGGTTCGGCCATCGCGACCCGGCTGCTCGGATTCGACTGTGCCATCGCGTATCACAACCGCCACCGGATCGACGGGTCGCCCTACCGTTATGCCGAGTCGCCGGTGCAATTGGCCGAGTCGGTCGATGTTCTGGTGGTTGCCACGACGGGCGACCAGAAGACACGCCACCTGGTCGATCGCGCCGTGCTGGAGGCGTTGGGTCCCGAGGGCTACCTGATCAACATCGCGCGCGGCAGCGTCGTGGACCAGGACGCGCTGGTGGAGTTGCTCGCCGGCGGCGGCCTGGGCGGAGCGGGACTGGACGTCTTCGCCGACGAGCCTCATGTGCCTGCCGAGCTGTTCGACCTGGACAACGTGGTGCTACTCCCCCATGTCGGCAGCGCGACGGCCCGCACCCGCCGGGCGATGGCGTTGCTCGCGATCCGCAACCTCGACAGCTACCTCAACACCGGTGAGCTGGTGACACCCGTATTGCGACCGCACAGGTAGCGAAGATTTTTCAAGTGAATACACCGTCGGCCGGGCCCGCATTAGGATGATTCACCAACACGCGTCATGGGTGGGATCTTTCGGAGGGAAAACATGAGCTGGTCTGTGCAATCAGAGGCGGTTTTGGGGTCGGCAGCCGCAGAGTCGGCGATCAGCTCAGAAACTGAGGCGGCGGCCTCAGCGGCGGCGCCGGTCCTGCTCGGAGCGACGCCGATGGGCGCCGACGCTGACTCGGCGCTGTTCTCAGCGGCGCTCAACGCATGCGGCGGCAGCTACCTGGCTGTGGTCTCCGAGCATGCCGCCCAGCGCGGACTTTTCGCGGGAACCCAGGGCATCGCGTCGGGGGTGTACGTGGCCACCGAGGCGGCGCGCACGGCAGCGATCGGGCTTTAAGGACGAGTACGGATGCCTGATCCAGGGTGGGCTGCGCGTACACCTGAGGCCAATGACACGCTGCTCAAGGCCGGGACCGGAGTCGGGACCCATGTGGCCAACCAGGCTGCCTGGCAAACCTTGGGTGCCACTCATCACGCCTCGGGTGTTGCGTCGGCGATCAACACCGCCGCGACCTCGGCGAGCTGGCTCGGTGGGGGGTCCGCGGCATCAGCCAGCAGTGTCACGTCGCTAAACGCCTCACTGCACGGCCTAGCGGGCTGGGTGGATGTCAAGCCAGCGGTGGTGGCGACAGCGATCTCGGCATTTGAGACGGCCAGCGCCGGCATGCGTCCCGCACCCGAGTGCATCGGGAACCGCACCGAATGCGCTGCCGACTACATCGCCAATCCGAGCGTGCTGTGGACGTTGACGCCGCGAATTACCTCGCTGGAAATGGAGTACTACGGGTCGATGTGGCCCACCAACTCCGCGGTTGGCGCCACGTACGGCGGGATCCTCGCGGGGTTGGCCGAAAGCCTGGCTATTCCACCGCCGGTCGCGGCCATGGGTGCCTCGCCGGCAGCACCGGCGCAGGCGGCCTCCGCGATCGGTGAGTCGGCCGCCGACACCGCGGCCGGCGACGGGATGCGATCGGCCTTCCAGGGCGTGCAGGCGGGGACAAACGGCGCTGGTGAGTCGGCTGGGGCCGGCGAAGGCTTCAGCAACCAGCTCAGCACGTTCATGGAGCCGGTCCAGTCGATGCTAGGAACGGCCCCGCAGGTGTTGCAGTCCTCCTCGGGGCTGCTGCAAGCGCCAATGAGCGCGATGCAGCCGCTGCAGTCGATCGTGGGCATGTTCGCCAATCCTGGCGCCATGGGCGGGGCGGTGCCGACGGGTTCGACACTGTCGGCCAGCGGAGCGATTTCGGCCGCCGAGGCCGGAGCTTCGGCCGGCACCGGAGGCGGGGCCGCCCTGGGCGGCGCAGGCATGCCCCTGACCAGCTTTACCCGCCCGGTCAGTGCCTTTGAACCTGCGACCAGCGGTCGGCCGGTGGGGCTGCGGCCCAGCGGAGCATTAGGCGCCGAAGCCGTGCGCGCGCAGACAACAACGACCGGCGGCGCCCCAATCAACGGCATGCCGCTGGGTGCGGCAGCGGGAGCTCAGCGCGGATCCCACGGCAAGTCCGAACAACCCGCGACCGTACGGGTTGTCGACGACCGGGTTTAAAACCCCAGCTCAAAGGGTGAATCGACACATCTGACTAGTCGCCATACACTACCCATACCCCGGATGATCTAAAGGGGCCAAAGGGGAATGGCCAGGCGGATAAGGAGAAATTTTCGTGTCAGACGCATCAATCACAGTGGACGCAAACGTCCTGCGTAGTACCGCGGACGCCATTCATGCACACATGGAGCACGCGCTCGGGATCGCGAAGGGGTATCTCGACAACCAGGAAAACGTTATGAACCCCGCGACCTGGTCCGGTGCCGGTGTGGTTGCCTCGCATATGACCGCAACCGAGGTCACGGGTGATTTGAACAAGGTGCTAATGGGAGGAACGCGCCTCGCCGAGGGCCTCAAGCAGGCCGCGGCGCTGATGGAAGGCCACGAAGGCCACTCGCAAACCGCTTTTCGCGCTTTGTTCGGCGGCGGCACTCAGAGCGCTTAATTACCTGACCTAATGATTATTTTTTGACTTCGTTTCTGAAAGGACTTTCATAATGTCAAACCCGATTATCACTTATAACCCCGCTGCCGTATCCGACTTCGCCACGGATACGGGTTCCCGTGCCGGTCAGCTCGAAGCGATCCACGCCGACACCTCTCGCTTGACCAACGCGCTACAAGAGTTCTTCGCCGGAAAAGGCGCGATGGGGTTCTTCGATGCTCAAACCCAGATGCTCTCGGGACTGCGTGGCCTCATCGAAACGGTGCACCAGCACGGTCAGACGACCACTCAGGTGCTCGGCGACGCGATCAACACCGACAACCACATCCGCGGTCTGTTCTAGATCCGGTCGCCCCGGCGGGCACCGAACGTGCCCGCTGGCGGTGAGTTCCGAGGTGGGGCAGATGCGCGCGGGACGTGCGTGTGCCCCACCTTCTGCGTATTGAGGTGAAAGCGGCATGCTGACAACAACGGTCGATGGCCTGTGGGTGTTGCAAGCGGTGACCGGGGTGGAGCAGACCTGCCCAGAGCTGGGGTTGCGGCCCCTATTGCCGCGACTGGACACCCGCGAGCGGGCGCTAAGCCACCCGGCGGCCGCCGAACTTGCGGCGGTCGGCGCGCTCGATGAGTCCGGCAACGCTGACCCGATGATCCGCGAATGGCTCACTGTGCTTCTGAGACGCGACCTGGGGCTGCTGGTGTACATCAGCGTGCCGGGGCGGGAGCCCTCCCGAGCGGCCATCTGCCGATTCGCCAACTGGTGGGTGGTGCTGGAGCGCTACGGCGATCTGCTGCGTCTTTACCCGGCCGGAACGGCCAGCGACGATGCCGCGGCCAGTGATCTGGTGGTAGGTCAGGTCGAGCGGCTCTGCGGCGTCGCCGAAGCGGCGCCGCTGCGACCCGTCACCGTGGATACCGAGGAACTGCAGAAATCAGTACATGACGCTGCCAGCCTGCGATTGTTTCTGCTCGACCAGCGCCTCGACGTGGACCAGCTGCAGATTGTCACCATGGCCGCCGATCCAGCTCGCTCCGCGCAGGCGGCCATCGTGGCGCTGCAGGCCGGTATCGGCCCGGAACAAATGGCTCGCACAGTCGTCGGTGATTCGACAGTGGCCATCGTCGACACCCCTGCCGGCCGCGTTTGCGTAGAAAGTGTGACGTCGGGCCAGCGTCGCTACCAGGTCCTCTCCCCCGGGTCGCGCAGTGACATCAGCGGGGCGGTTCAACGCCTCATCCGCCGTCTGCCCGCCGGCGAGGAGTGGTATTCCTACCGGCGTGTGGTGTGACCGGATGAACCCAACAAACTCAGTCGCCATTGTTTTGGAATTACACACTCGTAACGCACTTGAAGGATTAGTGAGCGTGTAAACGTGGTATCTGTAATCGTGTTAGCATCGCGATCGTGACCAGCCCTTGGAATGACCCAAATATGTCCGACGAGGGTGCACTCGGTCGGGGGGATCCGGCGGGGCGGCACTTCCGTGATTCGGTATCGGATACCATGCGTATTACCGATCTGGCGGCACCTAGAAAGATTCCACCCGGCTCAGGCTGGCGCAAATTCATTTATAACGCCACATTTCACAAAATAAACTTGGGCGAATCGCCCAGTGAGCGGCATTATCGAAATTTACAGGAGCGTATCCGCCGGCATATCCGGCGGCAATACGTCATCACACTCGTCTCCGGTAAGGGCGGGGTCGGGGTGTCAACGATGGCCGCCTGCATCGGCGGCGTGTTCCGCGAATGCCGGCCGCAGAACGTGATCGCGATCGACGCGGTTCCGGGGTTCGGGACACTGGCTGACCGGATCGACGAATCGCCGCCGGGAGACTACACCGCCATCATCAACGACACCGACGTCCAGGGCTACGCGGACATCCGCGAACACCTGGGGCAGAACCCGGTGGGCCTTGACGTGCTGGCCGGAAATCGCACATCAGACCAGCCCAGGCCCCTCGTGCCGGCAATGTTTTCCGGGGTGTTGTCACGGCTGCGGCGAACCCACACCGTCATAGTCGTCGACACCTCGCCCGACCTCGAACACGACGTGATGAAGCCCGTGCTGGAAGCCACCGACACCTTGGTGTTCGTCTCCGGTATCACCGCCGACCGATCCCGGCCGGTGCTGCGGGCTGTGGACTACCTCAGGTCGCAGGGCTACCACGAGCTGGTCTCTCACAGCACCGTGATCATCAACCACACCGACGCCATCACCGACAGGGATGCCCTGGCCTACTTGACGGAGCGGTTCACCAAGGTGGGCGCGATCGTCGAGGTGATGCCTTTTGATTCGCACCTGGCCAAGGGGGGAATCATCGACACCGTCCACGAATTAAAGAAGAAGTCGCGCTTACGGCTTTTCGAAATCACTGCGGGATTAGCCGACAAATATATTCCTGATGCCGAGCGGGCGCCGCAGTGACTTCGCCGCATAAGGTCGCCTTTCCGGCGCGCTGTGCGGTCAACATTTCTTACGAGAAGCATCTGTGCTCCCAAGTGTTCCCCGCTGGAATTCCGGTGGAGGGATTCTTCGAGGGAATGGTTGAGCTGTTCGATGCCGACCTGAAGCGTAAAGGGTTCGATGGAGTCGCCCTGCCGGCGGGCAGCTATGAGCTGCACAAGATCAACGGCGTGCGGCTGGATGTCAACAAGAGCCTCGACGAGCTTGGCGTTCAAGACGGCGACACCTTGGTTCTAGTGCCCCGGGTCGACGGCGAGTCATTCGAACCGCAATACGAGTCGCTGTCAACGGGATTGGCGGCCATGGGCAAATGGCTGGGCCGGGACGGCGGGGATCGGATGTTTGCGCCGGTGACGCCGCTGACGGCCGCCCACACGGCGATCGCGATCACCGTGATGGCGGTAGGGGTGGTAGTTGCCCTGGCGCTGCGGGCACGCGCGTTCACCGACAGTCTGATCCCAGCTGTGGTCGTAGGCGGCATCGGTGTGCTGCTGATCATCGCGGCATCCGTGGTGTGGTGGGGGTGGCAGCAGCGGCGCGACATGTTCAGCGGGTTCGGTTGGCTGGCGGTGGTGTCGCTGGCCGTGGCCGGTGCCTGCGCTCCCCCCGGTCATCTCGGCGCAGCCCATGCACTGATCGGGTTGGTCGTGATACTTCTCGGCGCCATCGCGATTGGCGTGATGATTAAGAACCAGTGGCAGACCGCGGTGGTTACCGCGATGGTGACGGTGTGCGGAATCCTCGCAGCGGTAGCCCTTGTCCGGATGTTTCGGCCGGTTTCGGTACAGGTGTTGGCGATCTGCGTGGTCGTCGGGCTGGTCGTCTTGGTCAGGATGACACCCACGATTGCGTTATGGATCGCGCGGGTACGACCGCCACACTTCGGCTCGATTACCGGCCGCGACTTGTTCGCGCGCCGGGAGGGAATGCCCGTCGATACCGTATCTCCGGTCAGTGAGGACGAAACCGAAGACGAGGACAACGAATTGACGGACATCACCGCGCGCGGCACCGCGATCGCCGCATCGGCGCGGCTGGTCAACGCGGTGCAGGTGGGTGTGTGCGTCGGAGTGTCGCTCTTACTGCCCGCCGCAGTGTGGGGGGTATTGACGCCGGGGCGCCCGCTGGCGTGGTTGGCACTGGTGGTGGCCACTCTGGCCGTTGGCATTTTCATCACCCAGGGACGCGGATTCGCAGCCAAGTACCAGGCGGTGGCGTTGGTATGCGGAGCGTGCGCCGCGGTTTGCGCCGGGGTTTTCAAGTACGCGGTTGCTGCGCCGAAAGAGGTCCAGGCCGGGTTGCTGTGGCCCGCGATAGCCGTGGTGGCCTTCGCCGCATTGGGTTTGGCCGCAGCGCTTTTGGTACCGGCAACGCGGTTTAGGCCACTCATCCGATTGACCGTGGAATGGGTTGAGGTGCTGGCCATGATCGCGTTGCTTCCGGCCGCGGCAGCTCTGGGAGGGCTGTTCACGTGGCTTCGCCAGTAGCGCGGGTGTGCACGCGGGCCGCGGCGCTGACCGCCGCCATGAGCCTGGTCGCTTTCTCAGCCAATATCACTGCTGCACAAGCAATTCCACCACCATCCGTGGATCCGGCGCTGGTCCCCCCGGACGGACCGCCGCGACCCGAGCAACCGATGCGCCGCGCCAACAGCTGCTCTACTCCGATTACAGTGAAAAACCCCGACGTGGCGCAGATGGCGCCCGGCTTCAACCTACTCAACATCACCAAGGCGTGGGACTACAGCACCGGCAACGGTGTGGCCGTCGCGGTCATCGACACCGGGGTTACTCCCAACCCGCGACTGCCAGTCGTGCCCGGTGGCGACTACATCATGGGTGAGGACGGCCTGTCCGATTGCGACGCGCACGGCACGATCGTTAGCTCGATCATTGCGGCTGCGCCGCAAGGGATTTTGCCGATGCCCCGCCCGTTGCCGGCCGCGCCTGCATTCCCGCCACCGGCCGGGCCACCGGCGGCCATCGCTGGACCACCACCGCCGGTGGAGGTCCCTCCCCCGCTGCCGCCTCCTCCCCCACCGCCACCGGTGACGATCACCCAGATCGTTCCGCCGCCCCCGCCTCCCCCGCCGCCGCCCGAGGTACCGGGCGCCATGGCGCCGTCTAGTGGTCCGCCCGATCCGCAGAGTGAGGACGAACCCGCGGTGCCGCCGCTCCCCCCGGGAGCTCCCGACGGGGTGGTGGGTGTCGCCCCGCACGCAACCATCATCTCGATCCGGCAGTCCTCGCGAGCCTTCGAACCGGTCAACCCGCCGCCGGCGGACCCAAACTCCGACGAGAAGGTGAAAGCCGGGACGCTGAACACGGTGGCCCGCGCGGTGGTGCATGCGGCGAACATGGGCGCAAAGGTGATCAACATTTCGGTGACCGCATGCCTGCCTGCGGCAGCTCCCGCCGACCAGCGGGCGCTGGGCGCAGCACTGTGGTACGCGGCCACGGTCAAGGACGCAGTGGTCGTGGCCGCCGCGGGCAACGACGGCGAAGCCGGCTGCGACAACAATCCGATGTATGACCCGCTGAACCCATCGGATCCACGGGACTGGCACGAGGTCAAGGTCGTCTCATCGCCGTCGTGGTTCTCCGACTACGTCCTCTCGGTGGGTGCCGTCGACGGCAGCGGCGCCGCCATCGACAAGAGCACGTCGGGCCCCTGGGTGGGTGTGGCGGCGCCGGGAACTCACATCATGGGCCTTTCGCCCCAGGGCGGGGGACCGGTCAACGCGTACCCACCGTCGCGGCAGGGCGAAAAGAACATGCCGTTTTGGGGCACCAGTTTCTCCGCGGCCTACGTCAGCGGCGTCGCGGCGCTCGTGCGCGCGAAATACCCTGAGCTGAGCGCACATCAAGTGATCAACCGGATTGTGCAGTCGGCTCACAATCCGCCCTCCGGGGTGGACAACAAAGTGGGTTATGGACTGGTGGATCCGGTCGCCGCGTTGACGTTCAACATCCCTGCCGGCGACCGGTTGCCGCCGGGTGCGCAGAGCCGGGTCATCACTCCTGCGCCACCGCCACCGCTACCGGACCACCGGGCGCGCAACATCGCACTCGGCTTCGTCGGCGCGGTGTGCGCCGGCGTGGTGGTGGTAGCGATCGCGGCGCGACTGCGGAGGGCGCGATGAGGTCCACGCTGGCCGGGTTCAGCCCTGGCAGCAATCGGCGGGTCCTCGGGGTATGGGTGGTGTTCCTGCTCACGTTGGTGAGCTGGGGGCTGGGCGGCTACATCGGCGCGGTGATCGCCGTCGTCGTGACCGTCGCTCTGGTGTTCGTGCCGTGGTGGGGTCAGCCGGCATGGTCGTGGGCAGTGCTGGCGTTGCGAGGCCGGCGCCCGATCAGCTCGAATGCCCCAATCACCGTGGCCAACAACCGATCCGGGGGAGGGGTTCGCGTACAAGACGGCGCCGCCGTGGTTGCGGTACAACTGCTCGGTCGAGCACATCGAGCCACCACGGTGACCGGATCGGTGACCGTCGAGACCGACAACGTCATCGACATCGTCGAAATGGCGCCAATGCTGCATCACGCGCTGGGCTTGCAGCTCGACTCGATCTCCGTCATCACACTCGGATCTCGCCACGGCATCGTCGGCGATTACCCGAGAGTGTATGACTCAGAAATCGGCACTCCGCCATATGCGGGCCGCCGCGAGACGTGGCTCATCATGAGGCTGCCCGTGATCGACAACACGCAAGCGCTGCAATGGCGCACTACCGTTGGAGCGGCGGCTATTTCGATCGCCCAGCGCATCGCAAGCCTGTTGCGCTGTCATGGGTTGCGCGCTAAGGTGGCCACCGCCACCGACCTGGTCGAGCTCGATCGACGGCTGGGATCCGACGCGGTGGCCGGGCGTGCGCAGAACTGGAAAGCCGTGCGCGGGGAAGCCGGGTGGATGACGACGTATGCCTATCCGGCCAAGGGGATCACATCGCGGATTCTTGCGCAGGCATGGACCTTACGCGCCGATGAGATCATTCAGAACGTGACGGTGTATCCGGACGCCACGTGCACCGCGACCGTCACCGTGCGCACCGCCACGCAGGCGCCCACGGCGCCCAGTGTGATCTTGCGCCGGCTCAACGGAGAACAAGGGGCCGCGGCGGCGGCCAACATGTGCGGGCCGCGCCCGCACCTGCGCGGGCTGCGGCGCAGCCCGCTGCCGCCGCATCTGGTCGTCGAGATCGGTCCGTCGGGTGTGTTAGTGGGCAAGCTGAGCAACGGGGACCGGTTGATGATCCCAGTCACCGATGCCGGTGAGCTGTCGCGCGTCTTCGTAGCCGCAGCGGATCCGATTGCCAAACGAATCGTGATCCGCGTCGTTGGCGCTGGTGAGCGGGTCACTGTGCACTCCAACGACCAGGGTCGCTGGGCCAGCGTACGGATGCCGGAGTTGAGCATTGTCAGCGCGTCACGTCCCGCGCCACGCACCACCGTCAGCGTCGTGGAATACGTTGCGCGGCGGAAGAAAAGCGCCGACAACGCGGCTCAGGACGGGGCCCTGGACGTCGCCGACATCGCGATCTCACCCACGCCGCGGCCGGCCACCGTGATCACCGTTGCCCCATTCGGCACTAAGCTGCCCGATAAGGATAGGCATGGTTTTGAGGTGGCTATCGAGCAGGTCGGCCCTGCGACGGTGAATGTCAGTGCGGCAGGACAAAACTGGCTGGTTCAGATGGACCTGTTCCGCGCGGAGAACCGTTACGTCAGCCTGGAGCCGGTCGCAATGTCGATCACTACCTAGAACTACAGCGAAGTCAGCAATGCAATTTGGGGTGGACACGATGGGTGATTTGCTCAGTGCGCGCCGGCATTTCGACCGGGCAATGGCGATCAAGGGCCACCAGGGTCCCGCTGCGGCGTTGGCTGAGTTTGTTGCCGCCACCGACGTCGACCCGTCAATGGCCGATGCGTGGCTGGGGCGTATCGCATGCGGCGACAACGACTTGGCCTCGCTGAAACAACTCGACGCCAGCAGCGAATGGTTGCATCGCGAGACCACGCGCATTGGCCGGACACTGGCCGCCGAGATCCAGCTGGGCCCCTACATCGGAATTACGGTAACTGACGCATCTCAGGTGGGACTGGCGCTGTCGTCGGCGTTGACGATAGCGGGGGAGTACGCCGAGGCCGACGCGCTGCTGGCCAACCGCGAGCTGTTGGACTCGTGGGGCAACTATCAGTGGCATCAGCTGGCCCGAACATTCCTGATGTACGCCACCCAGCGCTGGCCCGATGTGCTGTTGACGGCGGCTGAGGATCTGCCGCCGCACGCGATCGTCATGGCCGCTGTAACGGCATCGATTTGTGCGTTGGCGGCTCACGCCGCGGCGCATCTCGGGCAAGGCCGGGTGGCGTTGGACTGGCTGGATCGCGTCGACGTGATCGGGCACACGAAGTCCTCGGGCCGGTTCGACGCCGACGTGTTGACCGCCTCGATCGGTCCTTCCGATATTCCGCTGCTGGTCGCCGATTTGGCGTATGTGCGGGGGATGGTGCACCGTCAGTTGGGCGAGGAGGACAAAGCTCAGATTTGGCTGTCCAAGGCGACCATCAACGGGGTCCTGACCGAGGCGGCCAAAGCGGCGCTCGCCGACCCGAACCTGCACTTGGTCATCAGCGATGAGCAATCCATCGCCACCCGTACCAACCGCTGGGATGCTTCGACGGCGAAAACCCGCGATGAGCTCGACGACGACGCAATGACGGATCGGCGCGTCAAACTCCTGGCCGAGGGACGCGAACTGCTGGCCAAACAGGTGGGCCTGGCAGCGGTCAAGCAGGCGGTGTCGGCGCTGGAGGATCAGCTCGAAGTGCGAATGATGCGTTTAGAGCACGGACTTCCGGTGGAGGGGCAGACCAATCACATGCTCCTGGTGGGACCACCGGGCACGGGTAAGACGACCACCGCCGAGGCACTCGGCAAGATCTACGCAGGCATGGGGATCGTGCGCCACCCCGATATTCGGGAGGTCCGCCGATCGGACTTCTGTGGGCACTACATCGGAGAGTCGGGGCCGAAAACGAACGAGTTGATCGAAAAATCGCTTGGCCGAATCATTTTCATGGACGAAATTTACTCGTTGATCGAGCGGCACCAGGACGGCACACCGGACATGATCGGCATGGAGGCCGTCAACCAACTCTTGGTCAAATTGGAAACACACCGATTCGATTTCTGCTTCATCGGCGCCGGCTACGAGGACCAAGTAGACCAATTCCTAACCGTGAACCCGGGTTTGGCCGGCCGGTTCAACCGCAAGCTTCGTTTCGAAAGCTACTCGCCGACTGAGATCGTCGAGATTGGGCGCCGCTACGCCGCACCGCGTGCCAGCCTCCTCGACGACGCTGCGCGCGAGACGTTCCTGGACGCGGCCAACACGATTCGCAACTACACCACCCCCGGTGGGCAGCATGGGATCGACGCCATGCAGAACGGCCGGTTCGCGCGCAACGTCATCGAACGCGCCGAAGGGTTCCGCGACACCCGCGTGGTCGCCCAAAAACGTGCGGGGAGGCCTGTATCGGTTGAGGATTTGCAGATCGTCACGGCCGCCGACATAGAAGCCGCGGTGCGCAGCGTGTGTTCGGACAATCGCGACATGGCAGCCATCGTCTGGTGAGCGCCAGGGCCGCCGCTAGGTGTGGCGGCAGTCGTTTATTTCCGCTGTCGCCCCAGCCCGCCACGTCGCGCGCGTTCGGCAAAGGCATCGAGTGCGGCTATAACCTCGGGCGAGCGCCAGACGCGGCTGCGTGGACCCGAGCTGGTCTCGAGGAGAACCCCTGCCTCCGACAAGGGTTCGACATATCGGCGTGCGTGCTTCGAGTCGATGCCCAACTCCACGGTCAGCAGTGCCGTATTGATGACCGGACGGCGCAGTAGAAGATCGGCGATCTGCCACACGGCAGAGTCGCTACGTGCGGTGATCTTGTCGTTCCAATCTGCCCGGATGGCGCGCAAATCACTCACCAACTGACGGCCGTTGAAGACCGCCGCAACAGCCGCCTCCGACACGCGGCGCACGATCGGGGCGGGGTCGCCCTCGCGGTAGGTGGTCAGGGCGGCGAAGTAGGAGCCGGTGTCGGTCAGTAGCCCGGCCGACACCGGGACGGTGACGTTTCGCGTCAATCCCTTGCGGCGCAACATGGCCTGGATCAACGCCCGGCCCGTGCGACCATTCCCGTCGGCGAAGGGGTGGATCGTCTCGAATTGCGCGTGTGCCAACGCAATCTGCGGTAGTGCGGGGATGTCGTCGCGCCGCACGAAGCGGAGCATGTCGTCGATGGCTGTTGCGACGCGGCTGTGGTGAGGTGGCACGAACATGGCACCGCGCGGACCGTGCGTACCCCCGCCGATCCAGACTTGGTCCTCGCGCCATCGCCCCGCGGATTTCGGGTCGACGTCGCACATCAGCGCCTCATGCATCGCCAGGATGGCGGCGGCGTCGATGTTGTCCGCGAGCTTGATCGCGGCGACCATCGCTGCGGTGTTGGCGACGATGACCTTGGCGTTGGCGGTCGTTCTGGCCCCGGGCAGCTCGGCCTCGGCGATGGCCCGCGCCGATGCCGTCAGGTCCTCGATGTTGGAACTGGCCGCCGACTCGGTCCGCAACAAGACCGACGAAAATGGCGCGATCTCGCCGCCCAGTTCGGCGTCGAATCGGGTGACCTCGCGGCTGGCGTCCTCGGCGTCGGCGAGCGCGTCGGACGGCAGGTTGACAGTCAGGTCGGCGATGTCGGCGCTAATCGCCGCCTTATAGGGACCCCGCTGGTGTTGGGCCGCGCGCACATATGCCGCGCCGGGCGAGCTGTCCCACGGCAGCGTCTCGTACTTGACGGCGGTGCCGGCAAGTGGGCCCATGCAGCCACGTTACACCCAATTAGACAGATAAGTGGGTGTAAGGGCGCCTGCTACACCCACTTAACCCCGGCGAGACAGGTCGCTTGGCAAGCAAAGCTCCAGGTCCTGGGCGCCTCGCGCGGAGTCACGCCAAGGCGATCGAAGCGCTCATCAGCCAGATCAGTTGAGGCTGGGACTGGCCCCGCTGCGCTCGGATCGCTGCTTTTAAGGGGTCAGCGACCGAGCAAGAGCGGGAACGGTGCACGGCTTGCCCCGCCGTCGGTGAGCCGGCCGGCACTATGAACAGCGCGAGAAGTCAACGGATTTCTCGCGCTGTTTCAGTTTCGGCACGCGTCGGCTCAAAACGGAAGACGGCCAACCGGCCGGCCAGCGCCTCGAATTCATCGGCGGTACCGTCGCGCACCATCCCCGATCGCTTCGCGAACGCGACACCGACCGGCACTTCGGTCGAAAACGCCCGTAGTACCGGGCGCGCTTGCTCGGCGCTCAGCTCGACGATCCTTACCCGTCGGGACCGTCGGCCTCGGGCCAATGTGCCCGAGCCCGCGGCCCGGGCGTTCGCCGCCCAGTCGGCGCCGGGATAGCCGGCCACCACGTAAAGGCCGCCTTCGAATTCGAAGGGCGTCATCGGGGTGCTGCGTGGTCGGCCCGACTTGCGGCCCGGCACCGTTAACACCATGGCGGGGCCGGTCGGTATCCCTAGCCTTTGCACGGCCATCATCATCTTGTTCATGGGTTTGAGGTAGCGCGGCGGACGCGGTTCGGGCATGTCAGGCTCCGATCTGCTCGGTGAACATGGCACGGTGTTGAGAAACCCAGTGCGCGAACGTGCGGGCGGGCCGGCCGAGGATCTTTTCCACGTCGAAGGTGACCAGGGCGGGCTTGTCGATCGTCTCGGCGAGCATCGCCACATAGGCGTCGGCGAATTCGGTGGGGAAGCCCAAGCCGATGAACCGCTGCCGGACAACATCCGGCGGCGCCTCCTGGTAGCGCAGTGGCCGACCCAGCACGGCGCCGATCAGCTCCACGAGCTCTGCGTTGGTAAACGCCTGCGGACCGGTGAGCGGGATCTGTTGGCCCACCAGCTCCTCGGTGAGCAGGGCGCGGGCCGCGACCGCCGAGATGTCGCTTTCGACAATCGGCGCGCTGGACGCCTGGGCGTAGGGACCGGCCACCACATCGCCGGCCCGGATCTGCGCGGACCACATCCCCGCGAAGTTGGTGGCAAAAACGCTGGGCCGCAGGCTAACCCAAGCCAGGCCGGAGTCGATGGCGAGCCTTTCGACCTCCTTATTGCGGTCACCGCGAAAGCGTGACGGCTGCCGGGAGAAGTCGTCGTCGGCGTTGATGGCCGACAGCGCGACCAGCTTGGCGACCCCAGCCCGGACGGACTGCGCTACCACGTCGGCGAGGTCCGCGCCGAGCGCCCGGGAGTTGAGGAACACCGCCGACGCTCCCGATAGCGCGTCGGCCGCCGAGCCGACGACTTCGACCCCGTCGGGAAAGCGGGCGGTCTTCGGCGTGCGGGTGACGGCCCGCACCCGCGCGCCTGCGGCGGCGAGTTCGGCGACGAGGGGACGGCCGACATTGCCGGTCGCTCCGGTGATCACGATCGTCATGATGCGACTCCTTGGTGTGTTTGCGGATCTAAAAAAGGGACGGGTCCAAAGGTGGGAAAGTTACAGTCGGAAACACGTAACTTTCTGGGGCACCGAATCGTCGAAGATTTATGGAGCAATCGCTGTCATCGACTGACCGGATAGCCGACGCCTGGCGTCGCCACCGCCCGTATCTGGTCAACCTCGGCTACCAAATAATCGGAGATATCGGGGACGCCGAAGACGTTGCACAAGAAGCATTTCTGCGGCTATCGCGCATGGATCCGAACGAGATCGAAGACGTCCGCGGCTGGCTCACGGTGGTCACCAGCCGGCTTTGTCTGGATCTGGTGCGTTCGGCGCGAGCGCGCTACGAACGCCCGAGTGACACTGCCCAGGAGGACCAGCGCGGCCGGCAGACCATGGTTGACCCGGCCGACCGGGTCACCCTCGACGACGAGGTCCGCGCCGCGTTACTGGAAGTCCTGCGCAGGCTCACTCCGGGTGAACGCGTGGCCTTCGTGCTGCACGACGTGTTCGGGGTCCCCTTCGACACCATCGCCGACACCGTGGGCCGTCCCGTCGGCACCTGCCGTCAACTGGCGCGCCGCGCACGGGCCAAATTCACTGGGGCACAACCGAAGTTGAGCGAGGTGGCTCCGGCCGAGCACCAGCTCGTCGCCGAGAAATTCATCACCGCGTGCGCCAACGGCGACATCGCTGCGTTGACCGCCGTCCTGGATCCGACGGTCTGGGGCGTGGGCACCGTCCTCGCGGACCCGGCGCCGCCCCCGCAGGTCAACCGCGGGCCGCACGACGTGGCCACCAACCTGCTGCGCTATCTGGGGCCCGGGGCGACGCTTGTCACCGGACCCGCCGGGCAGCCGACGGTGCTGGCCTTCGCGGGCCGGCAGCTTTTCGCCGCGATCGTGCTGACCATCCGCGGCCGCCTCATCACCAAGATCGAGGCGGTGGCCGACCCGTCGGCGCGCGGTGTCGTGCCGTGACGCCGACTGAGGTGACGCATGCGGTACGTACGCGAGGAAATCGTGCACGCCCCCGGTGCGCGGGTGTGGGCAGCTGCTGCTAGATGGAGAAGTGGCCCGGCTGGACCGAGTCGATGCAAGAGATCCAGCGCCTGGAGGACGGTCCGTTGCCGGCGGGCAGCCGCTCTCGGGTGACTCAGCCGAGGCGTCGTCCGCTGGTCTGGACGGTCACCGAACTCGAACCCGTGCGGATGTTCACCTGGGTGGCCAGGCAGCCGGGCCTTTCGTTTGAGGCGGTGCATCGCATCGATGAGGCGGGTGATGGGGTACGCACGACGCTCGAGTTCATCGTGACCGGCCCATTGGCGTGGCTGGCCAACCCGCTGGCCGGGTCGCGGATCCGCTCATCCCTCGAAATGGAGAGCACGGGACTCAAGCGGGCCGCCGAGACCGCCTGACCGAGCGCATCGTCACCGGGCTGCGGACGGGCGGTTGCGCAGCTCAGCGTGCCGCGACGCGAAATACCCCGTGACCGTGGCCGCGATCTGCAGAAACCTGAGGCGGGTGGCGGGGGCCATTTCGGTGGTCACGTCGATGACCCCACCGGGCCGCAGATGGGGATCGAAGGGCACCTCGACCACCGGTTGTCCATGGTTGATGAACTCGCGAGCCAGCAACGACCGGGTGCGCTTGTCGGCATGTCCATCAGAGTCGTTGAGCACCACGATGGTGCGTTGTAGCAATCCCCTCAGGTTGTGATCCGCCAGCCAATCCATGATCTTGGCGGCCGCGGAGGCCCCATCGGCCCACGGCGAGGACACCACGATCAGCGCATCCAGATCCCGCAGGACTTCCTGGGTGACCGGTGCGTCCATCGTCGAGCCGCAGTCGATGACCGAGATCGCGAAATGGCGATCCAGCCGCAACGCGGCTTCCCGGTAGATCGCAGGATCGAGCACCCGGCGTGGACCGGCCGCCGGCTCACCGCCGAGCACGTGCAGCCCGGCGGTATTGCGGCCGACGCGGGCCGTCACATCGGCGTAGGAACGCAGGTTCTTATCAGCGGTCAAATCCCAGAACGAGTTGGTTGACTCGGGATCAATTCTGCTGGCCAGGCGCCCGAAGGCGGTGTCGGCATCGACGGCCACGATGCGATCCTGCCTGCGCAATTCGGCGAAGATCGATCCGACGCTGGCGGCGACCGACGTTTTTCCGACGCCGCCCTTGCCCAGCACGCCGACCTTGTGGTTGCCGTGCAGGCCCGTGCGGATGGCCGCTTCGAATTGGGCTTCCTCGCGTTGCGCGGCCGAAGGACCCGGCCTGACAAGGCCAAAGGTGATCATTTCGATGATGCGGCGCCAGCCGCTGTCGGGGCGCAGCGGCGGACGGGTGCGTCCCGGCGGTGCGAAGGCGACGTCCGACCTCGCGCCCGGTGGGGGTGCGGACCCGGGTGCGGGGTGGGCAGCGGGAGGTTGCGGCCGCATGGGCGGGGGAGGTTGCGCCCGCATGGGCGGGGGAGGATAGCCCTGCTGGTGGGATGGAACCGGAGGAGCTGCCCGCGTGCTAGGCGGGGCGGGCCCGGGAGAAAACGGGGGAAAAGCCGCGGTCGGCGGGGCGGCGGGCTGGCCAGGCCGCAGACGGTCCCGCAGGAATTCGTCGCGCTCGTTCATGGGCTCCTCGGGTGCCGGGCAATCAGCTCGATCCAATTCAAGTCCAGTATCGGCTATCGGCTGCGCGGCAACCGGGGTCGCCCGCTCGTCCGCCTAGTCCGCTCTCACCGGGATTGTGCAAACTCCGCGGGGTTCGGCTGGGACCGCGCCACGGCGCCTTTGGGCACGCCTGCGATTTGTGCGGCTTCGCCCGGTTGCGTTCGGCCTCGTTGCTGGCAAACCCGGTCAGGGGCCTGATGTGACCGGCGGTCGGCCCGATCCACGCCGCCAAACGCAGATCGCCAAGGGGTGGGGGGCCTGCCGCACGGCTGTCGATCAGCCGTTACAGCGAATTTACGGTGACGCCAGCTGGCAGGTTAGTATTAGGGAAGTTGGCATGTCAGGCGGGTTTTGTCATATCGTTTTACGACTTGTCGAGACTGGTTACGAGCCCACCGTTCAGCGCTGCACGGACGAATACTTGATCGGATATCTCCCGCCTGGCGGACAGCCTATCGACAAGACCGAAGGGGCCTAGCCCGCAACCTCGGGGTGCGGAACCGTCGGTGCCACAAAAAAGGCCGCGCAGAAAGTTCTGGTGAAGGGTTAGGTGGGAATGACGCCCAAGCGTGTCGGGCTGTACAACCCCGCATACGAGCACGATTCGTGCGGGGTGGCCATGGTCGTCGATATGCACGGTCGGCGCACCCGAGACATTGTCGACAAGGCCATCACAGCGCTGCTCAACCTTGAACATCGCGGAGCCCAGGGAGCTGAGCCGCGCAGCGGTGACGGCGCCGGCATCCTTATTCAGGTCCCGGACGCATTCCTGCGCGAGGTCGTCGACTTCGAGCTACCCGCCGCGGGCAGCTACGCCACCGGCATCGCGTTCTTGCCGCAGTCGTCCAAGGACGCCGCGGCCGCCTGCGCCGCGGTGGAGAAGATCGCCGAAGCCGAGGGACTGCAGGTCCTGGGCTGGCGGAAGGTACCCATCGATGACTCGTCGTTGGGCGCGTTGTCCCGCGACGCGATGCCTACCTTCCGGCAGGTGTTTTTGGCGGGGGCTTCGGACATGGCTCTGGAGCGCCGCTGCTACGTGGTTCGCAAGCGCGCCGAGCACGAACTGGGCACCAAAGGCCCCGGCCAGGACGGGCCGGGTCGCGAAACCGTTTACTTCCCAAGCCTTTCCGGCCAGACACTGGTCTACAAGGGCATGCTGACCACCCCGCAGCTCAAGGCGTTTTACCTTGACCTGCAAGACGATCGGCTGACCAGCGCGCTGGGCATCGTGCACTCCCGCTTTTCCACGAACACCTTCCCGTCGTGGCCGCTGGCGCATCCGTTCCGGCGCATCGCCCACAACGGTGAGATCAACACCGTCACCGGCAACGAGAACTGGATGCGGGCCCGCGAGGCGTTGATCAAGACCGACATCTTCGGCTCGGAAGACGATGTGGAGAAGTTGTTCCCGATCTGCACGCCGGGCGCCTCCGACACCGCCCGCTTCGACGAGGCACTCGAATTACTGCACCTGGGCGGGCGCAGCCTGCCGCACGCGGTGCTGATGATGATTCCCGAGGCGTGGGAACGCAACGAGAGTATGGACCCGGCGCGGCGGGCCTTCTACGAGTACCACGCCTCTTTGATGGAGCCATGGGACGGCCCGGCGTCGATGACGTTCACCGACGGCACCATCGTGGGCGCGGTGCTCGACCGCAATGGCCTTCGCCCGTCCCGGATTTGGGTCACCAAGGACGGCTTGGTGGTGATGGCGTCCGAGGCCGGAGTCTTGGACCTCGACCCGTCGACCGTGGTGCGCCGGATGCGGTTGCAACCGGGCCGGATGTTCCTGGTGGACACCACCCAGGGCCGCATCGTCGCCGACGAGGAGATCAAAGCTGAGCTGGCCGCCGAGCACCCCTATCAAGAGTGGCTCGACAAGGGACTCGTTCCACTCGAGTCGTTGCCGCAAGGCAAGTACGTGCGGATGCCGCATGATCGACTCGTCATGAGGCAGTTGACCTTTGGCTACACCTACGAAGAGCTCAATCTGCTGGTGGCCCCGATGGTCCGCACCGGCGCGGAGCCGATTGGGTCGATGGGTACCGATACCCCGGTTGCGGTGCTGTCGCAGCGTCCCCGGATGCTCTACGACTACTTCCACCAGCTGTTCGCTCAGGTGACCAACCCGCCGCTGGACGCCATCCGCGAAGAGGTGGTGACCAGCCTGCAGGGCACCACCGGTGGCGAGTGCGACCTTCTCAGCCCGACCGAGAAGTCGTGCCACCAGATCTCGCTGCAACAGCCGATTCTACGTAACCATGAGCTGGCCAAGTTGATCAACCTCAACCCCGACGACAAGGTCAACGGGCGCTCACACGGCATGCGCTCCAAGGTGATTCGCTGTCTGTACCCGGTTGCCGAGGGCGGCGCCGGACTGGCGGCCGCGCTGGATGAGGTCCGGGCGCAGGCGTCGGCAGCGATCGCCGACGGCGCCCGGGTCCTCATTCTCTCCGACCGTGAATCCAACGGACAGATGGCTCCAATACCGGCACTGCTCGCCGTCGGCGGGGTGCACCACCATCTGGTGCGGGATCGGACCCGAACCCACGCGGGTCTGGTGGTCGAAACCGGGGATGCCCGCGAGGTGCACCACATGGCGGCGCTGATCGGCTGCGGCGCCGCAGCGGTCAACCCGTACCTGGCCTTCGAATCGATCGAGGACATGCTCGACCGCGGTGTTATCGACGGGATCGACCGCGAGAAGGCGTTGAACAACTACGTCAAGGCGGCCGGCAAGGGCGTGCTGAAAGTGATGTCCAAGATGGGCATTTCGACGCTGGCCTCGTACACCGGTGCGCAGCTGTTCCAGGCGGTCGGGATCTCCGAGGACGTGCTGGCCGAATACTTCACCGGGCTGGCCTGCCCGACCGGCGGGATCACCCTCGACGACATCGCCGCCGACGTCTCCGCCCGGCATCAGCTGGCGTATCTGGACCGGCCCGACGAACGCGCGCACCGCGAGCTCGAGGTGGGCGGGGAGTACCAGTGGCGCCGTGAGGGTGAGTACCACCTGTTCAACCCGGAGACGGTGTTCCGGCTGCAGCACGCCACCCGCACCGGCCAGTACAAGATTTTCAAGGAGTACACCCGTCTGGTCGACGACCAGAGCGAACGAATGGCATCGCTGCGCGGGCTGCTGAAGTTCCGCAGCGACGTGCGGCCTCCGGTACCAGTGGACGAGGTCGAACCCGCCAGCGAGATCATGAAACGGTTCTCGACCGGCGCGATGAGCTACGGCTCGATCTCCGCCGAGGCGCATGAGACGCTCGCCATCGCGATGAACCGGCTGGGCGGCCGGTCCAACAGCGGCGAGGGCGGCGAGGACGTCAAGCGATTTGACCACGACCCCAACGGCGATTGGCGCCGCAGCGCGATCAAGCAGGTCGCCTCCGCGCGGTTCGGCGTCACCTCCCATTACCTGACCAACTGCACCGATATCCAGATCAAGATGGCCCAGGGCGCGAAACCCGGTGAGGGCGGCCAGCTTCCGGGGCACAAGGTGTACCCGTGGGTGGCAGAGGTGCGGCACTCCACACCCGGTGTCGGCCTGATCTCGCCGCCACCGCACCACGACATCTATTCCATCGAGGATCTCGCGCAGCTGATCCACGACCTGAAGAACGCCAATCCATCGGCGCGAGTACACGTCAAACTGGTCTCCGAAAACGGCGTAGGGACGGTTGCGGCTGGAGTCTCTAAAGCGCACGCGGACGTGGTGCTGATCTCTGGACACGACGGCGGCACCGGCGCGACTCCGCTGACATCGCAGAAGCACGCGGGTGCTCCGTGGGAGCTGGGGCTGGCCGAGACGCAGCAGACGTTGCTGCTCAACGGGTTACGCGACCGGATCGTGGTTCAGGTGGATGGCCAGCTCAAGACGGGTCGCGACGTGATCATCGGCGCGCTGCTCGGCGCCGAGGAATTCGGCTTCGCCACCGCTCCGCTGGTGGTGGCCGGCTGCATCATGATGCGGGTGTGCCACCTTGACACCTGCCCGGTCGGTGTGGCCACCCAAAACCCGGTGCTACGGGAGCGGTTCACGGGCAAGCCAGAATTCGTGGAGAACTTCTTCCTTTTCATCGCCGAGGAAGTCCGAGAATACATGGCGGAGCTGGGCTTCCGGACGTTTAACGAAATGGTCGGGCAGGTGGGAGCGCTGGACACCACGCTGGCTCGCGCACATTGGAAGGCGCACCGGCTGGATCTGGCACCGGTGCTGCACGAGCCGGAGTCGGCGTTCATGAACCAGGACCTGTACTGCAGCTCGCGCCAGGACCACGGTCTAGACAAGGCGCTCGACCAGCAGTTGATCGTGATGAGCAGGGAGGCGCTGGATTCCGGGAAGCCGGTCCGCTTCTCCACCTCCATCAGCAACGTCAACCGCACCGTGGGCACCATGCTGGGCCACGAGGTGACGAAAGCCTATGGTGGCCAGGGATTGCCGGACGGAACCATCGACATCACGTTCGAAGGGTCCGCGGGCAACAGCTTCGGTGCCTTTGTGCCCAAGGGAATTACGTTGCGTGTGTACGGCGATGCCAACGACTACGTCGGCAAGGGTCTATCCGGTGGCCGAATTGTGGTGCGGCCGTCGGACAGTGCGCCACAGGGTTATGTCGCCGAGGACAACATCATCGGTGGCAACGTGATTCTGTTCGGCGCTACCAGCGGGGAAGTGTTCCTGCGCGGTGTGGTTGGGGAAAGATTCGCTGTGCGTAACTCTGGGGCACACGCCGTGGTCGAGGGCGTCGGCGATCACGGCTGCGAGTACATGACCGGTGGCCGGGTCGTCATCCTGGGCCGGACGGGCCGCAACTTCGCCGCCGGCATGTCCGGCGGTGTTGCCTATGTCTACGACCCCGACGGCGAACTACCCGAAAACCTCAACATCGAGATGGTGGACGTCGAGACCCTCGACGAGGATGACGCGGAGTACCTGCACGGCATTATCCAGGCGCACCTTGATGCGACAGATTCCGCTGTCGGGCAACGAATCCTGGCCGACTGGCACGGCCAGCAACGGCACTTCGTCAAGGTGATGCCGCGGGACTACAAGAAGGTGCTGCAGGCGATCGCCGAGGCCGAGCGCGATGGCACGGATATCGACAAGGCGATCATGGCGGCTGCACATGGCTGATCCGAGCGGCTTCCTGAAATACACACATCGGGAATTGCCGAAGCGCCGACCTGTCCCGTTGCGGCTGCGCGACTGGCACGAGGTGTACGAGGAATTCGACAACGAGACCTTGCGCGAGCAGGCGACCCGCTGCATGGACTGCGGTATCCCGTTCTGCCACAACGGCTGTCCGCTGGGCAACCTGATTCCGGAATGGAACGATCTGGTGCGCAGGGGCAGTTGGCGCGACGCGATCGAACGGCTGCACGCGACCAACAACTTCCCCGACTTCACCGGCCGGCTGTGTCCGGCACCGTGCGAGCCGGCGTGTGTGCTCGGGATCAATCAGGATCCGGTGACGATCAAGCAGATCGAGCTGGAGATCATCGACAACGCCTTCGATGAAGGCTTTGTGGTGCCGCTGCCTCCTGACAAGCAGACCGGAAAGACTGTGGCCGTGGTGGGTTCCGGTCCGGCGGGTCTGGCCGCCGCCCAACAACTCACCCGCGCCGGCCACCGCGTAACCGTCTTCGAGCGCGACGACCGCATCGGTGGGCTGCTGCGCTACGGCATCCCGGAATTCAAGATGGAAAAGCGCGTCCTCGACCGGCGGCTGGACCAGATGCGCGCCGAGGGTACCGAGTTCCGGGCCGGCGTCAACGTCGGAGTCGACATCACCGCCGAACAGTTGCGCGCCGATTTCGATGCGGTGGTGCTGGCCGGCGGCGCGACCGCCGCGCGGGATCTGCCAATTCCCGGCCGGGACCTGGACGGCATCCATCAGGCGATGGAGTACCTGCCGTGGAGTAACCGGGTGCAGGAAGGGGACGACGTTCTCGGCGACGACGGGGAACCGCCGATCACCGCCAAGGGCAAGAAGGTCATCATCATCGGCGGCGGCGACACCGGGGCCGACTGCCTTGGCACCGTGCATCGGCAGGGTGCGGCCAACATCCACCAGTTCGAAATCATGCCGCGCCCGCCGGACGCCCGCGCCGAATCCACACCGTGGCCGACCTACCCGCTGATGTACCGCATATCGGCGGCCCACGAAGAGGGCGGCGAGCGGGTCTTCTCCGTCAACACCGAGGAGTTCGTCGGTAAGGACGGCCGCGTGAGCGCGCTCAAGGTGCACGAAGTGACCATGGAGGGCGGCAAGTTCGTCAAGGTCGAGGGCTCCGAGTTCGAACTCGACGCCGATCTGGTGTTGCTGGCGATGGGATTCGTCGGCCCGGAGAAGCCGGGCCTGCTCGCCGACCTCGAGGTGAAGCTCACCGACCGCGGAAACGTTGCTCGCGGCGCCGACTTCGACACCTCGGTGCCCGGCGTTTTCGTTGCTGGCGATATGGGCCGAGGTCAGTCATTGATCGTCTGGGCGATCGCCGAGGGGCGGGCAGCGGCGGCCGGCGTGGACCGCTATCTGATGGGCTCAACTGCGTTGCCGGCGCCGATCAAGCCGACGGCTGCACCGCTTGTGTAAGTCACACCAGTAACTCCAGAAACATAAATATACTTTCGGCGTTTCTGCTACGGTTTGCCAGACAGTTGTTGTGTAATAGGCCGATGTGGGCTTCATCACAGGGCGAGTCCCAGGAAACTGACCTACCGCAGGGGTGATCACTGTGCGTACACACCCAGGACCCCGATCACGAATGGGGCGAATCGCCTGGTCATGGTTTCGCCACCCATTGAAGAGCCACGAATTCCCCGCCAAACAGGAGCGCCTGATAACCGCTCAAGAGCTGGTGCTGTTGGGGGTCTAGCGACCCCGCCGGCGTAGCTGGCCCCGCGCACAAGACGTTTGCTCAGATTGAGCGAGCAGTTATCTAGCTAATAAGACCAGATTCGCGGATCGCCTCCGCCAACGGTTCCAGCACGCCCGGATCGTGCGGCGGAGCGATGTAGACGATGCCGAGGTCCAGACCCTCGGCCGCCAGCGCGGCCGCATCCTCGATGACCTGTCCGTAGTTGCGGTCCGGCGCCAGGCGAAGGTGGGCCGACATCGTGATCTCCTTAGGGTCGCGTCCGATGTCCGAGCAACGCGCGGCCAGCACGTCGCGCTTCTGCGCGAACAACTCGGGTGGACCGCCGGCGAAGTTCCAGTGCTGGGCGTAGCGCGCGGTGATCGGCAATGTGCGTTTCTCTCCGCTGCCGCCGATGCAGATCGGCGGGTGCGGGCGCTGCGGGCCTTTGGGCTCATTGCGGGCGCCCTTGAGCTGGTAGAACTTGCCGTCGAAGTCGGTGGTCTGCTGGCTCAGCAGGCTGGTGAGCACCTCGCAGGCTTCCTCGAACCGGTCGAAGCGCTCCCTGATGGTGCCCAGCTCGATGCCGTAGGCGCCCGACTCCTCTTCGTTCCAGCCGGCGCCGATTCCGAGTTCGAGGCGTCCGTTGGAGATGATGTCGAGCGCGGCCGCCATGTTGGCGAGTACCGCCGGGTGCCGATAGTGGATGCCGGTGACCAGGGTGCCCAGGCGCAGTCTCCTGGTGGCCTGCGCCAGTGCGGTCAGCGTCGTCCAACCCTCCAGGCAGGGCCCGCTGCTGTTGCCGAAGATCGGGTAGAAGTGGTCGAAGGTCCATCCGGACTCGTAGATGTCGATGTCGTCGGCGGCCTGCCAGACGGCCAGCATGTCGGCCCAGGTGGTGTCTTGCGGTGAGGTTTTGAACGCGAATCGCATGGAACCGACGGTAGTCGCCTCGCCTGAGGCGCAATTAAACTCGAGTGAACGATGAGCAGCGTCCTCGGAATCGATACCAAGATCACTCTGCTGGCGGCCGGACTGATCTTTCTGCTGGCGCTTGGCCTCGGCGTGTGGAAGTACCGGCAGATCGTGGTGACCGAAGATCACCGAGCTCACCCCTACGTCGACATCGCGCACCGGGCGGCGTTGCTCTATTCGTTCGCGACCGCGTTGATCGCGGTCTTCGTCGAACTCAGCGCGTGGCCGGCATGGGTGAATTTGACCGCGGCGATGGTCGCCGTGTTCTTTTTCGTCGCCGCGATCGGGACCTACATCCTGCACGGAGCGCGGCGCGATACCGAAAACCAATTCGAGCATCCGCCAAGGGGGACCGGACTGATGATGACGTTGCTGATCGTGGGCGAAATAGGTGGTTTCGCAGTGATCTTCGCCGGCTTCATCGTTGGGCAACTATGGACCCGGTAGCCGCGCTGCGCCAGATCGCTTACTACAAGGATCGCGACCGCCAAGATCCGCGGCGTGTGATGGCATATCGCAACGCCGCCGACATCCTCGAGGATCTCGACGACACGGCGCGCGAGCGACACGGCCAGGCCAACAGTTGGCAGTCGATTCCGGGTATCGGGCCCAAGACCGCGAAGGTCATCGCGCAGGCCTGGGCGGGGCGTGAACCCGACCAGCTGGCCGAATTGCGCGCTGCCGCTGGGGATCTCGGTGGGGGAGAGGTACGGGCCGCGCTGCGCGGTGACCTGCACCTGCACTCGAACTGGTCGGACGGATCGGCGCCGATCGAGGAGATGATGGCCACCGCGGCCACGCTCGGCCATGAGTACTGCGCGCTGACCGATCACTCGCCGCGCCTGACCATCGCCAATGGGCTCTCGCCGGAACGGTTGCGCAAGCAGCTCGACGTGATCGATGAGTTGCGCGACAAGTTCGCGCCGATGCGCATTCTCACCGGGATCGAGGTGGACATCCTCGACGACGGCGGCCTGGACCAGGAGCCCGAGTTGCTCGACCGCCTCGACATCGTGGTGGCCAGCGTGCACTCCAAGCTGTCGATGGATTCGGCCGCGATGACCCGGCGGATGGTGCGCGCGGTATCCAACGACCATGCCGACGTGCTGGGCCACTGCACCGGCCGGCTGGTCGCGGGCAACCGTGGTATCCGGCCCGAATCGAAGTTCGACGCCGAGGAGGTGTTCACCGCCTGCCGCGACCATGGCACCGCGGTGGAGATCAATTCGCGTCCGGAACGCCGTGATCCGCCGACCCGGCTGCTGAACCTGGCGTTGGAGATCGGCTGCGTGTTCAGCATCGACACCGACGCGCACGCGCCCGGCCAGCTGGACTTCCTCGGCTACGGCGCTCAGCGGGCGCTGGACGCGGGTGTGCCCGTCGACCGCATCGTCAATACCTGGGCGGCCGGGCGGCTGCTGGAGTGGGCCGCCTCCTGAGGCTGGCTGCGAACGAACGACTGGTCGTTACACCGGCCAGCAGCGACGGCGCTCGTCAAACGATGGACAACTCGATTCTCGATTGACACTTCGGTGGGCACCTGACCGAATGTCCAGTAAGGGTGTACCCCAACTAGACGCATGGAAGGAGAGTGGTGGCCATCGGAGCTACCGCGTGGCGGGGTACAGGCCCACAGCCACAGTGTGGCGTTAGCCACAGTTATCCACAGCGGCGGAAGGGAACTTGCTCGCTCTGCGTTGTGAAAGCCACAACCAAAAAAGAAAAAACGACCCGGCTGTTCTCTTCCAGCCGGGTCGTTTCTGTTCGGCGCTTACCGCATCATCCGGCGCACGCCCACCAGCACGGCCAGCACCGCCGCGACCACGCCCAGCATCGCCAACCCAGGTAGCAGGTGCTGGTAGCACGCAGGTAGGGGCTCGCCTGAGATGCCCCGTGCGGCGTCTTGGCCGAACAGACTGCTGAAGGCGAAGGCGATTGAGAACATGCTGCGCCGCTCCCGCGTTGGACACGCGACTTGCGCAACTCAACTAGGGTGTTCGAGTTCTGTTCAGGCCTGGTTGATTTTCCTAGGGGTCTGTCGGCATCCCAGCGGTGGTCATCGTCTCGCCTTTGCGGGCGAGCGATTAGCCGTCACAGCCGGTCATGGCACTGCCTGCCCGGGGCGGCACGATCGAGTTAAACGTCTGAGCAGTCACGCTGCTCAGCTCTCTGCTGCCGCTGAGCACTCTTCCAGCAGCGCGTCTTTAGGCACCGAGTTCGTGCTCGATCTGCGGGAAGTAGCGGACGACGCCCGGATTGAGGATTATCCAGTCGTGGAATCCGCCATTGGCCAGGACGAAGCTGATCGGCGCTGATTGGGACACGGCTTCTTGCGCGAGAACCAGCGCGTCGGGTGCGACTGGATCCAGGGAGCCGGCGTAGACATAGGTCGGCGGGAGTCCGCTAAGTGACCCGTACAGCGGACTTACCAAGGGGTCGGTCACCGGGAGATTGCCTGCCCACACCTTGGCGAAGTTGTACACCCCATTCCCGAGTGGGGGGAAGAAGGGATCGTGGTTGAGCTCGAGCGGAATGTTCGGATTAGTGAGACTTAGGTCTACCGCTGGAGACAGCAGAACCATCGACGCCGGTACGGCTTCATTGTTGGCCACCAAGTATTCGACAGCCGCCAGAGCAATGGTGCCGCACGCCTACCCGAGCAGAGAGCTGGGGCGCCCCGTGCGCAGCAATTTCTGTGGAGAGGAGGCCGGCGATTGCGGGTACCACCGTGCCAGCGGTACCTCCTTGCTGCAGCAATGGGTAGATCGGCACTTCAAAGGTCGCGCCGGTCTGGTAGGCCATCACCGAATAGTCGAGCCAGTGGAAGAGCAAGGGCGGCCAGATAAACGCGCCACCGTGCAAGGCGACCACGTAGTTGCCGTCGGGATGGGCGGGGGTGATCTGCACAACCGTCATCCCGTCATCGGTGGTGCGCTGGACCGTTTCCCCCAGCAGCGACGTCAATAACTTCGGCGGGGAGTCGCTGAAGATCGGCGCTAGGTGGCCGCTGGCAAACAGTCGGTCAATTGGCGAACTGGGGTTTCCCATTTGGGCATATAAGCCGGACACGGTCAGGAAATTCCTCACCTGCCGTAACGCAGCGGTTTCAATTCTGGTCGGCAGCGACTGTTTGCCGGTGAACGTCGGATGCTGCGTGGCCGGGACCGGCGAGATGGCCGGTGACCCGAAGATAGCGGTGACGAGCGTGTTTTCTAACGCCGCAAAGTTGGCGGCTTCCGCGCTGGCATAGGACCCCGCACTCGACGTCAACGCGTGCACGAACTGGGCGTGAAAGGCGGCCGCCTGAGCGATGATGGCCTGGAAGCCGGGCCATGGGCGGAGAACACCGCCGCAATGGCCGTCGACACCTCATCCTCGGCCGCGGTGATCACTCTGGTGGTCCGAGGCCGCGGCCACCGCGTTGGCCTCGCTGAGCGACGAGCCGATGCCCGCCACATCTACCGCCGCTGCCGCCAGCGTTTCCGGCGCTGCGATCACAAACGACATGTCTGTCCTCCTACCCGCGTCATCGACCCCCGGGATGGCAAAGAGTGTCGCGCGAACCTGTCAGGTCCAATCGGGGCTTTTCGCCGCTCATACGGTATTCATAGAAAGGCGGCGGGTGGTTGCGTTCGGCGACGTGGGCGGCGTTAAGTGCGCGTTCGGCATCCCGCAGAATCTCACATCAGACCTGCTCCTACCTCGCACATCGGCGGAATCCGGCCCAAACCCCGCCAGGACGCACGGCGTAGCGCGTTACCTGCTGGCCGGATCGCAGCGGCGATATGGCACTTGGGGTCGGGCGGGTGGGCGAACCCGACGACATCGCGCTCGCCTACGTGTACGCGATGCTGCAGCCAATGGCCACGGGAACATCCATCACCGTCGACGGCGGAGCCGTACTCGTCTGAAGCGTGTGCACTAAATGGACGCATAGAAGGAGAGTGGTGGCCCTGGCAAGGGTCGGTAGTGGGTGCTGGTAGCACGCTCGCCCGCGAGGCCTGTCACGAAACACGCCAGGTGGCGCGGCAGCGCATTCGAGGCAACGATTCGCGCGGCGGGGCGTCAGAGCTGCGGACGCGATGTGGCCGGAGGGTTCCGCCAATCCCGTCAGTCCGGTAGGTGCGGCACTTCGATACCCGGGTCACGGCCGACCAACACCGCGCGGGTGAGCGCGGACTTGCCGTAGCGACGCCGCACCGCGTCGACAGCCGCGTCTACCGCGCGCGGCTCCCCGGTGAACGGCAGCATCAGTTGCTCGCTACCGGTGCGGTCGATACCCGACACCGCGAACCCGACTAACGTCAATCCGCGCTGCGCGATCAGCGGCGTCGCCGATGCCACCAGTTCCCGGGCAGCGGCGAGGATGGGTTGGGTCGACGACGTCGCCCACGGCAAGGTGTGCGACCGGGTTGCCCGGCTGAAGTCCTCAAAGCGCAAGCGCAGCAACACCGTTCGGCCGGTGCGGTCCGCGGCGCGCATGCGGCCGGTGATCCTGTCGATGAGGTTGACCACCACCGCGTCGATTTCGGCGGGCGACATCGCGCTGCCGGCCCGGCCCAGCGCTCGTTGGGCGCCGACCGAGCGGCGAGGAACGCCGGTGGTCACCCGGCGACGGTCGAGATTGCGGGACAGCGCGTACAACTGGCGGCCCATCGCGGCACCCAACAGTGAGGCCAGCGTGGATTCGCTGAGTTCGGCGACCTCGGCGACGGTGGTGATGCCGTAATTGCGCAACTTGTCGGCGGTCACGACACCGACGCCCCACAACCGGCGCACGGGCAGTGGGTGCAGGAACGTCAGCTCCTCATCCGGCGGCACCAGCAGTAACCCGTCGGGCTTGGCTTCCTGGCTGGCGACCTTCGCGAGGAACTTCGTTCGGGCGATCCCGACCGTGATGGGCAGGCCGACTCGAGTGCGCACGTCCGCGCGCAGCCGCGCCCCGATCTGCATCGGGGTTCCGGACACCCGTCGCAATCCGCCGACATCGAGGAACGCCTCGTCCACCGAGAGCGGCTCAACGATCGGGGTGCAATCGCGGAACACCTCGAACACGGCATCGCTGGCGCGCGAATACGCGCTCATTCGCGGCGGTACCACCACGGCGTGCGGGCACAGGCGCTGTGCTTGTGCCCCGCCCATCGCGGTGCGCACGCCGTAGGCCTTGGCCTCGTAGCTGGCCGCCAGCACGACCCCGCCGCCCACGATCACCGGGCGGCCGCGCAACGCGGGGTCGTCACGCTGCTCGACGGACGCATAGAACGAATCCAGGTCTGCGTGCAGGATGGACGCGTCGCACCGCACGAACATATGTGCCGCTCCACGGGTTCTCGTGGGCGCTTTTGCGCTGTTCAGGGCCGGTTTTTGGGGTGTGGCTTGAGGATCGGCGTTTTGCTGGCGAATTGAGGGACGCGCACGCGGTCTTCCTCTAGGTTTCGGGGTTACCACACCAACCTCAACCGCAAGGAAAATTCGCGTGCGCGTCTCTACTGCATTTAACCGCCTACTTCAGATTCCCGGGGCATCGGTGATCGATGTCGCCATCAAGGAGCGCGACGTCGAAGTCTTCCTGCGGCCTCGAGCGCGGCTGCTGCGCTGTCCGTGCGGCAAACAGGTCCGCGCCGTCTATGACCGCCGCCGGCGCCGCTGGCGGCACCTGGATCTGGGCCGATGCCGGCTGTGGCTGGTCTATGAGATCCGCCGGCTGAATTGCCCGGATTGCGGGGTCCGCACCGAAGAAGTGCCCTGGGCACGCCCCAGAGCGCGGCACACCCGCGATTTCGAGGACATGGTGCTCTGGCTGGCCCAACGCAGCGACCGCACCACGGTAGCCACCCTGATGCGTTGCTCCTGGGAAGCCATCACCGCGATCATCAACCGCGGGGTGGCCGAGCTGCTCGATACCCGCCGACTAAGCACTGTGTACCGCATCGGAGTCGACGAGATCTGCTACCGACACCCGCACAAGTACTTGACCATCGTCGGCGACCACGACACCGGCACAGTCATCGATATCCAGCCCGGACGCAGCGAAGAATCACTGGCCAAATTCTATACACAACAACCAGATTCAACGCTGGCCACCATCGAAGCCGTCAGCATGGACGTCGGCAAGGCCTACGCCAGCGCCACCCGCACCCACCTGCGCCATGCCACCATCTGCTTTGACCCGTTCCACATCATGCAGTGGGTCAACCGCGCCCTGGACCGCGTCTATGCCGAATCCGCCACCGGGCCCGGCCGCGCCTTGATGACCCCAGCACAATGGAGGGCCGGCCGCTGGGCGATACGCACCGGGGAGAACAAACTCACCGACGACAAACGCGACCTGGTCAACCAGATCGCGCGCACCAACCGCCGCATAGGGCGAGCCTGGACACTCAAAGAACAACTCCGCGACCTCTACCGCAGCGACTATCCACCCGGCGGCGCCCGTGAACACCTGCGCCGCTGGATCACTGCCGCCAAACGCAGCCGCATCCCCGCCTTAGTCGCCCTAGGCAAACGCCTACAGGTCTACTTCGAGGCCATCATCGCCGCCGTCGAACTCGGCCTATCCAACGCCCTCATCGAAGGCATCAACGCCAAAATCCGGCTAATAAACGCGCGCGGCTACGGCCACCACTCCGCCCAAACACTGACCTCAATGATCTACCTGACCCTCGGCGGAATCCACCCACAGCTACCCACGAGAACCTGAGGAGCCGCACATATGTTCGCATACGGGTCCGACAACTGTCAGATGCGTAACAGCGCTTCGACGTTGGCGTGCCCGATGGCATGCATCTGAGGTGGGCCGCCCAGCTGTAGCACGCGCGCGCTGACCTCTGGGTGCTCGAAGTGTTCCTCGACGGTGATGATGCGCATGCTTGGACTAACGTGCCTCGCCGTAGATGCTGCTGACCCAGACGTGGGTGAGGGTGTCGACGACGTGTTCCTCGCTGACCGCTGGCTGTTCGGCCGACAGGGTGGTCATCATGGTGCGTTCGTTCATCTTGTTCAGTGCTGTCGCGAGGTCCGCCGCGGGGATGGTCTCGGGTGCTGCACCGCGCGCCCGTTCGGCGCTGATCATGGCCGCGGTCTTGTCGATCCACTTCTGCATGAAGCTCGACCACATCGCCCGGAACTCCACGCTGGTGGCCAGCGCCTGCATCGCCGCCCGGGCCACGGCACGGTGCGAGCTGAACCCGGTGAAGAACGCCTCGATGCCATTACGCCACACCCGGCGCGGATCCGCGGGCAGCCGTTGCACCGCGCCGTCGAACTCCGCGTCGGCGCGGGTTATCACCGGCTCGATCAGCGTGAGCAGCACCGCCTCCTTGGACGGGAAATAGAAGTAAAAAGTCGGACGTGAGATGCCCGCGCCTTTGGCCAGGTCATCGACGGAAATCTCGGCGAACGGGCGCTCTTCCAGTAGCCGCTCGGCGGTGGCAAGGATCGCCTGCTCGCGGTCATCGCCCGACGGGCGGGTGGAGCGCCGGCCCCGCGGGGCGCGCGTCGAACTGGCAGTCACGGGCGCTACTTTACACGCTGTTGAGAATTTCGACAGAGCGTTGACGTACTCAACACAGTGTTGATAACGTGGCGCCATGACTGAACACCTTGACGTCGTCATCGTGGGCGCCGGCATCTCCGGCGTAAGCGCGGCCTGGCATTTGCAGGATCGTTGCCCGACCAAGAGCTACGCCATCCTGGAGAAGCGCTCCGCGATGGGCGGCACCTGGGACCTGTTCCGCTATCCGGGCATTCGTTCCGATTCCGACATGTACACGCTGGGTTTCCGCTTCCGTCCCTGGACCGAGCGCCAGGCCATCGCCGACGGCGGGCCGATCCTCGAATACGTCAAGAGCACCGCGGCCATGCACGGCATCGACGGGCACATCCGGCTCAACCACAAGCTGCTGGGCGCCGACTGGTCGAACGCGGACAACCGCTGGACCCTGCAGATCGAAATCGACGGCACCCCGAGCACAATCACCTGCTCGTTCCTGTTCCTGTGCAGCGGCTACTACAACTACGAGCAGGGTTTCGCGCCGACATTCGCCGGCTCGGAGGACTTCACCGGCCCGATCATCCATCCACAGCACTGGCCTGAGGACCTCGACTACGCCGACAAGAACATCGTCGTGATCGGCAGTGGCGCCACTGCGGTCACTTTGATTCCGGCACTTGCGAGTTCGGGCGCCAAGCACGTCACGATGCTGCAGCGCTCGCCGACCTACATCGTTTCTCAGCCAAAGCGGGACAAGATGGCCGAGCGGCTCAACCGCTGGCTGCCCGATAACGCGGCCTACTTCGCGGTTCGCTGGAAGAACGTCGTGCGCCAGTCGGTGCTGTACGGGGCATGCAAGAAGTTCCCGCACCGGATGCGAAAGGTCCTGCTGGGCTATGTCGAGCGTCAGCTGCCCGAGGGCTATGAGGTGGAGAAGCACTTTGGACCGCACTACAACCCGTGGGACCAGCGGCTATGCCTGGTACCCGGCGGCGACTTGTTCCGTGCCATCCGCAAGGGGCAGGCCGAAGTCGTTACCGACACCGTCGATCGGTTCACCCCGACCGGCATCCGGCTCAACTCGGGAGACGAGCTGCCGGCCGACATCATCATCACCGCAACGGGGTTGAATCTGCAGTTGTTCGGTGGGGCGACCGTGACCGCCGACGGCCAGCCCGTAAACCTGAATAACACCATGGCCTACAAGGGCATGATGCTGTCCGGCCTGCCCAACATGGTCTATACGGTGGGGTACACCAACGCGTCGTGGACATTGAAGGCGGACCTGGTGTCGGAATTCGCCTGCCGGTTGCTGAATTACATGGACGACAGCGGCTTTGACACCGTGGTGGTCGAGCACCCGGGTTCGGACGTCGACGAGCGGCCGTTCATGGAATTCACCCCCGGCTACGTGCTGCGCGCAATCGACGAGTTGCCGAAGCAGGGCGACCGCACGCCCTGGCGGCTGAACCAGAACTATCTGCGCGACATCCGGCTGATCCGGCGCGGCAAGATCGCCGACGAGGGTCTTCGGTTCGCCAAAAAGCCTGCCCCAGTATGGTTTAGTAGCGGTTTAGACGACGACTATGCCGTCGTCGTCGCTGTAGGCGATGTCACCCGGCGCAAATGTCACGCCGCCCAGGCTGATCTCGACGTCGCGCTCCCCGGCCCCGGTCTTGGTGCTCTTGCGGGGGTTGGTGCCCAGCGCCTTGATGCCGATGTCGATGCCGCGAAGGGCCGTGGCGTCACGCACCGCGCCGTGGACCACCAAGCCGGCCCAGCCGTTGGAGCGAGCCAGTTCGGCGATGACGTCACCAATCAGCGCGGTGTGTAGGGAGCCGGCGCCATCGATCACCAGCACGCCGCCCGCACTGGGCTGCGAGAGTACGGATTTCAGCAGCGCGTTGTCCTGAAAGCAACGCACGGTACTGATCGGTCCGGCGAATTCCGGGCGCCCGCCGAATTGGCGGAACTGGATGTCGCAGCTGCGCACGTCGGAACCGATGTCATCGACGAGGTCGGCGGTTGGCCGAAAGGGCACGGTCACTTCAGCCGCTTCAGCGGCGGCGCAGTTGGCGAATCAGCAGGATGGCCAACAGGCTGAGCGCCACCGCAACCGCCAGCGGTACCGGCGAGGTGCGCGCTGCGGGTGGATACGCGTCGCTGGAGACGGGGTCGTTGGCGCTCTCCACGGTTGACTTCGCGTGTGCCGCTGCGTCTTTGGCGGCATCAAGTTGGCCGTTGGTTTCGATCCGCTGCGCAAGGCCGAGCGGCTGGTCGGTCGGCTTGGGTGGCGCGGGTTCGGGGCTCTTGGCGGGTGCTTTCTTGGCGGGTGCTTTTTTCGCGGGCGCCTTTTTGGCCGGTGCCTTTTTCGCGGGTGCTTTTTTGGCGGGTGCTTTTGCGGTCTTCTTGACGGCCTTGGCGGGTGGCTCCTTGGCCGGCGGCGGCGAAGCGCCGTCGGGTTCGCCGTCGGGTTGGTCCTGCGAGTCTGCCATGCGGCCGCTCCTTTACAGCTTTTGTCCTCACAGCTTTGTGGGGTACCAAAGTCGGTTGAAACCCATCATGCCAGGACGCCATGGAGCGTCTCGGTCACCGGGGGGCGGTCACGCCCTGCGGCGCATCGCCCACACCGCGGCACCAACGACCAGCACCAGGGCCACCACCACAAACGGCCAAGTGGGGATATCGCCGCCCGCACCGGTGGCAGCAGGCGCGGGTCCGGGTGAGCCGGTGCCGGCCACCGTCAGCCGAAACGACCAGGATCCCGAGACAACGTGGCCGTCGGCAGACGTCACCCGGTAGTTCACCGTGTAGCTGCCGGTCGGTCCGAGCGGTCGCACCTTGACGCTGACGACAGCGCCCTGCACCGTCGGCTGGCCGGTAGACCACAGATTGCCATCGGGCCCGACGACCGCCATGGCCGCGAACGAGGTTTGTAACTGCTCGTTGAAGGTGGCGCTCACCTGGTCGGGGCCGGTCGTCAGCACCGCATTGTCGGCGGGCTGACACGACACCCTCGTGGCGTGCGCGACCGCGAGCGGGGCAGTCCCGGTCGCAGTCAGCGCCAGGGCGGCCAGCAGCAGTCCCACCAACGTGATATGTATCCGGCGTTTCATCACGCTCGTGGCGTGCAAACCCCCTGCTTTTGCCGGGGGCGGAAACGCCGCTTCCCTCCTCTCGGCATGTTGTCGGTGGTCCTGCCTAGGTTGTTGATGTGGGCAGGTTTCGGTTGCTCCCCAGCCTTGAGCAGGCGGCAGTTTTGGTTGAACACTGTCGCCATGCCCGGTTTGTGTGGAATCTTGCCGCCGAACAGCAGAGGCACTGGCAGCCAGGTCGCCGGGCGCCCGGCTACAACGAGCAATGTGCCCAATTGACGGAGGCTCGCGCCGAATACGACTGGCTTAAAGCCGGATCGCAGACCGTCCAGCAGCAAGCGTTGCGCGACTTCGCCCAAGCGATGCGCAACTTTTTCCACGGCACTCACCGTCGCCCGACGTGGCGCAAGGCCGGCAAGCACGAGGGATTCCGGCAAGTCGGCGTCAAACCACGCCACCTCAAACGGCTCAACCGCCGCTACGGACAGGTCTGGATACCCAAAGTCGGGTGGGTCAAGTTCCGCTGGACGCGCACCATCGCCGACACCGTGAAGTCCTATCGAGTCACTCTGGATCGCTCTGGGCGCTGGCACATCGCTTTTGCCGCGATCCCCGACCCCATTGCGGGACCTGGTGATGGCAGCGTGGTGGGTGTGGATCGCGGCGTGGCGGTCTCGGCGGCCCTGTCCAGCGGGGAGCTGCTGCGCGCGCCTGGTCTTCGTGCCGGCGAAACCCAGCGGCTGCGCCGGTTGCAGCGGCGTCTGGCCCGCGCGCAGCGGGGATCGCATCGGCGCGCACGAACCAAGCTGGCCATCGCTCGGCTGCGCGCCCGTGAAACAGATCGCCGCCGTGACTGGGTGGAAAAGACCAGCACCGATCTGGCGCGCCGCTTCGACACCATCCGCGTCGAAGACTTGAAGGTGCGCGCGACGACCCGCTCGGCACGCGGCACTCCTGAATGCCCGGGCACCCGCGTCGCGCAGAAACGGGGCCTCAACCGCGAGATCAGCCGCCAAGGGTGGGGACTGCTGGTGGCCCGGTTGACGCACAAGACCTTGGGGCGGATTGAATTCGTCCCGGCAGCGTATACGTCGCAACGATGCTCCCATTGCGGGCACATCGCGCCGGAAAACCGCAAGAGCCAAGCGGTTTTCCAGTGCGTCGCCTGCAGTGCGGGACCGTGCAACGCTGACGTGAACGCCGCACGCAACATCGCCGCCGGACGGGCGGTGACAGCACGGGGAGACCTCGGCACTAGCCAGTCTACGAACCGTGAACCTCAACTCAGTTCTCCTGCCGCCTAGGCGAGACGGGGTTGGAATCCACCGGCCTCAGCCGGTGGAGGACGTCAAGTCCTCCGACGAACGAGCGCCAGACAGAGCCCCAGCGCGCCGAGGACCAGGGCCACCCCGCCCAGCACACGGGCGGTGTTGTCGGCGGGCGACTTCGACTGCGCCGCCGGCGCCCCGGGAGACGCGTGATGGCCATGAGGCACCCCCGGCCCGGCGGCGAGTGTCAGCATGGGCGCGGGATATTCCGGCTCGCCGCCGCCGGGCTGCGGGGGCTGATCCCACTTGACGATCGACCCGTCGGAGTAGGTCTGCGTGGCCGGGAAGCTGACGGTGTCGGCGTCAGGCAGCTGCACCGAGATCCGGAACAGTGCGAACTGATCGGCCGGGATCCCGCCGTTGGGTGCGGCCGCCCAGGTCACCGAGCGCACCGACCCGGCTGCCGCGTCGCGGTCCAGTTTGGTTGTCCACCCGGGCATGGCTTCGGGGTGCGCCGATGCCACGTTGGGGAGGGTGACGGTCAGTGCGGTGGTGGCGGCGCCAGTGCTGGATTCGTTGGGCACCTCAAAGGTGACGATCGCCGCGCCACCGCGCACCGCGTCGTCGCTGCTGGCGTGGACATGCGCCCAGGCCAGCGCGGTGCCGGCGGGGAGATAGAGTGCGGCGGCCGCAGCACCCGCGATCAGAGTGCGTGAAATGTTTCGCGTGCCGAGCACCGGTCAGGTCAACCCGAGTCGGGCCATCAGGTCCGCCTCGATGCCGTCGAGTTGGGACGAGATCGCCGAGTGCGCGGCGCGGCGCCGCGCGGCCGGCATGTGCTCGGCGGCGGTGACGGCTGCCGACAGGTCGGCCAGCCGTTCGGTGATCGCCGACGCGAACTGTTTGGTTTCGGCGTCTTTGGGCTTTTTTTCCTGCACCATCCGCAGCGATTGCTCTGAACCGGCGATCCGTGCCGACAGTCGCGCACCGCTGCCGGAGAACCGGCCGATCTGAGTTAACGGAATCCCGAGCTGATCGGCGCGACGCCGGTCGATCAGCGCGCGGGTGGCCATGGCCGCGCGGTATATCACCGGCGCCAGGATCGGGGCGAGCAGCCGGGACACCGTCAGCACCCGCCGGATCCGCGTCGGCGACAGCAACTTGCCCTCCCGCGCCGCCTTGAGTTCGGCCTCGGCGACTTTCAGCGCCACCCGATCGCTGTCCTGTTGGGCTTTGACCTGTGCCCTGAGTGCCTTGTCCGCGGACCGCTGAGCGTGCTTGATTCGGCGCGCCTCGTTCTTGGCGCTCAGCCGGGCCTCGAGCTTGGCGCGGGCCTTGATCGCGCGGGCTTCGGCGCGACGCGTCGCGCGGCTCTTTCGCTTGCGGAACAGGCCCATTCCCGGCCGCCTCCCGGTATCTCGTGGACTATCGCTCTCGCGTGTGCGCGATCCGTGAGCCAACCCTAATCGGCATAAGTCGACGACAGCCCGCCAGGTCGGGCTGAGCGAACGACAGATTGGTTACCTAGCCGCCACCGGCTACGCCCGGTGGCCAGCGGGCTTACGCGTCGAGCTTCTCCGCGCGGCGCAGCTCGTCGACGCGATCGACGAGATTCTGCTGGGCCTGCGGTGACAACCCGAACGACCGCAGCGCGATGCGACGCACGCCCTCGTCACGCATCGTGCACAGCCACGACAATTCCTTGTCGAGCTTTTCGTAGTAGTCGTCGTCGGTGAAGTAGGCCGGCCTGATGCGGAAGAAGTTGGCAAGGGCCACCATCGTCGCCGACGACGGATTGGTGCGGTTGCCCGAACGTAGCTGTGACAGGTAGGGGGCCGACATTGTGACGCCCTCTGACTTAAGCGCCGCGATCACCTCCGCGGAGGTGTGCGGCCCGCGCCCGGGTGGATACACCGTGTCGAACAAGCGGTTCAGGCGGGCAGCGAACGTCGTGCTCATCGATAAGACCTCCACGCGGCTGAAGAGGGACCTGTTGTCTATAGGCATTTGCTGATCATCGTAGCGACAACTCCTGTCCACAACAAAGTGCAAACACCAGTGGGTTTGGTACTCGCGTCCTAAGCGGTGCGCGATACCTCCCCTGCAGAGCGTGCAACCCCCCGGCTCAGATGTCTACACGTTGAACGAAATTCACAGGCTATACGCAGAAATCGTCTGATTAGGCTCGGCGACGTTTCCGTTCTGCCGTAATTAACGGAGAGGTCAAGTAGCCCCTGTCAAGCGGAAATGCCTGATCCCGGGCAACGGGGAGATCGACGCGGATTTGCAGAGCGCTTCCTTTGCTGTACGGGATCACGCAGCCCGTCCGAAACCGCCCGTTACGCATGCAGCGGCGCATGCAGAAACCCGTGCGGGTGCAGACGCCCGCTGCGGCGGGCGCCGTCGGCAACTTAGACGACGTCCGGCGACGGTTCGTCGCTTGGGGTCCGTGTTCGGCGCCGGCGCAATGTTTGCGACCTGTAAATCATCGCGGCGACCGCCGCCGTCAGCGCCACCGCTGCAGCAACGGCTGCGATCACCAAGGCCACCGAGCGCCAGCCCAGCGCGCTGTCGAACAGAATCCACAGTCCGAACACCAGGAACAGCAGGCTGGCCAAGACGTGCAGCAGCTGCGTGGGCAGCCGTTGATGCAACCATGTCCCAATAGCAATCGCCAGGCCGTCGGCCAAGACCATGCCCACGGTGCTGCCGAGCCATACCCCGACCCAGTCGTGGTCGCTGGCCAACGTCAACGTCGCCAAGCTCGTCTTGTCGCTCATTTCGGCGAGCACAAACGATGACACGACGGTGAGCAGAGCGAATCTGGATTCCGGGGTGGTGGAGACCTTGTCGTCGCCGGTGCCCTCGCGCCACGCCCATACCGCGAAAAGCAGAAAGGCGATCGCTGACGCGAAGGCCAGGGGGCGTGTTGGCAGCGTGGCACCCAGGAAGTGGCCGATCGAGACGGAGATGCCGTGCACCAGGCAGGAGGCAAGCGCTACGCCGAGCAGTACCACCCACCATCGGTAGCGCAGCGCGTAGGTCATGGTGATGAGCTGGGATCTGTCGCCGAGTTCGGCGAGGAAGACCACCCCGAGACTCAGCAGAGTGGCGGCGAGCATATGGGCGACCTTTCGACACGTGGTCGGTGACCATGCGGCAACCGAACATCGGTCGAAGGTCTCGCCCACCGGTCACGTGGACCGGTTCGCCGGCCGGGCTGTTCGCCAGTATGTCGACTCGACGATTCGGGGCTACTCCCCTTCGCTAACCGTCTCAGGCTAGCGGGCAAATCCGCTGCGCGCCAGGAAGACCGCAAAGTTCGGACGCCCGTATTCCTGGATTCGGTAACTGCACGGCTTGAATTTCCTTATGCCGCAAGCAGCATCGCGAGAATCGCGGTGTCGGGATGGCTGATCGGGTCGACACCCACACGGCTCACGATCGATGTGATGGTGCCGTCGGCTTCTGCCTCCACCCAGGCCGCCCGGTGCTCGAGTCCCAGATATGGCAATCCCGGCAGCAGTACGCATCCCGACGCCGCCCCAGTGCATTCCGGCAGCGAGGGCGTCGTTTCCGACGGCGGATGCAACATCAGCAGGGCCGGTGGCTGATGATCAGCGAAATAGCCTGGCTGGATGGCTGATTCACCAAAGACGGTGCCCTCGGCCAGAACTAGGCCGACGGTGCCGGGCTCGGGTTCGTCGGGAAGCTCCTCGCGGGCACCGAACACCGTTGTGGTGGAGAGCAATCCGGGCAACGACGCGACCCGCACCGCGACCATCAGCAGCTGGGCCCACTCTTTCGTCGAATCGGGCCAACGCCCAGAAATCACAAACCCCTTGAGGGCACCACGAGAATGGAAGGGAGCAACCCCTATAGGTAGACCTGACCCAGTCTCCATCTGGTACCTCCGCTCGACCCTCCCGTGCCGTCCGAATAACCACGCCGGTAGTCGAATAATTAAGGATGCCTGCGGTTTAGGCACCTGGCAACTCGACACGGCAGTTAGTGCATGGGTTCACAAAGGTTTCCCAAGGTCTCCCAAAAATGGTTGGCCAAAACGCAAGGGCGCCGCGCGATCCGCGCGACGCCCAAGCCCGAGTGAGAACGAGTCAGCCGAAAATCAGCCCCTGGGTTTTAGAGGTTGCGGCCTCGTAGCGGGACTGCACATCCGCCCAGTTGACGACATTCCAGAACGCTTTGGCGAAGTCGACCTTCACGTTCTTGTATTGCAGGTAGAACGCGTGCTCCCACATGTCGAGCAGGAGCAGGGGAATGATGCCGAGCGGGAAATTGGTCTGGTGGTCGTACACCTGGAAAATCAGCAGCTTCTTGCCCAGAGTGTCCCAGCCCAGTGCTGCCCATCCCGACCCCTGCACGGTGGTAGCGGCCGCGTGGAACTGCGCACGGAAGGTGTCGAACGATCCGAAGGCGTCGTCGATCGCCGCGGCCAGCTCACCGGTCGGCTTGTCGCCGCCGTCCGGCGACAGGTTCTTCCACCAGATGGTGTGATTCACGTGGCCGGCCAAATTGAACGCCAGGTTCTTCTCGCTCAGCAGGATCGAGGAGAAGTCCTCCTTTGAGCGCGCCTCCTCGAGTTTGGCGACGGCGTCATTGGCGCCCTTGACGTAGGTGGCGTGGTGCTTACTGTGATGAAGCTCGTTGATCTGACCGGAAATGTGGGGTTCCAGCGCTGCGTAGTCCCAGTCCAAATCGGGCAGGGTGTATTCAGCCACGGCATTCCTTCCTTTGATCCTTGGTGGGCGTCTAACGCTCGTTCGCGCGGGGCTGCCGCGCGACGGCTGGCCTAGTTACCGGCCTAGTTAACCCTGCTCTATGACCGCCCGCGCCGCAAGAACGACCGCAACTAGTAGACGTCCCGGATACCCGCCTGGCGTGAGTTCAAGACAGGCTCAAAACAAAACGAGGATGGCCAAAACCGCTAGCAATACCAGGGCGATCAGGCCGGCACGCAGCGCGGCGGCGCTGTAGGAGTGGCTCCAAGCGGGCGAGCCCGAGTCCGGGTTCGCGGAGGCCCCCGACCCCGGACCGAACGAATGCGTTGCCATCAAACGCCCCTCACCTGGACATTCATTCCACCACAGTGAGGTGCGTCACTGCGTGCTCGCGATCATAACCTCTTGCGGGCCGCTTGGAAAACCCCGACACAAACACGGTGTCGTGACGGAGTCGGCGTCAGCGGAATCCCGCGTGAGGGGCCTGGGTGAGGGTTTGTGGGCCAGGTCCGCTGTTCGCTCGAGTCCGCGCCGGGCTGTCTATCGAAGTGGCTCGACAGCGTGCCGTTATCCACAGTGAGCGCCCGGTGGGCCCATAGAGCCTGGATAAACGCCCCGGTCGCGCTGTGGATAAGGCTGTGGAAACTGTGGATAGGCCCGGGTGGGGCTGGGTAGCTGTCGTGTGGCGCGGCCTGCGTCGTCGCCCGGTTAGGCTAGTCCGGTGATCCAGGTGTGTTCACAATGCGGCACTCGGTGGAATGTCCGCGATCGCCGACGCGAATGGTGCCCCCGTTGCCGCGGGGCGCTGATGGCGCCGCTGGCGGACGCGCCACCGCCGCCCGACCCGCGGTGGAGTTCGCGCAGTGGCCCGCCGGCGGCTGGGGTTCCACCGGTTTCACGGCCCCCAGCGTTTCAGCGCACGCCGCCGCGGCTGCCGCCAGGCTTCCGGTGGATAGCCGTGCGCCCCGGGGCCGCGCCGCCCGCCCGGCGCAGGCGGCGGCACCTCGGGCCCACACCGCGCTACGCCGTCATACCCCGCTGGGGCCTCATGGACCGCGCCGAGCAGGCACCTGAGACCACGCAAGCGCCCACGACGAGTGGGCCATCGGCAGCGACGGTGCGCACCACCCTGTTCGTTAGCGTGCTGGTTCTGGCCATGGCGGCGCTGGTGTATGTCCTGCGGTACCTGCTATTGGTCATCAACCGCACCACACTGCTGAACTCGGTGGTGGCCGCGGCCGCGGACTGGGTGGGAGTGGCAGCCAGTGTGGCCGCGATCATCGCTTTGATCGCGTGTTTCTTGGTGCTGATCCGGTGGCTGATCGCGCGGCGAGCTGCCGCGTTCTCGCACTACGCGTTGCCAGAGCACCGCTCCGCCCTGGCGTTGTGGGCCGGCTGCCTGGTGCCGTTCGCAAATCTGCTGTGGGCTCCGGTCTACGTCATCGAGCTGGCGACCTTGGAAAAACCTGAAAACCACTACACCCGGCTACAGCGACCGATCATGCTGTGGTGGATCGCCTGGGTCTTCAGCTACATCGTTTCGATCTTCGCCGTCGTCTCCAGCTTCGCCACGGACTCCCAGGGCATCGCCAACAACACCGTCGTGATGGTGTTTGCGTACCTGTTCGCAGCGGTCGCGGTCGCCGCTCTTGCCCGGGTCTTCGAAGGGTTCGAGCGCAAAGCCGTCCATCGGCCTGCACACCGCTGGGTGGTGGTAAGTCCCGACGGACCGGCCGCGCCCGCATCTGCTGCTCCGGTTGAGTTAGGCGGGCAGGAACCGGCAGCATAGTGGTTATGACGGCGGCCGACGAGGTGCTCACCGGACACCCGTTCGTAGTGGCCCACCGCGGCGCTTCGGCCGCTCGGCCGGAACACACGCTGGCGGCCTACGACTTGGCCCTCAAAGAGGGCGCCGACGGTGTGGAATGCGATGTGCGGCTGACCCGCGACGGCCATCTGGTTTGCGTCCATGACCGCCGGCTGGACCGGACGTCGACGGGAGCCGGGTTGGTCAGCACGATGACGCTGGCCGAGCTAAGCGAGCTGGAATACGGTGCGTGGCACGACAGCTGGCGACCGGACGGTACTCACGGAGACACCAGTCTGCTGACACTGGAAGCCCTCGTTTCGTTGGTCCTGGACTGGAACCGTCCGGTCAAGATGTTCATTGAGACCAAGCATCCCGTCCGGTACGGCTCGCTCGTGGAAAGCAAGTTGCTGGCACTTTTGCACCGCTTTGGCATCGCCGCGCCCGCTTCGGCCGACCGATCCCGCGCGGTGGTGATGTCGTTTTCGGCGGCCGCCGTTTGGCGGATCCGGCGAGCCGCGCCGCTGCTGCCGACGGTGCTGCTCGGTAGAACCGCGCGCTACCTGACCAGCAGCGCGGCCACCGCCGTCGGGGCCACCGCCGTCGGGCCGTCGCTGGCGGCGTTGAAGGAATATCCCCAACTCGTCGACCGCACCGTCGCCCAGGGCCGGGCGGTGTATTGCTGGAACGTCGACGAGTACGACGACATCGACTTCTGCCGGGATATCGGGGTGGCGTGGATCGCCACGCACCACCCCGGCCGCACGAAGGCCTGGTTACAGAACACGCAGTCCGACGAGGACGGCTAACTCGCCGATTACTGCTGCCCTTCCAGAGCAGTCGGCACCGGGGCGTCGGAGGCGAGCGCGTCAAACAGTTTCCGCGCCGCGTCGTGGTTCCACACCACCACCGACCCGGCGTCGCTTTCGGTGAATTCCCCGATCGGGACGGTGATTGCGGTGACGGGTCCATGCATGGCCCAGCCAAGCCGGGCAAGGTCCCAAACGTGGTCACCATGGTTTACGGTCAGGGCGGCCACGGCCGCGTGCGGCACCGAGTACCAGCGCCACGGATTGAGCCACACCGCGGGGCTGGCGGCGCGCTGCAGCAGTGCCGACACGAACTGCCGTTGGTTGACCATCCGATCCAGATCTGCCCGCGGTGTGGCGCGGCTCCTCACGTACCCCAGAGCATTGCGGCCGTCCAGCTCATGGCAGCCCGCCGGCAGGTCGATGCCGGCCAGTGGATCGCTGATCGGCTCGGGCAGGCACAGGCTGACTCCGCCCAGCGCGTCGACCATCCCGGCGAACCCGCCGAATCCGATCTCGGCGTAATGGTCGAGGCGCAGCCCGGTGGCTTGCTCCAAGGTTTGGGTGAGCAGGGGCGCTCCGCCCATCGCGAACGCGGCGTTGATTTTGTCCTTGCCGTTGCCCGGGATCGGCACGTATGAGTCGCGCGGGATCGACACCGCCGTCGGCGGCGTGCTGGACCCCAGCTCCGGCAGATGTATCAGCAGGATGGTGTCGGTGCGGCCGTTGCCGATGTCACCGCCGGTGGCCAGGGCGTTCTGTTGCTCGGCGGACAGGCCCTGACGGCTGTCCGAACCCACGAGCAGCCAGTTGGTGCCACGGCCGGCTGCCGGCCGATCGGTGTAATCCTTCAGCGCCGCCTCGCGGCGCAGCGACGTGTCGAACCACACGGCTCCGCCGACGATGCTGGCGCCGGCCAGTATCAGGGCGATCAGCACGCTTACCGCCAGCACCCGGCCCCAGCGGCGTTTGCGCCGCGTCTTCGGTGCGACAGGGCGCGGCGCTGGCGCCGCCGCGCTCGTCGGGCGGCGGCGAGCATTGGGGGCTACCGGCGGCGGAGGAGGCCCCAGAGGCCTCCGCCCGGCCGGCGGTCGCGGCGGAGCGGCCTCGCGGCGAATGACCTGCGAAGGTTCCGGCCCGGCGGAGGCAGATGGGACGGCCGGGGGAATTTGCCTTCGTGGCCGTCGAAGTTCCGGTGATCGGTCACCGTCCACCTGGATAACGTACGTGCCTGGACCCGCAATCGGGTGCAGCCAGTGCGTTAGTGGCGCGCGCGCAGCCCGTTCAGGAACGGGCAACCCATCAGTACCCGGATGGCCTGGCTCAACCCGGTCATGTCGTCCACCGGCTTGTGGAAGGGCAGCCGGATGTCGTGATCGCCGTCGGTGTCTTCGATGCGAAAGCGCACGCCGTACCGGTCGAGACCCAGCGGGTGCACTCGACCGCGCCGCAGCGGCGCCGGCAGCCTGGACACCAGCCGCGCGACGACGTCGTTGTGGGCGGTGGCCATGTGCCAGAGCAAGGTTGATTCGATCTCACAGAAGGGGTCCGGCCGGGCTTCGAGGAGGGCCGTCAGACTGACCGGCTCGGCACCGGTCGCGTCGGTGACGACCACGGAAGCGACCTCGAGCCGCATCAGGGTGTACCGGGTCTCGTCGGCGGCGGCCGGTCTGGATCTCGGCGTTTCGACTTGCAACAGCGCCGGACTGGGGTTCTCGGCGGCGATCAGGTCGAGGGTCTGGGTCACAGCGAAAGCGGGGACTGGTTGCAGCCGGCCGCGGACCCACACCAGGGAGCGGACCGGCTCCCGGACCGGCAGCGGCGCGTAGTCGGTGAGCTCGAGCAGCGCCTGCGAGCCGGAAGCCTCGTTCGTCGGTCGGGGTGGGTTGACCGGGACTGCCACGGCGAACGATCCGTCGGCCAGCAGGTGGTGGATGGGGGTGGCCACCGGGTCATCGCCCGCCGGGCCCTCCTCGAAGGCCAGCAGCGCGCCGCCGGCTCGTACGCAGGCGCTGCGGATGCGTTCTGCAGTCGTCGGCGTGGCGGTGGCCAGTGGTAACATTATTACCCTCCCTGGTAATATGATTACCCTACATTAGGTAAGGCTAACTTAACTTAGCCCGCGGGGCGCCGCAAGCCCCGGTCTGGGATCCCGCGCCACTAGGGTTGTCAGCGTGGCCCGCATCGCTTACCTCGGTCCCGAAGGGACCTTCACCGAGGCGGCTCTGCTGCAGCTGACGACCGCGGGCCTGGTGCCCGGACTCAAGCCGGAGGCCTTGCGGCAACTGCCGATTGAGAGCACGCCAGCCGCGCTGGACGCTGTCCGTGACGGCGTGGCCGAGTATGCATGCGTGCCGATCGAGAACTCGATCGACGGGTCGGTGTCGCCGACCTTGGACAGCTTGGCCATCGGTTCGCCACTGCAGGTGTACGGCGAAACAACGCTGGACGTGACGTTCAGCATCGTCGTCAAATCCGAGCGCGCCGCCGCCGACGTGCGCACCCTGGCGGCCTTCCCGGTGGCGGCGGCACAGGTACGTCGGTGGCTCGCGGCCCACCTGGCCGATGCCGAGCTGCGGCCGGCGTACTCCAACGGCGACGCGGCCCGTCAAGTGGCCGACGGCCAGGTCGACGCCGCGGTGACCTCGCCGCTGGCCGCAGTCCGTTACGGCTTGGCGACCCTGGCCGAGGGTGTGGTCGACGAATCGAACGCCCGTACCCGCTTCGTCCTGGTTGGGCCGCCGGGCCCGCCACCCGCCCGCACCGGAGCCGATCGCACCTCCGCGGTTTTGCGGATCGACAACGCGCCCGGGGCGCTGGTGGCCGCGCTGGCCGAATTCGGCATCCGCGGCATCGACCTCACCCGGATCGAATCCCGGCCCACCCGAACCGAACTCGGCACCTACCTGTTCTTCGTGGACTGCGTCGGCCACATCGATGACGACGCGGTCTCCGAGGCGCTCAAGGCGCTGCACCGTCGTTGTGCGGACGTGCGGTATCTCGGGTCCTGGCCGACCGGGCCGGCCGCCGGGATCGGGCCACCGCCGCCTGACGAAGCGTCGCGCTGGTTAGCGGGGCTGCGAACGGGCAAGGACGAGGGGCGCGAGCGGTGAGCGGACGCCTGGTGCTGCTACGACACGGCCAGTCCCACGCCAACGTCGAGCGGCGATTAGACACCCGACCGCCGGGCGCGGCGCTGACCCCCTTGGGCCGTGATCAGGCCCTGGCGTTCGCCCAGAGTCTGGGGCAGCCGGCACTGCTCGCGCACTCGGTGGCCGTCCGGGCGTCGGAGACGGCCGCCGTCATCGGCGCTCAACTCGACGTGCTGGCCCACGAGGTCGCCGGCATTCACGAGGTGCAGGTCGGGGAGCTGGAAAACCGCAACGACGACGACGCGGTCGCCGCGTTCAACGCCATCTACGAAAGATGGCACCACGGCGAGCTCGACGTACCACTGCCCGGTGGCGAGACAGGCAACGACGTCCTGGACCGATACGTGCAGGTGCTCACCGACCTGCGCATGCGCTACCTCGACGACGACGACTTCAACGGCGACATCATCGTCGTCAGCCACGGCGCCGCGATTCGGCTGGCCTCGGCGGTGCTCGCCGGGGTGGACGCAAACTTTGCGCTGGACAACCATCTGGAAAACGCCCAGTCGGTGGTGTTGTCACCGATCACCGACGGCCGGTGGAGCTGCGTGCGGTGGGGAACGCTGAACCCGCCGTTCTATCCCAAGCCCGATTCGAGTCCCGTCACCGAGGCCGTGACATCCAGCAGCGACCCGATGGGCTGATCAAACCGCCAGCGCGATCGATTCATCCCAGCATCGGCAGCCGACGGCCTCGCAGTCGACGACGAAGCTGTGCATCACCAGCTCGGGAGTGGTGCAGCCCGGCTCGGTACATTCCGACCGGTGTAACGCGTGGTGAATCATGGTGCCGTGGCAGTGATCCAAGCCTGCCCGGCAGTCGCGACAGCCCGTGCCCATCCGCCGTTCATAGCACCGGCCGTGGACAAAATCGGGGTGCCGCGCCCAGGGTCTCATGGGATTTACGGGATTTCACGGGATTATCAAGCCCAGCCCAGTTCTTCCAACCGGTCGTCGTCGATGCCGAAATGGTGGGCGATTTCATGGATTACGGTGATCGCCACCTCCTCGACGACCTCGTCGTCGGAATCGCAGGCATCCAGCAGCGCCTCGCGGTAGATCGTGATGGTGTCCGGCAGCGCCCCCGCGTAGTCGGAGTCCCGCTCCGTCAGCGCCACCCCTTCGTACAGCCCGAACAGCTCGGCTTCCTCCGAGTGGCGGTCGGCGACGAACACGACGACATTGTCCATCGCGGCGGCCAACTCGGGCGGGATGAGATCCAGTGCGTCAGAGACCAGCTCGTCGAACCGCTGCGGGTCCATCCGCACGGCCACCCGGGCTAGTTCCCCGGAACAGGTTCGCCCGGCCCGGCTGGCGGCGGCGCTCCGCCGTCCGCTGGGGGTGGTGGTCCGCCGTCCGCCGGGGATGGAGCCTGCGACGGCGGCGATTGCGGTACCGTCACCACCGGTTGTTGGGGGAGATGCTGATTGCCCGGCGGGATGGCGTCGGGGGCAGAGGTTTGTTGGGGGGCCTGAACTGGAGCCTGGACGGGCATCGGCGGCAGGGTGACTCGTTCCTCGGGGATGTCAGGCGGTGGCACCGGCGGTTGACCGTTGATCAGCAGCGGTCCCTTGGCGCTGTTCAGCAAGGTGGCCCAGCCCCCGTTGCCCAGTGTCGCGCCGATACTGCACGCGACCTCGCGACTGCCCGCCGCCCAGCTCGGCAGCGACACGGTGGGATAGATCAGCGTCAGGGTGGTGGTGCGCAGCTTGACGGGCGCGAGGTAGGCGTCGGTCATCTTGGTGCAGGAGTCCTTGATGAACCCGTCCTGCTCCGGTTCCGCGGGCAGGGCCGTCGGGAACTTCTCCGCCAGGTTGACCGTGCCGGTCACCTCCATCGCGTGCGGCGCCGCGCAGTCGACCGGAACGTCGATCGGCTGGTTGGTAGCCGAGTCGATCCCCAAACAGGTGCCGGCGGGCCAGACCTTGGATTGGTCGACGTCGGCAACCTTGCCCTTGAAGGCAGTCTGCTGGTTGTTCGGGCCGGGTTGCTGCAGCCCGCACAGCATGCGGCGGTCACCCGACTGGCGCCACGCCCGGTCCCCGGACCACAGCAGGCTGACGCTGAACTTGCTGTTGGGGTCGAACTTGGTCCCCATGTATTGCCGCACCGCGGCTTCGCATTGTTCCTGGGTGATCTGTTGAATGCGGGCCGGCGACGGGGGAGCGGCGCTGGGCCCGTACTCCGAGCCGGGGAAAGTCCGCATGTCGAGAGACTCGGCGACCTCGAAGCGATGGTCGTCCGCGCACTTGACGATGCTCGCGGCATCCGGATTGCCGTCCGGCCACATCAGGCAGTCACCGCTGGCGGCGTGGTTGAAGGCGGCGTTGCTCCTGGTGCCGGTACTGGGAACCGGATCGCTGTCGATATAGCCCGCCAGCCGCCCGGGTCCGGTTCCGACGGCGGGAATCGCGGTGACCAGCCCGGCGATCAGCAGGCCACCAAGGGCGGTGAGCAGCAGTGCGCGCCTGGTCGCCGTCGCCTGCAACCCTCGTGGCCAGCGGAAGCCGGCCGGCGAGTCTGCCATCTCCTCGGCGGGCACGGCGGGCACGGCGGGCAGCTCACTGGTGGGCTCGTCGGCAGGCTCGAGGGACGCGTCGTCGGCGGGCGCGCCGAGGTCGGCGGCGTGATCGGCGACTGGCTCGCCGATGGGCTCGCTCTCGCCGGTGGGCAAAGCTTCTTCGGGCGCGTCGGACATCGACTCCATTCTGACAGGACCGCCCCGGTCGCGTGACGAATGTTGCCGATGTTGCGTCAGGGGATCCCCGCTGCCGCCGGCTCAGCCATCTGACGCGACCCGGCCGCAGCGCCAAAAGTAGTCTTGCGGCCGTGATCGACCTGAAGTTGCTCCGGGAGGACCCCGACGCCGTACGCCGGTCCCAACTCAGCCGCGGCGAAGACCCTGCGCTGGTGGACGCGTTGCTGACCGCCGACACCGATCGTCGGGCCGCGATTTCGGCCGCCGATTCGCTGCGCGCGGAACAGAAGACCGCCAGCAAGAGCGTGGGCTCCGCGTCTGCCGAGGAACGCCCGGCGAAACTGGCGCGCGCCAAAGAACTCGCCGAGCAGGTGAAGGCCGCGGAATCCGCGCAGGCCGAAGCCGAGGCGGCGTTCACCGCGGCGCACATGGCGATCTCGAACGTCATTCTGGATCCGGTGCCCGCCGGTGGCGAGGACGATTACGCGGTACTCGACGTCGTCGGCGAGCCGGCGGCGATCGAAAGCCCCAAGGACCACCTGGAACTCGGCGAGTCGCTGGGCCTCATCGACATGCAGCGCGGCGCAAAGGTGTCCGGCTCGCGGTTCTACTTCCTGACCGGCCGGGGCGCACTGTTACAGCTGGGCCTGCTGCAGCTGGCGTTGCGGCTGGCCGTCGAGAACGGCTTCATTCCGATGATCCCGCCGGTGCTGGTCCGGCCCGAGGTGATGGCGGGCACCGGATTTTTGGGCGCCCACGCCGACGAGGTGTACCGGGTGGAAGCCGACGACCTGTACCTGGTGGGCACCTCGGAGGTGCCGCTGGCCGGCTACCACTCCGACGAGATCCTGGACCTGTCCGGCGGCCCGCTGCGGTACGCGGGCTGGTCTTCGTGCTTCCGCCGCGAGGCCGGCAGCTACGGCAAGGACACCCGCGGCATCATCCGAGTGCATCAGTTCGACAAGGTAGAGGGATTCGTCTACTGCGAGCCCGCCGAGGCCGAAGCCGAACACGAACGGCTCCTGGGCTGGCAGCGCGAGATGCTCAAGCAAATCGAGGTGCCCTATCGGGTGATCGATGTCGCCGCGGGCGATCTCGGCTCGTCGGCGGCCCGCAAGTTCGACTGCGAGGCGTGGGTGCCGACGCAGGGCACCTATCGCGAGCTCACGTCGACGTCGAACTGCACCACCTTCCAGGCGCGCCGGCTGGCGACGCGCTACCGGGACGAGAATGGCAAGCCGCAGATCGCGGCCACGCTCAACGGCACGCTGGGCACCACCCGGTGGCTGGTGTCGATCCTGGAGAACCACCAGCGGCCCGACGGCAGCGTGCGGGTGCCGGCGGCGCTGGTCCCCTACGTGGGCACTGAGGTTCTGGAACCGGCCGGCTAGTGGCGATCGCAAGCGCGCCCATCGGGTCTAGTGCCGGGCGCAGCGGGTCGCCACCATCGGGCTAGACCCGGCGAGCGCCCGGGGTGTGGCCGAAGGCGCGCCGGTAGGTGTCGATGAAGGCGCTCGGTGTGGCCCAGCCGCATTTCAGCGCTACGGACGTGACGTCGTGGTGCTCGGCGAGCAGCAGCACCGCGTGATGCAGGCGCAATTGGGTGCGCCACTGAGGGAACGTCATCGCCAGTTCATCGGCGAACAGGCGGCTAAGCGTGCGCTGGCTGACGCCGATTCGGTCGCCGATTCGCTGCAGGCTCAACGGCTCGGTCAGGTTGTCGGCGATCAGCGCGCATGCTTGGCGCAAACGGGCGTCAACCGGTGTTGGAATCCACAGTGGCTCACGGATACTCGTTGCCTGTAGCTGATCGTGCAGGACGGCCAGCATCCGGTGGTGTGCTTGGTGTGCTTGGTGTGCTTGGTGTGCATCGGCGTGGGTTGCGTCGGTTTGCGAACACGCGATGATGAGTTCTCGCATCAGCGGATTGACCGCGAGCACGGTCGGTGCCGCGGGGCCCCGGCGGTAGCGCCGCGGGTCCAGTGCGACACCGTGGAACTGCGTGTGGCCGTGGAACCTGTGCTCGTGCCAGCACCCCGCCGGTATCCAGATCGCCCGATTGGCCGGCGTGATCCAGGTGCCAGCGGGGGTGGTCACCGAGACCGCGCCCGACGACGGGTACACGATCTGGTGCGAGTCGTGGCAGTGCCGCTCGATTCGGGCGCCCGCCGGCAGTGAGAGGGACGTAGTGACAAGCGGGGTCACGAGGTGGCCGTTTTCCGACATATCACTGCAGAATATCGGAAGCCCGCGGTCACGGCCGCGGATAGCGTCGACGGCATGGCTATGAATCTCCTGCACCGATACCGCTGCAGCTCCTCGAACTGGGCAACAACGGTTTCCGATCAGCTGCTGCCCTGGGCGTTGGACGGGGTCGAACTCGGCCCGCGGACCCTGGAAATCGGCCCGGGCTACGGGGCGACGACGCGTGCTCTCCTTGAGCTGGCGGACTCGCTCACCGCCGTCGAGGTGGACCGCCCGATGGCGGATCGCCTGAGCCGCCTCTACGGCGATCGGGCTCGCATCATCCACGGCGATGGCACCAGGACCGGGCTGCCCGACGGCCACTTCACCTCGGTGGTGTGCTTCACGATGCTGCACCACGTTCCGAGCGCGGATTTGCAAGATCAGTTGTTAGCCGAGGCGTTCAGGGTGTTGCAACGGGGTTGTACCTTCGCCGGCAGTGACGGCGTGCCCTCGCTGTCGTTTCGGCTCAAACACATCGCGGACACCTACAACCCAATCCCCCCAACGGATCTCACGGAGCGGCTGCGACAGGCGGGATTCACCGACGTCTTTGTCGACGCCAACGCCAGTCGCCAGCGCTGGCGTGCCACCAAACCCGGCATTGCCTAAGCGTTTACCGTCTCGCGGGCCTTCTCGTGGCGGCGCTGCCGTTCCGTGGTGGCGAAGTAGAACGCAAACGGAAAGGCGAAGCTAGTGAAAAAGCTCGACAGAAAGAACAGCCACGGGCGCCGCAGGCCACGCCGATAGCCGTCGATCATGGTAAACACCGGCATCAGAATGACATTCGCGATCATGTAGTCCTGGTTGCCGGAGCCGCAAGCTGGGGTGGCGAACTGCCCCTTGATGAATTCGGGATAGCTCGCTGGGCCCGAGATCAGGTTTCCCTGCCCATGCGCGGCCATCACGAAGTGGATGTTGAACCAATAGCCCAGCACGATCGACGCGATGCCGGCGGCGTAATACACGCATTCCAGCGGCGAGAGCCATGCCCCGCCCGCCGGTTTGGCGTAGACCTTCGGGTTGGACGCGACGATCCAGGCGATGCAGCCAAGCCCGAGCAGAAAGTGGACGACGATCGAGACCATGGGCGCAGTCTCACCCTCGGCGCGAAGTTTTGTCAATATTGTCAGAACTTATGGTGATTGGTCTGGGGTAACTTACTGCCATGGTCCGGCCCGCTCAAACGGCACGCAGCGAGCGCACACGAGAGGCCTTGCGTCAGGCCGCGGTGGTGCGATTCCTGGCCCAGGGCGTTGAGGACACGTCGGCCGAGCAGATCGCGGCCGACGCCGGTGTTTCGCTGCGCACCTTCTACCGCCACTTCCGGTCCAAGCACGATCTGCTGTTCGCCGACTACACCGGACTCAACTGGTTTAGCGCGGCGCTGGACGCCCGCCCGGCCGAGGAATCGATCATCGATTCGGTGCAGTCGGCCATCTTCGCGTTTCCGTATGACGTTGAGGCGATGACGAAAATCGCCGCTCTCCGGGACGACGAGCTCGATCCGAGCCGGATCGTCCGCCATATGCGCGAGGTCGAAATCGACTTCGCCGACGCAATCGCCGCGCAACTGCAACGGCGTCGCCGCGGAGGTGACCAGAATCCTGATGCCCGGCTGAGCATCGCGGTGACCGGTCGCAGCATCGCGGCCGCGGTGTTCAGTGCGATGGAACTCTGGATGCTGGGGGACGATCGCTCGCTCGGCGAACTGGCGCGGGTGTGCCATCTGGCGCTCGAGTCGGTGCGGGCCGGCATCACCGACGCTTGGGCATCCCGAGTTTCGTCATAATTGACAAAACTTTCCAGCCGTGCCAGCCTCGCTTTCTGGAGGTCATGGACCATGTCTGAATATGACGCGATAGTTATCGGTGCCGGGCATAACGGGCTGGGCGCGGCGGTGCTGCTGCAGAAGGCAGGGCGGCGAACCGTGTGCCTGGAATCCAAGCTCTACGCCGGCGGAATGGCCTCCACCGTAGAGCTTTTCGACGGATACCAGTTCGAGATCGCGGGCTCGGTGCAGTTCCCGACCGCACCAGTGGTCAGGCAGGAATTGGGCCTGGACACGCTGCCGACGATCGACCTGGACGTGATGTCGGTGGCGCTGCGCGGCATCGGTGACGACCCGATGGTTCAGTACAGCGATCCGATCAAGCTGTTCACCCACCTCAACGAGGTGCACGGGGCGGAGGCCGTCAACGGCATGGCGGGTCTGATGGCCTGGGCCCAGGCCCCGACGCGGGCGCTGGGGCGGTTCGATGCTGGCGCGTTGCCGAAGACGTTCGACGAGATGTATGCCTGTGCCACAAACGAATTCGAGCGCTCAGCCATCGATGACATGCTCTTTGGTTCGGTCACCGACGTGCTGGACCGCTATCTTCCGGACCGCGAGAAGCACGGCGCCCTGCGCGGCTCGATGACCGTGCTGGCGGTCAACACCCTCTACCGCGGTCCGGCCACGCCGGGCAGCGCGGCCGCGCTCGCCTTCGGGCTGGGCGTCCCCGACGGGGACACCATGCAGATGAAGAAGCTACGCGGCGGCATCGGGGCGCTCACGGCGCATCTGGCTGACACGCTGGCGCGCGACGGCGGCGAAGTCCGACTGCGTACCAAGGTGACCGAAATCCTCGTCAGCGACGGCAAGGTGAGCGGGGTGCGCACGGAGGCGGGAGAGACCCTGACCGCCCCGATCGTCATCTCTGCCGTCGCGCCCGACCTGACGCTCAACGAGCTGATCGACCCCGCTGTGCTGCCCGCAGACATCCGCGAACGCTACGCGCGGATCGACCACCGCGGCAGTTACATCCAGATGCACTTCGCCCTCGACGAGGCTCCCGAGTTCGCCGCGCCCTACGAAGCGCTCAACGACCCAAGCATGCAGGCGTCGATCGGCATCTTCTGCACACCCGAGGAGGTCCAGCAGCAGTGGGAGGACTGCCGCCGGGGGATCGTGCCGGCCGACCCGACCGTGGTGTTCCAGATCCCCTCACAGAACGATCCCGAGCTGGCGCCCGAGGGTAAGCACGCCGCGTCGGCGTTCGCCTTGTGGTTCCCGATCGAAGGCGGTGCCGACTCGGGAGCTTATGGCCAGGCGAAGGTCGAAATGGGGCAGCGGGTGATCGACAAGATCACCCGGCTGGCGCCCAACTTCGAGCGCAGCATCAGCCGGCACACCACCTTCACTCCCAAGCACATGGGCGTGATGTTCGGCGCCCCGGGCGGCGACTACTGCCACGGATTGTTCCATCCGCAGCAGGTCGGCCCCAACCGTCCCGGCCCGAAAGGCTTTATCGGACAACCGATCCCGGTCGACGGGCTCTACCTGGCCAGCACCGGATGCCACGGTGGACCCGGTATCACGTTCATTCCCGGCTACAACGCGGCGCAGGCGGCCCTCGCCGACTTCCAGGCTTAGAAACTGAATGAGACGGTGTCAGGCGTTTATCCGGTTAAACTGACCGCCTCGGTACAGCTTTACGCACTCGGCTCGTCGTACCTTGCCGCTGGTAGTGATGGGTATCGCGCCGGGGGAGACCAAAACCAGATCCGACACGCTCAAGCCGTGTGAAGTCGAGATGGCGGCGGTGACTTCGCGCTTGACCATGCCCAGCCGCTCCATCACGTCGTCTTTCGAGCCGCGCCGCTTGACTTCGACGATGGTCACCAGCTTTTCGCCGCCGCCGCCGCCGTTATCGGGAACCGCTATCGCCACGCACCGACCCTTGGTGATCTCTTGGATCGTCGCCTCGATGTCGTCGGGAGAGTGGTTGCGCCCGCGAACGATGAGCAGGTCTTTGATGCGGCCGATGACGAACAGTTCGCGGTCGGAAATGAAGCCCGAGTCTCCCGTCTTCAGCCAGGGCCCCTCGGGTGTGCCTTCCGATGCGGCGGCGAGAGTTCCGCCGAAGGTGCGCTCGGTCTCGGCGGGCTTGTTCCAGTAGCCGACGGCCACGTTGTCACCGTGAATCCAGATCTCGCCGACCGCTCCCTCGGGGCACTCGGTGCAGGTGTCGGGATCCACGACGCGCACCGTCGGCGACTCGGGTACTTCGTAACTGATCAGCGGGGTGCTACCTTCGCCAGCGCAGCGATTCGCTTGCCCGGCGGACAGTTCGTCGGCGTCGAACTCGACGATCGTGGGTGGTTTGCCAGCAGCGCTCGTTGCCGCGTAAACCGTTGCTTCCGCGAGTCCATACGAGGGCCGGAGCACCGATTCCTGCAAATTGAAGTGAGCAAACCGGTCGCTGAAGCGCTTGAGGGTTGCCGGTTGTACCCGCTCGCTACCGCTGAGGATGGTCACGATGCCGCCTAGGTCGAATCCGGCGAGGTCCTCGTCCGAGATTTTGCCCGCCGCCAACTCGAAGGCGAAGTTGGGTGCCGCCGAGAACGCCCCTTTGCCGCCGACCGACTCACCTCCGTTTGCCATCAGTTGGAGCCACCGCGCCGGCCGTTGCAGGAAGGCGATGGGGCTGGTCAGCACACCGGGCAATCCCGCCATAATCGGCGCACAAATTCCGAGTACCAAGCCCATGTCGTGATAGAAGGGCAGCCACGACATGAGAAAGGTGTCCTGTGGCGGAATGCCCCCGGAAGGCGCGAAATAGCCGGACATCAGTTGCTTGAAATTCGACAGCAAATTCTTATAGGTAATCTCTACCCCGGCAGGTGTGCGGGTCGAGCCGGACGTATATTGCAAATACACGGCACCTTGACGGCTGTCGTGCTGGACACCCGACGGCATCGAAGCGTCCAGATCTATCCGGTCAACCTCGATGATCGTCGGAGCAACATCCAGCGGCTGCGATGTAATCTGTTGGGAGATATCACCGATCACCGAGGATGTGGTCAGAACGACCGTGGGCCTGGCGTCGAGGAACACCGCATCGACGCGCTCATCGGTGGCCCCACCCATCGGCAGCGAAAGCGGCACCCCGATAACCCCCGCCTGCATTGCACCCAGAAAACCATAGATGTAATCCATGCCCTGCGGCATTAATATGACGGCCCGGTCGCCAGGTGCTGCGCAACGCCTGATTTCGAGTGCCACATTTACCATTCGCCGATACAACTCGTACCACGTGACAGTTTCGGCTATGCCGTCCCAGTCCCGGCCGTAATCGACATATTTGAATGCCGCACCATCAGGGTGCAAATTGACATTCTGGCGCAACATCGCGGGAATGGAAGGCTCAACCACAAGGCAACACATTACCAATCGGCCGTCGCCTCGCGCCTGACTTCAGCGGCACAAACCGGAAGCCGCGGAGCCGGCCGGCCGGGCAGTCGACTGCTGGGTCAATCGTGGCCGATTCAGCTATGTGCGCGCTGAGCGCCGCTCCCCGTCGCAAGGCATCCAACCGCGAAACGCGCAGTTGAGCGGCCCGCGGGGCGCCGCGACGCGCAGCTCGAAAATTAGAGTTTTGGTACGTTCGCCTGATTTTTCCTCCGAGGGCGGACCCGACCGGTACGCTGCTGAAGGGTTCAGTATTAGCGTCTGGCTCCAATGTCGGGGGACGGCGGATCGGCTGCGATGTTGCAGAGTTCCGGCCGGGCTTGAATTCCGTTGATGTCCCTTGCAGAGCTGGTGAGAAGAAGAGGTGAACGGGTCGTGGACGAGCCACATGTGACTCCTGTTGCTGTAATTGGTTTGGCATGCCGGTTACCCGGCGGTATCGACTCCCCAGAGTTGCTGTGGCAGGCGTTGCTGCGCGGCGATGACATGATCACCGTGATCCCGCTGGACCGCTGGGACGCCGACGCGTTCTACGACCCCGAACCGGGCGTGCCCGGTCGGTCGGTGTGTAAGTGGGGCGCGTTCATCGACAACCACGCCGACTTCGACTGCGAGTTCTTCGGAATCAGCGAGCGCGAGGCCATCAACACGGACCCCCAGCAGCGGTTGTTGCTGGAGACGTCGTGGGAGGCCATGGAACACGGCGGTCTGACCAGGACCGCACTGACGGATACGCGCACGGGTGTCTTCATGGGTGTGACGCACAATGACTACACCATGGTGGCTGCCGACGCCAACGCGTTGGACGGGCCGTACGGCTTTTTGGGCAACAACTTCAGCATGGCGTCCGGGCGGGTGGCTTACACGCTGGGCGTACATGGTCCGGCGATGACGGTGGACACCGCCTGCTCGTCCGGTCTGGCCGCGGTGCACATGGCGTGCCGCAGCTTGCACGAGGGCGAAAGCGATGTGGCGTTCGCGGGCGGCGTGGCGTTGCAAATGGACTCGCGCAAGGCCGCAGCCGGCTCGGCCCTGGGGATGCTGTCTGCGACCGGGCATTGTCACGCGTTCGACGTCGCCGCGGATGGCTTCGTGCCGGGCGAGGGTTGTGTGGTGCTGCTGCTCAAGCGGTTGCCGGACGCGCAGGCCGATGGCGACCGCATCCTGGCGGTGCTGCGCGGCACCGCCGTCAATCAGGATGGCCATACCATCAACATCGCGACGCCTTCGCAGGCCGCGCAGGCCGCAGCCTACCGGGCGGCGTTGACCGCGGGAGGTGTTGAGGCCGCCACCGTTGGGATGGTGGAAGCGCATGGCCCCGGTACGCCCATTGGTGACCCGATCGAGTACGCCAGCCTTGCCGAGGTGTACGGCACCGACGGCCCGTGTGCGCTGGCGTCGGTGAAGACCAACTTTGGGCACACCCAGTCGGCATCCGGGGTGCTGGGGCTGGCCAAGGCGATCCTGGCACTGCAGCACGGTGAGATCCCCCGCAACCTGCATTTCACCCGGTTGCCCGATGAGATCGCCCCCATCGAGACCAATCTGTTTGTGCCGGTCGTGAACACACCGTGGCCGACCTTCAACGGTCACGCCACCCCACGGCGGGCGGCGGTGTCGTCGTATGGGTTCTCCGGGACCAACGTGCACGCGATTGTCGAGCAGGCCCCCGAGACCGAGGCGCAGCCCGGCGGGGCGAGCGCGCAGGGCATGGCTGACCCGCTGTGGTTTGCGTTGTCAGCGAGCTCCGCGGACGCGCTGCGGCAGACCGCCAAGCGGCTGGCCGACTGGCTGCCAGAGCACGCGGACACTGTGGCGCTATCGGATCTGGGCTACACGTTGGCGCGTCGGCGCGCGCACCGGACGGTGCGCACAGCGGTCACGGCCTCCACGATGGAGGAGCTGATCGCCGGCCTGCGCGAGGTCGCCGACGGTGACACTCCGTATCAGGGTGCGGTGGGTCAAAACGACCGGGGCCCGGTGTGGGTGTTTTCCGGGCAGGGCTCGCAGTGGGCGGCGATGGGCGCCGAGTTGCTGGCCACCGAACCGGTGTTCGCCGCGACCGTCGCGGAAGCGGAGCCGCTGATCGCGCGGGAATCCGGGTTCTCGGTGACCGAAGCGTTGACGGCCCCGGAGACGGTGACCGGCATCGATCGCGTGCAGCCGACGATCTTCACCATGCAGGTCGCGCTGGCGGCCACGATGAAGTCCTACGGGGTCATCCCCGGTGCGGTGATCGGCCACTCGATGGGCGAGGCCGCCGCGGCGGTGGTCGCCGGGGCGCTGTCGCTGGAGGACGGCGTCCGGGTGATCTGCCGGCGCTCGAAGTTGATGCTCACCATCGCCGGGTCCGCGGCGATGGCGTCGGTGGAGCTGCCCGCGCTGGCCGTGCAGTCCGAGCTGACTGCGCTGGGGGTCGACGACGTGGTGGTGGCGGTCGTGAGCTCGCCGCAGTCCACGGTGGTCGCCGGTTCCACCGAGTCGATACGCAAGCTGGTTGCCGCGTGGGAGCAGCGCGACGTGATGGCCCGGGAAGTTGCCGTGGACGTGGCCTCGCATTCGCCGCAGGTCGACCCGATCCTGGCTGAATTGACCGAGGCGCTCGCCGACCTCTCTCCGCAGGCGCCGCAGGTTCCTTACTACTCGGCGACCCTGTTCGACCCGCGCGAACGGCCGGCGTGCGACGCCGGGTACTGGGCCGATAACTTGCGTCACACGGTGCGGTTTTCCGCCGCGGTGCGCGCGGCGATGGACGACGGATACCGCGTCTTCGCCGAGTTGTCGCCACACCCGCTGTTGACCCACGCCGTCGAGCAGACCGCGGCCAGCATCGGCATGCCGGTGGCCGCACTGGCCGGGATGCGCCGCGAGCAGCCGCTGCCGCTGGGGCTGCGCGGCCTGCTGACCGATGTGTACGCCGCGGGCGCGGGGGTGGACTTCTCGCTGCCCTATCCCCAGGGGCGGCTGGTGGATGCGCCGCTGCCGGCCTGGACGCACCGTCGTCTGTACCACGACACCGATGCCCAACAGAGCAAGGGTGGCTTCAGCGTTGCCGTGCATCCGCTGTTGGGTTCGCACGTGCAGCTGCCCGAGGAGCCCGAGCGCCACGCGTGGCAGGCTGACGTCGGCACCGCGGCGCTGCCCTGGTTGGGTGATCACCAGATCCACAACGTGGCCGCCCTTCCGGGCGCTGCCTACTGCGAGATGGCGTTGACCGCGGCGCATGCTGTGCTGGGCGAGGGTGCCGAAGCCCGCGATGTGCGGTTCGAGGCGATGCTGTTGCTCGACGAGGAGACCCCGGTCTCGGCCGTGGCGACGGTGAGCTCGCCGGGTGCGGTCGAGTTTGCCGTGGAGGCGTCGGTCGCCGAAGGTATGGGACACATTCGGCGCGCTTCGGCGGTGCTGCACCCCAAATCCGACGATGACCCGCCGGCCGGCTACGACATGGCGGCGTTGCTGGCGGCGCACTCGTTGCGGGTGGACGGCGAAGAGATGCGCACGCACTTCGACCAGCATGGCGTGCAGTACGGTCCGGCGTTCACCGGTTTGGGTGCCGCCCTCATCGCCGACGGAACAGCCGACGGGACCGCCGGCTCGGTGCTGGCCGAAGTCGCGTTGCCGCCGTCGATTCGTTCCCAGCTGAATTCCTATGGGATTCACCCCGCTCTGCTGGACGCCTGCTTCCAGGCGGTCGCGGCTCATCCCGACGTGCAGGCCGCCCTCAGCGGTGGCCTGATGCTGCCGTTGGGGGTGCGACGACTCCGCGCCTTCGGTTCGGCGCGTAACGCCTGCTACTGCTACATCCGGGAGACCAACACCAGCCCGGCCGGCATCGAGGCCGACCTCGATGTGCTCGACGAGCAGGGCACGGTGCTGCTGGCCGTCCAGGGATTGCTGTTGGGCGCCGGCGCCTCCGAGCAGGGCAACCGCAACCGGGTGCTCAACGAGCGGTTGCTGACCATCGAATGGCAATCGCACAAGCTGCCCGAAACCGACCAGACCGACAGCGGGCCCTGGCTGCTGATCAGCACCACAACCGGTGCGGATGCCGCGGCGAGCGCGTTGACCGAGGCGTTGACGCAGCGCGAGGCACAGTGCGCGACGGTGTCGTGGCCTGTGCAGGGTGTGCAGGGCGACCATGAGGCCGCCGCCGCGGCGCTGCAGGCTCAGCTCGGTGCCGGTGGACCCACCGGCGTGGTGGTGCTGGCAGGGCCCCCCGACAGCGACCCCGACGTCATTGACCAGGAATCCGCCGCACGCGGCGGAGATTACGTGGCCCACGTGGTGCGTATCGCCCGCGAACTGGCTGAGGTCGACGGTGCGTCGCCGCGTCTGTATGTGGTGACCCGCAACGCACAAACGGTGGTGCCCGAGGACTGCCCCAATCTCGAACAGGGCGGGCTGCGCGGCCTGCTGCGGGTGATCGGCACCGAGAACCCACACCTGCGCACCACCCACGTCGACGTCGACGAGCAGACCGACATCGAGCGGTTGGCACGCCAACTGCTGAGCGGCGCCGACGAGGACGAGACCGCGTGGCGCAACGACGAGTGGTACACGGCGCGGTTGAGCCCGACAGCACTGCGCCCCGAGGAGCGCCAGGCCACGACCGTGGACCGTGCCACCGACGGCATGCGCCTGCAGATCCGTACACCGGGCGACTTGGAGTCGATCGAGTTCGTCGCCTTCGACCGGGTGCCGCCGGGCCCCGGACAGATCGAGGTCTCCGTCACCGCGTCCAGCATCAACTTCGCCGATGTTCTGGTCGCGTTCGGCCGCTACCCGTCCTTCGAGGGCCACCTGCCGAAACCGGGTACCGATTTCGCCGGAGTGGTGACCGCGGTCGGACCGGATGTCACCGACCACAAGGTCGGCGACCACGTCGGGGGCATGTCCCCCAACGGCTGCTGGGGCACTTTCGTCACCTGTGACGCCAACCTGGCCGCCACGCTGCCCGCGGGGCTGACCGACGCCCAGGCCGCCGCGGTGACCACCGCGTCCGCCACGGCCTGGTTTGGGCTCAACGATCTGGCCCGCATCAGGGCCGGGGACAAGGTGTTGATCCACTCCGGTACCGGCGGGGTCGGACAAGCGGCGATCGCGATCTGCCGCGCCGCCGGAGCCGAGGTCTACGCCACCGCTGGCAGTCCGGAACGTCGAGAACTGTTGCGCGACATGGGCGTTGAGCACGTCTACGACTCGCGCAGCATCGAGTTCGCCGATCAGATCCGCCAAGACACCGACGGGTACGGCGTCGACATCGTGCTCAACTCGGTCACCGGCGCCGCCCAACTCGCGGGGATCAAACTGCTGGCCCTGGGTGGACGGTTCGTCGAAATTGGCAAAAAGGACATCTACGGCGACACCCGGCTGGGCCTGTTCCCGTTCCGCCGCAACCTGGCCTTCTACGGCGTCGACGTGGGGTTGATGTCGGTCAGTCACCCGGCCCAGGTCCGGGAGCTGTTGAAGACGGTGTACCGGTTGACGGCCGAAGGCACCCTGCCGATGCCGCACGCCACGCACTATCCGCTGGCGGAAGCGGCCACCGCGATCCGGGTGATGAGCGCCGCCGAACACACCGGCAAGCTCATCCTCGACGTTCCGCACACGGGAACCAGCAGCGTGGTTCTGCCACCCGATCAGGTGCGGCCTTTCCGTGCCGACGGCTCCTACGTCATCACCGGTGGCCTCGGCGGACTCGGGCTGTTCCTCGCCGAGAAGATGGCCGTGGCCGGTGCCGGCCGCATCGTGCTCAGCTCCCGCTCGGAGCCGGGTCAAAAGGCGCTCGAGACCATCGAGCTGATCCGGGCGATCGGGTCTGACGTCGTGGTCGAATGCGGCGACATCGGCGCAGCCGGCACTGCCGACCGGTTGGTGGCCGCCGCCATCGCGACCGGGCTTCCGCTGCGCGGCGTGCTGCACGCAGCCGGTGTGGTCGAGGACGCGACGCTGGCCAACATCACCGACGAGCTCCTCACTCGCGACTGGGCGCCCAAGGCCTTCGGGGCCTGGCACCTGCACCAAGCCACAGCGAGCCAGCCGCTGGATTGGTTCTGCTCGTTCTCCTCGGGTGCCGCTTTGCTGGGCTCGCCGGGGCAGGGCGCCTACGCCGCGGCCAACAGCTGGCTGGACGCCTTCACCTACTGGCGACGCGCCCAGGGCCTGCCCGCCACCTCGATCGCCTGGGGTGCCTGGGCCGAGGTCGGGCGTGCCACGGCCGTGGCCGAAAGCACCGGCGCCGCGATCAGCGCGGAAGAGGGCGCCTACGCCTTCGAGACGCTGCTGCGTCACAACCGCGCCTACACCGGCTACACCCCGATCATCGGAGTGCCGTGGCTGGCGGCCCTGGCCGAACGGAGCAAGTTCTTCGAGATGTTCCAGGCCGGGCAAACGCGGGGCGGTACAAGCAAATTCCGTTCCGAACTCAACGAGTTGCCGACGGACGAGTGGCCCGCGCAGCTGCGGCAGCTCGTCTCTGAGCAGGTCGGCCTCATCTTGCGTCGAGCGGTCGATCCTGACCGTCCGTTGCCCGAATACGGCCTAGACTCGTTGGGGGCCCTCGAACTACGGACGCGCATAGAAACGGAAACCGGAATACGGCTAAACCCCAAGAACATCACCACCACCGTGCGAGGACTGGCCGACCACCTGTACGAACAGCTGGCACCCGAAGAAGCCAAAGTCGCCTCTTCGTAGACGGTAAAGATTTACCGTCGAAGTGCCGGATGTGCTGAATTGCAGGAGACAACGTGTTAATAGGCCCAGTTGAACTAGCAACGCTCCCAGAATGGGAGCCGAGTCCAGGTTCACTCGTTTCCTGGAGCCCGAAACCTGCTTCGCGTGCCAAGGCCGGCGAGGCGCCGGTGAGTCCCGTACCAGCCAGCTACATACAAGAACGGCATCTTCGTAACTTTGCCCAGCAGGCTGCCCAGGGGTCCGATCATTCGCGGCTGCTCATCGCGGTCTGCGAGGTGTACGGCAAATGCGATGTCCGTGCCATGACATATGTCATCAATGCCCACCTTCGCCGGCACGATACATATCGCAGCTGGTTTGAGTACCAGGATGCCGACCACATCGTTCGGCACACGATTGCCGACCCGGCCGACATCGAATTTGTCCCCACCGAGCACGGGGAGAAGGACGCCGCCCAGTTGCGGGACCACATATTGGCCACACCGGATCCGCTGCAGTGGGATTGTTTCAGCTTCGGGATCGTGCAGCGTTCGGACCGCTTCACTTTCTACGCCAGCATCGATCACCTGCACGCGGACGGTCAGTTCGTCGGGGTGGGCCTCATGGAGTTCCAGACCATGTACGCCACGCTGATCATGGGCGAGCCACCCGTCGCCGTAGGCCAGTCCGGCAGCTATGACGATTACTGTGTCCGGCAGCGGAAGTACACATCCGCCCTGACCGCGGACACCCCGGAGGTACGCCGGTGGATCGAATTCGCCGAAGCCAACGGCGGCAGCTTCCCGGACTTCCCGCTGCCACTCGGTGATCGGTCGGAGCCCCACGGCGGCGACCTGTTGAGCCTGACGCTGCTCGACGAGAAGCAGACGGAACGATTCGAATCCGCCTGTCTGGCAGCGGGTTCCCGCTTCATCGGTGGGATGTTCGCGTGTATTGCCCTCGCGCTGTACGAGTTGACCGGCACTGAGGTCTACGCGGGAACTACACCGAAGGACACCCGCAGCAATCAGTCCGAGCTGACGACACAAGGGTGGTTCACCGGGCTGACACCGGTGACCGTTCCTGTCGTAGCCGCGTCGTTCGGTGACACCGCTCGGGCGGCACAGGTTTCGTTCGATGAAGGGTTGGATCTGGCGCAGGTGCCTTTCGAGCGCGTAGTGGAGCTGGCGCCTTCGCTGAGCAGGCCTCGGCCGCTGTTTTCTCAGGTCAATTTCTTCGACGCACTAGCCGGCCCACTGGCGATGCTCACCAAGATGTTCGACGGCCTGACCATGGGCGCCTACAGCGACGGCAGATTCACTTACCCGCTGAGTACGATCGTGGGCCGGTTCGATGAGACCACGGTGAGCGTGTTGTTCCCCAACAATCCGGTCGCTCGCGAATCCATCGCCCAATATCTAACGGCACTGAAATCCGTGTGCGTTCGGGCTGCCGATGGCTGGACGCCGTCGCGTGTACGCAACCCCGCTGAGCTGTCTCAGCAGCCGGCGTATTGACGGCCGAAGTGTTAGAGCGTGGTTGGCGGCGATTCACTGATATCCGTAGGTCCCCAGGCGGTGACGAGTGTCACGGCAGATAGCGGCGACTGAGCCCGCCCGCCGGCGGGGGCGTGTTCGGATGGCTCGGCACGTTTGTCGGTCGGCGGCCGTGGGTTGTGATCGGGGGCTGGATCGTGCTCGCGATCGTCCTGATGCTGACGACGCCGACGTTGGAAGAAGTCTCGCAGACGCACCCGGTGGCCATCCTGCCGTCGAATGCCCCGTCATTAGTCGCGACCGAGCAAATGACGAAGGCGTTTCACGAAAATGGGGACCAAAGCATCGCGGTGGTGGTGCTCAGTGATGACAAAGGGCTGAGTCCCGCCGACGAAAACGTCTACCGCAAGCTCGTTGAAGCCCTGCACAAGGACACCAAAGACGTCGTCATGGTCCAGGACTTCCTCGGTGCAGAGCCCCTGCGCGAGCTCATGACGAGCAAGGATCATAAGGCCTGGCTGCTGCCGATCGCGCTGCCCGGCGACTTGGGATCTCGCCAGTCGAAACAGGCGTACACGCGGGTCGACAACCTCATCCACCACACCGTCGCGGGGTCCGGGCTGACTGCCTATGTGACCGGACCCACGTCGACCGTCGCCGACATGAACCTCACCGGGCAGCGGGACAGGACCCGGATCGAGGCGGCGATCGTCGTCCTGTTGTTCTTCATTTTGCTGATCATCTACCGCAACCCGATCACCATGGTGCTGCCATTGATCACCATCGGCATGTCCCTGGTGGTGGCGCAACGCCTGGTGGCGATAGTCGGCTCGGCGGGCCTCGGCGTTGCCAACCAGACCGTCATTTTCATGACCGGAATGATGGTCGGCGCCGGAACGGATTACGCGGTCTTTCTGATCAGCCGATATCACGACTACCTGCGGCAGGGCATCGATTCGGATGAGGCGGTCACCCGGGCGCTGACATCCATCGGCAAAGTGATCGCGGCCTCGGCAGCCACCGTGGCGGTCACCTTCCTCGGGATGATCTTCGTCCAATTGGGGATTCTGAAAACCATCGGTCCGGTGTTGGGGCTTTCGGTGGCCGTCGTCTTCCTGGCCGCGGCGACGCTGCTGCCTGCCCTGATGGTGCTCGCCGGGCGTCGTGGCTGGATCGCGCCGCGCCGCGAGCTGACCCGTCGGTTCTGGCGGCGTTCGGGAATAGCCATTGTGCGCCAGCCCAAGACCCATTTGGCTGCCAGCGCGCTGGTGCTGATGATCCTGGCCAGCTGCGCCGGTTTGGCCCACTACAACTACGACGATCGCAAGACCTTGCCGCCTTCTGTCGAGAGCTCGATCGGATATGCCGCGCTGGATCGGCATTTCTCGACGAACATGATCATTCCCGAGTACCTGTTCATCGAATCACCGCACGACCTGCGCACGCCGCAAGCCCTTGCCGACCTGGAGCAGATGGCACAACGGGTCAGCCAGGTTAAGGGTGTCGCGACGGTCAGGGGCATCACCCGGCCCGACGGACAGTCGCTCGAGCAGGCCAGGGCCTCGTGGCAGGCGGGTCAGGTCGGCGGCAAGCTGGACGAGGGCTCCAAGCAAATCGCCGACCGCAGCGGTGATCTCGACAAGCTCGCGGGCGGGGCCAACCTGATGGCGGGCAAGCTCGGCGATCTGCGGACCCAAGTGAACCAGGCCGTGGCCAACGCCGGCGGTCTCATCGACGCTCTTGGTTATCTGCAGAGCGTGTTCGGGGGCAATAAGACGCTCGGCGAACTGCAGGGGGCCGCGCAGCTCATCGGCAGCATGCATAGCCTCGGGCGACGCGATCGGGGCGAATGCCAACTTCGTCGCGAACAACTCCGACTGGGCCAACCCGGTGCTGAATGCACTCGATACCAGCCCGGCGTGCGATATGGATTCGGGATGCGTCAGGGCGCGCGACGAATTGCACCGAATGGTCACCGCCCGCGACGACGGAACCCTCGGTAAGTTATCTGCGCTGGCCCGCCAGCTGCAGGCGACGGGGTCTTTGCAGACCCTGGCGTCGACCGTGAGTGGCTTGAGCCGGGCACTGACCACGGTCACCAGCGCCATGGGCTCATTGGGCATGGGCAATGGCGGCAGCATGCACGCCAAGGTCAACTACTTGCAAAACGGGGCCAATCAGCTCGCCGACGGCAGCAAACAACTGGCCGACGGGGTGCAACTGCTGGTCGACCAGGTCAAAAAGATGGGCCTCGGGCTCGGCGAGGCGTCGGCCTTCCTGCTGGCCATGAAGGACAACGCAACCACGCCGGCGATGGCAGGGTTCTACATTCCCCCGCAACTGCTGTCGTATGCCACCGGTGAGTCGGGCAGCCCCGGGAAGCTACCGGCCGAGGCGCAGGACCTGATGCGCGGTATGAACGTTGACCAGCTCAAGCAGTTCGCCTCCGCCTTTGTGACGCCCGACGGACACGCGATGCGGTATTTGGTCCAAAACGACGTCAATCCGTTCAGCGCCGCCGCCATGGACCAGGTCGATGCGGTCCTGGCCGCCGCGCGAGGGGCTCAACCGAATACCACGCTGGCCGATGCAAAGGTATCGGTGGTGGGGCTGCCGGTGGTGCTGAAGGACACCCGTGACTACTCCGATCATGACGTCCGCTTCATCATCATCATGACCATTTGCGTCGTGCTGCTGATCCTGATCGTGTTGCTGCGAGCGATTGTTGCGCCGCTGTACCTGATCGGTTCGGTGATCATTTCCTATTTATCGGCGCTCGGTATCGGCGTCATCGTGTTTCAATTGTTGCTCCGCCAGGAACTGCATTGGAGCGTTCCCGGATTAACGTTCATCATATTGGTCGCGGTGGGCGCCGATTACAACATGCTGCTCATTTCCAGGCTGCGTGACGAATCCACGCTTGGCATGCGCTCCGGGGTCATCCGCACCGTGGGCTCAACCGGCGGTGTGATCACCGCGGCGGGCCTGATCATGGCGGCCTCGATGTTCGGCATGGTCTTTTCCAGCCTTGCCAATGTGATCCAGGGTGGCTTCGTCCTTGGCACCGGGCTGCTGCTGGATACCTTCCTGGTGCGCACCGTGACGGTGCCCGCCATCGCCGTACTGGTCGGAAAGGCGAACTGGTGGCGGCCGTCGGGACTGTGGTCGTTACTGCGGGACCGCGCTGGCGCTCAGCCGGGCCAAGCGCAAGCCGCTCCTGCCTGACGAGTACAAGCTGCCGGCGGGAGCAGACGACGATTTGATCGGGTTTTCCCTCTGCGACGGGCTCAGGCTCTAGCCGGCTTCCGCCGCCAGGCGATTCAAATGGACATCGCAGTGATATCATCGAGAGCGCTATTGGCTCCAGCGGCTTAGAGCTTCTTCTTGCCTTTGGGTAGCAGACCGCCCACCTTGGCCAGGGTGCTCACCGCACCCGCGGCACCCTTGCCCGCGTTGGCGGCGGGCAGGGCGGCGTGTGATGCCGCACCGGCCGCGCCGGCGCCGGAGACCACGCGTGACACCGTGCTGATCACGTTGCCGGCGTTGACGGCGGTCGTGACGGCAGTGAGACCGGCGGTGATGCCGGCGTTGGTGCTTTCGATCGGGATGCTGATCGCGGGGCCGATGTGTCCGACTTGGGAGATGTCCTTCGGATTCGGCAGCGCGCCCGGATCCGGACCGTAAGCCCTGTCCACCATGGGCTTCAGCACGGCGTTGAGTGGCCCGGCCGACTCCGGGGGGAGGCCCGCCATGTCCACAAGTGCCCGTACCATCGGCAGCTCATCGCCACTGCGGATGAGGTACGTCGTTGTGGTGCCGCCCCGGTCGTTGACCGTCCGGGTGATGTCCTGAGGCGCGACATGGGACGGATCCGAGAAAGCCGTCGCGCTGTGCCCATAAAAGCCGCCCGCCGTGATGCCGTTCAGGTCAGCGAGCAGGTTTCCCATCCGGTCCGGCGGATGGGAGAAAATGTCGTACTGACCCACGACATTGACGGTGTCGTACTGGCTGTCCAGCGGAGGCGTCACGGTGTAGTTGATGAGCGGGACTTTGGTGCCGGGCCTGAATACGTGCGAAAGAAGGTTGTTCGGGTCGCCGGCTTTAACGAATGTGAGCTGGTCCGGCGGGGGTGCAGTCGGGTCGTGCGCCAGCCGTTCCTGCTCCTGGTCGAGTGCCAGGGTGCCCTGTGACAGCCCGGCCGCGTAGATGGGGCCCTGGGTGCTCCGAATCGCCGAGTCGAGGTTGTTCGTCCCGGTGTTCACGGACTGACCGAGGGTTGGCGAATTCAAGCCCGTGACGGGCCAGAAGCTGCCCGGGTAGGGAACGATGCGGCGGGTAGCGCCCGGGGGAATGTAGTTCTGGCCGATCTCAGGCTGTGTTTCTGGTTTGAAGTGATAAAGCGACCGCAACGGTCCGTAGGGGGAGGGCGCAGTGCCGGGGACGATCAACGCGGTGTCGTCGGCCATCGCCAGGCCATCGCCGAAAGCCGTTGCGCAGGTTAGCATTCCTGCCGCGACGGCCCCTGCGAGCAGTTTGTTCACAAATCCCCCAATAAATTGGCCGGCCGACAAGCGCTGTCATCTCAATCTGACCCACGCGCTGCGGTGACCTACCTTGCCCGATAGGCCAGTCGATATAGGAAGCATGCTACCGCGCTCGCAGCCAAAACGGGGCGGAAGTACCAATTCCATCGAACCGGATTGCGCTGTTCACAGCGGGCTCAGGGCCTGCTCAGGGGCTGCTCAGAGGCTGCTGACGCCGAGCACGATCAAGAAGCACCCTCCGGCCGCCAGCAGGACGGCGAACTCCCAGTGGCTGCGAGTCCGGAGCCATTCCTGCAAGGCCGCCATGAACACTCGCGTTTTCTGCGGCGCCGCCAGGTAGCTCACGAGCGGGATCTCGACCAGCGTGAACGCCACCACATTGAACAGCAGCAAGGCGTGCGCCTGTGCCGCCGGTCCGGCGCCGGAGGCAAGAATGGCAGCCATCGCACCCAAGTAGTTGGCAGAGGGCAACGCGACGGCCAGTCCGCTCACCCATGCGACACGCAGGGAATCGCCCTGCAGGAACTCTCGGGCGCGCGCAGACAGCTTCTTCAGGCTGCCCGGCGGGGCCGGCTCCAGCAGGTCCACGCCGCCCTCGCAGCCGGCCTCGCCGCCGACCGCGGCGCTCGCCGGCACCCGGCGGATCTGCCTACGGACCAACACGTTTGTGGCCAACGCGGCGGCCACGAGCAGCGCGAGCAGCCCAGCCACGATCTGAGCCTGGGCCACGGTGAAGTGGCCGGCCAACGGAGTGGTTCGAAGGATGAACAGTATGACCAGGCCGACGCCCAGGCCCATGGTGAAACCGCCGCACAAGAAGGCGAACAGTTGCAACATGGGGCGGGGCCTGTTCAGCATGAGCACCGCCAGACCGAGCCGGATCGGCTCGAAGATCACCGCGAGTGCCATCACTAGCACGGTGATCCACATGTATGGAAACCGTACTGCAGTTACGGCGGCTCCGCGCCGGAATGTTCGCCAGCACGGAATACAAAGCTGACACTTAAGTTGTTCTTAACACGATTGTCAACCGTTTGGCCGTAGGCTTACGAGCGTTGTTGATCTTGGTTGGACGCTCGGACGAACGGTTCGCCGCACCTTCCTTGCGCGGGGACGGCTGAGGCCGGGGGATGAGGTTGACGTGGGTGCCAGGTGGTTGCTGGAAACCTCGCGGCGTGCGGGTAAATAGGCCCGTTTGCTTTAATGGTATTCCTCGGTGCTCCGACCGATATGTTGCTAGGGTTTTGTCACAGACGACTACCCACCGGCAACCAGTGGTCCAGGGGTACGACACACTGGTGTGTCATCGGACGTCGCCGGTAGAGGTCGAATAGCAACAAAAGCCCTGAGGGCCGCTGAACTGGTTCTGCGGCCCTGAACTCGAATTGTCCGTGCAACCGACTGGGTGGGGGGACAGGAGGAGGAAAAAGTGTTTGCAATGTCAACACTTCACGACTGGGTGCCGGACCCGGGCTCGATCACCTGTTGGCATCCCTCGGCCGCGGCGAGCCTGAACGCCCGGCACGCGCCGGTGAGCCCTGTGCCGCCCAGCTACCAGCAAACGCAGCATCTTCGTCGCTATTGCGACCACGCGGCGCGGGGTCTGGAAATGACCCGCATGATGATCTTCACCTGGGAGGTCCCCGGTCGGTGCGACGTCCGCGCCATGGGTTACGCGATCAACGCCCATCTCCGTCGGCACGACACGTACCGCAATTGGTTCGAGTACAAGGATGCGGACCACATCGTGCGCCGCACCATCGCCGATCCCGCTGAAATCGAGTTCGTCCCGATCGAGCACAAGGACATGACGACCGCGGAGTTGCGCGACCACATTTCGGCGCCGCATCCGCTGCAGTGGGGTTGCTTCTTGTTCGGAGTTATTCAAAGCGCCGACCACTTCACGTTCTATGCGAGCATCGGTCATCTCTGTGTCGACCTGATGATCGTGCCCGTGTTATTCACGGAGATCCATACGATGTACACCACCTTGGTGCGAGGCGGCGTGCCCGCCCCGCTTCCGGCGGTGGGCAAGTATGAGGATTACTGTGCCCGGCAGCGCCGCGAAACATCGGCTCTGACCGTGAACTCCCCGAGCATCCGCGCGTGGATCGAGTTCGCCGAGCACAGCGGGGGAACCCTTCCGCACTTTCCCTTGCCGCTCGGTGATTTATCGGTGCCCTGTGCCGGCGACCTGCTCGACGTGACGCTCATGGACGAGCAGCAGACTCGGCGATTCGACGACGCGTGCGCCGCGGCGGGCGCCCGCTTCAGCGGGGGCGTGTTCGGCTGCGCCGCCCTCACCGAGCACGAGTTGACCGGCGATGAAACGATTTCCCTACTCACAACCACCGATACCCGCAGCACGCCCACAGAACTCGCGACGACCGGGTGGTTCACCGGCTTGGTTCCGGTTACCGTGCCCGTCACGGCTACGTCGTTCGGCGACACCGCCCGGGCCGCGCAGACTTCCTTCGACTCGGGTCACGACCTGGCCAGCGTGCCGTTCGACCGCGCCTTGGAGTTGGCGCCTGCCGAGCTGATGCTGCGGAGGCCCCGGCCGGGGAACTTCGTGATGTCCTTCCTTGATGCAAGCATTGCTCCGCTCTCTGCTGTCGCCAGCTCTGACTTGGATTTCCGGATCTACGACGAGGGCCGGGTTTCGCATCAGGTGTCGATGTGGGTGGGCCGGTTCCGGCAGGAGACCAAGGTGATGGTGCTGTTCCCGAACAATCCCGTCGCCCGCGAATCCGTCATCCGCTACCTGGAAGCCATGAAATCCGTATTTGTCCGCGTAGCCGACGGCCGACGAAGGGCAGCCTTCGCTCCCTCTCTGAAGTGGGCTTGAATTAGTCCCAGCCTCGCTGTGCGCCGCTAGCTCCGCTGACTGAGCAGCACCTCGAGTAGTGCAGTGAAATCGTCCGGACGCGCCGGTGTAAACGCGGGGCTCGGCCAGGTTCCCGGCACGTCCAGGGTGATCAGCGTCGACTTGAGGGGCCGGTGCACGTCGAGCGGCAACCAACGGCGCATATCCGAGCTGCCCCAGACGCGGAACCGTTGCACCAGCAGGCCCAGCTTCTCGGTCCGGTATCCGCGGATCGTCTCCAGCGCGATGACCTTCGATGTACCCGATGGAAAGTGGTAGCGGCGCAACGTGATTGCCGCGTGGTCCAGCTGGATCAGGCCGTCGTCGTAGGTTTGGCCGGGCCTCTCGCTCATGCCCGGGCGCTCCGCAGCTCATGCCCCCGTGTCGTCAGACAGCGGCCGTTGTCCAGGCGCCACTGCCATCCATGCAGGTTGCAGGTCAGCGTATCGCCTTCCACCACACCGAATTTCGACAAGTCCGCTTTGAGATGGGGGCAGCGCCGCTGAATCTCCCAACCGTCCAGCGTGATCGATGCCGAATCGTCGTGGGTCTCGGCGAACCAGCCGTCGGCGTAAGCGATCCGCTCGTCGGTCAGACACTTGAAGAACGTGTACAGGTATTCGTTGTAGCCGCCGACACGCCACGCCCGAAACCGGGTGGATAAGAAGATGGTGTTGACCCAGTCCGGTTCCTGGTCGCGCAGCACGGTGCGCACCAACTCCGGCGCTATCTCGAACCCGTAGCGGACCTTCTCTTCGGGAATACGTTCACGGACCGCGCGTTTGGGAAAGTCCAGAATCACGGTTTCCGGCCCGATCACCAGTTCGACCGGGTAGCCGATGCCGTCGCAGATTTCGTCGCTTTGCAGCATGATCGGCTCGAACAGCGCACGCAGCTGCTCCAGCAACGGCTCGCCGGCGGCCGGCGCCCAGCTCGCCCGCTCGGCCGCGAGAACCGGAGCCATCCGGTCGGCATACTCACTGAGGTACGCCGCCTTGCCGGTGGTAAAGATGGCCTCGACCTCGTCGATGGGCAGCGGATGATTCAGCGAATTCAGCTTTGTGCCAGTGAAGTCCGCGGTTGATCCGGGCGTCATCAGCAGGCCGCGATCGTGCCCGTGCCTGCGCATCTGGTCCAGGAACACCATCTGGTCGGGGAAGATGTTGGCCGGGTCCCCGCGGTCGTCGTTGAGGTGGCGCAGCTCGGCATCCAGAAAGCATGGCGGCCCCGCCGAAGGCACTACCCAGGTCGCCCCCACCTGCGCGATGTACTGGCGTGCGCGGTCCATTTGCCGCTGCCGCTTCTGGACGGCGAACGCCTCCTTGGCGCGCGCCGGCATGTCGTAGACCATCGGATACCAGATCGCCCCGGAGTACTGCAGCAGATGCACATCGACGTGGCCGAATTCGGAGGCCAGCACGTCCAAATCGACCGGCCGGGCATCGTTCATGTTGAAAACCGTTGTGGCACCGTCCGATACCAAAAGGGCCGAATCGCCGATGGGGCCGTCCGCGGGTGTCCGCAGCGCGACGACCATGATGTCCAGGTCGCCTTTGGGCCCGGTTAGCCGGTGTTTTACCGAGTCGGTGGTCTCGAAAAACCGGTGAAACCCTAACGTCTGCAGCTCGTTTCGCAGGTCGGGGACCGGAAAATCCGGCAACAGCACCACCGCGTCCTTGTTGACGTGCGCGCGCAGGTGTTTCGCGTCGAAGTGATCCTTGTGCAGATGCGAGACGTACAGGTAGTCGCAATCGCCCAGGACGTCCCAGTCCAGCGTGCTGTTGTCCGGGAAGGGGAACCAGGACGCGAAATAGGCCGGGTTTACCCAGGGGTCGCACAGGATGCTGCCCGCATGCGTTTCAATCAGGAAGCCGGCGTGGCCGACGCTGGTGACCTGCACAAATACCTTTCGGACCGTTCACGGATCGCTTCGAGCTTAGCGTGCGGCGTAGGTCCCATCCTCGACCTGCCAGAGCCGCCGGTAGTAGTCGATGCGCACCGGGTCGGGCTCGACGCCGTAGGCGGCGAAGAACTCGGCGTCCCACACCCGGCCGGGATAGTTCCAGCCAACGACAGTATCGCCACCGCCAGGTCGGCCCACCGGTCGGCGACACCGAGGCTGCCGAAGTCGACATGTCCGACCCGCGTGCCGTCGTCGTCGATCAGGGTGTTGGGCGCGCACGCATCTCCGTGACAGACCACCTGCTGATCGACCGGCGGCGGCTCGCCCACGCGGGCCCGGCGCGCCGGGGTCAGCGTGCTCAGGCGGCTGGCCGCCGACCAGTCGAACGGGCGGGACCGGAACGGCAATCGGTCGTGCAACATGCGCAGGCCCGCACCGATCGCTCGCACCGCCACCGTCGGTGCCGCCAACCACCGCGGGTGCACCGCGGACAGGCCGGGCAGGCCGGCGGTGCGCAGCCACGCCCAGCCTCCAACCGGGGTCTGGTCTAAGCCAAGGCCCAGCACCTCTGGCACCGCGATGTAGCGCGCCGCCCAGCGCAGCCGGCGCGCCTTCGTCGGTGAAGTCGGTGGTGACGTTGCTCATGTCGGCCACCTTCACGAACTCGACGCCTGAGTTGTCGGAGCCGACCCGAAAGGTCACGCCGCCCTGCTCGTTGACCCAAACCGCGCGCACGGGCCTGCCCGCGGCAAACCTGCTGACAAACCGGCTGACAAAGCCGGGCACGGCAGGCTGGGCTGACGGGTACGACCCCCAGCAGACAGCGAACAGCTCTTTTCGGCACTTCAGGCGGCTCACAGTCGGGAGCACTAGGCTAAATGGCTGTGGAACCGGTATACGGGACTGTCATTCAGATTGTTCGCCTGATGTTTCGCGCACAGGGGCTAAAGATCACCGTCACCGGGGTGGAGAACATCCCGACCAGCGGCGGTGCCGTCATCGCGATCAACCACACCGGCTACCTCGACTTCATGCTCGCGGGTTTGCCCACCTATCAGCAAGGGCAGGGCCGCAAAGTGCGGTACATGGCCAAGCAAGAGGTGTTCGACCACAAGATCACCGGCCCGATCATGCGCAGCCTGCGGCACATCCCGGTGGACCGGCAAAGCGGGGCCGCGTCCTATGAGGCCGCGGTCCGGAACTTGAAGGACGGTGAACTGGTCGGCGTCTACCCCGAAGCGACGATCAGCCGCAGCTTCGAAATCAAGGAGTTCAAATCGGGAGCCGCCCGGATGGCGGTCGAGGCCGGGGTGCCGATCGTTCCGCACATCGTCTGGGGTGCACAGCGGATCTGGACCAAAGGCCAGCCCAAGAAGCTGTATCGCCCGAAAGTGCCGATCACCGTGCTCGTCGGCGAACCGATTGAACCGACGCTGGCGATCGAAGATTTGAACGGCCTGCTGCACTCGCGGATGCAACATCTGCTGGAACAGGCACAAGAACAGTACGGGCCGCATCCAGCAGGAGAGTTCTGGGTGCCGCACCGGCTGGGCGGGGGCGCGCCCTCGTTAGCTGAGGCGACCCGCCTGGACGCCGAGGAGGCAGCGGAGAAGGCGGCTCGCCGCGCTCAGCGGACCGATCAAGCCAGCGGGACGGAGCAGTGATCGATGGCTGAGCCCACCTTCCGCACTCTCGAGATCCTGACTCAGCTGATCGTCTTGGCCACCGGGAGCCGAATCACCTACCTCGGCGAGGAGAACATCCCCGACCACGGCGGCGCCGTGATCGCCATCAACCACACCAGCTATGTCGACTGGCTGCCAGCCGCGCTGGCCATGCATCGCCGGGACCGGCGGATGCGATTCATGATCAAGGCCGAGATGCAACAGGTGAAGAGCGTCAACTTCCTGATCAAGCACACCGGAACCATCCCGGTGGACCGAGGCGCCGGGGCCGATGCCTATGCGCTGGCCGTGCAGCGGCTGCACGAGGGTGAGCTGGTTGGGGTCTATCCGGAGGCCACGATCAGCCGCAGCTTCGAGCTCAAGGAGTTCAAGACCGGGGCCGCCCGAATGGCGAAGGAAGCCAATGTCCCGATCGTCCCCGTGATCGTCTGGGGTACGCAACGGGTTTGGACCAAGGACCATCCAAGAAACCTCGGTCGAAACAAGGTGCCGGTCACGGTGTCGGTGGGGGCGCCGCTGCGCGCGACCGAAACCATTGCCGACACCAATGCCGCGCTGCGCCAGTCGATGACCGCACTGCTGTGCCAGGTCCAGCGGGGGTATGCCCACCCCGCCGGGGCGTACTGGGTGCCGCACCGGCTGGGGGGAGGGGCCCCGACGTTGGACGAGGCGGCTCGGATCGAGGCCGACGAGGCCGCGGCGAGGGCCGCCAGCCGCACACCGCACCAGTCGCGGTAGAGGCGGGAGGAGAGGGAGATGGCAGCGCCGTTTTACCGGTTGTGCGAGTGGGTTGTTCCGCCGGTCGTCGCGATGAACGGAACCAAATTCACGTTCGATGGCCTCGAGAACATTCCGCAGCGGGGCGGTGCAATACTTGCCCAGAACCACACCAGCTACCTGGACTGGCTTCCACCGTTGTTCGCCGTGCGTGAGCGGGGCCGGCGCATGCACTTCATGATCAAGGCCGAGATGGCGGATGTGAAGGCCGTCAACTATGTGGTCAAGCACGCCAGGCTTATTCCGGTGGACCGCACGATGGGTCACGACGCGTATGAGATAGCCGTGCAGCGGCTGCGGGAGGGCGAACTCATCGGGATGCATCCCGAGGCCACCATCAGCCGCAGTTTCGAACTCAGGGACTTCAAGACCGGCGCGGCCCGGATGGCGCTGGATGCGCGGGTGCCGCTAATTCCCGTGATTGTCTGGGGTGCGCATCGGATTTGGCCCAAAGATCATCCGAAAAAGGTTTTCCGCAATGGGGTTCCGGTCACCGTGGCCGTCGGCCGTCCGCTGGTGCCGCAGGGCACTCCCGAGCAGCTCAACGTCACGCTGCGCAACGCGATGACTGCGTTGCTGTACAAAGTCCAAGAGGAGTATCCGCACCCCGAGGGGGAGTTCTGGGTGCCGCGGCGGCTGGGTGGCAGCGCGCCGACTCAGGAGGACTCCCGGGCGATCCGTTTGGCCGAACTACAGGAGCGGGCACGAAAGTACGGAAACGATGGCGTGACGCGTCCGGGGCAGAACCAAAGTGGAATGCACTGACGGTCCTATGACATCCAAACAATGACCAACAAATGACGGTGCCGGCCCTCATTGCCTGCGATGTCGACGGCACGTTGTTCGATGACGATGAAACCATCACCCCGCGCACCCGCGATGCCGTGCGGGCCGCCGTCGCCGCTGGCGCGCACTTCATCCTGGCGACCGGGCGGCCACCGCGCTGGGTGCGACCCGTCGTCGAGGCGCTCGGCTTCGCTCCGATGGCAGCCTGCGCCAACGGCGCGGTGATCTACGACCCTGCGACCGATCGGGTGCTCTCGGCGCGCACACTCTCCGTCGACCTGTTGGGCGAGTTGGCCGAGATCGCGAATCGCGCGATCCCGGGCGCGGGGCTGGCCGTCGAGCGGATCGGTAACAGCGCCCATGACACCGCGACCCCGCAGTTCGTCAGCTCGCCCGGCTACGAGCACGCCTGGCTCAACCCGGACAACACCGAGGTGTCGATCGAAGACCTGCTCAGCGCGCCGGCCATCAAGCTGCTGATCCGCAAGGCCGGTGCCCGCAGCGCGGATATGGCCGCCGAGCTGGCCAAGCATGTCGGGACTCGAGGGTGATATCACCTACTCCACCAACAATGGGCTGGTGGAGATCCTGCCGCTGGGCATCAGCAAGGCGACCGGTATCGAAGAGATCGCCCGGCCGCTGGGGATCAGCGACGACGAGGTAGTGGCCTTCGGGGACATGCCCAACGACGTGCCGATGCTGCTGCGCGCAGGTCACGGCGTCGCGATGGGTAACGCGCATCCCGAGGCAGTGGCCGCCGCCGACGAGGTCACCAGCCCCAACAGCGAGGACGGCGTCGCGCGGGTACTGGAGCGCTGGTGGCGTATCTAGCCTCGTACGCTGCTGCGATGTGGGAAACTGCCCGCGTGCCCATGTTCCGGCCTGACGCCCGCCGCGTCCGAACGGTCGTGAGCGGCGAGTGAGCGGAGGGAGGACCGCTGATGGGGTCAGAAGAAGACCGACCGCCGGCGAGCGGCGAGCCCGAGGGGGACAAGACCGAATCGGTTGAGCGGCCCTCAGACGAGCATCAAGCCGAACATCAAGCCGGACCTCAACCGCCACTGGCCTGGTCGGAGCAGGACGAATCCGCGCAGTCCCCATCCGGCGGCAGCGTCGAGTTCCAGGATGCGGAAACGACTCGGCCGCGCGCGCCGACGCCCGCCGAGTTGCGCGCGCGGGAGAAGTTCGCCAAAAAGCAGCGAGAGCTGGAAGAGGCGCGACTGGAAGCCGAGGCCAAGCGGCGCAAGCGAAACCGCAGATTGATCGGCGCTGGGGTGGGTGTCGGGGTGGTGGGTGTGGTTGCGGGCCTGGGATATTGGGCGTTGTCGGCGCCCACCGTCACCGCCTCGTGCGTGCGGGACGACACCAACGGTCAGCCGGTCATCGTCCCCGACAACTACTGCACCGGTCACACCGCGGGCCTCAACGGCTTCTTCTTCTTCGGCGGACATCAGTACCGGTACTACTACGGCAGTTCGGGGTCTGTCGGTCAGCGACCGATCGGTGGTTCGACGGCGGCACCCAGCGGCTCGACGGTAAAGACGAGGTCGGGCACCACCATTCAGCGTGGCGGGCTGGGCGGCAAGCTCAGTGGTGGCAAGGGTGGGGGTTCGTGAAGCGCCTCAGGACGCAGCCTCGACCGAATTGGCGGTCGATCGTCGAATCGCAAGGCATGGTGTACGGGACGCCGGCGCGTGACGCGCGGGGTGCGGCCCGGCCGTACTGGGACGAGTCGGTGTACTACGAATTCGACATGGACGAGATCTTGGCATTGGAAGCCGACGTCGAGCTGCTGCATTCGATGTGCCTGAATGCCGTCGAGCAGGTGGTCCTGATGGAGCGGTACGCGGATTTCGCTCTGCCAGAATGGAGTTGGCAGCCGATCGCCGAATCGTGGCGTCGTTCCGATCCGCACGTGTACGGACGCTTCGACTTGCGCTACGACGGGCGCCGGCCGGCGGTGCTGCTCGAGTACAACGCGGATACACCCACGACGCTGCTGGAGGCGGCGATCCTGCAGTGGTACTGGCTCAAAGACAAGTTTCCCAACGACGACCAGTGGAACTCGCTGCACGAGCAGCTGGTCGACCGTTGGAAGGTGGTTCGGGATCTGCTGCCCAGCAACGAATTGCACTTCACCTGGTCCGGCGTGGAAGCGACTGGCGAGGACCAGATCACGACGACCTACATGCAGGAGACCGCGGCGGAGGCGGGTTTTACCACCGTCGGGTTGATGATCGAGGACATCGGTTGGGATAGCGCCCTGGAGCGGTTCGTCGACTTGGAAGAGGCGCAGATCGACACGATTTTCAAGCTGCATCCCTGGGAATGGGTGCTCGAGGACGAGTTCGGCAAAAACGTGGTGTCGAGCCTGCCGCAGACGATGTGGATCGAACCGCTTTGGAAAACCTTGCTGTCCAACAAAGCAATTCTGGCCGTGCTGTGGGAGATGTACCCCGGTCACCCGAACTTACTGCCCGCCTACCTGGACGACCCGCACGAGCTCACCGAATACGTCCGCAAGCCCAAGCTCGGCCGTGAGGGGGCCAACATCACCATCGTCGGCGCCGGCATGGACACCGCGACGGGCGGCGTCTACGGGGAGGGAGGTTTCGTCTACCAGTTGCTGGACCCGTTGCCTCAATTCGACGACATGCGGCCCGCGCTGGGCGCATGGGTCGTCGGGGATTCGTCGGCAGGGCTGGGCATCCGCGAGACCGGCGGACTGGTGACCGACGACGGCGCAGCTTTTGTCCCGCACCGAATTCCGCTGAAATGAATGGAGTTGATCATCGATGACGACAACAAGCGTTGCGCTGTCGGGCTATTGGGACGCGGGTTACTGGAATGTGCTCGGCCGCGGGGTCGGTGCCATTGTCTTGTACGCGATCGTCGGGTTAGTCCTGATGATGATCGGGTTCTATGCCATCGACCTCACCACACCGGGGCCGCTGCGCAAGATGGTCGACGCCGGAAAGCCGAACGCGATCGTCGTCACCGCCGCGGGCATGGTCAGCATGGCGTTCATCGTGGTGCTGGCGATCTACGCGTCGTCGGGAAAGCTGGTGGAAGGGCTCGTCGGCGCAGCGATTTTCGGGCTCGTCGGGATCATCGCGCAGGTGGTGATGATGAGATTCGCCACCCTGGTCATCGGCATCGACATGGACGCGTTGTTCCAGGGAGACGAGTTCAACTACGAGTCGCTCATCGTCGCGGCGGCGCAGTTTGCGCTCGGCATCGTCGTGGCGGTCGCAATTCTCTGACGCGTGCTTGACACGGGCCAAGGGCGCGCCCGCCACTGAATCACTTGTGCCACTATGGCTTCAGTTGGCAACCTCGAAAAGAGCAACCCGATGGACACACAGGACGCCGCGCCGCAGGAGCCGATTGACACGGATGCTGCGGCGACTGTAATCCCCGTGATTACCGCGGCCGGATTGGGGCTGGACGGCGAACACGGACCGCTGTTCTCGGACATCGACCTTGAGCTCACGGCGGGGTTTCATGCCATTCGGATGCCCGGTGGTCCGGAACAGCACACTTTGCTGCTGACGCTGGCGGGGCGGCTCAAACCCACACACGGCACGGTGACCGTGCTGGGCGATACGCAACCACGTGACATCCGCCGGCACTGCTCGATCGCGGCGTTCGCCGACATCGATGAGCTGGAGGAGATGGTGACCGTTCAGACCGTGCTGGCCGAGCAACGCCGATGGCTAGCGCCATGGTATTCGCGGGTGCCGAACGAGGCCGGTGCGGCCCAGCTGGCCCAGGTCTTCGGTGAGATTCCGCCGCCCTCGCCAAAGGCTTACATCGTCGAATTATCCGATCTGGAACTGTTTCTGCTGCGGATCACGCTGGCGCTGTTTTCGGATCGCCCGATCGTGGTGGTCGGCGATCTCGAGCAGGTCCGGGACAATGCCCGGCGGGCGGTCGCAGTCGAGCGGCTCGCTGCGATCGCGGCGCAGCGCACCGTCGTTGTCGGGGTCACCAATCCGCTCGGAACTGACGCCCCCGACCACCACCTACATGACCTAGACGATCCTTGCATCCTGACCGAAGGGGACTGACGATGCTGGCTGGACTGGCATTCGGTTCGGAGATCAAGCGTTTCGGCCGCAGCCGGATGACGCGCGCAGCGATTGTGGTCCTGATGCTGCTACCACTGGTCTACGGAGCGCTGTACCTGTGGGCGTACTGGGATCCCTTCGGCCACGTGAACAAGATGCCCGTAGCACTGGTCAATGCCGACCGCGGCGCCGTCGTCTCCGGGCAGCAGGTGAACGTCGGAGAAGAAATCGCCAAGAGCTTGACCGCCGACGGCAGCATGGACTGGCATGTCGTGGATCTTGCGCAGGCACGCAGCGGAGTCGAACACGGCAAGTACTACTTCATGCTCGAGTTGCCACCGGACTTCAGCGAAGCGATCGCATCGCCCCTGACCGGGCAACCGAGGAAGGCCGATCTGATCGCGGTTTACAACGACGCCAACAACTACATCTCGTCAAGCATTGGCCGCACTGCAACCGACCAGGTACTCAACGCCGTGTCCGCCCGGATTTCTGGGCAGGCGGTCAATCACGTGCTGTCTGTGGTCGTCACATCCGGTGCGGGAATCAAGCAGGCCGCCGACGGCGCCAAACAACTCGCCGACGGGGCGGCGCAGGTCGACGACGGCGCCGGCCAGCTGGCGGCCGGTCTGCATACCGCCCGGTCCGGCTCAGCGCAGCTTGCCACCGGCGCCAAGCAGCTCTCCGACGGGATCAACCAGGCCACCGATCCGCTGCTGGCGGTGAGCAAAGCGCTCTCGCAAATCGGCGGCGACACCGAGCGGTTGCAGCAGGGCACAACCGCGCTGCAGCAGGCCAACGACCAGATCGGTGCCGTCGCCACGGCGCAGGACGCCGCCGCCAACTCCCTCTCATCGGTCATCGATCAGCTCTCCGGCAGCCCAGATCCGGTAGCCAGCAACGCCGCAGGAACGCTGCGCGGCATACAAGACCAGCTGCGGGGGCACCAGTTCACTCCGCAGATCCGCCAGCAGCTGACCGACGCGCAAAACGCCGCGATCTCCATGACTCAGACGCTGCGCGCACCTGGCAGCCCACTGAAATCCGCCTTGGATCAACTTGGCGGCAGGGGGTCGGACCTCACGAACAAATTGACTCAGCTCCGCAACGGAGCTCAGCAGCTCGCCGCCGGCAACGCTGAATTGGCAAGCGGTATAGCCAAACTCGACGACGGCGCCCAACAGCTGCAATCGGGTACCAAGCAACTGAGGGCGGGTGCGGGCGAGTTGGCCGCCAAACTCGCCGATGGCGCGAAGCAGGTGCCCGACTGGACCACTCAGCAGAAGGACGCGATCGCCGATACCATCGGCGGTCCGGTTCATCTGCAGGCTTCGCACAAGAATGGCGCGCCCAACTTCGGCACCGGCATGGCGCCGTTCTTCCTCACTCTTGCTCTGTTCTTCGGCGCACTGGTGCTGTGGATGGTGCTGCGGCCGTTGCAAAACCGCGCGATCGCCGCTGAGGTGATATCGATCCGGGTGGTACTCGCCAGCTACCTGCCTGCGGCCTCGATCGCGATGTTCCAGGCGATCATCCTGTACTGCGTAGTACGGTTTGCGCTCGGGATGCACGCCGCCCATCCGGTCGCGATGCTGGGATTCATGATGCTGGTTTCCTTCGCGTTCGTCGCCGCGACGCAAGCGATCAACGCGCTCGTCGGCCCAGCGGTGGGTCGGGTGCTGATCATGGCTCTGCTCATGCTGCAGCTGGTCAGCGCCGGTGGCATGTACCCAGTGGAAACCACCTCAAGGCCGTTCCAAATCCTGCATCGCTTTGACCCAATGACATATGGAGTCAACGGACTTCGTCAGCTGATATTGGGTGGCATCGACTTCCGGTTGGGTCAGGCGATCATCACGCTATTCGGCATATTGGCCGTCGCACTGGCGATCTCATCGCTATCCGCCCGTCGCAACCGACTCTGGAACCTCACCAGGCTGCTCCCATCTATCAAGATCTGACGACGCCTAGCGGCGGGTGCTGGCCCGCAGCGTTTTCGGTGGAATCGTGGACGCGATCAGCGAGTCGGCATCGATGGTCTGTGGCTGGTAGGGCAGCGTCGCCAAGCGGGCCGACATCGCCGCAACGGGGTCGGCTAGGGCCTCGGCCAGTCCCGACAGGAACGCCCACTCATGCTCGTCGCTATCGAAATACATTATGGTGTCGAACGTTTCGTGAAATCGTCGCCACGAGTGCTGCAGCGACTCGTTGCGCCAGAGTGTCGGGCAGCCGGCTTGGAAGACCACGACGCGGCCGATGCCTCGGCAGGTTCTGAGGAAGTCGGTGTCATACAACCGGTTGTGCTGCGCGGGTTCGGTTCGTTCGTCGGGGAGGTCGACGACGACGACGTCGTACGATGCGCTGGATTCGGCCACGAAGCTCCAACCGTCGCAGTAGTGCACGGTGATCGGGCCGAGTCCCCGTTCCGCGGCGAGTAATTCGGCTGTCGTGTACCCGTACGGCAGATGCTCCGCGCACAGCCGCACCGCCTCGCGGTCGATGTCGACGTGATCGACGCGCGTGGCGCCGGCGGCTACCGCCAACTGGCTGACCACTCCCTCGCCGGAGCCGATGACGAGCACGTGCTCGATCTTGTCCGCCAGCAGCAGCGCCGGCACCAGCAGCGCCTCGTGGTAGACGAGCTGGCTGAACTCGGTGCTCTGCCGCTCTCCGTCGCAGAACAACGCGACACCCTGTTCCGTGCGGCCGATCACCAGATGCTGGAATTCGGTGCGTACGTCGCAGATGACTTCCGAGAGCCGCCAAGTGCGGGTAAGCCCCGGTGCCAGCGGCTCGACGATATCCCGGGTCGCGGGTCGGTCAGCGAAATACGTTGGCAACGGAGAGAATCCATTGAACGACACGGACGCGTAGCTTGCGGTGTAGGCGCCGGCGTCCGCGATTTCGACCCGATCGCCTGCCCGCAGCGTGACGGGGAGCGGATACCGTTGGTAGAGCACGTCGTCGCCGTCACATGTCGGTCCGGCTATCACCGCGTCATCGACGGGATCGCCCTCGCGGTCGGTCCGCAGCCGGTAACGGATGTACTCGTTCTCGGTTTCGGCGAGGCCGCCGTAGCGACCGATATCGAGGTATACCCAGCGCCGGCCATCGGTACCGGTGCGCACCGATATTACCTCGCAGCAGACGCTGCCCGCCGAACCGACAATCACCCGTCCCGGCTCCACCACGAGTTGCGGTGGGTTCGAACCGAAATGGAGTTCCAGCGCGGTCATGATGGAGTCGGTCACAAGGCCGAGTTCCGGTCCGCCGGTTGCGTATGCGATGGGGAAACCACCGCCAACATTGATGGTGGTGAGGTCGCCAAGGGCGGCGAAGACCGGCTCGGCACAGCGTATTCCGAGTTCCCACGCGGCCGGGTCGAGCTGTTGCGAGCCGACATGGAAGCACACGCCTTCCGGTCGAAGGCCCAGCGCCCGGGCATGGTCAAGCAGGTCGACGGCGTCCGCGGGGGCGCACCCGAACTTGTGGCCGAACGGCGTTACCGACGACGGAAAAGCCGGTGCGATACGGCATTCCACACTCGACCCGGGGGCATGCTCGGCGATGGCGGCCGCACCGTCGTTCGTGTCGAACGTGAACCGGCGCACCCCGCTCGAGAACGCTCGCGCGATGTCTGCCGGCTTCTTGATGGTGTTGCCCAACGTCAGACGTCGGCCGTCGATCGCGGCGGACGTGCATGCGTCGATCTCGCCTATCGAGGCGACGTCGAAGGCCGCGCCCTCGGCCGCCAGCAGACGCAGGATGGGTTCGGCCGGATTCGCCTTGACCGCGTAGCGGATCCGCGCATCGGGCAGTGCGGCCTGCAGCGCGTGGAAGTTCGCGCGCACCCGATCGAGATCGATGGTCAGATACGGCGTCTCGGGCACACGTCGCAGACTAATGGCCCGCGCACAGGCCCGAAACCCTGATCTAGATGTCCGGGTGAGTCGGTGGCGAGAAGTGTTCGGGCGGGACCTCCGGTCCGCTCGCGGTTTGTGTCGAGACCGGCGTGGTGATTCCGTCGACCACCTCGGTGACGTTGCCGGTGAGCCGCTCGAAGTTCAACGTTCCGTGCTGGAAGTTCTGCGTGATCTGCAGCGGCTCTTGGATCTCCGCGCTGGTCGGCAATCCGAGCACACCGCGTTCGTAGCTCAGCGAGGCCCAGGCGTCGTAGATCGCGCCGGTGACGGGTTGGGGCCCAGTGGCCGGCGACCAGTACATCGCACCCCTGACAAACGTGGCGTAGCGGGCCCCGCCCTCCGCATCATCCTCCGGTGAGGTCGGTGCACCCAGGACGCTGTTCGTGCCGCCGATCTCCTGCCAGTGCTGGTAGATCGCGCCACCTGCCAGCGCCTTGATCAGCTCCTCGGGTGGATCGTTGAAATGTGAGGCAATATCCCGGATCTCGTCCATCAGCGCGTAGGCGGCGTTGCCCGGGCAGTCGGTGTTGCCGACGTCGCGGTGGGTGAAGATGGTCGGCAGCGTCGCGATGGCGCCCGCCGGAAAGGTGGTGTAGTGGCTACCGGCCGATTCCAGTGCCACCGTGCCCTTGGGGTCGACGTTGTCCATGCCCAGGCGCCAGCCAAGCAGGCGGCCCACGGTTCGTACCTGGAGCGGCGACGGCGGCACATCGTCGAAATTGCCGATCATCGCCACACCCCAGGTGTTGCGGTTGAATCCGCCGGTGTGGAACCCCTCGACGGGTTTGGTGAGTCCTCCGGCGCTCCCCTCGAATACCTGGCCGTATTTGTCGACCAGGGCGTTGTACGCGATGTCGCACCAGCCCAGTGTCTTGGCGTGGTAGGTGTAGATGGCCTTGACGATGCCGGCGGATTCCAGCGGCGAGTAGTCATTGCTGCCCGCGGTGTGGTGAATTACCGCGGCGCGAACCCCGTTGTCGTACTTTGACGTACCGCATCGCAGTGACTCGTCGGCGCCCCAGTCCGCTCGGCTGATGATGGCGGGCGCCTGGCCGGGCATGAGCACTCCCTCCGGGGGTGTCCAGTGCGATCGGGCCGGTGCCTGCGGCGGAGAAATGAGTATCGCGGAGATGTTCTGCCCGAAGGGCTGTTCCTTGGTGGCCGGTTTGTATCCCAAGTTCGGTGGTGGCTCTGCCGGCGCCTGGGTCACCTGCGCATCGATCGGGCGGGTGACCGCGATCTGCACGGCCGAGGTGGTGCCGACGAACACCGGATCCGTGCTGCGGGGTCCCGCCGCATCGGCCCCGCCGGTTTCGTAGTCGGTCTGATACCAGGGTCCCCACGAACCGTCGGCGTGCTTTGCCCGCACGCGCGTGGAGGTACCGGCCAGGTCGCCGGTGAGCGCAACCAACGAAAATGGCATGCCCTGGGTAACTTCGCGAACGGTGACGCCGCCGCCGAGCCCGACCAGCGGATGCTCGGCGAGTTGGGTGTCACCAGCCGGAGCGGCGGCAGTGCCGCTTTCGTGTGTCGGGTCCACGATCCACGACACGATGACGACGGTCGCCGCGAAAGCGGTGAGCAACATCGTCGGCGCACGTCTGCGGGACACCACCAGGCGATGTTACGTGTGTTTCTATTGTTATTTGTGAGGCGACACGGTATATAGCGGCAGAAACCCCACGAAAACATGTTCGACGGCACCGCAGAGATATGACTCTGCGGTGCCGTCAGGTAACAGGTGTTGAAGGTTCCCTTACATCGGAGGCATCAGCGGGGCGGCCGGTGCCGCCGCGGCCGGAGCTGTCGCACCCGGAGCCGCCGCGGCGCCTAATGCGCCTGGTGCTCCCGCAGCCCCTGTCGCCGCCGGAGCGGCGCCCGTGGGCAGGGTAGCGGCGGGCGCTGCGCCGGTCGGCAGGGCCGTGGCACCGTGCGCAGCGGCGGTCGGCAGGGCGGCACCCGGCAGCCCGGCTGCACCCGTCAAGCCCGCGGCACCCGGCAGGCCCGCGGCACCCGGCAGGCCGGCGGCACCCGGCAGCCCGCCAGTCGGCAGGGCGGCGCCCGGCGCGCCCGCGGCCGCTCCGGCACCACCGTGCTGGACGCCCTGCATGATCGCCGGCATTATCAGGCCCTTGAGCAGGTCGATGGCCTGGCTAGCGCCCAGCTGGTTGGCGGTTTGCATCAAGTCGTTGATGAGCCCACCGCCACCGCCGCCGCCGCTGGCGGCCGGGCTGGCCCCCAGCCCGCCACCGCCGAGCCCGGAGGTGTCACCCAGGATCGGGTAGGTGCCGTCGGCGCCCGGGTCCGAGATCGGCACCTCACTGGGAGCCGCAATGGGGCTGCCCATGCCGGGTGCGACTCCAGCCGGACTGGTGAGTGCGGGGTTGGGGGTGGTTGCAGCCGCCGCACCCGGTGTCGTCGGCAACGTCGGGGTCAGCGCGGTGCTGGGCGTGGTCAGGCCAGGGCTCGCGGCGGCCGGCGTCAGACCCGTGCCGGTCAGACCGGGACTTGTCAGGCCGGGGCTGGTCAGACCCGGGCTGGTCAGACCCGGGCTGGTGAGCCCGGTACCGGTCAAGCCCGTGGTACCCAGGCCCGCGGTTCCCAGGCCCGGGCTGCCCAGGCCCGGACTCGTTACCCCGGTGCTGGTGGCACTCGTCCCGCTCAGCGCAGGGACTGGCGGCAGGTTGATCCCAAACTGCGACAGTCCTTGCGTCAGCGCGCCCATGAGCTCGCCGGGCAGGTCGGTGATGACCGCTGCCTGCTTGAACTCGTGGTGCTGCGGCGGTTTGTTGCTTTCGGTCGATTCGTAGACCAGGAAATAGGCGCATGGACTCGCGACTGCCAGGGCGGCGACCGCGCTCATGGCTGTCGAGAGCTTGCGTCGGCGTCGGTTCGGCACGGAAGTCTCCTCCATTTGGGCTATCTGGTGTGTCGGGCCATGTCTGTACTCAAATAGGCGGGTGCAGACATTAACCCCACGCGTCTGATGGTACGAGTGAGATTGGTGTGACTAGAGTGGCGATATCGAATCGTGAGGCAATCGGTACTCTGACCGCAACACGCGGCCCGGCGGCCCCACCTGCCCGAACCGCGGCCCCGTCACGTTGCGAAATGGGGTTATTTCCCCGCGGTCAGATAACCTAGGCAACCGATGACCGCTCGTTTTGACCTTCTCGTCGTCGGGTCCGGATTCTTCGGTCTGACGGTCGCCGAGCGCGTGGCTACCCAGCTGGACAAGCGCGTGCTGATCGTGGATAGGCGTCCGCACATCGGCGGCAACGCCTATTCCGAAGCCGAACCGCAGACCGGCATCGAGGTCCACAAGTACGGTGCCCACCTCTTCCATACCTCCAATGAGAGGGTCTGGGATTACGTGCGGCAGTTCACCGAGTTCACCGACTACCGCCACCGGGTGTTCGCGATGCACAACGGGCAGGCCTACCAATTCCCGATGGGACTGGGCCTGGTGTCGCAGTTCTTCGGCAAGTACTTCACACCCGACGAGGCCCGGCAGCTGATCGCGGAGCAAGCAGCCGAAATCGACACCGCGGATGCGCAGAACCTCGAGGAGAAGGCCATCTCGCTGATCGGCCGGCCGCTCTACGAGGCGTTCGTCAAGGGCTACACCGCCAAGCAGTGGCAGACCGACCCCGTCGAGCTTCCGGCTGCTGTCATCAATCGCCTGCCGGTGCGCTACACCTTCGACAACCGCTATTTCAGCGACACCTACGAGGGTTTGCCGGCCGACGGTTACACCGCGTGGTTGAAGGCGATGGCCGCCGACGACCGCATCGAGGTCCGGCTAAACACCGACTGGTTCGACGTCCGCGAGCAGCTGCGTGCGGACAGTCCCGGAGCGCCCGTGGTGTACACGGGCCCGCTGGATCGCTATTTCGATTACGCCGACGGCCGACTCGGTTGGCGCACACTGGACTTCGAGCTGGAAGTGTTGCCGATCGGGGATTTCCAGGGCACACCGGTGATGAACTACAACGATCTCGACGTGCCCTACACCCGCATCCACGAGTTCCGCCACTTCCACCTCGAGCGTGACTACCCGACCGACAAGACGGTGATCATGCGGGAGTACTCCCGGTTCGCCGAAGACGACGACGAGCCCTACTACCCGATCAATACCGAGTCCGACCGCGCCCTGTTGGCCGCATACCGCGCCAGGGCGAAGGCCGAAACCGCCTCGTCTAAGGTGCTTTTCGGCGGTCGGCTGGGTACCTACCAATATCTGGATATGCACATGGCCATTGCCAGCGCATTGAACATGTATGACAACACCCTCGCGCCGCACCTACGCGACGGCGCGGATCTAGTGGAAAAGGAAGGCGCGCGCGCATGAGTCGTGCCGGCGGCGAATGCAGAGCGAAGCGATGAGGAGGAGCGGCACCAATGACGCTAAAGCCTGCTGTCTCGAATTATCTTGCCGCGTCCGGGTGAGCCGCTCGACGTACGCAAGCTCTACCTGGAGGAATCGACCACCAACGCTCGGCGTGCGCATGCGACGACGCGCACCTCCCTGCAGATCGGTGCGGAGTCCGAAGTCTCCTTCGCGACGTACTTCAACGCGTTCCCGGCCAGCTACTGGCGGCGCTGGACGATCTGCCAGTCGGTGGTGCTGCGGGTCGAGCTGACTGGAACCGGCCGCGTCGACGTGTACCGGACCAAGGCCACGGGCGTGCGGATCTCTGTGGAGGGCCGCCCATTCGTCGGCACCGACGATGAGCCGGCCGTCGTCGAGTTGGAGGTGCCGCTCAAGTCGTTTGAGGACGGCGGCTGGATCTGGTTCGACATCACCACCGACACCGCGGTCAGCCTGATCAGCGGAGGTTGGTATGCGACCGAACCCGCTCCGGGTACGGCCAACATCGCAGTCGGCATTCCGACGTTCAACCGCCCTGCCGACTGTGTCAACGCGCTGGCCGACCTCACTGCAGATCCGTTGGTGGACAAGGTAATTGGTGCGGTTATTGTCCCGGATCAGGGCGTGCACAAGGTACGCGATCACCCGGATTTTCCGGCCGCGGCCGCGGGTCTGGGTAATCGGCTCACCATCCACAACCAGCCCAACCTCGGAGGTTCCGGTGGTTACAGCCGGGTGATGTACGAGGCGCTGAAAAACACCGACTGCCAACAGATTCTGTTCATGGACGACGACATCCGCATCGAGCCGGACTCGATTCTGCGGGTGCTGGCGATGAACCGATTCGCCAAGACGCCGATGCTGATCGGCGGTCAGATGCTCAACCTGCAGGAGCCGTCGCACCTGCACATCATGGGCGAGGTCGTCAACCAGTCGAACTTCATGTGGACCGCCGCGCCGCACGCCGAGTACGACCACGACTTCGCCGAATACCCGTTGAGCGACAAGAACGAACGGAGCGCGCTGCTGCACCGGCGCATCGACGTCGACTTCAACGGCTGGTGGACGTGCATGATCCCGCGGCAGGTCGCCGAGGAACTGGGACAGCCGCTGCCGCTGTTCATCAAATGGGACGACGCCGAATACGGTCTGCGGGCCAGCGAGCACGGCTACCCGACGGTCACGCTGCCCGGTGCCGCGATCTGGCACATGGCCTGGAGCGACAAAGACGACGCGATCGACTGGCAGGCCTATTTTCATCTGCGCAACCGGCTGGTGGTCGCGGCGCTGCACTGGGACGGCGACATCACCGGCCTGGTGCGCAGCCACCTCAAGGCGACGCTGAAACACCTTGCGTGCCTTGAATATTCAACAGTGGCAATTCAGAACAGGGCCATCGACGACTTCCTCGCCGGGCCCGAACACATCTTCTCGATTCTGGAATCGGCCCTGCCCGAAGTGCACCGCCTGCGCAAGGAATTCCCGGATGCCGTCGTCCTACCGGCGGCCACCGAACTGCCGGCACCGTCGCACCAAAGCAAGGCGATGAAGCCCCCGACCAACCCGCTGTCCATCAGCTACCGGCTGGCCCGCGGCATCCTGCACAACCTCACCCAGGCGCATCCCGAATCCCACGAGCGCCCGGAGTTCAACGTGCCGACCCAGGACGCGCGCTGGTTCCGGCTGTGCACGGTCGACGGGGTCACCGTCACCACAGCCGACGGGTGCGGCGTGGTCTACCGCCAGCGCGATCGGCGCAAGATGCTCTCGCTGCTGCTCAAGTCGCTGCGCCGGCAGCGCCGGCTGGCCAGCCGCTTCGACGAGATGCGCAAGGTGTATCGGGACGCGCTGCCCGTGCTGTCCAGCAAGCAGAAGTGGGAGACGGTGTTGCTGCCATCAGCAGACAGCAAGCCCCAACATGCCTGAAGCCCCTCTTCCGGCGCCGCCGCGCAGCGAGGTGGCCGCGCTGGTTGCCGTCCAGTCGGCGCTGGCCGACCGCCCGGGTCTGCTGACCACGGCGCGCGGGCTGTCCCACTTCGGGGAGCACAGCATCGGCTGGGTCGCCGTGTCGGTGATCGGGGCGGTCCTGATGCCGCTTCGCCGCGATGACTGGCTGGTGGCAGGCGCCGGTGCGTTCGCCGCCCATGCCGCCGCGGTGCTGGTCAAGCGGGTGGTGCGGCGCAAACGGCCGCATCATCCGGCCGTCGCGGTGAACGTCGGCACACCCAGCCAGCTGAGCTTCCCGTCGGCGCATGCCACCTCCACCACGGCGGCGGCCATCCTGATGGGCCGCGCCACCGGGTTGCCGCTACCCGTGTTGCTCGTCCCGCCGATGGCACTTTCGCGGATACTGCTGGGGGTGCACTATCCCAGCGACGTGGCTTTCGGTATCGGTCTTGGCGCCGCCGTCGCGGGGATCGCCGTCCGAATGCGGGAGATGTGGCGTAGATGAGTGAACACGGTCAGGCCGTCGTGATCGGACCCCCGGCGAATCTGATCACGGGCGTGGTCAAGGCGATCCGCCCGCGGCAATGGATGAAAAACGTCTTGGTCCTGGCCGCGCCGCTGAGCGCGGCGGGTCGCGGCCACCGCTACGACTACGGCCAACTGGGGATTCAGGTGTCGGTGGCCTTCGTGGTGTTCAGCCTGGCGGCCTCCGCTGTGTACCTGATCAACGACGTCCGCGATGTCGAGGCCGACCGCGAGCACCCCACCAAACGGTTCCGTCCCATCGCGGCCGGCGTAGTGCCCGAATGGCTGGCCTATGCGCTGTCCGTCGTGCTTGCGGCGGCGTCGCTCGGCCTGGCCTGGTGGCTGACGCCAAATCTCACGGTGGTGATGGCGGTCTACATCGTTATGCAGTTGGGCTACTGCTTTGGCCTCAAGCACCAGGCGGTGATGGACATTTGCATTGTGTCGTCGGCGTATCTGCTCCGAGCCATCGCCGGGGGTGCGGCCACCGACACCCGGCTGTCGCAGTGGTTTTTGCTGATGGCGGCGTTCGGGTCGCTGTTCATGGTGGCCGGCAAGCGCTACGCCGAGCTGCAACTGGCCGAGCGCACCGGCGCGGCGATCCGCAAGGCGCTGGAAAGCTACACCAGCACCTACCTGCGGTTCGTCTGGACGTTGTCGGCCACCGCGGTGGTGATGTGCTACGGGCTGTGGGCCTTCGAGCGTGACCACGGCTCGGCGGGCTGGTTCTCGGTGTCAATGGTTCCGTTCACCATCGCGATCCTGCGCTACGCGGTGGACGTCGACGGCGGGCTGGCCGGGGAACCCGAAGAGATCGCGTTGCGTGACCGAGTGTTCCAACTGCTGGTCGTGGCGTGGATCGGAACAGTTGGTGCCGCTGTTGCCTTCGGCTAGTCCCAGCCTCGCGGCGGCGTTGGCTGCCCGCCGTGCGCCGCGGGTGACCCGGCCCATGTTCCCGTACCAGCGGGTGGTCCGGATCAGCCTGTGGCTCAGCGTGTTTCTGGTCGTCCTGCTGTTCGGTTGGGGTAGCTGGCAACGGCGCTGGATCGCCGACGACGGACTGATCGTGCTGCGCACCGTGCGAAACCTGTTGGCCGGCAACGGGCCGGTGTTCAACCAGGGCGAGCGGGTGGAGGCGAACACCTCCACGGCCTGGACCTATTTGACGTACGCGGGAAGCTGGGTCGGCGGACCGCTGCGGATGGAGTACGTCGCGCTAGCGCTGGCGCTGGCGCTGTCCCTGCTGGGCGTGGCGCTGCTGATGCTGGGCGCCGGCCGGTTGTATGCACCCAGCCTGCGGGGCCGCAGCGCGATCATGCTGCCCGCCGGGGCGCTGGTCTACATCGCGCTGCCACCGTCGCGTGACTTCGCCACGTCCGGCCTGGAGAGCGGGTTGGCGCTGGCTTATCTGGGTTTGCTGTGGTGGATGATGGTGTGCTGGTCGCAGCCGCTGCGCACCCGTTCGGACAGCCGGGCTTTTACCAGTGCACTGGCCTTCGTCGCGGGGTTTTCGGTGTTGGTGCGGCCCGAGTTGGCCCTGATGGGCGGACTGGCCCTGATCATGATGCTCATCGCGGCCCGGACCTGGCGGAATCGTGTGCTCATCGTGGTGGCCGGAGGATTTCTGCCGGTCGCCTATGAGATCTTTCGGATGGGCTACTACGGCCTGCTGGTGCCCGGTACCGCGCTGGCTAAGGACGCAGCCGGCGACAAGTGGTCACAGGGCATGATCTACCTGGCGAATTTCGACCAGCCCTACGCGCTGTGGCTGCCGGTGCTGCTGCTGGTGCCGCTGGGCGTGTTGTTGATGGTGGTCCGTCGGCGTCCGTCGTTCGTGCGCCCGATGGAGTCCCCCAACTACGGCCGACTGGCCCGGGCGGTGCAAAGCCCGCCGGCAGTGGTGGCCTTTGTGCTGGTCAGCGGACTGCTGCAGGGATTGTATTGGATCCGCCAAGGCGGCGACTTCATGCACGGCCGGGTATTGCTGGCACCACTCTTTTGTTTGCTGGCTCCGGTGGCCGTCATACCGGTGGCGATCCCGGACCGGACTGACCATTCGCGCTTCTCGCTGGAGGCGGGCTACTGGCTGGCCGGCGCCGCCGGCCTGCTCTGGCTGGGCGTCGCGGGCTGGTCGTTGTGGGCGGCGAACTCGCCGGGCATGGGTGATGACGCCACCCGCGTCACCTACTCCGGGATCGTTGACGAGCGCCGCTTCTATGCGCAGGCCACCGGGCACGCACATCCGCTGACCGCCGCCGACTACCTGGACTACCCGAGGATGGCTGCCATCCTGACCGCGCTCGACAACACTCCCGACGGAGCGTTGTTGTTGCCGTCCGGCAACTACACCCAGTGGGACCTGGTGCCGATGATTCCGCCGCTCCCGCCGAAACCGGGAGCTGCCCCGGCTGACCAAAAACCGCAGCACGCAGTGTTTTTCACCAACCTCGGCATGGTGGGCATGAACGTCGGGCTGGACGTCAGGGTGATCGACCAGATCGGGCTGGCCAACCCGATTGCCCAGCACACGGAGCGGCTGAAGCACGGCCGGATCGGGCATGACAAAAACCTCTTCCCGGACTGGGTCATCGCCGACGGCCCCTGGGTGAAGCGGTATCCGGGCATTCCCAGCTACCTGGATGAGGCCTGGGTCGCCCAGGCGGTGGCGGCCCTGCAATGCCCCGAGACCAAGGCGGTGCTGAGCTCGGTGCGTGCTCCGATGACCGTGCACCGATTCATGTCCAACTTTGTGAATTCGTTTCAATTCACCGGCTACCGGATCGACCGCGTTCCGCTCTTCGAGCTCGCCAGGTGCGGGCTCCCGGTGCCCGACGTACCCCCCGCGCCTCCCCGCGATTGACCGATTCTGGGACGGCTGCCGAAAAAATCACAGTGGCGATCTGATACGCATGGTCCGCGAATACTGACGGCAAAGTCACAATGGAGCTCTCACCAGCGTGCGGCCACGCCCAGGCACATGCGAAAACGGCCATTATGCGCACCGTATCCGGCCCGAAAAACGTTGCGAATTACCGCCAAAGCAACGCGCTCGATGAGAGCGCGCGGGCGAAGTTGTGATTGACTACACGAGCACTGCCGCGCCTGACGTGTGCAGTCGGAAACCCATTTAAGCCCAGAAGACGCGCCCACGCGTGGGATGCGGCCGAAAGGATTGAGGAAGCAAGCATGAAACTTGTTGACAGGTTTCGCGACGCCCTAGCGGCTACGCCGCGCCGGCTCGTGGTGGGTGCCGTGGGAGCGGCCCTGCTGTCGGGTCTGATCGGCGCCGTGGGGGGCCCGGCGACCGCTGGGGCGTTCTCTCGCCCGGGCCTGCCGGTGGAATACCTGCAAGTGCCCTCCGCGGGCATGGGCCGTGAAATCAAGGTGCAGTTCCAAAGCGGCGGTGCCAACTCGCCCGCGCTGTACCTGCTGGACGGTATGCGCGCGCAGGACGACTTCAACGGGTGGGACATCAACACCCCGGCGTTCGAGTGGTACTACCAGTCGGGCATTTCGGTCGCCATGCCGGTCGGCGGTCAGTCCAGCTTCTACTCCGACTGGTACAAGCCCGCGTGCGGTAAGGCCGGCTGCACCACCTACAAGTGGGAGACCTTCCTGACCAGCGAGCTGCCGCAGTACCTGGCGTCGCAGAAGCAGGTCAAGTCGACGGGCAGCGCCGCGGTAGGCCTCTCGATGGCCGGGTCGTCAGCACTGATCCTGGCCGCCTACCACCCCGACCAGTTCATCTACGCGGGCTCGCTGTCGGCGCTGCTGGACCCGTCCCAGGCGATGGGGCCCACGCTGATCGGCCTGGCGATGGGTGACGCGGGCGGCTACAAGACCGCGGACATGTGGGGCCCGAAGGAGGACCCGGCCTGGCAGCGCAACGACCCGTCGCTTCAGGTGGGCAAGCTGGTCGCCAACAACACCCGCATCTGGATCTACTGCGGCAACGGCAAGCCGTCCGACCTCGGTGGCGACAACCTGCCCGCCAAGTTCCTCGAGGGCTTCGTCCGGACCAGCAACCTGAAGTTCCAGGACGCGTACAACGCAGCCGGTGGTCACAACGCGCTGTTCAACTTCGACGCCAACGGCACGCACGACTGGCCGTACTGGGGTGCACAGGTCAACGCCATGAAGCCTGACCTGCAGCGTGTGCTGGGCGCCACGCCCAACACCGGCCCCACTAGCCCCGCCGGCGCCGGCACGGGTGCCAACCCCGCCGGCAACCAGGGCCAGTAAACACCTGGGCTGAAACCAACACGGCTGACGGCGGCGACCCATCCAGGTCGCCGCCGTTAGTCGTTTCCGCGCGTCCCTGTGTGACGGAGTTCACTACCCGGGCTTCCGTGACCCACCGTGGCCTGGATAGTGTTCAGACAGCTATCCGACGAGGGAGGTAGGCATGAGCGGCGTACGGGGTCTGTCGACGGTGCTGCGGGTGCTCTGCGCCGCCGCACTGTCAATCGCGGTAGGCGGCGTCACGGTCACGACGGCAACCAAAGCCCCGGCCGCGGGCTACGAAACCCTGATGGTGCCGTCGGCGGCGATGGGGCGCGAGATCCCGGTGGCCTTCATGGCCGGCGGCCCGCACGCGGCGTACCTGCTGGATGCCTTCGACGCCGGCCCGGATGTCAGCAACTGGGTCACCGCGGGTAATGCGATGAACACGCTGGCCGGCAAGGGGATCTCGGTGGCCGCGCCCGCCGGTGGCGCGTACAGCATGTACACCAACTGGGAGCAGGACGGCAGCAAGCAGTGGGAGACCTTCCTGTCCAGCGAACTGCCCGATTGGCTGGCCGCCAACCGGGGCCTGGCACCGGGCGGCCATGCCGTCGTCGGCGCCGCCCAGGGCGGGTACGCCGCGATGGCGCTGGCCTGCTTCCATCCCGACCGGTTCGGTTTCGCCGGCTCGCTGTCGGGCTTCCTGTACCCGTCGGACACCACGGTGAACGGCGCGATCACCGCGGGCATGCAGCAGTGGGGCGGGGCGAACACCCAGGCGATGTGGGGCGCGGCGCAGTTGGGCCGGTGGAAGTGGCATGACCCGTGGGTGCACGCCGACCTGCTGGCCCAGAACAACAGCCGGATCTGGGTGTGGAGCCCGAAGGTCGGGGGCGCCAGTGATCCCGCCGCCATGATCGGCTACGCGGACATCGCGGGGGGCACCAGCCTGACGTTCTACCAGCAGTACCGAAACGTCGGCGGGCACAACGGCCACTTCGACTTCCCGGGTGGTGGAGACAACGGCTGGGGGTCTTGGGGCGGGCAACTGGGTGCGATGTCGGGTGACATCGTCGGCGCCATCCGCTAGGAGCGGCGCCCGCTGCTTCAGGATTCGAGCCGACGGTGCCCATATCGTGAGCCGGTACCGTGTAGTGGAGCGCAGCAGAGGGCGGGACGGCCGCTTGGCTGCCATCAAGCTGCGACCTACCGACTCTGCTAGCAGGAGACCGCTCGTATGGCCAATAAGGCCAAGAAGAAGACCGCCACCACCCGTCAACGCCACCGCTTTCTCGCGTGGGTTGCGGCCGGCACGATGGCGGTCGTCGTAGGACTGGTCATCTTCGCCGTGGTGGTCATGTTGCGCAGCCCCGAGAGCCCGCCCAGCGCGGTGCCGCCCGGGGCCGTGCCCCCGACGTCTGGCTCCGGACATCCGCACAAGCCCCGACCCGCCTCGCAGGACGCTTCCTGTCCGGACGTGCTGCTGGTCGACGTTCCCGGCACCTGGGAATCGTCCCTGCAGGACAGCCCGCTCAATCCCCTGCAGTTCCCGAATGCGTTGCTGCACAACGCGACTACGACGCTCGGCCAGCAATTCCCGTCGCCTCGCCTGCAGACGTACACGACTCCCTACACGGCGCAGTTCCACAATCCGCTCGCCGGCGACAATCAGATGAGCTACAACGACAGCCGCGCGGAAGGCACGCCGCGCGACGGTCCAAGAGCTGACCGACATGAACAACAAGTGCCCATTGACCAGCTACGTGCTGATGGGCTTCTCGCAGGGCGCGGTGATCATCGGCGACATCGCCAGCGAAATCGGCAACGGTCGCGGACCCGTCGACGACGACCTGGTACTGGGTGTGACGCTGATCGCCGACGGCCGCCGCGAACAGGGGGTGGGCAAGGAGATCGGGCCCGACCCACCGGGTGAGGGCGCCGAGATCACCCTGCACGAGGTGCCGATTCTGGCCGGGATGGGTTTGACGATGACCGGTTCGCGGCCGGGCGGCTTCGGCGCGCTGGACGGCAAGACCAACGAGATCTGCGCCCCAGGCGACCTCATCTGCGCCGCACCGGCCGAGGCGTTCAGCGTCGCCAACCTGTCCAACACACTGAGCACGCTGGCAGGCAATGGCGGCCAGCCGATCCATGCGATGTACGCCACTCCGCAGTTCTGGAACCTGGACGGGACGCCCGCCACCGATTGGACGCTGAACTGGGCGCACGGGCTGATCGACAGCGCGCCACATCCCAAACACGGATGACCCGCGTCCGATGGGCGGCCATGACACAGCTTCCAGTGCGCCGATCGTGACCACATCGGCGGTACCTTGTGATTTGGTCTGCCGCGCGGCGCGCCTTAACATTAAGAGAAAAGTAAGAGCGATAAGAGTAATGTGTGTTGACCCGATCGGGTCGCGGCTCGCGCGCAGGGGCAGGTGGTCAGGTAGTTGGAGGCCGAGCCAACCGAAGATAACTTTAGTCGGCCCCAAGCCGGCCGGGCCGTATCGAGATGTTGTGTTGTGACAGGAGAAGGCGGAATGGCGTACCACAACCCGTTCATCGTCAATGGAAAGATCCGGTTTCCGGACAACACCAACATGGTCAAGCACGTCGAAAGGTGGGCGAAGGTTCGTGGGAACAAGCTGGCCTACCGCTTCCTGGACTTCTCCACCGAACGTGACGGCGTCGAACGCGACATTCTGTGGTCCGAGTTCAGCGCCCGCAACCGCGCCATCGGAGCGCGCCTGCAGCAGGTCACCCAGCCGGGCGATCGCATCGCCATCCTGTGCCCGCAGAATCTGGATTACCTCGTCTCATTCTTCGGCGCGCTGTATTCCGGCCGGATCGCGGTGCCGCTCTTCGACCCCGCCGAACCGGGTCACGTGGGCCGCCTGCACGCGGTGCTCGACGACTGCTCCCCATCGACGATCCTGACCACCACCGACTCCGCCGAAGGTGTCCGCAAATTCATCCGTGCCCGGTCGGCCAAGGAGCGGCCCCGCGTGATCGCTGTCGACGCGGTGCCCGCCGAGGTCGCCGCCACCTGGCAGCAGCCGGATGCCGGCGAGGAGCAGCACTGCCTACCTGCAGTACACCTCGGGCTCGACCCGCGCCCCGACCGGCGTGCAGATCAGTCACCTGAACCTGCCCACCAATGTGCTGCAGGTGCTGAACGCGCTCGAGGGCACCGAGGGTGACCGAGGGTGCATGTGGCTGCCGTTCTTCCACGACATGGGCCTGATCACGGCGCTGCTGTCGTCGGTGCTGGGGCAGAGCTTCACCTTCATGACGCCCGCCGCGTTCGTGCGCCGGCCCGGTCGCTGGATCCGCGAGCTCGCGCGCAAACCCGGCGAGACCGGCGGCGTCTTCTCGGCCGCGCCGAACTTCGCGTTCGAACACGCCGCGTTGCGCGGCCTGCCCCGTGACGACGAGCCGCCACTGGATCTGAGCAACGTCAAAGGCATCCTCAACGGCAGCGAGCCGGTGAGCCCGGCGTCGATGCGCAAATTCTACGAAGCGTTCGCGCCGTACGGTTTGCAAGAGACGGCGATCAAGCCGTCCTACGGGCTGGCCGAGGCGACGCTGTTCGTCTCGACCACCCCAGCGGACGAGAAGCCGACGGTCATCCACGTGGACCGCGACCAGCTCAACAGCGGGCACTTCGTCGAGGTCGCCGCCGACGCGCCGAACGCCGTCGCGCAGGTCTCTGCCGGCAAGGTCGGTGTCGACGAATGGGCGGTCATCGTCGACGCCGACACGGCCACCGAGCTGCCGGACGGGCAGATCGGCGAGATCTGGTTGCACGGCAACAACCTGGGTGGCGGCTATTGGGGGAAGGAAGAGGAGAGCGCTCATACGTTCCGGAACATTCTCAAGTCGCGGGTCAGCGAGTCGCACGCCGAGGGAGCCGCAGACGAGGGACTTTGGGTGCGCACCGGCGACTACGGGACCTACCACAAGGGACACCTCTATATAGCGGGCCGGATCAAGGACCTCGTCATCGTCGACGGCCGCAACCACTACCCGCAGGACCTGGAGTACACGGCGCAGGAGTCCACCAAGGCGTTGCGGGTCGGCTACGTGGCCGCTTTCTCGGTGCCGGCCAACCAGTTGCCCCCGAACGTGTTCGATGACTCGCACGCCGGCCTGAAACTCGACACCGAGGACACCTCCGAGCAGCTGGTGATCGTCGGGGAGCGGGCCGCCGGCACGCACAAGCTGGACTACCAGCCCATCGCTGACGACATCCGGGCGGCCATCGCCGTGGGGCACGGCGTGACCGTGCGCGACGTGCTGCTGGTCCAGGCCGGCAGCATTCCACGTACCTCCAGCGGCAAGATCGGCCGCCGTGCCTGCCGTACCGCTTACCTCGACGGCAGCCTGCGCAGCGGCATTGCTTCCCCGACGGTGTTCGCCACCGGATCCTGAACCCTGTAAACAGCTAGGCACCCATGACTGACAGAGACGAATCCCAGGAGAACCTGCCCGCCGACAAGACCGACCTGACGGTCCCCGAGATGCGGCAATGGCTGCGCAACTGGGTGGGTAAGGCCGTCGGGAAGTCACCCGACGACATCGACGAGTCGGTTCCGATGGTGGAGCTGGGCCTCGCGTCGCGGGATGCCGTGGCGATGGCCGCCGACATCGAAGACCTGACCGGTGTCACGCTCTCGATCGCGGTGGCCTTCCAGCATCCGACCATCGAATTGCTGGCCACGCGGATCGTCGAGGGCGAGCCCGAGCGACCGGATGATGGCCTCGACGATGCCGACTGGACGCGCAACGGCCCGGCTGAGCGTGTCGACATCGCGATCGTCGGCTTGGCGACGCGGTTCCCGGGTGACATGAACTCCCCGGATGAGACCTGGCAGGCCCTGATGGAGGGCCGCGACGCGATCACCGATCTGCCCGAGGGCCGCTGGTCGGAATTCCTCGAAGAGCCGCGGCTGGCCCAACGGATAGCGCAGGCCCGCACCCGTGGCGGCTACCTGAAGGACGTCAAGGGCTTCGACTCCGAGTTCTTCGCGGTGGCCAAGACCGAGGCCGACAACATCGACCCGCAGCAGCGGATGGCGCTGGAGCTGACCTGGGAGGCGCTCGAGCACGCCCGCATCCCGGCATCGAGCCTGCGCGGCCAGGCCGTCGGCGTGTATGTCGGCGTCTCCAACGTCGACTACGGCTTCTTGGCCGTCGCCGACCCGTCGATCACGCACCCCTACGCGATCACCGGCAATGCGACCTCGATCATCGCCAACCGGGTGTCGTACTTCTACGACTTCCGCGGACCGTCGGTCGCCGTCGACACCGCATGCTCGAGTTCGCTGGTGGCCCTGCACCAGGGTGTGCAGGCGCTGCGCAACGGCGAAGCCGACGTCGTGGTCGCCGGGGGCGTGAACGCGCTGCTCACGCCGGGTGTGACGCTCGGTTTCGACGAGATCGGCGCGGTGCTGGCTCCGGACGGCCGGATCAAGTCGTTCTCGTCGGACGCCGACGGCTACACCCGCTCCGAGGGCGCCGGCATGCTGGTGCTCAAGCGGGTCGACGACGCTCGCCGTGACGGCGACCAGATCCTGGCGGTGATCGCCGGCAGTGCGATCAACCACGACGGACGGTCCAACGGCCTGATCGCGCCCAACCAGGACGCGCAGGCCGAGGTGCTGCGCCGGGCCTACAAGGACGCCGGCATTGATCCGCGCACCGTCGACTACATCGAGGCGCACGGCACCGGCACCGTCCTCGGTGACCCGATCGAGGCCGAGGCGCTGGGCCGTATCGTCGGCCGCGGCCGTCCCGCCGACCGGCCGGCGCTGCTGGGCGCGATCAAAACCAATGTGGGACACATGGAGTCGGCCGCCGGCGCGGCCAGCATGGCCAAGGTGGTACTGGCCCTGCAGCACGACAAGCTGCCGCCGTCCATCAACTTCGCCGGGCCTAGCCCGTATATCGACTTCGACGCGATGCACCTGAAGGTCATCGACACCGCGACCGACTGGCCGCGCTACGGCGGCTACGCCCTGGCCGGTGTTTCCAGCTTCGGCTTCGGTGGCGCCAACGCGCACATGGTGGTGCGCGAGGTGCTGCCCCGCGATGTCATCGAGCGTGAACCCGAACCCGCCCCCGCGGTCGAGGCCGGGGCCGAAGCGACCGATGCGCCGACGTTGGAAGGCCACTCGCTGCGGTTCGACGACTTCGGGAACATCATCACCGACACACCTGCGGCCGAAGAGGAAGAGCCCGAGCTGCCCGGCGTCACCGAAGAGGCGCTGCGGCTCAAGGAAGTCGCGCTGGAAGAGCTTGCGGCGGAAGAGGTTACGGCACCACTGATTCCGTTGGCGGTGTCGGCGTTTTTGACCTCACGCAAGAAGGCGGCAGCAGCCGAGCTGGCGGACTGGATGGAAAGCCCGGAGGGCCAAGCCGCGTCGCTGGAGTCGATCGGCCGATCGCTGTCGCGGCGCAACCATGGCCGATCCCGCGCGGTGGTACTGGCGCATAACCACGAGGAGGCCATCAAGGGCCTGCGCGCGGTCGCCGAGGGCAAGCAGCGGCCGAACGTGTTCAGCGTCGATGGACCCGTGACCGCTGGCCCGGTGTGGGTGCTGGCCGGGTTCGGCGCGCAGCACCGCAAGATGGGCAAGAGCCTGTATCTGCGCGACGCGGTGTTCGCCGAGTGGATCGAGAAGGTCGACGCGCTGGTCCAAGACGAGCTGGGCTACTCGGTGCTGGAGCTGATCCTGGACGACTCACAGGATTACGGCATCGAGACCACCCAGGTCACCATCTTCGCGATCCAGATCGCGCTGGGTGAGCTGCTGAAGCATCACGGCGCCAAGCCCGCCGCGGTGGTCGGCCAGTCGCTGGGTGAGGCCGCGTCGGCCTATTTCGCCGGCGGGCTGTCGCTGCAGCGACGCCACCCGGACGATCTGCTCTCGCTCGCACCTGATGGGCGAGGGCGAAGCGATGCTGTTCGGTGAGTACATCCGGCTCATGGCCCTGGTGGAGTATTCCGCCGACGAGATCAAGACGGTGTTCTCCGACTTCCCCGACCTGGAGGTGTGCGTCTACGCCGCCCCCACCCAGACCGTCATCGGCGGTCCGCCCGAACAGGTCGACGCGATCATCGCCCGCTGCGAAGCTGAGGGCAAGTTCGCCCGCAAGTTCCAGACCAAGGGCGCCAGCCACACCCAGCAGATGGACCCGCTGCTCGGCGAGCTCACCGCCGAGCTGCAGGGCATCAAGCCGATGAGACCGACGGCCGGGATCTACTCGACAGTGCACGAGGGCAGCTACATCAAGCCCGGCTCCGACCCGATCCACGACGTCGAGTACTGGAAGAAGGGCCTGCGGCATTCCGTCTACTTCACCCACGGAATCCGCAACGCCGTCGACAGCGGGCACACCACCTTCCTGGAGCTGGCCCCCAATCCGGTGGCGCTGATGCAGGTGGGCCTGACCACGGCGTCGGCCGGCCTGCACGATGCGCAGCTGATCCCGACGCTGGCGCGCAAGCAAGACGAAGTCGAGTCGATGGTTTCGACCATGGCGCAGCTCTACGTGTACGGCCACGACCTCGACATCTGGACGCTGTTCACCCCCGCTTCTGGACCTGCCGACTACGCTGACATCCCACCGACCCGGTTCAAACGCAAAGAGCACTGGCTGGACGTGCACCTCTCCACTGGCGTCGGCTTGGTGATCATGCCGGGGAACCACGTCGCGTTGCCGGATGGCCGCCACGTCTGGGAGTACGCGCCCAAGGGCCTTACGGATCTGCCGGCTTTGGTGAGAGCTGCTGCGGCCGACGTGCTTCCGGACGCGCAATTGACGGCGGCGGAGCAACGCGCGGTGCCCACGGAGGGCTCGCGGCTGGTGACGACCATGACGCGTCACCCCGGCGGCGCCTCGATTCAGGTGCACGCCCGGATAGATGAGTCGTTCACGCTGGTCTACGACGCGCTGGTGGCCCGGGCCGGTCAAGAAGCGGTATTGCCGACGGCGGTTGGCGCGGGCACGATGATCTCGGCTCCGGCAGCGACTGTGCCGGCGGACTCGCCGGCGCCGGCGGACTCGCCGATAGCGGCAGCGATCGCGGCGGGCGAGGACCCTGAGGCGCTTACCGACAGCCTGACCAACCGCTACATGCCGACCGGCTTCGTCAAATGGTCTCCGGATTCCGGCGAGACCATCGCCGAACGTCTGGGCGCGATCGTGGCGGCGGCCATGGGCTACGAGCCCGAGGACCTGCCGTGGGAGGTGCCGCTGATCGAGCTGGGCCTGGACTCGCTGATGGCGGTGCGGATCAAGAACCGCGTCGAGTACGACTTCGACCTGCCGCCGATCCAGTTGACGGCCGTGCGCGACGCCAATCTCTACGCCGTCGAGAAGCTGATCGAGTACGCGCTCGAGCACCGCGACGAGGTGGAGCAGCTGCACGAGCACCAGAAGACGCAGACGGCCGAGGAGATCGCCCGGGCGCAGGCGGAACTGCTGCATGGCAAGTCCGTCTCGGGAGCAGACGAAGCTCCCCAACCCGAGGAGCCGGAAGCTCCTGCTCTGCCAGCCTCTGATATCCCCATACCGCCGCCGCCGACTGACCCGTCGGGCCCGGCGGCGAACGGCGGGCAGCCGAACCTCGCGGCCGCTGCGGAGGCGCTCAACCAGGAGACGGTGGCCAAGGCCCTCAATTCCGACATTCCGCCGCGCGACGCCGCCGAACGCGTCACGTTCGCGACCTGGGCGATCGTCACCGGGAAGTCCCCAGGCGGCATCTTCAACGCGCTGCCCAAGCTGGATGAGGCTTCCGCCGAGAAGATGGCGCAGCGGCTCTCCGAGCGCGCCGAGGGACCGATCACCGCCGAGGACGTGCTGACGTCGGAGAGCATCGAGGCGCTCGCCGAGAAGGTGCGGGTCTACCTGGAGGCTGGGCAGATCGACGGGTTCGTCCGCACGCTGCGGGCGCGCGCGGAGGGCGGCTCGAAACCGCCGGTGTTCGTGTTCCATCCGGCGGGCGGCTCGACGGTGGTGTACGAACCGCTGCTCAACCGGTTGCCGGCAGACACCCCGATGTACGGATTCGAACGAGTCGAGGGGTCGATCGAAGAGCGTGCGGCGCAATACGTTCCGAAGCTGATCGAGATGCAGGGCGACGGGCCCTACATTCTGGCCGGCTGGTCGCTGGGCGGTGTGCTGGCCTACGCGTGCGCGATCGGGCTCAAGCGGCTGGGCAAGGACGTCCAGTGGGTGGGGCTGATCGACGCGGTGCGCGCCGGCGAGGAGGTCCCGCAGACCAAGGAGGAGGTCCGCAAGCGCTGGGACCGCTACGCCCGGTTCGCCGAGCGCACGTTCAACGTCACCATCCCGGCGATCCCGTACGAACAGCTCGAGGAGCTGGACGACGAGGGTCAGATCCGGTTCGTGCTGGATGCCGTGAGCCAGAGCGGGGTGCAGATCCCGGCCGGGATCATCGAGCACCAGCGCACGTCGTACCTGGATAACCGGGCCATCGACACCGCCCAGATCCAGCCATACGACGGGCATGTCACCCTCTACATGGCCGATCGCTACCATGACGACGCGATCATGTTCGAGCCGCGGTACGCCGTTCGCAAGCCGGACGGCGGCTGGGGCGAGTATGTTTCCGACCTCGAGATCGTGCCCATCGGTGGCGAGCACATTCAGGCCATCGACGAGCCGATCATCGCCAAGGTGGGCGAACACATGAGCCAGCGCACTGGACAAGATCGAGCAGACTATCGAGTCATGAACGGCAGCGGCCACGCAATTGAGGCAGCAAGTAGTGACGGGAACCACCGCCGAGCTGCTGGCCGAACTGCGCGAAAAGCCTGGAGTTGGCCAAAGAGCCCGGCGGTGAGAAGGCCGTCGCCAAACGCGAGAAGAAGGGCATCCCGAGTGCCCGCGCCCGCGTCCACGCGCTGGTCGATCCGGGCACCTTCCTAGAAACCGGTGCGCTGGCCCGTACCCCGGGCGATCCCAACGCGTTGTACGGCGACGGGGTCGTCACCGGGCACGCCATGATCGACGGCCGTCCGGTCGGGGTTTTCTCCCACGACCAGACGGTGTTTCAGGGCACGGTCGGCGAGATGTTCGGCCGCAAGGTGGCGCGGCTGATGGAGTGGTGCGCGATGGTCGGGTGCCCGATCATCGGCATCCAGGACTCGGGTGGCGCCCGGATCCAGGACGCGGTCACCTCGCTGGCCTGGTATGCCGAGCTGGGCCGACGCCACGAATTGTTGTCCGGGATTGTGCCGCAGATCTCCCTCATCTTCGGCAAATGCGCTGGGGGAGCGGTCTATTCGCCGATCCAGGACGATCTTCTCGTCGCGGTGCGCGACCAGGGCTACTTCTTCGTCACCGGGCCCGATGTGATCCAGGAAGTCACCGGCGAAGAGGTCAGTCTCGACGAGCTGGGTGGCGCGGACGCCCAGGCCCGCTACGGCAACATCCATCAGGTGGTGGACTCCGAGGCCGAGGCATTCCAGTACGTCCGTGATTTCCTGTCGTTCCTGCCGTCCAACATCTTTGACAAACCGCCGATCGTCAATCCCGGACTGGAGCCGGAGATCACCCCGACCGACCTGGAACTCGACTCGATCGTGCCGGATTCCGACAACATGGCCTACGACATGCACGAGATCCTGCTGCGGATCTTCGACGACGGCGACTTCCTCGACGTCGCCGCGCAGGGCGGGCCGGCGATCATCACCGGGTTCGCCCGGGTCGACGGCCATCCGGTCGGTGTGATGGCCAATCAGCCCATGCACCTGTCCGGGTCGATCGACAACGAAGCCTCCGACAAGGCAACCCGATTCATCCGGTTCTGCGACATGTTCGAGATCCCCTTGGTGTTCGTCGTCGACACACCCGGGTTCTTGCCGGGGGCCGAGCAGGAGAAGAACGGCATCATCAAGCGCGGCGGCCGGTTCCTGTCGGCGGTGGTCGAAGCCGATGTGCCGAAGGTGACGATCACGATCCGCAAGTCCTACGGTGGCGCATACGCGGTGATGGGCTCCCGGCAGCTGACCGCCGACTTCAACTTCGCCTGGCCGACCGCGCGCATCGCGGTGATCGGCGCCGAGGGTGCCGCGCAGCTGCTGATGAAGCGGTTCCCCGACCCGACCACGCCCGAGGCGCAGGCGATCAAGAAAGACTTCATCGAGGGTTACAACCTCAACATGGCCATTCCGTGGATCGCGGCCGAGCGTGGGTTCATCGACGCGGTCATCGATCCGCACCAAACCCGGCTGCTGCTGCGCAAGTCGCTACATCTGTTGCGAGACAAGCAGTTGTGGTGGCGGGTGGGCCGCAAGCACTCGCTGCTTCCGATCTAGTTAGTACCGCGAGCAGACGCAAAATCGCCCATTTCATGCCGAAATTGGGCGATTTTGTGTCTGCTCGCGCTGTCGCCAGGGCTAGTCGCTCGGCGTCTTCGGTGTCGGGTTCGGCGGTGTAGATCATGATGCGCAGGTTGTCGCCGGCGACGATCAGCGTGTCGCAGGCCAGCGCGATGCGGCCGACGTCGGGTGCCGATGACCTTGTGCCGGCCGACGTCTTGGTGCGGCTTCACGGCGCTGGATTCCGATAACTCGACGAAGCGCGGGCTCTGCGCGGCCAGCTCGTTGTCCTGGTATTGGCAGTCCTACGAAAACCCGACGACTTGTTGAGCGCCCGGGTGTCCCCGAGACTCGAAGGATGAACTCGATCTCATCTGGCACCGTGCTGATCACCGGGCCCACCGGCGGACTGGGCAAGTCCGCGGCACTGGCGATGGCCAATCGCCCCGCTCCCGAACGTCCCGATCTGCTGCTGGTCGGCCGAGCCGGTCAAGCGCTGACCGAAGTGGCAGCCGACGCCCGTGCGGCAGGGGCGACGGTGCACGAGATCGGCTGCGATCTCGCCCGGCTGGTCGAGGTCCGGGAGGCCGGGCAGAAGGTGAAAGATCTGCTGGACGCCGGCGCGGCACGCCCGCTGCGCGGATTGGTGGCCAACGCCGGCATCTCGAGTGCCGATACCCACACCGCCTCCATGGACGGATACGAGCTGACCTTCGCCGTGAACTATCTCGCGCACGCGCAGCTGATCGGCGACCTCCTCGACTCGTTCGTCACCCCCGCACGTATCGTGCTGCTCGGTTCGAACACCTACTACCAGAATATCTTTCGCCGAATACTGGGAATTCCGCCGGCGCAGTGGCGCGATCCGCTCGAGCTTGCCCGGCCCACGCCCCGGACGTGCCGGTGACATCGAAGCAATCCTGGCTCGCCTACTCGAATTCCAAACTCGCGCTCGTTTACTACGCGCACGAATTGCAACGCCGAGCACCCGCCGGCATCAATGTGGCGGTGTACGAGCCGGGGTTCATGCCGGGTACCGGCCTGGGCAGGGGTCAAAGCCCCGGCATTCAACGGGTGGGTCGCGCCATCGCACGGATCCCCGGGGTGTCGTCGCCGACCAAATCCGGACCGGCGCTCGCGTCGATGGTCCTCGATGACCGCTGGGCGCACCTGCGCGCCGGCGCGTTCGTCGTCAAAAACGAAGAGCGCGAAGTGAAACCGTTCGCGAACGACCCGCATCGTGAAGCACGACTGTGGGACGCCACCACCGAACTGCTGATGGCCTAGAACCGCAGTGCGCCGTCGACCAGTTCATCGAAGCGTTCCAGCGCCTCGTCGGAGTCGGCGTCGATGCCGCGCAGCGGCCCGCGATCGGCGAGATACCGGAGCGCGTAGAGCCGGGCGACGAGCGCTTTGCGATCGGAGCCATGGGTTTCCCGCTCCCAGGCGGCCTGCTCGGTGAGCAGGGCACCGGCATATACGTCGCCCATGAATTGGGCCAGCGGGAACAACCGCGCCTCGGCCACGTCGCGATCCAGTTTCGTCCACGCGGTGATGGCCGCGTCGAGGTCCTCGATGCGGCCGGCGATAAGGCGAGTGGTCTCGTCATCGTCGGAGACCGACACCGCGTCGCGCATGCGCGCCAACAGCGTCTCGTGCGCGCGAGTCTGTTCGATGCCGCGCCGCACGTCGAGGCACAGGATGTTGTCGGGGCCCTCCCAGATGGTGTTCACCTGCGCGTCGCGCAAAATCCTTGCCACCGGCCATGTTTCGATGTAGCCATTACCGCCGTGGATCTCGATGGCGTCGGATGCGGCGGTGATCCCGAGCCGGCACACCTTGAGCTTGGTGACCGGTACCGCGATGCGCTGACGCATGCCGCGCGGCTGGCGGTGGTTGGTCGCTCCGGTGCCATCGAACACCAACGCAAGCGCCGCTTCGACGTCGACGATCAGCTCGGCCAGCTTGCGCCGCATCAGCGGCTTGTCGATCAAAGCCCCGCCGAATGCCCGCCGCTGGCGGGCGTAGCACAGCGATTCGACCAGGGCGCGCCGCGCATTGGCGAGCCCGAACAATGCGATGCCCAGCCGCGCCGCGTTGGTCAGCTCCATCATCCGGCCAAGGCCCTTGCCGTCGGACGGGCCCGCGTCCCCGGACGGCTCACCGGACAGCAGAAAGGCCTCGGCGTCGACGAACTCGACCTCACCGGAGGCCACCGAGCGGGTGCCGAGCTTGTCCTTCAAACGGCGAACCCGCACCCCGTTGCGGGAACCGTCGCGGCGCGTCCGTAGCACCAGGAAATTGGCGACGCCTCGGGTCGAGTCGGGGGCGCCCTCGGGTTTGGCCAGCACGACGAACGCCTCGCCGGCGCAGTTGGACGCAAACCACTTGAAGCCATTGAGCAGCCACGAGTCGCCGCTTCGCGTCGCCGTCGTTTCGAGCGCTCCCAGATCCGAGCCACCGGTGCGCTCGGTCAGCAGCTGCGCCGTCTCGCCCGCCCATTCGCCGGACTCGAACTTGCCCAGCACATGCTCCTTGACATCGGCGGGCGCATAGGCGGCGACCAGCGACTGCACCATGCCGCCGCCGGTGCCGAGCGCGCAGCCCATCCCGATGTCGGCCTGGTTGAGCAGATAGTTGGACGCGAACATCGCCAGCGACGAACTCACCTTGGCGGCTCGCGCCTCGGCGCGCAGCGTCTTCTGCGCATCCAGCACCGCGCGCTTCGACTCGGTGAACGAAGCGGGCATGACGACCCGGCTGATGTCATGCCCCCACCGGTCGTAGCGCTCCAGCCGCGGCGGGTTGCGGTCGGTCTCATCTGCCCACCGGGCCACCGGGCCGCCCATCAGCGCACCCACGCTGATCAACTGAGGCTCGACAACAGCCAACTCGTCGGGCCGCAAGTAGTACGCCAGCGTGGACCGCAGGGTCGGATCGGTGAGGTACCAATTCAGGCCGACGGCCCCGCGGTAGTTGTCGGTGTGGTAGCGCTGCGACTTTTCCGGAGTCGAAAAGGGCAGCCGGTCGACGGCCTCGGAATCGTACTCACTCATGTCCGCGACGGTATTACAGTCGGGAGGCTCGGTGAAGGTGTCAACCTATGGGCGGCCCGGCGAAGAAGATCAGACGAAAGTTGCCGATCTGGACTTCATCGCCATCCGCCAGCGCCGCCGACTCGACGGGTTGGCGGTTAACGTAGGTGCTGTTCAGACTGCCGTTATCGACGACGTGATATTTGCCGTTCTCCCTTCGGAACTCGGCGTGCCTGCGGCTGACCGTGATGTCGTCGAGGAAGATGTCACTTTCGGGATGCCTGCCGGCGGTCATGACGGGCCGATCCAATCGGAAGTGCGATCCGGTGCGGGGGCCGCGCTTCACAACCAGCACGGCCACGCCGCGCGCCAATGGTTGCTTGTCCCTGGCCGTCATGTCGGCGGCGGGTGACGATGAGGCGATCCCGCCGCCGACGTCAGCGTCCACGGCGGAGTGCATCTCCGCGGTCCATTCATCGCGCGGTTCGCGCCGGCTGCGTTCTGCCGCTGTCACGTCGATGCCCTTTGCTCGATCACGCGGCTCGCGGCAGATCCGGGCCGGTTCTGGCCGTCCGCCGGTGTCGACCGGCTCGGCGCAGGAGCCCAGCCCACATACGTCAGGTACAGCCCGACCAGGGCGAAAGCGATGCAGAGCGGCACCCACCATGCTTGCGCTCCGATCATGCTGTTGGCCACCGAAACGAAAACCTTGGGAAAGGCGAGCAGCAGCAGTCCGCGCAGTGTGATAAGCCAGCCCAGCACGGAGACGATTATCGGCGCGGCACCTCGCCAGTATTGGTGACCAGCCACGACGATGAGGCCACAAATTAGGACGAAGGCGCCGGCCACCCAGGACCAAAGCGGACTCGCCTCGAACTCCGAAAGTACCGCCTGAGTATCCGGCGCGCGCACCGCAGCCGTGATGTCAACAATGACGAGGAAAGGACCGAGCACGCGGGCGAACATGCGCGTGCTGGTCGGCGATTCTTGTGCGGCAGCCATTGCCGTGCCTCCATCTGACGCCGGTTGTTGCCGGATGTCCTGTATCGGACCATCCAATCGACGTGCCGAGCTAGGGACCGAAGTCCCGTCCGATCGGGGCATTCGTCATCGGTGCAATCCGAATTAACTCGGCGCCGCGGCGGCGAATAAACCGAATAAGAAGAGGTGCCGCCCAACCGACTGCCCGCAGACAGAATTTACACAGGCGCCACGAACTCAGAGGTGTAGTACTCAGCCGGGTCATGCGAGTGAGCGTTGGGGCGTTCGATGATCACCCAGACACCCGTCGTGCCCGACCGGAGGCCGTCGTGCACCGTCGCCGTTCCGACGCCGGCCGCGTCGGTGTCAAGGCCGGAAAAGGACGTGCCCGGATCCCCGGGACCGCACGTCGCCGACGACGGTCGTGGCTCCTCGATCAGGCCGACGCTGTAATGGGCGCCCGGCTCGTTGGGGGCGTCCAGATGCACCTGCGCGACCGCACTTGATCCGGTGTGGATTATCTCGGCCCAGCCGGTGCCCAGCATGGGGCTCGGGATCATGGGCGGATTGCGCGTCAGGCTGAAGTCGCAATTTTTCAGATCTGCGTCCAGAGCAACTCTGGTGACGCCATTAGCGCCGGGATTGGCGCCGGCGAGGCCGGCCCCCAAAGTAATTGTCGGAAAGGTCAATAAAGTGATCGCCACAGCGGATGTTCCGCAGACTGTTAACGCGCTCATTTGCCCACCATCTGTTCCCCAGCCCTATTCTGGACTGTCCCCATTTCCCGATCCCGGGAACGGGAATTGACAGAATTCGCGGAATTAAAACCTCCCGACCGCAGACGTCGTTATTGGATGGAGTCGCCTAATCCCGCTTACCGGACTTTCCGAGATAGCCAGCGAGCGCATTCCCCACGGCGGCGACGCCAAAAGCATTGGGGTGCAGCCGAACAGCGGAACCGGTGGTCACAAAACCTTCGATATAGCGGTCGTTGGGAGCGGCGCATATGTCGTGGCCTTGCGATATTAGACGTGTGTCGAAATAGTCGATTGCCTTCTTGCCGGCGAGTTGCTGCTGTAGGTCATTCAGTTCATTTAGTTTGGATTGCAAATAATCGGCGTCGCTCGGCAGCACCGGCTGCGCCGGAAAGCATCCACCCGGCCGCACAAAGGTGCCGTAGCCCACGACGACGATCCGCGCGTGCGGCGCCGTGATCCGCAGCTGGTCGATCAGCGCGCCCCACACCGGCAACTGCGCGGCGATCAACTGGGAAATGCGGTCGACATTGCCGACGACGAACTCGTCGGTGCACGGCGGCGGGTCGGCCGATTTGACCTCGCAGCCCTCCGCGTCGGAGGGCAGCCCGACGTCGTTGGCGCCGATGGTGACGGTGATCAGGTCGGCGCTCGCGTCGACCGCGTCGATCTGGCGTGCGACCGGACCGTCCTTTGTCTGCTGAACCCGGCCGGTGATGTCTTCGGTGGTGGCGCCGCTGCACGTGACGTTGACGAAACTGGTCGCGTTGAGCTGGCGCGCCAGTATTGACGGGTAGCCGTTGGTCGACTTGCGGCACCCGGCGGGCGGTGCCGGGTCCGGTACGCCGGGCGCCGCGGCGAAGGAGTCGCCCACGGCGACATAGTTGAGCCGCTTCGCCGGGCCGGTATTCCCCGGGCTCGATGTCGATGGGCCGGCGCACGCAACGGCCAGCACACCGACCAACGATGCGACCACCAGACGCCCCGAGCCCATGCAACCCAGTGTTTCACCCCGTCGCGGCGCGAAGTCTGATTGGATCACCGCTGCGACATTCCTCGAAGAGTGCGGTCCTCCAAGGAGATTGATGTCCAACCATTTCACCGGCCTAAGCCTTGGCCCGCCCCTGCCGAACATGTTTGAGCTTCGACCCGTCCAGGCCCGCCAAATATCCGAACGGCCGGGTATTCACCGACGACGTGATCCACTATCGGCTGGATTTCCTCACCAAAGGCGAGGTACCTTCGCCGGGGCTGAGTCCGCACACCGACACCTTGGCGGAGTTTCCCTATCTGGGCACACCGCATCAGCCCTAGGGCTTGATCCGGATCGGTCCCGGCGACCACAGGCCGCTGCGGGTGGCGGTGCTCAATTGGAGCTGGGCAGCTTCGGCATTCACCAGGGTGTCGAACTTGCGCAGTGATCCCCAGTCTCGGCCCCAGTCGCGGGACAGGTACGTGGACATGACATGGGCCCGCAACAGCAGGTCGGTGATTCCCAGCAGGCCGCCGTTGACGCCGTCCTGCCAGGTGTCGGTGTCCTGCTTCTTGGCGTTGTAGTCCGGGGTGATGCGGAATTTCGGGATCTCGGTGACGCCGTTGACGTGGAGCATCGGCTGCTGGCACGGGAACGCCAGCCCAACCGCCCAGTCCAGCAGCACCGGCTGCGTCGAGCCGACGTACTCCTGCAGGGAGCGCAGTTCCGGCACCCGCGGCGGGGTCACGGCGATCCAGTCTTCTGGCGTCAGGGACAGGTCCTCAGCCACCACCCGAACCGCGGTCGCGTCGGCGGGGATCTGGGAGCGCGCGAAGCGCAGGTTGCGCCACACCTTTGGCTGCTCCCCGTACAGGTCGTAGGGCACCAGCCGGCCGGCCGGCACCAGGTCGCCGCCGGGCCCGGGATTGCCGTATTCCAGCACGACGGTCTGCCCGTCGGTGTGTCCGTGTAGCACGCTGTTGCCGGCGATCTTGCCGGCGGCGGTCACCACCACGAGGGGATGCCCGGCGTCCGGTTTGGGCAGCTGGTACCACGCCGAGGTGAGCCTGCTCTGCTGTTGCGCGCCGGTGGTGTAGCTGCCGGCCAGCGGAACCCGATCGGGGTTGAGGCCGTAGGGCAGCGGCACCGTCGATCCGTTGATGCCCGGCGCGGTCAGCTTGGTCGGCGCATCCCAGTCGTAGTCGGTGCCGGGTTGCGGGACCGAGGTCTCCCGGACCGCCTCGGCCAGGGTACGTTCCGGTACGCCGTTGGGGGCGAACCCTGTTGGGGTGACACCACCCAGCGGGCCCAGCGGGCCGTAATTGTCGGGCTGTGGTGTGTTGACGGGCGCCATAAAGCCGGCGTTGCTGTCCGGCTCGACAAGGACGTCGTCGGCCAGCGCGCAGCCCCCGGCGAATTCGCGCAAGTTGGCCCAGCCATTGGAGTAGGTGGGGTACTGGCGCACGATGCCGGCGACCATCGACGCGATGAACACCAGCGCCATGAATCCGGCCGCCAGCGGCACCGGCGCTGCAGTCACCGCCCGCGCCAGCCGGCCCTCACCGTGGCTCCTGGAGGCGAAGTGCAACCAGATCGCCCAGAGAGCCGCGATTGCGAACAGGACGAAAAAGATTGTGCTGATCGAGATTCCGTCGAGCCTCGGCATGACGTTGTTGAACGGGACGCCGTAGCTCGAGACGTACCACCAGCCGTTGGTAGTGGCGAAGCAGAGCGCCAACACGAACAACACCGCCGCCGCGAACGTCATCCGGTTGCGCGACCAGCGCAGCACCTCATGCGACACCAGCACCGTCGTCAGCGCGGCCATCGCCGCGCCCACCGCGGCGAACAGCCCGAAGTGGTGCACCCACTTGGTCGGCGTGAACATCAGGAAGAACATGGTGCCGAAGATGACACCCATCAGCCGCCACGCCGGCCCCCGGGCTACTCCCGGAACTCGCTTGCGCCGCAACATGATGAACATCGCCGTGAACAAGCACAGCGCGGTGATCAAAAAGCCGAACCGGCGCGACAGCGAGCCGTCGACGGTGGGCAGGATGAGGTAGTAATAGCGCAGATTCTCGGTGTACCACGCCTGGCTGGGACCGATCGAGGTGCGAATCCTGGTGGCTTCCAACACCGTTGACAGCGTCTGGTCGGCGAACACCACGGTGAGGATGACGGTGCCGGCCGCCAGCATTGGAGCCACCAACGGCAACGTGCCGACCAGGCGGTGGCGGCGGACCAAAATGCGCAGGATCGGGCGGCCGCCGGCAACCAACGCGGCCACCGCGATCAGGCCGGTGGGCTGCACACCCAGGGTGAACGCCGCGGTGATGACCGCCAGCGCCGCCGGCGTCAACCGGCTGTAGCGCATCGAACGTTCGATCAGCACATAGGTGACCAGCGAACCGAGCGCGATGATGGGCTCTGGGCGAAGGCCGTTGTCGAACGGCATCCACGCGGTCAACAGGACCAGGCCAGCCGCCCAGGTCGCGGCTTTGCTGGATGCCACGGCAGGCCCCAGCCGGGGAAGCACTTCACGCGACAGCAGCAGCCAGCACAGCAGACCCGCGACCAAGTCCGGTAATCGCATCCACAGGCTGCCGTCGCTGACGCGGGTCATCAGCGCCAGCAGGTTGTAATACCAGCCGAACGGGTCCTCTGGACTGCCAAACCAGCGGAAGTAGTTGGACATGTAGCCGGCGGGACCGGCGACTCGCGCCATGCCCAGGATGTAGCCATCGTCGGAGGAGTTCGCGCCGATCACATGCCACAGCAAGAAGCCGGATATGACCGTGGCGTCGGCCAGGGTGAACTTGCGCCAGTTTGCCGGAATGAGCCGGCGCATCCGCTTGCCATCCAATTGGTCGAGGCGCCACAGCGCGACGAGCGCGACGATGGTGGACACGATCGCCAGCACCATCGCGACCAGTTTCAGCGTCGTCGGTGTGGTGGAGAATCGGGTGTCGATGGTCGCCGAGAGCCGCAGCCCAGGCGGAGCGGGACCGGTCAGATCCGTGAACACCCCGACGATCTGTGGGCGCAGGTTGGGATCGGCGAAACCACCGCTGACGGGTTTTCCTGCCGGATCCTTCAACCCGACAAAGGTGGCGAAGGCGCCGGCCTGTGTGGAGGTGATCTCGATGCTCGAACATCCGGGGGCACCTGCGGAGCCTGCCGCCTGATCCCGAGGCACGCTGGCGATCACCACATTGCGGTCGGTGACGTCGACGCGCTTGCTGCTGGCGACGACGAACAACGCGTTCAGCGCGGCATCCTTGCCCTTCTTGGGTGCCGTACTCAGCACGACCCCGCCCTCGGGCGGCAGGTCGCGCACCACAGAACACGGCACGGTGACTCGTCACGTCCACCGGAGTCAGCGAAATCAGCGGCGCGGTAACGCTGTTCAATTGGCCGTTTTGCGGCCAGTTCAGCGTCGCGGTGGTCTGCACGACGGGCAGTAGCGGCGTCGCGATCGACAAGACGAAACCGATCAGCCCGGCGATCGTCGCGACCCAGCGCGTGCCGCGCAAGTCTCGACGGGGGGCCGCCATGTCTTCGCGGTTCCTGACGGTGGTGACGCTCATGGCAGCGCCCGAATCGGTCCTTGCCGGCTCCAGCCGCGCACGGTGATCACACCCTGTTCGATAACGGCGTCCGGCGCCTGATCGGCCGGCACCAAGGGGTAATACTGCTCAACCGATCCCCAGTCGCGATACCAGTCACCGCGCAGGTACGTCGCGAGCGTCGAGGTACGCAGCAGCGCCTGGGTGAACAGGAACGGACCGCCGGCCTCGCTGGCCTGCCACCCGTTCGACGACGCCGCGGTCTGTTTGTGATCGGGCAGGATGCGGTATTGCGGAAGTTCGGCAACGCCAAGGTGTTCGGAGAACGGCCGCTGGCAGGGGAGGTTGGCGGCGGTCGCGATGTCCATCAGCACGGGGGTGTGCGATCCGATCAACTGCTGCAGGGTCTGCAGCACGGGGACCCGCGGCGGCGTGAACGCGAACCACTGCTCGGAACTCAGGTTCGGGTCGTAGGCGACGATGCGTGCCACGTTGGCCTCCGGGGGCGCCCAGGTGAGCGGGAACCGCAGATTGCGCCACGCCGGCTCCGGCCCGATGTCGATCGGCTGCACCTCCGCGAGCGGCTGGGTGGTGCCGTCGGGGCGAGCGATGCCCCACTGCAATTTCAGCGACTGCCCGTAGGTGAAGGTGCCGTCCTCTTTGTACGACCAGATCGCACCGGTGGCGGAGACCACGACCAGCGGCCGGTCGGGGGTCCGTGGCGGTAACTGGTACCAGGAAGAGGTCACCGTGGCGGCCAGCGAATTCTCGCCGTAGCTGCCCATCACCGGCGTGCGGGCCGGGTCGAGGCCGAACGGTAGCGCCGCGTGCGATCCGTTCACCCCGACGGGGCCTTTCCCGCCGGCCGTGCCCGCGGAGTCACTCATGGTGGCGTTGGGCTTATTGGGTGACGCGTCGGAATTCACCACCCCCGGTTTGGTCACCACCGGGTACGACCTCAGGTCATCGCCCACCCCGTCGGGTTTGAAGCCGATCGGGTTGACACCGCCGAGCGGGCCGTCAGGCCCGAAGGTCTGTCCCGGCACCGGCTGCAACATGCCGACGTTGGGGTCGGGTTCGGCCAGCACGTCGTCCGCCAGCGCGCAGCTGCTGGGCGAGAGCCCAGACGTGAGCGCGGCCAGGTTGGCCTTGGCGGTGGTGTAGAGCGGATAGCGCCCCACGGCGCCTTTGGCCAGCGAGCCGACGTCGCCGAGCACCATGATCGTCGCGACCACCAGCAGCGGTGTCGACGCCAGGACCCGGTTGCGCCGGTTGTCCTTGACTTCGGTGTGCCCGGCGTAGTCCATGCGGAAGTGCTGCCAGGCGGCCAGCAGGCCGGTGAGGATCGACAACGTCAGGAACATCGAGGTCACCGGGTGGCTGGCGATAACCGGTTGGATGTCGTACCACGGCACCCCGTAGTTGCCGACGTAGAACCAGCCGTTGACGCCGGACGTGGCCACCGCCAGCACGAACAGCAGCGCCGTGACGTACAGCGTCAGGTTGCGGCGGTTGTGCAGGCCGATCCGGGAGAGGGCGAACGCGGTGACCGCACCGAGCGCGCCCGCCAGCCCGGCGAAGGCACCGAACTGAATCGCCCACTTCGTCGGCGTGAACGTCAACAGCAGCAGGCCGACCGCAGTGGTGCCGATCAGCCGCCACGCCGGGCCGCTGGCCACCCCGGGCACCCGGCCGCGGCGCAGCAGTATGACCAGCATCCCGAACAGGCACAACAGCAGCACCAGCACCGCAAAGCGCCGCGCCATCGACCCGTCGGGGTTGGACTCGACCGTCAGGAAGTAGTAACGCAGCCAGTCCTGGTACCACGCGATCGTCGGGCCGACCTTGTATTTGATGCGCACCGATTCGGCGGCCGTAGCCAGCGTTTGGCTGCGGAACACCACCACCAGGATCAGCGACAACGACGACGCCAGCACAAACAGTGGCGCCAGCAGCCCGTCGGTTGGCCGGCGTCGCCGGATCGTCTGGGCGATGGCCCGGGCCCCAGTAAGCAGCGCGGCGACCGCGATCAACCCCTGCGGAGCCAGCGTCGCGGTGAGCATGGCGACCACGATCGCGACCGCGGCCGGGGCCAGCCGTCGCAGCGCGATCGAGCGTTCCACCAGCATCCAGGTGATGATGACGCCGAGGGCGATCAGCGGCTCGGGCCGCAGGCCGTTGTTGAACGGCAGCCACGCGGCCAGGAACACCGCGCCCGCCGTGTACACCGCCACCCGGTTGGTAGCCAGGCCACCTTTTCCCGGACCCAGCCGGCGCAGCGCCCAGTGGCTGATGATCAGCCAGCACGCGATCCCGGCCAGCGTGGCCGGCAGCCGCATCCACACGCCGGCGGTGCTCACCGACGCCATTTTGGCCAGCCCCGACATATACCAGTCGAACGGCGCCTCGGTCGTGCCGAAGTAGCGGTAGTAGTTGGCGACGTAGCCGGCTTTCGGCGCGACCCGGGCGATGGTCAGGTTGTAGCCGTCGTCCGAGGAGGTGGCGCCGATGACATGCCACAGCAGCAGCGTGCCGATCACTGCGGCGTCGGCGAGCCAGCCCGCCGCGCCGACATGCCGCCAGGTAATCCGGTGCTCACGAGGGCGGTACCGGGCCAGCCAGGCAATCGGGGACCGCCAGTTGACCAGCGTGGCGCCCCGGCTGTGACGATCCAGGGTCGCCAGCGCGAGCACGGCCACCAGGACCGCCAGCGCACCGAGGACCATCGCGATCTTCTTCGTGGCCGAGGGCGCCGTGATGAACCGGGTGTCGATGTCGATGCGGGCCGCCAGCCCAGGTTGTGCGGGGACCTTCAAGTCGGTGAAAATCCCGCCGACTTGAGGCTTCTTCTCCGCGGGAAGAGTCCCGGCGGCGCCGGGTATGCCGACGAAGTCCGCACCCGCACCGCCGGCGTCGGCCCAGGTGTGCAACACCGTGCAGGCGCCGGCGGCGACGGCTGAGCGTTGCGCCACCGCAGCCACCGAATCGCGGAAGGCGACCACGATCGTGTCCTTGTTGCCGCGGACGAAGAGGCCATTTTTGCCGGCATCCACGCCATTGGTTGGCAGGGTCGAGACCACCAATCCGCCCTCGGCCGGCAAGGTGGCGATCGCCGAGCAGGGGATGGAGATGTCCAGCGCCCGCGGAGCTCCGGACACCAGCGGGGCGGTGACCTGATTGACGTGCCCATCCGCGGTGGTGCCTTGTGGCCACACGATGGTGGCCGTCGTCTGTTTCGCCGGAAGCAACGGCACCACGGCACACAACAGCAGGCCCGCGATTCCCGCAACGACGGCGATCAGCCTCGGCAGCCGCTGCGATCGCTCATCACCGTCATGGGGCACGAGGGTCGATCGTAAGCGACGCGGCTAAGGACCCTGTGGATGGACGCTCGGGGATCGGCGAGATGACTGGATTTGGAATAGCCGACGACCGCGTCGCGGTGCATTTCGACAGCGGCATCTTCGAAATACTCAGCACATGCCTAAAAGCGGACTCGAAAACAATGGTCGGCGCGGGCGCCAAGGCCCGCCCGACCGCGGGGTTCGGGCCCAGCCGGGCGTCAACTGAGTTTTCGTGAAAACTTTCGGTTTAGGAATGAACAGATAAGGAAAGACCTCACACCGTTGGCACATTAGGGACCCGGGGAGAGGACCCATGACCGCACCCACTACGAACAGGTTCGATGCGTTCCAGGTTGAAGCGTCCAAGCCTCACGACCGGATGCGCCCCATCATGCTGACCAACGAAATCGCCACCGAGCGTCTGGTGGGCCTGCTCCACGAGTTCGTTGCGCAGGGCGCGCTGCCTGCCCTGTAGTTCGGCACTCGATTCACTGGCAAATCGCGTTTTGGTGATCGCGAGTTTGCCTTGCCCCCGTGCGGGCTCGCCGTAGCCGGACGGATCCTTCAGTAATGGTTACACTGCCGTCAGAATGAGGGCGGAGGACTGGAGGTACCCGGAAGGCTGGCGGCGCAATGAGTAACTCGGGTCTCGGGTTTGGTGTTCTGGGGCCGTTGCTGGTGACTGCGCACGGCATCCGGATGCCGTTGGGTGCCGCCAAGCAGCGGGCGGTGTTGGCCATGTTGGTGATCAACCGCAACCGGCCGGTGTCCGTCGACTCGTTGATCGACGCGGTATGGGGTGACGATCCCGTGCCCGCAGCGCGCACCAGCATCCAGTCCCACATATCCACCCTGCGCCGCCTGCTGCACGGCGCCGGCGCCGACCCGTACAAGGTGCTGGCCAGCGCACCGCCGGGGTATCAAATCAGCGTCGCTGACACCGACTGCGACGTGGGGCGTTTCACCGCCGAGAAGGCCGCCGGCGTGCGAGCCGCGGCCGCCGGACGATACGAGGACGCCAGCAACCACCTGCACGCCGCGCTGGGCGAATGGCGTGGACCCGTCCTCGACGACCTGCGCGACTTCCCCTTCGTCGATGCGTATGCCGCCATGCTGTTGGAAGAGAGGGTGGCTGCCCACACCGCCCGCGCCGAAGCCGAGATCGCATGCGGCCGCGCGGGCGCCGTCATCGCCGAGCTCGAGGCGCTCACCGCCGAACACCCCTATCGCGAACCCCTGTGGGCGCAGCTGATCACCGCCTACTACGTCACCGAGCGCCAATCGGACGCCCTGCGCGCCTATCGGCGACTGAAAACGACCCTGGCCGACGGGCTGGGCATCGACCCCGGGCCGACGGTGAGCGCGCTGCACGAGCGCATCCTGCGGCAGGAACCCCTGGTCGCTGAACGCTCCACGCTGACCACGCACAAGCAGAGCGTTTACCACACCGAGTCGGATATCGCCGTGGGCGCCGCGTACCCCGTCGCCTGGTTGCGCGACAGAACCGGTCGCCAATTTCCGCTGACCGGCGCGTCGACCCGGATCGGGCGCCATGCGGACAACGACATCGTCTTCGACGACGACACCGACGTCAGCCGATACCACGCCGTAATCATCGACACGGGAGCCGGTTTCGTCATCTACGACTCGAAGTCGACCAATGGCGTCGAAGTGCAGCGTCGGCGCATCCGGGGCAGCGCACCTCTGGCTGACGGCGACCTCATCCGCATCGGCAGCCGCGAGTACACCTTCCAGGTCCGCCCAGGCTGAGCGGATCGATCAGGTGGCCGGGCGAACACCCAGCCGCGCCGCCAATGTGGCGTGCCCCGGGCCGGTGAGGTCTGCGAGCGCTGCGGGGCGGCCGGTCATCGCCATCAGCAGCGCTTCGCCCGGGCCGGTTACTTCGGGCCCGCGGCCGTGGGCCCAGTCGACGTCAGTGGCGCGCAGTCGCAGTCCCCGGATCCGGCGTCCGGCGCCGAGGCGCGGGTTGCTCGGCACCAGAGGCAGAATCCGGGTGAGTCGATCGGCGGGGATGGCGCGCGGTTGGCCCAGCGTGCGCCGGATGTCTTGGTGATGGATCGTGCCGTCGACGAGCGCGATCATGCCGCCGAAAGCCGCGGTCAACCCCTGGGGTGTCAGATGATTGCGCAGGAAATCGAGCAGCTGCTGCGGGCTCAGTGGGGCGAATTCGTCGACGCCGACCTGGTTGGCCCGCACTATCGCCACCCTTGAGGAATCGCTTGAGCAGCCCCAGGGTGCCGAGTTCCTCGTAGCTGATCAGGTGCGCGACGACGTCTTTGACGGTCCACTTGGTGCACAGGCTTGGGGTGGCCCACTGCTGCGGCGTCAGCGTGGCCAGGAACTCCGCGAGGTCGGCCCGCTCGGCGCAGGCCATGTCCATCAGGGTCGGTGTGGCCACGAACCCCAAGCGTAGGCCGCGTAGGCCTGGGGGCAGTTGGCATAAACGGCCAGCAACCGATCACAGCCTGTGACAATCGGTGTGAAGTAGGTTTTAGCAGAAATATCCGCTTGCCAGCGAACGCAAGAATTTCGCAAGAACTTCGCCAAGATCGCACAAGCGGCGTGGGGCAACCTTGTGTTGTCGGCCAACCGCGACCGACCCCAGAGGGAGTTCACTCCCACCGACGTGAACCACCTGGGAGAGATCCGGCAGAGAAGGAATCACAACCATGAACGCGAACGTCACCGAAGCAGAAGTCCAGGAACCGAAGAACAAGGTCTCCAAGGTCCGGATGATGGCCGGTGTCATGTTGGGTGCCGTCGGGCTGTCACTCGTGGCATCACTGATGCCGGCCACGGCATCGGCAGACCCGTATGACCCGCGCAGCGGCCCGCTGCACCCGGTGCGCCACTACGCTGGCGACGTCTTGCACCCGGGTTGGGCCCTCACCCACCCGCTCCGCGCGCTGGTCCCGTAGGCCGTACGCACTTCTGCCCCGTTTCCGGATTCATACCGACGTCTATCCGGAGCGGGGCAGAAGTGTTTCCCCACACCATCAATGGGGTCCAACGATGAACCGGGCATCCCGAATTGCCGGTGACTTCGTCAGAGCACTAATCCTCGGATTGGCCCCCGCTGTCTTTATGTTCGCCGGCTCGGAATTCGCCTCCGCCCAGGCGTGGCACGGGCCCGTGCCGGCTGTCTACGTGCCGATGTGCCACGGCGGCTCGTGCCCGAATCCGCGCACGAGTGGCCATGAATGGCCGTGAGTGTCTAATGCCTGAGCGGTGCCGGGTCCCACAGGCCGCTGCGCGTCACCGTCCCTAGTTGCAGATTGGCCGGTTGGGCGTTCGGGTAGTAGGGCGTCAATCGCTGCAAGCCGCCCCAGTCCCGGGACCAGTCGTCTTTCAGGTAGCTGGCCACCGTGGTCGCCTTCAACAGCAACTCGGTGACGCCCAGCGGGCCGCCGCCGTTGTTGTCCATCACGGGAGAGTTGGCCTCGGCGCCGAACCGGTCCGGCAGGATTCGCCACTTCGGGGTTTCGTCGACGCCGTTCTGGTGCCCGAACGGTCGCTGGCACGGGAACGCCAGACCGACCAGCCAGTCCAGGAACACCGGGTCGTGGGAACCAACCACGTCCTGCAGCGTGCGTAGCTGCGGAATTCGCGGCGGCGTGACCGCGATCCAGTGCTGCGGCGCCAGATCTTCGTCGTTGGCGACCAGGCGGATTTGGGTGGCGCTGCTCGGGATCGCGGACAGCGGCAACCGCAAGTTACGCCAGGCCGGCGACGCCCCGACATCGGCGAATTCGAACGACCCGCCGGGGTGTCCGCTGGCCGCCTCGTCGTCGGTGGCCCACTGCGCCTGGACCTCGCGGGGGTCGAAGCGACCCGCCGCGCTCACCACCACCAGCGGCCCGGCCTTGTCTCGTGGCGGAAGCCGGTACCAACCCGACCGCAGCCTGGCGGGCACCTGAATGCCGGAGCGCCAGCTGCCCAGCACCGGTGTGCGTGCCGGATCCAGGTTGAACGGCAACTGGGCAGCCGAGCCGTTGATCCCCGGCGCGGGGTTGGTGCCGCCCTCGGTGCCGGCCTCGCCGCCGGTGATCAGCCTCTCGTCGTTGATGAAGCTCCGATCGCCCGGGCGTTCCATCACCGGGTCGGCGCGGACATCGGCCGGAATACCGTTGGGCGCGAACGCTTCCGACAGGCCGGCGCCCAGAGCGTCGGCCGCCGAGGCGTTTACCGGGGCCAGCATGCCCGCGTTGGGATCCTGCTCCACCAGCACGTCTTCGGCCAGTCCACAGGACTTGCCGGCCAACGCCTCCAGGTTGGACCGGCCCACCGACCACGCGGGGTACTGGGCGGTCATTGCCAGGGTCAGCGAAGCCACCTCGAAAACCACCAGCGCCCACGCCGCAATTGCCAACGGGGACTGAATGATTCCGGCGACTCGCGGCCCAGCTTTCGTTGGCCCGTTGGCAGACTCGTCGGTGGCGACGAAGTGGAACCACGCCGCCAGCAGGAGCACCAGCACGGTCAGCCCGAGCAGTGCGGTGGCGAAGGCGTAATGCCATGCCGGAAACGCATTCGACCATGGCACACCGAAGTTCGACACATACCACCAGCCGTTGACGCTGGCGAACGACAAGGCCACCAGGAACAGCACCACGGCGGCGAACACGGTGCGGTTGCGTCGGGAACGCATGGCCACCGACGTCACCGCGACCGCGGCCAGCGCGCCCAACGATGCGGCCAGTCCGGCGAACACCCCGAAGTGGTGGGTCCACTTGGTGGGAGTGAACATCATGGCCAGAAACGAGATGATGGTGATGCCGACGATGCGGCGGCTCGGTCCGGCGGCCGTGCCCGGAATTCGGCCCTTACGCAACGACATTGCGACGGTTATGCCCAGCGCGAGAAGCAAAGCCAGCACGGCGAAGCGGCGCGCGATCGAACCGTCGGGGCTGGCCATGAACAGCCGCTCGTAGCGGAGGTGCTCGTCGAACCAACTCAGGCTGGGTCCGACGGCGCGCTTGAGAGCGGTGGCCTGGATCTCGCCGGCCAGGGTCTGGTCGCGGAAGATCAGGATCACCGTGACGGTGACCGCAGCCAACACGGGTGCCAGCAGCGGCAGCGCACCGAACTGTTTGGACCTGCGGTGCAAGATGGTCCGCAGCGGCCCGATCGCGACCAGCAGCGCGCCGATGGAGGCGATGCCCGTCGGCCCGGAGAACAGGGTCAGGGCGCCGATGATGCAGGCGGTCGCGACCGGCAGCAGCCGGCTGGTGGCCACCGCGCGTTCCACCGAACACCAGGTCAGCAGGATGCCCAGCGCGATGATCGGCTCCGGCCGCAGGCCGTTGTCGAGCGGCAACCAGGTCGCCAGAAACATGCCCGCCGCGGTCCAAGCCGCGGCCCGGCTCGTCTTCGTCGCGCGACCCAGCCGGGGGATGACTTCGCGGCTGATCACCCACCAGCACGTCAGCGCCATCACCAGGGTCGGCAGCCGCATCCAGCTGCTGGTGGTGCTGATGTGCGCCCACACCGCCAGCAGGTCGTAGTACCAGCCGAACGGCGCCTCGGGCGTTCCGAACCAGCGGTAGTAGTTCGCCATGTACCCGGCATGCTCGGACACCCGGGCCATGGTCAGGATGTAGCCGTCGTCGGAGGTGTTGGCGCCGACGAAATGCCACCACACGAGCACGGCGATGACGAGGGCGTCCAGGCCGCCGATCGACCACCAACGCGGCGGCAGGAAGCGCCGGTGCCGGGTGCCGTCGCCGGTATCCAGGATGTGCAGAGCGCCGAGGGCGGCCCCGGTCAGCACCACTCCGAGGATCATCGCGATCATCTTCAGCGGCGTAGGGCTGCTGCTGTAGCGGGTGTCCACGGTGGCCGAGAAGCTCAGGCCCGGCGGGGCCGGACCGGCCAGATCGGTGAACACGCCGACGATCTGCGGCCGGAAGTCGTAGCCGCTCTTCTCGCCGCGCAACGGCAAGCCGGGATGCTCGGCGTTGGGCCCCTGCGTCAACCCGACGAACTCCGCGACGACCCGATCGGCGTGCGCGGTAAAGGTCACGCGCTGGCAGGCCGGGCCCAGCACCTGGCTCAACGGGGCGCTGACCATCGGGACATTGCGCACGACCAGCACCAGGTCGTCGTTAGCGCGCTGGATGAGCACGCCACGATCGACGGCCTTCGGCGCCTGCTTGGGCACCGTCGACAGCAACACCGTCTTGCCCGCGTTCTGCGGTCCCATCAGTCCGGCGGCCGCCTGGCACGGCACGCTGATATTCAGCTCGGTGGCCACGTAGCCGATCAGCGGCGCCTCGACGCTGCCGAACGTGCCGTTCTGTGGCCAGTTCAATCGGGCGGTGGTCTGGTTGACCGGCAGCACCGGAGTGGCGATCGCCAGCAGAGCGCCGAGCAGACCGGCCACCACAGCGACGAGGCGGGCTAATCGGTAATTTGCTCCCGCGCCGCTCACGGAGGTCGATGGTAGTTCTTCGACCGCGTCAGGTGAGGTGTCGGTGGCCATCAGCGCCCTGTCTTGGGATATCAGCGGCCGGGCGCCGGCTTGCGGATGGCCAGCACGAACGGGCCGATGGTTTGGACGCTGAACCGGGGATCGGCGAACAGGGCAGCCCGCAGGTCGACGGTGTAACGGCGCACATTGGGCTGATTGGGATAGACGTCCTGGGCCAGTCGCAGGGTGTAGGTGTTGCTCGCGCCGCGGCGCATCAGGAACACCGTCGGCGCCGGCCACGGCAGCGTGTCCAGCGCGTGGATCAACTCGTCGGCCGTTTTGAACTTGGACCACTTCTCGATTTGTGCGGCGCGCAGGTCGAACTGCGCCAGTGGGTTGGCGTAGTGCGAGGTCAACCCCTGAAAACCCCAGTAGGGGTAGTACGACAGGAAGCTGTAGTCGGCGGTCAGCACCACGGTCTGCTCGCGTGGCCTGCCGGTGCCGTGTTGGATGGCGGCGTCGATGGCGTCGTAGTACTTCTCGGAGCTCGGTGGCCGCCGGTCACCACGCTGGCCGTGCCCGTCGGTGTCGGTGTAGGCGATGGTGAGATCCGGCCGCAACACGTCGGGAATGTCCTGGCTGAACGCGATCGCCGCGGCCAGTCCGATGGCGCCGGCCACCGGGACCACTGCCCGGTGCCGCGCGGCCAGGGCCTGGGTCGCCTCCACGAAGCCGAACGCCCCGGCGGCGACCAACAGCACCGTCAGCGTCGGCTGTAGCCGGAATGACAGCAGCGTCATGCGCGCCAGCGTGGCCAGCATCGACAGCAGTGACCACGCGTAGACGGCCAGCACCCCGATGGCAAGGGCGGCCGCCCGCACCGATGAGCGGGCCCGCACCACTAGCCACAGCGTGCCCAGCATGCAGACCGCCCCCAGCAGCGAGAACTGCAGCATGGGGAAGGTCAGTTCGGCGCCGTCGGGCGGCAGGTAGTGATAGGCGCTGCCGGTGCCGCTGACCGGGTTGCGGGCGGCCCGCAACACGAACGGCAGCCAGGTAGTGGCCGCGATGGGCGCGGCGACGACGGCGATGACGGCCAGCCGGCGCAGCGGGTCGAGCGCGGCTTTGGCGCCACTCTGTCGCCAGCGCGATGCGACCAGCGTCAGCGCCATGAGCCCCATCGCGAATGCGCTGTAGGCCAGCAGCAGTGTGTACCAGGTCGCCGCGAGGCCAAGGAAAACGCCAGCGGCGACCACGGCGGCCCAGCCTTGAGCGCCCGCGCTTGGCTCGAGCGTCACGCCAGCGTGGCTCTCGGCCTCCGCAGTCACGCTGGCGTGACGCTCGCCGGCGCGCAGACCCGACCACGTCAACACCAGCACCGGTGGCAGCAGCACGGTGATCATCGCGGAGTAGGGCTCCGGAGAGCCGTAGGCGAGCGTCACCGCCGCGGTCGCGGTGGTGACGATCAGCGCGTACTCGAAGCGGATCATCCGCCACCACAGCACCAGCGCGACCGCGACCGCGACAGTGATCGAGGTGATGGCCCACGGCTTGTAGAGCTCCCAGGCCGGGATCCCGGTCAACGCCGCGACGCGTCCGCCAATCCAGAACCAGCCCGGCGGGTAGAACGACGGCAGGCCGAGGTAGGTCATGTCGTGCAGGGCGGGGCTGTCGGTGAGCCGCGTCAGGTACTCGGTGCGGAACTGCTGGTCGACGGAGATGCCGAACAGATACAGCTTGGTGGCCCCCAACGGCATGCCCAGCGTCACGACGGTGAACGCCGAGACGAACACCAGCCCGCTCAACCGAGCCAGCAGGCGGCGCCCACGCCCCCAGACCCAGCCGGTGACCAGCAGCCCGGCCAGGCAACCGACCTGACCGACGGTGGTCAGCGCGTGCAGTTGGTTGGACGACGGGAAGGCCGGCCACTGCACGCCGGCGATGGCGATCAGCGCTATCACCGCAACGATCGCCGCGACCGCCGCGGCCAAGACCATCTGGCCCAGGCTGGCCAGTGCGTTGCGCATGGTCAGATCGGCAGCTTGCGGAAGATGCTCCGCGGGACGTGTCTCAACACGATCATCACGTAGCGGAATGCTGCTGGCGCCCAAACTAATTCCTTACCTTTTGCGGACGCGGTCACCGCGAGGTTGGCGACGTACTCCTTGTCGACGGTCAGCGGAGCTTCCTTGATGTGCGCGCTCATCCGGGTGCGCACCTGGCCGGGCCGGATCACCAGGACACGAACCCCGTACTCGCGCAATGCCTCCGACAGTCCGAGGTAAAAGCCGTCCAGACCCGCCTTGGTTGAGCCGTAGACGAAGTTGGACCGCCGCACCCGCTCACCGGCGACCGTGCTCATAGCGATGATCTGACCGAAGCCTTGAGCCCGCATCTTCTCGCCGAGCAGGACTCCTACAGAAACCGCTGCGGTGTAGTTGATTTCGGCGGCCTGTACAGCCTTGCGTTGGTTCTGCCACAGCTCTTCGGCATCGCCGAGTACTCCGAAAGCGACGACGGCCACGTCCACGTCGCCGTTGGCGAAGGCCGCCTCGATCATCTTGGGGTGACTGTCGGGGTAGGTGGCTTCGAAGTCGATCAGCTCGACCGAGCGCGCACCGGCGGCTTCCATCTGCGCGACTGCGTCGTCACGTCCGGGGTCGCCGGGCATGGCGGCCAACAAAATTCGCGCGTGCGCGTTCTGCAGGTAGCGCGCGCAGATCGCCAACCCGATCTCGGAGGTGCCGCCCAACAACAGGATCGTCTGCGGATTTCCTACGGCGTCGAGCACCATTTAGAGCAGCTCCAAACGTCGGGCCATGTCGGAGGCGAAGACCCGTAGCGGGTCGACCTTGCGGCGCACGGCGATCCACTCGCCGATGCGCGGATACATGGCGTGAAAGGTTTCGGCGGTGACCCTATTGTCCTTGCCGGTGTAGAGCCGGCCGCCGAACTCCAGCACCCGGCGGTCGAGTTCGTTGAGAAACTCGTTGAGCCCTGGCTTGATCGGAAAGTCGACGCAGACGTTCCAGCCTGGGATCGGGAAGCTCAGTGGTGCTTGGTTTCCCGGTCCGAACAGCTTGAACACGTTCAAGAATGAGTAGTGACCCGAGCGCTGGATGTCGTACATGATGCCTTTGAATTCCTCGACGGCTTCGGTGGGCACCACGAATTGATACTGGCCGAAACCCGCGGAGCCGTAAACCCGGTTCCACTCGCCGACCATATCCAGCGGATGGTAGAACTGCGTCAGGTTCTGCGCCTTGCCGCGGTAAGACCCCGACTTGCGGTACCAGACTTCGGTCATCGCGCCGAAGGTCAGCTTGTTCGCCAAACCGTTGGGAAAGATATCTGGGGTCGTAAAGAACTGCGGCGCATCGAATTTCAACGGATCCTTCTGCAACTTCTTCGGTAGCTGCTCGATCCTCGCCAGCGACCCACGCGAAATTGCAGCCCGGCCGAGCTTGGGTGGCGCACTGATGGCGTCGAACCACGCCGACGAGTAGGTGTAGTTAGCTTCGCTGCCGTCACTATGGAACGCGATGGTCTCGTCCAGGGTGTGGGTAACGTCGCCGTCGGCAATGAAATATGCCGTCTCCGTTGGAGTCATCTCGACCGTCGCGCGCAAAACGATTCCGGTGAGCCCGTTACCGCCGACCGTGGCCCAGAAAAGCTCGGCCTCCTCGCCGTCCGGGGTGAGGTGGCGGATCTGCCCGTCGGCGGTCAGCAGTTCCATCGACCGAACGTGATTGCCAAAGCTGCCCGCGCTGTGGTGGTTCTTACCGTGAATATCGGAGCCGATCGCGCCGCCGATAGTGACCTGCCGGGTTCCCGGCAGCACCGGCACCCACAGCCCGAACGGCAGTGCGGCGCGCATCAGCTGGTCGAGATTGACGCCGGCGTCGAGGTCGGCGACGTGGGTGTCGGCGTCGATCGAGTGGATGCGGTTCAGCGCCGTCATGTCGATGACCAGGCCACCGCCGTTTTGCGCATTGTCGCCGTAAGAGCGGCCCAGCCCACGGGCGATGACGCCCCTCCCATTTGAAAAGCCGCCGGCGTCGGCGGCATGGGCAACCGCCTTGGCGATCACCTCGGGGTCCGGGGTGGAGAGCACCTGCGCTACCGACGGCGCCGTGCGGCTCCAGCCGGTGAGCCGTTTGGTCGTCAACATCGTCAAAGAGGGTACCGCCTGGCGATCCGGGTCAGCGGATCCGGAAGATCACGGCTCGCTGCACAATGAAATTGATCACCGTGGCCGTGCCCTGCGCGATCACGAACGCGACCGGTATCGCCCAGGTCCGGTAGTGCAAGAGCGCCAGGCACAAATGGTTGAGGCCGACCTGTACGGCAAAGGTGATCGCGTAAAGAACCATGACCGCGACGAAGCGGGCGGTGCTCGGTGACGCCTGAAATGTCCATCGGCGGTTGATCAGGTAGGCGGTGATGGTGCCGACGACGAAGCTGAGGGTTTTCGACAGGTCAACCTGCAGGCCGACCGCTTTGTATAGCGCCACGTAAAGACCGAAGTCGACAATCGCCGAAAAGCCGCCGGTGACGACGAACCGCCACACCTGCGTCGTCAGGCTCAGGTGTGGGCGCGGCGGGGCAGCTTCCACGGGGTTGAAGTGTAGTGGTGCCGGTCGCAACCCCGGCGCGGCGTTACTTGGGCAGCTTGAGCGCGACCAATTCGACCTGGCTTTCCCCTTGTGGGGTCGAATAGGTCACCGTGTCGCCCGGTTTGTGCCCGACCAGCGCCTGCGCCAGCGGGCTGCGAGCCGTCAACGTCTCGGCCTCGCGGCCGACCGGCGTCTCCTCGACGATGGAGATCACGTGCATCGTGACGACTTCTCCGTCGGCAAACTTCAGGGTCACCTCGGTACCGCCGGGCAGCGCGTCCGAATTGTCGGAGGGCGGGGGCCCGGTGCGCAACAGCCGGTCCAGTTCATTGATCCGATCGGCGAGGACGACGAGTTCGTCGGCTCGCTGTATCGCCTCGGCCGCGTCTCCGTGGTCGCCTATCATGCCGCGGTCGTCTTTGACCTCGAGCTCCAAGCGCTCGCGCCGCTGCCGCAGCCGATCCAGTTCCGCGGCTAGCTGATTTTTCGCCGCATCCGCAACTGATTGGCCTTTCTTGCTCACGTCCGCCGCCCTAGGTCTTGTTTATTGCCGCTCACTGATACCCGCGAAGCCGACTCGTGGTTTATCAGTGATACACCATCGGGAGGCAGCCGTCACCTGTATCCGACAAGCATTTTCAGCTGGTGGCTGAACTGGATACCCACTTTGTTGAATCACCAAGCGAGTCGCGTTGTCGCGAATCATCTTTCGGTTGGTCACACCCAGTACGGCACCCGGGCGCGGTATTGCCGCATCGCGAAGGCCGCCAGCACCCAGCCGATGACTGTCAAAGACACCACTACGACCCAGTGCCGCAGCTCCTGGTGGGCGCCCAGCAGTGGCGATCGCACGATATCGAGATAGTGCAGCAACGGGTTGAGTTCGACGATGCTCGCCCAGCGCCCGGCGCCCTGCTGCCGCAGGGTGTCGTCGTTCCAGATGATCGGCGTCATGAAGAACAGCAACTGCACGATGGAGAACAGCAGGGGACCGATGTCGCGGTAGCGGGTCGCCAGGATGCCGAAACACAGTGACACCCATATGGCATTGAGCACGATCAGCGCCAGCGCCGGGAACACCGATAGGTCGGCCCACGACCACGGCTTGGGATAGATGATCGCGACGACGAGATAGATGACGATGTTGTGCGCGAACAAGATCATCTGCCGCCACACCAGCCGGTAGACGTGCACGCTCAGCGGCGTCGGCAGTTGCTTGATCAATCCCTCGTTGGCGACGAACACGTCGGCGCCCTCCAGGATGGCGGCGTTGATCAGATTCCAAATGATCAGCCCGAGTGTCACATACGGCAGATGCACCGACAGTTCTAGATGAAACAGCTTGGAATACAGGCCGCCCATCGCGACGGCGGTGGTACCGGTCGCGATGGTGATCCAGAACGGTCCCAGCACCGAGCGGCGGTAGCGCTGCTTGATGTCCTGCCAGCCTAGGTGCAGCCACAGCTCGTGGCGACGGAAGCCGTCGACCAGATCACCCCGGGCCCGGGTGAACGTCCGCGATTGTGCCGCCGCGTCGGTGAACGTCATGACGATCCTCCTGCGTCCGGCTTGCCGAAGATCTCGCGACGCCCCAAGCGGCGCAACCGGATCCACTCCAGCAGGCCTCTGGGGTCGCGGCGGGTCACCAGGAAGAACCAACCGAACCTGATCCACTCCTGCGGCAGCAGCTTGCGCAGGCCCGGCTGCGACAACACGTAGCCGCGATTGCGGTAGGTGAAAAACCGCTTGGCCGCGTCGTCAGGGTATTGGGTATGCATCCGGCCACCCAGGATGGGCTTGAATTCGTCGGATCCGCAGGGATGCAAGTAGACCGCGTCCAGGCAGGTGCCGAACGGCAGGCCAGACCGGACCAGTCGGCGGTGCACTTCCACCTCGTCGCCGCGGATGAACAGCCGCATATCGGGGACGCCGATCGAATCGTAGGTGGACGCGCGGAACAGCGCGCCGTTGAACAGCGACGCGATCCCGCGCAGCAGATCCTGTCCTTCTTCGGTGCGCAATTCGCTTGCGCGCCTGCGCCATACCAGGCCGCGCCGCAACGGAAACGCCAACCGCCCCGGGTCGTCCATGTTGCACACCATCGGGGATACCTCGGCCAGGCCGTACTTCTCGGCACACGCCATCAGCGTCGCCAGCACTCGGGTGTCTTGCGGGCGACCGTCGTCGTCGGCCAGCCACACCCAGTCGGCGCCCTGCGCCAGCGCGTGCAAGATCCCCAGTGCGAAACCGCCTGCGCCGCCGAGGTTTCGGCGCGATCCCAGATAGGTCGTCGGAACCGGCTGGCTGTCAACCAGTTCGCGGACGCGGCCACCTGTCGACCCGTCGTTGTCGACCACGATCAGGTGATCGGGCAACCGGGACTGCGTACTTAGCACATCCAGGGATTTGGCCAGCTCGTCGGGGCGCCGGTGAGTGACCACGACGGCGAAGACCGAGTCACTCATATTTCCTGCCACTCATCCCGCCGCTGTCTCCTCCAGCACCTCGCGCACGTGCCGTGCCGCGTCCTCACCCTCGTAGGCGCGCACCACGTCTTCGATGCTGCCTGAGAGCTTGATCTCACCGTGGTCGATCCACATCGCGGTCTTGCACAGCCGGGCCAGGAACTCGTTGGAATGGCTTGCGAACACCAGGATTCCGGAGCGCTCGACCAGGCCCTGCAGCCGCGACTGGGCCTTCTTCAAAAAGTCGGCGTCCACGGCGCCGATACCTTCGTCGAGCAACAGAATCTCAGGGTCGATGCTGGTGACCACGCCCATCGCCAATCGCACCCGCATCCCGGTGGAATACGTCCGCAGCGGCATCGACAGGTACTCGCCCAGCTCGGTGAACTCGGCGATCTCGTCCACCTTGGCCTGCATCTGCTTTCGGGTCTGTCCCAGAAACAGGCCGCGGATGACGATGTTCTCGTAGCCGGAGATCTCCGGGTCCATGCCGACGCCGAGATCGAAGACCGGAGCGACCCTGCCGGTGACCGTCGCCGAGCCCCGGGTGGGCTCGTAGATGCCCGAAAGTAGGCGCAGCAGAGTCGATTTGCCGGCTCCGTTGTGACCGACTAGACCGACCCGGTCGCCCAGGTTGAGCGACAGGGTGATGTCCCGCAACGCCTCGATGACCACCACGTTGGAGTTGTTGCGGCCGATCGTGCCGCCGGCCTTGCCCAGGACGGCTTTCTTCAAAGATCGTGACTTGGCGTCAAAGATGGGGAACTCGACCCACGCGTCGCGTGTCTCGATGTGTGGAGCAGGCACCGTCAACTCTGCTTACAGGTACTGCCCGTGCCCGGATCCGGGCTGTCCCGGCCTGCTTACCCCGGGAGGCAGGACGCCCTGGCGCATCTGCTCCAGTTGCGCGCGCGCGGAAATCTGCTGGGCGAATAACGCGGTCTGGATGCCGTGGAACAGCCCTTCCAGCCAGCCCACCAGCTGAGCCTGCGCGATGCGTAGCTCGGCATCCGACGGGGCGGAGTTTTCGTTGAACGGCAGGGTGAGCCGGTCGAGTTCCTCACGGAGTTCGGGAGCCAGGCCTTCTTCGAGTTCGCGGATGCTGGTGGCGTGAATTTCGCGCAGTCGGTTGCGGCTGGCTTCGTCGAGCGGCGCGGCGCGCACTTCTTCGAGCAGTTGCTTGATCATGGTCCCGATTCGCATCACCTTGGCGGGCTGCTCGACCAGGTCGGTCAGGGAACGTTCCTCGGAGTCGCCGTCGTCGTGCGCGTCGCGCAGTGCCATGATCCGCGGATCGACGCCGCCGATGACCTCGATGCTCGTCGTCGTCTGAGCCGTCTCTGCCGGTACTCAATCCAGTCACCATCCTCGTGCGAATCTTCTAGGAGTGTGTTGCAGCGGCCCCGCCTGGTCCCAAGCCGCGCCATTCCCAGATTTGGGCGCCACCGTTGTCGTAGATCTTCGCCCACGATTTCGATTTCTCCAGTGACCTTATCCCTTCAGGCTCCTTGAATCCGCGAACCGTCGGCTCGCTGGTGAGGATGTAGCGGATGTTGAGCACTCGCACCGCTTCGACCACCCATGGATTGCCGGTGTTGGCCCGCGCCCAGAAGATGTAGCGGAAATAGCCGGGGCCCGTCTGCTGCGGGAAGTCGTAGTGGGTCCACAGCGGATGCAGGTCGGCCACCGCGTACATCCATGCTGTGCCGTCGACGTTGGAGTCGCCGATGAGGGTGTCTTTGGCGCCGGGCAGCGTCGCGAGGTACGCCATGGCGTCTAGATCCTTCTGGTCGATGATCACCGAGTCGTACTTGTCGCCGAACAGGACCAGGTGCCGATGCAGGTAGTGCCGGCCGCTGAACACGGTGGCCACCGCCAGCACCACCGCAGTGGCCGCGATCCACGCGGGTGCCGGCAGCGGCCTGACCCGGTCGGCGAGCCGCTTGACGCCGGCTATCGCCGCCGTGACCACCGCGAACAGCGCGACGCCCGCCATGGGTGTCAGCAGCATCGTCACCACCGCCGTGAGCCGGCGGGGATCGTTGTAGAAGAACTTGCTGAATTCTTCGATGACGGCTCCGGCCAAGTTGTGAAACGGCGCGCCCGAGTAGATGGTCGCCACCATCAACACCAGCCAGAGCGCCGCCGGCCACCAGATTTTCTGGTACAGGAAGATCGCCATGCCGATGCCGCAGAGCAGCACCAGGCCGAACTGGATCGGGAAGTCGTTGAGGTGGCGGGTGTGCAGCAGCAGCGCATCGATGACGCCCTGCTTCACGCTTTTGAAGCTGGGGAAGGCGTGCCCGGCGATGATGTCGGCCTGCTTCAGTACCCCGAGGAACTGCGGTGCCAGGAGCAGCCCGGTCGGCACGGCAACGGCGGCGAGGGTCAGCGTGTCGGCGAACCGGCCGCGCACCGGATGCCGCAGCGCGTCCAGCAGCCACCACCCCAGCAGGAACAGGATGACGACGAACCCGCCGGTGAGGTGGACGGAGAAAATGCCCACGAGTGCGAGCACCGCCACTGGGATGCGGTCGCGGTGCCGCAGCGTCGAGGCGATCAATACAAAAGTCGGGATGGCGACCCCGTAGGCCGCCAGGTTGGGCATCGCGGCGACGCCGAACTCGACGTAGGGCACCGAGGTGAACGACGCCGATAGCGCGGCAGCGGTGGCCGTGGCCCCCGCGGCACGCCACTGCGTCGTGAGGGGACGGGCGAAGAACCAGGTGAGGACGGCCGCGCTGGACGGAAACAGCCAGATCGACGCCGCCACCGAAGTCAGGGTGTAGCCGGTGGTGGGTGCCGCCCCGGTGAGCTGACAGAACACCGCTGCCAGGGCGTGGAACACCGACGGGTAGTACAGCTGCGCGTGGGTTTCGACGTTGCGGAGCTCACCCATGTGGGTCGACGACGCCTGGCCGGTATCGAGGATGAACCGCACCGTGTTCGCGTGCCAGACCGCGTCCCAGGTGCTGGGGATGGATTGCCAGTGCACGATGCCGCGCCACGCCGCCCAGCTGACCAACAGGACGCCCAGCAATACCCCGGCCGCCACCGTGATCGCCGGCCAGCCGCGGATCCCCAGGGCTTCGGCGCCGGTGTCGCGATAGCGGGCAAACAGCAACTGCAGACCCGCCGATCAGCAGGCACACCGCGGCGAGTGCGGCCAGCGCCGTCCAACCGTTCCACGGTATTCCGAGTGCGCCGAACGGAATGATCGCCAGTGCAACCACGCCGTACGTCAGCGCCGCCGCGACGGCGACAGCGATCGGCCAAGTTAGCTGGGCGATACGTCCGACGATTGCTCCCGGAGCGATCAGCAAGAACAGGGCAATCAGCGTTCCGAAGCCCAACCCCACTCGACTATTATGGCTGGCCGGGTGATCTGGCTCGCGAAGCTGGACCTGGCGGGGGACAGCGCGGAGGCGGCTTGATCGTTCTCAGGCCTCGCTGCCGTCGCGAAATTCTCGGGGATTGGCGGAAGGCCTAAGGTGGCTGGCATGGCTTATGACGTCGCCCGGGTGCGGGGTCTGCATCCGTCGCTGGGTGACGGATGGGTGCATTTCGACGCGCCGGCCGGCATGCTGATTCCCGATTCCGTCGCGACCACCGTGTCGACGGCCTTCCGTAGGTCCAGCGCCAGCACGGTGGGCCCGCACCCGTCGGCGCACCGCAGCGCGGCCGTGCTGGAAGCGGCGCGAGCCGCGGTGGCTGATCTGTTCAACGCCGACCCGGCGGGTGTCGTGCTGGGCGCCGATCGCGCGGTCCTGTTGTCGTCGCTGGCCGAGGCGTCGTCCTCGCGCGCCGGTTTGGGATACGAGGTGATCGTCAGCCGCCTCGACGACGAGGCGAACATCGCGCCGTGGCTGCGGGCGGCACACCGTTACGGCGCCAAGGTGAAGTGGGCCGAGATCGACATCGAGACCGGTGACTTGCCGACGTGGCAGTGGGAGAGCCTGATCGGCAAGTCGACCCGACTGGTGGCGGTCACCTCCGCATCCGGAACGCTGGGCACGGTCACCGATCTGCGGGCGATGACCAAGCTGGTCCACGACGTCGGCGGGTTGGTGATCGTCGATCATTCCGCTGCCGCGCCCTACCGGCTGCTCGACATCAAGGACACCGACGTCGACGTGGTGGCGGTGAACGCTCATGCGTGGGGCGGTCCGCCGATCGGGGCGATCGTGTTCCGCGATCCGGCGCTGATCAACACCTTCAGCTCCGTCTCGTCCGACCCGCACGCCACCGGCCCGGCGCGTCTCGAGGTCGGCCTGCACCAGTTCGGAATGCTGGCCGGCGTGGTCGCCAGCATCGAATACCTTGCGGCACTTGATGAATCGGCTCGTGGTAGCAGGCGGGAGCGGCTGTCGCTGTCGATGCAATCCGCCGCCTCGTATCTGAACCGCGTCTTCGACTATCTGCTCGTGTCGTTGCGGTCCTTGCCGTTGATGATGATGATCGGGCGACCGGAGACCCGGATACCGGTGATCAGTTTCGCGCTCGACCAGGTGCCCGCCGAGCGCGTGGTACAGCGGTTGGCGGACAACGGAATTCTGGCGGTTTCCGACGAGAGTTCGCGCGCGCTGGACGTGCTGGGCGCCAACGACGTGGGCGGTGCCGTTACCGTTGGGCTGGCGCACTACTCGACGATGGCCGAAGTCGACCAGTTGGTGCGCGCGTTGGCGTCGTTGGGCTGAGCGCGCGCGTTTACGTGGTGAGCAGCACCTTGCCGGACACCTTGCCCGACACCAACAGATGCTGCGCGTCGGCCGCCTGTTGGACGGGCATGCGGGCACCGATGATCGGCCGGACCCGCCCGTCGGCGATCATCGGCCACACCGAGGCCGCCACCGCTTCGACGATGGCGCCCTTGCTGTTCGGGCCGCTGACCGGCCGCGCGCGCAGCGTGGTGCCGATGACCCGCGCCCGTTTGCTGAGCAGCTTGCCGAGGTTGAGTTCGCCCTTCACCCCGCCCTGCATGCCGATGATGACGAGCTGTCCATCGGCGGCCAGGGCGTCGATGTTGCGGTCCAGATAAGAGGCGCCCATGATGTCGAAGATCACGTCGGCGCCGTCGGTCTCGTCGCGCAGCCGCGCGACGAAGTCCTCGTCGCGATAGTTGATGGTGATCTGCGCGCCCAAGTCGCGACAGGTTTCCAGCTTCTCGGCCGATCCGGCGGTCACCGCCACCCGGGCGCCCAACGCACGTGCGACCTGGATCGCGTGGGTTCCGATGCCGCTGGCCCCGCCGTGCATCAGCAGCAGCTGGCCTTCGCTCAGGTGAGCGGTCATCACCAGGTTCGACCACACGGTGCACGCCACTTCGGGTAACCCGGCCGCGTCCACCAGGTCGACACCCTCCGGAATCGGCAGCACCTGGCCGGCGGGCACGGCGACGTATTCGGCGTATCCGCCGCCGGCCAGCAAGGCGCAAACCTCTTGTCCGACGGACCATCCGGACGACATCCGAGCCGACTTGTGCGATGACGCCGGAGACCTCCATGCCGATGATCTCGCTGGCGCCCGGCGGTGGCGGGTATTTACCGGCGGCCTGCAGCACATCGGCACGGTTGACACCGGCCGCGGCGACCTTGATCAGTACCTCGCCCGGGCCCGCGGACACGTCGGGTACTTCTTGCCAAACCAGTTGATCGGACGATTCGGCGACGATGGCATGCATGCCGGCAACGGTACTACCGCTTACTCTTATCAGCGGTGGCGTGGCAGAGCGGCCTAATGCACTCGCCTTGAAAGCGAGAGACGGCTAAAACCGTCCGGGGGTTCAAATCCCTCCGCCACCGCCCTGTGCCGAGACCGCACCGGCCGCGGCCCCGTGTCACGACTAGGCGGATGACCTCGTTGCCGGTGGTTCAGGGGTTGCTGGCGGGGCTAACGTCCTGAAACTCAGACAATCGCGGACTCGGATACCTTCGCCGCTGCGGCGTGTGACGGAACAGGCAGGCGCAGCGTCGGTGCATTACGAAGCACCGCAGCGATACCGTCGGCTGGGACGATTCGCTCGTCGGTGCGGATCACCGACGCCCCTACCGAAATCGCCATCAATGGCAGCGCCTCGTCGGCCCGTAGCGTCTTGGCGGGGGAGGCGCCCAGCTCGGACAACACGTCGGCGGATGGGGCGACGGTCGTCAGGCCTTCGTCGACGACCACGGTGGCATCTTCGATCTCGCCCAGAATCAACGTGTCGACAGAGCGTTGACGCAGTGCCGAACAGACGGCTCCGAGCCCCTCTGCGATCAGCCCGGACTGCCGGGCGACCTCAGCGTTGAAGCGCTCAGTCGCACTGTCGATCACATTCAGCCGTTGTCGCAGCAGGGTGATGTCGATGGCCCGTTGAATCACCTCGAAGTCGTATCCGCCGCGTCGGACACCGATCGGCAGCGAAGTCGCCCGCTCACGGACCCATCCCGGCAGCGCTGCCGAGAAATCCGAACGGGAACCCGCGTCGCCCACCACAAACACCGCGCCGAACGACGCATCGTGGACGAGTTCGGTGACACGATCGGCAACGGCACGCAGCTTCGGCTCGCGATATCCGTCGGGTTCGGTTGCTGGCGCCTTACGCGCGGGGTAACTGTCAGCCGCGACCGCTTCCGAACGTCGTGTGGCACCGCTATGAGTGGTGATGAAGGCGCCCTTTGGGTCGACCACCACCAAGAGATAGTGCTCGAAGCCGTGTTCGAGGATTGGGACGATATACGGCAACTCCGAGACTCGGACGACCGGCTCGGCAGGCGGCCGGAGGAGATGCTCGTTCAGTACGACGCCAGTGGGGCCTGCGACTACCGCACGTCCGCCGCGGCCTATCGGCGGACGCAGGTTCATGACGGCGTACTCGATTTCGGCGATGACCGATTCGTCCCCTCCCTGCCGCTCGATTTGTTCGCGCAGTGCGCGCCAGTTGAGATCGGGCGGAGGAGCCATGTCGTCGGTGTCGTCCGAGTCAGCGAAATACACCGATACAAACGGTCCCGGCGTATCCAGGAGGTGACGGAAGCGCATGGATTCCATACTTTCAGTATTGCCTAACCGACAGCGGGACAAACACTAGTTTGCATCCGGGCGGGGTGCTGTTGGGCGGGGCTAACCGGCGGGGATCTCGGCGGTGATGGTGTTCATCAGAGCGACATAGCGGCGGGCCTCCGGGTCCCGGCCGGGCTTGCCGCTGCTGATCACGCCGGCGGCCAGGCCGCGCGCCGGATCGGCCCAGATCGCGATGTTGGCCAAGCCGAGGTTGCCGAACGCGTTGGGCGCGTCGCGCCCGAACGGTCCGAACCGGTTGGTGCCCAGCATGTAGCCGGTGCCCCAGCGGGCCGGCATCAGACCCACCGCGAAATCCGGCCGCAACCGGCGGCATTCCTGCACCGCGTCGTACATCCGTTCCGGGCTCATGACGCGTACGCCGTCGAGTTCGCCGCCGCGCCGCCAGATTTCGGCGAAGCGCGACAGCTCGTTTGCCGTCGACACGGTGTTCGAGGACGGCACCACGGTGGTCAGGAACGCCGGGGTGTTGCTGTAGGGGATGATCTCGTGCACGGTTCCGCCGATCGCCTTGCGGAAGATCGCGGCGATCGGTGGCGGCAACGGACGCCCGGTGGCGTGACTGGGCGCGACCAGGGGAACGTCCTGCTTGGCGACGCCGAAGTTGGTCCACCGGAAGCCCAGCGGGTCGAGGATCTCGGTGGCCAGGATGTCGCGAATGTCTTTACCGGTCGCCGCATAGACGACTTCGCGCATGAGCGGACCCCAGGTCAGCGCGTGATAGATGTGCACCAAACCCGGCCGGTACAGCGGCTTGAGCTTGCCGAGCTGCTCCTGGGCGTACTCGTGGTCGTCGGCGCGGCGCAGGTCCGGCTTGGGTCCGGTGGGGAAGGGGACGCCGGCGCTGTGGGTCAGTACGTGCCGGATCGTGGTGCGATCCTTGCCGTGGCTCGTGTAGCTGCGGATGTACTCACAGACTCGGTCGTCAAGCGAGAAATGCCCCTGCTCTACGAGCATGTGCACGACGGTCGCGGTGATGCCCTTGGCCGCCGAGTACACGCAGAACGGCGTGTCCGTCGTGACGGGGATCTTTTCGACGTCAGGGGAATCGGTCGGCGCGTTACCCCAGCCGTGTCCGATCGCGCGGTTGAGCACGACCCGCCCGTGCCGGCGGATGCAGAGCTGAATCGCGGGATGCATCCCGGCCTCGTACCAGTGCCGCACGGCCTGCCAGATGCGCTCGACGGAGGCCTTGTCGAACTCAGTAGAGTGCTCTTCTGCGCCGATCGCCGTCACGGCGTCCAGGTCGGCCGGGACGCGGACCCTGCCGTCTGCGCCGTCTGGTGTCACCTCCGAGAGGGTACGTGCCGTCCACCGGCAGTGCATTTAGCGTGGTCGTATGGCCACGCGTTCCCGCTTTGTCGATGTAATCCTCGTCATGTACGGCATCTACTCGGTCGCCCTCGGGGTCTTCATGATGCTGCTGCCGGTGGCGTTCTTCAACACCCTCGGCGCGTTCGGCTCGCGCAACAACCACTACATCTTCGACAACGCGTCGTTCGAGTTGCCGCTGGGTCTGCTGTTGCTGGCCGCGATGCGATGGTCGACATGGCGGGTGCCGGCGCTGGCCTTTGCCACCGCGCACTGGGCGCTGCACGCGCTCAGTCACCTCATCGACACCGACCACCACGCCGGCGCCTGGGTTGGTTACCTCGAATTCGCCGGCTTGGCGCTATCCACCGTGCTGCTCGCGATTGCGTTGCGCTGCAGCCTCAAAGAGCCCCGTTGAGCAAAAGGCTATTCACCGGTGAACTGCGGCGGACGCTTGGCGAAGGTCGCCGAGATGCCCTCGGTCAGGTCCTTGGACGGCAGGAATGCCGCGTTCCACGCAGCGACGTAGCGCAGGCTCTCCGAGACCGCAGCGATGCGCTGCTGGTCGAGGACGTCCTTGATGCCGTTGACCGTCAGCGGGGGGTTGGCGGCGATCTCGGCCGCGGTGGCGTGGGCGGCGGCCAGCGTGGCCTCGGCGTCGTCGTACACGTCGTTGACCAGGCCGATCTTCTCGGCGCGGGCCGCGTCGATGTCTTTGCCCGTCAAGGCCAGCTCGCGCAGGTGTCCGTCGTTCAAGATCAGCGGCAGGCGGGCGAGGCTGCCGACGTCGGCGACGATGGCGAGCTTGACCTCGCGCACGGAGAACCTGGCGTCGGCGCTGGCATAGCGGATGTCCACCGCCGAGATCAGGTCGACTCCGCCGCCGATGCACCAGCCGTGCACCGACGCGATGGTGGGCGTGCGGCAGTCGGCGACGGCGCTGATGGCGTTCTGCATGCGCCGTACTTCGGCGTGGAAGTCCGCGCGCGGCCGGGCCAGCGCTCCGTCGGCCAACAGCGTGGTGAACGAGCCGCCCATCGCCGGCACATCCAGGCCGTAGCTGAAGTTCTTGCCCGACCCGGTCAGCACGATGGCCCGCACCTCACGGTCGGCGTCCAGCGCCGCGAACAATTCCGGCATCTCAGACCAGAACGCGGGCCCCATCGCGTTGCCCTTGCCGGGTCCGATCAGCGTCACCTGCGCAACCTGGTCCTTGATTTCGACGGTGACGGATTCGTATGTTTCGCCCATGACCAGACCGTAGCGTGGTGTGTATGCCTCCCGATTTGCGACCCGGACCAGATTCCCGGCCGACCGACGAGCTGGCCAGCGCCGAGGACACGCTGGGTGTGCTGCAGCACGTGCTGCACACCGTCGCCGGCGACGACATGTCGCGTCAGACGCCGTGCACGCAGTTCACCGTGGCGCAGTTGACCGAGCACTTGCTGAACTCGATCACGGCGATCGGCGGCATGGCGGGCGCCGAGATTCCGGCGGCCGACGAGGGCGACTCGGCGGAACAGCGCGTCGTCAGCGCTGCCCGGCCGGCCTTGGACGCCTGGCATCGCCGCGGGCTGGAAGGCAGCGTGCCGTTCGGCAAAGGCGAGATGCCGGCCAAGGGAGCGTGCGGGATCCTGTCGCTCGAATTCCTGGTCCACGCGTGGGATTACGCCCGGGCCGTCGGGCACGACATCGAGGCCCCGGAGCCGCTGGCCGAATACGTTCTAGGCCTGGCTCGAGTGACCATCCAACCGGAGCTACGCAGCCGGGCCGGGTTCGACGACCCGGTCGCCGTGGCCGAGGATGCCGGCGCCCTGGACAGGCTGGTCGGATTCACGGGGCGCAATCCGCGCCCGGCTTGACGCTCGAGCGTCTACACCCGCTCAAGGTAGAAGTAGTAGTACTTGCCGTTGTCGAGGATGCCTTTGCCGTTCATGATGCCCATCACGGCGTCGTCGTCGATTTTCTTGAAATGGTCGTGCACGGGTTGGCCGTCGTAAACCATCGTCGCGGTGATCTCGCCGCGGAAGTCCTCTAGCCAGAGACTGGCCTCGCCCTTGCCCGCCGCGACGTTGGAGAACTTGTTCCCGTCCGCGTCCAGACAGACCAGCGGCTGCACGTCTTCGGCCGACTTGAAGCTCTTGCCGAACCAGTCGAGCTTCTCGAGCTTGCCGTTCATCTTGTGTCCGGTGGCAAACTCGCCGCCCTTCCACTCGCCGATCATGCCGTCTATGGTGGCGGGCTCGAGGCTCGCCCAGAAGTCGTCGAGCTCGGCATCGGAGACCTGGTCGGCGCTTTCCTTGAATTCGATGAATTTCTTGCGGGCCAGGGTCATTGCGTACTCCTATGATTCGCGTTCCAGCTGCGCGCAAATCGCAGCAAGGCGTCGTTTTCTTCCGGTGCGCCGACGGTAACCCGCACGCCGTCGGTGCCGTACGGGCGGACCACGATACGGGCATCCGCGGCCCGCTCCACGAAGTCCAGGGTGCGGGGTCCCAGCGGCAGCCAGACGAAGTTGGACTGGGACGGCGGCAGCGTGAACCCGGCGCCGCGCAACTCGGCGCTGACCCGGACACGTTCGCCGACGACGGCGTCGGTACGTGCCAGCAACTCATCGGCGGCGTCCAGTGAGGCGATCGCGGCGGCCTGCGCAACGCTGGATACGGTGAACGGCACGTAGACCTTGTCCAGCGCGGTGATCACATCGGGGTGGCCGACCGCGTAGCCGACCCGCAAACCCGCCAGGCCGTATGCCTTCGAAAAGGTCCGCAGCACAACGACATTGCTATGCGCACGGACCAGACCCAGGCTGTCCGGCAGCATGCCGTCTCGGATGTACTCGACATAGGCCTCGTCGATGGCGATCAGGATGTGCGGCGGAACCGCCTCAACGAAGCGGTTCAACGCGTCCGGGTCGACGACGGTAGATGTCGGATTGTTGGGGTTGCAGACGAAAATCAACCGGGTGTGTTCGGTGACCGCGGTGAGCATGGCATAGAGGTCGAAGGTGTGGTCGGTCAAGGGCACCCGGACGGCGGTCGCACCGGCGACCTGAACCTGGGGCGGGTAGAGCTCAAAGCTGCGCCAGCCGAAGATCACCTCGTCGCCCACCGCGGCGGTGATCTGAACGAGCTGCTGGCAAAGGCTGACGGAACCGCAACCGACGGCGATCTGTTCGGGGGCGAAGTCCAGCCGCTTGGCCAGCTCGGCTTTGAGTTCTACGCAGCCGTTGTCGGGGTAGCGGTTGACCACATCGGTGGCCCGCTCGATGGCCGCGCGGACGCTGGGCAGCGGGCCGAAAACCGTCTCGTTGCTGGCGAGTTTGATGGCGCCCGGCACCGTTTTGCCTGGCACGTAAACTGGCAACCCGTCCAGCTCGGGTCGCAGGCGGGCGGTCATTTCGACAGCATATGTCGCGGCTGTGTACGCTATGGCCCCGGCGGTTGCGGGATCCCGGGAGCGGTTCGGGTACCCTCGGAAAGTTCATGGAGGCGTGCCAGAGCGGCCGAATGGGGCTCACTGCTAATGAGTTGTCCCCCTCAAAGGGGACCGGAGGTTCAAATCCTCTCGCCTCCGCGGAGTTTTTTGAGAGAACATAACTGAAGACAGGCGCCCGTAGCTCAACGGATAGAGCATCTGACTACGGATCAGAAGGTTGGGAGTTCGAATCTCTTCGGGCGCGCTTTCTACCAGCGTAAATGTGTTCGCCCGTTATCAGGCGCCGGCAGAGTTGTCACGGATTGTCACAACTCGTGCCAAACTCTGTGCGCCGTCGGCCAGGGCGTTGGGCTGCGAGTGCACATAGGTTCGCATTGTGAACGCCACGTCGGCGTGGCCGAGCCAGGCCGCAATCACTGCGGCCGGGACGCCCTGCAGGTGCATCGTGGTGCCGCAGGTATGCCGAGCGTCGTGCAGCCGGATCCGAGGCACACCGGCCGCGACGACAGCGTTGGCCCACATCTTGGACAGCGTGTCGGGGTGATACGGCTGCCCGGCTTCGTTGCACACCACGTAACCGAGGTCGGCGTAGTCGGCGCCAAGTGTCAGCTTTTCGGAGACCTGCCGTTTTTTCGCCGCTTTCAACTCGACCAGCAGCGGATCTGGGATGGGGAGTATGCGGTGGGAGTCTGCCGATTTGGCGTCATCCTGCTCGACGGCCTTGCCGTCGACGCTGATTCGGGTCGGGCCAATGGTTAATGTCTTGGCCTCGAAATCGATGTTGATCCACCGCAGCCCCCCGATCTCGCCGCGACGCAACCCGGATAGCGCGAGATGCCAGGCGTGGCGGTTGCGGTCCTCTCGGATCGCTCGTAGCACGCGCTCCACCTGCATAGGTGTGTAGGTGGCGAACTTCTTCGGCTTGCCAGCCACCCTGTCGACGTGAGCCACGACGTTGCGGACCAATGTCCCGTCGTTTACGAGCTGGTCGAGCACCTGTGACAGCGTGCCGAGCAAGTAGTTGCAGGAACGAGCGCTCCAAGGCCGTCGCTTTGTGTTGTCGGCGCGGGCCACCTGTCCGACGCGCAGCCGTGTTACGAGCTCATTGACGTCGCGGCGGGTGAGCTTCTGCACCGGCAGATGACCCAATTCGGCGCGTACAGGTGCGAGCACGCCGTCATACCCAGACTTGGTCTTTGGCTTGACGCCATGCCGTGATATCAGCCAGTTCGCGCATGCTTCCTCCACCGTGAGGGCGGAGGGGTGCACGTAGGTACCCTTGGCCACCTCGCCGCGGATCTCGTCGAGCGCCTCGCGCGCGTCCCTTTCGGTCGCGTAGCGCTTGCGCAACTGCTTGCGTTTCCCGTCGACAGTGCCGACATCGACGGTGAGCTGGTAGCGGACGACGGGCCGTCCGCCGGCGCGGCGGGCCAGTTCGATGCGTTTGATCTGCGGAGGCAGTTGGCGGCGCTCAACCATCGGTCACGACCGCACACTTAGGACAGAACCGCGCAGATGGTCACTACGCCACCTCCGTGTGGGCGGCGATGAAACGATTAATCTCAGCCGTACTGACTCGCCGTTTGCCACAAATCTGCACCCAGGACAGTTCTCCGGAGTCGAACAATCGATAAATCGACGACCGACTGACGCGCAATGCTGCGGCCGCTTCTGGAATCGTCAAGAGCAGACTGGTTCGGCTCGGTGGGCACTCGGCTATTGAACTGATATTCAACCGGTCCCCGTTCGTATCACTTCCGTCCCTCATCGTTTCTCCTTGTGTTGTGGTTGCTTAGTTTGATCATCCGATGGGGTCATGCGTTACGCATCGGTCGCGCGAAAGATTTTGTGGCGGACATCGGTCCGGCGCAGAGATCATCCCTCATGCTTCAGCGCGGGTTGGGCGACGCGCGTTGGTGCACCGTGCCTTTCGCGATGCGAGTAGCTCACGCAGGCCCGCTGTCACGACGTAGACGCGACCGCCGAGGCGGCGCACCGGCAGCTCGCCGGAGGCCACCAGGCGGTACGCCGCGGCACGGCTAATTCCGAGGAGCTGCGCCGCGCGCGGTACCGCTAGCAGAAGGGGTAGGTCATTGAACACGTTGTTCTCCAAGGTAATTCACCATCTTTCCGTGTGCGCCCGGGTGGACGGGCCCTGTGGACTTGAGGGCTGCACTGTGGACAGAACTGGGCGACTTCGGTTCCGTCGGGCTTTGTGACAGTGATAGTGCGAGACTGCGGGTCCGCGCATTCACCGCACCATGGCACGATCGCCGGACTTGGGTCGCGTAACCGGGGAAGATCGGCCAGCCGACGGGCCAGTACCCCCGCACCGGCTCACGTGCCCCGGAGGTGTTCTGGACCAGGTGCTCGGTGAGCTCTGCCCCTGGCCATCCGTGCGCCAGGGCTGACTCGATGCCGGAGAGGAGACTGCGGGCCTCGGAGGTGCTCAGCTTCCACGCCTCGGTCACCGCCGCCAAGATTCCAGCGGTGGTACCACTCGGTTCGGATGGGGATTCAGCTGATGGATTCAAGGGGTCCCACTGTGAGACCCCCGTGGGGTGCCGCTTTGACACTCTCCCCGTGTCGCAGCGGGACGGGGCCCGTCTCGGATCGGGACCGGGGGGTCCCAGATCGGGACGGGGGGGTCCCGGATCGGGGCTAGGCGAAAGGTGTGGTGCAAGTGGGTGATTCAAGTAGTAGCGCGTCGAGCGTCGCGCTCCGGAGTCGTGGAATTGCGGACGGCGGCTGATGAAGCCACGCGTTTCCAAATCCTTGAGCGCGCGCAGAACAGTACTTCTGCCGGCGTTGGATTCGGCCATCAGGGTACGAATTGACGGGTAGCACGAATAGTTCTCGTCCGCCTTGTTCGCCAAGAGGATGCGGATGAACTTCGCCGCCGAGGAACCGACATCTGAGTCGGTCGCCCAGGCGAGTGGGCTCCAGCTCATCCCAGACCCAGGGCCGATGATCGCACGTCGCGGCTAATCTCCGCGGACTCGTCTTTGTGGACGGCCCTCATACACCGTTTCATACCAAGTACGCTAGAACGCGCTATTGCGCTGCGCCACAATCAGTCCCGATACCTTCTACCCGATTTCGCGCCGTCGCATGCCTAATTACCGTCTTTGACCGAAACGCCGTGAAACATGGTGAAAAGAGAGCAGCGCTCGGCGGTCGTCGACTAAGTCACCGGTCACGGAGAAGGAAGAATCGTTCATGCGCCCACCCAATGGTGAAGTAAAGCTGCACCGGCGAAGTGCCGCGGTAGCTCATCGCCACACACCAAAGGTCCTTCAAGGCAGAGTGAGCTTCCCCTCGAATCGTGGAGGGTTTCTTTATGTGGCCAGCTGGCCTGGTGTCATCCTCGCGTGATGGGCTGGCGACTGCAACGTAGGTTCTCCCTGAATTTGTCGTCGCTGTGCGTGACCGACCTGACTGCCGTGGCGATTCATAATGCATCAACCACCACTGTCCCCGTCCTCTCTGGAGATGCGTGTAGCGGTAAGCCCCCCTTCACCGGGCATTTTTGCGGGACAGGTATATGCGAATCTCCAGGTCAGGCGTGAGGTCCGGAGACGAACAGTTGCAAGATGACCGCGGTGATGCGCGGTGAAGGTTCCCCTTGCGGGCGCTCCTGTAGGCCGGCTGCTTGGGCCGCAGCCAAGCCGATCAGGAACGGTGAGCGCGGCTGCGCGCCCAGGCTTGGACTTCGCTCATGCTCGGATCCAGTTCGATCGGTCGGAGCGGTCGGGTCGGACCGATGCGGCGTGCTCGGTCGCCGGCCGCGCCGCGCTGGTGCTGGGCTGCAGGCTCGTCTGTTCGGTCTGTCGAAGCCGGAAGCGAGACATCACGGCTGGCCGCAGTGCGGTCACGTGCCGTGTGCCGCCGCGCCAGCATGGCCGAGAGGAGTCGGTGCTGGCAGGTCAGCATGCCCCCGCGGCGGCTCCGGTCGAAGACGACCACGGCCACTGCGCTGCTCTACGGCAGAGTTTCGAAGTTTATCAATTTGATATGTTATGTTTCTGTGTCAGCGTCGTAGGGAGTGGGGGGGTTGGCGGTGTCGGTTCCGCTGCATCAGGCGAAGGCGGAGTTCTTCCGGATGCTGGGGCATCCGGCGCGGATCCGGGTGCTGGAGCTGCTGGCCAATGGGCCGCGATCGGTGCGGGACATGCTGGCCGTGATCGAGATTGAGCCGTCGAACCTGTCGCAGCAGTTGGGGGTGTTGCGCCGCTCGGGGATCGTGACCGCGACGCGCACTGGCAGCACGGTGATGTACGCGCTGGCCTGTGGGGACGCGGCGGAGTTGATGGGCGCGGCCCGGCGGATCTTGACTGAGCTGCTGGCCGGGCAGAATGAGCTGCTCGCCGAGTTGCGGACTGAGCAGCCCGACGTGAGCGGCGCTGGGGTCAGCCGTAGCGCGGCGGCGTCGTGATCGGGCTGTGGCGCAAGATCCGTGCTACGGGTCGAGTGGCCGAGCCGGCCCCGCCGCGGCCGGCAGGGACCGGCCCGGAGCGGGCGGGCGAGCTGAACGGGTCGCTGCAGCTGCGGCATGTGGACGCCGGCTCATGCAACGGCTGCGAGATCGAGATTGCGTCGGCGTTCGGGCCGGTCTATGACGCCGAACGCTACGGTGCCCGGTTGGTGGCCTCGCCACGGCATGCCGATGCGCTGCTGGTGACCGGGCCGGTGACCCGCAACATGGAGGTGGCGCTGCGCCGCACGCATGAGGCGGTGCCCGAGCCGCGGCTGGTGGTGGCCTGCGGGGACTGTGCACTCAACTGTGGAGTGTTCGCCGGCGGGTACGGGGTGGCCGGTGCGGTCTCCGACGTAGTGCCGGTGGACGTGCAGGTGCCGGGCTGCCCGCCACCGCCGGAGGCGATCGTCGCAGCGCTGCGAGGGCTGACCGGCCGATGAAGCGTTGCCCTGTTATGTCTCACGCTGCCGGGGGGCGTAGGCCGTGAGCGTTGCCGGGTCGGCGTTTGGCACGGCGCTGGGGTTGAGCGTGCTCGCGGTGGCCGCCGGGGTGGCGGCGCCGACTCGCCGCCGGGCGACGCTGGTGGGCATCGGGACTGCGGGCGCCGGGCTGGCTGCCGTCGTGGCCGGGGTGGCCGCGATGGGTGGGTCGTCGTTCAGTGCGTGGTTACCGGATCTGCTGCCGCTGGCCGGGGTGCGGTTGGCGTTGGATCCGCTCGGCGGGCTGTTCGTGGCGGTGACCGGCGCGGTAGCGGCGTGTGCGGCGGTGTACGGGGTCGGCTACGTGCGGCCGAGCGGGCACGGTGCGCACGGCGACGGGCGGGTGATGCAGGCGACGCTGCCGCTGTTCGTGGCCGCGATGCTGCTGGTGCCGGCGGCGGCGAGTGTGAGCACGTTGCTGGTGGCGTGGGAGCTGATGGCGCTGACCTCGCTGCTACTCGTGCTGGCTGAGCATCGGCGTCGAGCCGCGGTCGGCGAGGCTGGGCGCTGGTATGCGGTGATGACGCACCTGGGGCTACTGGCGATCCTGGCCGGGCTGGCGGGTTTCGCTGCGGCCGCGCACGGCGAGTCGTTCACGCAGTTGCGGGCCGCGGCAGGCGGGATGTCACCGGCCGTGAAGGGTGCGGTGTTCGCGGCGACGCTGCTCGGGTTCGCGTCCAAGGCCGGGGTGGTGCCGCTGCACGTGTGGCTGCCCCGGGCGCATCCGGAGGCGCCCAGTCATGTCTCGGCGTTGATGAGCGCGGCGATGGTGAACCTCGGGGTGTATGGAGTGTTGCGGGTGGGCCTGGATCTGCTGCGTGGCGGGTCGCGGTGGTGGTGGCTGGCGGTGCTGACCGCGGGTGCGGTCTCGGCGCTGTATGGGATCTTGCAGGCCGTGGTGGCTGTCGACCTCAAACGGCTGCTCGCGTACTCGACCACCGAGAACATGGGCCTGGTCTTGATCGGTGTCGGTGCGGGCGGATACTTCGCCGCGTCCGGAAGCCAGCTGCTGGCCGGGCTCGCGCTGACCACTGGACTGTTGCATCTGGTCAATCACGCGGCGTTCAAGACGGTGCTGTTCTGCTCGGCCGGGTCGGTGCTGCGCGCCACTGGCAGCCGCAACCTGGACGCACTCGGCGGGCTGCGGTCGCGGATGCCCGTGACCACGGCGCTGTTCGCGGTCGGCGCCCTGGGCGCGTCGGCACTGCCGCCGGGCAACGGCTTCGTCAGCGAGTGGCTGCTGCTGCAAAGCCTGATCCATGCGCTGCCGACGACCGCGACCGCGACCGCGGTGGCGATGCCGCTCGCGGTGGCGGTGGTGGCGTTGACCGCCGGGCTGGCGGTGGCGACGTTCGTGAAGGCGTTCGGGGTGGGGTTTCTGGCCCGCCCGCGCAGCACCGACGCCGAACAGGCTGTGGAGAGTCCTTCGTCGATGCTGGCCGGGGCTGGCCTGGCCGCGGCCGGATGCGTCGTGCTGGCGATCGCGCCGGCGGCGGTGCTCCCGAGGCTGTCCCGGGCGGCGTCCACGGCGTTCGGGTCCAGCGCCGTGGACGCCGTGCACGGACCGGTGACGCTGCGGCTGACCGGTTATGCGGGCAGCATGTCGCCGCTGCTGATCACGGTCGCGCTGCTCGCCGCGGCCGTCGGTGCGCTGGCCGGTGTCCGGGTGCTCGCGGCGCGGCGGGCCCGGCGGGTGGCCAGGCTGTGGGACTGCGGCGCCGGCCCGATGTCGGCGCGGATGGAGTACACCGCCACGTCGTTCGCCGAACCGCTGCTGCGCGTCTTTGACAACGTGCTCGCGCCGGAGACCGACGTCGACGTCACCCCGACCATCGAGTCGGCATACCTGGTCGAGCGCGTCCAGTTCCAGGCCAGGGTGCCGGACCGGATCGAACATCGCCTCTATGAGCCGGTGCTGTCCGCGTCCCACGCGGTCGGTGAGGCTGCCCGCGGCCTGGCCAACGGCAGCGTGCACCGCTACCTCGGCTACGGGTTCTTCGCGTTCACCGGGTTGCTGATCGTGCTCGCGGTGATCCGGTGACCGCGGCGGGTGCGCTCGGCGCGGCCGCGCAGGTTGCCCTCGTCGGCGGCGGGTCGCCGCTGCTGGTCGGGCTGATGCGTCAGGTGCGCGCCCGGTTGGAGGGACGCGCCGGAGCCGGCGTGGCGCAGCCCTGGCGCGACCTGCGCAAACTGCTGCGCAAGGAGCCGATCACCCCGGGCGGCACCGGATGGGTCTTCCGCGCCGCGCCGCTGCTGCTGACCGCGACCGTTCTGGTCGTTGCCGCGGTCGTTCCATTCGCCACCACCTCCTCGCCACTGGACCCGGTCGCGGACCTGATCGCGGTGGCCGCGCTGCTGGCGCTGGGCACGGTGACGCTCGCGCTGGCCGGGCTGGACACCGGCACCGCGTTCGGTGGCATGGGCGCCAGCCGCGAGATGACCGTGATGTCGCTGGTGGAGCCGACGATCCTGCTGTCGGTGTTCGCGCTGTCGGTGCGGGTCGGCTCGACGAACCTCGCCGCCATCGTCGGCGCAACCCTGCACGACCCACGCGCGGTGATCTCCCCGGCGAGCCTGCTCGCCGCGGTAGCGCTGGCGGTCGTGACCGTGGCCGAGGCCGGGCGGCTGCCGGTGGACAACCCGTCCACCCACCTCGAGCTGACGATGATCCACGAGGCGATGATTCTCGAGTACGCCGGCCCCGATCTCGCGTTGGTGGAGTGGGCCTCGGCGATGCGCCTGGGCGTGCTGCTCGGGTTGCTGGCCAGCCTGTTCGCGCCGTGGGGAATCGTGACCGGCGCCGGGCTCGCCGCGATCCCGTTGGCGCTGGTCGTGTTCGCGGCCAAGGTGGCCACGCTCGGCGTCGTCCTCGCCGCCGGTGAGGTGTTCCTGGCCAAGCTGCGGCTATTCCGGGTGCCGGAGCTGCTGGCCGGCTCGTTCCTACTCGCGCTGCTGGCTGTGGCCGCGTCCTTCTTCCTGGGCTGAGACGGATATGAGCGAGACGACCTACGTGCAACTGCTCGACCTGGCGTGCGGGGTGTTCCTGCTCGCCGCGGTGCTGATCCTGTGGCGCCGGCAGCTGTCCGCGATCGTGTGGCTGCTCACGATCCAGGCCACGGCGCTGGCCGGGCTGGTCGCGGTGCTCGCCGTGCACCAGCACGACACCGAGCTCGGAGCCGTCGCGGTCGGGATCCTCCTGCTGCGCGCGGTGCTGCTGCCCCTGCTCGTCCGACGCGCTCTGGAGGCCTCCGGGGAGGCGCGGGAGACCCAGCCGCTGGTCAACGTCGCCGCATCGCTGCTCGCCGCCGCGGTGCTCGCGCTGCTCGCCTACGCCGTCACCCAGCCGGTGGTGCGGCTCTCGCCGTCACCGGCCACCCACGCGGTGCCGGTCGCGGTGACCGTGGTGCTGCTCGGGTTCTTCGTGCTGGTCACCCGCCGCCGCGCGCTCTCGCAGCTGGCCGGGTTCCTGCTGCTGGACAACGGCATCACCGCGGCCGCGTTCCTCACCACCGCCGGGGTTCCGGTGGTCGTCGAGCTCGGCGTCTCCTTCGACGTGTTGCTGGCCGTGCTCGTGCTGCAGGTGCTCACCAGCCGGATGCGCGCCGTGTTCGGCAGCACCGACCTGGACGAACTGCGGGAGCTGCACGACTGATGATCATCCTTGTTCTTGCACCGATCGTGCTGCCCGCGCTGGCCGGGCTGGCGTACGCGGCAGTCGGCTGGCAGCGGCGCACCGCGTGGCTCGGCGCGCTCGCCGCCGCGGGCGTGCTCGCCAGCGGCATCGCGCTGGCCGTCGTCGTCACCCGGACCCACCCGCGCATCGGGCTCGGCGGGCTGCTGCGCGCCGACGCCCTGTCCGCCTACATGGTCATCGTGATCGGCGCCATCGCCGTGCTGGCGATGGCCGCCAGCCCCGCCTACCTGGCCGGCGAGCTCGCCTCCGGGAACACCGACGCCCGCGCCACCCGCCGCTACGGGATCCTCACCCAAGGCTTCATCGCCGCGATGAACACCGCCGTGCTCGCCGCCAGCCTGGGCGTGCTGTGGGCCGCGATCGAGGCCACCACCATCCTCACGGCGTTCCTGGTCGGGCACCGGCACACCCGCGGCTCGGTCGAGGCCGCGTGGAAATACGTGGTGGTCTGCTCGGTCGGCATCGCGCTGGCCTTCCTCGGCATCGTGCTGCTCAACTACGCCGCCGTGCACACCGGGCTGCCCGCCACCCACGCGATGGACTGGACCAGCCTGACCGCCAACGCGCACGCGCTCGATCCCGGCGTGACCCGCATCGCGGTCGGCCTGCTCGTGCTCGGCTTCGGCACCAAGACCGGGCTGGCCCCGATGCACGCCTGGCTTCCCGATGCGCACAGCCAGGCGCCCGCCCCGGTCTCCGCGCTGATGTCCGGGGTGCTGCTCTCGGTGGCCTTCTACGCCATCCTGCGGGTCAAGGTCATCTCCGACGCCGCGCTCGGCGGCGGCTTCGCCCGCACCCTGCTGCTCATCGTCGCGCTCGCCTCGATCACGCTCGCCGCGGCGTTGCTGCTGGCCCAACGCGACTACAAACGCATGCTGGCCTACCACAGCATCGAGCACATGGGCCTGATCGCCCTCGGCGCCGCGGCCGGGAGCCAGCTCGCGATCGCCGCCGTGCTACTGCACATTCTCGGCCACGGACTCGCCAAGGCGGTGCTGTTCCTCAGCTCCGGGCACCTGCACCAGGCCCTGGGCAGCAGCCAGATCCATGCCGTGCGCGACCTGGCCGGGCGGGCGCCGCTGCTCGCCGGCACCCTCGGCGTCGGCCTGCTCGCGCTGCTCGGCCTGCCCCCGTTCAGCCTGTTCGCCAGCGAACTGGGCATGTTCCGCGCCGGCTTCGCCGCCGGCTTGGGCTGGGCGGTCACCCTCGCCTTGGCATCCATGCTAGTGATCTTCGCCGCGGTCGCCGCGCACGCCGGCGACATGCTGCTCGGCTCGCGCGACCAGCCTCCGACCGCGACCGCGACCTCGACCTCGACCGCGACCACGGTACCGCTGCGGCTTCCCAGCACCGCCGCGGCCGCGCTGATCGCCGGACTCGGCGTGTGCGCCGTCCTGGGAATAACCGCGTGGCCGCTGCAGGCACTGCTGCACGCCGCCGCCCTCGCCGCCGGAGGAACCTGACATGACCACGAGAGCCGGCACCCAACGCAGCGTGATCGAACTCGGGCCCGAGGCGCTGCCCGGCAGCGCCGGGCAGCTGCTCGCCGACGGCTACCGCCTCGCCCTGGTCGCCGCGCAGCACGACGACGGCGACGCGCTGCGCGTGGTGTACCTGTTCACCAGCGGCCCGCCCGACTCACGCATCGAACTGCACATCCGCCTCGACCCACACCGGCCGCAACTACCCAGCCTCGCCGCGCTGTCCTTCCCCGCCAGCAGGTTCGAACGCGAAATGCACGACCTGTACGGCGTCATCCCGCTCGACCACCCACAACCCCGCCGGCTCGTCCGCCACCACCACTGGCCCCGCGGCTGGTACCCGATGCGCGCCGACACCGGCCCGCCACCCGAATTCGGCGACCCCGAAGGCCCCTACCCCTTCCTCAGCGTGGAAGGCCCCGGCGTCTACGAAATCCCCGTCGGACCCGTCCACGCCGGCCTCATCGAACCCGGCTACTTCCGCTTCTCCGTCGTCGGCGAAACCATCCTCAAACTCAAAGCCCGCCTCTGGTTCGTCCACAAAGGACTCGAGAAACTCTTCCAAGGCCGCGACCTCGCCGACGCACTGCCCCTGGCCGAACGGGTCAGCGGCGACACCACCGTCGGCCACGCGCTCGCCTACTGCCTCGCCGTCGAAGACGCCACCGGCTGGCCCGTACCCGCACACGCCCAGCGCAAACGCGCGATCCTCCTCGAACTCGAACGGCTCTACAACCACACCACTGACATCGGCGCACTCTGTAACGACGTCGGCCACGGCATACTGCATGCACACGCCCTGCGCATTCGCGAACAACTGCTCCGCCTCAACGCCGAGGTTACCGGCCACCGGCTCCTGCGCGGCGGCGTCATCCCCGGCGGCGCGCACCTGTGCACCCTGCCCGACACCGGCCACCTGCACGCCATCGCTGCCGACATTGCCGAGATCATCCACCTCGCCCTCGGTCACAGCGTCGTCGCCGACCGCCTCACCGACACCGCCATCCTCAGCCGCGACGCTGCCCGCGACCTCGGCACACTCGGCTACGTCGCCCGCGCCAGCGGCCTGCCCGTCGACGCTCGCCACCAACACCCGTTCCACGATGGCGGAGGCGCGTTCACCCCCGTCACCCGCGACACCGGCGACGTCCTGGCCCGATTCGTCGTCCGCGCCGACGAAATCGCCGCCTCCGCCGCGCTGATCACGGCGCTGACATCCACCGTCACCGCCGGCACCACCCGCACCGAACCGCCAACCGGGACAACGGCCCGCGCCGCCTCCGGCGTCGGCATCGTCGAAGGATGGCGCGGCACCATCACCCACCGCGTCGAACTCGCCCCCGACCACACCCTCACCCGCGCCAAGATCGTCGACCCATCCTTCTTCAACTGGCCCGCACTGCCCATCGCCCTCAGCGGAGCCATCGTCCCCGACTTCCCCCTCGTCAACAAAAGCTTCAACCTCTCCTACGCCGGCAACGACCTATAGGAATCACTGCCGCGGCTGATCGCGGCGCCAGCCATGCGGCGTCCGCAAGGCGATCCATGGCGCTACGTCGCGGCCCCGGCGGCACGCAGATCCTCTAGCACCGCGACCCGGTCGCTGAGCATCCCCGTCAACACCCGCCGCGCCACCGCCAGCAGCTCGGCGATATCCGGCGAGGCGATCGAGTAGATCACCGCGTTGCCGTCCTTGCGAGCCTCAACCACACCGGCACGGCGCAACACACCCAACTGCTGCGACAAGTTCGACGATTCCAGCCCGACCTCGGGCAACAGCTCACCCACCGAGCGGTCCCCAACCGTGAGCAGCTCCAAAATCCTGATCCGCGCCGGATGACCCAAGGTCTTAAAGAACTCGCCCTTGAGCTTGTATAACGGCTCCGACTCCACCAGCTCTCCCGAAGACTTCTGTATTCCTGTGACCCGTAAGCTGAAGAACTTATCAGATACGACATCAGGTAGGTGCGGGATTCGGGCACCGGTGAGCCGCAGGCAGGGTCGAATTGACGTCCCGGCCCCCGCATTTCACTTAATCGGGAACAGCGAGATTCGGCTCTGCTCCCGGTTGCGAGGGCACTGCGACCGCGATCTTGCTCCATCCGTGTCCCGTCGAGCTGGCCCCCAGGGTTGAGCAAGACCTCCCTCAGTCTGGCTGTGGGATGTGCCGTTTCATGTCTTTGCCGTCTGCACGCCTCGAGTGGAGCGGCCCGGCAGCCGAGGGTTCCCGGCCCGCACTCCGCGCCATGCCTTTCCCCCTGGGAGGATGACGCCAGCACAGGAGCCGTGACCTGAAGGCCGCTGAGAGAAGAGTGAGTCGGCCGTCAATCGGTTGGTTGAGGGCTCCCTAACTCCTCGAGGCTGGCCAACGCGATCCGCGTGCTCGTCTCGTGCTTGGACAGGGGCCGCATGTGGTCCCATCCCTCGATCACCAGCCTCGGACTCTGGTCTTGGCCGCTGAACTCCTCCAGGAAATAGCGGAGGGACTCACCTGTCGTGTGATCGACGATAGGCACACGCGAGCTCAAGTGGAGATACACCGCCTGCGTATCCTGCGGAAGCTGCCCCAGCTCCCGAATCACGTGGAACAGGTTGAAACACACCAGGGGACCATCCAAATACAGGTGGTAGGCGCCGTCATCGACTTCCCGTTGCGACACCGGATTGCGGAACAGACTAAGGAAGCGGCCGGCAAGACTCGGCTTGGCGGATTCCGCGCCGTTCCGCAGGGTGTGCCACAGGCCCACCAACCACAGGTTCAGTACCAACTCCAAGATGATGCCGGCGGCGATGCCGATGAGCAGGTCCGTCGCCAAAGTCACCAGCAATGTGACAGAGAAGACGACGAACTGCTCCGTCCCGACCCGTGCGACCCTGAGCCACAGCGCGGGCTTACACAAGTTGTAGCCGATGAAGACCAGGATGGCGGCCAGGACCGTCAACGGGACCATGTCGATCAGGTCGCGGCCGAGCAGCAGGAACGTCAGCAGGAAGCAGGCGTTGTAGAAGTTGGCCCACTGGGTCCGGCCGCCTCCCAGGACATTGGCCGTGGTCTTGACCATGCCGGGGATGATGGTCAGGCCACCCAGCATGCTCGATGCGACGTTGGAAACGCCCATGGCCAGCAAGGTCCGGTCCGGGTCAGAGCGGCGGCGATAGGGGTCGATTTTGTCCGCGGCTGCGATTGTCGCCAGGGACTCGGTGCCGTCGATCAAGACCAGGGTGACGACCAGGTAGGTGAGTGGAATCCACAGTGCGGCATGGGCGAACACATCGCCGAACCGGGGGAAGACAACCCCGTGCAGCAGCGAACCGGGCACGTTGATCAGGTAGTGCTTGTCCAGTTTCAGGGCGAAGGTGCTGACGAGCGTGCCGGCGAAGAACACCCAGACCGGGGGCGGCAGGACCTTCAGCAGCCGCCCGGGCAGGGCCGACAGCACGAACAGCGCCACCAGGGAACCGATCCCCAAGTCGAAGACCTGGTGGTTCATCGACTCGACATGGCGCGGCACCTCGCCGAGGATGTCCCAGAATTCGTGGGCCTCGAACTTCACGCCCATGAAGAGTGGGATCTGCTTGGCGATGATCATCAGGCCGATTGCGGCCAGCATGCCGTGGATGGCCGCGGCCGGGAAGATGGCGCTCAGGCGCGCCACCTTCAACTTGGCAAGGATCACTTGCAACACGCCCGCGATGGCGATGGCAACCAGAACCAGGGGGTATCCCACGGCGAGCAACTCGGATTTCGAGGTGCCTCCGCCCAGGCGGATGGCTCCCAGTGTGACCATGCCGGCGAACAGGGCCGGCGCCAGTCCCGCGGCGGGGCCGCTGATGGTCACATACGAGCCGCCCAAAAACGGCAGAATGAAACCGGCGATGATCGCCGACGTGATCCCGCAGATCGGTGGCGCGCCCGAGGTGATCGCGATTCCCATCGAGAACGGCACCGAGATCATGGCCACCGTGAAACCCGAGCGGAGGTCATAGCGCCAGTATTTGAGACCGGCCAGGCCGTTGCGGGGCTTTTCGGTCGGAACGGTCAGGTTCTCTTGCATGGGCGAGCCCTCTCAACAGCGGCTTGACAAGGTTGGGGTGAAGTGTTGCCAGAATTCGTGCAGCATTGATCCGACTCCATGACGGGATGACGGAAATACTGGGTGCGGAACGGACTATCGCGTGACAGTCGTCACGGCGGCGTGCTCCAGTTCCCCGCGATCACCGTGAAATCCGCGCTGCAAATGTGGACGCCGAATTGCCGGGCCGCTACAACGATTAACCCCAAGCCGACCCGCGACGGCACCAGCGTGATACTCATCGCGACTGTCACGGTGGCCCTTGCCGCCCCGGCGATCCGCGCAACGAGGGATCGTGGACCCGGTGCAATTGTCTGCCTGGGCCCCAGGCTGGCGCCCTGGAACACAGTGCGGCCGCGGTGGTCGCGACCAAAGGTCTCGATATCCGCGGAATACACGAGTTGGCATGCGAAGCTCCCGCCTGTTGGCGCTTGGCCAACCCTGGGGTTGCAAGCCGTTAGCACCGTTCGGGCAAGATTGTCCCGGACCTGGGCGCATGGTGTGAGCGCTGTTGCTGCGTTCACAGCAGGTTATTGCTGCATTCACAGCAGACTGTAAGCTCCAAAGACGAACTGACGTCCGAGACCATCGGCCGGTTGAAGAGCTTGCTCGCCGCCCAGATCTGGGCCCCTCATTTGTCCGCTCCGCACCGATCCACAAGTCGAGAAGTTGGCCGCTTGACGGATGTATGAATCGCCCGTGAGCTGCGCCGTCGGCTACTGCGGGGCCGTGTCGTCGACAATGCGGATACCGGTGACGATCTCGGGTTGGATCGCAATCATGGTGTCGAAGGTCATGTACACCCACGGGTGTAACAGCCGTTCGTAGCGGGCGATTTGCTCGGGGTCGGTAATCGTTGTCGGCCACCCGGTGACCACCACACTCCAGCCCGCCCGCCGCTGGGGGTCGAGGGCATCAGCTTCATAGGCCACCACCACACCGTCATCGGTGTTGGATCGCACCACGGTGGACACTGTGGCCCTCAGGCGGGTGCGCACGATCACCCGACCCTCGTCGACGAGGTGGTTGACCACGCGGATGGCCGGCAGCGCCTGATCGGTGAACACCACCCGCCCATGGTCGACACTGGCCAGCAATCGCATCGCCTCGCGGTGATCGAGTTCGATCACCTCACCGGCCGCCATCAGCGCTTCCGTCCATCGGTGCTCGGAAACAACCCGTCATCCTCGGTCGTGCCGGAGATGGGGGTGATCAGCCCGAGGTTGCCGTCATGGCGCCGATACACCAGCTGGCCGCGACCGGTGGCCGGGTCGGTGAAAAACAGGAACCGCAGACCGTGCTCGCACACCCGGCCCAGCGCGGCGGCTTCGCTAAGCGTCGGTGTCGGACGGGAATTGACAATCAGCGGCACTGGCGGGAAACCGGGGGGGCGGAGACCACGACCATCCGGGCGGATACATACGGCGCTGGCGAGCCAACCGCAGCCCCGAGGGTCCAGCTCGATACACCACGGCGTCCTCCCCAGTCTCGGTGTCGGCGAACAGGTGCACGTCGTAGTCCATCGCATCCATCACCGCCACCGCCTCCAACGGGGTCGCAGACTGCAGCACAACGGGTTTGCGGCGGGTGATCACCGCTTCCGCGGGTGCGGTCAATGCCCGAGGGGTTCGATCGGGCCAGGGCCGGGGGCGCCATGGCGCCGATACCCGCACGATCTGACGATCCAGCCGCGCCAGCGCCGAGGGCAGATCATCCATACCTGCCGTGACCGCCTGCACGCGTGCCGGGATGTCACGCACCCGCAGATTCACCTGCACCAACATCGGCCCATCGGCACCGTTCGCGGTACTTAGCCGCACCCGAGCACCCCCGGTGATCCCCCGATGTTCCAACACGCGCTCCACGGCACGGGCTACCCGTTCAGCCTCACAGGCCGCAACTTGGCCACCAGAGAACACAACGACTTCACGGAATTCCTGAGGCATGGAAGCGTCAAGGGCACAGACCACCAAGCGACCCGCTTTCTTCCACCACCGCCGACTATTCAGTCGAGACCCACATCGCGGTCAGGGCGGAAGTGTCGCTGGTAGTCACACGTGCTGAATAGAGCCAAAGGTCCCACCGTTGGCGGCATCGCATGCCCTAGGTCTGATGATTCAGAGATTCGCGATGTCCGCGGTATCAAGCCTCCGCTGATTTTCACCAACATCGAGATCGAGCCGATTAAACCCGTCGCAGTCGAGAATGGGGCACCGCGAGGCGATCTCGACGATATCGACGTCGTGGCGGGCGCCCGCGCCGATCTTTGCCGACCGCTTCCCTTCATATCGGGCACCTGAAACGCTCTGTGGGTAAGGGCATCCGCGGATACAAGATCCACCCCTATCCTTGGATCCGATAGTTTGGGCGTCATCGCGCCGCGTAGCCGCCCCGGCCCAGCGGTGCACAGACCTGACCGGTGACGGTCGACATGGACCGCGTGACGGCAGAAACTAACGCTAGGCGGCGTTTGCGATGGCCGCGGAGTGGGTTAGTTTGACGGCATGCCACATGAACGCGTCGCTTCACCGTTGATGCTCGAACTCGAGCCGGTCGTCAGCGACACCTACGCACGCACCATCGAGACGGCCGCACCGTGGTATGCCCATGACTATGTGCCGTTTGATCGAGGACAGAATTTCCAGTCCCTTGGTGGCCGCGACTGGGATCCCTCGCAGGTAACGCTGCCTGACCACGTCACCGACGCGCTGGAAATCGTGCTGATCACCAAGGACAACCTGGCGAGCTACTACCACCGGCTAGCAGAGCACTTCATCCTGGCCGGCTGGTGGGGCAAATGGATCGGCCGATGGACGGCTGACGAGAACCTGCACGCGTTCGCGCTGCGCCAAAACCTGGTGCTGACCCGCCAGATCGACCCGATCGCCAACGAGGCGGTCCGCGTCGAGCATGTAATGAAAGGCCAACCCGCCGACGAGCACACCCAAGTCGAAGTCCTGGTGTTCATGACGCTGCGGGAACGCGCTCACTCGGTGTTCCTGCGGCGGCTGGCCACACAGATCGACGAACCCGTCTTGCGCCGCCTTGTCGAGTTCATCGCCGCCGACGAGGAACGCCATGAGACGTTCTTCGCCGGGGTTGTCCAGGCCTGCCTGCGGATTGTGCCCGCCGCAACGATCGCCGCGATCGTCGGCTGCGCGCTCGAGCTGCAGGTGCTCGGCGCAGATATCGACGCCTATAAGGACAAAGTCCGCAATGTCGCCAATGCCGGCATATTCGAACAGGACACCCTGCGCGACGTGATTTCCGACCGTATCAAGATGTGGAATCTGGCGCAGCTTCCCGAGCTGAGCAACTTCGTCGTCGGGTGAGCCCGTCGGTCGCTGATATCAAAGCAGGTATTTCAGCAGGTCGCAGCGGTAGTGGGTCAGTTTGAAGTTTAGGTGGGGATGATGCGGAAGCCGGTGATGAATTCGGGTCCGATGGCGACGACGGTGTTGGCCTGGTTTACCCACGGATGGAGCAGTTGCTCATAGCGCGCGACTTCAGCGGGATCTGTGACCGTGTGGGCGCGTCCTGTAACGACGACGCTCCATCCCGTCCGAGTCTGAGGGTTAATATCGTCAGCTTCGTAGGCGACCACGATGCCGTCTGCGGGTCGTGAATAGCGGCCTGAGCAGGGCTTGGTGTGACATCCTTTGCGGGTGGCTACGGGGGTGCCCCCTACAGGGCTGGTGACCTTTCTGCTCACCGACGTGGAGGGTTCAACCCATCGGTGGGAAGCCGACGCCGATGAGATGCGAGCGGCGCTGGCCGCCCACGATCAGGTGTTGCGTAAGGCGATTGAGGCGCACGGGGGCTGGTTGTTCAAGCACACCGGTGACGGTGTATGCGCTGCGTTCGCCTCGCCCAGGTCAGCGGTGGATGCGGCGGTGGCCGCGCAGCGGGAGCTGGAGTTGCCGGTGCGGATGGGGTTCGGCTATCGGGTGCGCGCGGACTACCGACTAGCGCATCACCTGTGAAGGGCGCGGTGTCACTGTTGGCATTCGCTCGGAGCGGCGATGACGACATCGGTGACAAGTCCCCAACGATGCACTTGTGAGTGATGCTGGATCTGCCAGTCGGAGCCCAGCAGGGCGCGCATGGTGATGGGGCGACACCCTCCCGCCAGCTGGGGGGCAACGCGCCACAGCCCGTTCCAGGCTTGGGAGACGGCCCTTTCGAGCCGCCCGTCGCCGTGGGTAAGGCTGGCGAGGCACAGCCGGCCCCCGGGGGCCAGAATCCGACGCAGATCGTCCAGGACGGCCCGTGCGTAGTCTGCGTCGAGCAGGTCGAACACGAAGGTGGACAGCACACGGTCGGCGTACCCGTCGTTGGCGGGCAACGGTAGTGAGCCGTCGACCAGCACCGCCTCGGCGCGCTGCGCCCACGCGGTGAGCCGATTGGTGGCCAAGTTGATCATGACCGGGCTGAGATCAACGCCGAGGTAGTTGATGCTTTCAGGCAGCGCCCCCAGAAGGCGCGCGGCCAACCGGCCGGTGCCGCACCCGAACTCAAAAATCGTCTGGTCTGCGGCCAGGGCTGCGTTGGCCACGAGCCGGTCGGTAGTCGCGTCCTCATAGAAGGCCTGCCAGTCCTGGATGCGTCCGATCCGGTCGTAGACCGAACGGGCCTGCTTCAGGGTGAGCGCCACGGGAGTGTCCTCCTTCATCGCGAGTGAGTCTTCGGCCGGTTCAGAGCCCGTTGCGGTGAAGGGCGTTGGTGACGATTTGTTTGAGTTGGGTGAGGTCGTGGGCGGCGTTGATTTCGTCGGATGTGAGGAGTTGGGTCAGTTCTTCGTCGGTTGTTTCCAGGAAGGCGGCGGGACAGTCGACGTCGAGGTTGGGGTGAGCTGCGCGAAATGTCGATCTGAACTGGAAGTCGACGTCTAGGCCGAGGTTGGCGACGAAGCGTCGCCAGGTCTTGTCTTTGATGAGCCCCGAGTAGGTGATGTCGCAGAGATGGCAGTCGGTAATCCCGGTGGTGATCGCCGAGTAAATGTCTCGCAACATGCTCAGTGGTGTGGCGTCGACGTTGTAGACGAACACCAGACGGGTCGCGGTCGAGGCTCGTTGGGTCATGGGTGTCGCTTGTCGTAGCGGCTTGCTCCCCAGCGCTTATCAGCTGCTGACTCCTTGACCCGGGTTCGGGCTGCCTGGCGGTAGCAGGCGCGGACGTCGTCGTGAATGTCGCTGCTGGTCATCGGGTGCGCTCCACGGCACCCATGAACTCGGCGGGTATGCGACCCATGACCACATCGACCGCCGAGGGGAAACAGGCCAGACAGTTCGTGTTGATCCGCCACAAGCTCGAGGTGCCCCGCTGATCGACCAGAACGAAACGCACGTCAGCCAACTTCGCAAGGTGATGAGAAATTGTCGACTGCCCTACATCGAGGCGCTCCGTGAGTTCACCAACGGTCATCGGGGCCTCAGCGTTTGCGAGTAGGTGAAGGATCAGTACTCGCGTTGGATCACCGAGGGCGCGGAACCACGACGCCCATTCCTCCGCTGTCGCTCGTTCAATTCCCATCGCCGTATTCATCGATAATCGACGATAATCGATGAAGACTCTCCAGTCAAAGGTCAACTTTCCCGGATCTCTTGACGCGCTCCTGCGGCGCGCGGTGTGCGTGTGCGTAGCCGATGAGTAGCGCCGCCACGGAGCACCCCCTCAGATGGACCGGCGCACCACGGATGCGGCGAGTACCGGCAGCGCGCCGAAGCGCGACACGACCAGTCGACTCCGCAGCGCGGTGCGCCAGAGGCGGATCGTTAGCGGGACTGCTCGCGGTAGTCCGCGTCATGTCTTGGAGCGCCGGGCAGCTGCTCATCCAGCGACTGGCGATAGGCGACGCACCCTCGAAGAAATTTTGGCCACGGCGGCACGGCGACGTCCGGGTCAATGCGTTCGGGCAGAGTCGCCCAGAGGTCGGGATGATGCCAACACAGGTCGTGCCCGGAGCTGTCACGATGGCGACGTATCGCGGCGCGCAGCTTGACCACTTCGACGACCAGCTGCTCTTGCGTCATTCGATCAAGATCCTCATCCACGGGGATCAGTCTGCTCCCGCGCGGTCCGCGGCACACCGTAACAGGATCGGCTACCGGGACCCGTTCTGGTGTGGTACCTGGCCACTAGCGAGCTCACCGGACCGGCTACTCGCCCGCCCGGACCAGGAGGGTGGCTGATCCCTCGGCCCGGCGCCACTAACCCGCGGCTACGCGGGTCAGGACCCGGTGCTGACGCACAGGACTCAAATCGAAGATTTTCGGGACAAAACGGCGAGGCCACGTTGGACGCGTACGCGGCCGCACAAGACTTGTCGACCCCCAAGGGGCGTCCTGCGCCGGTCCTCGGCACCATCAAGCAAAACGCGCTTGACCGCGCCTGCGGGCCAGAGCATTCTCAAGCAAGAACGGCCGGAGCCGACGAGTATTCGGAGAAGACGAGATGACAAGCGCACATGAAGTGCAGACCCAAGCTCAACGGGTCGTCGAAGCCACCAGGCATCTACTCATCTCGGGGGTGCTATCGCACTCCGGGCTCGCCAACCTGAGCGCCAGACTCGACGCCGACCGGTTCCTGTTGACCACCACCGGGTACGTGCGAAAGTTGCGGCCTGACCAGCTGGCCACCGTCGGTCTCGATGGGAAGGTCCTAGACGGCGAGCTGGCGCCTGAGAACGCCGAAATCGTCGCCATGCACAGCGTCGTTTACAACGCTCGCAGTGACGTGGGCGCAGTCATTCACACCCACTCTCCCGCCGCGACGGCGTTCGCGCTGGCCCACCGGCCGTTGCCGTGCCGGTTCGAGCCGCTGCTGCGCTTCGGGCAGGCGGAAGACGTGCCGGTGGCGGCATGGGGACCTCGCGGGTCGGGTATGTCGGCTCGGAACATCGCCGAGGTTCTGGGACAACACCCGACGACGGCCGCAGTTCTGCTGGCCAACCACGGTCTCTTGGCGTTCGGCCCTGACCCTGTGGCTACTGCCCGGCTGGTGGTGGAGATCGAGGAAAGCGCCGAGGCAGAGCTCGCCGCGGCCCAGATCGGCGGGGCGGTCGACTTCCCCGACGGGGCCCTCACCGCCGTCTTAGAGTCGATGGCACGGGTGTCGTCGCGGTCGGTGCTGTGAGTCCGCCGTCGAGCAACAGGAGTCGAGTTCGGTGTGATTGACCTGCCACATCGCATTGGGGTATTCGGATCGGCGCCGCTAGACCAGCTCGTAGGTGTCACGCAGTGAGGCGGCACCGTCGTGGGCGAGGGCGAGCATCTCCGGATCCGGGGCGGCGACGATCCCCGGACCGTGCTGTAGGACACCGGTGTCCAGCCCTGCCGTTGGGCGACCGCGGCGGATCGCCGGGTGATCGAGGCCAGCGACGGCCGCGGCTTGCGCAATGCCAGACCTTCGATCAACCCGACCAGCTCGGGATCGGCGCGTCGACCCGGTAACCGGCGCGGTGCGGGCCAGCCCCGCAGACCCGACGCCCGGTAGCGGTGCAGCCAGCGTGTGCGGTGCGTAACGGGACACCGGCGTCTTTGTGCGGCGCAGGATATCCAAGCGGCGCATCGCCTTCTGGGGCCGCGTCGCTGAATCCGGTCAGCCCACTGCTCGCCACGGTTATCTCACTGCACTCCCACGTGAATCGGATTGGGGCGACGGTAGTTCCGTGTAGGGAATGGGCAGGTGCCAATAGATCGTGGGACGGGTGACGCCGAACTCCGCCGCGATCTGCGCGACGGTGTATCGCCGTTTGCCATCCTCGCCCGTCTCCGCGTACATCGCGCGGGCCAGCGTGACCTGGCGTGGTACCCAGTTTCGGTTTTTGACCCCCGGTGCGGCCGCGCGCCCAGGCCGCGGCCAGCCCATGCGTGGTCCGCTCCGACATCAGGGCGTGCTCGAATTCGGCGATCGATCCCAGGATCTGGAAGAACATCCGCCCGACCGCAGTCGAGGTATCGATACCCTGGTCGAGCACCACCAGATCGACACCGCGGCCCTGCAGGGTGTTCGACAGCTCGATCAGCTGCTCTAGCGAGCTGCCGAGCCGGTCCCGCTTGGTGACCACCAGCTGGTCGCCGGCCCGGTTCGTCGACAGCAGTGCTCGTCTAACTCGGGTCTGCGGCCAAGTTTGCCCGACGCCGTGTCGAGGAAGATGTGCTCGCAGCCGGCGCCGATGAGCGCGTCGCGTTGGGTGTCGGGATGTGGTCGCGGGTGGACACCCGCCCGCAGCCGATCTTCACCCGCGGAATGTATCGCCAACCCCCGACACGGTGACGTAGCCGCGGACACGGCAACCGTCACAGCAATGACCTGCCCGAACACTGTTAGCCACGCGGTGTCTCGCCAACGATCGGCTTACGGAATGGGCGGCGGCTCAGACTGGGGTGGCCAGTAACCGGTCGAGGTCGGGCGTGCGATGTCCGGTGGGGCGCAGCGCTTCCTGCAGCTGTCGGGCCAGCGAGCGCATTTCCTCGGGCGCGGCGCGGGTGTGCGCGGCGAACCACAGCTCTCCGCGGGGACTGGCCAGGACGCGTCGCCAGTAGGCGACAACGAACACGGTAGGCAAGCGGTAGAGGATGCGCAGGTTTCTGGGGATTTCGGTGTTGCCTGCGGCGCGCAGCGCCGTGAACGCCTGCCGGGTGGCACGCACCATCAGCCGCAGCGTAGCTGGGTCGGCCGCCAGTCTGGCCGGGTCGACGCCGACCCGGGACAAGGCGAAGGCGAGGGGCACCACGAAGGCGGTATGTGCCACCAGCCAGCTGTCGATGTCGACGCTGACTTCGGTGGAGAAGCCCGCTGCGCTGAACACGCCGTGGAGGTCGCGGACTCGAGGTGTCGTGCTGCCGTCCCGTTCACCGAGCATCGTCTTCTGCTGGCTGATGAGCACGTACCTGATGACTGCCCCGTCCCGGACACCACCCGCGGCGGGGAAGCCGAACAGGGCACGGTTGCCGAGGGCGGCCGTCAACTCGGCCTGCCGGCCGGCCGTGTTGCCGAAGAACAGCACGTCCGAGCCGTCGCTCATGGCGGCCAGGACCGGCAGGGTGCTGGATAGCTGCTCGGCGCGGACCGGGACCAGGACCAGGTCGTACCGCTCGTCGGCGCCGGCCTCGCTGACGGACGGCACCGGCAGCACCGTGCGCTGTCCGGACTGCGCCTCCTCCAACACCAACCCGTTAGCCCGCAGGTCTGACAGGCGCCGCCCGCGGGCCACCAGGACCACCTCGTGTCCAGCTTGCCGCAGCTTGCCCGCGTACACGCTGCCGATCACCCCAGCGCCAAACACCAGAATCCGCACCAGCGCACCTTTCCTTCGGAGCTACGGTCTCGCTAGTCAACCGCAACCCCGATGAAGGACGCGGTCCACGCCCGCCGTTCCGCAGCGCGATCGCCAACCAGGCGGTTGGTCTGGGGATCGATCTACCTCGCCGCGCCCGCCGTAGGGTAAGGAGCGAGATGAGTCAGCGCTATTGGCAGGGCGCGGCCGCGGACGAGGCCATGCAGGACGAGCACGCGTTCCTCTGGAAGGCGATGCTTGAGACGATCGACGTCGACCTTGCCGGAAAGCGAGTCCTTGACGCGGGCTGCAACCGGGGCGGGTTCCTCCGGCTGCTCGCTGATTGGTGGGGCATCGCCGAGGGTTTCGGTTACGACCCGGCCTCGGGCGCGATCGAGGACGCCCGGCGGCTCGTCGGGCAGCGGCCGCTCCGGTTCGCGGCCGGCGATACGGTTCCCGCCGGGTGGGGTGGTTTCGACGCAGCGTTCAGCCATGAGGTGCTCTACTTACTCCACGACCTTCGCGCCCACGCCCGAGCGATCCTCGGCGCTCTGGTGCCCGGCGGCGTGTACTACGCGGTCATGGGTGTTCACGCCGCGAGCCCGCTGATGGCGGAGTGGCATCACGCCAACGTCGAGGAGCTGCATCTGCCCGAGCTGTACGACATCGATGGGGTGGTCACCGTCTTTAAGGAGGCCGGGTTCGACGCAGCGGTCTCCCGGCTCGCGATTCGCTTCGTGCCGACCGCCGGCCGCGGGCACCATGGTCGGGGCCGGCTGGTCGACTGGCTCGACTACTACTGCGACCAGAAGCTCCTGCTCCGCTTCAGCCGCGTCCGCTGAGCGATCGGCGTTTTAGAGACAAGCCCTTGGCGGCGGCCGGTCCTGAGTATGCCTAGGCCTAGGCGACGGGGGGTCGATGGGACTAGGACAGGGGCTGCCGCTGGCATAATCGGCACAGCTGCGCGCCCCGGGGATCAGTCCGGCTGTCGTGGCGAGACTCGTTCCCACCAGTTAATGGTTTCACCGTCGGTTGTCATCCGATCAAGGACGTGAGCGATCATCTCGATGTGTGTTCCACCACCACCGGACCAGCAGAATTTCCACAACTCACGGGCTGCCCGATAATAGTGGTGGATCGTCTCGTCGACGGTGTAGGCGTCGACCTCGCCGGCACGGTAGCGGTCGATCGCGATCGCAATGTATTCGATGAGCTCACCCAACCGTGCCTCGTGATAGCCGGCCACGGCTGTCCTCGCAGCCCGGCGTTCGCCCTTCGTTCCCACAGCGGGACGATACCCAACCGTCCGCGCCGTCTCCTGCCGCTGACCCGTCGCCACAGCCGTCAAAACCGCCGAAGATCACAGGTCACGCTGTGCCTCAACACTTGAATCTTCAGCGGTAAGTGGGCGTATCGGGTGCGGCCGGTACAGTCCTGCGGAATGTTGGTCAGCGACCTAAACCATTTCCTGGACTTGCCCGACGATGTCCCCGGTTCCGCGCGTCGCCTAGCACAGCACTTTGGCAACATCGTCCGGGCGGCCACCGCCGGCGGCCGTGTCGGTGATCCATGGATGAGCGCGCTGCCGTGCCGGCGGCGACCGGCCCGCCGACCCTGTCCGGGGCGGATCACCATCGTGCGGCGCGAACCGTCGGCACCGATCCAGTGGCAGTGCAGCGTCTGCGCCGACGAGGGGATCATCAGCAACTGGGAGGACTCGCCTTATGACCTGCGCCGCCGGCGGCTCACCGTAGCCGGTGCGGTCAACGAGGTCGTCATCGCCGATGAGGTGGCCTCAGCGCTGCGCGAGCTGGTATTGCTTGACCCCGACTGCGAACGGCTGGTGTTCGGCATGCGCGCCCAAAGCAACGGCGCCGCCCTGCAAGCCACCGATGACGAACTCGACGAACTGATCGGATTTGTTGCCGCCGAAGCCAACCACGAACCCAACCGGCGCCGCCAGCACCGCCTCGACGCCGCGTTCGAATCACTCAGCACCGCAGCCCAGACGCTCAACGGAAGGTGACACGATGGCCCTACCGAAACTGGAAATTGCGCGAGTGCAACGGTGGTGCGCGGCAAGGGTTCCTGAGCACGCACGCCACCAAGTGCGCGTCGAGTGCGAAATCGCCCCGCGACACCTCACGGACATCGCTAACCCGCTTCTGCCACGGGACCGCCGGTGAGCGAGCTCGCCGACAGGGTCCTGCCACTGATTCGTACCAGGGCCGATGTCTCCCGATGGGCCACCGCCAACGACCACGGACAGCGGATGCACGCCGCCCTGGACATCCTCGAGGCCGCGCTGCCGACGGCTGATCCGGCCGAGGCGTACTCAGTGACCCACAAAGCACTGGGCAGCGCGATCAAAGTCATCGCCCGGGCCGATGACTCCAGCGGCATCATCGGCGACGCCTGCCGGCGCCTTCTGGAACTGCATCCAAAGGTCGCCGCCGCCGCCAACGTTGCGGCGGCGAAACTCATCGACTGGATGATGACGTTCCAATTCGACGGCGACGTCGACTATTTCACCCTCGATCCGGTGGCCTACGCCCCCGCGCTGGGGCAGGCCGGGATGGCCGCCTACCGGGCACGATTGATGCAGATCGAGGCCGGTCTAGGCCAGCGTCCCAGCCAAGCCGATCGCTGGACATCGCAGCACTCACATGAGTGGTTCACCCTCGACTGGAACGCCCGCAGGCTGGCCGTGCTCGACCGGGATATCGAGGCGATCATCCGCACACATGCCCGGGACCGACGCGTCGCGGCCTGGCTGCAGGACACCGCCGAAGCCTTCGAAGAGATCGGGCAGACCGACCTGGCCATCGATTGGGCCAAACAGGCCACCGACTTCGATGACGGCCACCAATCCCGCCGCGCCGCCGACTACTGGTGTGAACTCCTCGACGAACACCGGCCGCACGAATCACTGCCCGCTCGCCTTCTCATCTTCCGTCGTTGGCCGTCGGCGACAACGGCGGCACATCTGCACGCCGCAGCCGGCACCTCCTGGCCCGACTATCGAGCCGAAGTCATGACCACACTCGCGTCACATCCCCGTGATGGCGTGATGTTCGCCCTGCGCACCCTCCGGGATGTTGTATTAGCCTGGGATCTCGCGCATTCACTCGCACTCGCCGACGACCCGACATGGAGCGAACTGGTCAAGGCCTACGAGAAGATCGACCCACTGGCCGTCCTTCCCGTTCTGCAACGCCTTGTGGAGAACGAACTGGTGGCGGCCAAGGCCCAGAACTACCGCTTCGCGGCGCGACGGCTGGCGAAGATGCGCCGACTGGCGGCCAACAGCGACCACTCACAAGCGGTCGACACACTGGTCGCCCAATTACGCGAGACCCACCGCCGCCGACCACGACTCCAACAGGAATTCGACCGCGCCGGACTGCCCTGAACACCGACCGGATGCCCGTCAGCGTTCCTGAACCTTTCGGTGGCCACTGGCGTTTATGCCAGCAACTCCGAGACGGCAAGGATCTCTCTGGTGCTGAAATGGTCGATTCCGAGTTCGTCAACCCACTCGACGGAACGGTCGGGGAAGCCCGCTGACTCTAGATTCACACCAGACTTCACCACCAGCATTTCGGTGTGACGACTTGCTTTGCCGATCACAATCACACACTTCGCTAACTCGAAGACGATGGCGATATGGTCGTGTAGATCCATGCCGTCTTACCGTCACGGACTTCGGTAATCGTCTCTCGGACCACGCATACATTCGTGATCAACTCGCTGTGCGTTTGGTGCTGTCAGCGTCGCGGATAACCTTGCGCCAACGGTTTACAATCCCGGCCCTTCGGTTGCGCCTCACTTGTTCGTCTCCAGGACCGGGACAACCTCCTTCCCAGGCCGGTGTTGTCAAAAGCGGTCTTACTGACCGGATTCCGCCGGAGCGAACAGCCCATAAAACATCGGGGTGACGGCGTCAGCTGCTGTGGCTGGTCCATCCTGTGTAGGACCCCTCGTTGCACGCCGAGGCGGAGATCGTGCTTCCGGGAGGCTGTTTCAGGGCCGCGGACACCGCTTCATCCCTCGTGGGCCCCCCCGGTTACCCCGAAGCACACACCGAGGCGACCAGATTGAAGCCGGTACCCTGGGATTGTTCTGCCGCTGCCTTTGTGGGACGGACGTCAAAGTTGTATTCCCCATCCCCTGACTTGCTCCAGCCGAGCGCACCGCAGTTAGGGCTTTCGACGACAAACGTAAAGTTACAGCCGGATTGCGGACAGTTAGATTTCGCAAGACCGATGGCCGCATCCTCAGTCTGCTGGTTCGCCGATGTGCCGACCGCGGTGCCGTTGTACGTGGAGGCGACGCCGGCAAATGGAGGACCGGCGGCGTTTGCGGTGGGAGTGACGGCGACGTTCAGCGCGGTCAACACTACGGCGCTGGCCACCGAAAGCGCGGCGCGTGATTGAAAACTGGTCCCTATCATGGTGATTCCTTTCCGATGTCGGCTGTTTCGGCTTTTGTTGAAATTGGTTGAGTGAAGGGAACAGGATGTGGTTACACCGGAGGGGTGGTGGCGCTAACCTGCTTGTCCCAGTCAGACAGCATCAGTGACACGCTCGCGTCTTGACGACGTTTGGTCTTGAGCCCGATTAGCTCGTTGGGCGCGTCGGCGGTAACCCACACCGTGGTAGCAATGGTCTTTCCGTGAGCCTGATTGACACCTCCTTCGAGGTTCAACAGTTACGAACACAGGCTAAGTCCTCCGGTCTGCGCCGGACGCGTTTTCGCAAATCTGATGTGCCCGGTTTTCCTTGAAGCGATGCCTTACACATCTGGTTATCCGCGCATAGCATAACCCGATTCGATACGTATTTGGCCAGGTAGGACTTGGTAGTCCCACAACACGTTCCACGTCGACCTGCCATGCCACATCTCCAAGTGCGACCAGAACGATGCACAATCCGTTATGCGCCGAATGTGCCGTTAACCGATGCGGGACACACCGATAAATCTCGCGCAAGGGCGTCAACGCCGGGTTGGGCATCAGTTTGTCGCTCCACCATCCGGTCAATCATGCTCGTGGCGCAGCGATAACCTTTCCCGACCAGGCCAAATACCACATGCGAGATTTGCCGCTACAAGAACAACTATGTAATTTTCTGCGCAGCAAATCTAGGGGATCGCGTCCCACGGTCCGCCTTCCGCAAACCAGCGTCGGTAAGATTCGCCGAACCCTTGAAGGCAACAAGCCCGTCGACGACAAGCAGCTTCTGATCCGCCGTGGTGCCCTCATACAGCCCGGGGTAATACTGGTTGGCCTCGCCGCCGACGAAGCCGTAGAAATCCCCTAACGCGGGGATGTTTGAGTGGCATGGGTCTCGTAGTCCCTTGGTGTTCAGATGCTCGTAATCTTTAGGCGATCCGCTTACGGAACGTTAACCTGGCGCGTTATGCCACTCTGGTCTTTTGGTCAGGCCGGCGGGGCTCACCAGCTGGGACTGATCGTGAACAACTTGTGGGTCGAAGCGTGATTGACGGCCCGACGAAACGCAAGGGGATCCAGCCGCGCGACCGTTCCGACCGAGATGTCCCAAGAACTGGTCGCTAGCGCTTCAGCCACACAGCGGCGCGCCTTGAGAAGATTAGAGGCTGCTGCCAGTCCTACGGACTCCCGTATCCGCAGCTGCGCGAGCATGATCAATGCCTTCGCCTTCCGGTACGGGTGGGTGATGGCGCGGGCCAGGTCCTCGGCCTCGGGGAGCAGCCGCCGAGCCCGGTCGTGCTCGCCGGTCGCGGCCGCCGCCTGGGCCAGCGCGCTCAACGCCTCCGCCTTCCAGTACGAGTACGGGTCGGTGATGGCGCGGGCCAGGTCCTCGGCCCGGTCAAACTCGCCGGTCGCGGCCACCGCCTGGGCCAGCGCACTCAACGCCTCCGCCTGCTGGTCCGGGTGGGTGATGGCGCACCTCGGCTTTGCACGTAGAGCGCCTGGTAGATGGCCTCGTGGCTGATCTGCATGGACTCATCATCGGCGAAATCGATCTTCAACCTCTGGGCGATCTGCTGGGGACTCCATGCGGTCACCCAGGCTCGATCACCCCGGTGGGGTTTGTTGCGTCCCTTCCACTGCACAGCGGCCGGCCCGGCCACGACCCGCCCGTCCGGACCGCGCACGACACCGGCCAGCTTGTCCTGGACGTACTGGCGCAGCCGGTCGTTACTGACGAGCTTGGCGGTCTTGGGACGCCGGGCACGCCGCTCGGCATGCCACTGCGCGGTCGAGGCCTTGTAGTCGAGCCGGTAGGTTCGCGTGGATGCGTTACGCCGCAACTCACGCGAAATGGTCGATGGCGCCCTGCCCAGCCTCCTGGCGATCTCGCGGACTCCGGCGCCCTGAGCACGCCATAAGGCAATGTCCTCGCGCTCATCCGACGACAAGTAGCGGCCCGAAACAGTTTCTGGCAAGCATGGATTCACGCCGCCAGCATGGCGGAACCAACGAAACCCGACCGGCGACGACACGCCCGCCTCGCTCGCGGCGTCCTCGGTCATCGCCCCCGCGGCGATGGCCGCCCAAAACCGGACCCGGTCCTGGCGCCAGGCCACCGTCGGCCGCCCCGGCGATACTGGGCGGATTCAACTGGTCGTCGCAACACCTCAAATTCTCGGAGGTGCGTGATGGGGTATGGGAAGCGGCAGTTGGAGGTTCGTGGCTATCGGGGGCATTGTCAAGTTGAGCAATCAGACCAGGATTTGAGGCGATGCGTTCTCGTGAACCCCCAGGTCATATGTGACGCATGAGGCTGATGTGATTGGCGACCGCGCCCACTTCGCTCAACTTGACAATGCCTCTCGTTGCTTATTCGGGAACGCCAGCGTCCTACTCGGTCTCAGTCGGCTTTCTTCGCCTTGTCAACGACGTCGGCCGCAATTTCAAGGGCCTTTTCGGTCGCACCGGTGGCGATATCGCCTGCCGCCTTGAGAATTTTGGCCAAGCCCCCCTTGAGATCGCCGCCGAGTATCTGCTCGGCACCCTCCACGATTTCGCCCGACTTCGCTACCGACTCGTTCGCGATATCGCTGGCCTTTTGCTGAATTCCACCCTGTTCGTCGCTCATGGCGACTCCTTCCGTCGTTGGAGGCACATTCACGCTACGCCCGGGCGCGGCCTGACCGGAACATGTTGGGCACTGTCAGGTTGGTGAGCCGGGAAGGTGAGGTGGGGCAGGATCGACGATCGTGACCGCTGCAGGCTCGTCGTATAAAGGGTTCCGGTTTCCGCCCGAGATCATCAGCCATTGCGTCTGGCTGTACCACCGGTTCCCGTTGAGCTTCCGCGACGTGCAGGAGCTGATGGTCGAACGTGGTGTCGACGTGTCCTATGAGACGATCCGGGCCTGGTGCGACCGGTTCGGGCAGCAGTACGCGAACCAGCTGCGCCGTCGTGGTCGGCGGCCGGGCGACAAATGGCACCTCGATGAGGTGTTCGTCCAGATCAACGGCGCACAGCGGTACCTGTGGCGCGCGGTCGACCAGCACGGCAACGTGCTCGACATTCTGGTCCAGTCGCGCCGAAACGCGGTGGCCGCAAAGAAGTTCTTCCGCCGACTGCTCAAGGGCCTGCGGTACGTGCCCAGGGTGATCGTCACCGACAAGCTCGCGAGCTACCAGGTGGCGCACCGCGAGCTCGTGCCGTCGGTGCAGCGTCGCCGGTCGAAGTACCTGAACAACCGCGCCGAGAACTCCCACCAGCCGACCCGGCAACGCGAGCGGGCGATGAAACGCTTCAAGTCGATGGTTGAGCGGGCGCCGGGCCGGGTGAGGTTGCCGTTGGATGAGTCGATTCGGTGGGTTGAGATTGCGGCGGATGATCGTGTGGCGCCGGCGGATGATCCGGAGGACGACGACTGACGGCCGTTTATGCGGGACGGGTTGTCCGTTAGTTCAGGCGAGATTCACGACTGAATCGTCGGGAGGTGTCGGGGCCGGTGTTCCGGGCATCCTCTCGCGCGCGACGTTTGCGCCTGTCAACGCCTCAACGAAGTCGATTTCCGACCAGAACTCGATTGGCTGCCCCCGCTCGCGGTAACGCCACGCCTTCACAGCCTTATCAGTGGCGAGAAAGTCATCGAATGTGCTCGCCCCTCGAAAACCGTCACCCAGCACCAACAAAGTGGTGCGCTTGGTGACGTCGTCGTTAGGAGTTCCACCCGCGGCAGCTACATATCGCCAAGCGTCGCTGCGGATCATGCAGGAAAGGCCGCCCGTGAAAACAACGGTCTCGCCGTAAAAAGGATTGGTTGGATCGGCGTCAAGATTGGCCTGTGGGGCCGACTTTGATGTGAGATCGCGGAGCGTACAGCCATCCCACTCGGTCGGCTGTAGCCGCCCCAGGCGGCTCCATGTGGTGTGGCAGAGCGCGTCGAGAGTATGTGCCTGCACCTGGCCGGCGAGCGCGATCGCGATTTGTGCGGCGGCGCGGGCATCCTCGCCTGCGTCATGGTGGCGACTGAGCTTGACCCCAAGGTGACGGCAGACGATTGGCAACCGATTGGACGGTAAGTGGAGCAGGCGGCGCGACCATACCAGCGTGCAGCCATAGGAAAGTGTTGGCCACGGCAGAGCACAATAAGTGTGAGCTTCGCGGAGGGCGCCGATGTCGAAAGCGGCGTTGTGCGCTATGACCGGCAGATCGCCGAATCCGGTAATCAACTCGGGGACAACGTCGCCGAAGGTCGGCTTATCGCGCACGTCGCGTTCTGTGATCCCGTGGATGGTGCTGATCCAGGGATCGAACCAGTACACCGGATCTGGTGGACGGCACAGGAATGAGCCGGTATCACCGATGTTGCCATTGCGGACGAACGCCCATCCGATTGCGCAGATTGACCCGCGATCGTAGTTGGCGGTTTCGACGTCTAACGCCACGAAGTCGAGGCTCACGCCGGCATAGTTTCTTCCAGAACAACTGGCAGCGGCCGCGGTTCAGTGTCACCCGCAGCGAGGTGCTGTCTAGAGAGGCGCTTGGTTTCGATGGCTGACCAGGCTTTGGCGAGGTCGGCGACCCAGCAAGCTACGCCGAGAGTGCTCGCGATAAATGGTTCGTCCGCCGCTCCGCGGGGCGGTGGAGGAGGAGAAGTCCAATCTAGTGGCGAAGGAAGCGCCGGCCAGTCGATAGGGGCGCGGCTCTTGCCGGCCCCATTCTTCGAGAATTTGTGCAGCGCCACCAATTTCGTAACCGACTCAGATGCGGCCGCAAGCGTGGCCGACATGTCGACAACGCCCGCGCTAGCGGCCGCCAGGGGCATCAAAGCATCGGGCAGTTGGCCGCCAAACGGTAGCAGCAGCCGAGTAGCCACAAGGCCGATCGAAGCCTGCGTCCACGCGCCACATAATCGGCTCAACGGATACGAGGGGCTTATTACAACATGCCATGTCGCGACGCGGTCACCAACAGCGTTAACTACTGCTACGACGTCTGCCTCGTTCGCCACACAAGACCCCTTTGATCTAAGTAGGGCCGATGATAGGACAGCGGCCCGACAAACCGAGGTAAATTCACGAAAGGTTTTACTTACGAGCAGGATTCGGCCAGCCGCTGAGCGGATTTTCTGCGCGCCGCGGGAAACCGGTGATCGCTCGAGTCAGGGGCGGGGTACTTGCTGAGAGCAGGTCATGGGCGGCGGCCGGCTTGGGTCCAACGCGGCGAGCGCAGCTCGGCAAGCGCCACGGCGGCTGCGAGGTCATCCCCGACATGTCGTTTGAGGCGTGCTGGGCTGTGTCCGAGCGGCTCGAGGCGAGTGTGTCGCCGGCGGGGATGGCCGAGCTGACCAGCGAGCCAGCCGCGGTCCTGAAACTCAATTCACGAGCACCAATCGGTTAAGTGCTTCATGGCTCTCAAATCCTCGGCGGTATGTCGTCTTCCCATGTCAGTGCCGGATCTGACCGATCGGCTTCGCGATGCCAGGTAATACGAATCCTGTTGTCGGGATGCCAGATACGCAGCACCGTTAGCTCGACGCCAGCGAATGGATCGACGACACCAACAACCTTCGGGCCGCGAACTTTGAATCCGTCGATCTGGACCGCATAGAGCCTCGAAGATGTCTCGTTACGCAGCCGCACGTGGTCGCTTCCTGGGATTGGGACGAGTGCCCAGGGAGCATCTGTTCTGCCGCCGTCCGCGGCGGCCTCGGCGATTGTGACGGCCGGGGATTTGGCCGACGCCGCTATCCGCTCTGTTGCGTCCGCCAACCGCTCAGCGGCCGCGACCGACCGATTGGCTTGTTCGGTCGCCACCCCAGCGACCGACTTGGCTTGGCGCCACTTCACATACGAGAAGACGGCTGACACTGCCGCGACTGTAGCGCTGCCCGCGCTCGCCCAGTCTGCGACGAGGCTCAATTATTTCCCCTCCGACCATATTGGCCTGGCATTGTCCAGGACTGACCTCACTGCTGAGGTGAGTACGTCACTTTGATGATGTTGACCCCGAACTTCGGCACGGTCTGCTCACCGCCAATTGTGGTTTTATATGTGTCGGTACCTTTGACCTCGACGTACATCCGGACGTAATCGCCCTGAATCACGTTGGCCAAGGTTGACGGGTCACTGGCTTCGATCATGGTGTTCTGCTGGTAGCCGTATCTGTCGTCTTGCGGTTCGGCTGCCGTATCGGCGCGGAACCCCGATCTTCCGGTAGCGGTGTCGAACTGGGTCACTACGCCGTAAACGATGATCTTTTCGCTCATATGGGCCGCGGGGTCTTTGAGCATCAGAGCGTAATCGTGCGGGCTGATCGCGTTGTACGTGTTGGGGTTCAGGCGCTGCGCTTCCAGCTGGCGCTGGCGCTCTTCCTTTTGCTGCTGCTCCTGCTGTTGCTGCTGAATTTCTTCCGGCGACAGGCTCGGGGTGGTCCAAGTTGGCGTCGCTAGCGCCGTCGAGGTTGGCGAATTCGTCGTCGACGAGTGCGACGGATTGCACTGGTGGATGACGAAAAAAAGTAGAGAAAACATGACGGCAAGCCCGATGAAACCACCCTTTGAAGTCTGCTTCGACGCGGACATTTGTACCCTCTCGTGAGGACTGGAAGGCAGGTTAGGCACAGTCGGATGGGGTCGGCGGCGGAATTACGTCAGCATGTTGCACGTCCCGTTTGGCCCGTGGCAACGCAATGGGTCGAACTCACAGCGAGACGTTTAGTAATTACCTTTGTACCAACGACGCTCTATCCGGACCGGGTGTTCGCCAACGGTTTCCGTACCGATTAACGGCAATCCACCGCTACTGTCGCAAGCCATGACTTCAAAGAATCCCGAACAGGTCGACGAGATGAGCGCCGAGGAGAAGGCCCGAATCGGCAAGGTACTCAACAGCATCGGTGCCCAAAACACGGTCTGGGCGCCGGCGCAGTACTTCGATGCTTGGCTTGTTGAGCACCGGATGACCGCGGAACGCGCAGTGACCGCCCGGCTCACTTTCGCGACGTGGGCGCTTGTCGTGACGACGGCCGTGCTGGTGTTCGCGACGGTCGCGTTAGTCATCGCGACAGCCACACACGGTTGACAGAAAGGCCGCCCATTTATGGAAGACACGGTGCGTCCAGCAAGCGCCAGCGGCCCTCCCTGTCCGTACCCGTCCCAGTTTTCCTACCCGTCGTTGGTACAAAGGTAATTACTAGACGTCTCGCTGTGAGTTTGCTCCTGCGCGTTGAGGCTTGGCCTCGCGGCGCTCACATCTCGGGTACTTCTTGTCTCCGAACTGATTGAAAGATTCTGCTGTCGTTCGTGTCCCCTCTAAGTAATCGGAGCCGCAGATGTTGTCTTTTGTGAGCGCAGTACCTGAAGCTTTGACCACAGCGTCCGCGGATTTGACCGGGATCGGATCGTCGATCAGGGCGGCCAACGTGGCGGCGGCGACCACGACGACGGGGATTCTGGCCGCGGGCCAGGATGAGGTGTCGGCGGCTATTGCGAGGTTGTTTTCCAGCCACGGCCGGCAGTTTCAGGCGCTCAGCGCTCACGCGGCGGAGTTTCACACCGAGTTTGTGCAGGCGTTGACTAGCGCGGGAGGCGCCTATGCGGCCGCGGAGGCGGCTAATGCTTCGCCGTTGCAGGCGGTGGTGCAGGGGGCGCAGAGCTTGGCGGTGTTTTCGCCCGTGAAGGATCTTACTGGGCGCCCGCTGGCCGGCAACGGCACCAATGGGGCGGCGGGCACCGGGCAGGCCGGCGGGGGCGGTGGCTGGCTGTTCGGCAATGGCGGCAACGGTGGCTCCGGTGCGCCTGGGCAGCCCGGCGGGGCCGGGGGTAGCGCGTTCCTGTTCGGCCACGGCGGTAACGGCGGCACCGGCGGGGCCGGTATTGCCGGCGGGGAAAGCGACCCGGGCGTTAACGGCGGCAACGGCGGCATCGGTGGCGCGGGGGGCGTCGGCGGTGCCGGGGGCCTTTTGCTCGGCAACGGTGGTGTGGGCGGCACCGGCGGCGCCGGTGGTGCTGGCGGGGTCGGTGGTGCCGGCACGGTCGGCGCGGCGGGCGGCCAGGGCGGCATTGGCGGCAACGGAGGCGTCGGTGGCGCGGGGGGCGGTTCCGCGGGATTGTTGAGCATCCCCGGTCTGGGCGGTAACGGCGGTGCCGGAGGCGTCGGCGGTAACGGCGGCGCCGATTACGGCTCGGGTCCCGGGGCTGGCGGCGCCGGCGGCGAGGGCGGCAACGCCGGGTTGGGTGGTACTGGTGGAGGCGGCCACAACGCGGCCGGTAATGGTGGTAACGGAGGCGCCGGAGGCGCCGGTGTCGCCACCGCCACCAACGGCACCGTCGGCGGCAACGGTGGCACCGGCGGTGACGGCGGTACCGGCCTCACCGGCGGTACCGGCGGCAACGGCGGTGCCGGCGGCAACGGCGTCCTCACCACCACCACCAGTGGCGCCATCGCCGGTGGTGCTGGTGGTTTCGGCGGTAGCGGTGGTTTAGGCGTCACCGACGGTAAAAGCGGCACCGGCGGTCAAGGCGGCAGCGCCGAACTCACCGATTCCAACAACTCCCTCGACGTTACCGCCGCCGGCGGCGCCGGCGGCCAAGGTGGCCAAAACTGGCTGATCGGCGGCGGCGGCGGTGGTGGCGGTGGCGCCGTCAACCTCGGTGCCACCTCGATCAGCGGCGGTAGCAGCAGCGGTGGCGGCGGCGTCGTTCGAGGGGACACCGGCGCTGCCGTCGACGCCGCCGCCGGGGGTGGCGGCGCAGGCGGTACCGGCACCACCACCGGCGGTGATGGTGGCGCAGGCGGAAGCATCAGCGGCACCGCCGGTTCCGTTTCCGGAGGCAGCGGAGGCGTCGGCGGCACCACTCCCAACGGTGGCGCTGGAGGCGCCAGTGGCGCCTCGAGTGGCCTTGGCGTCGGCGGCAACCCCGGCTCTGGCGACACCTCCGCCGGCGGGGGCGGTGGTGGTGGCGGTGGCGCCGCCGACGTTATCGTCAGTGGTGAGGGCTACGCCGGCGGCGGGTACGGCGGGACCAGCATCTAAAACATTGGGGCAACCTTTGCACTGGTCCTAGCACCATCGGTTTGGTGGTCGTCACGCCATTTTGTGAGAGTCAATAAGGGTGTATTAGTCGTACATTCTTCGAAGACATGCAAGCGCCGCCCAATCATCGGGCACTTGGGATTGAACCAACTCAATCGGTTTGCTTCGGCGCGTAGTCGCCGTAGACGCCGCGGTCATCTCCCTCTAGTACCCACGCGTGCTGCTGATCCGCCCGCGCCAGATGTGCGGCGTTCTGCTTGCCGATTGCAAGCGCGCCTGCGCTTTGCCTGTGAGTTCGACGGAATCAACGAACTTGTGTTGTCGCGCCGCCATAATGACCGCTGGTACAGGGGCCAGAGGGGGACCGCAAGTGACGACACCAGCAGGTTGGTATGCCGACCCATCCGGTGCGCGCCGGCAACGATATTTCGACGGTTCTGAATGGACCGAACACTACGCGTCGCAAATCTCGCTTGAGCAGCGTTCCGAGCTACTCGAGGAGGCAATCTTCAACCACTATCGGGGGGCGCGCATCGAGTCGCGCTCACCCACGCAGGCTGTACTCCTTTTGAGTAGTGGCATGTCGGGGGCGGGGCACGTCGTGTTCGCGCTATTTACCATCTTCACCTGCGGGCTGTTCGGCATCATTTGGCTGATAGCGGCCGCGTCGTCGCAGGAACGGCGCGCGTATGTAGCGGTTGACCCGTTCGGCAACGTCACCTTCAATTAGGCGGCGGTGCCGCGCGACATCGCGTTCATTTGCGCAGCGCTCTCACATCGCTGGCGGCCATTCCCCGTACACGCCGCGGTCGTCGCCGGCGAGACACCATGCGTGCTGCTGATCAGCCCGGGCCACCAGCTCGGCGCGTTCCCGGCGGGCCCGTGCATCCGCGGCGTCGCTCTGCATGCAGCACCACCACCCCACACACGCAGCGACCACGACAACCAGCGCCAGCAAGATCGCCCACCAAAATTTCGCCAGGAAGCCGATCAGCAGCAGCGGCGCGAACAGAGCTCTCACGGTTCAACCCCCTTGTGTGTAGGTCGTGCGACCCGCTGTCTCCGAGGGTGCGGTAGCGCAACGGGTAGCGCAACGGGTTCCGATTTTTGGGTGTTAACGGGTGTTAGCCGTTGCTAAGGGATGCCATCTGAGCTGGGAAGACTTGACACCCGCTAACACGGGTTGCTTGGTTGCGCATTTCTGGGGGTCAAGTGGTCACAGGTTCAAATGGGCGCCTCCAAAATTCGCGTCCAAGTCCCGTCGGGTTCAGCCGTGCCGCCGAAATTCACGGACCGACGGCGTCCGTCCGACGGCCGCTCAGTATGAAAATGCCCGGAAACTGGTGGTGCGCTGGCCTGGTTAGAGTTCGAGCCCGGTACCGCGGTCGCGGCCGCGGTTGAGGTCTTGCTGGCGGGCGGCTACGGCGTCGATATGGGCTGTGGTGTCGGCGATGTCGCGGAGCCGGGCGATGAGTTGGTTGCGCCGCTGGAGCAGTTGGGTGACTTCGTTGCGGGTGATGGTGGGTGCGCTGGTGGCGGCGAGGTGGTGTTCGGCGCGCTGGATGGCGGTGGGGCTCTGGCGGCGGTTGGGATCGGCGGTGCCGATGTGTTGTGCCGAGGGCAGGTTGTCGGTGAGGACGGCGAGCAGGGTGTGAGCCAGGTCGCGGCTATCGGCGGTGGTGATAAGGATCAGTTTGGTGTTGGTGGCCGCGGCGGTTTGGGTGAGCCAGCGCAGCTGTTCTGGCTGTAGGTGGTCTGCGTCGTCGACGACGATCAGGCTGCCCAGCGGTAGTTTCCAGCGGTTGGTGTCCAGTTTGGTGCGGGCGTCGTCGAGGTTGGCGGTGGTGTCGGCGTAGCGGTTGGCGCCGGCGTAGTCGGCGGCGGCCGGGGTGCCAGGCAGGGCAAGAATACGGCTGTTGTGGTGGTGGGCGGTGGCTGCCAGCGCGGCCAGCGCCGCGGGCTTATCTGCGCCGGCGTGTATCCGGAGTGGCTGCACGGTTTGAGGGCTACTGGTGATGGCTGCCACTGCCCTGCGGTGGGTCTCGTCGAGGCCGGCCACGGCCGCGTCGGGCGGGTGGTAGAGAGCGGCGGGGCTGGTGGTGGCGGCGGCCTCGAGGAAGGCGATTTCGGCGCGCAATTGAGGCAGGTCGGCGGCCAGATCGTAGCTGTGCGCGGGGTTTTGGGCGAAAGATCGCGCGGCTACTGCTTCGGCGCGGGACAACTGGTCGTTGAGGTCGCGTGCGATCCGACGCGCGTCGTTGAGGGCCTGGGTGTCGGTGCGCATGGCGGCCGCGCGGCGCGTGTGGATGTGGTGTTCGGTGACGATGTTGTCGACACCGCCGGCGGCGTCGATCAGTTCTGCGCGGGCGGTGTCTAGGCGGGTGCGGGCGGTGTGCACGGCGGTGTTGATGCGCTGGGTTTGCTCGGTGACCTGATCGCGGTGTTGTTGGTAGCGGGTGGCGGCCTGGTGGTCGACGCGGTTGTTGGCGGCGGTGACGGCGGCGGAGAGCTGGTCAAGAAGCTGGTGGTGTAGTTCGGCGGTGTCTTCGGCGTGCACCCACAGGGTATGGGCGCGGGCGAGTGCTTGCTGGTAGGGGCGCTGCTCGTGGAGGCGGCGGTGCAGGTCGGCCAACTCGGGGCCGGCGGCTTGTTGGGCGGGCCCGCCGGCTGCGGTGAGGATGGCGTCGGCGAGTTGTTGGGCGTGGTGTTGGGCGGCGTCGCGGCGGGCCCGCAGGGCGGGAATGTCGATGTCGTCGACGAGTCCGGGCGCGGCGACGCGGTGGCGGGGCAGATCGTCGATGTCGAGGCCGGCGAGGTCGTCTTCGACGAAGCCGTAGGGGTAGTCGTAGGGGTCTGGTGGTGGCTCGTGCAGATCGTCAGGCAGGTCGATGTCGCGGGCGTGTGGGTCGGGTTCGGTACCGGCAGACGGTGTTTCGGCCTGTTCGGCGGGGTGGGGGATGTCGGGGTCGATGGTGGCGGCGTGGTGGGTGAGCAGTTCGATGCGGTAGGTGAGCAGGCGGGCGTATTCGTCGGGGCGCAGCGTTTGGGTGGCGGCGATGTCGCGCAGGTGGTCTGCGGCGGCGGCGAGCAGGTCGGCTGGGGGCCAGTCGGAGGCGGCGACGGCGGCGACAAGGCCGGGCCAGGCGGGGTCGATGATGACGGCTTCGGCGATTCGGGTGCCCAACAGGTGGTGCAGTTCGGCGGTCCAGGGCGGTCGCAGTTTGGTGTCGGCGCGTTCGAGCGAGGGGGGTGCCAGGGTGCCGGCAAGGCGCCACCACAGTGCGGCGGCGGGCATTTCTGCGGGCAGTGGGCCGTGCGCGGCGATGGCCTCGTCGAGGAGTGCGGCGACGTCGGCGCCGGCTCGGGCGGCGTCGTCGAGGTGGGTGGCCAGCCGGGGCCAGAACGGGTCGTCGACGATGTGGGTGTCGATGTTGTCGGCGAGCTGGCGCCAGCGGGCGGTGTCGGCGCCGGCGCGGGTGAGGTCGGCGTCAAGGCGGGCGTGGATGAGGTGTTGGACCATGGCCGAGCGGTTGGCGTGCTGTTCGGGTCCGGTGATGCGGGTGTCGGCGGGATCGACGTCATGGGCGGCGCGGAAGACGGCGATTTCGGCCATGAGTGCGCTGCGCTGATCGACTAGTGGGCGCGCCCACGTGGGGGAGGTGCTGGGGTCCCAGGCGCGGGCGGTGTCGCGGACCTGGTCGGCCAGCTCGGCGACTAATTGTGCCCGCCGGTGTAGGTAGGGGCCCCACTGCGGGTGGTCGGCGAGCACGTCGGGTGTGGCGGGCAGCCAGCGCAGCGGTCCTACCTGCTCTGGGCTTGCGGGAGAGGAAGTGGGTAAGCGCCAGTCGAGCACGGCGGCGGTGTCGTGGGCCTTGCCAAGCGGGCTGCTGGCCGCGTCGTGCAGGACGGCCACGGGGTCGTGTCCTTCGATGGCCAACAGGGCAAGGTTGCGGCGCAACACGGGCCATGCTTGAGCCTCGGTGACGTGTGCTCCCAGGGCCGTTGCTGCGGCGTCGATACGGGACATGACCGCAGTGCCGGCATGCTGTTCGGCGCCGGCGGTCAGGGCGTCGGCGTACATGGCGGCCGCACGGTGCAGGCGGGTGAACGGGTCGGCTTCGGCGGCCGCGGCGCTGTGGGCGGAGAGTTGGGCTCCGTCGCGGGCCAGGATCGCGGACAGAATGTCGACGGCGGTGGGTGGGTGGATGGCTTTGGGCGCCAGAATGCGGTGCGGGTCGGCTTCGGCGGTGGAACCGTAGAAGTGGTTCTCGGTGCGCCCGCGGGTGCCCGCGACGTAGAGCTGTCGGCGGTTCAGGCGGTCGGAAATGACGGTGTGGCAGGTGCCTTCGATGTCGCGGCCGCCGGCCGTCATGCCCTGGGCGGCGTTGATGGTGCTGGCATAGCCCAAGGTGGTGTAGGTGGACACATAGCGGGCGGGCAGCCGTACCGGTGTGGCGCGACCGCGCAGCGGAACCACAGTCAGCGAGCCGTCGTTGTGCACGGCGCGGATGATCCAGCGGTGCCCGTTTTTGACCCATGTGCCGCGTTGTGCGGTGCGCAGCCAGCGGGCGTTTTTGCGGGTGGCGATCCAGTCTCCGGCCGAGGCGGTCAAGCCGTCGGCCAGTGTGACAGTGGCCGCTGATGCCGGGTCGCTGTTGTGGTTTGTGGTGTGGGCCAAACGGTCTAGCCGGGCACGCTCGTTGAGCTCGGCCACCAGGGGATTGGTGGGGGCCAACAGGATGGAGTCGCGGCCCGCGGCGATGTCGGCGGCCCAGGCTTGGTAGGCCATGTCGGCGGCGGTGGCGTCGGCGCCGACATGGACGCGGTGGTGGTCGATGTAGAAGCCGATGCCGGCGGGGTCACCGGCGCGGATGGCCAGGCTGGCGGCGGCTTCGGCGGGCCCCGTTTCGGGGTGGGTGAACCGCACAACGGTGCTCAGGGTGACGGTCTCATGGCGATCGGCGAGATCACGCAGAATGCCGCCAGCCGAGATGGAGGCGAGCTGTTGATCGTCGCCGATGAGACGCACGCTGGCCCCGCGCGCCAGCGCGTGGGCGATCACGGTGTCGAGGTCCAAAGTGCAGGCCATGCCGGCTTCGTCGACGATGAGCAGGGTGCCAGAGTCGATGGCGTTGAACCATTTTCGGGCCGGGTCATCGGCGGGCGCGGGTTGCCCGCCGCGCGTTTGTGTGAGCTGCACGAGTTTGGCGATAGTGTCGGTGGGAGCGTCCAGGTCCTCGGCTAAGACTTCGGCGGCACCGGCGGAGGGGGCGAGCCCGATGACGTTGCCGCCGGCGTTGCGCCACGCGGCGGCCAGGGTGGCCATCGCGGTGGTTTTGCCGGTGCCTGCGGGCGCCAACGCGAGTTGGACGCGGGCACCGGAGGTCGCCATTTCGCGTACCAGCGCCACTTGCCCGGCGTTGAGCTCCAGTTCCTGGTTGGCCTGGTATTCCAGCAGCGCCAAACCGATGCTGGTGTCATCGACTGTGCGGCCGTCGCGCAACCCTGCGGCGGCCAAAATCCGCCGCTCAGCGGCCAGGATGTCGGTGCTGGTGTAGACGGTGGAGTCGTGGCGGGTGTAGACGCTGGAGCCGTGGCGGCGACGCAGCGCCGCGGGCTCGTTTTTCTCGGTGTCGGCGTGGGTGGTCAACGCAGTGCTGTGCTGCGAAAGGGCGGCCGCCACGATGCGGTTGGCTACCTGCGGGCCGCCGGGATGGTCAGCGTAACGCAGCACTCGCTGGGCCTCGGCGCGGACGTGATTAATCATCCAGGTGGCCCGGGCTTCGGAGACGGTGGCGATGACCGCGGCGGCCTGCTCGTGTACCCAGGCGTCGGTGATTGCGACATGTTGGGTGACAGCCTGATTGGTGATGTCGGCGATCATGTTCGTCAGCGCGCGCTGGCTGCCGAGGACTTCGATGGCTTGGGTGCGCCAGGCGTGGCGCTGCTCGGCCAACGAGCGTGGTTCGTGTTTGGCTTGCCGGGTTTCGAGGGTCGCTTGCTGGGACAACGCAAGCATTTCCACCACGGTGGGTTCGCGGCCGTGGGCGACTTGGAACTGTTTGGCCAGCTGCCCGACGCGATGCTCGATCGCGCTGCTGCGGGAGGAGAATTTTTCATTCAGTTCTGCTGGGATGCCGACGATTTCGCGTACGGGCCGTCTGCCTGGTTTGGTGGGCACTTCGGCGAAGCGGGCGCGCAGTTTCGCGATGAGCAGGGCCTCATTGCGGGTGTTGTAAAACTCCGACGCCGACACTTTGGCCTTGTACAGCGGCTCACCATCCAGCGCGAGCCAGCGCGGGATTCCGTCAGCGCCAATGGCCTGCACTTTGTTGCTGATCACCAGGTGGGTGTGCAGGTTGGGGTCACCGGCGCGCGAGTCGCGGTGATCAAAGGCGGCGGCGATCAATCCGGTGGTGTTGACTTGGGCGACACCGTGGGCCCCCATGCGGGAAAATGCGGCGTGTTCTTCGAGAAATTCGAGAGTTTCGGCCACGGCTTGGTGGTGGCAATCCTCGATCGCGCGGGCGATCGGCGGCGGCGCGATGGCCCACAGCGTCGACACGGATTTGACTGGGGTGAAGGTCAGGTCGTAGCCGGCCACCGCGGTGGTGGCCGCGCGGGAATTGCTGGCGATGAAGCCGGAGAGTTCGCGGTCGTCTGCTGGGGGGCGGGCGTAGGTTTCGGCGAACATTTCTCGGCCCACCGCGGTGCGGATCCGGGCCCGGATGTCGGGGGATAGGCGGGCCTGGGGGTCGTTTCCGACCGTGGTGTTGTAGTCGCGGTAGGCCTCCCGTAAGCGTGTGATGAACCGGTTTTCTTTGTCGTTGATCGGGAATGGACGGCCCAGGCGTGCGGCGGCGATCGCGCCGGCTTTGGCGACGCCGACGCCGGTGAGATGACGGGTGATTCGGTCGGCGTTGGGGTGCAATCCCTCTCCGAACAGCGCTTTCATTTGGTCTTCGCTGACCTGGGAGCCGTGCAGTACCCCCCATAGCTCGGCGACGAGCGGATCGGCGCCGTCGCGGGAGGCGGGGTTGCCCAGCGCTGCCAGTCCGCGGCCCATCCAGGTGCCCGGGGCTTCGCCTTTGGCGCTGTAGTAATCAGACAAGCTGGGCCGGCCGCGGTCGGTGGCATCGGAGGCGGCGACTTGCCGGATCAGGTACATGTACCCGTCGCCGGCGGTTAATTTATGTAAGCCCATCACCGCGGCATCACCATGAATTGACTCTGACATCGCCCCGGGCGTTATGCGACGGCCGTCCGCCACGAAATTGCCCCAGTTAGGCGACCTAACCATCTACCGTTACCAAATCGTGACCTGAGTGCACTAGGTGTGATGTTCGGTGAGGCGAGGAAGTTAGGGTTACCTAAGTGACGGTGGGGTGCGTTGGTGAGCGGTCGGGTGCAGAGCCGGAAAGTGGGCAGCAGGCAAGATTGTTGGGTTCGGTTGCGGCGTAGCGGGTTTACCGGCTTTAGCGTGATGATCATGGCAAATAAGGCGATTAGCAAGGAAGCTCGGCGGGCGGCGCGCGAGGCCGCGGCGGCGTCCCAGGAGGAGTTGCTGCGGCGGACCCGGGCCAATGTTGAGGACTTGGCGGCGTTCTTCTCGGCGCGCGAACGCGAAGATGCCCTAGAGGCGTGGCTGACTGAGCGGGTAAACGGGGTGCTTGCGCAGGCCGCGCGACGGCGCAGCAAGGCGCGCATGTCTGCGGGTGGGGCTTTGCGGGCGATGCGTGATCGTGGGGAGAGTCTGCGTGAGATCGCGCGGATGGCCGGCGTCACGGATAAGACTGTGCGGGAGTTGATTCGGGAGGCCGAGGCGGCACCGGAGCCGGCGCCGGCACCGCAGTCAGGTGTCGAGGGCTGTGAGCCAGCGGGGGAGGCCGGCGTGGCTGCCGACTTCCGGACAGAGGATTTGGGCGTGCGGACATCGGGGGCGCCCGCTGGGGGCGCCGAGCGTGTGGAGGCTAGTGCGAATGCGTGATCGGGCGGTGTCGGTGGGCGCGGTGATGATGAACGCGCTGAGCGGCGCAGCGGGCGCCGCGACACCGTAAAGCATTGGGGAAATTGGGGCGGTCGCAACCACTACGGCTGGTGGTGGATCGGCGCGAGCACGCGGCGGAGCTCGCGCGTTTTGAGGCCAACATCGTGCGCGGACCAGGACGGGATGACTGTGCGGTCTGGAGGTCGGCACTGGGTTCGGATGGGTACGGCCGGTTTTGGATATACCGGGGCGGGACACGGATCATGGTGCGGGCCAACCGCTACGCGCTGGCGGCGTCGCTGGACGGCAAACCGTTGGAACCGTGGGTGCGGGGGCTGCACGGCTGCAACAACACGATCTGCGTTCGGGTCAGCGCCGTCGGCGACATCGGGCTGCTGCATATTGTCGGCGGCACGCAACGCGACAATATGGTGATGATGGCGCGTGCCGGCCGCGGCGGGGGCCGCGTGGCCATTCGCCGCGGCGACAACGGGATGAAGGCACGGCGAGCGCGCGCGGTAGCGCTGCGCGAGGCGGTCCGCAAGGGCTGGGACGCGGTGGCCGTGGAGGCGGCCTTATTGGGATCGCACGATCCGACTTTGTGGTAAGGGCGTGTGTGGCACGCCGTGGCCGGGTCGCGGCGCCAGCGGAAGGATGGTAGACCGTGCGGGGGCACCGAACTGCGGCGGCGGGGGACGCGCTGGCGCTGGCCTGGCGCAGACCCGGCGAGCCGGGGTGTGAATACGGGGTGAAGGGGTGCGGCGGGCAAGGTCGCGAAATGCGAAGGGCGAAGGTAATGCCCGGCCGCCGGCGTCGCGCCCGCGGCCGGGCTCGGGCGCCAGAAAAAAGGGGCCCGGCCAACCCTCTGGTGGTGGAGAGGCTGGCCGGGGATTCGGTCAAGACATCGAGCTGGTTGAGCCCGCTTGTCGATGAGCAACCATCGTTCTCGGTGCAAGCATCGGAGGGCGATGAGCGGCCGCAGGGTGGCTGCGATTACCCACCCGTCGCTTAGCGTCGTTTCGGAGATGTCGTTTTTCTCTTGCGGATCGGCCACCAGGTAATAGAGGGCGGCAGGCGAAATCCAGCGGCTGGCGCAATCTTTGCTGCCAGACATCAAATTCCTTCGCGGTTCGAGGGGCAGCGATCCGCCCCCAGAATGCTTGTGCTTGCCGACACGCTCGCACTAGCGTCGTGAAGCGCGCCGGTCAGCGCGCGTCACCCACTCAGGAGAGGGCTCCTGGCGATGGCAAGTCCACAGTTGCAACAGGTGATCGACCAAATAAAAGCCCTGTCCAGCAAGGCCGCCGGGGCAAGCGTTGAGGAGCTGCGCGCGATCAACGAGCAGATGGCCCGGCCGGCGGAACCCGATATTACAAGCGAGCCTGTTGTTGCCAACGGGGTCAGCGCGGAATGGATCAGCGCGCCGGGCGCCGCGGCCGATCGCGCCGTGCTCTACCTACACGGCGGCGGCTACATCATGGGCTCCCTGAACACCCATCGGGATCTGATGGGCCGCATCTCGCGCGCCGCGCAGGCCCGCGTGCTGGGACTGGACTATCGCCTGGCACCCGAACATCCGTTCCCGGCCGCGGTCGATGACACCGTGGCCGGCTACCGGTTCCTGCTCGACCAGGGCCTGCCTGCTACACGGCTAGCGATAGCGGGCGATTCGGCCGGCGGCACACTGACGCTCGCGGCGATGGTCGCCGGCCGCGACGCCGGACTGCCGATGCCCGGTGCGGCGGTGTGCCTGTCACCTTTCCTGGATTTGGAGGGCACCGGCGAGTCGGTCAAGACACGCGCGGAGGTCGATCCGATCGCCACGCCCGAGGTCCTCGAGGTGTGGGCGAAGGCCTACCTGGCCGGCGCGGATCCGCGCACCCCGCTGGCCGATCCGCTGTATGCCGATCTGCACGGATTGCCGCCGCTGCTGATCCAGGTTGGCGATCACGAGGTTTTACTGGACGACTCGACGCGTCTCGCGCAACGCGCGCAAGCAGCCGGCGTTCAAGTCAAACTTGAAGTCTGGCCGGAGATGATCCATCGCTTTCAGAGTTACGCCGCCGTCTTGCCCGAGGGCCAGCAAGCGATCGAGGACATCGGCAACTTCCTCCGCGAGCAGATTCCCTAGCCGACGGAAACGGTGACTGCCAACGTTGCTGGGCCGGGATGGGGGCCGCCGAGGTGACCAAAACGCTTGGCGCGCCCTAGTTATCGCGCAGGCGATCCGGACAGCGTCAAGGGCAAAGAACCACCACCCCAGGAGGTTAAGCGATGAACCCTGACGACGTTTCGGTTGCGCAGCAGGCAGAGCCAGCGCCGACCGGCCCACCGAACATTCTTTACGTCCATATCGATAACCTCGGCATGGGTGAGCTCGGCTGCTATGGCGGAGGCATCCTGCGCGGCGCAGAAACGGCGCGGCTGGACCGCTTCGCCGGCGAGGGACTGCAGCTGCTCAACTTCGCGCCCGAAGCCCAGTGCACGCCGACCCGCTCAGCCGTGCTGACCGGCCGCTACGCCATCCGCTCGGGCAACGGCTCGGTGCAACTACCGGGGCTGCCAGGTGGTTTGGTGGCCTGGGAGCAGACCATGGGCGACATCCTGTCCGCGGCGGGCTACGCCACGGCCATCTACGGCAAGTGGCACATCGGCGACGAGCCCGGGCGCTACCCGACCGATCACGGGTTCGACGAATGGTACGGCATCCCGCACAGCTACGACGAGTGCCTGTGGCCCGAGGACCCGCTCTATGACCCCGACCGTGACTCCATGTCGTTTGTCGTCGCGAGCACCAAAGGCCGTCCGGTCGAAAACCTCGAGCAACTGACCATGGAGGTGCGCCGCGACATCGACCGCGAATACCTCACCCGCGCTGAGGCGTTCATCCGGCACAGCGTCGCGGCCGGCTCACCGTTTTATGTCTATTTCAATCACTCGATGCTGCATCTGCCGACCGTGCCGCGCGAGGAATTCAAGGGGAAAAGCGGGGCCGGGGACTGGGCCGACTGCCTGTTGGAGATGGATGGAGATTTCGGCACACTGTTGGACCTGCTCGACGAGTTGAGCGTCGCCGACAACACGATCGTGGTCTTCGCCGGCGATAACGGCCCCGAGGACACGTTGCCCTGGCGAGGGACCGCCGGTTTCTGGGACGGGTCCTACTTCACCGGCATGGAAGGCTCGCTGCGGACACCGTGTTTGATCCGCTGGCCCGGACACGTCGCCCCCGGGCGGGTCAGCAATGAGATCGTGCACGTCACCGACATGTTCACCACCCTGATCAGCTGGGCCGGCTGCCAGGTGCCCAGCGATCGGGTGATCGACGGTGTGGATCAAGGCGCGTTCTTTCGCGGTGAGCAGGACCGGTCGAACCGGCAGGGTTTCCTGTTCTGGAACGGCGACAAGCTCTACGGCGTAAAGTGGCAGAACTTCAAGACCGTCTTCGTCGATCAACGCCACTTCTTCGACCCGTCACCGCCATACGCCAACCCCCGCATCATCAACCTGCTCACCGACCCCAAAGAACGCGAACCCTTCGACTCCCCCCACCTGCACACCTGGGTCGTGGCCCACTTCACCCGACTCATCGCGGAGTTTCAGGCCAGTGTGAAGCGTGAGCCACTCATTCCGTTTGGTGCGCCACTCAACTTCGTCCCGGCTCCCAAAGAGACCTGAAGTTTCGACACCACCGTGAATAGCCCCTAACTAATCGCGTTCTCATACCATCCCCGACAATCCCGGAAATTCGACACCAGGTTGCAACGCGCATCCACATCGTTATATCGATGAACTCCCGCAGTGGGTAATTGACACAGTGGAATTCCGGTTTGGCGACCCGATGGACACCGACCGGCTCGACCATTGGCAGCACTCATGCGCGCGCGGAGTGGTGTATGCGCGGGTTGTAGAACCGTTCATCCAGTCGCTGGTCGGCATCCCACGGCGGAGACCGGGCGGCCAACAATGCCCTTTACCGCATCGCGCTGGTGGGCGTGTCGGCCCACCAGCAGACGCGTGACTACGTCCAACGCCAAGCGGGCAAGGGTCGCACCACGAAGGAGACTCTGCGGTTACTCAAACGACCACATTCGAGACGTCCCAGACTGGCCACCCAGGGAATAGGATCTGCCAGGTCGTTGCGTCTCAAAACCTTCGTCGAGGGCGAAGGTACGGGCCTATGTCCGCTCCGCCACCTGCCCGGTCTGCGACCTGTCACTCGATCAAGCCAACATAGTGCTGACCGGTATTCGCTACATGCTCGACCTCGGTGAGGACGATGTGACCGCTGACGAGCACGACGGCTGGTATGACGCGCGCGACGCGGAGAAGGGAGACAGATGGGCGGGCTACTCACCGAGCCCGGACGACTTCGACGACGAGTACGACGGTCGTCGGTAGCAGGGCTAATTTGAGCTTGCGCGGCCAACAGTGAACCCGTTTCGGGAAGTCAAACTGCAACTGCCAGGTGCCCTGTTTGGTGGTGATCCGCGCGCCCTTCTTCAACATCTCGGCCTCAACGGGCGGCGCTTGAGCGACGAACAGTGGGCGGTTTGGCCGAACGATGACCGGAGCTTCGTCAGCTTGAGCAACCTCGCCGACGAAACCGAGTTCGCCGATAACTTCGACCCGCTAAACCACGTGCCTGACCCAAGCATCCCCTTGGACGATCCCGAAACGCTCCAACAATTCAACGACCTCGAAGAACAACTAGCAGAGCGGATGGCCGGCGGCGACGCTGGCGCGGACTTGGCTGCGCCGTTCCACAAAATCCAAACCGACGTTGTCAGATCCACCAACAGCGAAGAACTGATCACCGTCGTCCGACAGGCCTATGACAGCATCAAACAGAGGCGGCTCGAAATTACAGGCGAGCCCGTCTTCCCTGGCGCTGGCGTCGCATTGGTAAGCGCGACCGATCTACTCATTCGCCGAGCTAAGTTCCCCGCCATCTTGTTTCGGTTCGATCAAGAACCCGACGCTATGAAGACCATAAAGGCCCTCAAGGAAAACGACGTCGGATACTTCGCGTCCTCGGCTAATTGGTACAAAGAGGTCGTCGGCGTAATCCATTACCTAGGGCCACTTTTAGGCTGTCTGACTCCCCGCTTCTGGTGCCTGTCGACCGGACGACCCCCCTTCGCGGTCCTATTCAGCCTAGGCAGAGACATCACCGGGCTGCGAAACTCGCCGATGGAAAACATGCAACTACTACCAGGGTTCGGCCGGATGGAACCAGCCCCGCCCGTCCAGATCACGCCTGCGTCGTGCCGCCACGCAATCTCCTGGTGGGTCACGCGACTAAATCAGATGTTCCGATACTTATGCGATCCAACGACGTTCGCTGATGCCGCTGGTTTCTACGATCCGTATGAACAGCAACATTGGTTGCTAACGTTTGGGCAAGTTTTTGGCCTCACTACTGCCCTCCAAACCTCCGGACGTAATTACTCCATGCAACGAGCACTGATGAACACTCTGCTCGACACGTATGCGGATCGAATCTCGCGAAGCGAATTCGAGCAACTGTGCACCTACGAGAGCGCGAAGGACACCGCTGACCGTGTGCGTGCGCGGATGCCCGCGGACGTCGCGTCGGTTCTTATGCCCGTCGCAGATCGAGCCGTGGAAAGTCTTCAGCACGTTCAAGGCGGCTTCTTCATTCGAAAGCAGCGCGGGGATGCGAACGTCGTAGTCAGGATCCCGACCGACGCAAAGCCGCACCACCGGCAACCGCCGAGGGCTGTTGCTCTTCTGTTGAAGGTTTTCCGGAACGCGACTCACGGATTTGGTGGTACGAATCCGAATCCGCGAAACGATAGAGACCTCGTCGCCGAGCGGCTGTTGGCTCACCACACCGGCGATATGCCCGCAGACCTGGTTTATCTGCCGTACCTGTATCTCCTCGATACGCTAAGCGATCCCCAGCAAGTCCGCGAGAATATCGTGAGGCGGGTGCTCACCCGTCAACACTTCACCGTTCGTGCCGGATCTGGGGAACCCGGCGCGAAGTGACCAACCCAGAGTCCACGGCGGCCAGCGGCCGGCTACGACACGCCGCTCCTCAACTCGAGGCCCGACTCATACACCACCTTGGTGGACGCAACCCCGGTTGTTAGCGCGAATGCCGGTGTCGATATCCCAGCGGCGAGCCAGGAAGACGCCGCGCCCAAGTCACCCCATGAACACACCATCCACCTAGACAGCGGCATCAGGTATCTCGAAGCATCGCTTAGTGACCGGCGAGCGCACCCGGCGTCGGACCGCAGTGTTCCGCGTAGCTGCCGTATACCGCCGGGTCGAACGGTCCATAACGCAGAGGTCGTCGCCAGCGATAAATCCGGATGCCTGAGTTGTCACGGCTTTGTCACAACTTGCGTGACACACTCTGCGTCACGGCGGCATATCGTGAGACGGTTCGCGCAGGTGAGATGTATTTTTCGAGACACCGCGTGATGCCCTGAAACAGGCTGTAGCACGCGGTTTCTGACTACGGATCAGAAGGTTGGGAGTTCGAATCTCTTCGGGCGCGCACAGCTCAGAGGCCCTTTCCGTCATTGTGGAGGCGGCGCTGTTAGTTCTTTGACGACAGTTATGACGATCTGACCGGCGCTCTGGTGGTCAGGTTGCCGGGGTCAGCAGCGAATCCATGCCCGACACCCGTCGCACGCTGAACCTGTTCGATCACATCCACATACGTCCCTGTCGTCACAGAAATCAAGCGATGACGCAGAATGCGTTCTCACCGTTGCGTTGCAAATCCTTTAGGCGAGTGCATTCAGCGTCAGCGTCCTCCCAGGTCGAGAAATAGACGCTGATTCGTTTCCGTCGACCGTCCGGAGTGTCGACGAACACTTTGAGTTCGTAGCGCCCCTCTTTGCGTTTGCAGATATTGCCAGAGCCGTTCGGGTTGCGCCTTTTCGCGGCCATCACGCGGCTCCCTCGATCGCGGGAAAGCCCAATTCACTGATTGATCTTTAGCTGACGGCGGCTCGGCCGGCTTCGAGGCGGGCGACCGGTAGCCGGAACGGGGAGCAGGACACGTAGTCCAACCCCGTCTTGTGGAAGAAGTGGATGGATTCGGGGTCACCACCGTGCTCACCGCAGGCCCCGAGCTTTATACCGGGCTTGGTCTTACGACCCTCCTCGGCCGCGATCTGCACGAGCCGCCCCACGCCATCGCCGTCGATGGTCTCGAATGGGGATACGGTCAAGATACCCTTGTCCAGGTATGCGGCGAACACCGTGGACTCGACGTCGTCGCGGGAGAAACCCCACGTTGTCTGGGTCAGGTCGTTGGTGCCGAAGGAGAAGAAGTCCGCGGCTTCCGCGATCCGGTGCGCGGTCAGCGCGGCACGCGGTAGCTCGATCATCGTGCCGATGGGGATCTTCAGCGTGACCCCCTTTTCGGCGGCAACGTCGGCGAGGATTTGCTCGGTTTCATCCCGGACCAGGTGCAGCTCCATCACCGAACCCACCAACGGGACCATGATCTCGACCTTCGGGTCCTTGCCTGCGGCGATCTGGTCGCTGGCAGCCTCGGCGACGGCGCGGACCTGCAACGCGAACAGGCCGGGGGTCAGCAGACCAAGACGCACCCCGCGCAACCCCAGCATCGGGTTCGATTCGTGCAGCTTCTCCACCGCGGCCAACAGCTTGCGGTCAGCATCCACCTGCTCACCGGTCTCACCCCTGGCCTCGGCGAGGGCGACCTTGACCGCGAGTTCGGTGCGATCCGGCAAGAACTCGTGCAGCGGCGGGTCCAGCAGCCGGATATTCACCGGCAGCCCGTCCATCGCGTCGAGCAGCTCTGTGAAGTCCTTGCGCTGCAGGGGCAACAACGCAGCCAGCGCGTCGTCGCGTTCCTCGGTGGTACCGGCCAGGATGACCCGCTCGATCAACACCCGGCGATCGCCGAGGAACATGTGCTCCGTGCGGCACAGGCCGATGCCCTGCGCACCGAGGGATCTCGCCCGGACCGCGTCCTCGGCGGTGTCCGCGTTCGCACGGATCGCCAGGCGCCGGCGAACGTCGGCATGGGTCAACAACCGGTCGACCGCCTTGACCAGCGCGGTGGTCTCGTTGTCCGCCCCCTCCAGGGCTACCGCGAGACCGGACTCGATGTAGGTCTCTACTGGAGACGGTACGACGGGCATCGCCCCGAGGAAGATCTCGCCGGTCGACCCGTCGATGCTGATCTCATCGCCCTCCTTGATCAGCACCGTGCCGACCCGCGCGGTCCGAGTCGAGGCGTCGACATCGAGCGCCTCAGCACCACAAACGCAGGTCTTGCCCATGCCGCGGGCGACAACGGCCGCGTGCGAGGTCTTCCCACCGCGCGCCGTCAGGATCCCGTCCGCGGCGATGATGCCCTCGAGGTCATCGGGGTTGGTTTCCTTGCGGACCAGTACGACCTGCTCGCCGCGTTTGGCCCACGCCTGGGCGGTAGGCGAATCGAACACCGCGCGGCCCACTGCAGCGCCCGGTGAGGCGGCCATCCCCTTCGTCAGCAACTCGCGGGGAACCGACCGGTCGAACTGCGGGAACATCAGCAACGCCAGTTGCGAACCGGAGACCCGGGACAGCGCCTCGTCAATCGTGACCAGGTTCTCGTCGACCAATTGCTCAGCGATCCGGAACGCCGCCGCAGCGGTGCGCTTCCCGACCCGGGTCTGCAGCATCCACAACTTGCCGCGCTCGATGGTGAACTCGATATCGCACAGGTCCCGGTAGTGCGTCTCCAGCCGGCGCATCACCTTCGTCAGCTCCTTGTACGACGACGGGTCCAACGCCTTCAGATCGTCCAAAGAAAGGGTGTTCCGGATCCCGGCAACGACATCCTCGCCCTGCGCATTGGACAGGTAGTCGCCGTACGCGCCGGTCCGCCCGGACGCCGGGTCACGGGTGAAGGCAACGCCGGTGCCGCTGGACTCGCCCAGGTTGCCGAACACCATCGTGCAGACGTTCACCGCGGTACCCAGGTGATGCGGGATCCGCTCTCGCCGCCGGTACAACCGCGCCCGGTCGGTGTTCCAGGAGTCGAAGACGGCCTTGATCGCCATATCCAGCTGCTCCCGCGGGTGCTGCGGGAACTCCTGACCGGAGTGCTCCCGCACCGCGTCCTTGAACGTGGTGACCAACGACTTCAGATCATCAACATCGAGGTCGACGTCGCTGGACACACCCTTAGTCGACTTCGCATTGTCAAGCGCATCGGAGAACACCTCGCCGGGTATCTCCAACACCGTCTTGCCGAACATCTGCAACAGCCGCCGGTAGGAATCCCAGGCGAAGCGCTCGTCCCCGGATTCCTCGGCAAGCCCCTTCACGCTGGCGTCGTTAAGCCCGATGTTCAGCACCGTCTCCATCATCCCGGGCATCGAAAACGCCGCACCGGAACGAACACTCACCAGCAGCGGATCATGGCGATCACCGAGCCGGCGACCGAGGTTGTCCTCCAACTGCCGCAATGCCATCGTGACCTGAACTCGCAGCTCACCCGGCGCGCTGCCCTGCGACAAGTACTCCCGGCAAGCCTCCGTCGTGATGGTGAACCCGGGCGGCACCGGCAACCCCAGCTTGGTCATCTCGGCCAGGTTCGCGCCCTTACCACCCAGCAGGTCCTTCTGATCCTTATCGCCCTCGGTGAAGTCGAACACGTACTTGGTCATCAGGTTTCTCCTTGGGACGGGCGTACGAAACGGTCAGCTGGTGCGCACCAGTACGACGTGCAACCTTCGTGGGCCGTGCACTCCCTCGACGCGGTCGAGTTTGATATCGCTCGTTGCGCTCGGGCCGCTGATCCAGGTCAGTGGTCGGCCATCGTTGACCGATGTCTGCAGCCGCTGTACGGCCTCGTGCACATCGGCGAGCAGCTGGTCGTCGCGGATCACGCAGACGTGCAGATCGGGGACGAGGATCAAGGCGCGCCGCCCCTGATGGGGGCCGTGGTCCAGCACGATCGTACCGGTGCTGGCAATGCCCACTGCTGCGGCGGTTACCACCGCGTCGACGGCATCAAGGTCGGTGGCCGACCGCGGTCCGGTGTCGGGGATGATTTCGATCCCCTCATCGCGGGCGGCGGCCAGCCACTCCGAGCGCAGACCGTCGGGCGCGATGAGGCGTCGTACCCCGGATCCGGCTAGCGCCGTGGCCACGGCCTCACCCACGCCTACCAGGTTGGTCTCGACCACCGTGGCCCGGTATTCTAATGATCGGGAACAGGCCGAACGCCGCTCCCTCGCTAGCAGAAAGCAGAGCCAACTGCGGCGACATCCCATAGGCCGCGACTGCCACCGCGATCGCGACGGCGAGCGCCGCGAGCGCCGCCACATGCGCCCTCCAACGCAGCAGCCCCAGCGTGACGAAGATCGTCAGCAGCGGAAGCATCGCGACGAGTGACGACCACAGCAGGCTGCCGCCGATCGGTGCCAGGTCCGGCCGGTAGGAGCTGGCCAGCAGCTGACTTGGTCCCATGGGTGTGCCCTTCCGTTCCATTGAGCTCGGTGGACCACTTCAATATCAAGGACTTACCTCTGAGTGGTCGGACCATTAGATGGCATGCTGAGGTGAGCTGTGTCACTTGTCAACAAGCAGAAAGGATGGCTCACCGTGCCCGAGGAGTCGACACCGGCGACGGCTGGACCCGACTCCCGGAGGCCACATGGCAATGACAAATGGCGCCCGGTGTCGCGCAGCAGGGCATACGAACTGGTGGTCGAAAGGGTCGAGGAGCAGATCCTGACCGGTGCACTCCGCGTCGGTGATCGCCTACCCGCTGAGCGTGACCTCGCCGCCCGGCTCGGGGTGAGCCGGGCCGCGGTACGCGAGGCGATCCGAACCTGGAGGCACAAGGTGTGGTGGACGGCGGGCGGCGGAAGTTAGGTGTCAGTTCCGACCGGGAAGCCTCATCACCGTCCGCACGATGGGCAACAACGACTTTTGCCATAGCGTCGCCGGGATGCCAAAGGGCGGATCGAGATTGAACACGCGGGCGGTCGCTATCGTCTGCGATTCGGTGTACTTCAGCAGGCCCTCGGGACCGTGCCTGCGGCCGACGCCGGAAAGGCCCATCCCGCCCATCGGGGCGCTAAGGCTGCCCCACGCGAACGCGTAGCCCTCGTCGACGTTCACCGTCCCCGACCGCAAGCGAGCTGCGATCTTCTGGCCCTCTGCGGGGGAGCTGGCCCAGACGCTGGCGTTGAGTCCGTACGCGGTGTCGTTGGCCTTCTCAACGGCTTCGTCCACGCCGGCGACGGGATAGATCGAGACGAGTGGCCCGAACGTCTCGTTGGCCGCGCACTCCATCTCGGGCGTGACGTCGGTCAGAACCGTCGGTTCGTAGAACAGCGGCCCGATGTCGGGTCGAGCTTTGGCGCCCGCAATCACCTTGGCACCCTTGGCGGTTGCGTCGTTCACGTGGTCCGACACCGTTTCCAGCTGACCCGCGGAGATCAAACTCCCCATGTCGATCGAGAAGTCATATGCGGTGCCCAGCTTCATATTGCGCACCGCAGCGCCGAACTTGCTGATGAACTCGTCGGCGATGTCCTTCTCAACGTAGATCCGCTCAATGGAGATGCACAGCTGGCCTGCGTTCGAAAAGCATGCGCGGGTGGCCGCCTTGGCGGCCTTGTCGAGCTTGGCACCCCGCGCGACGATCATCGCGTTTTTCCCCCGAGTTCGGCCGAGAAACCGATGAGGCGACGGCCCGCGTGCTCCGCGAGCCGTCTGCCGGTTGCGGACGAGCCGGTGAACATCAGGTAGTCGCAGTTGTCGGTGATTGCGGTGCCGACCACCGAGCCTGGGCCAGGCACGACAGCGTATAGGGCGCGCGGCAGGCCGGCCTTGTACAACAGCTCGGCACACGCGAGCGCGCAATAAGGCGTCTGGCTGTCCGGCTTGAGCACCACCGCGTTGCCCGCGAGTAGTGCAGGTACTGAGTCGGAGGCCGTTAGCGTCATGGGGTAGTTCCACGGCGAAATCACCCCTACCACGCCCTTGGGCTGATAGCAGACCATAGTCTTGCCAATCCCGGGGAGCAGTGCCTGCACCTTGCGAGGCTTCAGCAGGTCCGCGGCAACGCTTGCGTAGTAGTTCGCGTTCGCCATCAGATCGACGATTTCTTCCTGCGCGGCCCATCGGGCCTTGCCCGCCTCGGCTTGCAGGAGGTCCATCAGAAATTCGCGGTTCTCGATGACCAGGTCGCGATAACGGCGGACGACCTCAACGCGCTCGGTGACCGGGCGAGGCGCCCACTCGATCTGCGCCGCACGGGCTTCGGCGAAGGCAGCTTCGACGTCTTCGGCCGTGCCGACCGGGATCGTAGTCAGCGGCCTGCCGGTGAAGACCTCGTCGATCCTTTTGGTCTCGCGCGCGGTGACGTCTTTGATCGCGGCGAGCTGACGCAAGCGGTCGAAGACCTCGGCTGACTGTGCAGGCATAATGTTCTCCTTCAAAAGCACAGGCATCTGGGTCCAGACTATTCGGCCTGCAATGCCAGGGCGATAGTCGCCGAGCGCGGCGGCCACGCCCTCGAGCACTTGGTCCAGCGCCCGCCCAGCAGGTCCAGCCCGGGCTCGTCGCCGCGCGGTAAGCGCATGTGCTCTCGGTTGGCGGAGGCGGCTCGTAGGCCGACCCGACCGCCTCAGGGCGTCGGGCGCGGAGGGCAAGCCTGGCGGCTCACGTGCAGCTTCGGGATCTCGACGCCCGGTCGACCCGAGCATCGTCTGGACCGCCCAGCCAGTCGATCGGACGCCGGGTGTGGTGGTCGACGAGCGCAAAAAGAGGCGACGGTGGTCATGCGCGAGGAAGACAAACCAGGCGATCGTCACCTCGCTGAACTTCAGCGAGGAGTTCAAGTTGACGTGGCCCGAGTTCGTGCGGGCGCGTGAGATCGCCGACGCCGTCGCTGAATTGCGAGACAACATGCTGACCCGCAACACGACGCTGTCGGACAAGGAAGAATCCGACATCCGCCGGCGGGTGGGCAAGAAGTTCGGCATCAAGACGGACAGGGTGACGCGCTACTGCAAGCTGATGGCCTGGGCGGAGGAGTTCGAGGACTTCCACCGCAACCAGGACCGCGACGAGAGGCTGGGATGACGTATTTCTCGACCTCGACCCCAATCGGGGCATCGTGGCCGGCGAACGTTGGGAGTGCGCGCGCTCAATGAGGCAGCATCGCGCTGTGGAGCCATGCTGTCCTTGGTTTCGCGTGCATGGCTGCAATCGGGCTGGTGTCACAAGAGCTTTCACCCGCGCCGCCGCCAATCCAAGTCACCAGCAGGCGCCGTACCGCGGGCAGGTGCAGCCGAATCATTCGATCGACGAATTCGTTGCGGCAGCGACAGATTCCGATGCCGCAATCGAGACCAACTCGAGTTGGGCAAGGTTGGCCGCCACGGTAACCAGCGGCTGCGCGGCCTCGACCGCTTCGCCGTCGTCGGTCGCCTCGGCGCGCAATGCCCGTACGAATTCCCCGGTCATCGGCTTCCCTGTCGCCGTTTCGATGCGCCCCGAGATCTGTGTGGTGACGAATTCCATGTGGGCTTCCAACACAGCCCGGGCGGACGGGTACGCCCCGGTTGGCGGCAGCGTCCTAATGTCGGCGATCATGTCGGCCGTGAGGCGCACCCAGGTGGCCCGGTTGGCCGCCCGCACCATCGGGGTCCGCAGATCGGCCCCGCTGCCGGTCTCCGAAAGATAGTGGCGCACAGCGTCGTCGACCCTTCGGCTGCCCACCACCGCATCGTGGCTCAGGGCCGCGAGGTCGGCCTCGCTTTCCTCCGAACGACCACGGGTAACACGGAGCACGGCCGCGTGAAGATAGCGCACATCGACGCCACGCGCGGCTTCGATCAGAGCCGACACCGCAGCCGTGGCGCCCCTGGGCCACAGCAGCAGCGATACGCCCATGCCCACAGCTGCGCCCACCGCGATGTCTTCGATGCGCAGTAGTCCGATGCGCCAGCCGGTGGGGATCGTGAGGCTGAGGATGATCAACAGATTCAACGCGCCCATGGCCTGAGCGGCGGCGAAGGAAACAAAACGCGGCAGGTAGGTCGACCCGAACACCGTGATCGGCACCAGCAGCCACTGCACCGTCGGTTCTGCGCCGACGACGGCAACGAGCACTCCGCCGAGGATGATGCCGAACGCAGTACCCACCACCGCCTGCACGACCCTCGTTCTGGTGGAAAGCGCACTACGACTGAGCACCAGCATCGTTCCCACCACGATCCAGAAGCCGCGGTCGAACAGATGCAGATGAGTGAGGGCGACTGCCAGAGCCAACCCGACGCCCATGCGGAGGCCGTTACGCGCTGCCACGGAACGAGCGGTCAGAAACGCGCTGAGAATCGTTGTGCCGGCGACGGTTTCCGGCGACAGCCGGTCGGCGAAGCCGGTGGGCGGCAGCTGCAAGCCGAGGGCCCGTGCCCAGACCGGTCGGGCATCGGCCACGGCGGCCGCAGCGATGACCCTGCCCGTCACGCCGATGGTTGTCGCGATCACCCGGGATGCCAGCAGCCGCCGGCCAGTCTCGGCTGCCGCTGCGTCGTCCGGAGCGCTGAGGACCAGCAGCACGTTATCGCGGTAAAGGCCACGCGCCAGCGACCGCAATCGGGGCAGCACCTGGTCAAGAGCGGCGCGATTCGCGGCGCGTTGGGCCAATTGCGATGCGTCGAGCAAGCGAGCGCAGCACCGCAGCACGTCGACCGCCGGCGGTTTCACCGGCCCCAGCGTCGCCCCGGTGTCGTCGTCAACGAGGTCGGCGACCAATTCGAGAAAGTCGACGATGCGCACCAGTGCCCGGCTGCCGGCGCTGAGACCGACCGGCCGGAAGCTTGCAGCCAGGAAGTTGGCCCGCAGCTCGTCCATTGCCGCGGTCGTGTCCGCGGCCGAGCCGATGCCCTCGATCCGGTCGGCGAGCGCCGCGCACACGAGTGCGGCGTGACGGCGCAGATCGTCGTAGTGCCGCGGGGGAAGGAAGAACAACGCCGCCGGCACGCACATCACCAGCGCGATCAGCCAGCCCAGCAGCCGCTCGCCGATTGGCCCGACCGGCGTGCAGACCGGCCAGACGTAGAGCAACAGGGTCGCGCGTTGACCGGCGGACATCGTCGCGCTGAGCATGCCGGCCAGCGTCACCGCCACACCGAGCAGAAGCATCAATGTCACCGCCAGCCAGGCAACCCGAGCAACCAACGTGCCGATCGTGATCAGCACAAACCCGTTGACAGCCAAGCCCAGGTAAGCCACGGCACGCTGCTGTCGGTTGCCGGGAAACTCGGTGACCACCAGCAGCCAAAAAGGGCGCGGCGCAGCGCGTCACGCTCCGGATCCTTGCTACGCAACAGCTGCAGAGTTTCCCGGATCGGCCGGCCCCGGATGGGCATGAATGGATGGTAAATCGGTTGCGAGTGCTTGTTTCGCTCATCGAGCGGCCATTGCCATCGGGCTCCGGCTAGCCGCGGCGTTGACGACTGGTCTGCCATCGGTGGCTGGAGGCTTTCTGGCCGGTACCCCCAAGTCAACATTGTCAACGGTGTGGGCGTCTCACTCGATGGTGGCTAGGTCTGCGTCGCAGGGTGGAACTCGCGTTGCATCAAAAAGGTGCGACGGGAACGGTTCTGCCGGTCGCGTGGCTGCGATGCGAGGCTGTCCACGATTGATTCGGAGGCCGGGTTGTCCGGCGCCCAATCAGCCACTAACTCGACAGTCAGAAGTCGCACCGTGGCGGCCCGCGACGTCCGACAAACCGTCGTCGGCGGCGCTCGATGACACATTGGTGACACAACTCGGCCAAAACTCATCGGCCAAACACCCCGGACGGTAACAGACGCTGTGGCTGAATCGCCGCGGGTCAAACCAGTTCCATGCCTGCGGGTGTCATACCCGGCGGACGGCTACAGACCATCGCAGACGGGTCGAATACGACAGAAGGTTGGGAGTTCGAGTCTC
>CAVPUR010000004.1:0-675016 GCA_963708995.1 uncultured Actinomycetota bacterium
CCGGACTTCATCCGCTGGCCCACCGATGTTCGCGTTGCGCGCCGCCATGCCCCAGCGGATGCCGACGTGGCGGGCCTTCTGGGCCGACGGAGACCCGACGTTGCCCGAACGACTGTCGGCGCGCCCGTAACGCGGTTTACAAACCCAGCCGAAACTGACATTCTCATAAGATGCAAACAGGCGTTTTCGCCGTTGCTCACATGTCGGTGCGCTCGCACCCCTAGCCCCGCGACCATTGGAGGCCGTCATTTCCGACGACAAAGTACTCAGCGGGGTACGGGTGCTGGAGGTGGCGGCGTGGACCTTCGTGCCGTCCGCCGGGGCCGTGCTGGCGGAGTGGGGTGCCGAGGTCATCAAGGTCGAGCCACGTGAGGGGGGCGACCCACAGCGCGGCCTCGTCACGATGGGCATCGTGGACGAGGGCGGTGGCACGGTGAACTACATGATCGAGATACCGAATCGGGGCAAGAAGTCGATCGGCGTCGATTTGAGTACTCCCGGCGGCCAGGACGTCATCCGTAAGCTGGCCGCGACGTGCGACGTGTTCCTCACCAGCTATCTGCCAAGCCGCCGCAAGAAGATGGGCATCGACGTCGACGACATCCGGGCCGCGAACCCCAGCATCGTCTACGTGCGCGGGTCGGGCCACGGCCCCAAGGGGCCCGATTCGGATAAACCCGGCTACGACGGCGTCTCCTACTGGGCGCGCGGCGGTATCGCCACCGTGCTCACCGAAGACGCCGACGAGCTCGTGCGCTCACGACCGGCCTTCGGAGACCTGCTCGGGGGCATGACGATCGCAGGTGGGATCGCGGCCGCGTTGTACAAAAAGGCGACCACCGGCCAGGGGTTCGGTTGTGGATGTCTCCCTACTCGGGCTGGCGGCATGGAACCTCAGCCCCGACGTCGCCGTGAGCCAGATCCACGGCGGCAGCGCCGTCCCGAACTACAGTCACGCCGACGCGCCCAATCCCTTGGTGGGGACCTACAAGACCAAAGACGACCGCTACGTCCAGCTGATGATGCTGCAACTCGACAAGTTCTACCCCGAGGCGATGCGTGCGATCGGCCTGCCCAAGTTGATCGATGACGAGCGATTCGCCGACCCCGCAGCGCGATTCGCCAACCGAACGGAGCTCATCTCACTCATGGACGAGGTGTTCGCCCAACGCACACTCGCCGAATGGCGCGAGCAGTTGGCAGCTCTATCCGGCGCGTGGGGCGTGGTGCAGACGCCAGGAGAGCTGTGCCATGACCCGGCGGTGACCGCGAATGGCTATGTCGCCACCACCACGACGATGAACGGTGCCCCCTACTCACTGCCCACCAATCCCGTCCAGTTCGACGAACGGGCCGTCGTCCCTCCAGGGGCGCCCGAACACGGCCAGCACACCGAAGAGGTGTTGATGGAGGCGGGATTCGACTGGGATGCGATCATGGCGTACAAGGAATCCGGAGCGATCCTATGAGCGCGGCAGCTGCACAGGAAGTTTCCGGCGACCCAGTCGAATTCGATCCGTTCTCGGAAGATTTCTTCAACGGGGCGTTCGATACCTACCGGCGGCTGCGTGACGAGGCTCCGGTGTATTACAACGCCAAGTGGGACTTCTGGGCCCTGACCCGCTACGACGACGTGGCGCCCGCCACCAAGGACCACAAGACATTTTCATCGGCCAAGGGCGCCACGCTGGACATGGTGCAGGCGCACGACGATGCAATACCGCTGCCCAAGGTGATCATCTCGATGGACCCGCCCGAACACCAGAAGATGCGCCGGCTGGTGAGCAACGTGTTCACCCCGCGCGCGATCGCCGAGCTGGAAGACATGGTGCGCGAGAAGGTTTACGAACGCATCCACGCGCTTGACCCATCCTCCTTCGATGTGGTCGCCGACTTCTCGGCCCTGTTTCCGAATGAGGTCATCACCACGCATGCTGGGTGTACCGAAGCAGGACCGCGATCAGATCCGGCTGTGGCTCGATCTGCTGCTCGAACGTCATCCCGGTGAAATTGCTACCACTGCAGAGGGTTTCGAAGCTTCGACGAAGACCGGGATCTACTACTACAACCTGGTACAGCAGCGTCGTGCCGAACCCCGCGACGACATGATCAGCCGACTCATCGAGACCGAGATCGAACGCGACGGGCAGGTGGAGAGGCTCACCGATGTCGACATCACGGGCTTCGCGACCATGCTGGGCGGAGCAGGCGCCGAAACCGTCACCAAGCTCATCGGCAATGCGATGGTCGCTTTTGCCGACTTTCCCGACCAGTGGCAGAAGCTGCGACGAGGACCGCAGCAAAGTTCCCACTGCGATCGAGGAGTTGTTGCGCTACGAGGCGCCCTCGCAGTACCAGGTCCGCACCGCCACCCGCGATGTGACGTTGCACGGCAGGACAATTCCCGAGGGCAGCGCGGTCCTGCTCGTCACTGGGTCGGCAACACGCGATGAACGAATGTTCCCCGATCCCGATCGGCTCGACATCGACAGGGAGCGCAAGATGGGTTTCAATCTCGCGTTCGGGTATGGCATACACAGCTGTCTGGGGGCGGCGCTGGCGAGGATGGAGAGCCGCATCGCGCTCGATGCGCTGCTCGATCTCATCCCCGAATACGAAGTCGACCGCGGCGGACTGCGCCGGGTGGCGATGGCCAACGTATGCGGGTGGTCCAATGTGCCTGTGCGCAAAGCGAGTTGAGTCCATCTCGCGTCGAGAAAGTGTAGAAAACGATGTCCGATCGAGTGGCCATGCACCGCAGAATCGCTCACGCGAAGTGGGAGACCTACGCCAAGGCCCCGGAGACCAGGAGAATCCACTACGGCGATGAGTGGACCTACGCACCAGACGCCGTAATGATGTGCCCGCTGTTCAATGACGGTGCTGATCATGTGATGGCCGATCTCGCCTCTGATGAGTTGCTCGCGGCTATGCAAAAGCTTGCGCCCGAGGGTGACATGCTGACCTGCGAATTCCGCATGTGGTGGAAGCACATGCCCGACTTCAGGATCGTCACGCCGTTTGAGTGCACGGCGGCCGAGTGGGGGTTCGCTGTCCGCGACACCTATGCCGGAACCCTGGCCGACGGGACGGTACTCGAGCTGCATGAATGGGATTACGTCTGGACCAATGAGAAAGGCCACATCACTCGTTGGGATTGGTTTGTCGATTCCCGGGAGTGGTACCCGTTCCTGGATCTCATCGGCCTCGATCGTAATGGTTTGACATACCAGGCCTACACCCTCAACTTCCTGCGTGAGGGCAGCATCGCAGGCTGAATCTGATCGTCCTGGAATCCGCGCACAACAAACGCGCGGATGAAATCGGCCACGGCAACCTCGTCAGCCGTATCGACATAGGGCGACGGAGTGGTGAACAACGAGAACAACATTCGCGCGAACCACTCGGCTGCCGAGCGGATGTCGAGGTCGGCTCGCACCTCACCGGTGAGCCTCGCGGCAGATACATAGGGCGCAAGGAAGTCGCCGCATTCCTGCAGGAGTGTGGACGCGTTCTTGGTCAACATGATGGTGACCTCTTCAGGGTCGAAATACGACTCGGGCTCCACGACCCTGCGGGCCTGTGTGACGAAGACGCCGGCACGGACCAGCTTGTCCTCCAGTGTGCTGCCGCCGTCGCGGTCGATCGCCCTGGCCAGCTTGCGATAGAAGCTTTGTGAGGCGGCCTCCGCGCAGCTCTCGAGGATCGTCTCCTTGTCGCGGAAGTACTCGTAGAACGTGCTTCTGGACACGTCGGCGGCGCGGGCGATATCGACGATCGTCGTTTTGCTTAACCCGTGCGTGCGGAAGCAGGCGAAAGCGGCCGCGATGAGCGCCGCGCGGGTGTCGACCGCGGTTGCTTGCGTCATCCGGCCCCTCCGTTTCCGTGCTCAGTGATCAGGCGCGAGGATCAAACCGCTCGTCGGAACCCCTGTGCCCGATGTGACGAGTACATGTTCGACGTTGTCCACTTGATTATGGGAGGTGCCGCGCACCTGGCGGACGCCCTCGGTGATGCCGTTCATGCCGTGGATGTAGGCCTCGCCGAGCAGCCCGCCGTTGGTATTGATCGGCATGCGCCCGCCAAGCGACAACTCGTCGACCGAGACAAAATCCTTGGCTTCCCCGCGGCCACAGAACCCCAGTTCCTCGAGTTGAGTAAAGACGAAGGGTGTGAAGTGGTCGTAGAGGAAGGCTGTCGAAATGTCCTGCGGCTTAAGACCGGAATCGCGCCACAGCTTGTCGCCGACCACTCCCATCTCGGGCAGGCCTGTGATTTCCTCACGGTAGTAACTCGTCATCACTTCGCCGTCGTAGGCTGCGCCCTGCGCGGCGGCTGTGATGACCGCGGGCGGCTTGGCCAGGTCTCGCGCTCGCTCGACGCTCGTAACTACCATGGCAACGCCGCCGTCGCTTTCCTGGCAGCAGTCGAGCAGCCTCAGTACCGGCTCGATGATCCAGCGCGATTGCTGATGCTGTTCAAGGGTTATCGGCTTCCCATAGAACCAGGCATCGGGATTCTTTGCCGCGTGCTTGCGGTCTATCACGGCGATCTTGCCGAAATCTGCATTGCTGACGCCGTAGGTCGTCATGTAGCGCTGGGCGTGCAACGCGACCCAGGCGGCCGGTGTCATGAACCCGAACGGCGCATACGGCGCCATCCACAGCGGTGTCACGCCCGGCTGGCGGCCGGCACCCCCGAACCGGAAGCCGGAGCGCTCGTTGAACGCTCGGTAGCACACCACCGCCTCGGCCACACCCGTCGCGACCGCCATCGCGGCCTGCATCACCGTCCCAGCGGCCGCGCCACCGCCGTGCGGCACCCTGGTGAAGAACGTCAGATCTCGGATTCCGACATTGCGGGCGACCTCGATTTCCTCGTTGTCGTCGACGCTGAAGGTGACCATCCCGTCGATATCGGCGGGCCGCAGCCCGGCGTCGGCGATCGCGGCTTTGACTGCCTCGCACGCGAGCTGCATCTCACTGCGGCCCGACTCCTTGGAAAATTCGGTTTGACCGATTCCGACGAGGGCGGCCTTTCCTCCGATACCGTCGCTCATGCGTCCACGCCAGAAAGCAGACTGAGCAGCGCGGTTCCCGAGACGTGATCGCCAAGGCTGTTGGTGCCCTTGAAGGTGACTTCGACGAATCCTTCCCCGTCGGTCGAGGACTTGTCCGTGACCGACCCGGTGAAGCGCATCGGATCATTCGGATACGCCGGTACGCCCAGCCGGATGGAAAGCTTCTTGATCATCGCCTCGGGGCCCGCCCAATCGTGCAAGAACTTCACGCATAGCCCGTTGGTGGTCAGGATATTCAAGAAAATATCCTTGGAGCCTTGGGAATTGGCGAAGTCGCGGTCGTGGTGTACCGGCATGTAGTCACGCGATGCGATGGCGCCTGCGACGATCAGCGTGGTGGTCACCGGGACGTCCATCGGGGTGACTTCGTCGCCCACGTTGATGGAATTCCACGCCAGTGTGGTCGTGCGGTCGACGGTGGAGGTCATTTGCTTCCTTCCGGATATGCGGCGCCGAGCCGGGCGAGTTGTTGGGATGCCGAGCCGAGCGAGAGCTCGATCTGCTTGGCCCACAGGAAATATCGGTGAAGCGGGTAGGTGACGTCGATTCCTATGCCGCCGTGTACTTGCTGGGCGGACGCGACGACCCGCGCTCCGGCTTCCGCGGCCCAGAACTTGGCGATGGCGGCCTCGCGGCTCGCGGGCCGGCCTTCGGCGATCAGCCATGCCGCGTGCCACGTGGTCCAGCGAATCGCCTCGACGTCGATGAACGCGTCGGCTAACCGCTGCTGCACGGCCTGGAATGAGCCGATCGGCCTGCCGAACTGCTCGCGTTCGCTGGTGTAGGAAGCCGCGACTTTCAGTGCGCGTTCGGTCACGCCGACCTGCATCGCACACAGACCGACCAGCGCCCTGGTGTACAGCGAGCCGACCGCGTCCGCGCCGCCGGCCTCGGTGAGCCGGTGACCTACCGCGCCGGCTAGTTCGACGTCGGCGAAGGGCTCTCCGTTGGTGGTGCTCGCGGGCGCGACGGTGACGCCGTCGGTTGCCGTCTCGATGACGAACAGGCCCGGGCCGTCGGCGGCGTGAGCCGACACCACGATGGCGTCGGCAAGTTGCGCCGCGGGCACGAGTTCCTTGCTGCCGTCGAGGACCCAGCCTTCGCCCTCCGCGCGTGCGGTCGTGCGTGGCTCGGTCGGGTCGGAGTTGCCCGGTTCGGCGAGTGCGGCGGTCAGGATCGCGGTGCCTTCTGCCACCTTCGGCAGGTACCGCTGCTGAATAGCCGGGTCGCCGTGGCGCGCAATCGTATCCGCGCCCAGCACCAATGTCGGGTAGACGGGCACCGGTGCAACGCTCCAGCCGACCTCGGCGAGCAGCACGCCGAGGTCGAGGAAGCCGCCGCCGCTGCCGCCGACGGACTCCGGCAGAGCGATGCCCAGCAAATCCGACGACGCCAGTTCGCGCCACAGCGCCTGGTCGTAGCGAACCCCGCCGGTATCCAGGCCCGATTCCAGGTTGGTCAGATGTTCGGTGGTGGCACGGTGCTCGAACAGCTGCCGGGCCACCTTGCCGACGGTTTCTTGTTCTTCGGAGAATGAAAAGTCCATACTCGCGTGATGCCTCGCTTCTCAGCTCGCGGGCCGGAACTGGTGCAGCACCAGCTCGTCGCCGCTGGGGATTGCTTCGAACTTCTCGTAGAAGACCTCGACGGGCAGCCCGACTTCGATGGCGGAAGGTTCGATGTCGCACAGATTCGACACGATGCGCACGCCTTCGTCGAGTTCGACGAGCGCCACCACATACGGGTACTGCAGGAAGGGCAGCGGCGGGTACTGCGGCATCACGAAGCTGTAAACAGTGCCGCGCCCGCTCGATTCGACGGAATCCCAGTTGAGGGATTGGCAGTTCCCGCACATCGGGCGAGGCGGCACCCGCAACGTCTGGCAGTCCGTACACCGCTGAATCAGCAGCTTGTGCTCCTTGAGACCCGACCAAAAGAACTCGGTGTCCGGGCTGATCGACGGGGCAAGTCGGGTGGCCATCAGCTTCCTGTCTTGAATCGCAGCGTGCGGAACCGCTGGCGGCCGATCACGTCACCGTTCTGGTCGCGGTAGGTCGTGATCCAGGTGACGAAGTAGCCGTTACCCATTGCCGTCTTCTTTTCGTCGGAGATCGTCTCGAATACCGTCTCGGCGGTGATGTCGTCACCGACCCGCGGATATCGCTCGATCTCGAACTCAGAGTTGGTGGCGACGGTGCCGGTATATCCGGCGTCGGTGAGGAACTGCAGCGGGTTCTCCTTTAGCACGACCGGAACTCCGCCGCGTTCGTGGATGCCGACGAGCTTGGGCGGCGCCATCGTCCACGATTGCAGCATGACGGGGGGTGAGACGAGGCCGCCGTAGCGTGAAGACGCCGCGAACTCGGGGTCCAGATACGCCGGGTTCATGTCGTCTAGCGCATACGCCCAATGCCGAATCATCGCTGCATTCACGGGATCTGGTGCCTTGATAGGTTGCCCGGAACTGATGGGCTCGCCGATGAGCGCATCGAGGCGCTCGCGCAGTTCGTCCTTCGTTGTGTCGGTCACGGTGGACCTTCCTTTCAAGAGGTGCTGGCCCGCATGTCACGGGGTGCACGCGGCATCCCGAGACCGGCCATAGCGATGATGTCGCGTTGGAGCTCGTTGGCTCCGCCGCCGAATGTGTTGATGACCGCCATCCGGTAGGCGCTCTCCAACTCGCCCTTCAGTGGCGCTGCCGAGTCCTTGCGCACACCGGCCTGCCCGACGACTTCGAGCAGTTCGCGGGCGACCTGTTGGGTGAGCTCGGTACCGAATACCTTTGCCGCGGAAGCCGCGCCCATCCCGAGTGCACCAGAACTCATCGTCGCGTTCACCCGCAGGTTGAGCAGTTGGTAGGCGGCGACCTGTGCTTCCACCCGGGCCAGCACCTGCTGTACCCACGGCTGGTCGATGACCATGCCGTCGTCGAGCGGTGTGGTAGACGCCCATTTGAGCGTCTTGCCGAATAGGGGCTCCAGGGCACCGAGATTGCCGAGGGCGGCGCGTTCCAGGTTCAGCTGGTTCGTTACCAGCGTCCAGCCCTGGTTCTCGCCGAGCACGATAGCGCTCTCCGGAACCCGGATGTCGTCGTAGAACGTGTAGTAGGTGGACACGCCCGGCATAGTGTGCAACGGCTTCCAGGAGAACCCCGGCGAGTCGGTCGGCACCATGAACACGGTGATTCCCTTGTGCTTCTTGGCGTTGGGATCAGTGCGCGCCGCCAACCAGATGTAGTCGGCGAACTCGGCGCCGCTGGTGAACATCTTCGAACCGTTGATCACGAACTCGTCGCCGTCGCGTACCGCCGTGGTACGCAGCGACGCCAGGTCGCTCCCCGCGCCTGGCTCCGAATAGCCGATTGCAAAGTCGATGTCCCCCTTGAGGATTGCGGGGAGGAACTTATTCTTCTGTTCTTCGGTGCCGTACTCGATGAGGGTGGGACCCACGGTGTTGAGAGTCACAAACGGCAGCGGTGCGTTCACGCGCCGCGCTTCTTCCGAGAAGATGTATTGCTCCAATGCGGTCAATCCGGCTCCACCGTATTCAATCGGCCACGAGACGCCGAGCAGCCCGGCATCGCCGAGAGCGCGCCTGCATTCGGTCATTGCGGCGCCCCCTTCGGTGGGGATGGCAACAGCGGCGCGCCGTTCCGGCGTCATGACCGCCTCAAGGCGAGTTCGATAGTCCTTTCGGAGCTGTTCCTGCTCAGGGGTGTAGTCGAAGTCCATCAGCTGCTCGTTCCCAGGCGTACCAGCATGTGTTTGACGCCGGGCGTCATGGTGGCGCGGAGTCTCGTCACGTCGCCGGTCAGTTCGATCGTCGGATACGTCCCCAAGAGCACTTCAAAGAACACCCGGGCTTCCAGCCGGGCCAGCTGTGCGCCGAGGCAGGCATGCTCGCCCGCCCCGAATGCGATGTGGGGGTTGGGGTTACGGGTGATATCGAATTGCTCGCAGGTGGGTCCGAAAATATCTTCGTCGCGGTTGGCGGCGCCGTAGAGCATGACCAAGGTGTCGCCGGCTTTGATCTGCTGGCCGCGAATTTCCACGTCCTCGGTGGCGTGGCGCGCCATGTGGGTGACGGGGCTGGTGTATCGCAGCATCTCCTCGACGGCGCAGGGCAGTAGCGAGGGATCCGATCGAAGGAGCGCGAACTGGTCGGGGTGGTCAAGTAGTGCCAGCGTGCCCAATGCGATGAGGTTGCGGGTGGTCTCATTCCCGGCGACCAACAGCAAGAAGGAGAAGTTGAGCAGATCCGCGTCGCTGAGTTGTTGGCCGTCGACCTCGGCCGCGGCCAGGATGCTCAACAAGTCGTCCTGCCCAGTGACCTCGCCAGAACGGCGCGCTGCAATGAGCTTGGTGAAGTACTCGTAGAGCTCGCCAAGCGCGACAAGGTGATCCATCTCGATGTCGGGATCAGCGGTGCCCACCGCCGCATCGGACCACGTCCTGAACTTTTCCCAATCCTCTGCCGGGGCACCCAGCATCTCCGCGATCATGCGGGTCGGAAGGGGCGACGCAATGTCCTCGGCAAACTGCTGGGTCTTCGACGGATCGATGTTGTCCACGATGCCGCGCACGATCTCGCGGACCTTAGGCTCCAGCAACGTCACCTGGCGGCGTGTGAAGCCTGAATTGATGAGTTTACGAAGCTGCCGGTGGCGCGGGGGGTCGGTGAAGATCAAGTTGCCTTCCTGAACCGGTTCAGGCTGGGCGGGGTCTGGGATGGTGATGCCCTTGGTCGACGTAAACGTGAGTGGGTGACCCGAAACGAAGCGAATGTCCTCGTATTTCAGTAAAGCCCAGAAGTTCGTGACGTCGTTCCACACGATGGGCGTGGTGTTGCGAAGTTCCCGGTAGGCGGGGTATGGGTCGCCAGCGTAGAAGTCCGGCGAGTGCAAGGGAACAGTAGTAGTCGGCACAGGATGCCTTCCTCGACGTTGAGAGCCTCTCGGACAGATATGGCAAGAATGTCCGTTTCCATGGTGTCTACCGTAGGTTCGACACATCTGTCAATCACGGCCTGAGTGGCTAAATTATGGTTGATTGCCCGTTGACGTCGCTGTCGTAGCCGGTGTACACACAGTCTGAATATGTAAGTTCTCGGATTGGCGTCGTTCGGGCCGCGCCATGATCAAGCAAGCCAGGAAGGCAGGCAGGCGATGGCTGGGTCTCGTTCCCTCCTCGACAGTTACGGGCACTACATCGACGGCCAATGGACCGACCCAGACAGCGGGCGTTACGACGTCGTCAACCCCGCCACCGAGACGGTGATCGGGACGGCACCAGATGCGAGCGTGGGTCAGGTTCAGCAGGCGGTCGCAGCGGCGCGGGCCGCCTTCGACACGGGGCCGTGGCGCACGGCCGAGCCGGCGGAGCGAGCCCGATGCCTGCAACAGCTGAGCGATGCCCTAATGGCCAGGGGCGACGAGGTCTACGCCCTCGCGCAGGCCGATTGGGGCTGTACGGCAAATGAGCGGCTAATTCACGTCGACGGCCCGGCATTCATGGTTGGTCATGCCGCCGAGCTCGCCACGGAACCCGCCGAGGCACCGATGGACGCGTGGGGTGCGGCGGGCACCACGCTGTTGCGCTACGAACCCCTCGGTGTGGTGGCAGCCGTGACGCCGTGGAACTTCCCGCACACCCTCAACGTCATGAAACTGGGCGCGGCGCTATCGGCAGGAAATACGCTCGTGCTCAAACCATCGCCGCTGACACCGCTGGCTGGGCTAGCCCTGGCGCGAATCATCGACGAGGACACGGATATTCCGGCCGGTGTGGTCAACGTGGTCACACCGACCAGCGTCGAGGCCAGCAGGAGCTTGACGCTGGATCCCAGGGTGGACATGGTCAGCTTTACCGGTAGCTCGGCTGTGGGCCGCGATGTGATGGCGGGCGCAGCGACCACGATGAAGCGCGTCTTGCTCGAGTGTGGAGGCAAGTCGGCGACGATACTGCTGCCCGACGTCGACGTCAGCGGTGAATTGTTGGAGCGGCTGCTGTTCGAGGGATGCACGATGCATGCTGGTCAGGCCTGCATCCTGAATAGCAGGCTGCTGCTGCCCGATGCGATCTACGACGACGTGGTCGCCCGACTCGCTGAGCTGGCACGCGGTGTTGTGATCGGCGATCCCGCCGATCCGGCGGTCACCATGGGACCGTTGATCAGCCGTGAGCACCTCGACCGCGTCGAGGGGTTCGTAAAACGCGCTGAAGCTGAGGGTGCAACCGTGGTGGCTGGGGGAGCTCGCCCGAAGGATCTGAACAGCGGCTTCTATTTCGAGCCAACGATACTCACCGATGCGTCGGCCGATTCGTATATCGCGCAGGAGGAGGTGTTCGGTCCCGTGCTGACGGTGTTGCGGTACCGCGATGACGACGACGCGGTGGCCATCGCCAATAACTCGCCGTATGGACTGGGTGGCGCGGTGTGGGGGAGCGACGTCGACCGCGCGGTCGCTATCGCCCGACGGGTCAGGACCGGACAGGTTTCGATCAATGGCACGATCCCCGGAGACGCGCCGTTCGGGGGCTTCAAGCAAAGCGGCATCGGTCGGGAGGGCGGGGTAATGGGGTTGCGGGCGTACATGGAGCCGAAAGCTATTGGGATACCCGCGTGAGCCGGCCGCTGGCGGGTTTGCGGGTAGTCGAGCTGGCCTCCGAGATCGCCGGCCCTTACTGTGGGAAGCTGCTTGTCGATCTAGGCGCTGACGTCGTCAAGATCGAGCCACCTTCGGGTGATCCGCTGCGCCGATGGGGTCCGCATAGTGGACTGTTCGAGTATTTGAACGCCGGAAAGCGCGGCACCACACTTGATCTCGCGCGTGACGGCGAGCTCGCGGCCGCCCGCGACATGATCGCAGGTGCGGATTTGCTTGTCGAAGACCTTTCGCCGGGCGCGTCCGAGCGCTGGGACTGGGGCCTGGACACGGACGCCCTTGCGCGCATCAAGCCGAATATAGTCGTAGTCCGCATCTCGAGCTTCGGTCAGGAGGGCCCGCTGCGCGATCGGGCGACGACTCCGCTGACCTTGCAGGCGGCGGCGGGGTGGGTCAACGTGCGTGAGCCCGGCCGGGCACCGGTGCAGGCCGGTGCGCGGATCCCGGAATACATCGCAGGCTCGTACGCGGCCCTCGGCGCGCTGACGGCACTGCGAGTCGCCGCAGCTGGAACGAATCGACCGGTTGAGGTGGACGTCTCGATGTTTGAGTCGCTGCTGTCGACTTTGCCCTATCCCATGCTGATGGCTGCGCGCCTGAAAAGCCTTAATTTGCCGACTAATTCCAAGGCTGCACCGATGCTGGGTATCGTGCGTGCCGCGGACGGATGGATTGGGATCAACTGCCTGACGGGCCAGCATTGGCTCGACGTGTGTGCGATGGTCGGGTTGCCAGAGTTCGGCGAGCATCAACTCGCGATCATGCTCGGCGGCCCCGAGCGCGACGAGTTCTTCGCTAAGGCCCAGCCCTTTCTCGATGCGATATCCGTCGCCGACCTGATCGAACTGAGCCAGGCCATGCGAATACCCGCGGCCCCCATCACCGACGGCAACACCATCCTGAGCTGTCCGCAATACGCCGAGCGTGGATTTTTTATCGACTCGACCGCCGGCGCACGACGATTCGTCAGGCCGGGAGCGCCGTTCCGGTTTTCGAAAACACCGGTTCCGCCGCCATTGCCTGCTCCCGCGATCCGAACGGATAGCCCGGCCGCGTGGGGCGAGCGCGCCACAACCCGCCAGGAGAGCGATGTCCCCGACGTGTCTTTGCCGTTCGCCGGGCTGAAGGTGTTCGACCTGAGTACCTTCTGGGCGGGGGCATATCTGACGTGCTACCTCGGCGCGTTCGGGGCCGACGTGATCAAAGTCGAATCGATTCAACGCCCCGATGGCCACCGCTACTCGGGCTCGTTGCTGCGCGAGGGCGACGACTGGTACGAGCGCGGGCCGCTATGGCAGGGAACGAATCTCAACAAACGCGACATCACGCTGGATCTTACCTCTGCCGCCGGCCGCGAGCTGGCCCTGCGGCTGGTCGCCGAGGCCGACGTTGTGGTGGAGAACTTCTCGCCGCGCGTCGTTGAGCAGTTCGGGCTTGACTACGACTCCATTGTGAACATCAATCCAAGCGTGATCATGGTGCGGATGCCCGGATTCGGGTTGGCGGGGCCGTGGCGCGACTATGTCGGCTGGGCCCTGAACATCGAACAGGTCTCGGGTATGTCGGCCGCGACCGGTTACGCGGACGGTCCGCCGTGCAATCTGCAAGGGCCGGCCGACCCGATCGCCGGCGTGCACGCATGCATCGCGCTGCTCGCTGCGCTCGAGCACAGGCGGTCTGCTGGTGACGGTCAGCTCATCGAGGTCGCGCAGATCGAGGTCGGCGCGGCGGTGACTGCCGAGCCTGTCATCGAGTACTCGTTGACGGGAACGGTGCGACCGCGCGAGGGAAACCGCCACCGCGAATACGCTCAGGGCGTTTATCCGACCAGCACGGTGGACGAGTGGGCGGCGATCTCGGTGCGCGATGACGCCGACTGGCTGGCCGTTGTGGCAGCCATGGATCGCGAAGACCTAGCTGACGATCCGAGGTTTGCGACGTCAGAGGCTCGCCGGCAGAATCATGACGAATTCGACGAGATCCTGGCGAATTGGACGTGCGGGCAGGCGGTGGACGAGCTCGTCGCCATGCTCGGCCAGCGCGGAGTGCCCGCCGAGCGGCTGCTTGCGGCCGATCGGATGTATGACGTAGAGCAGCTCGAAGTGCGCGGCTTCTATCAGGATCTCGACCATTCGATCACCGGGCGGCACCGTTTTCCCGGCTGGCCGTTTCGCATTTCGCCGGGCCCCGCACACCACCACCTGTCCGCGTCGCCGACACTGGGTCAGCACAACGCCGAGGTGCTGGGAGCGCTTGGGCTTTCCGACGACGAGATTGCCGCACTGCGTGAGCAGCGAGTCATCGGCGAACGCATACTGAATGCGTAGCTTCAGGCGTCGACCATTGCGGCGATCGTGTCGACAACACACGCCGGCCGGTCGTTTCCCTCGACTTCGACGGTGACGCGCACAGTGGCCCGGCCGCCCGTGTCGTTGCGCTCCACCTTGAGTAGCTCGGCGCCCGCCCGGATGCGGGAGTCGACGGGTACCGGCGCGGGGAACCGCAGCTTGTCTACGCCGTAGTTCACCTGCATCGATAAACCCGTCACCTGGTAAATCTGCTTCACCAGAATGGGAACCAGTGACAATGTCAAATAGCCGTGTGCGATGGTTTTGCCGTGGGGGCCTTTGGCCGCCTTCTCCCGGTCGACGTGGATCCACTGACGGTCACCAGTTGCCTCGGCGAACAGATCGATTTCCTTCTGCGTGACCCGAAGCCAGTCGCTGTAGCCGAGGTGTTCGCCGATATGCGCCTCGAAGCCGGCGATCCCGTCATACACCTTCGGGGACGTAGGCGCTTCGGTCACGCCGCGACCTTGAGCCGCAACTGCTCAATCGCGTTGCCGCCCATGATCTTCGCCTTAGCCGATTCCGAGATGCCGTCCAGCCGGTCGACGAAGCTCAGCGGATCACCAATGCCCTCGGGGTGCGGGAAATCGGATCCGAACATCACGTGGTCCTCGCCCATGATGTCGACGATTCCCTTGACGTCGTCCTCGAGGAACGGATGGATGTAGATATTGCGCTTGAACACCTCGACGGGATGCTCGTCAAACTCCTTCGGCATGATCTTGTACGCGGTGTTGAGTTGCTCGAGCAGATTACGCACCCAACCGCTGCCGTTCTCGACGCAAAGGATCTTCAGATCCGGGAAGCGCGATAGCGCGCCGTGGCAGATCATCGCGGCCAGCGTGTCCTCGATGGCGCGGTGACCCATGACGACCTCGCGCAGCGCGCTCGGCTTGAAGGACAGGTACTCGTCGCCGCCTTCCCATTCCATGAGGTGCTTCTGGTAGCCGCTGTCCGACGCATGCATGGTGACCGGCATGCCGGCTTTGACGACCTCTTCCCAGAACGGGTCGAACTCGGGCAGGCCCATGGATCGTGAACCACCGAAGCGGCTGGGCACCGGGGCGGGCCGGACCAGGAACGTTTTCATGCCGCGCTCAAGGCCCCAGTGAAATTCCCTGATGGCTTCATCGACCAACGGCAGACAGATGACCGGGGTCGGGAAGATCCGCTCGTGATAGTTGAACGTCCAGTGTTCGTGCATCCACTCGTTGAGCGCGTGGATGATCGCGTGGGTGAGGATGACGTCGTCGGTCGTTCGTTCCTCGATCAGGCTGGCCAGGGTCGGGTACATCACGCACTGGTCGATGCCCAGCTCGTCCATCAGCTCCAGCCGTGGTGCGGGGGCCTGGTAGGCGGGGATGACATCCATTGCCTCACCGATGAATTCGCGGAAGTTGAGGCCTTCGGGATTGTTGCCGAGGAAGTAGTCCTCGGCGCTGCCCGGCCTGGCGACCCGCGCGAAGGTCGGGTTGGGGATCATGTGGCTGATGTGGTCCTTGACGACGAGCTTGGGCCGGCCGTTGACCTCGACGTAACCGACTTTTCCGCGATGCTCCTTCGGCAGGTACTTGGTGAGCGCGTCCGTCGTCTCGTACATGTGGTTGTCGATGTCGAAAACCGGATACGGCAATGAACGGGAAGACATAGGACTTTTTCCTCCTGCGCAGCGAATATGACCATTTACGCAATGTGAGAACGACGTTATCATCATCGTACCGCGACATCCAGATCGGGTCAGGATGCGCGGAGCCCCCTCCAAGCGTCGACCACGGCATCGGTGGTGGTGACCGTGCTGAGCAATGCCAACGTGTTGTCGATGATCGAATCGGCGTACTCCCGCGGATACCCGCTCACCGCGTCGCGAGGCAACACGAACTGATAACTGCGATTCACCGCGTCCATCACGAAGTTCTGAATAGCGATGTTTACCGAAACACCCACTCCCACAATGGTCTTGACGTTCATATTCCTCAGCACGGCGTCGAGATCGGTGCCGGTCATGGGTCCGACGCCATGGGTTCGGGTGAGCACCAGGTCGCTGGGTACCGGGCCGAGCTCGGGCAGCACCGAAGCACCGGGACCGCCGGGAGTCAAGTCGGCGGCGAATGACTTCCCGGCCATGAAAAGCCGGGCGTTGGTGTTGGAGCCACGATTGTCAGGGCGCTTCTCGATGAGGCAATGCACGACCGCAACCCCGGCAATCCTGGCGGCGTCGAGCAACTTGGCGATGTTGGGAATCGCCTCGCGGCGGGCCTCTTCGGCAAGCATTGGCAGACCGGCCTGCGGTCCTATCACCCCGCCCTGACACTCCTGGGTGACCAGCGCGGTGGTGGCGGGGTCGAGCAGTTCATGCAGGCTTGGCGGGGGCATGAGAATAAACGTTATCGTGTGTCGGCAACCGATTTTCATGAGGAGGCCCGATGGAGGCATGGGAGCTTGTGGTGCGGGAGTCGGTGCGACAGACGTTGGCCGACTACACGGCGGCGACGGATCGATTCGATCTCCACGCGCTGGCCGCATGCTTCGGCGACGAGGGCGTGCTTGAATTCACCGGAGGCGCCGAACCACTGACGGGACGAGCCGAAATCGAAGCGGGTCTGGCCGCCGCGGTGACCCGGCCGGGTCAACCGCCGCGGCGGGCACCTACTCACGTCCGGCACCACGTGTCCAGCATCCGGTTCGGGTCGGTGGCCCGCGATCGGGCTGAGGTCAGCAGCTACTTCGCCGTTCACACCGACGTCGGCCTCGACCACTGGGGTCGCTACCGCGACGTTCTGGTCCCCGTGGAGGGCCGATGGGTGTTCACCCATCGGCGGATCACTGTGGACGCGTTTGCGGCCGACAGCCTGATGGCCTGAGGCCCATCATGCCGTGATGAACTCCTCGGCGAAGGCGCTGGCACGGTCGATGACTTCGGCCCGGCTGCCGCCGGGCGGCGCAATGGTCAGCCAGGTAACCCCGGCCGCCGCGAGTCGTGTGATAGTCGCGTGACGCTCGTCGGCCGATCTGCTGTCATCCAACAGGTTTCCCGCAGAAAAACAGATATCCAGCGGTGCGGTGCGGCCGATCTCGGCCGCGTACTGCTTGGCCCAGTCGATGGCGACCTCCAGCTCGTCGATCGACGAGATCTCCGCGGTGCGCGACGCGGCGGCGTAACCGAACGTGTTGAACGGCGCCCAACCCTGAGCGCGCGATACCGCCCGGCGTACCGCCGGCTTGCTGTTGCCACCGACCCACACCGGCGGCGCGGTCGCCGGCAGTGGGCGCAGCCGAACACCGCGGGCGGCGAACGACGTCCCTTCGTAGACGATGTCCTCGCCGGTGAGCACCTTGTCCAACACGTCCAGTGCCTCGTCGAGCAGAGCGCCGCGGTTATCGAAATCGATTCCGAGGGCTTTGAATTCGGGCTTGAGGTATCCCGCTGCGGTACCGAGGATGAGCCGCCCCTTCGACAGCGCGGCGAGGCTTTGAATCGATTTGGCGCCGAGAAACGGGTTGCGGTAAGCGGCGATGTAGACATTGGTCAGCAGCTTTACCTGGGTGGTTGCGGCCGCGGCGAACGCCAACGCGACGAACGGATCAAGGGCGTGATGGCCGCCATGGTCCAGCCACTTCGCGTCGGGTGCGGGGTGATCGGTGACGTGGACTGCGGCGAATCCGCTTGACTCGGCCACCCGTGCGATGTCGGCGATGGCTTCGGCGGTTACGAACTCGTCTACCGCCTCGACACGTTGGGTGGGCAATTCGAGGGAGAACGAAACGGTCACAGGGGTCCTTTCACTCCGGAGACCAGCATGGCCAGACGTTGGGCGTGGTAGTCGGGGTCGCCGAAGATCAGCTGGGAGGCTTTGGCGCGCCGGACGAACAGGTGAGCATCGTGTTCCCAGGTGAACCCGATGCCGCCGTGGATGCGCATGTTGTCGAGCGCAATCTGGAGAAAGGCTTCCGAACACACCATTTTGGCGACCGATGCAGTGATGGGCAGCTCGTCGGTGCCGGCCACGTCGGCGGCATGCGACTGGGCCGAACGCGCGCCCTCCAGCTGAACCAACATGTCCGCGCACCGATGTTTGATCGCTTGGAAGCTGCCGATTGGCCGACCGAACTGAATCCGTTGCTTGGCGTAGTCGACGGCCATGTCGAGGCAGCGTTGCGCCGCGCCGACCTGTTCGGCCGCAAGCGCGATGATCGCGAGGTCCGAGGTGCGCGCCAAGAAGTTCGCCGCACCTCCGTCCGTTCCGATCAGCTCTGCTTGTGCGCCGTCGAACTCCACCCGGGCCACCTTGCGGGTGCGGTCGAGTCCCGCCAGCGGCGTGCGGCGAATCCCCTCTGACTTGGTGCGTACCGCTAGCAACGAGATGCCGGCGTCCGATCTGGCCGCCACCAGCACGACGTCCGCGGTGTGGCCGTCGATCACGAGTGGCGCCTCCCCGCAGATCCGATAGACGGTGCCGTCGCGGTCAGCCCTCAATGTCACCGCCGCGGGGTCCCATGCGTCGAGTCGGCCGTTGAGGATCAGCGTCGCGGTGGAGGAGCCGTCGACGAAGCCAGGGATGAACTGTTCCGCCGCCGCGTCGTCGCCGCTGGCGAGGATGGCCTGTGTCGCCAGCGCCACGGTGGCGAAAAACGGGGAGCACAACAGCGCGCGCCCCATTTCCTCAAAGACCACCGCCAGTTCGGCTGCACCGGCGCCCGCACCACCCCACCGCTCGGGAACGGCGATGCCATGCAGGCCCAACTCGCCGGCCATCTGGCGCCAGGACGCCTGGTCGTAGCCGGTGTCCGTCGCCATCAGCTTGCGTACCGTCTCGCTGGGCGACCTCGCCGCCAGGTAGTCGCGCACGACACCGCGCAGGTCGTCGACTTCACTCGTCGGCACGCACGGCCTCCAAGACCCGGACGAGGCCATCGGCACCCCGATTAACCAGGGCAGCAATCTTAAGGCTCATTGATGTCCACCGATTGCGTTGTCCCTCAGTGGCTTTAATTGGGTCATGTCTTCCTCTGCGCGGTCGCGGCCGAGCCGGCGCCGCCAACCACGACGCCCTGGCCATCCCGCCCCGGTATAGCCACTGCCGGATCAGGATAGTATGTTTTTTGAAAATAGAGAATAAGCATTCTCGCTTAAAGGAGCGACGCAGTGACGACGAAACTCGATTACGGCATCTTTGACTGCGACACCCACTGCTACGAGACGCGCGACGCGTTCACCCGTTATCTGCCCGAAGAATTTCGAGACCGGGCGATCACCACCGTGCGCGGGGCGGATGGCGTCGAGGTGATCCTTGCCGGGCATCGCGTCGCCACCTTCAACAGCGAAGGGGGCCTGGGACTTGACGTCGCTTACCGGCCTGGCTCGCTCAAGGAGATGCTCAAGCAGATGGGATCGGGCAACCCTGAGGAGTCGTACGAGCCGCAACCCATGCAACCGGAATTCGTCGAGCGCGCCGCACGCCTCGTCGTCATGGCGGACCAGAACATCGAGCGTATGGTCATTTACCCAAGCGGTATGGCCCTGGCCGCCGAACACTACGTCGATGACACAGCGGCGCTGTATGCCAATCTGCGCTCGTTCAACCGATGGTTTGACGAAGAGTGGGGTTTCAACTACGACGACAAGATTTTCGCCACGGCGCTGATGTCGCTGCGCGACTTGGAGTCGGCGATCGCAGAGACGGAGGCGATCATCGCGCAGGGTGCGAAATTCGTGCTGCTGCCCACCGGGCCGGCTTACGGTCGATCACCGGGCGACCCGTACTTCGACCCCATTTACGCCCGCTTGCAGGAGGCCGGGTGCATCCTGGTGTTCCACATCATGCCGTTCTGGTACTTCAATGCCATCTCGCCCGCCTGGGGACAGAACTCCGACCCCGCGTCTTGGCACATGTCGGCGTGGCAGTGGATGAACATCTACGGCCAGCGGCCGATCGAGGAGACGTTGTCCGCCCTCATCTTCGACAACCTCTTCGGTCGCTTCCCGGCCCTGAACGTCCTTGTCGCCGAGCACGGGGCGGAATGGGTGCCGTTCTTCGTCAGACATATGGACAAGAGCCGTGGCATGGGCCGCAACGGTCCGTGGATCGGCGGCAAGCTAACGGAGCGGCCGTCGGCGATCTTCCGCCGTCATGTCCGTGTCGTGCCATACCCCGAGGACGACATCCCCGCCATCGTCGCAGGCTTGGGATACGACGACTGCCTGGTAATGGGCTCCGACTATCCGCACGCTGAAGGGCTGGCCGAGCCCGCCGACTTCATCAAACTGCTCGACCCCCTCGACGATGCCGTCAAGAGGCGGATCATGCGGGACAACGCCGACCAGATGCTATCCCGGAGCTGACAGCGGCATGGCTGACGAGGACTCAGCCGACATCGACCTCGAAGTGCTGAGAGCGTCGGCGCGGGAGTTTCTGGCTGAACGGAGTGAAAAGGGATCAGTCAAGGACCTTGCGGCGATGGACTGGACCGGGCTACTCGTCGATGAGGTGATTGGCGGCGCCGGCTGGCGTCCGGTCGAAACGTGCGTCGTGGCCGAGGAATTGGGCCGAGCGCAGGACGGGTCGGCGTGGTTCGGAACCACGATGGCCGCCGCGGCGCTTGCCTCGGCGCCCGACGAGGTCAGAGAACAGTTGCTGCCCGGGTTGCTCGCCGGCACTACGACGGCCGGCTTCGCTGTCCTCGGCGACGCAGCACGGGTGATCCGCGGTGATGACGTGAATATTGTTCTTCTCTTGGGAAGCAATGGAATTCACTTGCTTCGCGACCTGGACACGGCGCGGTTGACACTGGACGGTGATCTGCTGGACGTGACCAGAACGGTATGGCGTATCGACCTGGCAGACACACCTAGCGCCCTGATCGGATCGCCCGAACGGGCAGAACAGCTGATCGCTATGGCCCGTTTGCTCGTTTGCGCCGATTCAATTGGCGCTGTTTCGATGACGCTTGAACGGCTGACGGCATACCTGCGGGACCGCGTGGCGTTCGGGGCGCCGATCGCGAGCTTTCAAGCGATTCAGCATCGGCTCGTCGAGCTCCTGGTCTTCGAGGTAAAAGCGCGCGCTGTCATCATGAAGGCGGCCCGCGCCATTGCCGCCGCCGACGAAAGAGCGGCCGTGCTCACCGCAGCGGCACACGCGTTCGTAACTGCGAAAGCCACAGCCGCCGTGGACGAGTGCATGCAACTGTCCGGTGGCATCGGGTTCACCTGGGAGTATCCATTGCACTACGAACTGCGTCGGGTCTTCACCAACGGTCATCTGCTGGGCACGGCGCGGTCGAGTCGGGCGCTACTGGCGGAGGTATCCGGTTGGTGAACGCTTTCGGTGCCCGACCCGGTGAGGCGCAACTGACCGAATTCAGGAACCGGGTAAGGGCACACATCGCCGAACACGCACCGGCAATCGAAGCCCGCGAGGGACACCGGGCGCCCGAGACCGCCGAACAGGAAGCCTTGCTGCGCAGATGGTTTGCCGGATTGTTCGACGCCGGGTTCGTCGGTGCGGACTGGCCGGTCGAATACGGCGGAAGCGGCGATCACCACCCGTTGTACGACCGCATCGTGAGCGAAGAGATTCTGCGTGCCCGCGCACCACGCCCCGTCGACCAAGTCAACCTGGCCGCGCACGTCTTGTTGCACTTCGGATCCGACGAGCAGAAGCGAACGCTGCTGCCACCGATTCGGCGCAGTGAGCACGTCTGGTGCCAGCTGCTCAGCGAGCCCGACGCCGGCAGCGATATCGCCGCTGTGCGCAGCCGCGGTACGCAGCAAGACGACGGCAGCTGGCTCCTCGACGGGCAGAAGACCTGGATTACCGACGGCCACTGGGCCGACATGGGCCTTGCCCTGATCCGCACCGACCCGACGTCGTCGCGCCACCACGGCCTTTCGGTATTCACGGTGCCGCTCGCCGCGGACGGCGTCGACGTTCGCCCGATCCGCACGATCGGTGATGCGATCGAGGTCAACGAGGTCTTCCTCACCGGGGTCCGGCTCGGCGCCGAGAACTTGATCGGCGAGGTGGGTCAAGGCTGGTCGATCATCATGGCGGGCTTGGACTTTGAACGTTTCGGCATCGGCGGTAACGTCATCCTGTTGGAACTGCTGATCGATGATCTTGTCACCGTGGCCCGCCAAGCGAATATCGACGGTACGCCCGCCTTGGAGTCCAGCGACATCCGCCAGCAGGTGGCCGAGCTGGCCGTTGAGGTGGAAGTGGCCAAAGCGTTCATCGACGATCACGTCGAGCGGCTGACGTCGGGCGACGAACAACCGGGTGACGGCTCGATCGCCAAGTTGAGCTTTGCCGAGACCTATCACCGAGTCGCGGCCTATGGCGCGGAGCTGGCGGCCTCGGCGACGGTGGTTGGAGTCGCGACCGGTGAGGTGCAGCAGGCTAAACAGCGGTTACGTGAATGCTGGCTGTGGTCGCGCGCCTACACGATATCGGGTGGCAGCTCCGAGATGATGCGCAATATCCTTGCCAAGCGCCGACTGCACTTGCCGGCCCGGTGACGACACCTCCCGCCGCGCGCACTTACTGGTCTCTGATCGAGACCGCGGCTCAAGCGCACCCCGATCGGGTGGTCCTCGCCGATGACTATGGTCGCAACCTGTCGAACGCACAATTGCATGACTCCGCGCTGACATGCGCCGCCGCCTTGGCGGAGCAGGGCATTGGCGCAGGCACGGTGGTGTCGTGGCAACTGCCGACCACGCTGGAGACGATGGTCGTGTTAGCGGCGTTGACGCGTCTTGGCGCGGTGCAGAACCCGGTGCTGCCGATCTGGCGCGAGAGCGAGGTGCGTTTTGTGACGACGCAACTCGCGACCGAGGTTCTCATCGTGCCCGGATTGTGGCGCAACTTCGACCACACCCGGCTCGCGCATAAGCTCGCCGATGAGCGGCCTATGTCTGTGGTGGTGATCGACCACGACGCGCCGATCACCGAGGGGCTTCGGCTGCCTGCCGGCGATCCGGCGGCGCTGCCTCCGCCGCCGCGCGGGGCCGAGGACCCACGCTGGATCTACTATTCGTCGGGGACGACCGCGGCACCAAAAGGCGCGCGGCACTGCGACCGCTCGGTCATCGCCGGCGCGGCGGGGGTCCTCGGCATCGTCGGGGCGTCCAGTAGCGACGTCAACCCGATCGCCTTCCCCGTTTCGCACATCGGCGGTGCGGCCATGCTCGCCGCGGGTCTGCGTACCGGCATGCGGCTGGTCCTGTTCGACAACTTCGATCCCGTTGAAACCCCCGTCGCCATCGCGGCGCACCGCCCGACGCTGTTGGGCAGCGCGACCCCGTTCTTCGTCGCCTATATGGCGGCACAGCGCGCGCACGGCCCCGAGCCGCTCTTTCCCGATCTCCGCGGGTGCGTTGGCGGCGGCGCACCGATCACGGCCGAGTTGGGACATCAACTGCGCGAGACGTTTTCGGTCAATGGGGCGGCGAATTCCTGGGGTTTGACCGAGTTCCCGGTCGCCACGTCGCAGACGCCGGACGCTGCACCGGATATCCTCGATCGGACCGTCGGTCCGCCGGTGGCTGGTGTGTCGGTGCGGGTTGTCGACGAAGCGGAGCGCGAGGTCGCTATTGGTGAGGAGGGGGAGCTTCGCCTCAAAGGGCCGCAGTGCTTTCTGGGTTACGTCGACCATTCGCTGGATGCTCATGCGTTCGACGCCGAGGGCTGGTTCCGCACAGGCGATCTCGGCCGCGTCGATGACCACGGCAACGTCATCGTCACCGGGCGAATCAAGGATGCGATCATCCGAAATGCCGAAAATATCTCGGCTCTGGAGATCGAGGGCGTACTGGCCGGCCACCCGGCGGTGGCCGACGTCGCCGTCATCGGCGTGCCCGATGAGCGAACCGGGGAGCGCGTCTGCGCCGTCGTCGTCGCGCACCCTGGCACGGCGGTGACTTTGTCGTCGGTCTCTGACCACTGTCAGGCTCGAGGGCTCAGCAAGCACAAGACGCCAGAACGGCTCGAAATCGTTGATGCGCTGCCACGCAACCTCACCGGCAAGGTGCTCAAGACGGAATTACGGGTCCGGTTCGGGAGTCGGTAAACCCGACCGAATCGCTTCGTCGAACTCGGCTAGACGCCGATGAGCTCCTTGAGATTGCCGCCCATCACTCGTGCCGTGGTGTCCGCAGGCAGGTTCGCGAGTTCCTTCACGAAATCCGTGGGCTCGGCCAGGCCCTCCGGATGCGGGTAGTCCGACCCGAACATCACGCGGTCCGCGCCGAGCACCTCGATGAGGTGCGACATGTCCTCTTCATGAAAAGGGTTGACCCACACATGCCTGCGGAATACATCACAGGGGTGCTCGCGAAGTCCCGGGGCTTCTTGCGGTACACCCGGTCGAACGCGTCCATCAGACGATTCGCCCACGACCCGCCGTTCTCGACGACACCGACACGCAAGCCGGGGAACCGTTCGAATACTCCGTGTGCGATGAACGCCGCCAGCGTGTCGAAGATGTGGCGGCTCTCCTCGTAGATGAAGCCGCGGAACTTCGTCAGCTGGAAGCCCTGGAACTCGTCGCCGCCTTCCCAGTCTGAGAGATAACGGTCGTAGCCGGCGTCGGAGTTATGCATCTGGACCGAGATGCCCGACGACTCGACCAGCCGCCAGAAGTCGTCGAATTCGGGCAGTGCGGCTGAGCGCGAGGTGCCGTCGTCCCGCGGTACCGGCGCAGGCCGGATCAGCACCGTCTTCGCCCCGTTGTCCAAGCACCACTCGAGCTCTTCGACGCCTTTCGCGGGATCGTTGAGCGAGATCGCCGGGACCGCGAAGATACGGTTCTGGTAATTGAACGTCCAGTCGTCGAGCAGCCAACGATTGAAGGCGTGCGTGACCGCGTGCGTGAGTTCGGTGTCGGACTTCGTCCGTTCTTCGAGCATGCCTGCCGTCGTGGGAAACATGACCGCACCTTCGACGCCCTGCCGGTCCATCAAGGCGAGGCGCAGGTCGGGGCGCCGGAACTCCTCGGGGCAACGAATCGGCTCGGCAAGCTCACGCAGCGACTTGCCCTCCGGGTTGACCCCGCGGTAGTAGTCGGCCCACGCGCCTGGGGTGGGAATCACCTCGTAGGTCGGGTTCGGGATGCACTCGGTGACGACTCCGAGGATCTGCAGTTTCGTTCTGCCGTTCACGTCGACGAACTTCACCGCTTCGGTGTACTTCTCGGCAGATACCGCGTGTAGGCATCGATGGTCTCGTACATGTGGTTGTCGGCGTCCCACACTTCGATTGCTTTCGCGTCGCTCACCAGAACCTCCGAATGCGTGAGAATGGTGATTCTCACGATAGCAAACGATTGTATCCTCTTGTGACTGGGCTCAGAGGTTCATAAAGTGGCCGCCGTCCACGCCCAGGGTCTGCCCGGTGATGTACCGGGCACCCGGGCCGACAAGAAACACGACGGCGGACCCGATGTCGCGCTCGGGATCACCAATTCGCCCCAACGGTATCCGTCGCGCCAGGCGTTCCTCCATCGCCGGTTCAGCTTCGATCGCTGCAGTCATTGCGGGCGAATAGGCCAGCGGTGAGACAACATTGACGGTGATCCTGTGTGTTGCCCATTCGCGGGCCAGGCTCTTGGCGAAACCACGGAGAGCGCCCTTCATCGTCGCATAGAGCGGAAGTGTCGAGCTGCCTTCGATACCCGCGGGCGACGTCATGACCAGGAAGGTGCCGCCACGCTCTTTCAATGTGTCATATGCCGCGGCCGCGCAATGCTGCGCGCCACCAACAGATACCGAGAAGTGGTCCTCCCACAGCGGACGGTCGACCTCCTCCAGGCGATGCGGTTGGCTGGATCTGTTGCTGGTCGCGTTGTGTACGACCGCATCAAGTCGTCCTGTTTCTGTGAGCGCGACCGACACCGCGTCGGTGACCTGTTCAGGGGCGGTGACGTCGCAGCGCACCCACGTCGCCCGCTGCCCTCGCGCGGTGATTTCGTCGGCGACGTCGCGCCCCGTCTCGGACCGAGAGGCGACGAGGACATGCGCACCCGCGGCCGCCAGGGCCATGGCGATACCGCGTCCGACTCCGGCGCCCGAACCTGTCACCAGGACCGTGTGGCCGTCGAGACTCACGGCAGCATCACCGAGCCGCCGTCGACGACGATGGTTTCGCCCACCACATGTGTGATGTCCTGTCGGAGGAGGTATTTCGCTGTAGCGACAACGGAGTGGATCAACGTTCTATCGTCCTGGACCGCCGCCGCGTTCAGATGCGCGTCGGATGTTGCCAGGGTCGGCGCAAATATCCGCAGAGGCGCAGCGATCATATTGACCCCGATACCTTCGGATCCCCATTGACGTGCGGCTGATTTGGCCATTGCGCGGATGCCTTCGGTCGCGGTCGTATAAGCCGTCAGCCCGGCTGCGCCGGCCGTACCGATCGTCGGCAGGATCAGGACAATTCGCCCGCCCTGTGCCGCCATCGACGAGTGTGCCGTCTGGAGCGCGAGCAATGCTTGCCACATCGTGTCGTCAACGAGACCTGGCCATTCTGCTGCCGTGACACCGAGTGTGGCGCCGATGCCCTCGATGACGACAGCGCTGCCGACCCCATCGGTCAGCGCTGCCGAAAGCGCTTCGGCTGCACCCAGGACGATTGTGGTCATGCGTCGGCCAAGGCCGCGAGTTCGCGTTTGACGACCTTGCCGACGTCGTTGCGCGGTAGCTGCTCGACGAACACCACACGTACGGGTACGCGGTAGGGCGTCAGGCGCTCGCGGCACCACGCGATCAACCCATCCTCGGACGGCTCCCTGCCGCCGCGCACGACGAAGGCCCATGGGACTTCGCCAACTCGCTCGTCGGGAATTCCGACCACCGCGGCCTCAAGCACACCGTCGGCGCTGAGCAATACGTCTTCGACGGTGCCTGGAAACACCTTGAGCCCGCCGCGATTGATCATGTCCGATACACGGCCGTCCAGCCACAGGAAGCCGTCATCGTCGAACCATCCGAGATCGCCGGTGTGAAACCAGCCGTCGTCGGTGAGCCGGTCCAGAAACGCCGGATCGATCTTTCGGGCGGAAGTGGTTGGCGTGCGCACCATCACCTCGTCGTCGGCGATCGTCACGTCGATCCCGGGCAGTGGGCGTCCGACGGATCCGAATTTGGTCTCGCCCCATTGCGCGGGCGTCGGCGGCCGACCAGCCTACGACTTCACCGCCGAGTTCAGTTTGGCCGTAGGAGTTCAGCACGATCACGCTAAATTTGTCCCGGAATCGGCCCGCCTGAACGGGTGACAGGGGAGCGGTGATCGACCGCACAATTTTCAGGGGCGAAAGGTCGGTGACCGCATCGTCGTGCAGGACCATGATCAGCGCGGCGGGCGGCAGTACGGTGGACCGCAACTGGTGTCGCTTGACCAGCGCAGCGAAATCCGTGGAGGAGAACCGGTCCATGAGCACGACGCCGGAGCCGGCACGAAAGGCGAACAGGACCTGATAGATGCCGGCCCACAGGGATAGCGACAACGGCACGAGGTTCGGCATGGGGGACCGCTTCGGTTGGTCTGAAGTTTTGGCGGCAGGCTTTGCGCCGCGGAGTTTCGCCAGTAGCCGGTCGATCAGATCGAGCACCGTGCTGTGGCGAAGTGGTACCGGCTTCGGCGGACCCGTGGTGCCGGAAGTGAACTGCAGCAGCGCGACATCGTCGTCGTAGTTCCGCACGTCCTTAGGCTGATCCGCCGATTTTGCAGTCGACCCACGCCAGCGCGTCGCCGGTGATCACCGGCAGACCAAACGATGAGAACCTCTGTGCCAAAGAGGGAGTGGTGATCACGGCAGCGGGGCGCAGCGTCTGCAGCTGGGTCACCAGCTCGGCATCGGCGGCCCTGGGATTCAGCGGCGTGTACACGCCACCAGCGCGCCACGTGCCGAACAGGGCGGCGATGGTGGTGGCGTCGTTGGGCAGCATCGCGGCGATGACTTGTCCCGTCGTCAGGCCGATGTCGGCGAGCAGCGTGCCGAGTTGTTCGGCGCTGGCTGCCAATTGATCGCGCGACACGTGGCGTCTGAGGCGCCCAGCGTGTGCACCGCAACCTCGGGCAATCCGTCCAGCAGCTCCGCGAGACTCACGAACCAGCCTCCAGCGGGAGCCCAATTCGGGGTCTCGCTTGTCCGCGAAGGCAAGAGGACCCTCGTTTTGATCCGGATGCCCCCACATCGACGTCAGGTGCTTCGCACCTTCGCGGCACGCATCCGTGAGGCCGTATTCGAGTGCGCCCCACAACGCTCGCTTCGTGGCGCGCATCGCCGCCGGCGAATTCTTTGCGATCTTTTCGGCGAGTTCCTGGGCGACTTCACGCAGCTTTTCGGGTGGGTCGACGACCTGGCTGATCATGCCGAGCTCGTATGCGCGCTGGGCGCTGAGCCGTTCGTGGCTGCCCACCAACGCCATCCGGAGCACGGCCTCGGCGGGCATCTTGCGCATCAGCGCGATGGTCTCCAGCGCACTGACCTGGCCAATCGATACGTGTGGATCGACGAAACTCGCGTCCGACGACGCGATGACGATGTCGGCATCGGCGACCCAGTGCAACCCGCCGCCGGCGCATACCCCATTGACGGCGGTAATGACCGGCTTCTCAACGTTGCAGTGCCACGCCGTCAATTTCAGGTCCAGCGTGCGCATGGTCTCCTGGAACTGCAGCACTGCCTCGCCGTCGAGCTCCTCGACGTCGGCGCCCACCTGAAACGCCCGCCCGTTACCGGTATGGACGATCACGCGCACATCGGGATCGGCGTTCAATTCCGCCCAGGCGTTGGGGAATTCCTGCGCGCATCACGGCGTCGTAGGCGTTGAGGCGGTCCGGCCGGTCATTGATGATCCAGCCGACCGGCCCGCGTCGCTCGACGATCAGCCTCTGGTATGTCATGAAACCTCCACCGTGTCCGACAGCGGTTGCCATCGTGGCGTGCGCTTCTCGTGCCACGCCCGGGCGCCTTCGCCGTGATCGGGGTGATTACGCAGCCGCCAGATCTCGTCGGCGGCCTCGTTGCGGGCCTGCGTCATTCCGACTTCCAGGGAGTGCCACAGCGCCTTCTTGGTGGCTCGCATCGCGGTCGGCGAATTCATGGCGATCGCGGCGGCGAGCCGCCCCGCCGCCGCCGGAGCTGGTCGGCCGGCTACCACCTCGGACAAAATTCCCAACTCGTAGGCGCGCTGCGCCGAGATGCGTTCGCCCTTGCCGCTCAACGCCATCCGCGTGATCGCCTCCATCGGGGATTTGCGCAGCAGCGTGATCGCCTCGTAGGCGACGGCCTGGCCGACCGATACGTGCGGGTCGACGAACGAGGCCCCTCGGCGGCGATCACGATGTCGGCGTCGGCCACCAGGTGCAGGCCGCCGCCCGCGCAAACCCCGTTGACGGCCGCGATCACCGGCTTCCACACCCCGCAGTGCCACGACGAGATCTTCAGTTCGGCATCCCTGGTGCGGCGTGAATGCCGGCGCATCGCCTCTTTGTCGCGTGCCACCTGCACCACGTCCATTCCGGTGCAGAACGCCTTGCCGTTGGCGGTGTTGACGATCACGCGGACGTCGGGATCGGCGTCGAGTTCGGCCCAGGCGGACTCGAGTTCGTCGAGCATCACCGAGTCGAAGGCGTTGCCCGCGTCCGGCCTGTTGAGGATGAGCCAGCCGATACCGTCGGATCTTTCTCCACCACCAGGCGCTGGTAGGTGCTCACGAGCGCGGGATGTCCTTCCAGGGCTTGCCCTTCCACGGGTCCGGCTCCTTGGGCAACCCGAGCACACGCTCGCCCAGGATGTTCTTGTTGATGTCGGTGGTGCCGCCCTCGGTGCCGTTGGCCAGGCTGCGCATCATTCCCTTTACGTCGCGCGGCAGGGCGTCCGGGTCCTCGGTGGCCGGCCAAGCGATCGCGTCCGTGCCCAGCAGGTCGACCATGAGGTCCTGGATCTGCTGGTTCAGCGTGGCCTGGTGCACCTTGCCGATCGAGGATGCGGCTCCCGGGGACTGGCCGGCCGAAAGTGCCGCGCGGACTCGGGCGTTCGTCCAGCCACGTATCTGCTCCTGCGCCCACAATCGCATCACTTTGTTCCGGACGACAGGGTCGTCCCACCGGCCGGTCTCCTGCGCGAGAGCTGATCAGGCGGTCGACACCGGAGCCGCCAAGCCGGCCCATGCCACCCGAACCCGAACCCGACACCATCTGCCGCTCACTGGACAACGTCGATGCGCTGACGCGCCAGCCGTCGTTGACCTCGCCCACGCGGTGCCCGTCGGGAATTCGCGCGTTGTCGATGAAGACCTCGTTGAACTCCGCCTCGCCGGTGATCTGGCGCAGCGGTCTCACGTCGACGCCCGGTTGATGCATATCGAGCAGGAAGTAGGTGATGCCCTTGTGCTTGGGCGCCTCCGGATCGGTTCTCGCGAGCAGGATCGCGAAGTCGGCCTCATCGGCCCATGTGGTCCAGACCTTCTGGCCGGAGATCACCCAGTCGTCTTCTCCCGCCGTCCCGAACCGCGCGGGTGGCCAGCGACGCCAGGTCGGAGCCAGCGCCGGGCTCGCTGAACAACTGGCACCACTTCTCCTCGTTGCGCACGATCGGCGGGAGGAAACGCAGCCGCTGTTCTTCGGTGCCGTGGCTGAACAGCGCGGCCGCGGCGTTGTTGAGCCCCAACGGATTCAGCCGGGACAGCTGCAGCGGGCGCAGCACCTGCTTCGATCGCGCGGGCGACCTCGTTGCCGACACCCAGGCCGCCGTGTTCGGGCTCCCACGTCGGCACGACAAGCCCGGATCGCGGCGAAGGCCGGGTACCACTGCCGGTAGTCAGCGGCGCTGCGCACCGCCCGCAGCGCAGCGGGGCTCTCGGCGGCGGCCGTCCGCCAGGAGGCGGGCACCTCGGCGTCGACCCATCGCTCGACCGTCGCGACGGCGTCGGCGGCGCTCGTGGCTTCGGTGATCGGCAGCGCTGTCATGTGCATTTTCAACGACCCTTGAATTCGCGTCGCGTTTGTCCCGGAAGGCGGCCAGCCCTTCCCGGAAATCCTCGCTGCGGCTGGACAGTTCGAGCGCCATCGCCTCGTTCTGCAGGTGGCGATCGAGGTCGAGTCCGTTGCCGCTCTGCAGCAGCCACTTGGTGAGGCCCAGTGCCACGGTGGGCGCATCGCCGAGCTGCGTGACCAGTTCGGTTGCGGCCGTGTCTAATTGGTCCTCGGCGGCCGCGGCATGGATGATGCCCCATTCGGCTGCGGTGGCTCCGGAGATCTCCTTGCCGAGCATCAAGCAGCTGCCGCGTGCGGACCATGCCGATGAGCCGAGGCAGCAGCCAGGCCGCGCCGCTGTCCGGGGTGAAGCCGCGGGCCATGAACGGTTCCCAGAACCGCGCGTCGTCGGCGGCCACGCAGAAGTCGGAGGCCATCGCGATGTGGAACCCGAGACCGGCAGTCCAACCGCGCACCACCGACACGATGGGCACCTGCGTCTCGAGCATCAACGGGATGAGCCGGTTGGCCTTGTTCGGCAGCCGGCGCTGCGTACTGCCCACTCTCGGCTTGCGTTCCGAGCGAGTGTTGTTGGCGATCAGGTCGGACCCGGCGCAGAAGTCCGGTCCCTCCGCGTCGATCCGGATGACACGCACCGACTCGTCGATGCCCGCGGCGGCCAGATGGCGCGATCATCGCGTCGAGCATCATGTCGTTGACCGCGTTCCGGCGGTCGGCACGGTCGAGCGTCAGGTGCAGGACCGGGCCTTGTTGTTCGGCGCGAAGGCCGGGCACGCTGTCGTAGCTCATGGCCTCAGCGCTCGGCGAACTGTGCTGACACGGCGGTGAGCAGGTCGCTAGGTTGGTCGCCCCACCGGGTGGATCGGGTAGGCGGACGGGTCCGCGCTCGCGGCTGGGCAGCAGGATCGTGGCGTGTCCCGGGCGCCGTGATCTGGCCACGGTGGTTGGTCGCGGCCAGTTCGAGGTCGACGGCGGGCCGGTCATCCTCGGCGAGGTACTTGCGCACCACCTTTCCGGCGATGGTGTGCAGATCGCCGACGTAGTTGAACAGTCGGAACTCGCAGTCGAGCTTCCACAGCCAGCCGTCGTCACCCATCCAGTCCGTGCACAGGTGGATCAGCCACGTCTCGCGCATGCGGCCGTAGTCGAAGGTGGTGGGATTGCCCGCATTGCGGGCTGCGTCCGGTTCCCAGTGCACGCGCTGCTGCACATCGGGCACACCGTGTTCATTGGGCGTGTAGAAACGGGGAATGCGCTGCCGGTTGCGCCATGCCAGCCGCAGGGGCCGCACGCCATACATTCCGGTGCCCATGCCGACGTGCCAGCAGACCATGTCGGTGACCGTCAGCGGGCCTTTGGTCAACGGGCCGACGTCGTCGCCCTCGTTCGACGTCCTCCCACCATCGTGGTTCGGCGCCGCGGGCGCTCTCGCGCGCGTATCTGCTCGTCGAGTTCGGCGATCTCTTCCGGCGTCCACGACTTCAGTTCGACGTCGTCGTACTTCTTGCGGCCGCGTGCCTTGCTGCGCTCGGTGCGGATCATGTTGCGGTATTGGCCGCCCAGGATGATGCCCTCGTCATCGCGGAACACCTGTGCCGACCACTCGTGGACGGCGCGGTCGGCGAATTCGCTGCTCTTGTCCAGCGCCGCAACCAGAGCATTGCGCCGGAAGACCCGATGATTCGCGCGCAGCGGCGCCCACCATTCGCGCGACGACGAGGCGTAGAAGGCATGGACGCCGCGCAAGGGGTCGCCCTTGGTCAGCGCGCGGTCCTCGTCGGAGAGCGTGGTCACCTCGTCCTCGCCGATCAGAGTGTCGCCGCCGACGAGCGCGGGCGGCGCGATCGACTCGCCCCATACGGATTTGGCGGCGTACTCCGGATCGGCCCACAGCGGGTTGGCGTCGCCGTAGCTCTCCGCCACGTGGCGGAAGCTGTCCTCGTTGGGGCGGAAGTAGTGCGGCGGCTGGGTATGGGGAACGGCGATACCGATGGTGGCGCGCAACCTGGCCAGCCCCTCGTCGGTAATCTGACCGGTCTCCGGCATCGGTGCCTCCTCGTGGCCCGGTCGTACGGACAAGTGGAAATTAAGATACCCGAAAAGCGGAAACGCCGTTAACGCAGGGATGAGGACATGAGTGAAGAAACATCCGGCATCGTTGTGGCGGTCGGTGACGACGGAGTGCAGCGAATCACCATCGATCGACCTGACGTCGGAAACTCGTTGTCGCCCTTGGCGCGTGACGCGCTCACCGACGCCTTCACACGAGCCAACGACGATCCCGCTGTCCGCGCTGTGCTGTTGAGCGCGAGCGGGCGACCGGCACTTCTGCGCCGGCGCAGGTCTGGCGCCACAGGCGGCGGACGCTGACGCGCAACCGAAACCCGTCGCCGAGAAGCGGCCCGGGCGACATCGCTCGCATGCTCCAGCAGGGCTGGCAGCGGATGGTTGCGTCGGTACTGGACTGCGACAAGCCGGTGATCGCCGCGGTGAAGGGCACCGCTGCGGGGGCCGGTGTCAGCCTGGTGCTGGCGTGCGACCTGGTCGTCATGTCAACGGAGGCAAAGCTTGTCGAGGCGTTCGTGCATCGCGGGATCCTGCCGGATTCGGGTGCCATCCACCTTCTGACGAGAATTGTGGGCCTGCGTAAGGCGACCGAACTGCTGATGCTCGGTGAGCCGGTCGACGCTGCCACCTGCGAAAGGCTCGGACTCGTCAATCGCGTGGCCGCGCCCGACGACACCGACGCTGTCGCGGAAGAAATCGCCGGACGCCTCGCCGCTGGGCCGACGGTGATGCTGACGCTGACCAAGCGGCTGTTGTCGGTGTCGTCGGAGTCGGATCGGCACCGCGCATTCGAGCAGGAGGCCTGGGCCCAGGAGGTGGTGTCGCGCACCGCCGACCTCCAGGAGGGGCTTGCGTCATTCGCCGAACGCCGAAAACCCAAGTTCCTCGGTCGCTGAGGTCCCGCGCGTCACCCTGCGGTCGGTCCGCCGCGGATGGTGAACGTGGCGCTGTCGTCGATCTCGTCGATCGACGATGCCACCGACTCCGCGGTCAGCGCCGTGTCCTCGATCCCCTTGGTGACACCGATAAACACCCGTGACACCTTCCCTGCGCCCACCGAGTAGATGTGCGCGGTGCGGTCGCAGGACCGATGGCAGAGATAGACCACGACAGGCGTGACAAGCTCGGGATCCATCGCCTTGCCGGCTTCGCCCATGATGTTCTCGGTCATCCGGGTTCGCGCGATCGGAGCGATGGCGTTGATGGCGATGCCGTTGCGGGCACCTTCGATCGCGAGGACGTGCATCATGCCGACCAGGCCCATCTTCGCGGCGCCATAGTTGGCCTGTCCGAAGTTTCCGAAAAGTCCAGTGCCCGAAGTGGTCTGAACGATTCGGCCGTAGTTCTGCTCCCGCATGACCGGCCACACCGCCCGCGTCACGTTGAACGCGCCGGAGAGGTGCACCGCGATGACGGCGTCGACCTGGTCGGCGGTCATGTTCTTGAACGCGGCGTCGCGCAGAATGCCCGCGTTGTTCACCAACACGTCGACCTGGCCGAAGGCATCCATCGCGGCCGCCACGATCGCCGCGCCGCCCTGCTCGGTCGCCACCGAATCGCCGTTGGCGATCGCTGTGCCCCCGGCGGCGACGATCTCGTCGACCACGGCTTGGGCGGCCGATGTCGACGCGCCGCTGCCGTCCACCGAGCTGCCCAGGTCGTTGACCACGACCCGGGCGCCGCGCCGGGCGAGCTCAAGGGCGTGGCAACGGCCCAATCCGCCGCCGGCGCCGGTGACGATGGCCACCTGGTTGTCGAAAGTCATTGACTGCATGCGTGAGAGGTTACATTTACCCAATCGAGAACAGTCATTTGCATCGGAGGATAACCTGTGACTGGCCCGACCGAGTTGCTGCGCCATGCGCACCAACGAGCCCAGGAGATGCGGCCCCGCTATCGCGCGGCCGGCTTCTGGGCGGCGGAGCCAGTCGATGTCGTGCGATTCACGTTGGGGCGAAACGCCACCCGGCTCGCCGTGGCGGATCGAGGCGCCAAACTGACCTACGCTGAACTGGACCAGCGCGTCGATTCGGCAGCTCTTGCGATGGTCGACGCCGGGCATGGTCGCGGACAGCGCGATCGTCCTGGTGGTCGGTAACGACGTCGACTCGGTGGTGGCCGTCCACGCGGCGCTGCGAATCGATGCGGTGGTGCTGCTCGTGCCGCGTAGCGCCGGGGCCAAACAGGTCGCCGACATCCTCAGGCGCACCGGAGCGCGATTCGGAGCGGCACCGAACTGGCCGATGATCACCGAGCCGGAACTGTCCACTCTTTGTCACTGGATCGAGCCGGGCGATGGCGGCCGAACGAGCGCAGGCCGGCCCTCTGGGCCGAGCGCGGCCAGCCGATGAGCCATGCATTGTGCTGTATACCTCGGGTACGACGTCTCGGCCCAAGGGCGTGATCCACTCGCTGAGCACGCTGGTCAAGGCTTCGGCGAACTACATCGCGGCTGCGGGCCTCGGCCTGGAAGACCGGATCTTCCTGATCAGTCCGCTGGCCTCCGTCACCGGGGTGTTGCAGGCTCTGTTCATCGGTCCGATGCTCGCGATACCGGTGATCCTCGAGGATCGTTGGGATCCGTCGGCGACGTGCGACCTGCTGGTCGACTCAGGTGCGACCTGGTATGGAGGCCCGGACCGGCTACTGGATCGGATGCTCGACGAGGCCGCGGCGCGCGACACCGTCGTCCCGCTGCGCGCGGTGTATCTGGGCGGCACGATGCTGGACCGGCGGATCGTCGAACGCGTCGAAGACGACTTCGGCATCGTCGTGATGCGCGCCTACGGTTCCTCGGAGATACCGGTCAGCACGTCCGGCCTGCGGACCGAATCCCGAGGCGTGCGCCATGCCGACGACGGGGTGGCGCTCGGCCGACGTCGAGGTGCGCATCGGGTCGGCGGCCGAACCCACCGAGTGCTGCATCAAGGGGCCGCACACCTTTCTCGGCTATATCGATGCCGGCGACGACAGCCACGCGTTCGACGGCGAATGGTTCCGCACCGGCGACGTGGCAGAGCTCGTCGACGGGCGGGTGCGGATCATCGGCCGGATCAAGGACATCGTGATCCGCAACGGGCTGAAGATCCCGGCCGCCGAAGTGGAAGAGGCCGTCTCGCGAATCGGTGGAGTCCGCGATTGCGCCGCCTACTCCGTCGCCGATGACACCACCGGTGAGCGACTGGCCATGGCGGTCGTGCTCGAACCCGACACCGAACTGTCGCTCGCCGAGGTTGCACAGGCCCTCGTCGCCGAGGGCCTGCCGAAATACAAACTGCCGGAAGAGCTGGTGTTCTGGGACGAGCCGCTGCCGGTCAACGCGAACGGCAAGGTCGATCGCACCAAACTCGCTCGCGCGGTCGGCCGGTCGCCGGCGGCTGCTCGCCGAGCGTCTCGCCACCATGGGGTGAGCGCGCCCTCAGCCGGTAGCCGGATGGAATACCGGGACGACAAATCCATCGTCGTCATCGCGGAACGCGATCACCAATTCCAGGTCGGCTCGCAGGTCTTCGACACGGCAGTTCTCCACGACCGACATCAGCCGCGGTCCCTCCTCGAGGTCCACCATCGCCAGTACGTACGGGGTGCGCGCGCCGAAGGGCGCGACATTCTGGTGAATGACGCTCCACGTGTAGAGGCGCGCGCGACCGGAGGCCGGTGCCAGCTCGACCTCCTCCCCCCAGCAGTGCGGGCAGAACGGCCGGGCGTACAACGACATCTGGCCGCAGGACCGGCAGGCGTTGACCATCAGCTTGCGGTCCTGCACGGCCGACCACCAGGCTTGGCTATCGGAGTCGATCGTGGGCCGATCAGGAGCCGTCACTAGTGCCTCCCGAGAATCATTGTGGCGCTGTGGGTGAAGAAACCACCCATCGCGTGGACGCACGCCAGTCTGGCCCCGCTGACCTGGCGCTGCCCGCATTCCCCCCGCAGCTGCCTGACCGCCTCCACCATGAGGAACATTCCCCGCATACCAGGGTGACACGAGGCCAGGCCGCCACCGTCGGTGTTGGTCGGGAGCGACCCGCCTGGGCGAAGCGCGCCGGACTCGATGAAGTGCCCGCCGTCACCCTTGGCGCAGAAGCCGAGGTCCTCCACGGTCAGCAGCACGGTGGACGTAAAGGAGTCGTAGAGCTGGCACACGTCGATATCAGCTGGGCTGACGCCCGCCTGCGCGAACGCCCGTGGCCCCGAGCGCGCCGCCGCAGACGTCGTGAAGTCCGGCCAGTGGCTCATGCTGACATGCGACGTCGCGTCGGCCGCGCCGAGAATCCAAATCGGCTCCTTCGCGCACGCTCTGGCCACCCGCTCGCTGGCCAGCACTACGGCCCCGCCGCCATCCGTGCGCAGGCACACATGCTTGGCTGTGAACGGGTCGGCCAACATGGGTGCAGCCGCAACGTCGACCGCGGTGATGCGGTCGCGTTCAAACGCGTTCTCATTCATGGCCGCCCACTCGTGGGCGGCGACGGCGACCTCGGCCAGTTGTTCGACGGTGGTGTCGAATTCGATCATGTGACGCCTGGCGGCCATGGCGTACTTGGCGATCAGGGTCGCGCCGTAGGGCGCCTCGTATTGCAGCGCGCCGCCGGTGCCCATCGCGGCGGCCGACGAACGTACCTGGCGCTTGACGTCGGAGCGCGCGGTCGAACCGTACGTCAACAGCGCGACTTCGATCTCACCCGCCGCTATCGCGGCAGCGGCATGACCGGCCATGACTTCCCACGACGATCCGCCGACGTTGGTCGCATCGACCCAGCTGGGTCTCAGACCGAGGTACTCACTGACTTCTACAGGGGGAAGCAAGGTTCCGTGCCCGCCGAAACCGTCGATGTCTTCCTTGGCAAGGCCGGCATCGGCTATCGCCCGCCGCGAGGACTGCGCCATCAGCTCCATGGCGGTCTTGTCGGGCACCCGCCCACAGTCGGACAGGGCTGCGCCCACGATGGCGACGGGATTTGACGGCATAGCTAATGGTTATCACACGGCGGCCAACGCCGATAACGGCCGTTGACGAGAACGTAGAAACACGATTCTCGTTCCGCTACGGTGACCCTATGGCGACGGCACTGCGGGATGCCTTGCGGGGAGAAGAACTTGTGCTGTGCCTGGCGCTGTTCAACTCGCGCACCCCCGACGTTCCCGCGGTCGCCGCAGCGTGTGGGTATGACGCCGTTTACGTCGACCTTGAGCACACACCGACCTCTTTGGATACGGCGCAGATGCTTTGTGTGAGCGCGCTCGGGGCTGGGATCTCAGGCCTGGTGCGGGTGCCATCGCATGATCCCAGCGTTATTGCGCGGGTATTGGACGGTGGTGCCGTAGGAGTCATTGTGCCGCATGTGAATTCGATGGAAGAGGCGCAAGAGATCGTTTACGCGGCGCGGTTTCCGCCGCTGGGTCATCGGTCCATTTCCGGACCCAATGCCGTCAGTGGATACCAACCGCGAACAGCACCGCAATTGGTGGAGTTGCTCGAACGACGCACGGTCGTGGCTGTGATGATCGAGACCCCGGAGGCTGTCCAATCAGCCGACTCCATCGCCTCGGTCGGCGGCATCGACATGATGCTCATCGGACCGAGCGATCTGACCGCCGAAATGGGCATCCATGGGCAGTATGAGAATGACCATTTCCACCATGCAGTAGAATCGGTCGCGGCGGCTTGTCGTAGTCACGGCCTGGCGCTCGGTATAGCCGGAATAAAGTCCCTTGACCTGCTACATCGGTTCGTGGGACTGGGATTGCGATTCATCTCGGCGGGGACTGACATCGGGATGATGACCGAAGCGGCGACAACCCGCGCGCAAGCGCTCCGCGGCCTGGAGAGTCACCACGAGAAACCATCGTGACGAATGACATCGATAGCCGACAGCGATGGCAACATACAGGAGGACCGGATGCCGACAGCCATCTACACCGAACCCGTCACCGACCCAATGGCGTGGACCGGCGCCGACTTCACCAGCAAGGAAGACTTCGCCTTCGACCTGTCGAGCCGCAATGTGGCTGCGCTGGAATCGATCCTGTCCAAGACCGCAAAAAAGGACCGGGATGAAATCACGCCCGCGGATGCTCGGCACCCAGACCTTGACGATGATCTGGCACGGCTCTACCACGATCTGATGTTCGGTAAGGGCCTGGCTTGCGTACGTGGCTTCCCCGTCGAGCAGCATCCGATCGAGGACCTCGAACGCATCTACTGGGCGTTCTGCACGCACCTCGGATATCTCGTGTCGAACAATTCCTTCGGGCACCGGATGGTGCGCGTCCAGGAAGAAATCCTGCCCGGTGGCGTGCAACCGGCGCGCGGAACCAAATCCCGCGCGGAGCTGGCCATGCACAACGATGCAGCAGACATCCTGTCGTTACTGTGCGTGTACCCGGCCGCGAAGGGTGGCGAGAGTCAGTTCGCGAGCGGGCCGGCGGCACACAACCGGATCCTCGCCGAACGTCCGGATCTGCTCGACGTGCTCTACCAAGGCTTCCCGCATCACCGGCGTAGCGAACAGCCCGATGACCAGCCGGACGTGACGCCCTACGATGTGCCCGTCTTCTCGCAGATCGATGGACGGATCTGCATCAACTTCACCTACAGCAGCATCCTGCCGGCGATGCGCACACTCGGCCGGGAGTTCACGCCGCGGCAGAACGAGGCAATCGAACTGCTCCGCAATATCCTGGTCGAGCAGCAGGTCGAGTTCCGGTTGGAGTCTGGCGAAGCGGCCGTGGCCAACAACTTCGCGATGTGCCATTCCAGGTCCGACTTCGTCAGCAGCGACGACCCGAAGAAGGCGCGCTGCTTCCTGCGCGCGTGGATGGAGGTGCCGCGAGAAGACCGGCGGCTGCCGATTGGCCGCGAGTACTTTCACATGGAGAACAAGGACCTGCGGCTCGGGTACGACGTCGTCGAGGGCCGAGACGGATCCATCGCCCGCAACGACTACAAGAATGTCAACGCTGAACTGGCCGATATGTTCAAGGCGGCGCAGGCGAAACCCAAAGTCAAGAACACGTGAGAGCTCGTCCGCGGCTGGTCTACGAGCGCTGGACTGATCCCGTCGCCGGCGACATCCTCCACGGCGGTGATATTGATGTGGTCAAGCTCGATCTGACCGCGGCCGACGAGAAGAGCTGGGCCGCACTGGAAGTCGCGCACGGATATCAGGTCGCGACACGGACCGACGTGGCCGGATGCGCGGACGGCGCACAGTGGTTGGCCGGGCCGGCCTTGGTGCAGCGCTGCGAGAAGCTGCTTGCCGTGTGCTCGGCCGGCGCGGGGTATGACGTCATCGACGTGGACGCCTGCACGCGCGCCGGAATCGCGGTGTGCAATAACTCTGGCCCGGGCGCCGAGGCGGTGGCCGAGCACGCCCTGGGCTTCATGCTCGACCTGGCTAAGAAGATCACTGCCGCCGACCGGATGCTGCGTGCAGGTCCGCTGGGCGACCGGTTGGTCCTGCGGGGCAGTCAACTGTTGGGTAAGACGCTCGGCGTCATCGGGCTCGGGGCCATCGGAGGTCGCCTGGTCGAGCTGTGCGCACCGTTCGGTATGGAGGTCCTGGTCTTCGACCCTTACCTCGACGAGGTCAGCGCACAAGCACGTGGGGTGCAGGTCGTCGCACTCGCCGAACTCCTCGAGCGCTCGGACTTCGTCCAAGTGACGTGTCCGCTGTCCAGTGAGACCGAGGGGCTGATCGGCAGGGCGCAGTTTGCAGCGATGAAGCCGACCGCATTCTTCATCACGACGGCGCGCGGACCTGTCCATGACGAGGCGGCCCTGCTCGATGCACTGACCAGCGGTGGCATCGCGGGAGCGGGTCTAGACGTCTTTCACGAGGAGCCTCCACGGCATGCGAATCCCCTTCTGCATCTGGACAACGTCGTCGCGACGCCGCACACCGCGGGGATCACTATCGAGGCTGCACACGACCTCGCCGTCGCCACCGCGACGCAGTGGCAGACGATCTTCGCCGGCGGCATGCCGCCACGTTTGCTGAACCCCGATGTCTGGCCGCACTATTGCGACAGATTCCAAGACGCCTTCGGATTCCGTCCCAGCGCCACAAGCGGTTTGGAGAAGGCCGTGGAGGATAGGAGCCCCACCAGGTGACCCAATACGACACGATCGTGGTTGAAGTCCGGGGTCGCACCGCGTGTGTGACCCTCAACCGTCCCAAGGTCCTCAATGCGATCAACGACGAGATGATCGCCGAATTGGCCCTGGCGTACGCGGAAATCGAACGCTCAGAAGATATCTGGACGGTGATCATCACAGGTGCCGGCCGTGCGTTGTGCGTCGGAGCGGATGTCAACAAGGCTGCGGACCACGACATGGAGAACGCGGCGGGAATCGACAATCAGGGCGACCCCATCCTCAGCTCAATGCGGCAGTGGGATGCACCGCAGGAGGCGACGCCGCCATGGCTGCAGATGACCAAGCCCATCATCTGTGCCGTCAACGGCATCGCCTGCGGTGCGGGAATGGACCTGGTGACGACCGCAGATATTACAATCGCGTCCGAGCGCGCAACGTTGATGGACCCGCATGTCAGCATCGGTGTGACGTCTGGGCGCGAAGGGGTCCGGCTCGCCCGGATCCTGCCGCTCCCCGTGGCCATGCGGCTGATCTTGATGGGCAAACACGAACAACTCGATGCCCAGCGCGCTTACGACCTGGGTGTGTTCACCGAAGTGGTCGCGCATGACTTATTGATGGCGCGAGCGTGGGAAATCGCCGACATCGTGAATTCCAATGCGCCGCTGGCGGTTCGGGGCTCACGGATGGCCGTGCGCAAGGGCCTCACGCTGCCCATATACGAGGCCGAATTACTCGCCGAGAACTACCGAATGAAGGTCGCCCTGACCAAGGACGCCGTCGAGGGCCCGCGCGCCTTCCTGGAGAAGCGCAAGCCGGATTGGCAGGCGCGGTAGCGCGTCGCGCGCTAGACGAGGCCGAAGAAATTTTTCGCGTTGGTGGACAGCACTTTTCGTTTGGTCTCTTCGTCCAGGCCCTCCGTCGCCTTGTTGGCGACCTCGAGGCTCCTCGGCCAGTTCGTGTCGTTATGCGGGTAGTCGGTCTCGAACATAAGCTGGTCGGGCCCGACGAGATCCAGGATGCGAAACGCGACCGGGTCGCCGAAGGTCGAGAAGTAGACGCGACCGGGCACCTGACTGCTGGGGGGCTCGGTCAGCAGAGGATGGATGCCGCCCCAAGCCCGACGGTCCTCCCAGACTTCGTCGACACGTTGCAGGTAGTACGGGATCCAACCTGCTTGCGCCTCGGCGAACGCGAGCTTCAGGTTGGGAAACTGGACGAGCTTGGCCGAGAACAGCCAGTCGACCATCGCGATGGTGCAGTTGACTGCCATCAGCGCGCTGGTGACGACATGCGGAGAGTCTGGGGAGGACTTGGTGAGCGAAGAGCTCGACCCGATGTGCAGCATGATGCCCACCTGGTTTCGTTCGCAGGCGGCGAAGAATGGGTCCCAGTAGCCGCTGTGGATGGACGGCAGATCGAGACGGCTAGGTAGCTCCGAGAAGCAGACGGCTGGCATGCCACGGCCGGCCACCCTTTCGACCTCGTTCACGGCGAGTTCGACGTCCCAGAGCGGGATAATGCCGAGCGGGATCAGCCGACCATTCGAGCTGCCGCCCCACTCATCGATCTGAAAATCGTTGTAGGCCTCGACGCAGAGCTTGGCGAGCTCTTTGTCCTTGGCGTACAGAAATCGTTGACCGCAGAAACGGACGAGCGTGTTGGGGAAGCAGGCCGAGGCCTCGATGCCGGCGAGGTCCATGTCGGCGAGCCGGTCTGCGGGACGGTAACAGCCCGGGCGCATCTCGTCGTAGGTGATCGGGTCAGTGCTGAGCTCGTCGAGGTCGTAGCCGGCTGCCGCGCTGATGAGTGGGATCGGGATGACCGCATCCTCGTAGTGCCAGATGTCCGCGTCACGGCCCTCGTCGTCCTCGACGAACGCAACATCGGAAGTGACGCTCGGATCCATGCGTCCTCGGGTGCGAACGATTCGCGGCCCAATGTCCCGATAGCGCTGGGGCAGCCGGCTGGTCCATAGGTCGGCTGGCTCCACCAGGTGGTCGTCCGGCGATACGATCAGAATGTCTGCAGTCAACGCTGTACTCCTTCGAGGTATCGCCCAGGGTTCAGGTTCCGGCACACTTACTCGCCAACGAGAATCACCATTTCCACGGTACCGCATCAGTTCGCCCCGACGCGCTCGGGCTTCTCCACACGGCTGCCAAATTCGACGACGGTGAACTCCGGTGCCCTCCTGCCAGTGTGGATTTCACCCCAGAGGACTGGGGCGTCGGCAGGCCATGGTTAGCGAGCGGGAATCCGCAGTTACGCAGAGGAACACGGGTAGGAGGATCGCCCATTTTTACATCAGGCGCGTATCCTTGTCGGCATTATGCCTACGAAAAAGCCCGCCCGTCCCGACCTCGAAGCCGGCCTGGAATTGGTTGATACCGACGTTGACATGCCCAACACATGGCAGCAGCGCACGATCGAGCGTCGCCTGAGCACGGCGAGAGCGCGCGCTCTCGCCCGCAGCTCACGGTTTCTCGCCACTGCGCTGGAGTTGGTGGAGGAGTCGGGTAAGGCCGACTTTACAATCCAGACGCTCATCGACCGGTCGAATCTGAGCTTGCGGGCGTTCTACCAACATTTCGCAGGCAAAGAAGAACTCATGTTGGCGCTGTATGAGAATGTGACGAGTCAGTTCACCGAGAACATCCGGCAGGAGGTCGCTGCGGCCGACGGCCCGATGGAACAGCTCGAGGCCTTCTGCCGCGGCGTGCTGTCGCGCGCGGAGTCTTCGGAAGCGGTTGGTGGCCGGGTCATGACGATCTACAACCTGAGCCTGGAGATCGAGCGGCCGGATGACTTCGCCAAGGTGTGGGAGCCTCATCTGAAGCTGCTGACCAAGATCATCACGTCGTGTGCCCGGGCAGGACTGGTGCGCACGGACATGACGCCCGCGCAGCTGACCACGTTGCTCAACACCACTCTTACCGCACTCGCTCAAATAGGGGTTTTCCACCTGGGCGGCAAGGGTTCCAGGCTGACCGAGGACCAGTTGTGGGCGTGGTGCAAGCAGGCGATCACGCCGCCGGCCACCGCCATCAAGGCCAGGCCTGCGCGGAAGGCGGCGCCGCGTGCGACGTCTGCGCGCCGGGTCAAGAAGTTAACGGGGTAGGCCAAGCCCACGCTGCGCGATGATGGTGCGCTGGACTTCGCTGGTACCCGCGTAGATCGTTGTACCCAACGAGAACCGTAATGAGTGGTCGAACCGCCCGTGCTCGGGAGCGGTCGGCTCGAGATAGCTGCGTAGACCGTCAGCGCCGACGAGTTCCACCACGTCTTGGCTGGCACGTTCGAGCGCTTCAGTGCTGAACACCTTGGACATCGGCCCCTCGGCCACTGGTATGTCGCCCTCTTCGAGCATCCACACGCACCGCCGCTGCAACAGCATCGACACCTCCGTCTCGATCGCAACCCGGGCGAGCCGGCGCCGGACGTCGGCATTCGCGATGGGTAGTGCGCCGTCGTCGGACAAGGTGGTGGTGGCCCAGTGTTCGGCGTGGTCCAGCAGCCGGACCAGGTGCGGTCCCCAACCGGATGCGTGCTCGTCCCGCAGGGACAGCCCGAGCACCTGCCAGCCGCCATCGACTTCGCCAATCCGCCACTCGTCTCCGATGCGGACGTCGCTGTAGAAGGTGATGTTCGTCCGCTCCCCGGATAGCGTCCAAACTGCTTGTGCCGCAAAGCCGTCAGAGTCGCGAGGTACGAGAAACATTGTCAGCCCTTTATGTTTTGGCTTTTCGGGGCTCGTGCGCGCAAGCAGGAACACAAAGTCGGCGATGTGACCGTTGGTGGTGAACATTTTGGAGCCGTTGATAACCCAATCGTGACCATCCCGCACGGCTTTGGTAGCGGCCGCCGCGACGTCCGAGCCGCATTCCGGTTCGGTGAAACCGAGCGCGATCGTGATGTCGCCGTTGATCGCACCGGCGAGGATACGATCCTTCAACGCCGGGGTGCCAATCTCGCAGATAATCGAGGCCACCATTCTCGTTGTCTCGGAGAGGTACATCGGCGCGTCGAAACGCATGAGTTCCTCTTTGACGACCTGGTCGTCCCATGCGTTGCGGTTCTGTCCGCCGAACTCGACGGGCCATGCCGGGGCAAAATAGCCGTTCTCGACGAGGCCCTTGGCGAACTCGTCGTCGTGTGCAACGCCGCTGCGGTAGATGCGTTCCTCGAATTCGGGGGTCAGGACGTTCTGAAGGTGGGCAACTACGCCGTCGCGGTAGCTTGCCGTATCTGCATCGAGCTGAAAATGCATGGATGCACGCCTATCTGTCGTCGAACGCGCCTCCGGAGAGGGCGAACGGTAATGCTAATCTCAAATCTGAGAGTAACCATATCCGCACGTGATGGGACCGACATTCGTGGACCTGAGCTTAACGGGCGAACAGAGACAATTGGTGGATTCGTTCGCTGCGCTGTGTGCGCGTGAGTCGACTTCCGAGCGTGTCCGCGCAGCCGAGCCGTCGGGCTTCGATCCGAAGCTGTGGAACGCCTTGCTGGAAACCGGGACATTGGAGATGGCGGTCGACGAGACGGCCGGGGGATGGGGAGCCTCGGAACTGGAACTTGCGTTGATCGCCGAACAACTCGGCCGCGCAGTCGCATCCGCTCCGGTCACCGAAGCGCAGGTTGCCGCGCGACTCCTGGCCAAGTCCGGCGAGGCCGGTGCGGAGCTGCTGGAAACGCTCCTTTCAGGCGACCGGCTGGTCACCTTCGCGCCGCGCGCCGGACGCTGCGGGCAGTTGGGGCTGGTGCCGGCCGGGGCCGTGGCGGACCACGTCATTGCCCTGGCGGAGGGGCGGCTGCTGGCGGTGCCGGTCAATCATAACCGCACTGTGGTGGGCAACCTTGGGTCGATGCCGCTGGCGGACATCATGATTGGGGATGAGTTCGTTGTGCTCGCGGACGGAGCGCGGGCGCGTGAGATGTTCTCCGGCGCCCTAGACCTATGGCTCACGCTGACCGCTGTCGCGTTGGCGGGCGCGGCCAAGAAGGCGGTGGAGATCGGCGTCGACTACGCGAAACAACGTCGTGCCTTCGGATCCGCGATTGGGAGCTTTCAGGCAGTGTCCCATCCACTGGCCGACAGTGCCACTGCCGCCGACGGGGCGAGGTTGCTCGGGCTCAAGGCGGCGTGCGCCTTCACCGACGAGCCCGATCGCGTACGCGAACTGGCCGCGATGGCCTTCGCGTTCGCCTACGAGACAGCGCGCGACGCGACACGACGCAGCCTGCACATCCACGGCGGATACGGATTCGGTATGGAGGGCGACATCCAGTTGTACTACCGCCGGGTGCGTGGCTGGGCACTGGTCTTCGGCGAGCCGGGGGTCGCATTGGACCGTGTCGCCGATGCGCGCTACGGGGCCGTCGCCGGCTGAACCGGGCCGCGAGGCGCCAGGATCGCGAAGCTCAGCGTCGCTCGCGCCGCGAGCCGGTTTCGACCGATATCGGAAACGTCAACGCCGACAACTATCATCCGTTTGCCCGCGCGGACCAGCGTGGCGGTTGCACGGGCCGGACCATCGACAATCGGTGCCAGGAAATGGATTGACATGTCCGCGGTGCCGGCACCACTGCCCTCGCCGGCATACTTGACCGCGAGTCGTCCGCCCGCCACATCGATCAGCGTGGCGACCAACCCGCCCTGCAGGGCGCCCCTATTGTTCACCAGGTCCGGTCGGTTATGCAGATCAACGATGACCGTGTCGTCGGTATCGATAACGTCGTAGAACGGCAATTGGCCGAATAGGTGACCGGGGATGGTCACCCCCATACGTTGCGGCGCCGGTTGGGTAGACGAACCGATACCGGTCACGCGTCGGACCGCACCTTGTCCTTGACCGCGAGGACAACCGGGGGAGCGGTTCGCCAGTTCGGCACGCCCTGGTCCTCGCCCGCGGTGGGAAGCTTGTCTTCGCGGATCTGCGCCCAGTGGGAGTGATTCAGTTGGTGCAACGCGAAACACGATTGCAGCGCGTTGTAGAAGCCCATGTTGTCGACGGACTGGTTCACCGAGTCCTTGATCAGCAGGGCCGCCATCGTCGGAACCTTGCTGATGCGTTGCGCCAGTTCGACCGTGCGCTCGGCGAGTTCGTCGCGCTTGAAGATCTTGCTGACCATGCCGAGCCGGTGCGCCTCCTCGATCCCGATCGCGTCGCCGGTGAGCATGAGCTCCTTTGTGCGGCGCGGGCCGAACTCCCATGGATGACCGAAGTACTCCATTCCACACATACCCAGCCGGGTCCCGACAACATCGGCGAAGCGCACCTCTTCGCTGCCGACGATGAGGTCACACGCCCAGATCAGCATGAGCCCTGCCGAGAACACGTCGCCGTGTACCTGGGCGATGGTGATCTTGCGCAGGTTGCGCCATCGCAGGTTGTTCTGGAAAAAGTAGTGCCATTCCTGCAGCATGGTTCTCTCCGCGCCGTCGCGGGTACCGCCGTTGATCGTCACGGTCGGGTGTTGACCCGGCCCGGGGCTGAACTCGGCGCGCGCCTGCTTGGAGCCAATATCGTGACCCGACGAGAACATCGGGCCCTCGCCGGCGAGGATCACGACTCGGACGGCGTCATCGGCTTCGGCACGGACGAACGCCCGATCAAGCTCGACCAGCATGCCGCGGTTCTGGGCGTTGCGCTGCTCGGGACGGTTCAAGGAAATCCGAACGATCATGCCGTCGTCGAACGTCTCCCACTTCAAGAATTCGTAATCGCTCACCGTCCGCCTCCATTCGCTCGTCTGGATCTGGTAATGGTGTTATCTCTATGTGAGAAGCTATGTTCTCACAGGCTGAGGGTAACGGTCGAAAGGGCACAGATGGTGGACGTTCAACGGAAACCGCGAGTTATCCTGTGGGGTCCCGGCCAAGTTGGCGTCGGCGCGTTGCGTGCCCTCATCGCGCATCCGGGCCTCGAGCTTGCCGGGGTTGTAGTGCACGCCGAGGCCAAGGACGGCAAGGACGCAGGCGACTTGTGCGGGATGCCTGCGACGGGCGTCATCGCCACCCGGGACATCTCAGCCGCGCTGTCGGTGAAGGCCGACGTGGTGGCCTATTTCGCATCTGGTGACTATCGCTACCAGGAGGCGGCGCAGGACATCGCGCGTTGCCTGCGCGCGGGCAAACATGTGGTGTGTACCTCGCTGGTGCCGATGTGCTATCCGCCGGCGGCGGACCAGGAAACCGTCGACCTGCTTGCGGCCGCGTGCGCCGAGGGCAATACCAGCTTCTTCAACAGTGGTGTCGACCCCGGCTGGGCCAACGATGTCATCGCACTGACGATGACCGGCTTCAGCAGTCGGGTCGACAGCATCACCATGCTCGAGATACTTGACTACGGCCCCATCAATCAACCCGACATCATGTTCGACTTCATGGGGTTCGCTCACCCACCCGACCATCCGGCACCGCTCTTCGACACTGAGCGCCTCGCAGCGTTGTGGGCGCCCACCGTGCATCTGGTTGCCGACGGCGTGCGCCTGCCGCTTGACCGCGTAGAGACCAGCATCGAGAAATGGTTGGCGACAGAACGTTACGAGGTCGCGTCGGGATGGGTCGAGCCGGGCACGATGGGCGGGATGCGATTCAAGCTCGCCGGCATCGTGGACAACGAAGAGCGCGTCGTGCTTGAACACATCACTCGAATGGGCGAAGGTTCCGCGCCGGACTGGCCGAGACATCCATCACCGCATGGTGGCTATCGAGTCATCGTCGACGGTCTGCCCACCTATACCGTCGACATCGAGATGCATGGCCGGGGTAACAATATGCGGGGCCTGACCTACGCGACCGTCATGCGTGAGCTCAACGCCATCCCCGCCGTGATGGCCGCGCCGGCCGGCTTGCTGTCGACACTCGATCTACCTTTGGTCACCGGTCCCGTGCGCGGCGGAACATGGCAGGGCATGCTGCCCGCGACGGTGAAGCCGTGAGCGGGCAAGCGGTCCCGCCGACGTCGGCGGACGTGTGGGAGGTCATGCGCACGGCATCGGCTGTCCGGCGGTACCGCGACGAACCTGTCTCCGACGAAGTCATCGGCACCTGTCTACGCGCCGCGAGTTGGGCTCCATCCGGAGGCAATCAGCAGCCGTGGAAGTTTGTCGTGCTGAGATCGAGTAGCGTGCGCGACCTGATTACGGCTGCGGCCCACAAGACATGGGATGTTATGACCGAGTTTTATCGGTTTTCGATGTCTGAGAGCGAGGCTGACGACCCCAAATCTCGCGTGCTGCGAACGATGGCTGAGCACATGAGCGTCGGTGGCGCGGCGCCTGTGCTGGTGCTGTTCTGTGTCCAGCCGCAGCGAGGAACCACCGAACTACAGCAGGGGGGTTCGATCTTTCCCGCCGTGCAGAATTTCCTATTGGCGGCCCGCGCGCAAGGCCTCGGCGCGGCTATCACCTTGTGGCATGGGTCCTGCGAGGATCAACTGCGATCGATGATCGGAATTCCCGAGGACTGGCTGATCGCGACTCTGCTCACGGTGGGCTGGCCCAAGGGCGGGCACCACCCGGTGCGGCGCAAACCGCTTGACGAGGTGGCGGCGACCGATCATTGGGATCAATCCTGGACGAAGACAACGGCATGACGGTGGCTGCGGGCTGCCGACACGACCATCCGTCGGTGTTCACGGTCGAGGGATCCGGTATGCAGCTGCGTGATCACACAGGCTCCACGAAACCCGCTGTGATCCTGCACCCCTCCGGCGCCGTGGTGAGCTTCGCAGGCCTCGAAGCCAGCGCGAACAGGCTCGCCCATTTCCTGCGACGATCGGGTCTGGTACGCGGGGACACGGTCGCAGTGCTCATGGAGAACAACGAACATATTCACGCGGCGATGTGGGCGGCCAAGCGGAGTGGGCTGTACTACACGCTCGTCAACACGCATCTCAGCCACTCCGAGATCGCTTACATCGTGGCAGACAGCGGAGCGAAGGCCATCATCTCCTCACGGGCGATGCGCGGCGTGTGCGGCCAACTGTCCGAACAACTTCCGGCTGGACTACCACCCGTTGCGCTGATCGCCGACTACGACCTCAGCGGCTGGCGGCGCTATCCCGAATGCGTGGGTTCCGAACCTTCGACACCGCTCGACGATGAGTGCGACGGCCAGCTGCTGCAATACTCCGCGGGCAGCACCGGCCGCCCAAAGGGGATCCGCCGACCCTTGAATGAATTAGGCGCCGGTGTTTCAAGTTTGTCGACGCCTGTCTTCGATGCGCTTGGTATCAGCGATGACTCGGTCTACTTGAGCCCCGCCCCCACCTACCACACCGCGCCGGCCATGTGGACGATGGCGGCCCAAGCTGCCGGCGCGACAACAATTCTCATGGAGAAGTTTGACCCCGAACATGCCCTCGACTGCATCCAGCGCTACCGCGTTACGCACGCCCAGTTCGTACCGACGATGTTCGTGCGGATGCTGCGGCTGCCCGAAGAAACCCGGATGCGCTACGACCTATCGACTCTGCGACGCGTCGTCCACGCCGCGGCACCGTGTCCACCCGAGATCAAACGCCAGATGATCGACTGGTGGGGGCCGATCGTCGACGAGTACTACGGGTCATCGGAAGGCGCAGGTATTTCGTTCATCCGTGCCGATGAATGGCTCGCCCATCCAGGATCGGTGGGCAAGCCAATGCTTGGTACACCTCACATCCTCGGTGACGAGGGCACCGAGCTCGCACCCGGACACGTCGGTGAAATCTACTACGAGGGCGGTTATCCGTTCGAGTACCTCAATGACAAAGCCAAGACGGCAGCGGCACGCAGTCCTGAAGGCTGGGTCACCGTCGGCGACGTCGGCTACCTCGACGACGAGGGCTACCTGTACCTCACCGATCGCCGCAATCACATGATCATCTCCGGCGGGGTGAACATCTACCCGCAGGAGACCGAGAACCTTCTCGTCAGTCACCCACTGGTGGTCGACGCCGCCGTGTTCGGCGTGCCCGATCCGGTGATGGGGCAGTCGGTGACCGCGGTAGTGCAATTGGCGGATCCCGCCCTGGCGTCAACCGGGCTCGCCGAGGAGTTGATAGCGTGGCTTCGAAATCGCATGGCGCACTACAAGTGTCCACGGACGCTGCATTTCGACGCGCAGCTGCCGCGGACAGACGCCGGCAAGCTCTACAAACGGCAGCTCATCGAGAGGTACGTGCGCGCCGGCGAGGCATAAGAGAACGAATCCATAAGTCCGTCAAAGGCATGCTGATCCCCGACGTTCGCGTAGATCTCCGCAGGGAGGCGGGATCAGATCCATGCCGCCAACCCATGTTCTCGAAAGTGAGAGGGATGATATCGTCACATGGAAATTACAATTTCCGCTGGTCTACGCCGAACCGCTACACAGTGAAAACGCTGCTTGACAGCGCGTGGGGCGGCACCGGAAAACGCGAACAGGAGGCCGCCCGGTGTTTCAAGAAGGCCTGCGAATGCTCGTCACCTGGGGTTCCATGCTCGGTATCACCTGGTTCTGGTACTGGCTGATGTCCAACATCGGCAACTTCTGAAAACGCCGAAGCAGATTCGATCGAGATCGGCATCACCTCCCGCCCAAAGGATTTCGACGGCGAACTCGTCAGGAAGGCAAGGAAGCGGAATGGATGACCAAGACCGGGGGCGCCGTCGCGCCTTAATTGTTTTTCAAGTTCTTGTCTATGTCAGCCTGCTGGCCATGTTCCTCATTCAGCTTCACATGCTCAGCGTCAGGGAGTGGTAGCCAGCACATGAAGACACCGACTCTGAAACCTCGCGACGGTGGCCAACAGCCGGAACCGGCCCCACAGCAAGCGGACTCATCAGCCGACGAGCGTCTTGCCGAAGCCCGCAGGGTGCAACGTCAAGCCGACCGGTGGCTCATCGCCGGCTCGGTGCTGATGAGCACACTCGTGCTCGGCCCGCTCGGCCTCCCCGTCTTCTGCCGCGGCCTTGTCCTACTGCGCAATGCCCAGCGATCGGGATTGTCGGTCCGTCCGTTCATGGTGACGCTCATCGGCTACGTGATTCTGCTCGATGCCGCGCTCAATAGCGTCGGCTGGGCGCTGGACGTCTTCGCCAACCATTCGGTGATCACCAGGACTGTGTTCACCGCGTGGGGAAACCTGATGGACGGCGGCTACTTCTGGCACTACAACGAATTGTGGATGGGTGGCGCCGCGGCTCCGGGCGAGAAATCATGGATCCTCATCAGCGTTCTGGTGGTGTTCCCAATGCGCATGGCGGCATCCATCGGCTTCCTGCAGATGAAGCGCTGGGGGCAGCAGTGGCTCATCGTCACATGCTGGTTCGGCGTGATCGCATGGTTCGGCTACATCATCAACATGACGATGTATTCCGACATCCGATTCGCCCACGTCGGTTTCCCCGTCATCGGATGGTGGCTTTTCAACGTCTTCTACATCACGCCCTTCCTGGCCATTCCGTACCTGCACACCGTCGACAGGAAGATTTTCACCAAAGCCGGCGATTCCCCCGTGGCGTCGGCGTCGCTGCAGTCACCGACCTCGGCCGATACCCAAGACGCCGAGAGTGATCCGACTGCCGCTGACCTGCCGCCCGGCACCACGCTGGTATGGGCCGGATTGCACAAACGGCTCAAGTGGGCTCTGCTCGTCTGCCTATTCGGACTGGTTATCGAGGGCTCGATGACGGTGCCGGTGATGGCGGTGTGGTACGGCTGGCCGACGTTGTCGCTCAAGGAGATCTGCAGCGAATTGATGAAGGTCCGCTACTCCGACGACACCCTGACGTGCCAGCAGCCCTACCCGATCGGCGGGCCGCCCTTTGGCGGACCCCCAGAGGCGGCCGGCCAGCGGACCGCGCAAGACCGCTGGGGCATTCAGCCGGTACCGGAGTATCCGCGCATCGGATTTCGCGAGCTAGTGAAAATCCACGAACAGCACATGGCGCAGCACAAGCCATGACCGGGCGTATCGCCGTCGTCGGGGCGCCCAACGGGTTGGGCGCACGCCTCGCTGAGGCGCTGCCCGCCACCTCGCTGGGCTTCGACCCTGTGCCCAACGGCGGTTACAACGGACTCGTAGTAATCGTGGGTTCCGACCCTGGCCCCAGTCCCGGCGCCATCACCCGCATTGAGGCCGGCACATGGCGACGTGAAGCCGAGGGTGTCCCGCTGCGCACGATGCATATCCTGCAGCGGGCTCACACCTTGATGGCACGACGTGGCGGACGCATCGTTATCGTCACCCCGACGATCGGGCTGCCCGGCGCGGCGAACCTGGTGGCTTACATCACCGGCATCGAAGCCGTAAGGGCGATGGCGAAATCGGCTGCACGCCAATGGGCTGCCGATCGGCTCAGCGTCAACCTGGTCGAAGTGCCCCTACCGCTGTTCGATCCTGAGTTGGGTCAGTACACACGGCATATGACTGCGGCGGCATACACTGAGGCCGATCTTCTGCCGAGCCTGACGTCGGCCGTGAAATTTCTGCTTGAGGATGCAGCCCAGGAGCTGACGGGCACCACCATCACTGCGGACGGAGGGTCGGTGATGCTGCCATGACGCTGACGGGCCTGACGGTGCTGGTGACCGGCGCTGGCGGAGGTGTCGGCCGCGGCATCGCGCTGGCCGCCGCCGCAGGGGGCGCGCACGTGGTAGTTGCGGCGCGGGGCGACAACGGCCGGGCAGTTGCCGAGGAGATCACCGCGCGTGGTCACAGCGCGACATGGGCTCAATGTGATGTGACTGAGCCGGAATCGGTTGCCGCCGCGGTCGCTAGCGCGATGAGCGGCTCGGGACGCCTGGATGCCATAGTGCACAACGCGACCAGTTCAGCGTCGAGTCAGCCGCATCAGCTCGCCGACGTCACCGACGAACTATGGGAGCAGCACGTTTCGGTGTCACTACGCGGCGCGTACCACTGCGCCACGGCAGGGTATGACGCGCTGTGTGTTCATGGCGGCACGCTACTGGTAATGACCTCGCCGGCCGGGATCGAGGGCAGTGCAATGCTTCCGCTCTACGCGACGATGAAAGGCGCCCTGCGCGGTTTCGCGAAAAGCCTGGCGCGGGAATGGGGACCTGCCGGCATCACCGTCAACGTCGTGTCGCCGTTGGCTTACTCGCCGGCCATGACGAAGGCGATCAAAGCTGATCCCCCTATGCGCAAACGGACATCCAACCGCATCCCCCTCGGCCGTATCGGCGATCCGGAAACGGACGTCGGCTCTGCTGTGTCCTTGCTAATAGGGCCGCAGGCGCGATACATCACCGGGCAGACCATTGGTATCGACGGCGGACATTTCACGAGCCTGTAGCTAGCGCTGGCCGATCCTGCCCCATCGGGCTGGGGCACATCAGCCTTAGAGATTCGCTGAAGACGCTGGGGCAGATCGGGATCGCCGGAGTCCCAGAAAGCTCGCACACGTCGGCAGGGGCTGAGGAACGAACCAGCAGCTCAGATGGGATATTACCTAGTCAAGTTGGGCTCGAATCTCCTTAGCTCCACCCTCAACTCCGCAATGTTCCCTTGCCGTCTAGAAGAGCGCCGAGCGTTCCGTCTGGGACCCATTAGGTCCCTGCATCAGGTAGGGGCGTCGTAGGGGAAACGATTGTTTGCGGCATCGACGACGCTTGAGGCGTGTTGTTGATGCCATCAACACCTGTCGCGTATTCCCAGGTCATTTCGCGTACTTTCGCGTCGTTTCACGTACGGAAATCCGGCATCTTCGCTGTTCAACGCAATTTCTATGGCGGGTTCGATTCCCGGCAGCTCCACTGATGGCGCCGCGGAAGCGCGGCTCCCTTATCAGCGACACGGCCCGGCCGAGCTCAACTGACCTTTGTCGTGAGGCGCTGAGAATCTCTCGCTTACAACGGTTTACGTTCTATCTGCATGTCGGCTTGCGCCATTCACCTTACTTCGTGGCGTCGAGAATGAACTCCCTCTGGAGTCCGAGCAGCACTCTGTCAGCGGTGAGCAGTTGTAAGCCAGCCCGGTCGGCCTGGGCAACGAGGAGCCGATCGAACGGGTCGTGCCGCGTCAATTCGGGATAGTCGCGGATCGCTTCGGCATGCTCGGCAGTGATGTTCAGCAGCAGAAGGCCTTGCCCGCTTAGGACTGCGGACAGCGCGGTCGGCACGGCGAGCTTGCCGAGCATCGTCTTGATGGTCAATTCCCAAACAGTCGCAGCGGAGACGTGCACACCTCGCGCCGAAGTAATGGTCGTGCGAGCCTCTGGGCCGAGCCGTGGGTTGTCATCGAGCAGCCACAAGAGGGTCTGGCTGTCAAGAAGCAGCATCGCCGTGGTGTTGCGTGCCGTAAAACATCTCCTGAATCTCCGGATCGACGTCGAAGGAGGAGTCGTCATAGGTGAGCTGGCCCCGCAGTCCGCCGAACGCGACATCGACGGCTTGATGGGGCACCAGATCCGCTATCGGCTTGCCGGCCCTCGAGATGACCACACGCTCCCCGCCCGCCACCCTCTCGAGGAGTCGAGAAAGGTGCGTCTTCGCCTCGTGGATGTTCACGTTTACCGTCACCGCCCGATGATAGGCGCCTAGACTTAGTTTGGTCTAGTCCACTCCCGGGCGCTCATGCCCGTCGCTGCGGCGGCGATTGATGCGGGGCTATTGGTTCGCTACGCCGGCGATATCGGGGCACTGGAGCCACGTCGAAAACGCACATATTAAGCCGTCCGAGGTCGCCAGGCGAAGCATGTACTTCTGCATGATCGAGGAGCCGGTCGGCATCAAGTACCGGCACGACTTCACTGTCGAGCGAATCTTGTGGGAATCGGACTGCCCACACGCAGACACCCCATTCCCGAAGACCCAGCTATCGGCGGTCTTCGACGGGATCCCTCAAGACGAAATCAATCTCATCACGCACAAAAACGCTGAGGAAATCTTCCACTTCCCGATCTAGCAGGAGCTTGTCTCGGCCTACAGCGACCCCGCCGGCTAGGTATTTCGCCGCCAACCTTCGCAGCCACTACCGCGGCCAGCTAGGGCGAGGATACCAATAGTTGGTATCATCTGATGTGTGGGTAAGAATACGTCGTTCAGTCTGGATGAGCATTACAGCGCGTTCATCGATGAGGAGGTGGCGTCGGGTCGTTACCGCTCGGCCAGTGACGTCGTGCGTTCTGCTCTGCGGTTGCTTGAGGATCGTGAGACCCGCCTGCGCGCGTTGCGCAATGCACTCGACGTTGGCGAACGAAGTGGTGAGGCGACAGCATTCGACTTCGATGAGTTCGTTTCGCGCAAGCGAGCTGAGCAATCTAGCCGCCGGTGACCCGGTATGTACTTTCGCCCGCCGCCCGCGCCGACTTGGAACAGATTTGGGATTACACCTGCCAGCGCTGGGATGACGATCAGGCCGAGGAATACGTCCGTGAAATCCAGCGCGCGATCGAACGAGTCGTGGACAATCCGATGATCGGACGGGCCTGCGACGAACTCCGCCCTGGCTACCGGAAGCACGCCGTTGGATCGCACACGCTCTACTACCGGATTGTCAGCGGCGACTTGATCAATGTGGTGCGCATCCTCCACCAACGGATGGATGTCGACCGGCACCTCGACTGACTTTATTCAGCGCGATGCCGCAGCCAAGATGCCTGGAGACCCTTGGTCAACACTGATCGCCGGCCTCGTAGGAAATGAAGCGGATCGTGAGACAAGCCGGGCCGGAACCGTCGGCGAGACAACCGGGAGCATCGCAGGTCAGCGGTGGCCGGAGATGTCGCCGACGGCGAAAACCTACAGTGAGGGGGCAATTGTGCGTGGCTGTGGCCGGGGGATTTGCTCAGGTTAATTTTGGTGGGTGAGCGTTGCGGAGTTCGTGGCTGGGGTTGATCGGCTGCTGACTCGCGGTCATGGGTTGTTTCCGGCCGGCGGGCCCGGTGAGGGTGGGCAGGTGTTTGGCGCCGGCGCCGGCCGGGGCCCGGTGCCGGCCGCCCCGGGTGGGGACCGGGTTGGGACAGCAGCCTGACTGGTGGTGCGACGGCTGCTGGTGGCGCGTACCAGCAGGCCCAGGCTGGTACGGCTAGCGAAAGACCGCTCAGATATTTGGCGGAGGTATGGATGATAAGAACGTGGCACTCGCGGCTCGCTGAGCGAGGGGAATAGACGCTCTTGTCTATTCGCGGCACGTAAAACTGACCCTGGTGCGGCCCCTCGTGCCCACGGATCACAGCTTAGAATTCATCCGCTCCGCATCCGCCGCGCCGCTCGTATCGCGTGTTCTGAACCCCGAAGATTGGTCCAGTTCGTCCAGCTTGACCAGCACAAACGTATCGCTTCCGACATCGCTTCAGCTTCACACGCGGAAGGTCGCTGGTTCGATCCCAGCCGGGACCACCACCATCAGTGCATGTAGCGGGCTCAGATGCATCACTCGGCACAACCCGTGAGCGGACCTGCGGTCCTTTGCCTCGATATCGACTGTTTCCCAACGCGGTATGGGAAGTCGTAGCACCCACCCGCAAATGCCGTCATGCGCGTTATCGTCGGGCGGTGGTGCTTCTTACCCTGCAGCGCGCCTCCAACGAAGAGAAGAAACGCCAATGTGCGGCAGGCGATCGTAGAAGCCGCACGCTGACTAGCCCTGAAGACCGGTGTCGCGTCGGTGAAGTTGACCGCTGCCGCAAGCCGCCGCTGCCGGTTGGCAAGGCTGGATTCGGTTTTGGTGGTCGGTGTGCAAGTGGTGGAACGGGCCGGGTGGCGTTTGAGGCGGGTAGGGCGTCGGTGGTGGAGGTACCAGATGTTATGCGTTCGCGGCGATAGGCCTGGCCGAACCCTGCGCTGCGCACCAATTACTGAGCTGCGCAGGAGTCACAGCGGAAGTTTGCCGAAACCCCGGACGGATCCGTTGGCCTCCGTTATGGTTTGGAACCATTCATCTCGGTTACACGGTCGGGAGAACCGATGAGCATCAATCCGTTCGACGACGACAATGGCAGCTTTTTCGTCTTGGTCAACGACGAGGAGCAACACAGCCTGTGGCCGACCTTCGCCGATGTTCCCGCCGGCTGGCGGGTCGTTTACGGCGAGGCAGACCGCGCTGCGTGTCTGGACTACATCGAACAGAACTGGCCCGATATACGGCCGAAGAGTCTGCGCGACAGGCTGGCAGAGGGCCGGGGTTCTGATATGTAACCCGTGTGGGTTGGGGGAGTCGGATGGAGCTTGATGACCGGGCACTTTCCGCTGACGCGCGGACCGGATTATCGGTTACCCCAAGCTGCGGGCGAGCGTGATCCGTGGCCTTCTGCGCCGGTTCACTTGGAGCCGTCCGTCGTCGGCCGAATCAAAGTGTTGTCCAAAGTGGTAGAGACACAAGTGGCAGAAATTGACTCGATAGGCAGTCCCGCTTACACCCTCTGGCGCGCGGACCCGAAAATCGGATGGTGAGTGGGCAGGCCCAGGCACCCGGCGGAGCCGGATGGTGTTGTGCGGGTTGGTATTAGGCTACAGTTCCCCCGCGTCGATGGCTTTCTTGACTTCCTGCGCGTGCGCCACCTGCTGCGCGCTGTAGCCGATGAGCAGCGCTACCCCACCGACCAGGATGACCACCCCGGCCAGCCACCGCAGGCCGTAGGTCAAACCCTGGTCCAGCGCATGCAACTGGGCGGCGTTCATGAACTTCACCGCGCCCTGGGTGCCGCCCAGGTGCAGCGTGCGCGCCGTGATGACGGCCTGGGTGACGGCCAGCACCACCGGCCCGCCGAGGCTCCGCAGCATGAGCGCGATCGCCGATGTGGGCCCGATCCGGTCGAAACCGACGCTGGCGATCAGTGAGAGCGCGAGCGGGACGTTGATCACGCCGATACCGATACCGGCGATGACGAGCGGCAGTACCAGATTCGGGAAGTACGGGATGCCGCGGGTAAACGTCGAGGCGTACAGCACCGCGCCCAGCATCAGGATGCCCTAACGCGGCATCGCCGCTTGACACTTCACCGCGCGGCTCTTTTCGTGCGTGGTGTTATGCCGAATCGGCGTAGCCCGCGGGTGGCGCCCACTCGCAAGACGCCAAGCGCAACCTACCCGCGATGGGCCGGCGCTAGCGTGGGCGTTGGGTTTTGACGCCGGAGCCGCCGGGGGAGACGCGTTTGAAGCCCCGCATCGTGAGCCGCACCCGGATGGAAGCGGCAATGGCTGCGACCGCTCCGTCTTCGGCGTCCGGTTCTACTGGGCTGGCGCGCCACCTGCTGATCGCCATGAGGTTTCGATGATCGTGGACACTATGTCGGCACAAACGTCAGCGCGTCGTCATGGCAAACCAGCTAACGCTACTGACAGAATGTGTGCCCACACTGTGCATCAAAGTGTCTGCAGGTGTGGCCGATGGAGGGAGGAACTGTGGTGCGGGCGAGCTGGGTCCTGGGCCTGTCGTTCATCGTGCTGACGGTCGCGTTCCACACGACCGGGGTGGTGATGATGGCGTTCGTCGGAAGGAGGATTCGGGTCAGGGTTGAGAGGCAGAAGCTTCATCCGCTGCGGGTAATTCCGATCCTGATCGGCATCATCGGAGCGGTCGCGGTGATACTGGCCGTGCTGCACGGACTGGAGGCCATGCTGTGGGCGGCGGCATATGGGTGGCTTGGCGCGTTCGGCTCGTATATTGACGCGCTGCTCTATTCCATGGGCACGATGACGTCGTCCAGCACAGCGGAAGTGGCATCCCAGTGGCATATGATGAGCGCGCTGGAGGCGATGGACGGCGCGCTACTGTTCGGCATCAGCACGGCGTTCATTTTTACGGTGATGCAGGACTACTGGCCTACGCTCTCCCGCGGACGCCCCGAGACGCCCTGATTGGGAGCGTCCGCTAGGGCGGCGCGCAGAGCATCGGTGCGCATCTTCCAGAACGCGCTGCCAATCTGAGTTGATCGAACAGCCCATCGCATGTGCACCGCGATCTCATGCTCGCAGCGCAGCCCGCGGGTACTTCAGCTTGTTGATGTGTGTACTGGGCTGTCGCGAGTCGAAGTTCGTCGTGAAATAGCCCGGCGAATGCGCGGTTCCGGTGAGACGATGACGCCGTGGCAAATTCATCTCAGCTCAGCCCCCACCAGCTGACGACGCCCCGCGCTGCCGCGCTGGCCGGTGTGATCTTTGCGCTGCTGTTTGGCGCCGTGCTGATCCTGATTCGCACCAACCTGCCCGAGGGCGCCGCAAATTCGTCCGAATGGCTGAACAGTCGCGGCAGCGGGATCGCGATCGCGAAGACGCTGATGCCGTTCGCGGGCATCAGCTTTTTGTGGTTCATTGGGGTGATCCGCGACGGGTTAGGGCGCTATGAAGACAAGTTCTTCTCGTCGGTCTTCATCTGCAGCGGCGTGCTGTTCTTGGCCATGATGTTCGTCTCGACCGCCGTGGCTGCCGGCCTGGTGGCCAGTAACGCCTGGGTTAGCGATCCGTCGGCGCATGTGGCAACGATCCAGTTCGGGAAGACGATGATGCTGGCGGCCAGTCAGACCTATGCGGTCCGGATGGCTGCGGTGTTCATGATGTCGCTGGCAACGATTTGGCTTCGGACGGGCTTGATGCCACGGTGGCTGGTCGCCCTGAGCTACCTGGCTGCCGTTGGCTTGCTGTTGGCCAGCGACATCAGCATGTGGATCACGCTGGCGTTCCCCGTCTGGGTGTTGATGGTCAGCGGCTTGCTGTTGGTCCGCGCAGGGCTGTTCGAGCAACTGAGAGTTGGTGGGGATGGACCAACGGAGCCTGCCCGATGAACACCGGCATAACAGTGGTCGCCTGGTCGGATGGCCGCCGACGACATGCTCCGGGGGGCTCGATCGGGGCGTAGTGTTCCGCACGGATGCATAGACGGGAGCCCGAGGATGCCGACGAGCGATCACGACTGGAGCAAGCCAGCGGCGAAGGCCATCCCCAAGGAAGGGTACTTCGAGCTCGAGCGGGGCAGGTACGGTCCGGTCTATCCGAGAACTCCTGCCTGCTATGGCTTTTCGATCATCGCGAAGGTCAAAGAGGGGCGCGAAGAGGCTGTCCGCGCGTACGGCAAGCAGATAGAGGAAGCGATAGCCGGGAGTCCCGATGTGCTCGCGCCGCTGCGGCTGCACTACCTGCGGTGGGTACTGTTCGACGTCGGTTCGGGGCTGCATTTTCAGTACCAGGGCATCTTCGACACCGACTTCGACAAGTACACCGAGGATGCGGTGGCGCTGTTCAGTGCGACCGGGATCACCACGGTGTTCACCAACCTCGAGGGATTCCCGGAGGACTGGAAAGAGAATCCAGACGCCTTCGTGCAGTTCGTTCGTGAGCACCAGTGCTCCAGTTTCCTGGAGTATGGGGAGTACCCCTACGTCACCGCCGACGAGATCAAAAAGGCCCTGCGGCTCAAAGCGGCGTTCTCCGACATGCTCGACCAAATGCAATGATCCGCACCGAAACGTGCACCGATGCTTGAGTTGAACGACCTTCAGCACATCCAGGAACTGCTCGCGGCAAAGTTCATGGGCCGCTGGCGCGGCGGTGCCCCGCTGGTGTTGGCACCGGACAAGGACGATCCCGAGCTGGGCGCGGATCCTATGCGCAACAACGACTTCAACTATAAGGAGATGGATCCGCACGGGTATGCATGCCCGCTGGGATCACGCGCGCGACGCCTTAACCCACGCGATACTGCGCAAAATATGAACCGGCGCAGGACGATCCCCGAGGGCGCGCCCGACGACGATGTGGATCGCGGCATCGGCGCGTTCATCATTTGCACCAGCCTGGTTAGGCAATTCGAGTTCGCGCAGAACGTCTGGATCAACGACCGCACGTTCCACGAGCTCGGCAATGAGCACGACCCGATCTGCGGAACCCAGGACGGGACACTGGAATTCAAAATCCCCAAGAGGCCGATCCGTAAAACCCTCAAAGGGTGCCGGCGTTCACCACCCTCAAGGGTGGGGCGTACTTTTTCCTGCCCGGCATAAACGCCATGCGATACCTCGTGGCGCGCGGCTGATCACAGTAAGGATCCACAATGGGCGCACTTCCCGCGGCGCGGACCTACAACCAAAGCCACATCCCGCGTCCGCACACCGGCGGACGGCGCATCAGCATCTACTGGACGTGGAGCTACCCGTGGGAAGCCCAACGCGACCCAACGGAGATGTACAACCGCTTCTCCACGATGACCGAAGTCCGCAACGCGTTGTGGCCGAGCTATGAGACACCGGAATACGACGAGGCGCACTTCCTTCAAGGCATCGCCGGCACGCTGGAACTATTCCACCGCTCGGCGCTGGCTTTCCAGGACCTGGCCGGCGAAGCCACCGGCCACCCGGTCGCCGTCTTCCAGCGCATCGACCAGGCCGGCTACCAGCTTCCGATCGACGAGCGGATCCTCGCCGACACCGACACCCTGATGGTCTTCGGGCTGGACCACCTCCTGTCCGAGCAGGAGGCCCTCCCGGAGGAACTCAGCGCCATCCGGGAATGGCTGCAACGAGAAGGCACATGTCTGCTGCTGGCCCCGCATCACGACGTGGGCTTCACCGACGATTTCGCCCAGCGTCAGGTCGAATACCAGCACCACGGCGACCCGCTGGTGCCGCGCCAACAACGGTTCTCGCAGTACACCCGCTCCCTGATGACCGCCCTGGAGGTCCCGGTGCACAACACCTGGGGGCTGCGACCCGCCGTTGTCGAGGGCACCAAGCAGATCGCACCCTTGACCGCGGTCGGTGACCTGGACGACGCGGGGCTGCTCGACAACGTCACTACGTTCAACTTCCATCCTCATCTGCCGCACTACGAACTCACCGCACCCGAGAGCGACTCGGTGCGCGTGCTGGGCCGGCAACGGATCGATCCCAACAGGCCCCATCCCTTCACCGCGGCGGGCAACACCGAATTCAACGCGCTGATCTGGATGCCGCCGTCGGGCCGGCGTGCCGGCGACATCGTCCTCGTCGACTCCACGAACTTCACCACGCTTTTCGGTGGCACCGACAGCCTCAAGAATTTTTGGCACAACCTCGCCACCATGAAATGATGTTCCGGCGGTTTCGCAGCCCGTAACCAACCTGACCCCACCGGCACTGAGCCGAAACATCGATCGCAACGTCACCGTAGGGTCGATGCCCAGGATTACGGAGCGAGAGGAAGGTGGATATCACGATGCCTGGTATGGCAGCGATGGCCATGGGCGCCGCTCCCGTCGTCGGTGGTGCGCTGCTCGGCGCTGCGGTGGGGCAAATCAGGGGTCCCGACATGCGAGAGGGGATCAAACAAGACCTGGAGCTGCTCGCGCAGATGCCTGAAATGGAGGCCTCCCGGCGGGAGGCGCTGCAGCGCAGCATTGACGACCGCATCGATGAATTGATCGTGGCGGCGGACAAGGCACGCCAGCTGCGCGCCACCGCCAGTTCCTATGAAGGAAGCTGGCGTGACATCGTCCTATTTCTCTGCACGGTGCTCTTCTCGATTGTCTGGTGGTCTGTCGACCACCACCGGGGCAGCTGGCTGCCCGTGTTCATTACCACGATTGCGGCGTCGGTCGTGGCGGGCGGCTACGCAGTCCGGGGTCTGCGCCGAGGCGTGCGCAGGGCGGCTCGCCGCGCCCGTCGTGGCCAGCAGTCGTAAGCGCGTCGTCTCGGTCGCACGCGCGTGGCAGCACAGGCCTACCTCGCTGAGGAATACCGTGCATCGACCTATCAAGCTTGGTTGCATCACTACGGTCACCACCGACCCCACACCGGCATCGGCGGAAAAACACCCATCGAGCGCCTACGTGTTCACAACCTGCCGGTGAAGAACACCTAGCCAGCACGGCCAACAAGAGCAACCAGTGCCCAATCTTCGCGTACCACGGTGCGCCTCCAGGACGGCGCAATAGCGCTGACCTGCGACTTGGACAAGCTGGTGATTCCAGTGTTTCGACGAGCTTGTCCGTCCGCCGCGTGGCAACCCCGAGCAAATAGCAGGTGGCCAGTACGGTGGTCAGCGCCCGCTCGGCGCGCTTACGGCGTTCCCTGCCGCAATTGGGGTCGCCAGATCCAATGTGCCTGTCCGGGTGTCGAATTGGCGATGCCGGTAGCCATTGCGGGAGTCGGTGCGCTCGTTACTGCGTTGGCCATACCCGGCACCGCACAGTGCGTCGGCCTCAGCGCCCATCAGCGTGTGGATGAACGTCGAGAGCAGTTCGCACAGCACGTCGGGATGGGTGGTGGTGGGTCACCGGGTTGGCACAGCACCACCTTGATCCCCAGCAGACCACGGAAGGATCTGCGGCTCGACCGCATCCACTTTCGACCCGCGAGCCGCCCGCTGATACTTCGGCGGCCCGTCGGCCGCCAACGCCGCCGCACCGTATTAGGGCCCACGCCCATCACCCGGGCGATCGACTTGATCGGCATCCCCTCCGACCGGTGCAACCCGGCGGATCTCAGCCCAATCCTCCACTGACATCACATCCTCAGCGTCAACGGAGGGGGGTCCAAATTCAGCCGACCTCAGGGTCGGTCTTCACCCGACGTCGACACGGCGATTCGCACGCAATCGTTAGGCTGTGTCGGCCATCGGGCTCGTCCGCCTCTGCTCATTAGGTTGTGCTTTTTTTGCGCGCCGACACGCCCGCTTCTTCGCCTGTTTTTGCGTCTTTTTGTGCCAGCCTGCTGTCATCACCGCGTGCATCCCGCGGTGAGGAGGTGGGCGAGGTTGAGCGGATAGCCACGATCACGGCTAGCGGAAATCGATAACCGTTTCGTTCCGTTCTGGCCCCGACAGGGTTTTCGCCGCGTGAATCGGTTTATGCCACTGTCGCAAGGCGGGGGTCGGACAGTTTCCTTTAAGGAGAAGTCTATGTCTTTCGTGACCACACAGCCGGAAATGCTGAGTGCGGTCGCTGGCAATTTGGCAAGTATCGGCTCGGCATTCACGGCCCGGAACGCCGCAGCGGCCGGCCCGACCACCGGGGTGGTTCCCGCGGCCGCCGACGAAGTGTCGGCGGTGACCGCGGCGCAGTTCGCGATGCACGCCCAGATGTATCAGGCGGTCAGCGCCCAGGCCGCAGCGATTCACGACCAGTTTGTGGCCATGCTGGGGTCCAGCGCGGCATCGTATGCGGCCACCGAGGCCACCAACGCATTGGCAGCCCGATAAGGACGATATCGCAATGGATTTCGGCGCATTACCACCGGAAATCAACTCCGCCAGAATGTATTCCGGTCCCGGCTCAGGGCCGTTGATGGCCGCGGCGACAGCTTGGGATGAGCTGGCCACCGAATTGGACTCAACGGCGGCCTCTTACTCTTCGGCCATTTCGGAACTCACCGGCGAGGAGTGGCTGGGTCCCTCGTCGGCGTCGATGGCGGCCGCTGCCGCACCCTATGCGGCGTGGATGAGCACCACCGCCGCCCAGGCTGAGCAGGCCGCCGCCCAGGCCAAGGCCGCGGCGAGCGCCTATGAGGCAGCGTTCGCGATGACCGTGCACCCGGCGGTGGTCGCGGCCAACCGCAGCCAGACGATGGCGCTCATCGCGACCAACATTCTGGGGCAAAACACCGCGGCGATCGCGGCCAGCGAAGCGCAGTATGCCGAAATGTGGGCTCAGGACAGCGCCGCAATGCAAGGCTATGCCAGCTTTTCGGCGGTCGCGTCGAAGTTAAGGCCGTTCACTTCGCCGCCGCAGACCACCAACCCGGCCGGGCTCGCGGGCCAGGCCGCCACAGTCGCGAAAGCCGCCGCGGTCGCCCAAGCCGCCGCGCCGGCCGCCGCTGCAGCCACACCACTCGCAATAGGTTCAATAGGCGATGGGGCCCTCATCGGTCTTAACCTCGTTTCGCTCGCATCTCTGGCAGTCTCGTGTTCCATCTTGGGCCAAGGGTCAGTGGGGTTAACGGACCAGCATCGCGGCGAAACCAGTCCGTCGGTGGCACCCGGTGCGGTAGAGGAGCCCAATCTGGCGATGGCTGCGCTCATGTCCAGGTCTGGGAGTGGGGCGGCGGTGTCCGCGTTTACCGGCGGGGCTAGCTCGATCGGTGAGCTCTCGGTGCCGCCGTCCTGGGCCACCTCGACGGCAATACGCCAAGTTGTCGCCGCGTTGCCAAACACCGCCGTCCCAATAGTCATGCAACCCAGCCAAACCAGCCCCTACACCGGCATGGCGTTGGCGGGCTTGGCCGGGAGCTCCATGGCGGGTCTTGGCTTCCGGGGCGCTCCCGCAGCGAGCAAAGGGGCGATAACCCCCGCGGCGAACAAAGCGCCCGCGGCGACCGTAGTGGCGGCGAACAAACCGGCACCAGCAGCGGCACCCGCAGCGACGCGCCCGGCTTCGCCCGTGGCGCCCAAAACGGCGTTCCCCTCGGCCGTCCCGTTCGAGATCTCAGCGGCGGGCATACCGGCGGACGTAGCGGCCAACCTCGCGGCGACCCTAGCGGCGATCCCCGGGGCGACCATAATCGTGATACCGCCCCAGCCGCCCTCCGAATAACCGGAGGCGGACCCTGAGCGCTTTGCCTCGGTCGGTCTTACGGCTGGCCGGGGAGCAACCGACCCATAAGGGGGTAGCCACACGAGTAGCGCCACGCGAACCCCTGCCGGCGGCACGTGTTCGCTTGTGATGGCGGCGGCTTACCCACGCGTTCGCTTGGCTCGGCCGAGGCGCGAGTAGGCCACTAACGCGACGCAATTCGTTAAAGCGCATAATCACGCATTTGCCAAATAAATCCGGCTCAGGAGAGGAGAAGCTAATGAAAAAGTTGGGTACGGCGGCAGTTTTTGCGACGGCCATGTTCGCCGCTGTGGGTACCGCGACGGCGAACGCCACCGATCCAAGTGGAACATACAACGTCGTGTTCGACCACCGGGACGGATACGCTGACGATACTTATCAGTGGACCCTCACGCCATGTGGACAGGGCTGCCTCCATGCGATCGGCAACTACGATTGGCAGGGCGATTTCCACCTCATCCACGGTCAATGGACCCTGACACAGCAAAACGTGTCGAACTCGGTCCAGTGCACAGACGGATCGAGACACGATGGAGACATGACGCTTATGTTCGACCCGACCAGCCTCAGAGGCAAGTCGACTGGCTATGACTATATCGGATGTCCTCTTAGCGTCCCAGGTCCGACTAACCCGATATCGTTCACTTTGGAAAAGGCGTAAGGCCGCGCGGTCTGTCACCGTCGCGGCCGATTCTGGTTAGCGCTGGCGCGAAGTGATGCCGGAATGTCTTGTCGTTTAAATGGCACCCGCCGCGCGACGGTGGGCACCAAAAGTCGAGTCCGGTTCGATTAGGGTGTTGTTCGCGACATCGAAACGGCTTAGCCTCTTACTTACCCGATGAAGGAGGCAGCAATGTCGTTGTCCGCCATTAGTGTGCGCCGTGCGGTAGCAGGTACGTTCGCTACCGCTGCAATCAGCGGCGCAACGCTATTCGGTAGCGCCGCGATCGCCGTGGCCGATCCGCCGCCCAACTGCACCGCCGCCGACCTGGCCCGTGTTCAATCCGGTGTTTCGTCTGCCACGTCGGACTACATGTTCACCCATCCCGATGTCAACAATTTCTTCACCGGTCTTAAGGGCCAGGACCGCGATGTGCTTCGCAACAACGCGCAGAACTACCTCAACGCCAACCCCCAGGTGCAAGCTGAGCTTCAAGGCATCCGTCAGCCTTTGGATGATTTCAAGGCTCGCTGCCAATAGACCCATGCGCCGGCCCGCGGTTCTACTTTCTTTGATCTAGCTCGGCCCGTCGGAAGGATGACTGCCATGCGAATTAGGCGCACCTATCTCACAGCGCTCGCGACGGCTCCCGCCGCCGCAGCGGCGATTATTGCCGCCGTCATCGCGAGTCCACCGCATGTCCAACTCAGCTCTGCTCCCATCCACAACGCACCCCTCGATGGTGACCTGAACATCCCGGGCGTGCCCGGCAACATCGACTTTGATGTCCCGGACGTCAATGTGCCAGACATCATCGACGTCCCGCACGTCGACGTGCCAAACATCAACTTGCCCAACATCAACCCGGGAAATGTCGGTCGGCCGGGTCGCGGACGGTAGCGGTCAGCGGCCTGGGCGCTCGGCCAGCTCGGCGGCCGGTCGACCCGTACGCGGCGGGCGTCACGGTGTCGTCGGCGGCCACACGGCGCGCGTAACGCCCGAGTTGAGGTCAGCCCGCAGGGCCACAGCGCGCGGTAGGGAACTGGCGCAGCGGGTGTGACGGGACCCCAGGAATCGATCCAGCGGTGAGAGTCGATTTAGTGGCTTTCGGCGAAAGTGTACCTAGCTCGAAGCTCGATTATGGCCGCAGTTCAGCCTCGTCGCGCTGCCTCCTGGTCGAGCTGCACCCGCGAGGTCAGTCCGAGTTTGGTGTAGACGTGGGTGAGGTGAGCCTGAACCGTTCGGGGTGAGATGAAGAGCCGTGCGGCGACATCCTTATTGGCGAGGCCTTCGCTGACCAGCCGGACGACGCCCGGTGGTCCGCGATGTTCGAGATGCGAACCGACTAAACAAGAGTTGCCGCCCAGACTGCCTGGCTGGAATGAGATCGTGTAGCGGTGATCACGCTCTTTACCATCGCCGGGACCGGACATCCTGGGATCGCGGGCGCCAGATCAACTGGTAGGGGCTGCTTTCCGCAACAGGTGGCGCAGCGGGTCGATCCGACGAAGTACAGATGGAGTCCGATTCCCTATGCGGCTGCGTTGCCGTTCACCCGCAGTGTGGCCGGCGGGAGCACCAAGCTCACCGATGCAATCAACAGCACCGACGGCGAATTCGCGATCGCCGCCTACAGCCAAGGCGCGATGATCGCGGCGCCCGTATATCGGTCGCTGCGGTCCGGGCCGCTGGCGCATCGCAAATCAGACCTTCGTGCCGTCGTGGCCTTTGCCAACCCCGCACGGGAAGCGGGTCACACCTTCCCCGGCTGCCCAGATCCCGGTGGGCATGGAATCATGTCCGCGCACAACAGATTGACCGACACCGAAGACCTGTGGTGGGACTTCGCGATCCCCAATGATCTAGCCGCCGCGGTCGGCGATGACCTCGCGGGGCGCTGGCTCACCACCATCTTCATGGCGTTCTGCAATCAATACACCGGTGGTGTGCGCGTCATTCAGGACACGCTTCGGGGCGCGCCGGCGAACGTGTTGCCGCTCGCGGCAACCCTGGTGCCCTACTTCTCCGGCGCCGCCAGCACCAACGGCGCGCCCCACGGCCAATACGGCACCTACAAGCCGCTTCGGGGGAATCCGAAGACCTGTGTAGATCTGGCCGTGGACTACCTCGACAGCATTGCTCACTGAGCCTATGCGTCAGCGCGCAAACCAAAATCGGTTGACAGCAAAGCGATTTAGCCTCATGGCCGCATGCAACGTCCCGTCGATGTTGAACGTGTCACCGGTCAGATAGTGGGCGCCCTCGGAAGCGAGGAAAACGACGAGGGCGCCGGCATCCCTCGGTGAACATCCCCGGGATGATGTTGTGTGCGACGGCAACCGCTGCCAAGTGATCGGCGTCGGCTCTCGCCTTAGACCTCGATAACTACTGCGCCGCCCTGTCCGCCGCCGGCGCACATTGCGGCGACGCCGATGCCGCCGCCGCGGCGCTGTAGTTCGTAGACCAGCGTGGTGATCATCCGGGCACCGGAGGCCGCAATCGGGTGGCCGAGGCTGCAACCGCTGCCGGAAAAGTTCACCAAGTCCTCGTCGAGTCCGTACTCGCGGCAGGCCGCGATCGGAACCGAAGCGAAGGCCTCATTGATCTCCCACAGCGCGACGTCGGAAGGCTTCAGCCCGGCGCGCCGCAGTACTTTGCCAATGACCTGCACGGCACCCAAACCGGTGTCGCGTGGGGCGACGCCGGCCGCGCCCCAGGCCTTGACGGTCGCCAGCACCGACAACTTCTCGGCTTCGGCGAAGTCGCGCTCGACCAGTGCGACCGCCGCGGCGGCGTCGTTGGTGCCGCTGCTGTTTCCCGCAGTAATCGAGAAGCCTTCGATTTCGGGGTGCAGGACCTTAAGCCCGGCCAGCTTCTCGACGGTGGTGTCGCGGCGGGGATGTTCGTCGACGCTGAAGTCGGTGACGGAGCCATCGGGTTGCTCGATCTTGAGCGCGATGATCTCGTCGAGGAACTTTCCTTCATCGATTGCCGCGACAGCGCGCTGATGTGAGCGCGCAGCCCAGGCGTCCATCTCCTCGCGAGTGATTCCGACTGCTTGCGCGGTGTTCCAGCCCACGGTGATCGACATGTCCTTGGTCGGCGCGTCGGGTGTCTCGACGTGAGTTGGCGGCAGCCAGCGCTCCTCGAACTTCAGCTCTGGCCCGGGGATCCGCCAGCTCATCAGCGGTGTCATAGACAAGGACTGAACCCCGCCGGCGACGAGCGCGCGCTCCATCCCGGAGCCGATCTGGGCCGCCGCGTTGCCGATCGCGGTGAGGCTGCCGGCGCAATGGCGGTTGACGGCCTGTCCGGGCACATGCTGCAGGCCCGTGGCATCGGCTGCGTAGCGCGCCAGATCTCCGCCCCCATAGTGGGACTCGGCGACGATGATGTCATCGATCGCCGCGGGATCAATTCCGGATCGACGCACCACTTCCGGCAGCACCGTGGTGATCAGGGTCTCGGGCGGCGTGTTGACCAGCGCGCCCTTGAAGGACCGACCGATGGCTGTTCTGACAGCACCGACAATGACAGGCGTTGGCATGTTTTGGCACCCCGAATTTTGGCGTTTACGGACTGCCCAAAAAGTAGCACATACTGTATTTCCAACAGTAAGTGACCCGTGTCATTTTGGCTACCTGTCGGCGTCGGTATAGCAGATGACTCCGCGGATGTTGCGTCCTTCTAACATGTCTTGGTAGCCCTCGTTGATCTGTTCGAGGCTGTAACGGCGGGTGACCATATCATCGAGGTTCAGCCTGCCGGCCTGATACATCGACAAGAGCAAGGGGATGTCCCGTTGGGGGTTGCCACCCCCGAAGATGGTGCCCTGCAATCTCTTTTGCAACAGGGTGAGTAGCGACAGGTTCAGCGTCGCATCCGTGTCCACGACGCTGCCCATGGCCGTCATGACGCAAATTCCGCCCTTGGATGTGACGGACATGTACTTCTCGAGGTCTTTGCCATTCGACCGGCCGACTGTGACGATCACCTTGCGGGCCATCCGGCCGACGGTGAGCTCTGCGATGGCCATGAGTGCGGTGTCGATGTCGGCATAAACGTGTGTGGCGCCGAATTTGAGCGCTTGATCGCGCTTCCACTCGACCGGGTCGACGGCGAAGATGTGGCGTGCACCGCAAGTTACCGCACCTAGCAGCGCGGCTATTCCGACACCGCCTAGGCCAACGATTGCCACATCATCACCCGGTTGAATTTCAGCCGCTCGCGTCGCCGAACCGAATCCGGTTGTCACGCCGCAGCTGACGAGCGCAGCGGCTTCAAAAGGTATGGAGTGGTCGATCTTCACCAGCGAGGTCTGGTGAACCACGATGTATGGCGAGAAGGTGCCCAGCAATGCATACGGGTACACGTTCTGGCCGTTGGCCTGGATTCGAAATGTGCCGTCTGAGACCGCTGTTCCAGCCATCAGCCCCATACCGAGGTCGCACAGATTCCGCTCGCCCGCCTGGCACGACGGGCACTTACCGCACGACGGTATGAACGACGCCGCGACATGGTCACCCACAGCGAAATCTTCGACGCCTTCGCCGACCTCGACGACGATGCCGGCGCCTTCATGACCGCCGAGCATGGGAAAGGCCGCCATCGGGATGTCGCCGGTCACCACGTGGTGATCGGAATGGCAGAGCCCCGCGGCTGCCATTTGTACCTTTACCTCGCCCCTGCGAGGCTCGCCGATCTCGATCTCTTCAACCGACCACGGCTGATTGAAATCCCAAATCAGTGCGCCCTTTGTTCTCACCGAGGTACTCCTTTGTCCCGTTCAGCTGTGGCATCACGTGCACGTTACTGTAATAGCTACGGTAAAATGGCCGCGCTACTCTGCGTGCCCGGCCTCGGCCTCACCTTGGCGGGTCAGCCCGCAGGCAACGATCAGCTCTTCGTGAAGCTCGAACCAAACGGTGTGGTAGGAGTCGATGATCGGACGGGTGAGCCAGATGCGTTCCCCGCGAAGGATTTTCCGGTGGGCCGCGTCGAGCTTTGCGGCGTAGGACGCCAGTCTCGGCAGGTGCTCGGCGACGCCTTGGATGATCGGCACGACCCGGGCGTGAATGTCGTCAAGCCGGGCCAGCACCGCGGCGTCGTAGTCCGCGTCCTCGTGGGTGTTCGGTTCGCCGTCCTTGAGCTGCCAGTCCGTTACCAAGGCCTTGAAATCGGCGTTGACAGCACGGAACGCGTCGTAATCAGCCAAGACCGCGTCGGCATCGATGCCGGAGCGTTCGGCAGCCAGCAGCTCCGCGAGACGCACACGGCCGTCCGGTGACAGCTTCACCGTCGTGCCGGCCACTAGCAGTCCCGATCGGGTCAGCGTCGCCACCGTGGCAGCGACTGCGTCGTCGGCGTCATCGACTGTCGCCGCGAGGTCGTCGCGGCTGACCATGCCTTTGAGGCGGACGGCCTGCAGCACCTTGAGTTCGAGCACCGATCGGCTCCTCTTTGCCGGTCAGCCTGCCACGCGCAGCGCGGTCAGCATGGTGATCAGCGGGTTGGCGGACACCACGTCGGTGTGCCCGGCCTGCAGGGCTTCACGCACCGCGGAGTCGGAGCTGGCGTCCAGCCTGGGGTGCGGACCGTCGGCATGAGCGCGCAACGGGCTGATCTGGCGCGCCAATTCCGCCAACGCCTTCAGGTCCGGCGAGTCTTGCTCCGACCAGGCGCGCAATTGCAGGATGCCTTCGCGCACTTCGCCTTCGGTGCCGTCGATGGTGACGAGCTTGCCTTCGAGTGCGGCGGCGACGCCTACTCCGCACCCGACAATCGCGGGGTGGCCTATCTCTCGGCTGACGACGGCGGCGTGTGAGGTCGCTCCACCGATCTCGGTGACGATGCCGCGGGCGGCAAGCATGCCTTGAACGTCGTCGGGACTGGTGGAGGGGCGGACCAGGATGACGTCGGCCCCTTCTCCGGCGGCGTGGATGGCAGCGTCGACGTCGGTGTAGGCGCGGCCGGACACGACTCCCGGGCAGGCCGGCAGCCCCTGGGCGAGTAGCCGTGCGGCCAGCCGGTTTTCGGGCTGTAGCGACGGCTGTAGCAGCGTCTCGACGTGCGTGGGGGTGACCCGCCGCAGGGCTTCGGCGTCGTCGATCAGGCCTTCTGCGCGCAGTTGCAGGGCAAGGCGCACCGCAGCCTGCGCCGAGCGCTTGGCCCTACGCGTCTGCAGCAGCCACAGTCTGCCCTTCTCGATGGTGTATTCGATCTCTTGCACGTCGAGGTCCAGCCGTTCGAGCATGCTCGCGGCTTGCAGGAGTTGCTTGTAGACGGCGGGGTGCTCGTCGCGCAGGGCGGTGACAGGTTCGCAGCCCGTGGTTCCTGACACGACGTCCTCGCCCTGCCCGCCGGGCAACCACTCGCCGAACGGTTGCGCCGGCGCCGGTCATCGGGTTGCGGGAGAACAAGACTCCGGTTCCCGATGTGGTGGCGTCCACGTTGCCGAAGACCATGGCTTGCACCACGACCGCGGTGCCCTGGTCGGGGTCGAGGCGGTGGTGGCGGCGGTAGGCCACCGCCCGCGGCGAGTCCCAGGAATTGAAGACGGCTTCAACGGCGCCGCGCAACTGCGCGTGCGGGTCGTCGGGAACGGTCCCGTCCTCTTCGCCGAGCACAACACGGCGATACACGCGACGGAACCGTCCAAGGGTGTCGTCGGCGAAGGCCGGTGTGAATGACGCCGCCAGGGTGTCGCGCACTTCGTCGTTGATGCCCAGGTCCAGGACCGTGTCGAGCATGCCCGGCATCGATTCGACGGCCCCGCTGCGCACGCTGACCAGAAGCGGCCGAGGTCCCCGCCCGAAGGTGCGTTCGTACTCGGCCTCGAGCCCGCTCATCGCGTGCAGCACGGCATCCCAGATTGTGTCGAGCGTGTGCTGCGGGTCGGCCAAATGGCGCCGACAGACTTCAGTGGTGATACAAAACGCCGGCGGGACGGGCAAGCCGTGGCGGCGCATGACGTTGAGCCCGTAGCCCTTGTTGCCCAGCATCTCATTCGGCAGGGCGGCCTCGCCGTCCAGCACCACGACCGGTGGCGCCTCGAAGCCGGTGGCACCGTGGGGCGCGGTAGACACACGATCCTTCCTGCCAGTGCGGGTTTGGCGCAGGGCGCCGGGTGGACGCCCCGAGGGAGCGGAGCCTCATCGCCGAGCCCAAATCTAGCCGAGGTAAGCCGCTGGCTAGCCCGCAAGCCCCAGGAAGACCACAAGTGCGCGGTCAAGGGCAACGACGTCGGAATCTGACAAGCGGCCGACGCGCTGGGTGAGGCTGGTGCGCGGAATAGTGGTGAGCTTGTCCACCATCAGGTGGCTAACCTGGGTCAATCCGGTGTTGTCGGAGGGCTGCACCGGGAGTCGCAGCAGCGGTGCTTCGATCTGGCTCCTGGTGAACGGGACAACGGTGACCGAGGCGGTTGCGTCGAACCGGTCGTCTTGGATGATGACGACCGGCCGAGGTTTGCCGCTGTACGCACCCCGGGCCGCGGCGGTGTAGATGTCGCCCCGCCGCACGGTTAGGAGTCGTCGTCCCAGTCGGAGGACACCGCATCGACGAAGGCTTGGTCGTCTTGGTCGTGATCGCTCGCGGCGACCAGGGCCGATTGGCGGTGCGCCTCGCGGACGAACTCGGGGGCGTTCACGTCGGGAACCCAGATCTGAATCGGCCGCAAGCCTTGTTGCCGCAGTCGTTCGCGATACCGCCGCACCCGGTCGCGAGTGGATGCCATACTACGATGTTACATGTAACACGGCGGAACACTGCGTCCTCAAATAAACGACCGGTCGGCTAATATCGGCGGCATGCCCCGGCCGTCGAATCCCGAGGTCCGCCGCCGCCTTCTTGAAGCGGGCCTGGACCTCGTGCACGCACGCGGGTTCGCCGCCAGCGGCGTCAAAGACATCACCGACGCGGCCGGCGTGCCGAAAGGATCGTTCTACGCGTATTTCCCGAGCAAAGAGGCCCTCGCCGAGGCAATCCTCGAACACTATTGGTCCGACATCCAGACGCGGCTGCTGCCGATCCTCGACGAGGACGGCTCGGCGCAGGAGCGAATCGCCCGCTTCTTCCATGCGCTCACGGACGACCACGAGGCCGGTGATTTCCTGCTCGGCTGCTTGATCGGGCAAATGTCGCTTGAGCTCAGTGGCTCGAGCGAACGGGTCCGCGCCGAACTCCTGCGCATTCTCGACCGGTGGGACGAGGCCCTCACGGCCTGTGTGCGTTCCGGCCAGGGCGGCTCCGGCGGCGTCCGGGCGGACCTCGACGCGGCGCAACTCGCCTCGCTGCTGATCGAGGCGTGGGAGGGCGCCGCACTGCGCGGAAAGGTGACCCGCAGCCGCACTCCCTATGATCGATTCGAGGCAGTCACCGTCCCCGCACTTCTCCGCTGAATTTCTCTGACCGGGAATGCCGCGCAGCCGCCGGGGGTTACATAGACGACTGGTCATTTATAGACGAGAGGACCAAGGAAATGGCAACGATCGAGAACCCGCGGCAGCACCGATTCACCTTGAACAACGGCAGCGGTGAAATTCCGGCGCTGGGGTTCGGGACTTCGCTCTCCGACAACCGCAAGACGCTCAGCGCCGTCAAGACCGCGGTCCAGGTGGGATTCCGCCATCTCGACGCCGCCGAGCGCTACCGCAACGAAGCCGAGGTCGGCGCGGCGCTCAAAGAGTTGTTCGCCGAAGGCACGGTCCGCCGTGAGGACCTGTTCGTGACCACCAAGCTGTGGAACAACAACCATCGACCCGAACGGGTCAAGTCCGCGCTGCAGGCCAGCCTGGGCAGGCTCGGGCTCGACGCGGTCGACCTGTACCTGGTGCACACCCCCTTCGCGTTCCAACCCGGCGACGACCAAGACCCCCGCGACCCGCACGGAGCAATCGTCTACGACGACGGAGTCACCCTGGAGGAGACGTGGGCCGCGATGGAGAACCTGGTCGATGACGGCCTCACTCGATCGATTGGTCTGTCCGATATCGACGTCGAAGGCACCCGACGGATCATCGATACCGCCCGAATCAAGCCGGCGGTCGTGGAGGTCGAGTCGCACCCGTATCACCCGCAATGGGAACTTCACCAGCTCCACGAGACAGACGGGATCATCCTGCTGGCATTTGCTTCGTTGGGACACTCGCTGGAACCGCGGCTGCTGGACGACCCCCTGATCGTCTCGATCGCCGAGCGTGTGGGAAAGACTCCGGCGCAAGTGCTTTTGGCCTGGGGTATCCAACGTGGCACCGCGGTGCTCACCGGATCCGTCACGCCGTCACGCATTAGGGAGAACTTCGATGTCACCGCGCTTCCCGAGAGCGCGATCCAGGAAATCAACGAGCGTCTGGAGACCCGCATCCGATTCAACTCTGTCGTTGACGGGGGACAACCGGGATTTGCTGAAGTGCCTCAGGACAGTTGAGAGATGGAAGGTCTGCGCGGCCGGCGATGTTGCAAGACGTTGCCGGGTCGCCGGGAAGGGACGTCTCACAATGACCGCAACAGGATTTCACGAAGGCGAGCTCGCAACACAACGTCGAGCCGGCGTCGAAGCCGACGCCAAGCGGCTGGAGAAGATGCTCGACTCGGCCCACCTCTCTGCGGGAGCCGCGAGATTTCTTGCGTTACAGAGGTTCGCCGCGGTGACCGGACGCGATCGCAACGGCGTCCTGTGGATCTCACCACTGGCGGCGCCGGCGGGGTTCCTGCAAGGGGAAGACAACGTGCTGCGGGTTTCGACCGTCCCGCGCGAGGGTGATCCCCTTCATCGCATGCCGATTGGCCAACAGATCGGGTTGGTTGCCATCGACTTTGCCGCACGGCGCAGAGTGCGGCTCAACGGCACCTTGGTCGGCGGCGACAACGCGGGTCTGACGGTACAGATCGATCAGGCATATGGAAATTGCCCACAGTACATTCACCGCCGCGAACTCAGTGTCTCTATGCTTACCGCCACGCCCGCGGCGGACGCGAGGCACTCGACGCGTTTAGATGCGACCGATCAGGCACTGATCGCCGAGTCCGACACGTTCTTCCTCGGCACGAGCCACCCGATCCGGGGCAGCGACGCATCCCACCGGGGAGGTCCAGCCGGATTCGTCCGGGTGAACTCTTCCCAACGGCTGTGGTGGCCGGATTACCCGGGCAACAATATGTTCAACAGCTTCGGCAACCTAGCGGTCGATGATGAGGCCGCCCTGTTGTTCATTGATTTCCTTACCGGGGCCACCCTGCATATTTCCGGGTCCGCCCAGGTGCAGTGGACCCAGCCGGGTGTAGCAGGCGATGACGGCGGTGTCGGGCGCCACGTGGCATTTTCGATCGATTCCGTCGTTGCGCTGGGTTTCTCGGAGCCCTAGAGCGGCACGTTACCGCCGGGGGGCAGCCGCCTGGGGCCAAACGACTCGGCGTCCCCGCACCTCCTAAGTTTGTTATACTATCTAAATATTGGTTTTCGGCTGACATTGGAGAACAGGCGCATGCCACGCACAGACAACGACACCTGGAATTTGGCGACCAGCGTGGGCGCGACGGCCACGATGGTGGCAGCCGCCCGGGCGATCGCCACCAAGGCCGATAACCCCTTGATAGAAGATCGCTTTGCCGAACCGCTGGTCCGTGCCGTCGGGGTGGACTTCTTCACGCGCTGGGCCGCCGGCGAGCTTGACGCCGCTGACGTCGACTACCACGACTCCAGTTGGAAGCTCGAGCACATGCCCGACGCGATGGCCGTCCGGACTCGCTTCTTCGATGGGTTTTTCCGCGATGCGACGCAGGCCGGCATCCGTCAGGCCGTGATCCTGGCGTCCGGCCTCGACGCCCGTACCTACCGGCTGGCGTGGCCCACCGACATGACGGTGTTCGAGATCGACCAGCCTGAGGTGATCGCATTCAAGACCACCGCCCTGGCGGAGTTGGGTGCCGCCCCGAAAGCCGAGCTGCGCACGGTCGCCATCGATCTGCGACAGGACTGGCCCAAAGCCCTGCTCGAGGCGGGTCTGGACACCAGCCGGCCCACCGCATGGATCGCCGAGGGGCTCTTCGGCTACCTGCCGCCGGCAGCCCAGGACCGCTTGCTGGACAACATCACCGCGCTCAGTGCCGAGGGCAGCCGGTTCGCCTGCGAAGCTGTCCCGGACAGGCCGGACATCGACAAAGAACAAGTACGGGAGATGATGCGCGCGGCCAGCGCCAAATGGCGTGAGCACGGCCTCGAGCTGGACTTTTCCGACCTTGGCTTCGAGGGCGAACGCAACGACGTGGCCGCCCATCTGCAGAACCTGGGATGGCACACAGTCGGCGCCCCGATGAGTCAGCTGTTGGCCGACAACGGCCTTACGGCGATCCCGCAGAACACCGACTCCGTCTCGGTGGCGGACACCATCTACTACACGTCGGTGCTGAGCAAATGACGACAACGAACGGCCGCGCCCTCCGCGGTGCGATCACCCGAACATGGAGCGTCCTGGCCCCCGCCTACGACCTGCCGGTTCTGCAGCAGTGGATTTACCGTCCGCCGCACAACGAGGTGATCTCGCAGCTGCGCGATCATCAATCGCACAGAATCGCTGACATCGCATGCGGCACAGGCATTCTCAGCGATCGGATCGAGCGCGAACTGCACCCCGACGAGATCTACGGGGTCGACATGTCCGACGGCATGCTCGGCCAGGCGCGCGCCAGGTCCAACCGGGTGCAGTGGTTGCGCGGCCCGGCCGAGCAGCTGCCCTTTGACGATGGGGCGCTCGACGCCGTCGTGACGACCTCGGCGTTTCACTTCTTCGACCAGCCGGCGGCAGTTGCGGGAATTCCATCGCGTGCTGGCGCCCGGCGGATTGGTGGCCGTCGCGACGCTGAGCTCGCGGCACTCCCTGCTGCAGGGGCTCTCGGACAACAGGTGGAAACCTCAGCACAACCCGACGCCGGCCGCGATGCGGACTTTGTTCGAAAGCGCCGGGTTCACCGTCAGCGATCAGCACCGTATCCCGCGACCGGTGTGGACCCGGATCGTGTCCGACCTGCTGACCGTCGGCATCAAGAGCTAAGGGTTTGTGCGATCAGGTCGGAACATTCGTCGCGTCGCTGGACGCGTTCTTCGACTTGGCTGCTTGACTAACCGGCGGGTACCTCGTCGGTCCATACCCTGAAGCTCGTCAATGTGGCGGGACCGAATGTGTTGCTGAGCGCGACGTCGGCGGCGTCGCGGCCACGCGCGATCAACACCCTGCCGATGCGCGGCGTGTTGTTGCGCGCGTCGAAGGTATGCCATTGCCCGTCGAGGAACACCTCGAACCAGGCAGCGAAATCCATCGGACCGTCCACTGGGGGCACACCGATGTCGCCGAGGTACCCGGTGCAGTAGCGCGCGGGGATGTTCATGCAGCGACAGAAGGCCACGGCGAGATGCGTGAAATCCCGGCAGACGCCGGTCCGGTCGTAAAAAGCTTCGAGCGCCGTCCGTGTCATGCGCGCGTGCTCGTAGCCGAACGTGAGATGTCGATGAACGTAGTCGCAGATTGCCTGAACGCGATCCCATCCCGGCGGCGTCTGCTCAAAGAGATCCCACGCCGTCTCCGACAGCCGATCGGTTTCGCAATACCGGCTCCCGAGCAGGAAAACAAGGGTGTCCTCGGGCAGGTCCGGCACGGGAACCTGTTGTGCCTGAGGGACAATGGCGTCGGGGACTCCAGTGTCGTTGATGAGCGCATCGGCGCAGACGCGCACGCGGCCTTGCGGCGCGACAATGCGGGTGCACCAGTTGCCGAAACCGTCACGATAGGCTGCCATCGGGACTGGCGGGTCGAACACCAGGTCGTCGCGGCCGACCAGATCGGACACGCGGGTGAAGTGGACGTTGAGGTTGAATATGATCGGGGTGGGCTGCGGGCAGTCGTAGATCATTTCGAATCCGACGTGAATCTGCATTATTTATCTCCGGTATCCGGCAGGGCGTCAATCATGGCGCGCTCAGGCCGCACATGCCGTGCGTAACGAATCGATCAGCATGCGCCGCAACGCCGTCCAGCGTCGGCCCGCGGCGAAAACGATGCCCTGGTTGACTTCCAGTTCGATTCCGACGTAGTCACTCTGCGCGAAGCGCACACGCAAGTGCGAGGTCAACCCGTCTCCTTTGCCGGCATAAGGGTAATTGCGGCGTACGCGAAGTTCCGGAGCCAATGCCGCCAGTGTTTCCTTCCAGCGCGCGCACACCTCGGCCTCCCCTCGCCGACCAGGGTGGTAAAGCAAGCCCACCTCGTTGCCGCGCACCTTGCCATCTAGCTCCGCGGTAAAGCTGTGCGACGAAATGTGGATCACGCGATGCCCGCGCGCCACCGCTTGCCTGATGAGACTCTCGACCTGCCTGCGGTAGGGCAGGTAATGCTCTTCGACGATCTGCGCTCGGGTCTGGGCCGGCGCGGCCCGGGTCACCGCCGAAAAGAGTTGTGGGTGGCCGATCGAGCGGTTGAGATCGATAAGCAGACGGCTGACAGTCGAAGCCGCGAGGGGCGCCGCGAAGGCACTGGCGAGTGCCTTCGCCATGACCAGCGACCCGGGATCGTAGCCACGGTGGGAATCCAGCAGCGCCCTTTGCCCCCGAAAGAGACGCCGATAGGGCGCGGGTACCCGGTTACCGCCGTGTTCACAGGTGATGATGAAGGTATCCACCGTAACAACCCGTCACCAGCGCAACTCGGGCAAATGGCGAAACACCTGCCGCACACCTTCGCCCCATTGCTCGCTGAGGGCGGTGAAGTACGGGTCCCCCTCAGCGAATCGCCGCCGCCACTGCACTTCGAGGCTGTCCCGTTCGTAGCAAATCAGGTCGATCGGCATGCCCACTGACAAATTGCTGCGCATGGTCGAATCGAAGGACACCAAGACACACTTCGTGGCGTCTGCGAGGGGCGTGTCTTGCGTAAGTACGCGGTCGAGGATCGGCTTTCCGTACTTGGTTTCACCGGTCTGTAAGAAGGGCGTGTCGGTCCCCGCTTCGATGAAATTGCCTTCGGCATAGGTCCGGAACAGCCGTATCGGCTCGCCGACGATCTGCCCACCGACGATGAACGAGGCATTGAAGCGGACGTTGTTCTCTTCCAGGTACCCGGCGTCGCGTTTCTCGATATCGCGGGTCGCGTCGGAGACCAGCCTCACGACGTCGAACATCGTCCGGGCACCCAAGACATTGGTGGCCGCGTCGCCGTCAGCACAACGCTGCGTCAATACGCTGATGACGGCCTGAGTTCCGGCCAGGTTTCCCGAACTCAGCAGAACGACAACGCGGTTGCCGCGACGCTCGAATACGGTCATTTTGCAGAACTTGGCGAAGTTGTCCACCCCGGCATTCGTACGAGAGTCCGAAGCGAAAATCATGCCCTTGTCGAGCATTACGCCTATGCAGTAAGTCATGCGATGAGCCTTCTGTGCAATCGACCTCTGTTCATAGTGGCACGTGCTTCTGGCTGGTGGCAGACGCGCCGGTGAGCGATCCGACGGTCTCCGACGGTCCTAGCCCGGCCGGCATCAGAGCCTCTCCGTAATATATTGCGGTGTAGTGACTTCCGGCGGATGCTCTCCTGTTTGCAAAGCCGCGATGTTGATCTTTTCTTTCGCCGGGCGGTCGTGGCTGGCCGGGGTTGACCCCTGGGTTGATCCGGACAAACTCGGTTGAAACAGTCATGTGATCCTGATGTGCAGACGATCAGCGGCATGTAGGGGCCTCGGAGCCAACACTCCTCAAGTTCTGCAGCGGACAGCTGAACTCATCCCGAACCAGCTGAGATCCTCAGCACCTCCGACGCTACACCAATAGGGACTAACCCGCCGAATCCCGTTTGGGGCAGCCCCCTTTGCAAGGCTTGCCAGCGTTGCCGGTGGTCGACGGATTCAGGCGCGACGTAGCGTTCCTCGAGCCGACGCTACCAGCGGGGCGGGCGGCGTGCCCGCGGTCCAGAACTGCCAGCGGCGGTACCGTTGGCGTGACAAATCATCTCGTGGCGGGTGCACCGCGGCGGATGTCGCCGAGTTCCGTTGAGGGATAACGTGTTTCGGACTGGACCACTGAGTGTCGGTAATAGGGTTGATGCAGTTCGCCGAGACGTCCATTGAGCGCCGGATATCAGAAACCAGCCACGGTAGGCCGCGCCCCCCGGGGGCGTAGTGTTGGTGACGTTGAAGAGATCAACCAGTCCGGGATGAGGCCAGCTGTCCGCTGCTGTCCTCGCTGAGCGTTCGCTCGTGCCGGACACGCCGGTGCCCGACGGACATGTTCGGTGAGCTCTTGCGCGCCGGGCGCGCTAACAGGCCCCGGCAGGCCACCATCGTGGTCACCGGCCGCGGTGCCGGACTTCCGCGAGGCACCCATGGACGCCAGCGGACACTACAAATCGGCCCGAACTCGCAGCCTGCTCATCGACCGCACCCGAACGCGCGTGTCCATGAGCGCCATCCTGGCGATCAGCCACCGCGGCGATCGAGGAGATCGACCACGTCGGCCTGTGATCCGCGCGAAGTCCAGTTCGATCGCATCGCCGCTCTCCGTCACGCAACAGCGTCCGTCGTTCCCATCGTGCAAACTGCGTCGCTGAATTATCGTGCGGGGCATGAGCGAGCCGTACTACGAGCTGGGCTCCTACCACCGGCCTATCGACACACCATCGTCGCAGGCCCAGGTATGGTTCGACCGCGGGCTGATCTGGGCCTACGCGTTCAACCACGACGAGGCGATCCGCTGCTTTGAGCGAGCCCTCGATCTCGACCCCGGGCTGGCCATCGCGCGATGGGGCATCGCGTACGCGATCGGTCCCAACTACAACAAGGCGTGGGAAGCCTTCGACCCAGTCGACCTGGCAACGTCACTGGCCCGGGCCCGGGCCGAACTCAGCCGGGCCGCTCACGGCCGCGCCTCAGCGGTGGAACGCGGCCTGATCGAGGCACTGCAAGCCCGCTACCCAACCAGCACCCGGACGACACCGACGCGCTGCTGGCCGGGCATTCCGCCTATGCCGACGCCATGTCCACGCTGGCCGAGGCCTATCCGGACGACATCGATGTGGCGGCCCTGGCGGCGGACGCGCTGGTCAACGTCACCGCATGGGCGCTCTGGGACACCAAAACCGGCGCGCCGGCCCAGGGCTCGCGGGTGCTGCAGGCGAAACAGATTCTCGATGACGCACTCGCCACGCCTGCCGGACGTGAGCACCCCGGTGTCTTGCATCTGTATCTGCACACCATGGAGATGTCGGCCACGCCGCAGGATGCGCTGCCCGCCGCGGACCTGCTGCGCGGCCTGGTCCCAGACGCGGGCCATTTGCAACACATGCCCAGCCACATTTACGTGCTCTGCGGGGACTATCACAGCTCGGTCGTATCGAATCTGTCTGCGGTGCAAGCCGACCGGCGGTTCGTCGAACGCGAGGGCCCGCTGAACTTTTACTCGCTGTACCGCGCGCACAATCTGCACTTTGTCGTGTACTCGGCGATGTTCCAGGGGCAGTCGCAGGTCGCGCTGCAGGCCGCCGACGAGTTGGCGCAGCAGCTCACACCTGAGCTGCTGTCGATCGCGTCCCCGCCGATGGCGGACTGGCTGGAAGCCTTTGTGCCGTTGCGAGTACACGTTCTGATCCGGTTCGGACGCTGGGACGACCTGATCGCTGAGCCGCTGCCCGCCGACGTCGATCTGTACTGCACCACCACGGCCACCATCCACTACGGGCGTGGCGTCGCGCACGCCGCCAAGGGACAGCTAGCGCAGGCGCGTGCCGAGCGGGAAGGGTTCATGCAGGCTTACGCCCGGATCCCCGGTTCCCGCTACCTCTTCAACAACACCAGCCGCGACATCCTGGCCGTCGCAGGCGCCATGCTCGATGGCGAAATCACCTACCGTGAAATGATATTCGATGAAGCATTCGCCCACCTTCGACGTGCTGTCCAACTCAGCGACGCCCTTCCCTACGACGAGCCGTGGGGCTGGATGCAGCCGCCCCGGCACGCCTACGGGGCACTGTTGCTCGAGCAGGGGCACGTTGAGCAGGCCGCCGAGGTGTACGCCGCCGATCTCGGCATCGACGCCACGCTGGGCCGGCCCTGTCGGCACCCCGGCAACGTGTGGAGCTTGCACGGCTACCACGAATGTCTGCACCGCCTGGGCCGGATGGCCGAGGCCGCGTTGATCGGCCAACAACTCGAGTTGGCCAAGGCCCGCGCCGACCTGCCGATCCTGGCCTCCTGCGCCTGCAGGCTCGAGGTCGCCGCGCCTTGCTGCGATGACTGACTCACATAATAGATGTCGTGTGCAAGGTGCGTTCCAGCCGGCATCCCGGACGCTAGTGAAGTCGCATTATGCCCTGCAGGACAGCGACTTTCGCGTGTCTGGTATCACCCGCAAACCGGCCCGCGACTCCTCTGGACCAGCCAGCGTCGTCATCCCGGAGACTCTTGCACCGGAAGTATTATTTCTCCACAGACGCGGTGACGCCGGGGATTCGAATGATCTATTCCCCCTTGCGATTTCGGGGCCGCGCGCAAACGCGCGCAGCCCCGAACCGCCAGTAGTGTCCGTTTAACGCCTGCCGCGGCCATCGTCGTGATCCCGGCCATGGCCATCGTCGTGACCCCAGCCGCCACGGCCATCGTCGTGGCGAAAGCCGCCGTCATGACAGTGGAATCCGTCCGGGTTGCCACCCCACCCCGGGTCCCAGAAGTCGCCTGGGCACCATTGCGGGAACGGCCCGGGCTGGGCCTGGGCTACGCTAGCCGCTTCCAAACTGACGAGCCCGAAGCCCGTGGAAATGATGAATGCCGATACTGCAACGCGAGCAATGTTTTTCACGCCCAATTCGTACCATCAGAACTGCTGAATCTTCGGGTGTCAGGACACTTGATATCCCTTTGCAACGCCAGGGTGATGCTTATTTTCACAAATTTGTGGTCGCCGAGATTGCTGCCGGGACGCCGCAGAAACCTATGGATTGGTCCGCAAGGCGCAAGTCGACGCCGGCGGCGTGGCGGGTGATCCGATCAGCGCCGAGCTGCGTCGGTCGTGCGGCGAGGTGAGCAGCTACGCACGGCGAAGGAGGGACCACGGATGGCGAGCGTGCCTTTCATCGTGGGACACTCCCACCCGGCAAACCGCTGCAGATGATGGTTCTGCCCTGCGAAATCTCAAGAGTAGGTGTGATTTCGGTGCTGTGAGGCGGGTGGCCCGCATCATGTCGTCGGGTCGGCCCACGGGACGATCCGCTTTGCTGCGGCGGGCGCCTACGGATAACGGACGGCCGGACGCCATGCGCTCTCTGGTCTTGGTCTTCGAACGCCCTCCTGCGCGACGGCCGGCGTTCGCCGCGCCTCCACAGAACCGGAGCGATTCAGGCGCGAGGCAGAGTAGGGTTTGCCCCGGGCGCCAATGCTTCATTAAGGACGGTGGACGATGGTAGGCAATCAAGAAGGTATCGGCACGCTGAAACTTGAATGCCCGCAGATGCATTCCGTTGGCAGGATCCTCAAGGAGGCTCCGCACCAGTCAGTCATGTACGACCCCGGAGCCCAAGTTGGGGAGCGCCGGTTCTGGCCGGATGAAGCGGACCAGCCACAGTTCAAAGCGCAGTGCAGGCATTGCGACAAACCGGTGGGAGAAGTCACGACCACGCTTCAGGATAAATTTCGTCACGTGGTCGATAGCGCGTCCGAGACCACCGAGGTTGCCACGCTGCCGTATGTGTAGACGGCGAGCCGACGCGAGAGGAGTTCCGTGACGCAGAATGCACCGACACCAGACAGTCCTCGACCGCCGGAAGGGGATTGGCTGGGCACTCCGTACTTGTCGTTCGAGCGCGAGGGACCGATTGCCGTTTGCACGATCGACCGCCCGGACGCGCGCAACGCCATGACCCCCGCGATGTACTTCGGAATCCGTTATGCCGTAGGCCGTCTCAACGCGGACCCCGAGCTGGCCGGCCTGCTGATCACCGGTACCGGAGACGTCTTCGCCCCCGGCGGCGACATGACCGGGGGAGGGGGCGCGGACGACTGGATCACCTTCGGCGCCGCGCTGGGCATGGACGTCACGCCGTTCGACGCGGTGCGCACCTCGGCCAAGCCCGTCGTCTCCGCGGTCAACGGCCTATGTCAGGGCGGCGGCCTGCAGATCGCGTTGTGCAGCGATCTGTCGGTGGTGAGTGAACGGGCGACTTTCCGTGTGCCCGAGTTGTTCCGCGGCTACGCCGACACCTACTACAGCCAGATGCTCGCCCGTCTCATCGGGCCGGTACGCACCCGCGACCTGATGTTCACCGGTCGAGTGCTCAGCGCCGCCGAAGCCCTCGACTGGGGTTTGGTGAACAGGCTTGTGCCCCACGAGGATCTGCTTGCGGTAGCGCGGGATCTGCTCGCGCAAACCTGTCGAACCGCACCACGTGCCCGTGCCGTCATCAAGTCCAGCATCGACAACTATCTCGGCTTGTACGACCGCATCGGAATGACCACCAGTCTGATCGATACCGAGGCCCGAGAAGGCGTCCGCGCTTTCAAGGAGCGGCGCTCGCCCGACTGGGTGCATCCGCAACTGCGCGTGGAGGGGCGCCTTTAACTTCGGCTAGCCCAGCACCGGGAATCGCCGCGCGGCGGCAAGCTCGTCGAGCCCGGCCTGCATGACCTGGCGCACGTACGCGTCGACCTCGGCGATGTCGGGGTTCTTGCCGAACTTCTTGCGAATGTTGATCGGCTTGAGGACCTGCGTCACGATCTTGGCCGGCAGCGGGAGATTCGGCGGCAACACAAAAAGGCTTACGCCGAAGGGAAAGCCCACCGTGACCGGCGCGATCTTGGTACGCGCCAAACGAGCGATGGGGCCCAGGCTCCGCGCCAACCAGGTGCCGCGGGTAAGGAAGAACTGGGTTTCTTGTCCGCCGATGGAGACCATCGGGACGATGGGCACCCCCGCCTCGATCGCCGCCCGGACATACCCCGTGCGGCCGCCGAAGTCGATGACGTTTTGCGTGGACGTGGGCCGGTAGGCGTCGTAGTCGCCGCCCGGGAACACCACCACGATGCCGTCGCTGCGCAGCGCCCTCGCCGCGTTGTCGTGGTTGGCCGGGATGAAGCCGATCCGTCTCAAGAAGCTCCCGATCGGCCCAACCATGATCATGTCGTGGCTGAGCGTGTAGATCGGCCGGTCATACCCGTGCTGCGCGTACCAATCGACGGCAAAGACCGGCACATCGACCGCCATCTGACCGCCGGAGTGGTTGGAGACCACCAGCGCTCCGCCCGCGGGCACCTTGTCGAGTCCGTGCACCTCGGAGCGGAAGTATCGCTTCAGCAGGGGCCGGATTGTTCCCATTACGCGTTCGGTGAGAATCGGGTCCCATTTCTCGATCTCGGGTGCCACGATGTCGGTGCTGGTCATGGTGTCCTTCCAGTCAGTTAGGCCACGTTGGCCTGGTACGCGGGATTTGTTGCGTAAATACCTGCTGCAGAAGCGATCTCAGCGAACTCGCGCATCAGTTCCTCGGTGACCTCGTGGGCGTCGGTCACCGTCGCCGCGTCGGCCAGAACGGAGATGTTCAGCTGATTCGCATAGCTCCACACGGTGATGTTCAGACCGCTGCCCGCGACGAGCGGGCCCACGGAGTAGAACTCGGCGATCGTCGCGCCGGCGACATGCACATGTTCGCGCGGGCCGCGCACAGTGGAAACGACCAGGTTCTGCATTTTGAGGTGGGCGTTCGTGCGCGCCATCAAGCCGCTGAGTTTCCGGACCATCAGGGGTGGCAGGTAGGCGAACCACCGTGTCAAGAGTTCCGGTCCCCTGAGGGTGTGTAGTTGCTTGGCGCTGATCGCGGCGTCGTGGCTGCGTTCGACGCGGTGCAACGGATCGTCGAGATCGGCGGGCAGGGCGACGGCGATCTGGGTGAAGTTGTTCCCGGCCGATCTCCCCGGCGACGCATCGAGGCACACCGGCACCATCGCCACCAGCGGCGTGTCCGACTGGCCGTCGTACCGCAGTCGCAGTTCGCGGGTCGCCCCGGCCGCCATCGCCAGGACCAAATCATTGATCGTGCAACCCAATTCACGGGTGATCTGTTTGGCATCGGCGAACGGCAAGCTGGCCGTTGCGAACCGCCGTTCGGTGGTGAGCCGATGATTCAGGAAGGATCGTGGGACTTTGACGGCTGTCCGGTTTCGCCGGCTGCGGGTGAGACGGTGGACGCTGGCCGCGGTATAGCGCAAAAGACTTGGCAACTCGGCGACTTGGCGGAGGTGATCGCGCATGGCCGTCCAGAGGAGTTGAGCTCTGCTCGGATGCGGGTCGCACTCGGCACCGACGCGCAGGCCTTCCGGTTTGTCGACGGCGCCGGCGAGCAGGTTCGCCGAGGCGACGCCATCGGCAAGGGCGTGGTGAATCTTGGTGACGACGGCCAATCGCCCGTCTGCCAGGCCGTCAACCACATAGATCTCCCACAACGGCCGGGTCCGGTCCAGGGGTTGCTCGATCAGCGTGGCGATGGCGTCGTCGAGTTCGCGCCGCCCGCCCGGGGCCGGTAGGTGTAGTGGTCGCACGTGGTATGCCAGGTCGACCGGGTAGTTCTCCCGCCACATCGGGCGGTGGAAGCCGTAGGGCGTCTCGACGAGCACGCGCCGCAGCGGTTCGAATCGGTGCAGGCGCTGCTGCACAACCTTGCGGGCCGTTTCCACCGAGAAATCACTGGCGCCCGGTGCATCGAGTATCGCCACCTTGACGGTGTGCATCGGCACGTTGGCGGCCTCGCTGAACAGCATCATCGCATCCGAACCGGTAAGTCGCTTCACACTTTTGACCCTTCGCAGAAGAAGTTCCGAGCCCGCCATCGCGGATGAACGTCAGGCCGCGCCGGCGCCAGCCCCCCAATTTGCTGTTTCCCCAGCTGTGTGGGGCCGCTTTGCCCAGCACACCAGCGACGCCTACGCTACGGAAAAACTAGACGAGCGTCCAGACGTGCGGCCAGACTTGCGTGTGGGATCTGTCACACGGCTCGGCCCGCGGGCGCCCGCCGAGACGGCGGCGTCCCTGGGTCAGGGCAGTAGCCTGTGCACGGCCGCTTCGAGCCAATCGATGACTTCGGCATAGGAAGCAAGCCCGGTGCCAAGGCTCATCATGGCGCCGGTGTACATCAGCTCGAGCAGCGCCACCGTCTCCACGTCGGCGTCGTCGGCGACCGCCGCCGAGATGAGTTTGTGCGTGTGCCTGACGATCTGCTTCCGAATCAGCTCCACGTCTGGATCCGAACTATGGATCACGACCCGCAGGGCATCGGCCAGCGCGGGCTCATCGGCAACGAGAAAAGCCAAGCGCCGCAACACCGCAACCACCCGGGTCTTGACGTCGGCTGAGCTGCTTTCCGGCGGTTGCTCCGCGGCGAGCCGTCGCCAATACGCCTCGGCGATCAGGTGGTCCTTGGACGAGAAGTAGGTGTAGGCCGTCGCGCGGGCGACACCCGCCTGCGCCGCGACCGCCTGCAACGTCAACTCGTGATAGCCGACCTCGCGCAACGCCTCAACCGTGGCCCGGCTCAGCCGTCGCACCGTGTCCGCCCGCTTGCCGCTCAGGCGGCGGCGGGTGGACTCCACGGCCACATCTTCGCGCATGCGCCTAGACGCTACAGCACGTGAGGCTGGACACGCTACTGGACGGTAGTCCAGACGTGTGTCGACCGTTAGTGGCCGGCTGGTTCGGTCCAGTCGAGCCACTCGCCGTGGCGGGCGACCCCGAGCCGGTTGCTGATCCCGGCCTCGTCGAACGCCTTGACGAACTCGTCGGGGCCTTCGCTGAAATGGGCCCAGCCGTCGACGTGGGCCGGTATCACCAGCGTGGCGCCGAGCAGTTCGGCGGCCGCGGCCGCGCGCGCCGAGGTCAGCGTCAGCGGCCGCCCGCGTTCCTTGGTCGGCACGCTTGCCGCCCCCGCGAAGAGCACCGCGATGTCGATCTGGCCCACGCGATCGGCCACCTCCTTGACCACACTTATCGAGGCGTTATCGCCGCTGAGATACACCGTGGGCAGGCCGGGCCCGGACAGCACGAAGCCCGTCACCTCGCAGTTCACCTGACCGCTCGCGTCGCGTTGCCCGTCGGCCGGGCCGTGCACCGCCGGAGCAGCTTGCACAACAAGGGATCCGGGGCCGGGCACCTGATGGGACTGCCAGGGTTGCAACCCCACCGCGGGCGGCCCCAACCGGCCGGCGGCACCGGGATGGGTGAGAACTAGTGGTGCGGCCAGGGCGAACCGGCGGCCGTCGTCGTCCAGGTTGTCGGGATGTTGGTCGTGGCTGATCAGCACCGCGTCCACCGGTCCCAGCGCGTCGGCGCTCACCGCGGGGCCCTCGGTTTTGGTCAGGTAGGCGTGCACGCCGGGCGGATCGAAGGTCGGGTCCATCACGATCCGGCGCCCGGCGATGTCGACGACCGTCGTCGGGCCGCCCAACACAGCGATCGCACAGTCGCGCCGCCGGGCATCCACTTGCGCGTTCACGTGGCAAATAGTCGCATTGGCGGCTGCTATCCGCCTGGTCGGACCTAGGATGTCGCCGTGACCGAAGTACAAGACCGCGTCCTAGACCGAGCTCGTGGCATGCGCGACCTAGTGCGCGCCGAGGCTGTGGAATCCGAGCGATTGCGCACGCTCTCGCCGGCGATCGTGGACGAGATGTGGGCCAGTGGCCTGATGTCCGCCTTCAACCCGGCGGCGGCCGGCGGCGTCGAACCGTCGTTCGCCGAGATGATCGAGACCTGGATCGAAATGGCTTGGCAGGATGGCTCTTTCGGTTGGATCGGAATCGCCAATCTGCCGTCGACGTTCGCCGCCGCGAGCTACCTTTCCGATCAAGGCTTCGCGGAGGTGTTCACGGCGAATGCCAACCACATCACCATCGGCGGCCAGTACTTTCCCAACGGCCAGGGGGCGGCGGTCGACGGCGGCTACCGGCTGACCGGCGCGTGGAGTTTCGGCTCCGGCACCGGGCACTCGGCCTACATCGCCGCGGGTTTTCTGCCGATGGACGACGGCGAGATGCGCTGGGTGGCCGAGGGCATTCCCGACATGCGCGTGGGGTTTCTGCCGCGCGAGGAGGTCGTCTTCACCGACGGTTGGCATGTGCAGGGACTGAAGGGCACCGGCTCCTACGACTACAACGTGGCCGACGTGTTCGTCCCGGAGTATCGGACGATTCCGTTGTTCACCCGCGAGCCGTTGCGGGGATCCTCGCCGGCCGGGCGCATGGGTCTGATGCCGGTCACGGCGGCCGGTCACGCCGCGTTCGCGTTGGGGGTCGCCAAGAGCATGCTCGACGATGTCGAGGAACTCGCGGCCACCAAGGTGCGGATGAGCGACATGGCGACGCTGGCCAGCAGACAGACCTTCCAAAAGGGTCTGGCCCATCACGTCGCGGCGTGGCGGGCCGCCCGTCTTCTGGTGCTCGACGCCTTCACCACGGCCGAGGCCGCGGTGGCCGCGGGCGACGACCTGACGCCCGGGCTGCGGGCCGACATGCGAGTGGCGGCGGTGTATGCCACCGATACGGCCCGGGAGTGCGCCGAGTGGGCCCATCTGGCGGCCGGTACCACCGCGATCCGCGAAGGCAGCCGGCTCGAGCGCGGATTCCGCGACATCTACACCGGCACCCAGCACGCGTTCATCAGCGAGAAGGTGGCGATGGACGTCGCTCAGATTTGGCTGGGCATCATCGACGATCAGTTCGGACTGTAACGCCGACGCCTCACGAGTCACTGACGTCACCGGCGGAAGGGAGTGGGTTTTTGTCCACCTCATGGCGACAAGTTGGGTTGTCGCTGCGAGGTGGACAAAACGGCACACCCCCGACTTCCAGTGACAGGTGAGAATTCTGAGCCGTACGGGGAACCCGTTCAGACTCTGCGCGCGCGGTCCTGCCAATAGGGTTGCCGCAGCTCGGTTTTGAGGATCTTTCCGCTCGCGTTGCGGGGCAGTGACGGTGCGAAGTCCACGGTTCGCGGGCATTTGTAGGCCGCCAGATGCCGACGGCAGAATTCGATGATTTCGTCGGGCTCGATCTCGGTGGTGGTGACGACGATCGCCTTGACGGATTCGCCCCAGAAGTCGTCGGGGACACCGATCACCGCGGCGTCGGCGATCGCGGGATGCTCGATGAGCACGCTTTCCACCTCGGGTCCGTACACGTTCTCGCCGCCGGTGATGATCATGTCCTTCAGCCGGTCCTCGATGTAGAGGTAGCCGTCGGCGTCCAGACGCCCGATGTCGCCGGTGCGCAGCCAATCGTCGGCGGTGATCGTGTCCGCGGTTGCCTGCGCCCGATTCAGGTAGCCGCTCATGCGCTGATTGCTGCGCACCCAGATCTCGCCCGGCTCGCCGATGGGCAGCTGCTCACCCGATTCGGGATCGACGATCCGAATCTCGTTGCCCGGCAGCGGCCTTTCCGGCCGACAGCAGCAAGTGCTGCCGAGTGGAATCGCGATGCTCGTCGGGGTCCAGCGCGGTGATCCCCCCGCACAGTTCCGTCTGCCCGTACACCTGGACGAAGTTCATCTCGGGCCAGGCCTCAAGGGCCCGCTGCAGCAACGGCATTGGCATCGGCGCCGCCCCGTACACCAGGTAACGCAACCCGGAGATCGCGTTGATCGCCGCATCCCCGGCGTCCAGAAAACGGGCGATCACCGGCGGCACGAAGAAGGCGTGCGTGGCGCCGGCTTTGACGGCGCCGATCAGCGTGGCCGCCTCGGGCTCGCGGGTCAAAAACGTCGGCGCCCCGGCCATGATGCCGAAAAACGCATACGAGACCCCGCCCACGTGAAACAGCGGCATGGCAACGAGATTCGCGTCCCCGTCCTCGAACGGGAATGGCGGGGCCATGTTCACGATGTGATTGACCAGCGCGCGCTGGCTCAGCAAGACGCCCTTCGGACGTCCGGTGGTGCCCGAGCTATAGATCACCAGGGCGGTGTCGTTGTCATCCACGTCCGGGTCGGCCGCAACGGGTGTGGCTGCGGCGAGCCAGGATTCGTACTCGTCGCTGTCGCCGGTGCCACCCACCACGACGATGCGCTCCAGACCCGGGACCCGCGCCTTGATCTCCTCGACGGTCGGCGCCAGTTCGGCGCCCACGAACAGCAGCCGCGCGCCGCTGTCGTTGAGTACGTGGACGAGTTCTTCCCCGGTCATCCGCCAATTGGCGATGGTGGCCACCGCGCCGATCGATACGGCGGCGATCAGCGTTTCCAGGCAGCCCGGGTGGTTCTTGTCCAGGAACGCCACACACTGGCCACGCTGCACACCGGCGGCTCGCAGTGCACCGGCGGCCTGACGAATCCGCGACGCCCACTGCGTCCCACGTCCACTGCCGGTCACCGTAGTGAATCGCGATCCCATCGGGCTTGTTCTTGACGTGATTCTCGACGAATCCGACGAGCGTCGTGCCGGGTGCGGCTTCCTGCATGGTCTGGTGCGTCACGCCTTCGATGCTAAAGACGCCAGGATTTCGCCCGCGGGCGCGTCCGTGGCATGCCGGTACCCGGTGCCCGCCCACAGGTTGATTCGCTCGGGGTCACCGGCCGCGGCGGCGGCCTTGCGCACCGGGCTCGTCAAATGATGGATCGCCGGATAGCCTTCGGGCGCCACCGCCGTGTAGCGGTCGGTGAACACGTTGGCCAGCCCCCGCGCGGGGCGGCCGGTGAAGGCACGCGTGAGCAGGGTCGCCCGGCGTCCGGGATCGGCGAGCGCGGCCCGGTAGGGAGCCGATGTTCCGCTTTCCTTGCTACGCAGCAGAAGCGTGCCGACCGCGGTCGCGATGGCACCGGCCCCGAGCGCGGCGGCGACGTCGTCGGGGGTGCCGATCCCGCCGGCGCCGATCAACGGCAGCGAGGTGACCGCGCCGATCTCCTGCAGCAGCTGGGGGAGGGGAACCTCGGCAGGAAACCGATCCGGGGTCAGGATGCCGGAGTGACCGCCGGCGGCCGCAGCCTGCACCACCAGTACGTCCACGTCGTGCTCTGCGGCCAGGCGTGCCTCGGCGGCCGACGTGACGGTCTGACCGACCAGGCTGCCGGCGTTCTTCAGCGCGGCGATCACCGTCGGCTCAGGGATCCCGAAGGTGAAGGTGACAACCGGTACCGGGTCCGCCAGCAGCAGCTCGACCTTCTCCTGCCAGTAGTCGTCGTTCTCGGTCACCGGCACCTGGCCCAGATCGATCTCGTAGCGGTCGGCCTCCTGCCGTATCTGGTCGCGGTATTTGTTGTAGGCATCCGGATCGACCGGCACCGGGTTCGGTGCGAACAGGTTGACCCCGAACGGCACGCCCGCGAAGACGTACTTCGGCGATCTGGTCGGCCAGGGCATCGGGCGTCTTGTAGCCGCCGCCGAGGAAGCCGAGGCTGTCGGCGCGCGCGGCGGCCACCACCAGCTCGGGCGTGCTGGGCCCGCCCGACATGGGCGCGGCCAGCACGGGAATGGTCACTCCGAGTCCGGTCAGTGCACTGTGCATGCGTTGTCTCCTTCAGCGTCGGCGTCTGGCTTCGACTGTGCGGTGGAATTACGGCCAATTATTCGCCGTCAGCGCACTCTCGAAGCCGTGGGCGCTCACTCGATTCGGCCAAGCAGTATCGGACGAATCGCCGTATGCCAACATGACTGACATGGTGAACGCTGATCGGGCCCGTTCGCGCACCTTCGTCGTGACCGGCGCGGCGTCCGGCATCGGCCTGGCCACCGCGCAGCGCCTGCTGGCTGAAGGCGGCACCGTCGTCGGCGCCGACCTTGCCGCCCCGCCCGACGCTCAGAACTCAGGGCCCCGATTTCAGGTTCGTGACGGCCGACGTGACCGACGAAGCAGCGATCGCCGCGGTGCTGGCCGCCGTGCCCGACCGCCTCGACGGGGTCTTCCACGCCGCGGGCGTCGCGGGGGGCGGGCCGGCCCACCTGCTCGACCGTTCCGAATGGGACCGGGTGATCGGGATCAACCTCACCGGCACGTTCCTGGTGGCCAAGGCGGCCCTGGCCAAGATGATCGAGCAGGACCGGGTCGACGGAGAGCGGGGCTCGATCGTGACCGTCGCCAGCATCGAGGGCCTGGAAGGCACGGCGGGCGGCAGCTCGTACAACGCCGCCAAGGGCGGCGTCGTGCTGCTGACCAAGAACATCGCGCTCGACTACGGACCGAGCGGCATCCGCGCGAACGCCATCTGCCCCGGCTTCATCGAAACGCCAATGGCCCAAAGCGTTTTCGGGCTGCCCGGGATGGAGGGTCCGCTGGCCTCCATCACCAAAGAGCATGCCCTGCAACGGCTCGGCCGGCCAGAGGAGGTCGCGGCGGTGGCGGCCTTCCTGCTGTCCACCGACGCGTCCTTCGTCAGCGGTCAGGCCATCGCCGTCGACGGCGGCTACACCGCCGGTCGCGATCACGGTGTCGTTAAACTCTTCGGATTTCCCGAGTAATGCCTTAGGGTTCGCGCATGGCTGTCACTCCTGACGACGCAATCGAGGCGATCCGAGGTACCGGCGGCGCGCAGCCGGGCTATCGTGCGCTGCACGCGAAGGGCACCCTCTACCACGGCAGGTTCACCGCGAGCCCCGAGGCGGCCACGCTTTCGCGCGCAAAGCACCTCGACGGCTCGTCGGTGCCGGCGCTGTTCCGCTTCTCCAACGGGGCGGGTAACCCCAAGCAGCCCGACAATGTGTCCGGGGTGCGGGGGTTGGCGGTGAAGTTGACCCTGCCCGACGGGTCGACGACGGACGTGTCGACGCAGACGGCCCGACTGTTCGTCTCCAGCACGCCGGACGGATTCGTCGATCTGCTCAAGGCGATGCGGCCCGGCCCGACCAAGCCGCTGCGCATGGCCACCTACCTGGCCACCCACCCGCGGCTGCTTGGCGCGCTGCCCGTCCTGCGCGACGCGAACAGGGTTCCGGCAAGCTACGCCACCGTCGAGTATCACGGATTGCACGCGTTCCGCTGGGTCGCCGCCGATGGCAGCGCCCGATTCGTGCGCTACCACCTGCACCCGGTGGCGGGTGAGGAGTTCTTGTCGGGGCGGGTTGCCAAGGGCAAGGATCCCGACTTTCTGCACTGCACGAGCTGAACACCCGCCTGGCCGGCGGGCCGGTGCGGTTTGACTTCCGCGTCCAGATCGCCGGGCCGAACGATTCGACGGTCGATCCGTCGGCGCCCTGGCGCAGCTCCGAGACGGTCACCGTCGGCAACTTCGAGATCACCGGCCTCGACACCGAGCGCGAGCACGGCGGCGACATCGTGGTTTTCGACCCGATGCGGGTGACCGACGGCATCGAACCGTCCGACGACCCGGTTCTCCGGTTCCGCACCTACGCATATTCGGCCTCGGTCAAGCTGCGCTCCGGCGTGGATCGCGGCGCCGAAGCGCCGCCCGCCTGAGCCCGACGCTGACGTCAGCTCAGCGTGGCGGTGGCGGCTTCCTCGATCACGTCCGTTGCCTTGCCGCGCTTGCGCCATGCCTTCAGCTGCCGCATCGCCCCGTTGCCCTGTGCTGCGATGCGGTCGAGTTCGGCGACGACGCGGTCGTGTTCACCGAGCGCATCCAACGCCGGCCGTACCCGCCGTACCAGTGTGCCCAACTGCTCACGCGCCGGCACCGCCCCGCGGTCGTCGACCAAATCCAATGTGTGCCCTGATAATCCGTCGTGGGCGGCCTTCCAGTACGCCGCCCGCAGCGCAGCGGGCGGCAGGCGCTTAACGTGATCGCCATGGCGCTGCTCGTCGAGCGCTGTCATCACCGCGGCCCTGATCAGCGTGGCGAGTCAACACCGTTTCGGCGACCGTCGCCGGCACGTCGGCCACCCGGACCTCGACGGTCGGGAAGCTCGCCGACGGGCGCACGTCCCAATAGATCATGTCCGCATCCAGGATCACCCCGGTATCGACCAGCATCCGCACCGTGCGGTCGTACTCTTCGGGTGAGGTAAAAAACGGTGGTGCCCCGGCGGCCGGCCAGCGTCGCCACAGCACGCTGCGCCAGCTCGCGTAGCCGCTGTCCGCGTTGCGGTAGATCGCCGAATTCGCCGACAGCGCAAGGAAACTCGGCAGCCATGGCCGCAACCAATTGCTGACCTGGATGGCGGCCGCACGGTCGGGCACCTGCACGTGCACGTGGCATCCGCAGATGCCTTGCTCGTGCGCAACCATCCCGAATTGCGCGCCGATCCGCCGATACCGGTCGGTCTCGGTGACCGGGAACGCGTGCGGCGTCACCGGCGGAAGCCCCAGGGCAAGCAGCCGAACCCCCGCAGCCTCGGCGGCCTGCGCGGCGCTGCGCCGCAGCCCGGCGAGGTCCTCGGTGAGCTGGGCGCTCGTCGTCGCGACGCTGGAGGTGGTTTCCACCTGACAACTGCTCAATTCCAATTGCAGTGTGGCGCCGCATTTTTCGGCCTCCGCGGCCACCTCGCCGTTGCGCGGGGCCGGTTCGCCGGTCCGCGGGTCAACGAGGAGGAATTCCTCCTCCACACCCACAGTGGGAAGGTCGCTCACCCAATCTCCGGCCGCGTCAGCCCGGCCCGCGCGTTAAGAGCAAATGGAACCGGCCGTGCTCGCGTCGAGGGCGGCGTCCACGGTCGGGTAGACGGGCAGCATCCGGCTGAGCCCACACGATTCCACGATTCGCGCCACGATCGGCTGGTGGCTCGCCAGCCGCAGTTCGATGCCGCGCTCGCGGCAACGCTCCGCCTCCTCGGCCAGCGCGGCGAACGCGCAGCAGCCCATGAAATCGAGGCCGGAGACGTCGACGACGAAGGGTCCAGGCGCAGCGGCAACGGCGGCAGCCTCGTCGAGCAGTTGGCGCCAGGTGCCCTCGTTGTAGGCGTCGATTTCGCCGCCCGCGTGGATGATCACCGCCGGGCCGCCGCGATCGGTGGTGGCCCTCAGCGTGCTGTGCGGATCGCCCAGCTCGTAGACGAGCCGTGCGCTGAGCATCAGGTGAGTGGATAGCCGTTCCGCTGTAACCAATTGCATGGTGGACTCCCTAATCGACCGGCAATCGTGATGCCGGGATGGATGCCCGTCCTGTTGTCTAAAGACAGAGCTTCACAACAACGTGTGAATCTCATTTCTATAACAAGACAGGGCGGTCTGTCTATGCGTAGCGAGCTATGAGTACCCTAAGGATCGTTATGACTAGCGTCGACGGCGTCGCGACGCCCACGGCGCCGCCCCGCGAGCGAATATTGACTGCGGCATACGAGCTGTTCAGCAGGCGTGGGATCCGCGCGGTCGGCACTGACGAGGTGATCGAACGGGCCGGTGTGGCCAAGGCGACGCTCTACCGCCATTTCGCGACGAAGAACGACCTCGTGCTGGCCGTGCTGGAGCGTCGTGAACAGCTCTGGACCCACGGTTTGATCGAGGCCCAGTCGGACTTGCGCGGCAACAATCCCGAGGAACGGTTGCTGGCGATCTTCGACGTCCTGCATGACTGGTTTCAAAGCCGCGACGGTTTTGAAGGCTGTTCGTTCATCAACGTGTTGCTCGAGTTGGGGCCCGATCATCCCGCCGGGCAGGCCAGCATCGTTCACATCGACAATGTCCGCGACATCGTGCGCCAACGCGCGGTCGCGGCCGGGCTGGACGACGTCGAGGACTTCGCCCGGTCCTGGCACATTCTGATGAAGGGCGCCATCATCCTGGCGGCCGTGGGCGATCTGGACGCCGCGCACCGCGCTCAGAAGATGGCCCGTGCTCTCATCGAGCAGCACCGACCGCGGTAGTTACGCCGCGTCGGCCGCGCTGGTGTCGGTCTTGCGGTTGTGCTCGGCCTCGAGTTCGGCGACCGCGCGGGATGTGCGTTCCCGCAGCAAGATTGCGGCCGCGGCGCCGACCACGACGGCGATGACGAGGGCTATCCAGGAGAACCGTTCCATCCAGCGTTCGGCGGCCATTCCGGCGAAGTAAACCAGCGCGGTGGTACCGCCCGCCCAGCAGATTCCACCGGACACGTTCGCGGCCAGGAAGCGTGGGTAGGGCATCTTCAGGGCGCCGGCCAGCGGGCCCGCAAAGATCCGCAGCAGCGCGATGAAGCGGCCGACGAACACCGCGCCAACGCCCCACCGATTGAACAAGCGCTCGGCCAGCGCGACGTGTCCCGGCCCGAAGTGTTTCGGGAACCGCCGGCCGAGTCGGTCGAAGAGCGGCATGCCGAACCGGCGCCCGATCGTGTAGCCGATCGAGTCGCCAATCACCGCGCCGATCACGGCGGCCGCGCCGACGCCGACCGGGTTGACGGCCAGGTCGTGATGCGACGACATCAGCGCCGCGCTGACCAGCACGATCTCCCCGGGAAGGGGAACGCCGAGGCTTTCGATCCCCACCACGCCGCCGACCACGAGGTAGACCGCGAGTGGCGGGATTGAGTGCAGCAGCGCCTCGACATTCATGGGTAAAGGATGCCTGACCCCTGTTCGACCTGTGCCGACGGCGTGCCGACGGGCTCCAACCGCGGACGTTTGGGCACCCGCCCGTCGGCCGAAGACTTACCGCGCAAGCGTCGCCACATCCATGGCGTGAACTTTTCCTGCGCCCAGCGCAGCTGCCCATACGTACGGGCGCTGAACGGCAGCCGCGTGGCATCGCCGCTCGCTACGGCCCAATCATGGTTGCTGCCAGGTAAATTGAGAGCTTCGGCGACTGCGGCAGCGAACAGAGTGTGTCCCTTGGTGGAGGCATGGACGCGGTCGATGTCCCAGGTATCCAAATTGCGCATCGAGGGCGCGTTGTAGAGGTCCACCAGCCTGAAGTCGTATCGCTTGGCGGCCCCTCTGATCGCGTCGTTGATGCGGGCGAGCCGCCCGGACACCAGCCGGCCGAGCGGGAGGAACTGCGCGACGTTCGGGAAGGTTGTCGTCACCACCGTCGCCCCCGATTCGGCGAGCGCGGCGTAAGTGCTTTCGAGGTCGGCGAGCGCCGGGCCGAACGAGCGTCCCGGCTGGATCACATCGTTCATCCCGATGCACACCGTGATCAGATCCGGCCGCATCGCCAGGGCCGGGGGCACTTGCTCCCTGAGCACGTGAGCCACCAACTTGCCGCGTATCGCGAGGTTGGCGTACTCCAAACCGGGATGGATCGAATCGATGTGCGCGGCGAGGCGGTCGGCAAATCCGAGGAGTCCGACAGCGTCGTCACCGTCCCATAGGCCCTCGGTCTGACTGTCACCGATGGCTACATACCTCCTGTATCGGCGGTATCCGTCGCGCACGAACCTGAGACTAACCGCCGGCCGGCCCCTTGCGTTGTAGCCTGGCCCTGGCTTGACCGGGAGTCGGTCTCGACTAGAGGGGGGCGGGTGGAGTTCAACCTCGCGCAAATTTTCGCGGCGGTGGCGGCGGCCAACCCCGACCGCGACTGCATCGTGTTCGGAGATCGGCGACTCAGTTTCGCCCAGACCGACGAGCGTGCGCGCCGTTTCGCCCGGGCGCTGCACGGTTGGGGGCTTGGCGCGCATCGGGAACGCTCGCAGCTGGCACCCCACGAATCGGGTCAAAGCCATCTCGGGTTGTACATGGCGAACTGCAACGAGTTCCTGGAAGCAATGCTGGGCGCATACCAGGCCAGGGTCGCCCCGTTCAACGTCAACTATCGCTACGTCGCCGACGAACTGGTGTACCTGCTGGGCAACGCCCGTGCGGACGCGCTCATGTATCACGCCCGGTTCGCGCCGACGCTGGCCCTGGCGTTGCAGCAGCTGCCGCCGATGCGGCTGATCCACGTCGACGATCAGTCGGGAAACGACCCGCTGCCGGGTGCGGTGCGCTACGAGGACCTGCTGGCGTCGGTGTCCAAGGCGTCCGACGAGCCGCTCGACGTGGCGCTGTCGCCCGACGATCTCTATGTGCTTTACACCGGCGGTACCACCGGGATGCCCAAGGCGGTGCTGTGGCGCCAGCACGACATCTACATGAACGCCATGGGCGGGCGGACCTTCGGCACCAGCGAGAAGGTGAGCAGCCTGCAGGAGATCGTCGAGCGCTCGCGGCCCGACGGGCCGGGTTCGATGACGGCGGCACCGCTCATGCACGGCGCGGCACAGTGGGCGGCGTTCATCAACCTGTGCGCCGGGCGGCCGTTCGTGATGGCGCCGACGACGACGCACTTCGATCCGGCGGAAGTGTGGGCGCTGGCCAGCCGGGAACGTGTCGCTTCGCTGTCCATCGTCGGCGATGCCTTCGGCCGGCCTCTGCTCGACGCGCTCGAGTCCGGCGAGTACGACCTGTCCGGGCTGCTGGTGCTGGTCAGCGGCGGGGCGGCGCTCAGCGCGCCTATCAAACAGCGATTCGTCGAGCTGCTGCCGCACCTGACGATCCTGGACACCGGCGGGTCGTCGGAATCCGGAGCGCAGATGGGCCAATTCTCCGGCCCCTTGCAGCGGGCGTCCGGCCGATTCGCCCCGAACCCGGGGGCGGTGGTGGTCAGTGCGGACCTGACCCGGATCCTGTCGCCCGGCGACGACGAGATCGGCTGGCTGGCCCAGCAGGGCCTGATCCCGCTGGGCTACCTCGGCGATGCGGAGAAGACCGCGCGGACGTTCCCGGTCGTCGAAGGGATCCGGCATTCGGTTCCTGGGGACCGGGCGCGCTGGGACGCCGACGGCCAGATCGAGCTGCTGGGCCGGGATTCGGTGACCATCAACTCCGGTGGCGAGAAGATCTTCGCCGAAGAGGTCGAGGCCGCCATCGCCGAGCATCCCGCGGTCTACGACGTGGTGGTGACGGGCCGGCCCAGCGTTAGGTGGGGAAGCGAGGTCGTCGCGGTTGTTCAGCTGACCGACGGTCAGCGTGTTGACGCCGAGAGCATCATCGCCGAGGCCGCCCGTCACATTGCGCGCTACAAACTGCCCAAAGACGTCGTCTTCTGCGACCGGGTGCAGCGTTCACCGTCCGGCAAGGCCGACTACCGGTGGGCGAAAGGGCAAGTGGCTGAGGGTCTCTGAACGCGACTCCTGAGTGTGTAACGGCCGCCGGTCGAAATTCGATATTGACGTGTGCCCCGTCGTCACGGATGACGGTGACTACAGAGAGGTTGCACATGTCATTTGTGAATGCGGTGCCCGAAGCGGTGACGGCGGCGGCGGGGGATTTGGCGGGGATCGGGTCCGCGCTCGCTGCGGCTAATGCGGCGGCGACGCCGACGGCGGGAATTGAGGCGCTTGCCGCGGACGCCGTGTCGGCGGCTCTCGTGGCGGTGTTCAGCTCCCACGGGCTCGGGTATCAGTCTTTGGGCGCCGAGCTGACAGAGCTACACGACCAAATCGTGCAGGCGCTGCGGTCGAGCGCGCGTTCGTATACGGCTGCCGAGGCCGAGAATGCGTCGCTGCTCCAGGAGGCGTTGGGTGCAGTGGGTGCCGTGGGTGCGCCTGCTCAGGAGCTGCCGGGGCATCCGCTGCGCAGCAACGGCAACGGCGGCCAGTCCGGCTAGTCAACCCTTTTCGGCGGTACCGTCACTGGCATGGCGACAAAGAGGCAGCGGGCCGCACCACAGGCGGCTGCCGATTCGCTTGCGCCGCAGTATCCGATCGAGTCCGTCGACAACGCGCTCAAGCTGCTGTTGCTACTGGGCGAGCAGCCGCAGATTCGGCTGAGTGAGGCAACCCGGTATCTGGGTGTGGCGTCGTCCACCGCGCACCGGCTGCTGGCCATGCTGACCTATCGCGGGTTCGTGCGGCAGGACCCGGTGTCCAAGGCGTACCTGCCGGGTCCGGCGCTAACCAGTGTGGCGTTCGCGATATTCGGCCGCATCGATGTCCAGGCGACCGCCCTGCCGATCATGCGCAGCCTCAGCGAACGCCTGCGCGAATCGATCCACGTCGGGATGCTCGACGGCGCCAACGTCCGGTTTGTGGCCGCGGTGGAGGGCCCGGCCGCCGTGCGGGTTGCCTCCCGGCTGGGCCGCACGATGCCGGCGCACTGCACCTCGACGGGCAAGGTCATGCTGGCGCAGTTGTCGCAGCCGGAGTTACACCAACTGCTGCCGGACCAGGAGCTCGCGCGCATTACCGCGCACTCGATCGGCAGCCGCACCGAATTGGAGACCGAGCTTTCGGCCATCCGCGAACGGGGCTACGCGGTCAATCGCGAAGAGAGCGAGGAAGGCGTTGCCTCAGTTGCGGTTCCGATACCGACCGGGGCTCCAGGCCTGCGGCTTGCGCTCAACGCCGCGGCTCCGCGCGACCGGCTGAACAGCTCCCAGTACCCCGCAGTGGCCGCCGCACTTGTCAAGGCGGCCAAGGAGATCGGCGATCAACTCGGCTGATCGAGCCGAGCCAGCTCGTGGCGCCAGGCCGCGTCGGCGGTGAAGGCGGGCCCCAGATCCGGTAGGTCATCCCAGTCGGCGTCGCCGATGTCGCGCAGGGTGCCGCCGGCCGCGCGCACCCGCAACGACATCCGCGCCAGCGCGTCGAGGCTGATCGCCTGCAGCACCGCCTGCTCAACGCTGGATGCGGCGCTAGTGATCCCGTGGCCCCGGCAGATCACCACCGGCGCACCGCGCATCGCCGCCACCATTTCCTTGCCCAGCGCGGAGTTTCGGATCAGCACGGCGCGCTCGTAGACCGGCACGCTGCGCCGCGCCAGCCAGGCGCCGGGAATGTCGTAGGCGCCGTAGATGGGCCGGATCTCGATGCCGGCGAGGTCCGCGGCGACGACGGCCGGCGGGTGCAGGTGCGCGACGGCCCGGTAATCCGGGTAAGCCAGCATGGTCTCGACGTGGATGGGCAGCTCGTTGGGAACGCGATAGCCGTCGAGTTCACCGTCGGCGCCCGCGCTGCCGTCGAACGCGATGAGCCGGATGTCGCTGGGTCGGGTGAAGGCCACCCCGGTGTCGGTGTCGCTGCGGCAGCGGACGAGCAGGTGGTCGTCGTCGACACGCAGACTCAGGTGACCCAGGATGCCGTCGACCAGGCCGCGCGCGGCGGCCACCCGGCAGGCTTGCGCGACCAGGGCTCGCCGCTGGTCCAACTCGCCGGTCACCGGTGCTCGACTTTCGTTGTGCCGATACCGAATCCGCCGTCCGGGTGGATGGTCTCGCCGGTGATCCCGCGGGACCGGTCGGAGGCCAGGAACACGAACGCCCACGCGTGGTCTTCGCCGCTGAGCGCGACGTTGAGCGGCGTGCGCGCAGCCATGTCGCGTGCCCTGTTGGGCGTGTCGTCGAGGCGGACCTCGTCGAGCCCCAGGCTGGCAAGGCCGCGCAGGTCGGTGTTGAGCGTGCCGCCCGGCGCCACCCCGTTGACCCGAATCTGGGGAGCCAGCTCGTGGGCCAGCGCGGCCACCAGCCCGCGGACGGCGAACTTCGACGACACGTAGAGCACGCCGCCCCGTCCGGGGTAGTACGACGAGGCGGATTCGGTGAGCACGATCGAGGATCCGGTGCCGGCCCGCAGCCACGGCACCGCGGCCTGGACCGATTGCAGATGGCTCAGCACGTTGGTGCGAAACATCTCGTCGAACGCGGCGGCGAGGTCGTCGGCCTTGATGTCGTTGACGCCCTGGTAGAAGTCGAAGACCCCGACGCAGTTGACCAGGGTGTCGAGGCCACCGTAGGAATCCACCGCGACCTTGACCGCGTGTTCGTTGGCCTCGCGGGTGACGGCATCGCCTTCGACCACCGGGACACCGGGCAACTCCGCGCGCAGCTTGTCGCACTTGCCCCGGTGACGTTCCAGCACAGTGATTCTGGCGCCCTCGGCGCGAAAGGCGTCGACGACGGCCCGTCCGATTCCGGATCCGCCTCCCACGACCAGGGTGCGCTTGCCGTGCAGCCAATCGGTCATGGTTCTTCGCCGGGTTCGTCGGGCAGCAGCGGACCATACGAATTGCCGACCATGGCGGTTAGCGTACGGGTGTTCTGGCGGGTCAGCGCCTCGACCTCGAGCGCGTCCAGGCTGATCCACTGCCCGGTTCGGGGCGCGCTGATCAGCAGCCGCGATCCGTTGCGGGTGTCGACCCGACGTACCTGTACTTCGGCGAATTCGTTTGCGACGGTGAGGGGGTCGCCCACCGCGCCCCGCAGTAATCGCTCCAGCTCGGGGCTCACAGGAACACCGCCAGGTTCTGCATGCGCAACACCGACTCGTCGATAATGATCTTGCGGTGGGCCAACTTCCATGAATTGCCAGATCTGCGCAGCACATCCTCGCGGCCGCAGGACACCAAGGCGCTCTCGTTGACGTCGCCGCGGCTGCGGAACAGCAACTCGGCCGATTCGACTTCCAGATGCGCGTCGTCATCGGTGGCGAAAGTGCGCACGTTGGTGATGAAATGGCGCAGCCGCGACGGTGGGTCCTCGGCCCAGGCGTGCTCGGTGGCGAACCGCGCGACTCGCTGGCTCAGCGAGTACTTGTCCTCATCGAAGTGGGCCATCCCCGGGGAGGTGTCGAAGCCGGCGCCGCGCGCGGTGGTGACGCGCACGGGCATGACGTAGCGGATGTCGTCGGTCAAGGTGTCCAGCCACAGTTCGTACTGCTGGGCGTCCAGCAGGTAAGCCTCGTCGACCAGGAACTGATGCGCCTGCAGGTGACGAATGTCGTTGAATGGCAGCGGCTTTCTCATGCCGGCAGCTCCAGCTGGTCGGCCCACAGCTTGAGCAACTCGCGCTGGTTGTGCTCGTTGTAGCCGACCTGCGCGCGTCCTGGGCCGTGGAAGGAGTCGGGCGGTAGCGCCTCGATGACCGGGCGGTCGTCGGAGAGCAGGCCCATCCGGCTGTTCAGCAGCAGTCGTCGCGCCATCGAACCGCCCGCGGTGGTGGTCAACGACACCCAGTTCTCCACATCGTCTTGTTCGAACATGCCGGTCGACCCGAAACACATTAAATAGGCCTTGTACGAGTCTTTCTTGTACTGCGCGGGTGCGGCGGAGTCAACCGCGAACCAGGAACACACCTCGGTTTCGTTCGCACTGATCGGCTGCCACAGGCGAATCGAGATGAACGGCAGGACTTCGTCATCCCGGTCATGCACTCGTTCTCTGACACGGGGCCAGTTGTGCACGAAACTCAGGTTCGGAAAGCAGGTGGCGGCCGAGATCATGAACCCGTCGTCGCCGACCATTCGCTGTTGCTGCGGCGTCCAGACGTCTTTGATCCTGGCGATCATCTCATCGGGGTAGCCGACGTAGCGCATCCGCTCGTCGAAGCTGCCCGGCGGTAGCTTGTACGTCGTGCCGCCCCCACGGTGCGCCCAGTAGGTGGCGCCGTCCTTGCGCTTTTGGGCTTTCGGTTCGCGGAACAGTCCGATGTCGACTATCGACGCGTGGGTGTGCGGCGTGTGGTACATGTCGCCCGCGAAATTCTCGGCGCCGATCTTCCAGTTCGCCTTGATCCGCCAGCGCTGCGGGCCCCGCAGCTCCACGCCGTGGGCGCTCTGTTTGGTGTAGAAGTCCAGATAGAACTTGAAGTCGCCGAGGAAGTCCTCGAGCGGCTCGGCATTCGGGTCCATGTTGATGAACAGCAGACCGTTGTAACTCGCGAAATTCGGTGCGGGCAACAAGGTTTGGCCGTCCTTCGGGAACCCGTCGTCGCCTCCGTAGGCTTCGCGGTGGAACGGAAGCCCGGTGAGCCGGCCGTCGTTGCGATAAGACCAGCCGTGGTAGGGGCAGCGGAAGTTGGAGGCGTTGCCCATCTCCGCCCGGCACACCTGCATCCCGCGGTGCAGGCACATATTAAATAAGGCCCGCACGGTGCTTTCCGAATCGCGGGTGATGATGAACGAATCGTCGAGCACCCGGCGCACGACGTAGTCGCCGTCCTGCGGGATCTCCGATTCGTGGCCCACGAACAACCACGCCCGGCTGAACAGCCGCTCCTTCTCCCGCGCGAACAACTCGTCGTCGTTGTAGATGTGGGCGGGGATCATTCCCCGCCGGACGTTCTGGAAAGCGCGCCGCAAATCATCTGTTACCGGACCCACGATTATATTCTGCTATACAGAACTGTCTTCTGGCCAATGGAATAACCGCCCGGGGCATAGTTTCCACAGTGGCCTTTGTGCAAATTCACAGCTTGCTTTCAAGGATGGCCCCTGCGCCGCGGTTACCGTGGTCACGTCGGGGAGCGCGATTGAGCCGAGGGGTAATCGCATTCGCCGCATTCGCCTCAGTCTGCGGCTGAGCAAGGACTGGTGTAATGGCCGATCGGTCACGGAATGGTCGATTGCGGAAGCTTGGACCGCGAGTGTTGTCCGCCATCGGGCGTCAGGAATGGCTGGATCGGCCGAGTTATCGGCTGGAGCACGTGCTCAGCTTCGCCTACAACGCGCTGGGCGGTGCGGAGCAATTACGCGGCTCCACCCTGCACAAACTGCGGACCAAAGGCCGCGCGGCGCTGGTGCGCGCTCTGTAGCAAGGTCAGCTCAGCTGGTCACGTGTAGCGGAAGCGACGTCACTCCGGCACCGCAGGTGACCACGAACACCCATCGGCCATCGGTGGGCAGCCGCACCTCGACGTTGAAAAAAGCGAATCCGACTTCGCCACCGGCCGCTGCTTCGGGCAGCTCGTACTTGATGTTCAGCGGCTCGGCATCGGTGGGAGGCCGGATCTCGACGTCAACCTCGCGAACCGGACTATCGGTTTCGCTCTGGGTGAGCAGCACCAGCATGAACTTGACTTGCCGGTCCGGCCTGACCATGAATCCGGACAGCACCCCGCCCGATACGCTGAGTTTGTTATCCACCACCGACGCCGATTCGGCGAGGAAGGCCCCGGTAATCACAGCGCCGAAGCTACCGCGTTATCCCGAGGACGCAAGCGGGGAGGGGGTACCGTCACGGTTCGTGAGGGACGCACCGGGGCGCGTCGCGTCGCAAGGTGAGATCACGGCGGAGATTGCAGCCGTGGCAGCCGAATACCAGCGCACGGGTGGCTGCACGGATGGGACAGTCGGGCGAGAAGTGCAGCCGCGGCTGGATTACCCGCCCTATCGCAGCAGCGCCCTGCGCCACCCGAAAAACCGTCTAGTGAGCGTTGACCCCGAGGAGGTCGAACGGCGGGCACCGTGCTTCGGCCACCAGGACGTCGACCCCCTCGACGCTGACCTGACGGCCGGGCACCCGGGCGAGCCGATCGGGGAGCGCATCATCGTGACCGGGCGGGTGTCCGATGAATTCGGCCGGCCGGTGGCGGGCCAGCTGATCGAGATCTGGCAGGCCAACGCCAGCGGCCGCTACCGCCACCAGCTCGACCAGCACCCGGCTCCGCTCGACCCGAACTTCACCGGCGCCGGCCGCTGCCTGACCGGACCCGACGGAACCTACCGCTTTCTGACCGTCAAACCCGGCCCCTATCCGTGGCGCAATCACCGCAACGCCTGGCGGCCGGCGCACATCCACTTCTCGGTCTTCGGAACCGCTTTCACGCAACGGCTGGTCACCCAGATGTACTTTCCGGGTGACCCGATGTTCGATCTGGATCCCATCTTCCAATCGATCGTCGATCCCGCTGCGCGCCAACGGCTGATCGCAAGCTACGACCACGACCTCACCGAGCCGGAGTACGCGACCGGCTACCGGTGGGACATCGTGCTGTCCGGCCAGGGCCGAACCTGGACCGAAGCATGACCAAATTGGCTTGCACCCCAGGGCAAACCGTCGGTCCCTTCTTCGGCCTCGGGTTGCCGTACCCCGGCGACAGCGATTTGCTGGGCGGCGCCGATGCGGACGCCGTGCGGTTATACGGCAAGGTGTATGACGGCGCCGGCAACGGTGTCCCCGACGCGCTGGTCGAACTGTGGCAGCCCGACGGTGCCGGTCGCATCCCGCGCGCGGCCGGCTCGTTGCGGCGCGACGGTTCTGCCGGGTTCACCGGGTTCGGCCGAGCTGCGACCGACGCGGACGGGCGGTACGGGTTTACGACGGTGACACCCGGTGTCGCGAGCAGACGCAAAAGTCCCCGACACGCCGTGCCTGAGGGGGCTTTTGCGTCTGCTCGCCAGGGAAACGCGCCGTTTTTCGCGATCACGGTGTTCGCTCGGGGGCTGTTGAACCGGCTGTTCACCCGCGCCTACCTACCCGATGGCGACCTGGACGCCGATCCGCTGCTGGCCGAGGTCGACGCCGGGCGGCGGCCCACTTTGCTGTGTGCCGCCGAAAGTGTTTCGGGCCGAACAGGTTATCGCTTCGACATTCACCTGCAGGGCTCAAACGAGACCGTGTTCCTGACGTACCGGGACGATCCGCGATGACCAACCTGTTGTGGCCCGGAGACCACCGCGCCGGGGAGCACATGACGGATCGGGCGCTGTTGCGGTCGATGGTTGCGGTCGAGTCGGCATGGTTGCGCGCCCTGTCCGCGGCCGGCCTGGCGCCCATCGAGTGTGCCGATGCCGACCTGGGGCGCGTGGTGGGTGAGCAGGATTGCGAGCTGCTCGCGCTGACCGCCGAGGATGGCGGCAGCCCGGTCGTCGGTTTGATCGCGCAGCTGCGTGAACGGAGTGCTCCGGCGGTCGCCGCGTGGATCCACCGCGGACTCACCAGCCAGGACGTTGTCGACACCAGCTTGATGCTCGGCGTGCGCGCCGTCGTAAACCACTTGAGTGATCAACTCTGCGAACAGGTTTCAACGCTGTCGGAGCTCGCGGCCACCCATCGAGCCACGCCCATGGTTGCGCGCACCCTCACCCAGCACGCGGCGCCGACCACCTTCGGCGCCAAGGCGGCCGGCTGGTTGAACGGTGTCGTCGACGCGTGCGAGCGGCTCAGCGCGCTCGAAACCCCGGCCCAGATCGGCGGTGCCGTCGGGATACTTTCCGCCACCACGGAGTTGGCAACACTGACTGGCGCGAGAGATCCGGCGCAGCTTTCCGAAGACATAATCCAAAGCACCGCAACCGCGTTGGGATTGAGCACCAGGGCGCCATGGCACACGACGCGGACACCGGTCACCGCGGCCGCGGACGCCTTCGTGACTTGTACCGACTGCTGGGGCCGGATCGCCTCGGATGTCGTCACGCTGGCCCGACCGGAGATCGCCGAACTCAGTGAGCCCGCCACCGAAAAGCGGGGCGGATCCTCGTCGATGCCGCACAAGCGCAATCCGGTGCTGTCCATCCTGATTCGGCGCGCCGCCATGTCGGTGCCGCAACTGGCCGCCACCCTGCACACCGCCGCCGCGCTGGCCAACGACGAACGTCCAGACGGCGCATGGCATGCCGAGTGGGACACCCTGCGGACACTGGCGCGGCGGACCGTCGTCGCAGGTTCGCAGTGCGCCGAACTGCTGGCCGGGTTGCAGGTACATTCCGACACGATGGCCGAAAGCCTTGGTCGCACAGATGTTCTCGGCGAGCAGCGCGCCATCGCCGACCTGGTCGGAAAGGCGCCGTCGACAACCTATTTCGGCGCCGTCGACCGCCTGATCGACCAAAGCATCGATCGCGCGCAACGGGTACTCAAGCAGCGCCCGTCAGCCGGCCCGGCCTAACCCGGCTTCGTCGCGACGATCGCGACCGCGGTCAACCGCTTGCGGTGCTTGCGGAATGTGGCGCGCATCTCCAGTACCCGTCTGCGAGCGTCGCGTTGAACGAGCAGGTTCTTGGCGAATCGCAGCCAGAGAATGTTCGGCGATCACGCGTCGCGGCTGAGCGAGCATCGCGCTTGCACTAGCGCGTGACCTACGTGATCGGAAGCCCTGCATCGATGTGTGCCCGGTCGCGGCGATCTACTACCTAGATGATCTTCATAGCGCGCGCACGCGCCACTTAGTCGATAATGAGGCGTTCTTTACCCACACCCCTGCCTGGTCGGGACGAGCCGTTGGGATCGCCGGGCGGGGCCGCCAACATCGTCCCCTCGGTGTCGACACGCCTCTGGTGGCGGGCCAGCCCAGGGCCGACAATGCCCTAGGAGCGTGAGCGAGATCATCCAGATCGGAGAATCCGCCGGCCGCCGCCGTGAGGTGTTGCGGCTGCTGCGGGCGTCGACGGACCCGATGAGCATCCTGGCGATCGCCGACGCACTGAACGTGCATCCCAACACCGTCCGCTTCCACCTCGACGTGCTCGTCGGCGACGGCCAGGTGGAGCAGGTACCGCCCGGCCGCAAAGGGCCCGGGCGGCCGCCGCTGATGTTCCAGGCGGTCCGGCAGATGGATCGCGGCGGAACGCGACACTACCGGCTGCTCGCCGAGATCCTCAGCGGGGCCCTTGCCACTGAACGGAATTCGGGTGACAAGGCGCGAACCGCGGGCCGGGAATGGGGGCTCAGGGTGGAACCGGCACCGGATGGTGAAACCGGAGCCGAGGAGGCGGTCGACCGCCTGGTCGACATGCTCGACGAGCTCGGCTTCGCACCCGAGCGCCGGGCCACCAACGGGGAGCAGCAGATCGGCCTGCGGCACTGCCCGTTCCTGGAACTCGCCGAATCCCAGACTGCCGTCGTGTGCCCGATACATCTCGGGCTCATGCAAGGAGCCATGGAAACCTGGGGTGCGCCCGTCACCGTCGGCCGGCTCGAGGCATTCGTCGAACCGGACCTGTGCCTGGCCCACATCGCGGAGGCCGGGGGCGCGGCCAAAGGACTCACCGGGTGAACACCGGGCCGGCAATCGCCGTCGCCCTCACCTTCGTCTGGCTGGGCATGGTGCTGGCCATCTCTTTCCTGGAAGCCCCGCTGAAATTCCGCGCGCCCAACGTGACGCTGCAGATTGGGCTGGGCATCGGCCGCCTGGTCTTCCGCGCGCTGAACACCGTGGAGGTCGGCTTCGCGCTCGTCATCCTGGCGATCGTGGTGGCCGGACCGACGCCGGTGCGGATCACCGCGGCGTATTCCGTCGCGTTCGCCGCATTGGCCGTCCAGCTCATCGCGGTGCGTCCCCGGTTGACCCAGCGGTCCGACCAGGTGCTCGCCGGGCGCGACGCGCCCCGCTCCCGCGGCCACTACGCCTACATCGGTTTGGAGGCGGTCAAGGCGATCGCGTTGGCCGTGGCGGGGATACTGCTACTTGTCGGATGACCCGCCCGCAGGACAGGAATCGTTGATGGAATCCATTTCGCTTACCAGCCTTGCCGGTGAATTGTTGGCAAAGTTGGCCGAGGCGCAGCAGTCGCACAGCGGCCGGGCCGCGCACACCATTCACGGTGGTCACACCCACGAACTGCGTCAGACCGTGCTGGCCCTGCTGGCCGGACATGACTTGTCCGAACACGACAGCCCGGGCGAGGCGACGCTGCAGGTGCTGCTGGGTCACGTGCGCCTGACCGCGGGCGCCGACGCCTGGGACGGCAAGACCGGCGATTACGTCGCCGTTCCGCATGAGCGCCACGCCCTGCACGCGGTCGAGGATTCGGTGGTCATGCTGACCGTGCTGAAGACCATCGCCGGGGCATCCTCATAGCCGGGCCGGACATGCTGTCCACGCCCTGGTCAAGGAGTTTGGGCCTGCGGGTACCGATCGTCAACGCGCCGATGGGTGGGGTGGCGGGCGGTCGGCTGGCCGCCGCGGTCACCGCGGCCGGCGGCCTGGGCATGGTCGGCATGGGCAGCGCCGGGAGCAGGGCGGCGTTGGAAACCCAGTTGCAGCACGTCAGCGGAACGTTCGGCATCGGCCTGGTGGACTGGGTGATGCGCAACGAGGCGGGCTTGCTGGACGACGCCCTGGCCGCCCGACCGATCCTGTTGTCGGTCAGCTTCGGCACCGACTGGTCCTGGGTTGGTAAGGCTCACGACGCCGGAATCACCACCGCCACACAGGTTTACGACAGTGTGGGAGCTCGCCGGGCGGTGGATGCCGGCATCGACGTCCTGGTCGCGCGCGGGGCCGAAGGCGGCGGTCACGGGGACGTGCGGCTCGGCACGCTGCCGTTGCTCGACACGGTGTTGGACGTCGTGTCGGTGCCGGTGCTCGCGGGCGGCGGAATTGCCTCGGCCCGCAGCCTGGCCGCGGTGCTGGCCGCCGGCGCCAGCGGGGCATGGGTCGGCACCCGACTGGCGGCGTGCCCGGAGGCGCTGACCGGCGACGGCAGCCGTCGGGCCCTGATCGCGGCGCGGGCAACCGACACCACGATCACCCGGGTCTTCGACGTCGCCCAAGGCCGTCCCTGGCCGGAGCGGTTCCCGGCGCGGGTGCTGGCCAACGACTTCGTCGAGCGCTGGGCGGGCAGGGAGGACGCGCTCGCGGCCGATCAGCCGGCCCGCCAGGAGCTGGCCGCCTCGATCACCGCCGACGACAGCCGAATCGCCCCCGTCGACGCCGGCCAGGGCGTCGGGATGATCGGCGACGACGCGTCGGTGGGCGAGGTCATCGAAACGATGTGCTCGGGCGCGGAAAAGTTGCTCTCCGCCTGGGGATCCCGCTAACTCACACCGCGCGCAGATAGCGCTTGGCGATGACGCGCTGCGCCGTCACGACAAATGGCCCACCGGCCTTGCTCCACCAGGCCCCAGGTCGGGAGAACGCCGTCACCTCCGCGAACACCGCCGAGGTCTTCGGGTCATAGCGAACCGCGAACCGTTCCTCACCGGACTCCGGGTGGCCCGGCAGGGTGCCGTAGGCGAACCCGCGGATGTCGGGTTCGTCGATTACGTAGACGACGCGGCACGGGGCCCGCAGGAAACCCATCATCCTGACCAGCACCACCGCGGAGACTTCGACGATCTCGGAGCTGGCCTGCACCCGCAGCCCGGACCCGCGCTGCATGCCCCAGTGCATGACCGCGTCGGCCGCTTGCTCGAAACGTTCTCGTCCCGTGCCGATCTGGGCCGACGTCGCGAGGTGCTGATATCCGGGGGGCAGCTCGCCGGACGCGGTGGCGCCCACCTCCGGGTAGGTCAGCGGCAGTTCCTCGAGCGCTCCTAGGTCCACCTGGCCAGCTTGCCACGCCAAGATGCGCGCACGCTTTCGCGGCGTAAGTTCTTAGAAGTGACCACACAGACCCTCGCGGCGGCATCCGGAACGTTCACTCTCGGCGGCGACCTGACCGTCAACCGACTCGGCTTCGGCGCGATGCGCCTGACCGGCAAGGGGGTGTGGGGCCCGCCCGCCGACCGAGACGAATGCGTCCGGGTTCTGCGGCGCGCCGTCGAATTGGGCGTGAACTTCATCGACACCGCCGACTCCTACGGCCCCTACATCTCCGAGGACATCATCCGCGAGGCGCTGTACCCCTATGACGGGCTGGTGATCGCGACCAAGGCTGGTCTGTTGCGGACCGGTCCCGACATCTGGATCCCGCTGGGCAATCCGAGCTACCTGCGCCAGGAACTCGAGATGAGCCTGCGGCGCCTGGGCGTCGAGACCATCGACCTGTTCCAGCTGCACCGCATCGACCCGAACTTTCCGCTGGCCGATCAGGTGGGCGAACTGCTTACGTTCAAGAACGAAGGCAAGATCCGCCACATCGGCCTGTCCGAGATTGACGTCGATCAGCTCAAGGCCGCGCAGCAGATAACCGAGATCGTGTCGGTGCAGAACATGTACAACCTGGCGTCGCGTGGCTCCGAACCGTTGCTGGAGTTCGCCACCAGCCAGGGCGTCGGTTTCATCCCGTGGTTCCCGCTGGGCGGCGGCCCACTCAGCGCCCCGGACAGCCCGCTGCAACGCATCGCCGCCGACCACCACGCATCGGCGGGGCAACTGGCGCTGGCGTGGTTGCTGAAGCGGTCGCCGGTGATGTTGCCGATCCCGGGCACGTCGAAGGTGGCGCACCTGGAGGAGAACGTCGCCGCGGCCGAGATCACCCTCAGCGACGACGAGTTCGAGACTCTGGCGGCCGCCGGAGCGCAGTAAACAGCCAGGCAATACGGTGTTCTGGTGGCCGGCGACCATCACAGACACCCTGGCGGCGGATTCAACCCGCCCGAACCGACGACCAAGGGCGGGCCGGACTACGGCCGGTTCGTCGAGTCGGTGCGCAAACTGCAGGATCACGCCCGCGCCGTCGACGCGCCCGATGACGTCATCACCGAGGCCGCCGACATGCTGTCGAAGGTGTCGGAATTGCTGAGCCCGTTCGACGCCGACGAGTGGGAGTCGCCGTCTGGGCGCCGGATGGACCTGCCGATGCGCGGCAACATTCTGACCATCCCGATGTCCGCCCATAAGACCGAGGACGGCCGCATCCATGGCTGGGCGCGATTCGCCCGATTTCATCTGGGACGCAACGGCGCCGTGCACGGCGGGTCCCTGGGGATGCTGTTCGACACCGTGCTCGGCTTGACGACCGTGCTGCTCACCGGCAGCCGTCGCCAGCGCACCGCGTACCTCAAGGTCGATTACCGCCACATCGTGCCGATCGAAAAGGAACTGCAGATCGATGCGGGAATCGACCGGGTGGACGGTCGCAAGATATTCGTGTCGGGCCGGTTGAGCGACGGCGACACCCTGCTGGCCGAAGCCGATGCTTTGTTTGTACGGCTCAAGCCTGGCCAGCCCTGAGGGAGGCTCCCCGATAGCATTGCAACGGTCAATCACGCACAACAAACCCCTGGAGACTCAACCCGATGAGCGCCCCCGCACACTCCGCCCCGGCAGCCCCGATCCGGGTTCCTGCTGGGACAACCGCGGCGTCGGCTGTGGGGGAGGCGGGTTTGCCGAGGCGGGGCGCGCCCGACGCGATCGTGGTGGTGCGCGACGCCGAGGGGAAACTGCGCGACTTGAGTTGGGTGCCCGACTCCGACGCCGAGGTCACGCCGGTGGCGGCCAACACCGACGACGGTCGCAGTGTCATCCGGCATTCGGCCGCGCACGTCTTGGCCCAGGCCGTCCAGGACCTCTTCCCGCACGCCAAACTCGGGATCGGGCCGCCCATCACCGACGGCTTCTACTACGACTTCGAGGTGGCCGAACCGTTCACGCCTGAGGATTTGGCGGCGCTGGAAAAGAAGATGCGCCAGATCGTCAAGGACGGACAGTTGTTCGACCGGCGCGTCTACGAGTCCAAAGAGCAGGCCCGCGAGGAGCTGGCCAACGAGCCCTACAAGCTCGAACTCGTCGACGACAAGTCGGGCTTGACCGAGAACATGGCCGAAATCATGGAAGTCGGGGGCGACGAGCTCACCGCCTACGACAACCTCAATCCCCGCACCCGAGAACGGGTTTGGGGCGACCTGTGCCGCGGACCGCACATCCCGACCACCAAGCACATCCCAGCCTTCAGGCTGACCCGCAGCTCCGCCGCGTACTGGCGCGGCGACCAGAACAACGCCAGCCTGCAACGCATCTACGGCACCGCGTGGGAGTCCCAGGCGGCGCTCGACAAGCATCTCGAGCTCATCGAAGAAGCGCAGCGCCGTGACCACCGCAAGCTCGGCGTGGAGCTCGACCTGTTCAGCTTCCCCGACGAAATCGGTTCCGGCCTAGCGGTTTTCCACCCCAAGGGCGGCATCGTGCGCGCCGAGCTCGAAGACTATTCGCGCCGCAAGCACATCGAGGCGGGTTACGAATTCGTCAACACCCCGCACATCACCAAGGAGCAGCTCTATATCACGTCGGGTCACCTCGAGTGGTACGCCGAGGGCATGTTCCCGCCGATGCACATCGACGCGGAGTACAACGAGGACGGCACGGTGCGCAAGCCCGGGCAGGACTATTACCTCAAGCCGATGAACTGCCCGATGCACCATCTGATCTATCGGGCGCGCGGCCGCTCCTATCGCGAACTTCCGTTGCGGCTCTTCGAGTTCGGCAGCGTCTACCGCTACGAGAAATCCGGCGTGATTCACGGGCTGACCCGGGTGCGTGGCATGACGCAGGACGACGCGCACATCTACTGCACGCGCGAGCAGATGCGCGACGAGCTGGCGTCGCTGCTGCGTTTCGTGCTCGACTTGCTCGCCGACTACGGCCTCAACGAGTTTCACCTGGAGCTGTCCACCAAGGACCCGGACAAATACGTCGGCTCCGACGAGGTGTGGGAGGAGGCCACCCAAGTTCTCCGCGAGGTCGGCGAAGCCTCCGGCCTGCAACTGGTTCCGGACCCGGGCGGCGCGGCGTTCTACGGCCCCAAGATCTCGGTGCAGGTCAAGGATGCGCTGGGCCGCAGCTGGCAGATGTCGACCATCCAGCTGGACTTCAACATGCCGGACCGGTTCGACCTGGAATACACCGCCAGCGACGGGTCGCGGCAGCGCCCGGTGCTGATCCACCGGGCGCTGTTCGGGTCGATCGAGCGGTTCTTCGGCGTCCTCACCGAGCACTACGCGGGCGCATTCCCGGCCTGGCTGGCGCCCGTTCAGGTGGTCGGTATCCCGGTCGCCGATGAGCACGTCACCTACCTGGAAGATCTTGCCGCGCAACTGAAGTCGCGCGGGGTGCGGGTCGAGGTGGATGCCAGCGACGATCGGATGGCCAAGAAGATCGTCCACCACACCGGCCAGAAGGTGCCGTTCATGTTGCTGGCCGGGGACCGCGACGTGCAGGCCGAGGCGGTGAGTTTCCGCTTCCGGGATCGCACGCAGCTCAACGGCGTACCGCGGGACAGCGCGGTGGAGGCCATCGTGCAGTGGATCGCCGACCGCGAGAATGCCTCTCCCACAGCTGAACTGGTGAAAGTAGCCGGGCAGTGAGCGACGAGGGACGCACCGACGACAGCATCCTCGACAGGGGTGTGGGTGAACGCGACCACCTGCAGCGGTTGTGGACCCCGTACCGGATGACGTATCTGGCCGAAGGTCCGCTGAAACGCGACAACGACAAAGCCGACCAGCCGTTCACCGACATCCCGCAACTCCCCGACGAGGAAGGCTTGGTGGTTGCCCGCGGCGAACTCGTCTACGCCGTGCTCAACCTCTACCCGTACAACCCCGGGCATCTGATGGTGGTGCCCTACCGACGGGTTTCCGAGCTCGAGGACCTCACCGATCCCGAGAGCGCGGAGTTGATGGCGTTCATCCAGAAGGCGATTCGCGTCATCAAAGGCGTGTCTCGACCGCACGGGTTCAACGTCGGCTTAAACCTGGGGACTTCGGCGGGTGGGTCACTGGCCGAGCACCTGCACGTGCACGTGGTGCCGCGGTGGGGCGGGGACGCGAACTTCATCACCATCGTCGGCGGCTCCAAGGTGATTCCGCAGCTGCTGCGCGACACTCGCCAGCTGCTGGCGACCGCGTGGGCGAATCAGACATGAGCAAATCATGAGCAAGGTGCCGTTCCTGTCCCGGGCGGCGTTCGCGCGGCTCACCGAGCCGACCGCCAGGGCGGCGCTGCGGATTGGTCTCACCCCGGACGGCGTCACCATCGTGGGCACCATCGCGTCGGTGGCCGGAGCGCTGACGCTGTTCCCGATGGGCAAGCTGTTCGCCGGCGCCTGTGTCGTCTGGTTCTTCGTGGTGTTCGACATGCTCGACGGGGCCATGGCCCGGGAACGCGGCGGCGGCACCCGATTCGGCGCGGTGCTGGACGCGACCTGTGACCGCATCAGCGACGGCGCCGTGTTCTGCGGGCTGCTGTGGTGGATCGCGTTCCACATGCACGACAGGCCGCTGGTGGTGGCGACGTTGATCTGTCTGGTCACGTCGCAGGTGATCTCCTACATCAAGGCCCGCGCCGAAGCCAGCGGCCTGCGCGGCGACGGCGGCATCATCGAGCGGCCGGAACGGCTGATCATCGTGCTGACCGGCGCTGGTGTGTCGGACTTCCCGTTCGTCGCCTGGCCGCCGGCGCTGCCCGTGGCGATGTGGCTGCTCGCGGTGGCCAGCGTGATCACCTGCTGCCAGCGGTTGCACACCGTGCGGACCTCGCCCGGTTCCTCCGATCGAATGGGCGCGTCGTGATCCCCGCGGTTGGCGCCTCCCGCCGCGCCGTGACTAGCAGGGCGACCGGCTGGGCGTACGCGGCCGGGTGGATGGCCGTGCGGGCGATGCCGGAATTCGCCGCGCGCAGGGCTTTTGACACCGGAGCCCGCTACGCGGCCCGCAACGGCGGCCCGGAACAGCTGCGTAAAAACCTGGCTCGCGTCATTGGTGTGCCGCCCGCCGAGGTTCCGGACGCGCTGATGCGCGCCTCGCTCGAGTCGTACGGCCGCTACTGGCGCGAGGCGTTCCGCCTGCCGACAATGGACCACCGCGTGCTGGCCCTTGAGCTCGACAAGGTGTTCCGCGGGGTCCACAATCTGGAAGCGGCCGCAGCCGCCGGCCGCGGTGTCGTGTTCGCGTTGCCGCACAGCGGCAACTGGGATATGGCCGGGGTGTGGCTCGTCCACACACACGGCACCTTCACCACCATCGCGGAGCGTCTGCAGCCCGAGTCGCTGTACCGGCGGTTCATCGACTACCGCGAGGGTCTCGGGTTCGAGGTGTTGCCGCTGTCCGGCGGCGACCGACCCGCCTTCGAGGTGCTCTGCGAGCGGCTGCGAGATGGCGGGCTGGTGTGCCTGATGGCCGACCGCGACCTCACCCGCACCGGAGTCGAGGTCGACTTCTTCGGCGAACCCACCCGGCTGCCGGCGGGGCCGGCGAAGCTCGCGATCGCGACTGGGGCGGCCCTGCTTCCGGCGCACTGCTGGTTCGAGGACAACGGGGGCTGGGGATGCTGGATCCAGCCGCCGCTGGACTGCACCAGCGGTGACGTCGGCGTCATCACCCAGGCGCTGGCCGACCGGTTCGCGACGAACATCGCCGCCTATCCCGCCGACTGGCACATGATGCAGCCGCAGTGGCTGGCCGATGTGTCCGATGCCCGACAGACGCAGCTGAGGGAATCCTGATGCGGATCGGGATGGTCTGTCCGTACTCGCTGGACGTGCCGGGTGGGGTGCAGTCCCATGTGCTGCAGCTGGCCGAGGTGATGCTGGCCCGCGGGCATGAGGTCAGCGTGCTGGCGCCGGCGTCACCGGACACCGCGCTGCCCGACTTCGTCGTCTCGGCCGGCAAGGCCATCCCGATTCCCTACAACGGTTCGGTGTCGCGGCTGCAGTTCAGTCCGGCGGTGCACGGCAGGGTCAGGCGCTGGCTGGCAGACGGTGATTTCGACGTTTTGCACCTGCACGAACCGAATGCGCCCAGCCTGTCGATGTGGGCGCTGCGCGTGGCCGAGGGCCCGATCGTGGCGACGTTTCACACCTCCACCACCAAATCGCTGACCCTGACGCTGTTTCAGGGCATGCTGCGGCCCTGGCACGAAAAGATCGTCGGCCGCATCGCCGTGTCCGACGTGGCCCGGCGCTGGCAGATGGAGGCGCTGGGAACCGACGCGGTGGAGATCCCCAACGGGGTCGACGTGAATGCGTTGGCCTCGGCGCCGCCGCTGGACGGGTATCCGCGGCCCGGCAAGACGGTGCTGTTCCTGGGCCGCTACGACGAGCCGCGCAAGGGCATGGCGGTGCTGCTCGATGCGCTGCCGAAAGTGATGGAGCGCTTCGGCGATGTGCAGCTGCTGGTGGTCGGCCGCGGCGACGAGGACCAATTGCGCAGCCAGGCAGGCGAATTGGTGGAAAACATCCGCTTTCTCGGCCTGGTGGACGACGCCGCCAAGGCCTCGGCGATGCGCAGCGCCGACGTCTACTGCGCGCCCAACACCGGCGGCGAGAGTTTCGGCATCGTGTTGGTGGAGGCGATGGCGGCCGGCACCCCGGTGGTGGCCAGCGACCTGGACGCCTTTCGTCGCGTGCTGCGCGACGGTGAGGCCGGCCGCCTGGTGCCCGTCGGGGACGCCGACGCGCTGGCCGATGCGCTGATCGCGGTGCTGCAGGACGACGCGCTGCGGGAACGCTACGTGGCCGCCGCTTCCGAAATCGTCGGCCGCTACGACTGGTCGGTGGTGGCCGGCCAGATCATGCGGGTCTACGAGACGGTCGCCGGGTCGGGCGCCAAGGTCCAGGTGGCGAGCTGATGACATGGCTCGTTGTTGCGGCCATCGCGCTGCTGGTCCTGCTGCTTGCCGTCGTCGGCGCCTGGGCCTACCGCACCGCACACCGGCTGGACCGGTTGAACGTCCGCTACGACCTGTCCTGGCAGGCGCTGGACGGTGTGCTGGCGCGCCGCGCGGTGGTGGCGCGTGCGGTCGCGATTGACGCCTACGGCGGCGCCACTAATAGCCCAGCGGGCAGGACGTTGGCGGCGCTGGCCGACGCCGCGGAGAACGCGCCGCGGCATGCGCGCGAGCACGCGGAAAACGAGCTCTCGGCCGCGCTGGCGGTGGTTGATCCGGCGTCGCTGCCGGCGGGTCTGATCGCCGAGCTGGCCGACGCCGAAGCCCGCGTGCTGCTGGCCCGCCGATTCCACAACGACGCCGTCCGGGATACCCTCGCGCTGGCCGAGCGACCCATGGTGCGCGCCTTTCGGCTCGGTGGAACCGCAGCGCTGCCAAGCTATTTCGAGATCGTCGAGCGACCGCAAGCGCAGGCGCACAGCGATCACGGCGTGCCCAACCAACGCACGTCGGCACGGGTGGTCCTGCTCGACGACACCGGCGCGGTGCTGTTGCTGTGCGGTTCGGACCCGGCGATCACCGACGGGGCCGCCTCTCGCTGGTGGTTCACCGTCGGCGGCGAAGTGCGGCCCGGCGAGCGGCTGGCCGAGGCCGCCGCGCGGGAGCTGGCCGAAGAAACCGGTCTGCACGTCACCCCGGCCGACATGGTGGGACCCATCTGGCGGCGCGACGAGGTCTTCGAGTTCAACGGCGCACTGATCGACAGCGAAGAGTTTTACCTGGTGCACCGGACGCGGCGGTTCGAGCCGTCCGGCGCGGGGCGAACCGAGCTGGAACGCCGCTACATCCACGGGGCCCGCTGGTGTGACGCGAATGACATCGCCGAACTGGTTGCGGCCGGTGAGCAGGTGTATCCGCTGCAACTCGGCGAGTTGTTGCCCTCACTCAACCGGGTGGCCGATGCCTCCGCGGACGCCTCCTCAGACACCCAAGCCGGCGTGCCGCTGTCGATCCGCTGATCCCCGGGCGCAGACCGCAAAACTCGCTTGTCGCGGGCCACTAGAGTGGAATCGCAATGGTTAAGGAGAGCAGCTAGTGGATAGCGCCGCACAGTCGAACCAGCAGTCCGGCCAGACCGGCACCGCGCGGGTCAAGCGTGGCATGGCGGAGATGCTCAAAGGCGGCGTCATCATGGACGTCGTCACCCCGGAGCAGGCCCGCATCGCCGAGGGCGCCGGTGCCGTCGCCGTGATGGCGTTGGAACGGGTGCCCGCCGACATCCGCGCCCACGGCGGGGTGGCGCGGATGAGCGACCCCGACATGATCGAGGCCATCATCGCCGCGGTCACCATCCCGGTGATGGCCAAGGCGCGCATCGGGCATTTCGTCGAAGCGCAGATCCTGCAAAGCCTCGGCGTGGACTACATCGACGAGTCCGAGGTACTCACCCCCGCCGACTACACCCACCACATCGACAAATGGAAATTCACCGTGCCGTTCGTGTGCGGGGCGACCAACCTGGGTGAAGCGTTGCGGCGCATCAGCGAAGGGGCGGCCATGATCCGCTCCAAGGGCGAAGCCGGCACCGGTGACATCTCCAACGCCACCACGCACATGCGGGCCATCAGCGCCGAAATCCGCCGGCTGTCGTCGCTGTCCGAGGACGAATTGTTCGTCGCGGCAAAGGAATTGCAGGCGCCCTACGAACTCGTCGCCGAAGTCGCCCGCGCCGGCAAGCTACCGGTCACGCTGTTCACCGCCGGCGGCATCGCCACCCCCGCCGACGCCGCGATGATGATGCAACTCGGCGCCGAAGGCGTGTTCGTGGGATCGGGCATCTTCAAGTCCGGCGCCCCGTCACACCGCGCCGCCGCGATCGTCAAGGCCACCACCTTCTACGACGACCCCGATGTGCTGGCGAAGGTGTCGCGCGGGCTGGGCGAGGCGATGGTCGGCATCAACGTGGAAGAGATCGCGCAGCCGCATCGCCTGGCCGAGCGCGGCTGGTAAAAACAGTTCGTGTCGATCGAAGAGATCCTCGATCTCGAGCAACTCGAGATCAACATCTACCGCGGCAGCATCTTCAGCCCGGAGTCTGGGTTTCTGCAGCGCACCTTCGGCGGCCACGTGGCGGGCCAGTCGCTGGTGTCGGCGGTGCGTACGGTCGACCCGCACTATCTGGTGCACTCACTGCACGGCTACTTTCTGCGGCCCGGCGATGCCAAGGAGCCCACGGTTTTTCTCGTCGAGCGCACTGCGCGACGGCGGCTCGTTCTGCACCCGGCGGGTCAGCGCCATCCAGCACGGCAAGACCATCTTCTCCATGTCGGCGCTCCTTCCAGACCGATCAGGAAGGCATCCATCATCAGGACGTCATGCCGGCCGCCCCGCCGCCCGACGGCCTGCCCGGGTTGGACTCCATCAAGGTCTTCAACGACGCCGGATTCAAGCAGTTCGAGGAGTGGGACGTCTGCATCGTGCCGCGCGAGCGCCTGCAGCTCTTGCCCGGCAAGGCCGCACAGCAGCAGGTGTGGTTTCGCCACCGTGACCCGCTGCCGGATGACCCGGTGCTGCATATCTGCGCGCTGGCCTACATGAGCGACCTCACCTTGCTGGGATCCGCGCAGGTCACCCACCTCGACGTGCGTGAGCATCTGCAGGTGGCCTCGCTGGATCACGCGATGTGGTTCATGCGGGCGTTCCGCGCCGACGAGTGGTTGCTCTACGACCAGTCCTCGCCGTCGGCCAGCGGCGGTCGCGCCCTGTGCCAGGGCAAGATCTTCACGCAGACCGGCGAGATGGTCGCCGCGGTGATGCAGGAGGGGCTGACCCGCTATAAGCGTGATTACCAGCCGTGACGCGGCCCAGGATCGGGGTTTTGGCGCTGCAGGGTGACACCCGCGAGCACCTGGCGGCGCTGCGCGAAGCCGGCGCCGATTCGCTGACGGTGCGCCGACAGAGTGAGCTCGACGCGGTGGACGGGCTGGTCATTCCCGGCGGGGAGTCGACCACCATGAGCCACCTGCTGCTCGACCTGGATCTGCTGGAACCGTTGCGGCGGCGGCTGGCCGACGGCCTGCCGGCCTATGGCGCGTGTGCCGGGATGATCCTGCTGGCCAGCGAGATCCTCGACGCCGGCGCCAGCGGCCGACAGGCGCTGCCGCTGAGCGGAATCGATATGATGGTGCGGCGCAACGCTTTTGGACGCCAGGTGGACTCGTTTGAAGGGGATATCGCGTTCGAGGGTCTTGACGGTCCGGTACGTGCGGTGTTCATCCGCGCGCCCTGGGTGGAGCGCGTCGGTGCCGGTGTTCAGGTGCTGGCCCGGGCCGCGGGCCACGTCGTGGCGGTGCGGCAGGGTGCGGTGCTGGCGACGGCGTTTCACCCGGAGATGACCGGCGACCGGCGCATCCATCGGTTGTTCGTCGACATCGTCAGGGGCCGGCTGTAGTCCGCCGCGGTCACGCTGGCGTGACGCTCGGCGGTGGCCGTCACGCTGGCGTGACGCTCGGCGCGGCGAAGGTCCACGTAGACTCGTCTGGCCAAGAACCACAGGAAAGAGGTAAGACGGCGATGAGCGGCCATTCCAAGTGGGCCACCACCAAGCACCAGAAAGCCGTCAAAGATGCGCGCCGCGGCAAGGAGTTCGCCCGGCTCATCAAGAACATCGAGGTCGCCGCCCGTACCGGCGGTGGTGACCCGGGGGGCAATCCGACGCTCTACGACGCCATCCAGAAGGCGAAGAAGACCTCGGTGCCCAACGACAACATCGAGCGCGCCCGAAAGCGGGGCGCCGGCGAGGAAGCGGGCGGCGCCGACTGGCAGACGATCACGTACGAGGGCTACGCACCCAACGGCGTGGCGGTCCTCATCGAGTGTCTGACCGACAACCGCAACCGCGCCGCCAGCGAGGTCCGGGTGGCGATGACCCGCAACGGCGGCACCATGGCCGACCCGGGGTCGGTGGCCTACCTGTTCTCCCGCAAGGGAGTCGTCACGCTGGAGAAAAACGGCCTGACCGAGGACGACGTGCTAACGGCGGTGCTCGACGCGGGAGCCGAGGACGTCAACGACCTGGGTGAGAGCTTCGAGGTCATCTCCGAGCCGACCGACCTGGTCGCGGTGCGGACCGCGCTGCAGGACGCCGGCATCGACTACGACTCGGCCGAGGCCAGCTTCCAGCCGTCGGTCAGCGTGCCCGTCGACATCGACGGCGCCCGCAAGGTGTTCAAGCTGGTCGACGCGCTGGAAGACAGCGACGACGTGCAGAACGTCTACACCAACGTCGACCTGTCCGACGAGGTGCTGGCCGCCCTCGACGAGGACTAGGTCGGGAGCGCTCAGCGGAGCCGCTTCGTCAGTCGCTGTTGGTCACATCTGTCACAGGCGTCCCTGGCTCGGGCGACCCACCTTTTGTCCACCTCGCAGCGACAATCGAATTGTCGCTGCGAGGTGGACAAAACATGTGTTGCCTCCGGGCAGGTACAAGAGTGGCAAATGTGACTGAGCCGCCCGCTAGTCGTACCCGCGCCGCATGTCCTCGACGATGCGGGGGTTGTCCAGGGTCGAGGGTTCGAGCGGGCGGGGCCCGATGTCGCCGGAAAACACGGTGGCGGCGTCGAGTACCCGCTGGTTGAGGAAGCGCAGCGGCGGGGCATCGGCCGGCACGGTCGGTGTGGGCCCGGTGTCCCCGCGGCGCGCCAGGGCGAATCCCCAGTCGCCGAACGTCGGCACGTGCACGTGATACGGCGTGACGGCATACCCGGCGGCCCGGATGGTCGAGACGGTGCGCCAGAACGCCGTCGCCGTCGAAAACGGGCTGCCGGCCTGCACCACCATCAGCCCGTTGGGGGCCAGCGCATGGCCGGCCAGGGCGTAGAACTCGGCCGAATACAGCCGGCCCAGCACAGGGGTGTCTGGGTCGGGAAGGTCGACGATGACCGCGTCGAACCGCTTGAGGCCGGGGCCGCGTAGCCAGGTCATCGCGTCGCCGATGACGAGGTTGATCCGCGGGTTGTCCAACGAACCGCCGTTGGCCTCCCGCAGGGTGGTGCGGGCCAGTTCGATGACCGCGGAGTCCAGCTCGACCTGCACGATCCGCTCGACGCCGGGCTGGCGCAGCAGTTCGCGGGCCGCCAGGCCGTCGCCGCCGCCGAGCACCAGTACGGAATGCGCACCGCCGCCGAGCGCGGGGTAGACCAGGCTTTCGGTGTAGCGGTACTCGTCTCGGGTGGAAAACTGCAGGCCCCCGTCGAGGTACAGGCGCGTGTCGTTGCCGCGCCGCGTCACCACGATTTCCTGGTAGGCGGTGTGCCGGTAGGCGATGATCGGGTCGCTGTAGAGCCGCTGGCGGCTGGTCGTCTCGATGTCGTGTGCACTCAGTAGCAGCGTGGCCAGCAGCGCCAGCGCGGCCGCGAGCGCGCACAGCGCCGTCACCAGCTGCCGCAGCGAAACGACGCGGCGCAGCAGGAAGATCGACACGACGGCCGCGGCGACCAGGTTGACGATCCCGGTCGCCGCCGCGCCGCGGATCATGCCCAGGTGCGGCAGCAGGGCGAACGGCCAGACCAGCCCGCCGATCAGCGCGCCCAAGTAGTCGGCCGCGTTGAGGTTGGCCAGCGTGCGGCCGGTGTCGGCCGGCCCGGCGGTGTGCCCGCGCTGCAGCAGTGTCATCAGCAGCGGCACCTCGGCGCCAACCAGGCCGCCGATCAGGGCCGTGCTCACCGCCAGCACCCACGTCGACGCGTCTGCCCCGTCCAGAAACGCGAACACCGCGTACAGCGCCGCCGCGGACAGGCCACCGATGATGCCCAGCAGCGCCTCGACGGCGATGAACGCGATGGCCGCGTGGGCCAGCAGCGGTTTGACCGCCAGCGCGCCCGCGCCCAGCGCGGCGATGTAGCCCGCGACGATCAGCGAGGTGGCGACGATGCCACCGCCGTTCAGACTCGCCGACAGCGTCAGCAGGGCCAGTTCGTAGATGATGCCGCAGGCCGCGCACGCCGCGACGGCGGCCAGCAGCAGCGCTCGCCACCGCGAAGACTGGGTGGCCGGCGCCGCCTCGTGTGTGGTCGTCATTTGACTCCGCCGGGGCCGCCCGGTCTACCGCCGGCGCCGCCCGCCGGCGATCCGGGGGTGAACCCCGGGCCGAGGAAGATGAACGCGCCGTGGCTGTAGCCCGCGCTCAGATTCTCGACGCGGACGCTGCAGGGACGGCCGCCGTCAGGGCCGACGGTCACGATGTTATTGCTGTAGCGCAAGTATTCAGTTTTGTCGTTGTCGGCGCGCGCCTCGGGGGCCTGATAGTCGGCGAGCGTGTCGGCGACCTCGTCGGGGGAGCCGGTGCAGGCGTAGCGCGTGCCGTTCGCATCGCGCGCGTACTGCTGATAATGGCTCGCGATGTAGGACGTTATGTCCTTGTTCAGCAACACGATTCCGAGAATCAGCGACGCCGTGGCCGCCAGCGCCAACCCGCCGGCGATCAGGAGCAGGCGGTTGCGGCTCATGGCTGCCACCGGCTGGTCGTGTGGATCACGGTCCCGCCCGAGCCGGCCGGGTGCGCCGGATACAGATGCCATGTCTGCCAACGCCATCCGGGGCCGTCGGGTTCGGCGGCGAGCGCGGTCAATGCGGCGTCATCGCCGGGGAACACGCCGCCGAGCCAACCGGTTTTCCGCGCGCAGTCGTCGCGCAGTTGGCGCGCAAGCCGGCGGAACGTCGTCTCGTCGTGCGTCTCGGTGCGGGATTCGAGGTGGTAGCCGGGCACGTCGGCGCGCTCGGGCAGATCGCCGCCATCTCCGCGGGCGGTGCAGGAGACCTGCTCGCAGAACCGCCCTTCCACGACGACGACATGGGAGGCGCCCAGCACTCCGAGCATGAGCACGCCGCCGTCGGGGTGGTCGAGTCGACAACTCGCCAGCGGCGGCGGCGGTGGCGCGTTGAGTGCGAGTCCGAGCCTTTTCCCGTCCACGTCGGCCGGAGCTACGGCGAGCTGATGAAGCGGCACCGATTCGTCCTACGGCGCGCCGGGCGGGGGCGCGGGATAGATGGTGAGTTCGCCGGTCAGCACGGACTTGCCCGTCGAAACCTCCCACGGCATGCCCGGGCCCCAGCGCTCGAACGAGAGCATCAGCGCCTCGTCAGCTCCCCGATCAGCAGTGGCGTAGTCGACGAAGTCCATCTCGCCGCCGGGCGGCAGGCCGGTCGTGCCTTCGGTGGTGAAACCCGCGCGGCCGTGTTCGGACTCCCGAAACGTCACACCGTCGACCACCTGATCGCCGCCGGGCTGCAACGCAACAAGATCCTTGCGGGTGACCCACATGGCCAGCTTGAGCCGCCCGTCGTCCTCTTCGACGCTGAACCAGAGTGGCTGGTCGCCGCCTTCCAGCAGATGCTCCCACCACACGAACGGGCCTTCGCGGTAGGTGACCGACCCGCGGACCACGTAGTCCACCCCGCCGTAGCTGACGATCGCACCGGGGCCGAGTTGCCGCGGCCCGAATTGCGCCTGGACGCCCGGGGCGCTGAAGGCCAGCGGGTCCTGACGCCCGCCCGGCCGGGCCTTGGGGCGCCGCAACGCCACCACCAGGACGACGAGGGACGCGATGAACAGCACCGCGGCTAGCGCTATCAGCAGTGTTCCCACGCAAACCCCTCCGTGCCGCGGCGCCCGAGCAAACGTGCGCTTCAAGGTAACAGCTTGTCGTATGGGTGCGGAGCCTTCCGCGTGTCCTACCGGCCGCTGTCGGTCCCGCCGACTAGGCTATCGAACAGCTGTTCGGTACTAGTGGGAGGCGTGCGGTGCGCGTGATGGGCGTCGATCCCGGGTTGACCCGGTGCGGGCTGTCGGTCGTCGAAGGCAGGAGCGGGCGGCAGGTCGTCGCGCTGGATGTCGACGTGGTGCGCACGTCGCCGGATGCGCCTGTTGCCAAGCGGCTGCTTGCCCTCAGCGATGCCGTCGAGCACTGGTTGGACACCCATCATCCCGACGTGCTGGCCATCGAGCGGGTGTTCTCCCGGCTGAACGTGACGACGGTGATGGGCACCGCGCAGGCCGCCGGTGTGGTCGCGCTGGCGGCGGCGAGGCGCGGGATCGACGTGCACTTCCACACCCCCACCGAGGTCAAGGCCGCGGTCACCGGCAACGGTGCCGCCGACAAGGCGCAGGTCACCGCGATGGTCACCAAAATCCTTGCGCTGCAAGCCAAACCGACGCCGGCTGACGCCGCCGACGCGCTGGCGCTGGCGATCTGCCACTGCTGGAGAGCCCCGATGATCGCCCGGATGGCGGCCGCCGAAGCGCAGGCCGCGCAGCACCGTCGCGACTATCTGGCCAAAGTGAAGGCCGCCCGATGATCTCCTCGGTCCGCGGCGAGGTCCTCGAGGTAGCGCTCGACCATGTGGTGATCGAGGCCGCCGGCATCGGCTACCGGGTGAACGCGACGCCGTCCACGCTGGCGACGTTGCGCCAGGGCAGCGAGGTCCGGCTGGTCACCGCGATGATCGTGCGTGAGGATTCGATGACGCTGTATGGGTTCTCCGATGCCGACACCCGCGACCTGTTCCTGACGCTGCTGTCGGTCTCGGGCGTCGGGCCCCGGCTGGCCATGGCGACGCTGGCCGTGCACGACGCCGCGGCGCTGCGCCAAGCGCTGGCCGACAGCGACGTCGCCGCGCTGACCCGGGTGCCCGGCATCGGCAAACGCGGCGCCGAGCGCATGGTGGTGGAATTGCGCGACAGGATTGGAGTGGCGGGGTTGTCCTCTTCCCATGCGCCGGCGGTGAACGGCAACGCGGTGCGTAGCCCCGTCGTGGAAGCGCTTGTCGGCCTTGGCTTTGCGGCCAAGCAGGCCGAGGAGGCCACCGACAAGGTCCTCGCCGCAGATCACGACGCGACGAGGTCCGATGTGCTGCGCGGCGCCCTGTCGTTGCTGGGGAAGGCCCGATGATCGAAGAGGACTATCCGGATCGCGAGGTCTCTGGCGCGCTGACCGTCGGCGAAGGCGACATCGACGTCAGCCTGCGGCCCCGCTCGTTGGGGGAGTTCATCGGCCAGCCGCGGGTGCGCGAACAGCTACAGCTGGTCATCGAGGGTGCCAAGAACCGCGGCAGCACACCGGATCACATCCTGCTGTCCGGGCCGCCGGGGCTGGGCAAAACGTCGCTGGCCATGATCATCGCCGCCGAGCTCGGGTCCTCGCTGCGGGTCACCTCCGGGCCCGCGCTGGAACGCGCGGGTGACCTGGCGGCGATGCTGTCCAACTTGGTCGAGCACGACGTGCTGTTCATCGACGAGATCCACCGCATCGCCCGGCCGGCCGAGGAGATGCTGTACCTGGCGATGGAGGACTTCCGGGTCGACGTGATCGTCGGCAAAGGCCCTGGGGCGACATCGATTCCGCTTGAGGTCGCGCCCTTCACCCTGGTCGGCGCGACCACCCGGTCCGGTGCGCTGACCGGCCCACTGCGCGACCGGTTCGGCTTCACCGCGCACATGGATTTCTACGAACCCGACGAACTGGAGCTGGTGCTGGCCCGCTCGGCCGGAATCCTGGGCATCGAACTGGGCGGCGAGGCCGGCGCCGAGATCGCGCGCCGCTCGCGGGGGACGCCGCGAATCGCCAACCGGCTACTGCGCCGGGTGCGTGACTTTGCCGAGGTGCGCGCCGACGGCGTCATCACCCGCGACATCGCCAAGAGCGCGCTGGCGGTATACGACGTCGACGAACTCGGCCTGGACCGGCTGGACCGGGCGGTGCTGTCGGCGCTGACCCGCAGCTTCGGCGGCGGCCCGGTCGGGGTTTCGACGCTGGCCGTGGCGGTCGGCGAGGAGGCCGCCACCGTCGAGGAGGTGTGCGAGCCGTTCCTGGTGCGCGCCGGTATGGTCGCGCGGACTCCTCGAGGCCGGGTGGCCACCGCGCAGGCGTGGACGCACCTGGGCATGACGCCGCCTGCCGGGGTCACCGGCCAGGGGCAGCAGGGGCTGTTCGACTAGAGCCGCAAGCCCGAGCATCGCGCGGTTACGTCGCCTCGACGCGGGTACCCAACCAGTTATTACCTGTTCGAGGAGGTTTCTGATGAGGCGCACTCATCCCGACTATCAACGCCCTCGCGCGTTGTACATGCCACGCACCCGCGGCGCGGTGACCGGGCTAATCCTGATCGTCTTGGGTGCCTGGGGCGCGTTGATCCCGTTCGTCGGGCCCATCTTCAATTGGGCGTACACGGTCGACCCGGCATGGACGTGGACGACGGCCAGAGGGTGGCTGGAGGTGCTCCCCGGCGTCGCTGCCGCGGTGGGCGGCCTGCTGCTACTCGCCGCCGGAAATCGCGCCAGCGCCATGTTCGGCGGCTGGCTGGCCGTCTTCGCCGGCGCCTGGTTCGTGGTCGGCCGGACATTCGCGGCGACACTGAACATCGGGGACGTCGGTCAACCGCTGGCGACTGGGGCACAGGCGGACCTGAAACGGGCCCTGCTCGAAGTCACGTACTTCACCGGTCTGGGTGCGCTGATTGTGTTCCTGGGCGGCGCCGCCCTGGCACGGGTAGCGGTTCGGCATGCGCGCGACGTCGCTGTGGCCGAACCAGCGCCGATGACTGGGGGACCGGCCCCGTACGACGAGACAGTGCCGGCCGCTCCGGCGGGCCGCCTCGCAGCGGCCGAGACTGAGCCGCGCGAGCGCACCGGCGGCTTTTTCCGACGGCACACCGGCGGCGGTTTATTCCGCCGACACCACGCCGGCGTTTAGGCCCGGCGTTTACGGCACGACACCGCATAAGGCACCGGTAGCTCAACTTAGAGGGGTTGGCTACCGGTGCTTTCGCGGGTCAAAGTAATCCTTGCGCCGCAGGTCGGTAATGTTCTTGTCGCTGTTCTGCGCTTCGTACCCAGGGTCGGCCTGGCTGTCCGAATAGGAGGACGCGATGATCACCGCCGCGTTGATATTCGCCGCGCTGGCCGCGTTGCTACACGTGTATATCTTCACGATGGAGTCGTTCACCTGGACGTCCCCGCGCACTCGCAAGACGTTCGGTACTACTCCCGAGGAAGCCGAGACCACCAGGCTGCTCGCGTTCAATCAGGGCTTCTACAACCTCTTCCTGGCGATTGTCGCGGGCCTCGGTATCGCCGCGATTGCCATGGGACACAAAGCCGTTGGAGCGACGCTCGTATTCACCGGCGTCGGGTCCATGGCAGCGGCCGCGGTGGTGCTGCTTTTGTCGGCACCGGACAAGGCACGGTCCGCTTTGATCCAGGGCACCTTTCCCGCGATAGCGGTCGTGCTGCTGGTTTTCGGCCTGATGTAACACTTCCGGCGCTGGTCAGCCGAACGGGTTACATGCCGGATCGTCCGGGTACCCGTTCGTAGCCGGCCTCCATGCTGCGAGCCGGCATCTACCAAGGAGATGTGATGAAACACTCGCAACCGGACCGCGCAGTCGGGCTGCGCATGCCACGTTCCCGTGGCGCGGTCAGCGGATTGCTCCTGGTCATCCTGGGTGCTTGGGGGGCATTGATCCCCTTCGTCGGTCCCCATTTCAATTTCGCCTATACGCCCGACCGCGATTGGGCTTGGACCACGGCCCGGGGCTGGCTCGAGGTGTTCCCGGGAGTCGCCACCGTCCTGGGCGGCCTGCTGCTGATCTTCTCCAGCAATCGCGCCGTTGCGATGTTCGGCGGCTGGCTGGCCGTTCTCGGCGGGGCATGGTTCGTCGTAGGCGGGCAGTTCGCCCCGATGCTGCGGATCGGGACCGTCGGCGACCCGGTCGCGACCACCGAACGCAAGCGGGCCCTGCTCGAGGTCACGTACTTCTCCGGCCTGGGCGCCCTGATCGTCTTCCTGGGCGGCATCGCCCTGGCGCGGCTCGCGGTCCGGTTGGCCCGCGACGTCGTGCCGCTGGAGGCCGGCGTGGAGGCCGACGATGCTCGCGAACCCGCCCTCGTGCCGGCGGGACCGGTGCCGGCCAACCGGCCTTACGTCTCAGCGGTGGACGAGTCGTCGCCCGAGACCGCTGTCACCAGGCCGCGGGTGGAGCACTTCCCGCCGTCGCAGGAGGCCTCGCCGGCGCAGTCGCGATGGCGTGGGGGCTTCCGACGGCAAAGCCCGGACGCGCCGGACCGGCCATCCAACGCCTATATGCACTGGCCGCACCCGCGCGGTAACTAGTCCGCGAAAAGCCGATCGCCAGCCTGAAACGGCTGGCGATCGGCTTTGTGACGTGTCAGAGCAGTCCGAGCAGTCGCAGATCGCTGACGTACTTGGCGATGATCTGCGGCGTGACGTGCGGAATGTCTTTGTCCGGGCCAACTTTCGCGTCCTGGACCGCCGCACGGAACCGGTCGGTCGGTGCCATCGAACCGTTGATTGGCTTGTCGGGCTTCTGATAGTTGTGCAACAACGGCAACAGTGAAGCGTTGCGCTGCTTTTCGGGCAGGCCCCGCAGCGCGGTCTCGAACCGTGGCAGCCAGTCGCCGTAATCGGCGATCCGCTGAATCGAGCTACCGGCCCCGTTAGTTGGGGAGATCAGCCAGTCGACGAACTCGTCCATTCCGATGCCGTCGTCGTACGGGTTCATCACGTGGTAGGTGTGGAACCCGCTGGCGCTCTGAGCGCCCAACGTAGCGATGGCCTCGGCGATGAATTCCACCGGCAGACCGTCGTAGTGAGCGCGCTGCCGGTTGCCGTCGGCGTCAAGTTCGTAGAACGAACCGGGCGCGATGCCGGAGGCCACCAGGCTCAGCATCATCCGGGTGAACATGTCCGGCACGTTGAGCTGACCCGCATACGTGGTGTCGGCCAGGATCATGTCGCAGCGGAACACCGCGACCGGCAGCCCACACAGGTCGTGGGCCTCGCGCAGCAGCACCTCGCCGGCCCACTTGCTGTTGCCGTAGCCGTTGGCGTAGTTGTCATTAACGCTGCGGATTGCGCTGATCTGCCGGATGTCGGCGTCCTCGGTGAACTCCGCCGGCTTGATCTGGTCGCCCACCCCGATCGTCGACACATAGGTGTACGGCTTTTGCTTCCCGGTCAAGGCGATTCGGATCAGCTCCGCGGTGCCCAGGGCGTTGGGGCCGAACAGCTCGCTGTACGGCAGCACGTGGTTCACCAAGGCGGCCGGGTCGACGATCAGGTCGACCGTGTCGGCTAGCCGCTGCCAGGTCTGCGCGTCCAGGCCGAGGTCCGCCTCGCCCTTGTCGCCGGCCAACACCTCCAGGTGGTCGGCGGCCAGCTCCCGGTAGTGCGCCAGCAGCTTGGGGTCACCGCTATCGAAGGTCTTGTCCAGCCTGGCCCGAGCGTCCTCGTCGGACTTGGCGCGCACCAGGGCGATTACCTTGCCGTCGACCAGGTCCATCCGCTCCAGCCAGTCCAGCGCCAGGTAGCGGCCCAGGAAGCCCGTCGCACCGGTCAGCAGGACGGTCCGCACCTCGCGGGCCGGCCCCGGCAGGTCGGGGGCCGCGGCCAGCGTGGCTGCGTCGATGAACTTGTCCAACGTCAGGTCACGCGCGTACACCTCGACGGCTTGCCCAGGTTCGGGGCGACCGTGCACCGAGGCGAATGAAGGCCGCTTGCTGCCCTGCCGCTCGCCCTCGATGTAGTGAGCGATAGCTGCCAGGTCGTTGGCCGGGCTGGTGATGACGCCTACCGGCACGTCGATGTCGAAGATCTCGTGCAGCAGGTTGCCGAATGTCAACGCGGACAACGAGTCTCCGCCCAAGTCGGTGAAGTGCGCGTCGGGTGACAGGTCGGTGGCCCCCGTGCCCAGCAGGGCGGCCGCGGCCCGGCTCACCGTCTGCAGCACCGGAGCGTCGGCTCCGCTGCGGCGTAGTTCGCTCAGCTCGCCGGCCTGGCCTCGGGCCAGATCGTCATAGAGCTGTTCCAGTCGTTCGCCGTAGTGCTGCTTGAGCTTCGGCCATGCCAGCTTGCGGATGCCGGTGAGTAGACCGTTCTCCAGCGTGAAAGGCGTTGTTTCGATGATGAAGTCGCGCGGCACCTCGTAGGACTGCAGCCCCGCCTCTTTGGCGACGGCTTGCAGCGAATCGGCGATCGCCGGCTTGAGCGCGTCAACCCCGTCAGCATCGAAGCGCGCCAAGGCATCTTCGGTGGGCACCACGACCGCCAACAGGAAAGGGTGTGCGCTGTTGCCGTAGACGTAGATCTGCCGGACCAGTGGACTGTTGCCGAACGCCGCCTCCAGCTTGGCGACGGTGACGAACTCGCCCTGCGCCAGCTTCAGCACGTTGTTGCGGCGGTCGACGTACACCACCTTGTTGGGAGCGATCTCGGCGACGACGTCTCCGGTGCGGTAGTACCCGTCGGCGTCGAACACGTCAGCGGTGATCTCCGGGCGCTTGTAGTAGCCGGGGAACATGTTCTCGGTCTTGAGCAGCAATTCGCCCCGCGGATACGGACGGTCGGTGGCGAAGTAGCCCAGGTCCGGAACGTCGGCCAGCTTGTAATCGACGACCGGCGGGCGTTGCACCTCGCCGTCGAACAGCACCATGCCGGCTTCGGTGGAGCCGTAGCCGTCCAGCAGGTGCATGTCGAGCAGGTCCTCGACCCAGTTCTTCAGCTCGGGAGAGGTGGGCGCAGAGCCCGTCATCGCGAAGATGAACCGCCCGCCGAGCTGGTACTTGCGTTGCTCGTCCATGACCTCGGATTCGACCGCCTCGCGGGCGGCCGGGTCGGTCGGGTCGGCGAGCGCCGACACGCGGTGGTCGACCTGGCGCAGGTACTCGCCGTGGAGGGTCTCCCAGATGCGCGGCACGAAGTTCATCTCGGTGGGCCGCACCAGCTCGAGGTCCTCCAGCAGAGTCGAGAGGTCGCTCTTGGCGGAGAAGTACGCCGTGCCGCCGTTGCCGAGCGTGCCATAGAGGATGCTGCGTCCCATCACGTGGCTCATCGGCATGAAGTTGAGCGTGATCGACGCGGCGGTTTCGCCGAACCAGTTACGGCTCGACCGGCGCCACATCTTGCCGACGTTGGCCTGCGGGTACATCGCACCCTTGGGTGCGCCCGTGCTGCCCGAGGTGTAGATCAACAGCGCCAGCGGGTTCTCGTCGGTGCCGTCGGTCGCGGGCGTCGCAGGCAGCGCACCGCCCAGCTCCAGGCCCCGCTCTAACAGGTCAGCCAGGGGCTCGACCGTCACCGCGGCGTCGGCCAGTCGCGCGCGGGCGCTTTCGACGGCCTCACGCTCGTCATCGACCTCGGGGTGGTAGTCGAACACTATAAGTTTCAGGAGCTTGCCGCCCATGTGGTCGCCGCTCAGGATCAGCTCGACGGCGTCGGGCAGCTGGTTCACGCTCGCGGCGAACGCCGTGGGCTCGGTCTCGATCACGATCGGCTTCAGCTGCGCGATCGCGGCGCTGGTTTGTAGCGGAACCGCCACGGCGCCGATCATCGCGAGAGCGACGTCGATGGTGGTGAAATCGACGCTGTTGAAGCCCAGCGCGGCGACCCGGTCGCCCGCCTGCACGGCGTCGTGGGTCAGGGCACGCGCCAGGGCGTCGACGCGTTCGCCCAGTTCACGGTAGGTGATGGTGTCGAAGTGGGGGAGCAGCCCCAGCTCGGTGCGGCCGGTCTTGGGGTTCTTGAAGAACTCGACGGCGCGTTGCCCGAGGGCGGGACGGTCTGCGTAGCCTGCCAGCACCGTCTGAACGATCTGCGGCAGTCGCAGTCCAGGCCGTTCGAGGGCGGCGGCGACCGCCGGGTCGGGCTTGGCTGCGGCGAACTGTGGGTCGTTAGCGGTCAGGTCCTCGATGCGGCGTTCGAGCCGCTCTTCACGAGTAGTAGTCGACATAACAGTTCCTTGCATTACTGAGAAGTCTGATTGCCTGCGCTACGTTGCGCTGCCAATTAGAACGTTAGCGAAGCTAAAGGTATTCCTCAACGAATTCCCGTCGAGAGGTTTGTGAGATCGCCCACCCGCCGGCAGCGCAGGGACCTAAAGCTCACCCAAGAGCCCGGCCAGGACGTCGAGGCCCTCGATCAGCAGCTCGTCGCTGATGGTCAGCGGCGGCAGCAGCCGAATGATGTTGCCGAACATGCCGCACGTCAGGATTACGATGCCGGCCGCGTGTGCTGCCGTGGCCAATTTCAGCGTCAGCTCGGGGTCGGGGTCGGCGGTTCCGGATTTCACCAGCTCGATGGCGATCATGGCGCCGCGGCCGCGCACGTCGCCGATCCGATCGTCGCCGGCCTGCAGCCGTGACAGGCGCTCCACGATGACCCGTTCGATCTCCTTGGCCCGCTCGATCAGGCCGTCGCTCTCGATGGTCTCGATGCTGGCCAGCGCCGCCGCACACGCGACCGGGTTGCCGCCGAACGTGCCGCCCAGGCCGCTGACGTGCGGGGCGTCCATGATCTCGGCGCGACCGGTGACCGCCGACAACGGCAGCCCGTCGGCGATGCCCTTGGCGATGCAGATCAGGTCGGGCTCTAGACCGTCGGGGCCCTCGTGCTCGCAGGCGAACCACGCTCCCGTGCGCGCGAACCCGGTTTGCACCTCGTCGGCGATGAACACCACGTCGTTCTTGCGGCACCAGTCCAACAGGGCGGGCAGGAACCCCTCGGCCGGAACGATGAAACCGCCTTCGCCCGAGATCGGCTCGATGATGACGGCGGCAAGATTGTTGGCCCCGACCTGCTTGTCGATGAAGCTGATGGTCCGTGCGGCGGCCAGTTCGCCGTCGGTGCCCAGCTCCTTGTCGAGCAGCCCGTCCCGATAGGGGTAGGACAGCGGCGCCCGGTAGATCTCGGGGGCGAACGGGCCGAAGCCGCTCTTGTAGGGCATGGATTTGGCGGTGAGCGCCATCGTCAGGTTGGTGCGGCCGTGGTAGGCGTGGTCGAACGCCACGACGGCGGTCTTGCGGGTATAGGAGCGGGCGACCTTGATGGCGTTTTCGACGGCCTCGGCGCCGGAGTTGAACAACACCGAGCGCTTCTCGCCGGTGCCCGGGGTGATCCGATTGAGCTCCTCGGCGACGGCGACGTACTCCTCATACGGCGTCACCATGAAACAGGTGTGGGTGAACTCGGCCACCTGGGTGCGCACCGCATCCACCACGCGCGGCGACGAGTTGCCGATCGTGGTGACGGCGATGCCCGAACCCAGGTCGATGAGCCGGTTCCCGTCGACGTCCTCGATGATGCCGCCGCCGGCGCGGGCCACGAATATCGGCAGGGTCACACCCACGCCCCGCGACACCGCCGCCATCCGGCGCTTGTTCAGTTCCAGCGATGCGGGACCGGGGATTTCGGTAACCAGCTGCCGACTCTGCTCGAGGCTGGCCACTGCATCCTCCTCACCGCGGCGCGCCGGTCGCATCGCGGATAAAGCCTAACCTTGGAGACCTTCTGCGGCGCGTGGGAGCCGGGCCGAGCGGGTGATGCGCACGGCGCCGGTCTGTCGCGGCCGGTGGCCTGCCAGACTGGACGCTAGAGGTCTGTGCACATACCGATTAGGAAAGACGGGCACGTCGATGGAGAGTTTGGTCTTATTCCTGCCGTTCCTGCTCATCATGGGCGGGTTCATGTACTTTGCGTCGCGCCGGCAGCGGCGCGCGACGCAGGCCACCATCGACCTGCACGACTCGCTGCGGCCGGGCGACCGCGTGCACACCACGTCGGGGCTGCAGGCCACCATTGCCGCGATCACCGACGACACCGTCGACCTGGAGATCGCGCCCGGTGTGGTGACGACGTGGATGAAGCTGGCGATCCGCGACAAGATATTGCCGGACATCGACGAGGACCTCGACGAGGACATCGATGACGAGCAGGATGACGAGCTGGACGAGGCCGACCCGGATGACGCCGACCACGAGAGTCGCGCGACCAAAGAACTCTGACCGGGAACCCGCTGGGCCGCGCGTGCGCGGCGCACGCAACCGCGACACGTAGGCTCTGACGGGAAAACCGATTCTCAAGGAGATACAAGGAACGTGGCATCGTCTTCGGCGCCGGTGCATCCTGCCCGCTACCTGTCGGTGTTCCTGACCCTGCTCATCGGCGTCTACCTGCTGGTGTTTCTCACCGGGGACAAACACGCCCACCCCAAGCTGGGCATCGACCTGCAGGGTGGCACCCGCGTCACCTTGACCGCCCGCACGCCGGACGGCTCCCGGCCCAGCCGCGACTCGTTGGCACAGGCGCAGCAGATCATCAGCGCGCGCGTCAACGGCCTCGGCGTCTCCGGCTCGGAGGTCGTCGTCGACGGCGACAACCTGGTCATCACGGTGCCCGGGAACGACGGCAACGAGGCCCGCAACCTCGGCCAGACCGCACGGCTGTACATCCGGCCGGTGATCCAGGCCGTTCCGGCACAAAACCCGCAGGAACCCAAGCCCGAGCCCCAGCAGCCCGGTGCACCGCCGCCGGCCCCCGGTGGCCCGGCCCCCGGTGGCCCGGCGCCCGGCGCCGGACCCGCGCCGACGGGTCAGCCCGCGCCGGCCCCGGCGCCCACCGGTCAGCCGGCCCCGCCGGCCGGCCAGCCGCCGGCGCAACCACGGCCCTACCCCGAGGACCCCACTCCAGCACCGAGCCCGGCGCCCAGTCCCGCGCCGAGCCCCGCGCCAGCCCGCGCCCGGAGCGCCGCCGCCGGCCGGGCAGCAGCCGCCGGGGGAGCCGCCGGCTGATGTGCCCGCGCCCCCGGATCCGCGCAAGGATCTCGCCGACCGCATTGCCGCCGAGAAGAAGTGGCGGCAGAGCACCCGTCAGGGCATCCAGTTCCTCGCGCTGCAATACCAGTCCACGCTGTGCGGCAAAGACGACATCTTGGCCGGCAACGACGACCCGGCTCTGCCCCTGGTGACCTGCTCACAAGACCACAAGGCCGCCTATCTGCTGGGGCCGTCGATCATCAGCGGCGACCAGATCCAGGACGCGACTTCGGGTATGAACCAGCGCGGTGTCGGCTACGTCGTCGATGTGCAGTTCAGGCCGGCGGCGGCCAATGTCTGGGCCGACTACACCGCCGCGCATGTCGGTGAACAGACCGCCTTCACCCTGGACTCGCAGGTGGTCAGCGCTCCGCGCATCAACGAAGCGATTCCGGGCGGCCGAACCCAGATCAGTGGCGGCGATCCGGCGTTCAGTGCCGCGACCGCGCGCCAGCTGGCCAACGTCCTCAAGTACGGTTCGTTGCCGCTGTCCTTCGAAGCGTCGGAGGCCCAAACCGTCTCGGCGACATTGGGTTTGACGTCGCTGCGCGCGGGCCTGATCGCGGGCGGGATCGGTTTGATCCTGGTGCTGCTGTATTCGCTGTTCTATTACCGGGCGCTCGGAGTGCTCACGGCATTGTCGCTGACCTGTTCGGGCGCAATGGTTTTCGCGATCCTGGTGCTTTTGGGTCGATATATCAACTACACCCTGGACCTGGCGGGCATCGCGGGTCTGATCATCGGTATCGGCACCACCGCCGACTCGTTCGTGGTGTTCTTCGAACGCATCAAAGACGAGATCCGGGAAGGCCGTTCGTTCCGATCGGCGGTGCCGCGGGGCTGGGTGCGGGCCCGCAAGACGATCGTGTCGGGTAACGCCGTCACCTTCCTGGCCGCTGCCGTGCTGTATTTCCTGGCGATCGGCCAGGTGAAGGGATTCGCCTTCACCCTGGGCCTCACCACGATCCTCGACCTGGTGGTGGTGTTCCTGGTGACCTGGCCGTTGTTGTACCTGGCCTCCAAGTCCCCGACGATGGCAAAGCCGGCGTTCAACGGCCTGGGAGCCGTTCAACAGGTCGCGCGCGAACGCCGGGCTGCTGCCGATTCGCAGAGGGGACGGGGGTAACCGGATGGCCGCCACCGACAAGACCGACGAGACCGCCAAGACCGGCAAGAAGGACACCAAGGACGAAGACGCGGGCGCGGTCGAGATCACCGAAGCCAGCGCGGACACGGTGGAGGTCAAGCCCACGGGCGCGGCGCTGCCGCGGCACAGCTTTCTGTCCCGGCTCTACACCGGCACCGGTGCGTTCGAGGTGGTGGGCCGCCGCAAGCTCTGGTACGGCATCAGCGGGGCGATCGTCGCGGTCGCGATCCTGTCGATCCTGATTCGCGGGTTCACCTTCGGGATCGACTTCAAGGGCGGCACCACGGTGTCGATGCCCGCCGCCGGCACGACGGGCACTGTCCAGGTCGCACAGGTGTCCGACGTCTTCAAGAAGGCCATCGGCACCGACCCCGAATCGGTGGTGATCGTCGGCAGCGGCTCCTCGGCGACGGTGCAGATCCGTTCCGAGCATCTGTCCAACGACCAGACAACCAAGCTGCGCAACGCCCTGTTCGACGCGTTTCAACCCAAAGGCACCGACGGTAAGCCCAGCAAGGCGGCCATCAGCGACTCGGCGGTCTCGGAGACCTGGGGCGATCAGATCACCAATAAGGCGCTGATTGCCCTGGCGGTCTTCCTGCTGCTGGTCGGCCTCTACATCATGATGCGATACGAGCGCTACATGGCCATCTCGGCGCTGATCACCATGTGTTTCGACCTGACCGTCACCGCCGGCGTGTACTCACTGGTCGGCTTCGAGGTCACCCCGGCCACGGTCATCGGCCTGCTGACGATCCTGGGTTTCTCCCTCTACGACACCGTCATCGTGTTCGACAAGGTCGAGGAGAACACGCACGGCTTCCAGCACACCACCCGGCGCACCTTCGCCGAGCAGGCCAACCTGGCCATCAACCAGACGTTCATGCGCTCCATCAACACCAGCCTGATCTCGGTGCTGCCGGTGCTGGCGCTGATGGTGGTGGCGGTGTGGCTGCTGGGTGTGGGCACGCTGAAGGACCTGGCGCTGGTGCAGCTGGTCGGCATCATCGTCGGCACCTACTCGTCGATCTTCTTCGCCACCCCGCTGCTGGTCACGCTGCGCGAACGCACCGAACTGGTGCGGACCCACACCCGCCGGGTCGTCAGGCGGCGGAAGCCCGCCGCCCGCGCGAGCGCCGACGAGGCCGCCGCCGACGCCGCCACCGAATCGACCAGTGACGACAAGCCGAAGGAGAGCGTCGAGGAGCCCGCCACGGAATCCACGGAGGCAACTAAGGAGGCCACCAAGCCGGCACCGAACAAGCCGGCGCCGGGTGCGCGGCCGGTGCGGCCCACCGGCACCCGGCGTCCCACCGGTAAGCGCAACGCCGGCCGGCGGTAGTCGGGATGGCCAGCGGGTGTCGGCGGGGATTCTTACGCTGGACACTCGCGGGTTTGGCTCGGGACGCTGACGGTGCCGTTCGCGCTGATCGGCTGTTCCGGCAGCGCCGCCCCGCAGATCGACTACGTGGTCGACGGCACGCTGGTCAGCTACAACACCAACACCGTCGTCGGTGCGGCCTCGGCCGGTGCACAGGCCTTTGCCCGCACGCTCACCGGCTTCGGGTATCACGGCCCCGACGGGCAGGTGGTCGCCGACCGTGACTTCGGCACGGTATCGGTGGTGGGCGGTGCACCGTTGGTGCTCGACTACCAGATCGCCGACAACGCGGTCTACTCCGACGGTAAGCCGGTAACCTGCGACGATCTGGTGCTGACCTGGGCGGCCCAGTCCGGGCGGTTCCCCGGTTTCCAATCCGCCACCCAGGCCGGGTACGTCGACATCGCCAACGTCGAGTGCATGCCGGGGCAGAAGAAGGCCCGCGTCTCGTTCGTCCCGGACCGCAGCGTCGTCGACTACACCCAGCTGTTCACCGCGACCTCGTTGCTGCCGTCGCACGTCATCGCCGATCAACTCAACGTCGACGTGACGGCGGCGTTGCTGGCCAGGAATGCGTCGGTGGTGGACCAGATCGCGCGGCTGTGGAACACCACCTGGGACCTCAAGCCCGGTATCGATCTGAAGCGTTTCCCCTCGTCGGGACCGTACAAGATCCAATCGGTGCTGGACGGCGGCGCTGTGGTGCTGGTCGCCAACGACCGGTGGTGGGGCCCCAAGGCGATCACCAAGCGGGTCACGGTGTGGCCCCAGGCGGCCGACATCCAGGACCGGGTCAATAACCGCAGCGTGGACGTGGTCGACGTCGCGGTCGGGTCGTCGGGCGCGCTGGCCACCCCGGACAACTACCAGCGCAGCGATTCGCCATCGGCCGGCATCGAGCAGCTGATCTTCTCGCTGCAGGGACCGCTGGCGCTGGCCCGCGAACGCCGCGCGCTCGCGCTGTGCACGCCGCGTGACGCGATCGCCAAGGACGCCGGGGTCGGGATCGCCAATTCGCGGCTCAACCCGGCCACCGAGGATGCCATCGCCCAGGGCGACGGTGCCGCCGACGCCGGCCCATTCGCCAAGGCAGATCCCAACGCGGCCCGCGATGCGCTGGCGGGTGCGCCGTTGACGGCGCGGATCGGCTACCAGGGGCCCAATGCGCGGCTCGCGGCCACGGTCGGGACCATCGCTAAATCCTGCGCCCCGGCCGGCATCACCGTGACCGGCGTCGTTCTGGAGAATTCGAAGGACTCCCCGGGGCCGCAGGCGCTGCGAGACGGAAAAATTGACGTGCTCTTGGCCAGCACCGGCGGGGCCACCGGCAGCGGATCGAGCGGATCATCCGCGATGGACGCCTATGACCTGCACAGCGGCAACGGCAACAATCTGTCCGGCTACGCGAACGCCCAGATCGACGGCATCATCGGCGCGCTGGCGGTGTCCGCGGACCCGGCCGAGCGCGTTCGGCTGCTGGGCGAGGCCGCGCCGGTGCTCTGGACGGACATGCCGACGCTGCCCCTGTACCGGCAGCAGCGCACGCTGCTGATGTCGAAGAAGATGTATGCGGTGACGAAGAATCCCACCCGCTGGGGCGCGGGCTGGAACATGGACCGCTGGGCTCTCGTGCAATGACGCGCGGTCCGGTTGCGGACGTCGCTGACATTATTGCGTCGCTGACCCGCGAAGTTGCCGATTTTCCGAAGCCGGGGGTGCAGTTCAAGGACCTGACGCCGGTTTTCGCCGACGCGGCGGCGATGTCGGCGGTCATCGACGCGCTCGCCGAAGTCGCCTCCGGCGCCGACATGGTGGCCGGCATCGACTCCCGGGGCTTTCTCGTCGCCGCGGCCGTTGCTGCCCGGCTGGGCACCGGAGTGCTGGCCATTCGCAAGGGCGGCAAGCTGCCGCCGCCGGTGCACACCGAGCACTACGACCTGGAGTACGGCAGCGCCACCCTGGAAATCCCCGCCGACGGCATCGAGCTGCGCGGCCGCGGCGTGGTGATCGTCGACGACGTGCTGGCCACCGGCGGAACTCTGGCCGCGGCAAAACGGTTATTAGACAAGGTTGCGGCCAACGTGACGGCGGCCGCGGTGGTCATGGAACTGACGGCTCTCGGCGGTCGCGAGGCGGTGGCCCCGCTGCCGGTATACAGCTTGAGCCGCGTTTAACACGATATCCTCGAAATCGGAGGTGACTAAGGTGGCGGACGAGCAGAGCACGGCGCAAGCTGTCGCGCCGTCCCCAGAGCCACCGGTCGTCGAGACGCCCGAGCCGCCGGCGGAAACCCTCAAGACGTCCAGCAGCGCGTCGCGTCGGGTCCGGGCCCGGCTGGCGCGGCGGATGACGGCCCAGCGCAGCGCGCTCAATCCCGTGCTCGAACCGCTGGTGGCGGTGCACCGGGAGATCTACCCCAAGGCCAACCTGTCGATGCTGCAGCGAGCCTTCGAGGTCGCCGACCAAAGGCATGCGACCCAGTTTCGCCATTCCGGCGATCCCTACATCACCCACCCGCTGGCCGTCGCCAACATCCTGGCCGAGTTGGGCATGGACACCACGACTTTGGTGGCCGCGTTGCTGCACGATACCGTCGAGGACACCGGTTACACGCTCGAGGCGCTGTCCGAGGAATTCGGTGAAGAGGTGGGCCATCTCGTCGACGGGGTCACCAAGCTGGACCGGGTCGAGCTGGGCAACGCCGCCGAAGGCGAGACCATCCGCAAGATGATCACCGCGATGGCCCGCGACCCGCGGGTGCTGGTGATCAAGGTCGCCGACCGGCTCCACAACATGCGCACCATGCGCTTCCTGCCGCCGGAAAAGCAGGCCCGCAAGGCCCGCGAGACGCTGGAAGTCATTGCGCCCCTGGCGCATCGGCTGGGTATGGCCAGCGTCAAGTGGGAGCTGGAAGACCTGTCGTTCGCGATCCTGCACCCCAAGAAGTACGAGGAGATCGTGCGACTGGTCGCCGGCCGGGCACCGTCGCGGGACACCTACCTGGCCAAGGTCCGCACCGAGATCGTCAATACCCTTACCGCGTCGAAGATCAAGGCGACGGTGGAGGGCCGGCCCAAGCACTACTGGTCGATCTATCAGAAGATGATCGTCAAGGGCCGCGACTTCGACGACATTCACGACCTGGTCGGCATCCGCATCCTGTGCGACGAGATCCGGGACTGCTATGCCGCTGTGGGCGTGGTGCACTCGCTGTGGCAGCCGATGGCGGGACGGTTCAAGGACTACATCGCCCAGCCCAGATACGGTGTGTACCAGTCATTGCACACCACGGTGGTCGGGCCGGAGGGCAAGCCGCTGGAAGTGCAGATCCGCAGCCGCGACATGCACCGCACCGCCGAATACGGCATCGCCGCGCACTGGCGCTACAAGGAAGCCAAGGGCCGCAACGGAGTTCTGCATCCGCACGCCGCCGCCGAGATCGACGACATGGCCTGGATGCGTCAGCTACTCGACTGGCAACGGGAGGCCGCCGACCCGGGCGAGTTCCTGGAGTCGTTGCGTTACGACCTTGCGGTGCAAGAGCTTTTCGTGTTCACCCCCAAGGGTGACGTCATCACCCTGCCGACTGGGTCGACGCCGGTGGACTTCGCCTACGCGGTGCACACCGAGGTCGGCCACCGCTGCATCGGCGCGCGGGTCAACGGGCGGCTGGTGGCGCTGGAACGCAAACTCGAAAACGGAGAAGTCGTAGAGGTTTTCACGTCCAAGGCGCCCAACGCCGGGCCGTCGCGGGACTGGCAGCAGTTCGTGGTGTCACCGCGCGCCAAGGCCAAGATCCGGCAGTGGTTCGCCAAGGAGCGTCGCGAGGAAGCGCTGGAGGCCGGCAAGGAGGTCATGGCCCGCGAGGTGCGCCGCGTCGGACTTCCGTTGCAGCGCTTGGTCAATGGCGAATCCATAGGCGCGGTCGCCCGCGAACTGCACTACACCGACGTGTCGGCGCTCTACACCGCGATCGGTGAGGGGCACGTGTCCGCCCGGCACGTCGTGCAGCGGTTGCTCGCCGAGCTCGGGGGTATCGACCAGGCCGAGGAGGAGCTCGCCGAGCGGTCCACTCCGGCGACCATGCCGCGGCGCCCGCGCAGCAACGACGATGTCGGGGTCTCGGTCCCCGGCGCCCCCGGCGTGCTGACCAAGCTGGCCAAGTGCTGCACGCCGGTGCCCGGCGACCAGATTCTGGGGTTCGTCACCCGCGGCGGGGGGGTCAGTGTGCACCGCACCGACTGCACCAACGCGGCCTCGCTGCAGCAGCAGTCCGAGCGCATCATCGAGGTGCTATGGGCGCCGTCGGCGTCGTCGGTGTTTCTGGTGGCCATCCAGGTCGAGGCGCTCGACCGGCACCGGCTGCTGTCTGACATCACCCGCGCGCTGGCCGACGAGAAGGTGAACATCCTGTCCGCGTCGGTCACCACCTCGAATGACCGGGTTGCGATCAGCCGGTTCACCTTCGAGATGGGCGACCCCAAGCACCTCGGGCATATGCTGAACGCCGTCCGCAACGTAGAAGGCGTCTACGACGTCTATCGGGTGACCTCGGCGGCCTAAAAACTGTCCTCCCCGTCCGCGCCGCTCGGGTCAGGTTAGTCCAGCAGCATCGACTTGATGGTGACCTCGGTGGCCGGCGGGCCGTCGTCACCGCCACCGGAGACTCCGGCCTTCGCGATCTTGTCCAAGGTCGCTAGCCCGTCGTCCTGGATCTTGCCGAAAACGGTGTAGCCGGGCGGTAACTGCGAGTCCTTGTACACCAGGAAGAACTGGCTGCCGTTGGTGTCAGGGCCGGCGTTGGCCATGGCCAGTGTGCCGCGCGGGTAAACGACGGGCTCCTTCAATTTGGGGTCGTTCGGCGGGTACTGGTCGGTGGGGTATTCGTTGGCGAACTGGTAGCCCGGGCCGCCGGTGCCGTCGCCCTTGGGGTCACCGCATTGCAGTACGGCCAGGTCCGGGGAGGTGGTCAGCCGGTGGCATTTGGTGTTGTTGAAATAGCCCTGGCCGACCAGGCTGGCGAAACTGTTTACCGTGCAAGGTGATTCGTTGTTGGCCAGCATCAGACCGATATTGCCCTGGTTGGTCGCCATGCTGACGCTCACCTGGGCCGGGTCGGTCGGGATTTTGCCGGTCCGCGGCGGCTTTACGGGCTTGGTGGGCTTGTCCTGCGACGCGGGGTACTGGCAGTTGGCGCCTACGTTGCCGGACGGCTGGAAGGCCGGCATCGGCCCTGCCGTCGGGGTCGGCGCCCCGGGCGTGCTGGACTCCGGGGAACTGCTGGCGGCGGTGCTGCTGGTCGCCGTCGCGGTGTTGCGCTTGTGGTCGTTTTTGGTGATGACCACGGAGGCCACCACCGCGGCGATCACCGCGAGCGACGCTATGACGCCACCGGCGATCACCAGGATCCGGCGTGTTCGGGCTTGCTTGGCGTGACGTTCGAGCTGCCGTTCGAGTTTGCGCTTCGCTGTCGCGCGTCGCTGTTCGTTGGTCGGCACGGCCGGTATGCCTCCATGGTTGGTAGTTTGGGCCCCCAACCCAAGCTGCGGGGCGCCAGCCCAGGCTAATGTGGCCGCCGCGAGGCGTGTCAAGCGCCCCAGGTAGGGATGGGAGACTGGGAACCGTGTTGATCACCGGATTTCCCGCCGGCCTGCTGCAGTGCAACTGTTACGTGCTGGCTGAGCGGAAGGGGACGGATGCCGTCATCGTCGACCCTGGCCAGCGTGCGATGGGGCCGTTGCGGCGCATCCTCGATGAGAATCGGCTGACCCCGGCCGCGGTGCTGATCACCCACGGCCACATCGACCACATGTGGTCCGCCCAGAAGGTGTCCGACACCTACGGCTGCCCCACCTACATCCATCCCGAGGACCGGTTCATGCTCAAAGACCCGATCCACGGCTTCGGCCCGCGGTTGGCCCAGCTGGCGGCCGGCGCGTTGTTCCGCGAGCCCAAGCAGGTCGTCGAGCTGGACCGGGACGGCGACAAGCTCGACCTGGGCAGTGTGACCGTCAACGTCGACCACACCCCGGGGCACACCCGCGGATCGGTGTGTTTTCGCGTTCTGCGGGCGGCGTCGTCCGATAAAGACGTGGTCTTTACCGGCGACACGCTGTTCGAGCGCTCGATCGGCCGCACCGACCTGTTCGGCGGCAGTGGACGTGACCTGCTGACCTCGATCGTGGAAAAACTGTTGGTGCTGGACGACGACACCGTGGTACTACCCGGACATGGCAATCCCACCACCGTCGGCGCCGAGCGGCGTCTCAACCCGTTTCTCGAAGGCCTGTAGCGGGTGACGGAATTCACTGCACTCTCGGCGCCCAAGGGGGTGCCGGACTACCTCCCGCCGGATTCGGCGCAGTTCGTCGCGGTGCGCGACGGGCTGCTGGCCGGCGCCCGCGGCGCTGGCTACAGCGACGTCGAGCTGCCCATCTTCGAGGACACCGCGCTGTTCGCCCGCGGCGTCGGCGAGTCCACCGACGTGGTGTCCAAGGAGATGTACACCTTCGCCGACCGCGGCGACCGCTCGGTGACGCTGCGGCCCGAGGGCACGGCTGGTGTGGTGCGCGCGGTGATCGAGCACGGCCTCGACCGCGGCGCGCTGCCGGTCAAGCTGTGTTACGCGGGCCCGTTCTTCCGCTACGAGCGCCCGCAGGCCGGCCGTTACCGCCAGCTGCAGCAGGTCGGTGTCGAAGCGATCGGCGTCGACGACCCGGCGCTGGACGCCGAGGTGATCGCCGTCGCCGACGCCGGGTTCCGCTCGCTGGGCCTGGACGGGTTCCGGCTGGAAATCACCTCACTGGGCGATGACAGCTGCCGTCCGCAGTACCGGGAGTTGTTGCGGGAGTTCCTGTTAGCGCTCGACCTGGACGAAGAAACCCAGCGACGCGCACGACTTAACCCGCTGCGGGTGCTCGACGACAAGCGACCCGAGGTGCGGGCGATGACGGCCGATGCCCCGGTACTGCTCGACCACCTGTCCGACGCCGCCAAGCAGCACTTCGACACCGTGCTGTCCTACCTGGATGCGCTGCGAGTGCCCTACGTCATCAACCCGCGGATGGTGCGCGGGCTGGACTACTACACCAAGACCACCTTCGAGTTCGTGCACGACGGCCTGGGCGCGCAATCCGGCATCGGTGGCGGCGGCCGCTATGACGGTCTGATGCGCCGGCTCGGCGGACAAGACTTGTCGGGCATCGGATTTGGGCTCGGCGTGGACCGGACCCTGCTGGCGCTGCGGGCCGAGGGCAAGAGCGTGGGGGAGACCGCGCGCTGCGACGTGTTCGGCGTGCCGCTGAGCGAGCCGGCCAAGCTGCGGCTGGCGGTGCTGGCCGGGCAGCTGCGTGCGGCCGGTGTGCGCGTCGACCTGGCCTACGGTGACCGCGGGCTCAAGGGCGCGATGCGCGCGGCCGACCGCTCGGGCGCGCGCGTGGCGCTGGTCGCCGGAGATCGCGACATCGAGGCGGGCACGATCGGGGTGAAGGACCTCTCCAGTGGAGACCAGGTGTCGGTGCCAACGGATTCGGTTGTCGCCGATGTGCTTTCGAAACTGGCCCGTTAGTCGGGGGTAGCCCGAAGTCGCCGGACGAACTGCGCCACCGCCGAACCGATCTCGTGCGGGCTGTCCTCTTGAATGAAATGCACACCGGGGACCGTGATCTCGGTCTGGTTTTGCCAGGTCTGCGCGTAGTCGCGGATACGGCCGGCGAGGATCGCGCCGGGCTCGGCATTCACGAACAGCTTGGGCACGTGGCTTTCTTCGAGCCAGCCGCTGTACTCGTTCACCAGCGCGGTGACATCAGCGGGCTCGCCGTCGATGGGGATATTGCGCGGCCACGACAATGTGGGCCGCCGGTCTTCGCCCGGGTCGACGAACGGCCGTCGATAGTGGTCCATCTCCTCGTCGGACAACTGTCGCCGGATCGCGCCGGGTAATACCCCTTCCACAAAGATGTTCTGCTCCAACACCATTCGCTCTCCCTCGGGAGATCGGAAACCCTGGAACACCCCCCGAACGCTGGGATGAAAATCAGTCCATGTCATCGGGGTGACGATCGCTTCCATGTAGGCGATTCCCTGCACCCGGTCGCGATGCTGGTTGGCCCAGTCGAAGCCCAGCACCGAGCCCCAGTCGTGCAGCACCAGCACCACGCGATCGCCAAGTTCGAGCGCATCCCAGAGCGCGAACAAGAACTCCCGTTGCTCGGCATATTGATAGCGGTCCGGACCCGATGGGCTGAGCTTGTCCGACCCGCCCATCCCGATCAGATCGCAGGCCACCAGCCGACCGAGTCCTTCCAGGTGCGGCATGACGTTGCGCCAGAGGTATGACGACGTGGGGTTGCCATGCTGAAGGACGATCGCATCACCTTGGCCCTCGTCTACATACGCCATTCGCCTGCCGGCGATCTCGTGGTACTTCAGTTGGCCATACGGCTCGCTGCTGATGGGTTGCATCCGGGTCGTCTCCCATCGAGGTGTTGCGTGCACCACCTGACTTTCTACACCTTGCCCCCTGGATAACGTCTAGGGCCGTTGGCATCACTACGCGACCACGGGCAAGACTTCGGCAGCTGCTGAGACGGTGCGCTCCCCGACGCGGGACTTGACGAAGTATCGAACTATTGTTCGAATAGAGGCATGCGTTGGGCTGGGCAGGCCATCGCGGTGAACGGGACGCCCGTCGACGACGGGGCGCTTCCGGGACTGGAGCGGATAGGTTTCGTCCGCAGCGTGCGCGTGCCGCATTTCGACGGCATCACGTTTCACGAGGTGCTGTGCAAGTCCGCGCTGAACAAGGTGCCGAACGCGGCCGCATTGCCGTTTCGCTACACGGTCAACGGCTACCGCGGCTGCTCGCATGGTTGCCGCTATTGTTTTGCGCGGCCCACCCATGAATACCTGGACTTCAACTGCGGCAACGACTTCGACACCCAGGTGGTGGTGAAGACCAATGTCGCCGAGGTGCTGCGTCGCGAGGTGCACCGGCCGTCGTGGCAGCGCGAAACCGTCGCGCTGGGCACCAACACCGACCCCTACCAGCGCGCCGAGGGCCGCTATGCGCTGATGCCGGGCATCATCACCGCGCTCGCCGGATCCGGTACGCCGCTGTCGATCCTGACCAAGGGCACGCTGCTCCGGCGGGACCTGCCGCTCATCGCCGAAGCGGCGGGGCAGGTCCCGGCATCGGTGGCGGTCTCGCTGGCGGTCGGCGACCCGGAGTTGCATCGTGAGGTCGAGCCGGGCACGCCGACACCGCAGGCCCGGCTGGGGCTGATCACCGCGATCCGCGACGCCGGTCTCGATTGTCATGTGATGGTCGCACCGGTGCTGCCGCACCTCACCGACTCCGTCGAGCACCTCGACGCGCTGCTGGGCCAGATCGCGGCCGCCGGCGCCACCGGTGTGACGGTCTTCGGGCTGCACTTGCGGGGATCCACCCGCGGCTGGTTCATGTCCTGGCTGGCCCGGGCGCATCCCGAACTGGTCGCCGCCTACCGCGAGCTGTACCGGCGCGGCGCCTATCTGCCGCCGCATTACCGGGCGATGCTGGCCGAGCGCGCCGCACCGCTGGTCGCGCGGCACCGGCTGGCCGGCGATCACCGCCCGTTCCCGCAGGCCGCGCCAGCGCCAGCGCCGGCGCCGGCAGTGCCGGGGCCCGTCCAGCAGACGCTGTTTTGAGCTAGCCGCGCGGCTTGGTCAGGGTGAACTGCTCGACCATCTTCATGGCGCCGAACGGACCCGTCACCGCGTAATGCGTTGCCTCGATTGACGTATTGCCGCCCGGCTGGCCCGGGTCAACGTCGAAAACCACGAAGCCGTAAGGGTTGTCGCGGTCGCGAGACGCCGACCAAGGCGCGTCCTCCACGACGTATATCGGCGCCTTGCGTCCGATCGCGGGATCGAAATGCGCCAACGCCCGTGATCACACGGCACCGAGGCTCTGGAAACAAGAAGCCATTGGTCGGCGCCGACGTGCCGCCCCCACCGATGACGAGGTGCACCGTTCCGCGCGTCGTGTCGATGACGTCGGTGCGGGTGTCGACGGGAATCGGCGTTCGGGTGTCGTTGCCCTGTGTCCCGCGCACCGGATGCGAGCGTTCGTAGTGGTGTTCGTGGCCGCACACCACCAGGTCGACCTGATACTGGTCGAACAACGGGAGCCATTCCTGACGGATCCCCAGGTCGGCACCGTTTGCTCTCTCGGCGGTGGAGATCGCCGTCTGATGCATGCAAACCACCAACCAATCAACGTCCGGATCACGGCGTGCATCGGCTAGTTCGGTGGCAAGCCAACGTTTTTGCTCACCGGACGAGTAGCCGTGCACGTAGAAGTTGCCGCCGTCCTGGAAGGCGACGTCGTCGTTGTTGAGGCTGACCACCCGCACCGAGCCGGCGGTGAACGAGTACCACAGGCCGCGGGTTTCAGGATGCGACCCCGAATCGGGCAAGGCGAAGTACGCCTGATAGGCGCCATAACCGATTGGCCCGTTGCCCAATTCGTTCTCGTGGTTGCCCGCCGCCGGCATCCACGGCCGGTAGCGCGCCGAGCGGGTGTTGTTCTCAAACCAGTTCGACCAGGTGCGCACCCGGTCGGCGGCCAGGTTGGCGTAGCACAGGTCCCCGTTGACCAGATTGAACAGCGGGGCGAGGCGCTCGATCGCGACCGTGGTGTCCGCGGCCGTGGGCGAGCCGATATTGTCGGTGCCGTAGCCGCCGCCGGCCAACTTCTCCAACGTCGGCGTGGACTGGTCGCCGAAACTGGTGAAGCGCAGTGGTTTTCGCCCCGCTGGGGCGGTCCGCACCGTCCCCAGTTCCGGGGTCGTGCCGTCGTGCGCCGCGGCGTACACGTAGTCGGTGTCCGGGGTGAGGTTGGTCAGGCGGGCGTGGTTGACACGAACCTCGGTGCCCGACTTCGCGTCCCGGTACGTTCGGGTTTCGGCGGCCACGGTGCTGCCGAAGCCGGATGTGGGCGTGCCCAGCATGACCCGCGGATTGCTGACCGCGTCGGTGGTGTGCCATGACACCACGACTTCGGTGCCGGCGTTCTTGCCGAACTGCAGATGCAGACCACCAACCGGAGGCGCGCCGTTGCGGTCCGGCTGGTTCCAGATTGTGGGCCCGTGCGGGTGAGACCACACCATTGAGGCTCCCGCCGCCCCCACGCTGGCGCCCAGAACGGCCGAGACCGCGCACGTCGTCAGCAGCCCGCGCCGGGTGATGTCCTGCCCCGGTGGTTCGTAGCTCATTACTGCTTCTTACCGGAACCGGGTTGAGCACTGCTGGCGATTGCGTTAGTCGGTGGCGGATAAACGGTCAAAGTGGTGACGAGTCAGCCGAGTCCGAGCTGGTGAGCGACATGCTGGCCACCGTGACCAGCTTCGCCGGCCGGCTCTTGAGGCAGCGGTCGGCCAAGATGAAGCGATTGTGTGCGGGGTGGTGGCCGAGACGACAAGCGGTGATAGTGCATGGCGAGCGAGTGCTCGAAGGTGTTGGTCGCGGGGTTTTGTCGGTGGCCTATGGGATGGTCGAGTTGTGACGGCCGAGAAGTTGCGTCAGTGGCGTGGAGTCAAGCCGGCCGCGAGTCCGTCCGGTGTGGCGATCACAACTAGATTGCGCACCACCGCCGCAGACGAGGCTGTTCTTGACGCTGTTGCTATGCATCTGGGTAAGCTGCGCCGCGCGGACTTGGCGGCGCGGTGTCATCCCGAACCGCCGCCGCCACTGCTGGATTCGGATGCGCTACGCCAGCTTCGGTGTGAGCGCCTCAACCGACGCAAGAGCGCGCTCACGGCGAGCTCGAGTGCCCGGTGGGCTAATGCGATCATCCGGGCCAGCGACGAGCAGTACCGTTTGGCGCGGCGAGCCCAGCATCGGCACATCATCGGGCTGCGGGCAGCGATCGCGACCATCACCAAACGGTTGGCGCAGCCGAGCACCGACACTCTGAGCGCCCATGAACGCAACGCGCGTCGTAAGGGGCAGGTGAAGGGTTACCCGACCCAGGTCGGAACGATTTGAGAAGCTGCGCCGGTTGCAGCGTCTGCGGGCTGAGCTTGCCCGTGTCCTGGCCGAGCGCGATGCCAATGTGGTGCACGTCACCGACGGCGGTAAGAGGCTGGCCAAAGTCCGGCACAACCTCGACGCCGCCACGCTCACATTGCCGCAGTGGCAAACGAATTGGGATTGCGCCCGCTACCGGATCCACGCCCACGGGTCCGGTGATGAGCCGTTCGGCAACCTAACCATCACCATTGCCCCGTCCGGTGAGGTCAGCATCCGGCTGCCAAAGCCCCTGGAGCATCTGGCCAACGCGAAACGAGGCCGATACGTCTTGACCGCACCGGCGGTGTTCGGGTATCGCGGCCAGGAGTGGAATACCAGGATCATGGGCGGACAGTCGGTCTCCTACACGATCACGCGCAAACCAGGCCGGGCCGGACGTTATCTGAGCGCATCCTGGGCCACCCCAGCACAGAGCTTCGCGATCAACCCCGAGACTTCGCAGGCCGAGGTGTTCGCTGATGGCGCAGTTGTCGGAGTCGATCTCAACTACGGCCATCTGGCGCTGCGCCGCCTCGACGAGCACGGCAACCCGGTCGGCGCGCCCGCACGTATCGACGTCGACCTGTCCGGGAGGTCGGCACGTCGAGATGCCCAAGTCCGGCATGCGATTACCCGGCTGATTCACTACAGCGCCCGCCATGGCATCACGACCATCGCCATCGAGGACCTAGACTTCACTGATGCTCGCACGGTCGGCCGCGAGACGATGGGGCGCGGTGAGCGCGGCAAACGGTTCCGCAGAACCGTTGCCGGGATGCCGACCGCGGTGTTCCGTAACCGGCTAACCACTCAAACCAGCAAGCACGGCATCGAGCTGCTTGCCGTCAACCCCGCTTACACCAGTACTTGGGGCAACCAGCATTGGCGTAAGCCCTACCAAAACGTCACCCGACACCAGGCAGCAGCCACTGTGATCGGGCGTCGCGCCCAAGGTTTGAGGGCACGGCGACGGGAAGGTGTGACACGCACGCGACCGGAGGATCGCGCCGTGAGAGCTACCGCCCAGGCCGTGTCCAACGACCAGCGGGTGACCGATGGCCGCCACCGACCACGGACACGGGGAACCGAATCCCGTGCGCCCGACCGGACAAGAACACGGCTATCGCGCCGGGCAACCGTTACCCCGGCAATGGCCAACAGTGGCCAGCTTCGTCAGTAACGGTAACGAATCCGGTAGCGTTTTCGATATGACGAACGTGCTAAAACTGGCCAGCGGGGGCGCCAGATCGGCCTGCGTGGCAACGTTTGCGGCCGCTCTGGGAGTCGGGGGAGTCGCGGCCGTGGTGGTCAACCCCGCGACCTCACGCGCAGATCCGGCCGGCCACCAGGTGACCTACACGATCACTGTTACCGGCAACCTGACCGGCCAGGTTCGATACATGAACAGCGATCCGCCCAGTCAGGCGGCCTTCGACGCGAATTCGTCGCAGTACATGAACACCGTGCAGGCGGCATTCAGCGCCGGGGCGCCGCTGGTGTACACCGCCACGCTGGCAAACCCGAACCAGTGGGCGTACATCAACGCCAGCGGCGGGTGTCACTGGCCCGACTGCGGCTCGGGAGCCACTCCCGAACTGCACTGCGAGATCGCGGTCGACGGCCAGGTCGTGGTGACACAAAACGCCACCACCGGCGTGACGTGCTCGACGCGGCCCTGGTAGACCCACCTAGCCAAGGTCCGGGGCCGAGAAGGTATCGCACTGTTTGGGGTCACCGGTCTGATAGCCGACGGTGAACCAGTGCTGCCGTTGCTCGGAGGAACCGTGCGTCCATGACTCGGGGTTGGTGCGCCCGGTCGTCTCGCGCTGGATGCGGTCATCGCCGACCGAGGCCGCGGCCGACAGCGCGTCCTGGATGTCCTTGTCGCTCAACGGCTGCAGGTAGGGCACCCCGGTGCTGTCCTGTTTGACGGTGGACGCGTAGTGCGCCCAGATCCCGGCGTAGCAGTCCGCCTGCAGCTCGGTGCGCACGCCGTTACCCCCGGCGCCCTGGGCGCCCTGCTGGGAGCGGCCGAGGAGTCCCTGCAGTTGTTGCACGTGATGGCCGTATTCATGGGCCACCACGTACTCCTGCGCCAACGGTCCACCGCTGGAACCGAATCGGTCGACCAGCTCGCGGAAGAAGTCGGTGTCGAAGTACGCCGTCTGGTCCACCGGGCAGTAGAACGGCCCCACGGCGGTGGTGGCGGCTCCGCAGCCGGTGTTGACCTGGCCGGTGAACAGCACCACGTGCGGGCGGGTGTAGCGCGGCATCAGCTGATGCCATACCGCGTCCACGGAGTTTCCGGTTGCGACCACGCGGCACTGCACGTACTTGTTGGCGTCGGCCCCGGTCTTGCACTGACTCAGGTCGAACCCGGGTGACGAGTAGTCCTTGGTGTTCGTCTGCTGCTGGTTGATCACGGGACCGGGATCGACACCCAGGAACAGCGCGACCAGTACGATCAGCAGCCCGCCGAATCCGCCGCCGATGGCGAGCGGCCCGCCGAAGCCGCCGCCGCCGGACGACGAGGCGGTGCTGGTGTCGATCTGCATACCCTCGTTGAAGGTCATCGCACGCTCCCGAAATCTGGTGGTCGAATCAGCCTAACGCCGACTACCCGGGACCGTCGCTGGCCGCCGCCAGCAGCGGCACCAGCACGTCGCTGATCGGGGTCGGCAAGCCATGCGCGCGCGCCTTGCGGATGATCACCCCGTTGCGGATGTCCCATTCCATCCGCCGCCGGTTTTCCGCGTCGGCCAGGATCGAGGTCCCCATGTCTTCGGGGGCTCGACGGAACAGCTCGACCAACTCGTCGACCACGTCGTCGGGCAGCCGCGCGCCGTCGGCTCGGGCCACGGCCAGGCATTCGGCGACGTAGCGGCGGGACAACTCGGCGACGTCGTTGCGGCGGAACATTCCGGATCGCCGCCGAGACAGCGCCAGAAACCCGGCCAGCGCATTGGTGAGCAGCTTGCGCCACGCCGCGGTGATGAAGTCGGGGTCGGTGTCTACCCGGCAGCCGGCGCCGCGCAGCAGCTCGGCGACCGTCGTCGCCGCAGGCCCGCCGGGCAGCACCAGCGCGGCTTCGGTGCGCAGCCGCACCCAGCCCTGTGGTTGGGTCTCGGCCGCATACCAGACGATGCCGGGTATCACCGGCGACGACGGGCAGTGCGGCTTGACCTGCTCGACCTGCTCGACACCGTTTTGCAGCACCGTCACGATGGTGTGCTCGTCGCACAGGCGGCCCAGCCAGCCGGCCGCTTCGTCATTCTGGGTGGCTTTGACCGCCAGCACCACCACGTCGACCGACCCGGGCACCTGGCCGGGATCAGTGAGGACCGGACCGGGCACGACGATGGGATCGCCGCCGTCGGGCCGCAGTTCAATGCTGTCGCGGGGGGTGTGGCCGCACAGCAACACCTGGTGGCCGGCCTTGTACAACAGCGCGGCAACGGTCGTGCCGACGGCGCCGGGACCCACGAGCGCGATGGTGGTTGCAATGCGACCGAAGTTACCAACCGCGCCGGGTGTTTAGACTGGGCAGTCGTTCAAATCGGGTAAAGGGGAGTATTTGTGCTGCGCAGCCACGCCGCTGGTTCGCTGAGGAGTAGTGACGCAGGGCAGCGGGTGACGTTGGCCGGCTGGGTGGCCCGCCGCCGCGACCACGGCGGCGTCATCTTCATCGATCTGCGCGATTCGTCCGGCATCGCGCAGGTGGTGTTCCGCGAGGGCCTTGAGGAGGGGCAGGTGCTGGCGCAGGCGCACCGGCTGCGAGCCGAGTTCTGCGTCGCCGTCGAGGGCGTCGTCGAGATCCGCCCGGAAGGCAACGCGAACCCGGAGATCGCCACCGGCGACATCGAGGTCAACGCGACGTCGCTGACGGTGCTCGGCGAGTGCGCGCCGCTGCCGTTCCAGCTCGAAGAGCCCGCAGGTGAGGAGTCGCGGCTGAAGTACCGCTACATCGACCTGCGTCGCGACGGCCCGGCCGCAGCAATTCGGTTGCGCTCCAAGGTAAATGCCGCTGCGCGCGGTGTGCTGGCGGCGCCACGACTTCGTCGAGGTCGAGACGCCGACGATGACCCGCTCCACGCCCGAGGGGGCGCGCGACTTCCTGGTGCCGGCGCGGCTGCAACCGGGGTCGTTCTACGCGCTGCCGCAGAGCCCGCAGCTGTTCAAGCAGTTGCTGATGGTGGCAGGGATGGAGCGGTACTACCAGATCGCCCGCTGCTACCGCGACGAGGATTTCCGCGCCGACCGGCAGCCCGAGTTCACCCAGCTCGACATGGAGATGAGCTTCATCGATGCCGAGGACATCATCGCGATCTCCGAGGAGATCCTGACCGCGCTGTGGGCGTTGATCGGCTACCAGATCCCGACGCCGATCCCGCGGATCACCTACGCGGACGCCATGCGACGATTCGGATCCGACAAGCCCGATATGCGGTTCGGGCTGGAACTCGTCGAGTGCGCAGAGTTCTTCAAAGACACCACATTCCGCGTCTTCCAGGCGCCCTACGTCGGTGCCGTCGTGATGCCCGGCGGCGCCTCGCAGCCGCGGCGCACCCTGGACGGCTGGCAGGAATGGGCCAAACAGCGCGGACACCGCGGGCTGGCGTACGTGCTGGTCGCCGATGACGGCACGCTGGGTGGGCCGGTGGCCAAGAACCTGACCGATGCCGAACGCGACGGCCTGGCCGCGCACGTCGGGGCCAAGCCCGGGGATTGCATCTTTTTTTCCGCCGGCCCGGCAAAGCCCTCGCGGGCACTGCTGGGCGCCGCCCGCGGCGAGATCGCGAGCCGGCTCGACCTGATCGACCCGGACGAATGGGCGTTCGTCTGGGTGGTCGACCCGCCGCTGTTCGAGCCCGCCGACGAGGCGACCGCGGCCGGCGACGTGGCGGTGGGCTCCGGGGCGTGGACGGCGGTGCATCACGCCTTCACTTCGCCCAAGCCCGAGTATCTGGACGCGGTCGACAGCGATCCGGGCAACGTGCTGGCCGACGCCTACGACATCGTCTGCAACGGCAACGAGATCGGCGGCGGCTCGATTCGTATCCACCGCCGCGACATCCAGGAACGGGTGTTCGCGGTGATGGGCCTGGACAAGGCCGAGGCCCAGGAGAAGTTCGGATTCCTGTTGGAGGCGTTCATGTTCGGCGCGCCCCCGCACGGCGGGATCGCGTTCGGCTGGGACCGGATCAACGCGCTGCTGTCCGGCGTGGACTCCATCCGTGAGGTGATCGCGTTCCCGAAGACCGGCGGCGGCATCGATCCGCTCACCGATGCGCCCGCGCCGATCACCGCCCAGCAGCGCAAGGAGTCCGGAATAGACGCCAAACCCAAGCAGGTTGACCAGGCATGAGCGAACAGATGCCTGACACGGCAACGATCAACGCATTCAACAAGAGCATCGTCGACGAGTTCCGGGCCAACGGCGGCAAGGTCGGCGGCCAATTCGAAAATGCTGATCTGCTGCTGCTCACCACGACGGGCGCCAAGTCCGGCGAACAGCGGGTGTCGCCGCTGGCCTATTTCCGCGTCGGCGGCAAGCTGATCATCATCGGATCCTTCGCGGGCGCGCCCGTCAACCCGGCCTGGGTGCACAACCTGCGGGCCAACCCGCAGGCACACGTCGAGGTCGGTACCGACGCGTTCGATGTCAACGCTCGCGAACTGCCGGCCACCGAGCGCGACGAGCTGTTCGGCGAAGTCAGCGCCGCGGCGCCGGGCTTCGCCGAGTATCAGTCGAAGACCAGCCGGGTGATTCCGCTTTTCGAGTTGCAGCGCACCTAGCTCGCCGCAACTCGTGGCGCGCCCTAGGGTAAGCAAGCGTCATGAGCACTTCGCTGCTTGCCCGCGCGGCCCATAGCGGCCTGGCCGCCGTCCAACGGCTCAGGGATATCTGGTTCGCGCTCGCGCAGACGTCGGTCGCCTCGGGTCTGGCCTGGTACCTCGCACACGACGTGCTCGCCCATCCCCAGCCGTTCTTCGCGCCGATCGCCGCCGCGGTGTGCCTGTCGATCAGCAACGTGTTACGTGGCCAGCGCGCCGTCCAGATGATGATCGGCGTGACCCTGGGGATCGGGACGGGCAGCGTGGTGTGGGCGCTGATCGGCACCGGGCCCGTGCCGATCGCTGTCGTCACGCTGATCGCGCTCTCGGTTGCGGTGGTGATCGGGCGGGGCTTCATCGGGCAGGGAATGATGTTCGCCAACCAGACCGTCGTGTCGTCGATCCTGGTGCTGGCATTGCCACGCAGCGGCGTCGGCTACGAACGCATCTACGATGCCCTGATCGGTGGCTGCCTGGCGCTCGTGTTCGCCGTCTTGCTGTTCCCGGCCGACCCGTTGCGGGTGCTGCGCCGGGCGCGCATCGGGGTGCTGGACACGCTGCACGGTGTGCTGTCCCGCACGGCGGATTTCGCCGCCGGGCGCAGGCAGCCCGCCCGCGACTGGCCGCTGTCGGCCGTGGATCGGGTGCACGAACAGATCGGCGATCTGATTCAGGCCCGCGCCACCGCCCGTCAGGTGGTGCGGCTTTCACCGCGGCGATGGCGGATGCGCGACATCGTCCAGGGCGCCGATCATCAGGCCGTGCATGTGGCCTTGCTCGCCGTCTCGGTGCTGCAGCTGGCCCGCGTCGTCGCGCCCGCCCTGGACGGCTGCAACTGGCTGCCCCAGCCCGTGCACGCCGTGCTCGCCGAGCTGGTGGCGGCCGTAGCCCTCGCCGACACGGATCCCGATGCGGCGACCGAACACGCCGCCGCAGCGCGCCGACTCGCCTCGGAGGTGCACTCGGTTTCCCGCGATAGGAAAGAGGTGGTGCTCGCCGACGTCGTCCAGTCCTGCATCGACGACCTACAACGGGTGATCGACCTTCGGCCGGTTTGACGGCGGCTCAGGGCGAGTCAGCCAAGAACTCCTGCACCAGCTTTCTGGGCGCCTGGGTCAACCAGGCCTCGGTGATCAGCTCCTCGAGGTCGCCGGCTTCGATTTCGGCCAGTTTGACCAGCACCGCCGGATACCCGTCGAAATGCGGGGTAGTGAAATACACCCGGGGCTCGTCGGCGATCAAGGCGAACTTGACACCCTCGTCGGAGACCCGAACACCGAGGATGTCGCCCTCCGGTGGCTGCGACCCCTCGGCCGCCAGGGCCTCACGATCGGATTTGCGCAGCGGCCGCTCCCACGCGATCAGTTTCTTGCCGACCCGCCAGTCGTGCGTTGACGGCTCGGCGGTCAGTGGCAACCCGCCAATGATGCGGGCGACGTCATCCCACGTGGCCACTCCTTGATTGTGCGCCGCGCCGGGCAACTCCGGAGCAACTTGGGAGTTACTTCGGACCTTCTAGGGCCCGATTCCCGTGGATTGGGCGCCAGACGAATTCGGCGCCCCGGCTGGCGAGTCGGTTCCCTTCTTTCCGTGCCACACTGTGTTCGCAGATCGGCGACCGCCGACCGAGCCGGAGACGCCAGGAGGCACCGCGTTGCCGTCAGACGAGGCTCCCGAGGGCTGGGCAGCCCAAGTCCCGGGCACCCGGCGGTATCGCGTCAACCACCGCACCGAATACCGCTACTCCGACATCGTTACCAGCTCGTACGGCCGTGGGTTTCTCACGCCGCGGGACTTGCTGCGGCAGCGCTGCATCGATCATCGGCTGGATATCCAGCCCGCCCCCACCGACAGCTCCACCAGCCGCGACGGCTACGGCAACATCAGCACCTACTTCCACGTCACCGAGCCGCACCACGCCCTGATCGTCACCAGCGAATCCATCGTCGACGTGCACCCGCCGGCTCCCGGGCTGTACACCGATGGGCCGGCTGTCGAGCCGTGGGAGGCCGCCCGGCCGGCCGGGCTGCGCGGAGCGCTGGCGACGGAATTCACCCTGGATCTGGATCCGCCCGAGATCACCGACGAGGTCCGCCAGTACGCGGCGCCCAGCTTCGCGCCTGGACGCCCGTTGATCGAGGTGCTGCGCGACCTCGCATCGCGGATCTACACCGACTTCACCTACCGGTCGGGGTCCACCACGATATCCACCGGAGTCAACGAGGTTCTGCGGGCCCGAGAAGGGGTATGCCAAGACTTCGCCAGGTTGGCGATCGCGTGTTTGCGCGCCAACGGCCTGGCGGCCAGCTATGTGTCCGGTTATCTGGCCACTGACCCGCCGCCCGGAAAGGATCGGATGATCGGCATCGACGCGACCCACGCCTGGGCCGCGGTGTGGACCCCGCAAAAGCCGGGGCAGTTCGAATGGCTGGGGCTGGATCCCACCAACGACCAGATGGTCGACGAGCGCTACATCATCGTCGGCCGGGGCCGCGACTACGCGGACGTGCCGCCGCTGCGCGGCATCATCTACACCAACTCCGAGAAAAGCAAGATCGACGTCGCCGTCGACGTCGCGCCCTGCGAAAGTGATTCGCTGCATGCGTGACTTCCACTGTCCCAACTGCGGTCAGCGCCTGGCGTTCGAGAACTCCACGTGCCTGAACTGCGGCAGCTCGCTGGGGTTTTCCCTCGACCAGATGGCACTGCTGGTGATCGCCAAGGGCGAGCAGGGGGACCACGCCGGCGCCGTGGATGCCGCTGACTATCAACTGTGTGCCAATCTTTATGTCGCCGAATGCAATTGGCTGGTTCCCAGGGATGAGCCCGGCGGGCTCTGCGAGTCGTGCGCGCTGACCCTGGAACGGCCCAACGACGCCGACACCGAGGGCCTGGCGGCGTTCGCCCGGGCCGAGGCGGCCAAGCGACGGCTGGTCGTCGAGCTGCACGAGCTGAAGTTGCCGATCGTGGGACGCGACCGGGATCCCGAGCGGGGGTTGGGATTTCGGCTGCTCTCCAGCGCATTCGAGAAGGTGATCACCGGGCACGACAATGGGGTCATCACATTGGATTTGGCCGAGGGCGACGACGTCCATCGCGAGCAGCTGCGGGTGGAGATGGATGAGCCCTACCGCACGCTGCTCGGGCACTTCCGGCACGAGGTCGGGCACTACTACTTCTACCGGCTGATCAACTCGCCCGAGTACCTGGCGCGGTTCAAGGAGCTGTTCGGCGATCCCGACGCCGACTACCAGGAGGCACTGGACCGGCACTACCGCGACGGCGCGCCCGAGGGTTGGCAGGAAAGCTACGTGTCGTCATATGCGACGATGCACGCCGCCGAGGACTGGGCCGAAACGTTCGCCCATTACCTGCACATCCGCGACACCCTGGACACCTCGGCCTGGTGTGGCTTGGCGTCGGCGGCGGCGACCTTCGACCGGCCGGCCTTGGGCCCCAGCGCCTTTCCCAACATCATCGAGATGTGGCTGCCGTTGTCGTGGTCGCTGAACATGGTGAACCGCTCGATGGGCCACGACGACCTCTATCCGTTCGTGCTGCCCGTCGCCGTGTTGGACAAGATGCAGTTCATCCACACGGTCATCGACGAGACAACCGAGGCGACTTAAGGATTCCGAGTCGCCGGCTCGCCTATGCGAACTGGGGCCCCGGTGGGGGGCCAGCCGGATATCCCGGCTGCTCCAGCGGCACGACCTGGCCGCCCGAAAGCTTGCGGTAGGTGTAGACCTGGATCAGCAGGGCGAGCGGAAAGGCGACGAGCAGGCCGATTCCGCACACGAATGCACCGACCAGCACGATCGCGTACTGCACCAGCCACGACAACAGAGCGCCGCCGAAGTTGGACTTGACGGTCGCATAGCTGGCCTTGATCGAATCGATCGGTGACAGGGATCGATCGATCACAAACGCGATGGCGAACTGAGCGATGAAGCCGAAGATGATGCCGCCGACGATGCACAGCGACCCGATCGCGGTTCCGAGGCCGATGAGCACTGCGGTAAGGAACACCGCACCCAGATTGCGGGGCTTGAAGAACGATCCGATGCTCACCGGCTTCCCGTCGGCGATGTCAAGGCAACCGGTGAGAACCGCGGCGGCCATGAAGATCGCAGCGATGAACAGCAGGATGTAGCCGATGACCATGACGGCGTACGAGGCGGCGCCGAAGGTGATGGTCGTGCCCGAAGTGGTGTTGTCGTACGCGTCGGTGTAGGTGGTGCTCGTGCTCTGGCCCAAGACCACGGGCAGGCCCCCGGCAATAACCGCGAGAGTGCCGATCACCAGGATGTAGATCAGCAACGGAACGATGAGCGCTACAGCGTTCTTGGTGAACTTGTTCCACGCCCAGCTCACCGCCTCGCCGATGTTGAACTGCGAGGGGACGGGACCGCCGGGCGGGGCGCCGTAACCCTGCTGTGGCGGGTAGCCCGGCTGGGGGCGGGTAGCCCGGCGGGGGCGCGCCGTAGCCGGAGGGCGGTGGTGGCGGCGGCGCGCCGTAGGACCGCGGCGGGCCTTCTCCCGGCGGCGGGCCGGGGGTGGGCCGTATCCGCCGGGTCCGGGCGGGGGGCTCGCATGCCGGCCGTAGCCGGGGCCGGGGGGAGGTGCGCCATAGCCGGGGCCCGCGGGCGGTGGCGGGGGCGGTGCGCCGTAGCCGGGCGGTGGCGGGTAGCCCGGAGGGGTCGGGTTGCCAGGCTGGGGGTCGGCCGGGGTTCCTGGATACTCTGGGGGCTGGCTCATTGCCGTTTGCCGTCCTAAGGTTTCTAGTTCGCTGTGAATCGGTGAACGCAGAACTTAGCCAACCGGAACTTAGCAGTTATGGGGCGCAGGCGCGCGGATACCTGGCCGGAGGTTCTGCCCGATAACCTGAAGCCGTGTCCGACGGTCTGTTCGACCTGCCCGGCGCGGCGCGGCCGACCGATGTTGGCCTGGGCGTGTCGGCCGGAGCGCCGCTGCCGGTGCGGATGCGCCCGGCAGCGCTGGACGAAGTGGTCGGTCAGGACCACCTGCTGGCGCCCGGGTCACCGCTGCGCCGACTGGTCGAGGGCTCGGGGATGGCCTCGGTCATCCTCTACGGGCCGCCGGGCAGCGGCAAGACGACGCTGGCGGCGTTGATCTCGCAGGCGACCGGCCGCCGCTTCGAAGCGCTCTCGGCGTTGTCGGCCGGCGTCAAGGACGTTCGGGCCGTGATAGAACAGGCGAGGCGAGGCGTCCTTTCCGGTGAGCAGACGGTGCTGTTCATCGACGAAGTGCACCGCTTCTCCAAGACCCAGCAGGACGCCCTGCTGTCCGCGGTGGAGAACCGGGTGGTGTTGCTGGTGGCGGCGACCACCGAGAACCCGTCGTTTTCGGTGGTCGCGCCGCTGCTGTCCCGGTCGCTGATCCTGCAGCTGCGGCCGCTGACCGCCGATGACGTCCGGACGGTGGTGCAGCGCGCGATTGACGACCCCCGCGGCCTGGGCGGGCGGGTCGCCGTGGCGCCCGAGGCCGTCGACCTGCTGGTCCAGCTGGCCGCCGGCGATGCCCGCCGCGCCCTGACCGCGCTGGAAGTCGCCTCGGAAACGGCTCAAGCCGCCACCGAGGAAGTGACCGTCGAGACCGTCGAGCAGTCCCTGGACAAGGCCGCGGTACGTTACGACCGCGACGGTGACCAGCACTACGACGTCATCAGCGCCTTCATCAAATCCGTGCGCGGCTCCGACGTCGACGCCGCGCTGCACTACCTGGCGCGCATGCTGGTCGCGGGGGAGGACCCGCGGTTCATCGCCCGCCGGCTGATGATCCTGGCCAGTGAGGACATCGGAATGGCCGATCCGACCGCGCTGCAGACCGCGGTCGCCGCCGCGCAGACCGTCCAGCTGATCGGGATGCCCGAGGCCCAGCTGACGCTGGCGCATGCCACCGTGCATTTGGCCAGCGCGCCGAAGTCGAATGCGGTCACCACCGCGCTGGGCGCGGCGATGAACGACGTCAAGGCAGGCAAGGTCGGTATGGTGCCGGCGCATCTGCGCGACGGGCATTACTCGGGGGCGGCGGCGCTGGGCAACGCGCAGGGCTACAAGTACTCCCACGACAACCCGGACGGTGTTGTCGCGCAACAATATCCGCCGGACGAGCTGGTGGGCGTGGACTATTACCGGCCAACCGGCCACGGCGGTGAACGGGAGATCAGCGGCCGGCTGGAGCGGCTGCGGGCGATCATCCGCCGCAAGCGAGGGTGAGCGCCGCCGCGGCTAGGGTCCCTGGACGGCGACCTGGGTGCCGTCGGGCTGCGTCACGTAGTGAAACTGATGGCAGATGGCCATGTTCCACATGGCGCCATTCGGTACGGGCTTGCCCGGACACCACCAATCCTGTGGTGCGATGTGCGGCGACAAGCCCACACCGCCTGCCAACACAGCTACGGCCAACCCAGTGAGTGCGTGTTTCATGGATGGTCCTTTCCCGGCAGCGGACTGACCGTAACGCCACCGCGAGTACCGGAGCGGAGATTTCACAGCGCCGTTACGCTGGGCGCGAGGGAATCATGAGAACGTTCACCGACGAAGAGATGGGCCAACTGCTGCCCGACGCCAAGTCCTACAGCGTCGTCATCCTCAAGCGGGGATCCAAATACGAAGACGACGCGGCACCGGCGATCATCTGGGAGCACGGCCGCCGCAATTTCGGACTGCGCGACGACGGCGTGCTGGCGGTCGTGCTGCCCGTCACCGACGGGTCCGAAGTGTGCGGCATCGGGGTGTTCGACGCGACCGTTGAAGCCACCATCGCGATCATGAACGACGACCCCGGGGTGGCGGCCGGAGTGTTCACCTACGAGGTGCACCCGTGCCGCGGATTCCTCGGCGACTCGCTGCCGGGCTAGGAGCAGGGCCCGACTTCTGCGCGCGCCGAGCGTCACGCCAGCGTGACGCTCGGCGCGAGAAACGCGCGGGACCCTCAGACCAGCTCGGGCACCCGCAAGCGGGCGATCGCCAGCTCGAATTCGACCACGTCGACCACCTCGGCGCCTAAATCCCGCACACGGCGGCTGCGCAGCTCGGTCGCGCGGTCGCGGTTTCGGGCCATCGCATCCATGCTGTCGAACGTCGAGCAGGACACCGCACGCCGGCATGCCGGGTGGTCGACCATCAGGCTGGCACTGCAGAACCCGTCGAGGTTTTCCAGCTCCGGCAGCACCGCGGTCCGGTAGAAGTCCAGCGAGCGGTTGAGCTGATCCGGCACCACCTTGAGCCAGGTGGCCCGCACGCACGCCCCCTCGTGCGACCGGTGGTCGCGGTGCAGTAGGGCGATATCCCATTCTTCGACCCGCGCGCTGCCGTCGAACATCATCGCGGCCCGGTCACGAACGGGAGCGACCCGCTCGGCGCCGGCGCGCATCGTCTCCAAGCCGTCCCAGGCGCTGGTGGCGATGCATGTGCCGGACTGCCGGTCGACCAACAGCGACAGCCCCACAAACCCGTCGATCTCCTGCAGCGCGGGCATGACGACATCGCGAACATGGGCGATTCCAATGTCGACCGACAGAGGTTGCGCCTGAATGGTGGTGGAGCGTGCGTACACGATCGACCCCTCCCGTGTCGGGGCAGCGCCCCGGTGGCGCCACCGGTCCCACCAGATACCTTCCTCCTGCCGGTTACCGCTGGCAACGATTAATTGGGGACTAATCGGGGTGTGGTCGCCATCACAAACAATTGCCTGGTCCTGGGCCCTTAACGGCGCTCCGCCGTAGGCTTGGCCAGATGCAGACCGATGTCTTGGATGTGGACACCTCCCGTCGCCGCATCGTGGACCTCACCGATGTGGTGCGCCGGTTCTGCTTCAGCTACGGGGACGGCCTGTGCAATATTTTCGTCCCGCACGCGACGGCCGGGGTCGCGATCATCGAGACCGGCGCGGGTTCCGACGACGACCTGGTCGACACGCTGGAGCGGCTGTTGCCGCGTGACGACCGGTACCGGCACGCGCACGGCTCCGAAGGCCACGGCGCCGATCATGTGTTGCCGGCGATCGTCGCGCCGTCGGTGACGGTGCCGGTCTTGGGTGGCGAGCCGCAGCTGGGCACCTGGCAAAGTATCGTGCTGGTCGACCTCAACCGGGACAATCCTCGGCGGTCGGTGCGATTGAGCTTTCTGGATGGCTAGTGCCCCGGTCCGTCCAATTACCCGGCGAATAGGCTTGGGATCGAGGTCAGCGCAAGCCAAAGCAAAAGGAAGAAGCGGACTCAAGTGCAGACACACGAGATCAGGAAGCGGTTCCTTGATCACTTCGTGAAGGCGGGCCACACCGAGGTGCCCAGCGCCTCGGTGATCCTCGACGACCCCAACCTGTTGTTCGTCAACGCCGGCATGGTCCAGTTCGTGCCGTTCTTCCTCGGGCAGCGCACGCCGCCCTACGCGACGGCCACCAGCATCCAGAAGTGCATCCGCACCCCGGATATCGACGAGGTGGGCATCACCACCCGGCACAACACCTTCTTCCAGATGGCCGGCAACTTCTCGTTCGGCGACTACTTCAAGCGCGAGGCCATCGCACTGGCGTGGGACTTGTTGACCAACAGCGTCTCCGAGGGGGGATACGGACTTGACCCGGAAAAACTCTGGGCCACCGTGTATCTCGACGACGACGAGGCCGCGCAGCTGTGGCAGGAGATCGCCGGCCTGCCGGCCGAGCGGATCCAGCGCCGCGGCATGGCCGACAACTACTGGTCCATGGGCATCCCCGGGCCGTGCGGACCGTCCTCGGAGATCTACTACGACCGCGGGCCCGAGTTCGGGCCCGAGGGCGGTCCGATCGCCAACGAGGACCGCTACCTCGAGGTCTGGAACCTGGTGTTCATGCAGAACGAGCGCGGCGAGGGATCGAGCAAGGAGGACTACGAGATCCTCGGCCCGTTGCCCCGCAAGAACATCGACACCGGGATGGGTGTGGAACGCATCGCGCTGGTCCTGCAGAACGTCCACAACGTCTACGAGACCGACCTGCTGCGACCAGTGATCGACCTGGTGGCCGCGCGCGCACCGCGTCCCTACGATGTCGGCAATCACGAAGACGACGTCCGTTACCGCATCATCGCCGACCACAGCCGCACCGCCGCCATCCTGATCGGCGACGGCGTCAGCCCCGGCAACGACGGCCGCGGCTACGTGTTGCGCCGGCTGCTGCGCCGGGTGATCCGCTCGGCCAAGCTGCTGGGCTTGGATGACTCGGACAACCCGATCGTCGGCGACCTGATGGCCACCGTGCGCGACGCGATGGGCCCGTCGTACCCCGAGCTGGTCAGCGACTTCGACCGGATACACCGCATCGCCGTCGCCGAGGAGACGGCGTTCAACCGCACGCTGGCGTCGGGTTCCAAGCTGTTCGAGGAGGTGGCCGGCGCCACCAAGAAGTCGGGCGCCAAGGTGGTCTCGGGCTCGGACGCGTTCACGCTGCACGACACCTACGGCTTCCCGATCGAACTCACCCTCGAGATGGCGGCGGAGGCCGGCCTGGCGGTCGACAAGACCGGCTTTCACGACCTGATGTTGCAGCAGCGTCAGCGGGCCAAGGCCGACGCCGCCGCGCGCAAGCACGCGCACGCCGACCTGACCGCCTACCGCGAACTGGTCGACGCCGGCCCCACCGAGTTCACCGGATTCGACGAATTGACCTCCGAGGCCAGGATTCTCGGCATCTTCGTGGACGGCAAGCGGGTCCCGGTGGTCGCGCACGGAGACGGGATCGGTGCGGATCGTGTGGAGCTGGTGCTCGACCGCACCCCGCTCTATGCCGAGTCGGGTGGTCAGATCGCCGACGCCGGAACCATCACCGGAACCGGCTCCGGCGCCAGCGCCAAGGCGGCCGTCACCGACGTGCAGAAGGTCGCCAAATCCCTTCACATACATAGGGTTAACGTCGAATCGGGCGAATTCGTCGAGGGCGACACGGTGGTCGCGGCGGTGGACGCGGGCTGGCGCAAGGGCGCCACCCAGGGCCACTCGGGCACCCACATGGTGCACGCCGCACTGCGACAAGTGCTGGGGCCCAACGCCGTTCAGGCCGGCTCGCTCAACCGGCCGGGCTACCTGCGGTTCGACTTCAATTGGCAGGGCGCGCTGACCGAGGACCAGCGCATCCAGATCGAACAGGTGACCAACGAGGCCGTGCAGGCCGACTTCGAGGTGCACACCTTCCTCGAGCGCCTCGACAAGGCGAAGGCCATGGGGGCGATGGCGCTCTTCGGCGAGGCCTATCCCGACGAGGTCCGGGTGGTCGAGATCGGCGGACCGTTCTCGCTGGAGTTGTGCGGTGGCACCCACGTGCACAACTCGGCGCAGATCGGTCCGGTGACGATCCTGGGCGAATCGTCGATCGGCTCCGGGGTGCGCCGGGTGGAGGCCTACGTCGGGCTGGACTCGTTCCGGCACCTGGCCAAGGAGCGCGCGCTGATGGCCGGGCTGGCCTCATCGCTGAAGGTGCCGTCCGAAGAGGTGCCGGCCCGGGTGGCCAATCTCGTCGACCGGCTCAAGGCCGCCGAGAAAGAACTCGAACGCGCCCGGCTGGCCACCGCACGGGCCGCCGCGACGAACGCTGCCGCGGGCGCCGAGCGGATCGGTAACGTCCGTGTGGTGGTGCAGCGGATGTCGGCCGGGATGACAGCGGCCGACCTGCGGTCCCTGGTCGGCGATATCCGGGGCAAGCTCGGCAGCGACCCCGCCGTGGTTGCGCTGATAGCAGAGGGTGACAGCCAAACCGTGCCCTACGCGGTCGCCGCCAATCCGGCCGCGCAGGACCTCGGGATCAGCGCCAACGACCTGGTCAAACAGCTTGCCGCGGCCGTCGACGGCCGCGGCGGCGGAAAGGCCGATTTGGCGCAGGGCTCGGGAAAGAACCCGGCCGGCATCGACGCGGCGCTCGAGGCGGTACGCGCGCAGATAGCGCGGGTCGGCTGAGTGTTTTCGGCACAGCAGGATCCTGGACGGGGACGACGGCTCGGCATCGATGTGGGCAGTGTGCGCATCGGCGTGGCCGTCAGCGACCCCGACGGCATCCTCGCGACCCCGGTGGAGACGGTCCGCCGCGACCGTACCGGTAAGCACCTGCGCCGACTGGCCGCACTGGCCGCCGAGTTCGAGGCGGTCGAGGTGGTCGTCGGCCTGCCGCGGACGCTGGCCGACCGCACCGGCCCGTCGGCCCAGGACGCGACTCGACTCGCCGAGGCGCTGGCTGCCCGGGTTGCCCCGACACCGGTACGGCTCGCCGATGAGCGGCTGACCACCGTCAGCGCGCAGCGATCCCTGCGTGCGGCGGGTGTGCGCGCCAAGGACCAACGGGCGGTGATCGACCAGGCGGCGGCGGTGGCGATCCTGCAGGGCTGGCTCGATCAGCGGCGTGCCGCGCTTGCCGGGCCTGCGGCGGCGGGGGATATCGCCGGTGGTTGACAGCGTGCGGCAGGAACGCGCCGAGCCCGAGGAAGTCGGGCCGCCCCGGCGCAAGATGAGCCGCTCGGCCCGGAAGCAGGCGGAACGCGGCCAGCGCCGGAGGCGCTTCGCCGGCAGGTTGGCGCTCGGCCTGCTCATCGTGGTCGTGCTGGCGGCCGCCGTCGTCGGCTTCACGCTGTGGCACACGGTGTTCGGGACCGGTGACGACTACAGCGGACCGGGCAAGCAAGACATCATGATTCAGGTACACGCCGGTGACTCCACCACCGCGATCGGGGAGACGCTGCACAACCACGGCGTGGTCGCCACCGTCCGCGCATTCGTCAATGCGGCGCACGGCGTCGCCGGGATTACGTCGATCCAGCCGGGCTTCTACCGGACCCGAACCGAAATCCCGGCCGCGTCCGCGGTGGCGCGACTCGTCGACCCGAACAACAGGGTGGGCAAGCTGGTCATCCCGGAGGGACGACAGCTCGACGACACCACCGACATGAAGACCAACGTGGTCAACCCCGGAATCCTCACGTTGATCTCCCGGGCGACCTGTGTGGACCTCGACGGCAACAAACGCTGCGTCGCGGTGGAGGACCTGCGCACGGCCGCCGCCAAAAGCAGTCTGATCGCGCTGGCGGTGCCGCCCTGGGCGATCGAACCGGCCAACGAGCTGGGCAGTGACCATCGCCGGATCGAGGGTCTGATCGCCCCAGGGACCTTCAACGTCGATCCGACGGCCTCGCCCGAGAACATCCTGGCGGGTCTGATCGGCGCCGGCGCCGAGGAGTACACGAGATCCGGGCTGCTGGACACGGCCCAGTCCCTGCACCTGTCGCCCTACGACATCCTGGTGGTGGCGGCGCTGGTGCAGCAGGAAGCCGCCTCGCAGGATTTCCCGAAGGTCGCGCAGGTCATCTACAACCGCCTGCACATCCACCACACGCTGGAGTTCGACTCGACGGTGAACTATCCGCTGGACCGCCGCGAGGTGGCCACCACCGACGCCGACCGGGCCCTGAAAACGCCGTGGAACACCTACGTGTCGCAGGGGCTGCCGGCCACCGCGATCTGCTCTCCCGGTGTCGATGCGCTGCGCGCCGCCGAGCACCCCGAGCCGGGGGACTGGCTGTACTTCGTCACCATCGACAAACAGGGCACGACGCTGTTCACCAAGGATTATCAACAGCATTTGGCGAACATCGAGCTGGCCAAGCACAACGGTGTCCTCGACAGCGCCCGCTAGCGGCGATCGCAAGCGCGGCGGAGCCGGGCGCGGCGGGTCGCCGCTCATTGAACCTAGGAAAGCCGGGGTTCTGGGCTCGCCGGTCGCGCATTCCCGGTCCCCGCAATTGCACCTGGCCGCCTACCGCGCGCTCGGCCTGTCCGATTGGACCTACGAGCGCATCGAGTGCGGCGCCGAGGAGTTGCCGGCCTTGGTCGGCGGGTTGGGGCCGCAGTGGGTCGGGGTGTCGGTGACCAAGCCCGGCAAGTTCGCTGCCCTGCGGTTCGCCGACGAGCACACGCCGCGCGCCGAACAGGTCGGGTCGGCCAACACCCTGGTGCGCACCCGGCGCGGCTGGCGCGCCGACAACACCGATGTCGACGGCGTGGCGGGCGCGCTGGGTTCCGTGTCGGGGCGCGCGCTGGTGTGTGGGTCGGGCGGCACCGCGCCGGCGGCCGTCGTGGCGCTGGCCGAACGCGGCGTCTCCGGCATCACCGTCGTGGCGCGCAATCCGGACAAGGCCGCCCGGCTGGTGGACCTCGGGACCCGCATCGGCGCGCCGACCCGGTTTTGCGGCCTGGACAGCGACGGACTGGCTGAGGAGGTGGCTGCCGCGGAGGTGCTGGTCAGCACCATCCCGGCCGACGTGGCTGCGCGGTACGCCGGCACGTTTGCCGCCATTCCGGTGCTGCTGGACGCCGTCTACGACCCGTGGCCGACGCCGCTGGCGGCTGCGGTGGCCGCCGCGGGCGGCCGGGTGATCAACGGCCTGCAGATGCTGTTGCATCAGGCGTTTGCGCAGGTGGAGCAATTCACCGGGCTGCCCGCCCCGCGCGAGGCGATGACTTGCGCATTGGAGTCGTTGGACTAGCCTCCCGCGCATGCGGATCGGCTTGCCCAGCGTAATAGCGGCCCTGGTGCTCGCCTGGCTGGCGGTGTTGAGCTGCTACGACATCAGGCAACGACGGCTGCCCAACGCGCTGACGCTGCCGGGTGCGGGCGTGATTCTGCTGGTCGGCGTCGTGGCCGGCCGCGGTGTGCCGGCGCTGGCCGGGGCCGCGGCGCTGACCGGGGTGTATCTGCTGGTGCACCTGATGGCGCCGGCGGCGCTGGGGGCCGGTGACGTCAAGCTGGCGATTGGTCTGGGTGGGCTGGCCGGCTGCTTCGGTGTCGAGGTGTGGTTGCTGGCGGCGCTGGCCGCGCCGCTGCTGACGGCGCTCTGCGGTGTAATCGGGATTCTGCGTGGTGTGCGGACCGTGCCGCACGGCCCCGCCATGTGCCTCGCCACCGGGGCGGCGGCGGGGTTGGCCCTGCTGGGTTGAGCACGTGGTCGGTTGATCCCGTGGGAGAATTGTCGGGTGTTGCGCTGGATCACCGCCGGGGAATCGCATGGCCGAGCATTGGTGGCCGTCGTCGAAGGCATGGTCGCGGGTGTGCAGGTCACGTCCACCGAGATCGCCGACCAGCTGGCCCGACGCCGGCTCGGCTACGGCCGCGGCGCGCGGATGAAGTTCGAGCGCGACGTGGTCACCGTGCTGTCCGGGGTGCGTCACGGCGTCACGCTGGGCGGTCCCATCGCCATCGAGATCGGCAACACCGAGTGGCCGAAGTGGGAAACGGTGATGGCCGCCGACCCGGTCGACGCGGCGGAACTGGAGAACTCGGCCCGCAATGAACCGCTGACCCGGCCGCGGCCCGGCCACGCCGACTACGCGGGGATGCTCAAGTACGGCTTCGACGACGCCCGGCCGGTGCTGGAGCGGGCCAGCGCCCGCGAGACCGCCGCCCGCGTCGCGGCGGGAACCGTCGCGCGCGCGTTCCTGCGCCAGGCGCTCGGTGTCGAGGTGCTCTCCCACGTCATCGCGATCGGCCCGTCGGCGCCCTACGACGGGCCGCCGCCGCGGGCCGAAGACCTGCCCGCGATCGACGACAGCCCCGTCCGCGCGTTCGACAAGGCCGCGGAGGCGGCGATGATCGCCGAGATCGAAGCGGCCAAGAAGGACGGCGACACCCTCGGCGGGGTGGTCGAGGTGGTGGCGCTGGGCCTGCCGGTCGGGCTGGGATCGTTCACCAGCGGCGACAACCGGCTCGACAGCCAATTGGCCGCCGCCGTGATGGGAATCCAGGCCATCAAGGGTGTGGAGATCGGCGACGGCTTCGAGACCGCGCGCCGCCGCGGCAGCCACGCCCACGACGAGATGTACCCCGGACCCGACGGGGTGGTCCGTTCGACCAACCGGGCCGGCGGGCTGGAAGGCGGCATGACCAACGGCCAGCCGCTGCGGGTGCGCGCGGGGATGAAGCCGATCTCCACCGTGCCGCGGGCGCTGGCCACCGTCGACCTGGCGACCGGCGACGAGGCCGTCGCGATCCACCAGCGCTCCGATGTGTGTGCCGTGCCGGCCGCCGGCGTCGTGGTCGAAACCATGGTCGCGCTGGTGCTCGCGCGCGCGGCGCTGGAGAAGTTCGGCGGCGACTCGCTGACCGAGACCCGCCGCAACATCGAGGCCTACCGGCGCGCGGTCGCCGACCGGGAAGCGCCCGCCGCGCGGAAGTCCGGGTAGGCGCCGCTCATGACATCCAAGGCACCCAAGGCGGTACTCGTCGGATTGCCTGGTTCGGGCAAGTCCACCATCGGGCGGCGGCTGGCCAAGGCGCTCGGGGTCGGCCTGCTCGACACCGACGTGGCCATCGAGCAGCGGACCGGCCGGGCCATCGCCGACATCTTCGCCACCGACGGGGAGCAGGAATTCCGGCGCATCGAGGAGGAAGTGGTGCGCTCGGCACTGGCTGAGCACGACGGCGTGTTGTCGCTCGGCGGCGGCGCCGTCACCAGCCCGGGGGTGCGCGAGGCGCTCGCCGGGCACACGGTCATCTATCTGGAGATCAACGCGAACGAGGGCGTGCGGCGTACCGGCGGCAACACCGTGCGGCCGCTGCTGGCCGGGCCGGACCGCGCCGCGAAATTCCGCGCCCTGATGTCAGACCGGGCTCCGCTGTACCGCGGCGTCGCAACCATGCGGGTCGACACCAACCGCCGCAATCCCGGGGCCGTGGTCCGCTACATCGTGTCTCGGTTGCAGGCACCGGCGGGCGCCCCCTCGTCAGCGCAGGCTGCCACATGACCCGCGCCGGCGACGATGCAGAGCGGAGCGATGAGGAGGAGCGGCGCTCATGACTGACACCGCACCGGTCACCGTGCAGGTGGCCGTCCACCCGCCGTATCCGGTGCTGATCGGCCGTGACCTGTCCGACGAGTTGGACCGACTGCTTTCCGGCCGGCACCGGGTCGCGATCCTGCATCAACCCGTGCTGGCCCAAACCGCGGAGGCGATTCGAAACCACCTGGCCGGCAAGGGTGTTGACGCGCACCGCATCGAGATCCCGGACGCCGAGGCGGGCAAGGATCTGCCGGTCGTCGGATTTATCTGGGAAGTATTGGGCCGCATCGGAATTGGCCGCAAAGACGCCCTGGTCAGCCTCGGTGGCGGGGCCGCCACCGACGTCGCCGGCTTCGCCGCGGCCACCTGGCTGCGCGGCGTCTCGATCGTGCACGTGCCCACCACGTTGCTCGCCATGGTCGACGCGGCCGTCGGCGGCAAGACCGGGATCAACACCGAGGCCGGCAAGAATCTGGTCGGCGCATTTCATCAGCCGCTCGCCGTGGTGGCCGATCTGGTGACTCTGGAAACGTTGCCGCGCAACGAGATCGTGGCCGGGATGGCCGAAGTGGTCAAGGCCGGGTTCATCGCCGACCCGGTGATCCTCGACCTCATCGAAGCCGACCCGCAGGCCGCCCTGGATCCGAAGGGCGACGTGTTGCCGGAGCTGATCGTGCGGGCGATCAAGGTCAAGGCCGAAGTCGTCGCCGCCGACGAGAAGGAGTCGGAGCTGCGCGAAATCCTCAACTACGGGCATACTTTGGGGCACGCGATCGAGCGCCGGGAGCGCTACCAGTGGCGGCACGGCGCCGCCGTCTCGGTGGGCCTGGTGTTCGCGGCCGAGTTGGCCAGGCTCGCCGGGCGCCTCGACGACGCCACCGCGCAGCGGCACCGCACCATCCTGGAGTCAATCGGCCTGCCGGTCAGCTATGACGCCGACGCATTGCCGCAGCTGCTGGAATACATGGCCGGCGACAAGAAGACTCGGGCCGGCGTGCTTCGATTCGTCGTCCTCGACGGGCTGGGCAAGCCGGGCCGGCTGGCGGGACCGGACCCGACGCTGCTGGCGGCCGCCTATAGCGAAGTCGGTGCGTCATGACGGCTCCGGTCACCGTGAACGTCATCAACGGCCCGAACCTGGGCCGACTGGGCAAGCGCGAGCCGGATGTCTACGGCAGCACCACCCACGATGAGCTGGCCGCCGTGATCGAACGCGAAGCCGCCGAGCTTGGGCTCAAAGTCCTTGTGCGGCAAAGTGATAGCGAGGCCGAACTGCTGGACTGGATCCATTCGGCCGCCGATGCCGGCGAGCCGGTGATCCTGAATGCCGGCGCCTTCACGCACACCTCGGTGGCGCTGCGCGACGCCTGCGCCGAACTGAGCGCGCCCTTGATCGAAGTGCACATCTCCAATGTGCATGCGCGCGAGGAGTTTCGGCGCCATTCCTACATCAGCCCGGTCGCAACCGGGGTGATCGTCGGGCTGGGAGTGCAGGGCTACCTGCTCGCCCTGCGCTATCTGGCTAGCCGCTAATCCTTCTTCGGTGTGTCCGGCTTGGTTTGGTCAGCGTCGTGCGTCCGGATCGCGTCGGTCTTGTCCTCGCTACCGGATGAGCCGCCCCATGGGCCGCCGGGCAGTTTGAACGATTCGGTGGGCGCCTCACTCGCGCCGGTGGCGATGGTCTCGGTGGGTGCCTCACGTTCGGCCCCGGGTTCAGCCCCACGTTCGGCCGTCGCCACCGCCGTGCGTTGCTCGGTCTGGGCCGTGGGCCCCTTTTTCGACGGGGATTTCACCGGTTGGGGCGTCATCGCCACGAACGGCGGAGAACACGTCGGTGTCAGCCGCTCGCTCAGGCCCACCGGCAAGCCCGTGGTGTTTCTCCGGTTCTTTCTCGTACTGCCGGTCCACCCGCCACCGGCCGACAGCGACACCGATGATCCCGGGCACGAACACGATGAGCGCGGTGAACGCCGCGAACGTGGTGACCTCGTTGAGCAGCCCGCCGGTATAGATCGCGGTGTAGAACTGCGCGATGAGCCAGGACACCGCGCCGCTGAGGATGCCCGCGACCAGGCCGGCGAGCAGCCAGGTCATCGCCAGATCTTGGCGGCGGTCCGGATCCCGATTCGCGTTGGCGTCGGCGCGGCCGTCCCTGAGTCCCCACAGGACTACGCCGATGATGAAGAGCAGGAGCAGCACGATGCTTATCAACCCCGACTGCGTCTGCCATGCGTTGATCAGCGCCCCCTGGACCAATCGGAGGACAACCATCGCACCGGCGAACACCAATCCGCGCAGCATCCAGTCTCTCATGAAGTCTCAGCGTAGCGAGTAGCGTCAAGACCCGTGACACATTCCCAGCGTCGACACAATCTCAAATCGGTAATCGCGGCCACCGAACTGGACGCGATGCTGGTCACGGACCTGATCAACGTGCGTTATCTGTCGGGCTTCACCGGCTCCAACGGCGCGTTGCTGGTGTTTGCTGACGATCGCGAGCCGGTGCTGGCCACCGACGGCCGGTACCGCACTCAGGCCGCGCAGCAGGCACCCGGGCTCGAGGTTGTCATCGAACGGGCTTGTGGACGCTATCTGGCCGGTCGGGCCGCCGACGACGGCGTGCGCAGGCTGGGCTTCGAGAGCCATGTGATCACGGTGGACGGCCTGGATGCGCTGAAGAATGAGCTGGACGAACGGAAGTCCGGCGGGCCCACCGAACTAGTGCGTGCTTCCGGAACCGTGGAGGCGCTGCGCGAGGTCAAAGACGCGGGTGAGCTGGCGTTGCTGCGGCTGGCCTGCGAAGCGGCCGACGCCGCACTGAGCGACCTGCTGGATCGCGGCGGTCTGCGGCCCGGGCGAACCGAGCGCGAGGTGGCTCGCGAGCTGGAGGCCCTGATGCTCGACCACGGCGCCGACGCGGTGTCCTTTGAGACGATCGTGGCCGCGGGCCCCAACTCGGCGATCCCGCACCACCGACCGACCGACGCGGTGCTGGCGACCGGCGATTTCGTCAAGATTGACTTCGGCGCGCTGGTCGCCGGATATCACTCCGACATGACCCGCACTTTCGTGCTGGGTAGGGCCGCCGACTGGCAGCTGGAGATCTATCAGCTGGTCGCCGACGCGCAGCGGGCCGGCCGGGAGGCGCTGGCACCGGGCGTCGGCCTGCGCGACGTGGACGCCGCTGCGCGCCAGCTGATCGCCGACGCGGGCTACGCGGAGCAGTTCGGGCACGGGCTGGGACACGGCGTGGGCTTGGAGATTCACGAAGCGCCGGGGATCGGTGCCACCTCCGCCGGCGCATTGCTCGCGGGTTCCGTTGTGACTGTCGAGCCCGGCGTCTACTTGCCCGGACGCGGCGGTGTGCGCATCGAGGACACGCTGGTCGTGCCCGGTGGGGCGCCAGAAGCCGACGGGCAGACCCCGGAATTGCTGACCCGGTTCCCCAAGGAACTGGCCATCCTGATTTAGGCCGCCGGCGCCCCGACTCCGTCGTTGCCGAACAGCGTGCCGGCGGCACCGTTGCCGCCGTTACCCCACAACAACCCGCCGTCCTGGCCGTTGGCACCCGGTGTCGCCCCGTTGGCGCCGTTGCCTGATCAGCGGGCGTCCCGTCAACGCCTCGGTGGGCGCATTGACGGCTTTGAGCAGATCGTTTCCGACGGCCTGCAGCGGCTTGACATTGGCGGCCTCGGCTCCGGCGTACCGTGCCGCACCGGTGTTCATCGGCTGGACAAACTCCCGGCGGAACGCCGCCGCCCGGGCGCTGAGCGCCTGATAGGCCTGCCCGTGCACACCGAACAGCGACGCAATGGCCGTCGACAGCTCATCCTCAGCGGCTGACAGCACGTTGGACGTCGAGACGGCCGCCGCCGCTGCCGTCGCTGATTCCGGCGCCGCGATCACAAACGACATACCGCCTCATCTCCCTTACCGCAGCGCCAACGGGTTGGCGGGCTGGCCCAGAATGAGCCGACGGCATGATGCTAGTGAAGCGAACAGCGGTGTGCGATAAGGGATTTCCCTACAAAATCACCGGGTCGTGCACCTCGGCCGCGTTTTGCTGAATCCGGCCGCGGGGTAAGCTCGTTCGGGGCGCAAACAGGACGAGAGGGTGATTGGGGGATTTCCCACCAGGCCCGGCGGCTCGGTAAGGTCGAGCGCCGATAGGGGTTCAGCCATACTCGTTAGGCAGACCCGGTAACGGGCCGAAGCTCGTTCACTAGATAACTGGCCATCCCTGTAGGAGATTTACCGACCGTGGCAAGCACTGCTGACTTCAAAAACGGACTTGTTCTGGTCATCGACGGACAGCTGTGGACTATCACCGAGTTCCAGCACGTCAAGCCCGGCAAGGGACCCGCCTTCGTGCGCACCAAGCTCAAGAACGTGCTCTCGGGCAAGGTCGTCGACAAGACGTACAACGCCGGGGTGAAGGTCGACACCGCCACCGTCGACCGGCGCGACAGCACCTACCTGTACCGCGACGGCTCGGACTTCGTGTTCATGGACAGCGAGGACTACGAGCAGCACCACCTGCCCGAGTCCCTCGTCGGCGACGCCGCGCGGTACCTGTTGGAGAGCATGCCGGTGCAGGTGGCGTTCCACGACGGGGCGCCGCTGTACCTCGAGCTGCCGGTGACCGTCGAACTCGAGGTCACCCACACCGAGCCGGGCCTGCAGGGCGATCGCTCCAGCGCGGGCACGAAGCCGGCCACCCTGGAGACCGGCGCGCAGATCCAGGTGCCGCTGTTCATCAACACCGGCGACAAGCTGAAGGTGGATTCGCGCGACGGCAGCTACCTGGGGCGAGTCAACGCCTAAACATGCCCGACGAGAAGACGGCCAAGCCCGCGCGTCCCGTTAAGGGACGCCATCAGGCCCGCAAGCGCGCCGTCGACTTGCTGTTCGAAGCCGAGGCCCGCGGTCTGACCCCGGTCGAGGTGGTCGACGTCCGCACCGCGTTGGCGGAGGCCAAGCCCGAGATTGCGCCGCTAAACCCCTATACCGTCGCTGTCGCCCGCGGGGTGAGTGAGCAGGCCGCGCATATCGACGACCTGATCACATCGCATCTGCAGGGCTGGACGCTGGACCGGCTGCCCGCGGTCGACCGCGCCATCCTGCGGGTTTCGGTGTGGGAACTGTTGTACGCCGACGACGTGCCCGAGCCGGTGGCCGTCGACGAAGCCGTGGAGCTGGCCAAGGAGCTGTCCACCGACGAATCGCCAGGTTTCATCAATGGAGTCCTGGGCCAGGTCATGCTGGTAACGCCGCAGATCCGCGCCGCTGCCCGGGCGATCCGGAAAGGCGCCTCATGAGCCGACTGGAAATGCGCCTCTCCATCGCCGCGTTCCTGGCGGGCACGGTGGTGCTCGGCGCTGTCGTCTGTGCTGCCTATGGGCTGACCATTGTCGCTTCGGCGATGTCGATATTCGCGCTGGGCGTTGGCGCGTGGCTGTATCACTGCATCGAACGCGTGGTCGTGGCCAATCGGATCAGCACGGTTCGAACGGCGGCCAAGCCGCTACAGCCGCTGCTACCGGTGATGGCGGCGCTCATGGGCTTGACCCAGGGCGTGGTCAGGTCGCTCAGCGATGTCACCGACCTGCCCGCGCGACGCTGGGAGCTTCCGGTTTTGCGGTGGGTGGAAAGCACGCGCGGTAGAGGCCGGGTGGTGGAGGGCGACGACGACGAGGTGGAGGGCTGACCCGCTGATCTGGTGGGTCCGATCCAGGGTGCGGGAAATAGCCCCGCTGCGCACGTAAGCGGGACACAATGGTTGCTGTCCCATGATGGAAACCCGGTACCACATCCCAGCGACCGCGATAGCACGCGCCTGCGGACAACCCGTACCGATCGCAGCGCCCGGTAATTATTTGCGTCCTGCGCGCGATAATTACAAATGCACCAAGGACAGGTGACGACATGACTCGAAACGATGCCCGCCCGCGACGACTTCGCGTCTCCGCGCTGGCGGCTGTAGCTAACCCGTCGTACACGCGCATCGACACGTGGAACTTGCTCGACGACGCATGCCGGCAGCTCGCCGAGGTCGACCTCGCCGGGCTGGATAAGGCTCACGAGCTGGCTCGGGTGAAGCGACTGATGGACCGCATCGGCGCCTACGAGCGCTACTGGCTGTACCCCGGTGCGCAGAATCTGGCGACCTTCCGCGCTCATCTGGAGAGCCTTTCCACGGTGCGGCTCAGCGAAGAGGTGTCGCTGGCCGTGCGACTGCTGAGCGAATACGGCGACCGCACAGCGCTTTTCGACACCTCCGCGCCGCTGGCCGATCAGGAGCTGGTGGCGCAGGCCAAACAGCAGCAGTTCTACACCGTGTTGCTCGCCGACGACTCGCCGTCCACGGCCCCGGAGTGCCTGGCCGAATGCCTGCGCGCACTGCGCAACCCGTCCGACGACGTCCAGTTCGAGGTCCTGGTGGCTCCCAGCGTCGAGGACGCCATCACCGCGGTCGCACTCAACGGCGAGATCCAGGCCGCGATCATCCGCCACGACCTGCCGCTGCGGTCCCGCGACCGGGTCCCGCTGATGAACACGCTGCTGGGCGCCAGCGATAACGCGGTGAAGCCCGACGGCGCCCACGACTGGGTGGAATGCGGCGAGTGGATCAGGGAGCTGCGGCCACATATCGACCTCTATCTGCTCACCGACGAGTCGATCGCGGCGAGCAATGACGACGAGCCCGACGTCTACGACCGGACGTTCTACCGGCTCAACGACGTCACCGATCTGCACAGCACGGTGCTCGCCGGCCTGCGGAACCGTTTCGCCACACCATTTTTCGACGCGCTTGCGCGCCTACGCGCAGGCGCCTGTCGGCCAATTCCACGCGCTTCCCATCGCGCGCGGCGCCAGCATCTTCAACTCCAAGTCGCTGCAGGACATGGGGGAGTTCTACGGCCGCAACATCTTCATGGCCGAGACCTCGACCACCTCAGGTGGCCTGGACTCGCTGCTGGACCCGCACGGCAACATCAAGAAAGCGATGGACAAGGCCGCGCGCACGTGGAACGCCGACCACACCTACTTCGTCACCAACGGAACGTCGACCGCCAACAAGATCGTCGTCCAGTCCCTGACCCGGCCGGGCGACATCGTGCTGATCGACCGCAACTGCCACAAATCGCACCACTACGGCCTGGTGCTGGCCGGCGCGTACCCGCTGTACTTGGACGCCTATCCGTTGCCGCAGTTCGCGATCTACGGAGCGGTGCCGCTGCAGACGATCAAGAAGGCGCTGCTGGACCTCGAGGCGACCGGGCAGCTGCACCGGGTACGCATGCTGCTACTCACCAACTGCATCTTCGACGGCGTCGTCTACAACCCCCGTCGCGTCATGGAGGAAGTGCTGGCGATCAAGCCGGACATCTGCTTCCTGTGGGACGAGGCGTGGTATGCGTTTGCCACCGCCGTGCCGTGGGCCCGGCAACGGACCGCCATGGTGTCGGCGGAGCGTCTCGAGCAGATGTTGGCGTCGCCGGAATACGCCGAGGAATACCGGAATTGGGCCGCGTCGATGGCGGGGATCCCCCGGTCGGAGTGGGTCAATCACCGGCTGCTGCCCGACCCCAGTCGGGCGCGGGTCCGGGTGTACGCGACGCACTCGACCCACAAGTCACTGTCGGCGTTTCGGCAGGCGTCGATGATCCACGTCCGCGACCAGGACTTCAACTCACTTGCTCGGGACGCATTCGGTGAGGCGTTTTTGACCCACACCTCGACGTCGCCGAACCAGCAACTTCTCGCCTCGCTGGACCTGGCGCGCCGGCAGGTCGACATCGAGGGTTTCCAGCTGGTCCGGCAGGTCTACGACATGGCGCTGGTGTTCCGGCACCGCGTCCGCAAAGACCGGCTGATCAGCAAGTGGTTCCGCATCCTCGACGAGTCCGACCTGGTGCCCGAGGAGTTCCGGGCGTCCGCGGTCAGCTCGACCGCTTCGGTCAGGCAGGGCGCATTGGCGGAGTGGAACGAGGCCTGGCGCTCCGATCAGTTCGTGCTGGACCCGACGCGGGTCACCCTGTTCCTCGGCAACACCGGAATGAACGGGTACGACTTCCGCGAGAAGATCCTGATGGACCGATTCGGCATCCAGATCAACAAGACCTCGATCAACAGCGTGCTGTTGATCTTTACCATCGGCGTCACTTGGTCGAGCGTGCACCATCTGCTCGACGTGCTGCGCCGGGTGGCCACCGATTTCGACCGGGAGAAGCAGGGGGCCAGCGCGGCCGACTGGGCACTGCACGAGCGCCGAGTCGAGGAGATCACCGAGGATCTGCCGCACTTGCCCGACTTCAGCGAGTTCGACATCGCCTTCCGTCCTGTCGACGCCTGCTCGGTCGGCGACATGCGGGCGGCCTTCTACGCCGGGTATGAAGAGTCCGACCGCGAGTACGTGCTGATCGGCAGCGCCGGACGACGGCTCGCCGAGGGCAAGAGCCTGGTGTCCACCACGTTCGTGGTGCCTTACCCGCCGGGCTTTCCGGTGCTGGTCCCTGGTCAGGTGGTCTCCAAGGAGATCGTTTACTTCCTGGCCCAGCTGGACGTCAAGGAAATCCACGGATACAACCACGACCTCGGGTTGTCGGTGTTCACCCAGGAAGCGCTGGCCAGGATGGAGGCGCAACGGAATGCGGCCACCGCCGCAGTGGGTGCTGCGGTCCCGGTCTTCGAAATTTCATCGGATGCTTCCAGCCTGGGAGTGGTCAATGGAGACCGCGCGGTGGGGGCGGCTGCCAAAGACGCGTAGGTGACTGGCTTCTACTCAGCGCGATCTGAAAGCCGGCGCGGCGTCCGGGGTGGCGCAATAGCCGGGCGAGCCGGGTTTTAGCTGGTACTCACCGAATTTGAACCGGCGCAATACGCTGAGCCGCCGGTGCGGCCGGCTTTCGGCGCCGTGAAGATAGCTGCAAGCCGCATTAGCGTGACGACGTGGCTCCAAAGACTGTAGCCGTACCGATCGGGGGTCCCCGCGCCGATCGTGCGCGCCGCGTCGCCGACGTGTTGCGACAGCAGATCCATGCCGGCGCCTATCCCGATGGGTTGCCGCCGGAAAGTGAGTTGGCGGCCGAATTCTTCGTGTCCCGCAACACCATTCGCGAAGGCGCTTACCGTTCTGAAAAACGAGGGGCTGATCGAACGCGGTCCCAAGGTCGGCACCCACGTCGCGCAGCGCAAGGTACGACCACGGGCTCGACGTGCTGCTGGGGCTGAAGGAGAACCTTCAAAAACCTCGGCGAGGTCCGCAATGAGGTCCGGGCCGCCATGCCGGTGGCCGCCCCGCCGTCGGTGGCCAGCCGGCTGCGGCTGGAAACCGGTGAGCCGGCGGTGTTCGTCGAGCGACTGCGCTACCTCGGCGACCTGCCGCTGAGCCTCGACCTGACCTATCTCGACCCCGGATATCGGATCCCAGATACTGTGCCATCCGCTGGAAAGCCCGCTGGAAAAGCAAGACCTGTTCGCGCTCATCGAGCAGGTGAGCGGGCAGCGGCTGGGCTCGGCGTCGCTGGCGCTGGAAGCGATTCCCGCCGACGCGCACTCGGCGGCCACCCTGCAGGTCCCCGACGGGGCGGCGCTGCTGATGCTGGAGCGGCTCACCAGCCTCGACGACGGCAGACCCGTTGACCTGGAATACATCCGGATGCGCGGTGATCGAATCACCATGCGCGGCGAACCTGATTAGGAGCAACACATGACGCTGGTCAACAACCGGGCCGACGTGCCGGTCAGCATCGACGAGTCGCTGTGTATCGACGGCTGCACCCTGTGCGTCGAGATCTGTCCGCTGGACTCACTCGCCATCAACCCCGACACCGGCAAAGCGTTCATGCATGTCGACGAATGCTGGTATTGCGGCCCGTGCGCCGCGCGGTGCCCGACCGGCGCGGTCACCGTCAACATGCCTTACCTCATCCGCTGATGCAGATTCCCGATCAAACGCCGACCCGCCTCGACTGCGATGTGCTGGTCATCGGCGGCGGCACCGCCGGCACCATGGCCGCACTGTCGGCCGCCGAGCACGGCGCCCAGGTGCTGCTGCTGGAGAAGGCCCACGTGCGCCACTCCGGCGCGCTGGCCATGGGCATGGACGGGGTGAACAACGCCGTCATCCCGGGCAAGGCCGAACCCGAGGACTACGTCGCCGAGATCACCCGCGCCAACGACGGAATCGTCAACCAGCGCACCGTGTATCAGACCGCCACCCGGGGGTTCGCCATGGTGCAGCGGCTGGAGCGCTACGGCGTGAAATTCGAGAAGGACGAGCACGGCGAGTACGCGGTGCGCCGGGTGCACCGGTCGGGCTCCTACGTGCTGCCCATGCCGGAAGGCAAGGACGTCAAGAAGGCGCTGTACCGGGTACTGCGGCAGCGCTCGATGCGGGAGAAGATCCGCATCGAGAACCGGCTGATGCCGGTGCGGGTCTTGGTGGACGCCGGATCTCCGAGCCGGGCCGTCGGGGCCGCGGCATTGAACTCGCGCACGGGCGAATTCGTCGCCGTCGGCGCCAAGGCGGTGATCCTCGCGACCGGGGCGTGCGGGCGGCTCGGCCTGCCCGCGTCGGGCTATTTGTACGGCACCTACGAGAACCCCACCAACGCCGGCGACGGCTACTCGATGGCCTACCACGCGGGCGCGGAGTTGTCCGGCATCGAGTGCTTCCAGGTCAATCCGCTGATCAAGGACTACAACGGCCCGGCGTGCGCGTATGTGGCCAATCCGTTCGGCGGCTACCAGGTCAACTCGCACGGCGAGCGGTTCGTCGACTCCGACTATTGGTCGGGACAGATGATGGCCGAGGTTAAAAGCGAGATCGACTCCGCCCGCGGACCCATCTATCTCAAGGTGTCGCACCTGCCCGACGAGACGCTGACCGCGCTGGAGAACATCCTGCACACCACCGAACGGCCCACCCGCGGCACCTTCCACGCCAACCGAGGCCATGACTACCGCACCCACGACGTCGAGATGCACATCTCCGAAATCGGTTTGTGCAGTGGTCATTCCGCCTCAGGAGTCTGGGTCGACGAGCATGCCCGCACCACGGTGCCCGGACTCTACGCCGCCGGCGACCTGGCGTGCGTCCCGCACAACTACATGATCGGGGCGTTCGTGTTCGGCGATCTCGCCGGCGCGCACGCCGCGTCCACCCTGACGGAAGTCCCTGCGCCACAAGAACTCCCGGAGGACCAGCTGCGCGCGGCGCATGAGCTGATCTACCGGCCGCTGCGGCACCCGGAGGGGCCGCCGCAGCCGCAGGTCGAATTCAAACTGCGGCGATTCGTCAACGACTATGTGGCGCCGCCGAAGACGGCGGCCAAACTGTCCATCGCGGTGCGCACCTTCGACCGGATGCGCGGCGAGATCGCCGACATGGGGGCCCGCACCCCGCACGAGTTGATGCGCGCGGTGGAGGTGTCGTTCATCCGCGACTGCGCCGAAATGGCCGCCCGGTCCTCGCTCACCCGCACCGAATCGCGCTGGGGCCTCTACCACGACCGCGCCGACCTGCCCGGCCGCGACGACAGCCAGTGGGGCTATCACCTCAACCTGCGCAAAGGGACCGACGGGCTTGGCGAAGAAGAAATGGTGTTCCTCAAGCGTCCGGTGGCGCCGTATTTCATATCGGTCCCGGAGCTGGACGGCCTGCCGCCGACGGACCAGTCCGTGCAGCAGGTGCAGCAGCCGCCCCTGGTCGGTGGGCAAGCCCCGGCCACCACCAACTCCCGAATCGACTCGACTGCACCAGCATTCGACCCACCGTCCCCGCGCATCGCCGAGGTCCTTGCTCTCGAAGAGCCGACGATCGACGATCTGCGGCCATACCTGAACGACTCCGGCCCCGGGGTGCGCCGAACCGCGGTGGCCACGCTCACCGAGCACACCCCGGACGGATACGCGCCCGCGCTGTTCGCCGCGCTGGACGACACCGACGCGTCGGTGCGCCGCACCAGCGCCGAGGGGATCCGCGAGCTGGTCGAGGTGCTGCCGGAGGTGGACGCGGCCCGGGCATATCTGGGATCCCGCGACACCGTGGTTCGTGCGGCCGCGGTCTATCTTCTCGCCGCGCGTCGGGCCGGTGACGCCGGCCAATACCGCAGCGCGCTCGGCGATCCCGACCACCGGGTGCGCATCGAAGCCGTGCGCGCGCTGGTGTCGGTCGACGACGTTGATGGTGTTGTCGCCGCCACCGGTGACGAGAACCGGGAGGTCCGCATCGCGGCGGCCGCCGGTCTGGCCACCCTGGGCGGCGCCGAAGGTGGCCGCGCGGTGAGCGCGCTGGTCGTCGACCCGGACCCGCTGGTCCGCGCCGCCGCGCTGGCCGCGTTGGGTGAATTAGGATGCAGCGCAGACGAGTTCGCTGCCGTCGAAAAGGCGTTACAGGCACCGGCCTGGCAGGTGCGGGTGGGTGCGGTCCGCGCGCTGTCGGGCGCGGACGGCCGAACTTTCCGTGCCCGCGATTTCAGGGCTGGCGCAGGCGGTCGCCGACGCGCATCTCGACGTGCGCAAGGCGGCGGTGCTCAGCCTGACCCGGTGGGCGGGCGAAGCAGCCGCCCATGATGCGCTGAGCACCGCGCTCAAGGACAGCGACGCCGACGTGCGGGCCTACGCCCGCCGTGCGCTGGAAAGCGCGTCGAGTCTGCACTGATGGCCTCGAGACTGCGCTCGGCGCTAAATCCGGCGTGCGCAAGGAATTCAGCTCAAGGACAAGTCGCTGTGTGCGGCGATGGAAGCATGTTGGATGAGGGATGGAGCCTCAAATTATCGCCGATGTGTTGGCCCGCGATCATGGCGATGACAGGTTTTGAACGGTGAGTCACGAGACGATCGAGCAGTGCCTGTACGTGGAGACCCGGGGCAGTGTGCGCGCTGAGGTGCACCGTTGCTGTCGACCAAATGGAGCACACGCAAGTCTCATGGTCGCGTCGATAGATGAGTGGGGCGTACAGCAGCGGTGAGGAATTCACCATCGCCCAGCGGCGGGGCGAAGCCGCGGAGAGAGTTGTTTCCGGCCATTGGGAAGGGGATCTGATCGTCGGCCCGAACAACAGCGCTTCGGTACCGTGGTCGAGCGCATGACCCGGTGGAGTGTGTTCTGTACCTACGTGGTGATCTCAGCGCCCAGACCGTGGCCAGCGCACTGATCGCCGCGATGTGCCAGCTGCTCGAAGATCAACGCGTCCTGAACCGTGGCCTAACTATCGGTGTGCGCGGATCGCGCCCTCACCACAGGCTCGGCGTGCGATCTCACCGCAAAGTCTTGGCGTAGAGCAGGCTGTCGCGCGGTTCGGGCCCGATGGTCGGGTAGACGGCATGGCGCGCCAGCCGGCCCTCCAACACAAACCCGGCTCGCTCGAGCAGTCGCGTCGAGCGTTCGTTGTCGACATTGCAGGTGGCCCAGACGCGGTACACGTCGCGGTCGGCTTCCAGTGCGGTCATCAGCATGTCGAGCGCCTCGGACATGAAACCCTTGCCCCACCAACGTCGTCCCATGCAGTAACCGATTTCGACGGAGTGCCGCACCGGGTGCCGGCAGCTGGCCAGTCCGATGACCTCGTCGCTGTGCCGCAGCGCGATGGCCCAGGTCTGCTCCTCGTTGCCGACATTGAGCTTTTCGGCGATCACCCGTCGCGTGGTGGCCACATCGGGGTGCGGGGTCCACAGCAGATACTTGGTCACTTGCGGATCGCGGGCCACCCGCTGGAAGATCGCACCGGCGTCCTCGAGGCTGGGCGGGCGCAGCGTCAGCCGCGGCCCGTCGATGCGGCTCGGTGGGTAATCGACCACGGCTACAGGCCGAGCGCGTTATACGTGCGGCGGACGAATTTCGGTTGCGCCGTTCGCAGTTTCGCCAACGACGTGTTACCTGCGACGGCCGTGGCCGCATCCACGCTCAGATCGGGACAGTTCTGGATCAGGTATAGCAGGATCAGGTCGGCGGACGGGTCGGCCTGCCACCACGTCCCGTAGGCGCCGGGCCAGGTGAACGTCCCGGGCCCGCCGGGCCCGAATAGCGGGGCGGACTTCGCCGGATCGGTCACCACCGACAGATTCAGCCCGAACCCGCGACCGACCCAGTACGGCGCCCCCAGAAAGTCATGCCGCTTCTGTTCGGCGGTGAGCCGGTCGGTGCGCATGAGGCGCGCCGACTCCGGCGACAGCACGCGCACGCCGTCGATGGTCCCCTCCCCGAGCAGCATTCGCACGAATCGCAGGTAGTCGTCGGCGCTCGACCACAACCCGCCGCCGGCGTTGCAGAAGGACGGCGGCTTGATGTGCGGCGGCCCCATCACCCCGTGCTGCAGCTGGCCTTCTCCGTCAACCTGGTACATGGTCGCGGCGCGGCCGCGTGCTTCGGGGGTGACGAAGAACCCGGTGTCGGGCATGCCCGCCGGACCCAGGATCCGTTCGTCGAGGACTTCGTGAAAGGGCTTGTCCTCGATGCGGGAAAGGATGACGCCCAGCAGGTCGATCGCGTGGCTATAGGTGACTTTGTCGCCGGGTTGGTGCACCAGCGGCAGCGCCGCCAGTTCGGTCACCCAGGCGTCGGGGCCCTGATTGAACGGCAGCCGCATGTACGTCCGCGAGATCGGCCCGGATACCGAGAATGAGTAGGCCAGCCCGCTGGTATGGGTGAGCAGATCCTCGATCAGGATGGCCCGCTGGGCCGGATGCGTGCGGTCCAGCGGACCGCGTGGGTCGTCCAGCACCTGCACGCCGGCCAGTTCCGGCACCCAGCGCGCGATCGGGTCGCGCAGCGCCAGCTTGCCCTCGTCGACCAGGCTCATTGCCGTCGCCACCGTGACCGGCTTGGTCATCGACGCGATGCGGAACAGGGTGTCTCGGCGCATCGGCTGGCCCGCATCGACGTCTCGATAACCGATCTCGTTGACCTGCAACACCTCTCCGTGTTGCCAGACCACCGTCACCGCGCCTGCGAGCAGGCCGGCATCGCATACCTCGCGGATGGAGGCCTGATTGCCCCCGAGATTCGGGCGGTTCACCCGGTCCACGTTAGCCGTAGGGCCGACAGCCTCGCGTCGCCAGGCGAAACTCAGCCAAAGTGCCCTCGTCGTCGAGGCAGTGGAACATGGCGCTGCACCCACCCGGCAAACGGCACTGCACGAATCGCACAGACCAGAGCGGGTATCGGTGGATCGAGGCTAAAATTTCATCACGGTTTCGGTTGAGCAAAGTTACTGCAGCTTACCCGCGATGCGAGGGCAAATATCGCCTGTTTGGCTATAGTGTTAGCTCCTATGGCCGGACTGAGCAATTACGTGAAGCTCTGGCGCACAGCGCTTCACGTAATCTTGTCGGCCTTTATGGTTGCCATCCTCGGACTCGGCATCACCCCCGTAGCTCATGCGGCTGCGGCCACGGCGACGTTGTCGGTGGAACATACGTGGCAGACCGGTTTCATCGCACACTTCACCATCACCAACTCGAGCATGATGCCGCTCACCGATTGGAAGCTTGAATTCGACATGCCGGTGGGACAAGGTGTCTCGCACACGTGGAATAGCACCGTTACCCAATCTGGCACGCACTTCGTTCTCACCCCCGCGAATTGGAATCGCACCATTGCACCCGGTGGTTCAGCCACAGGTGGTCTGAGAGGCGTGCTGACCGGTTCCTACTCGCCACCGTCGAATTGTCTGCTCAACGGGCAATATTTTTGCACCTGACGGCGACCGCGCACTGAGGCTCGACCGCTCCGACAGTGCGGCCAATGCCAGATAGGTTTAGTGGGTGGACATGCCGCTGTTGACGATCGTGTCGAAGGCGTCGGTGTAGCGGTCGAGTTTGGTGGAGTCGGCCACCGCGAACTTCACCTCGACCCCGGCGTCCTTCGCCCGCCGCTCGGGGGTGATCAGTGCGGTCGGCGAGATGTCCGAGCCGGTCACGTCGTATCCGCTCTTGGCCAGGTAGATGGCGTTGTCGCCGAGCCCGCAGCCGATGTCGAGAACGTCGCCTTGTAGCCGGCCGCGGGTCTGCCAAATGAGGAAGCTTGCGCCTCCGAAACTCAGCCGAAACTCAATTCCGACGCTGCGCCCGGACGTACCAGAACGCCATTTCGATGTCATTGCCGTCGATCTCGCGGCGCCACCGGGCGGGCTCCAGCGATTCGATATCCCAGCCCGCGCCGCCGAGGACGTCGCGCAGCGTCTGCTCGGAGACTGCGGGCCTTCCTGGTTGAGTTGGCCGGTCGTCCTCGGCCTGCTCGGCGTCGGAGAAGCAGCTGAGCAACAGGGTGGCTCCCGGCCGGGTCGCTCGGTGCACCGCGGCGGCGTAGCTGACGCTTGCCGTCGTCGTCGAGGCAGTGGAACATGCCGCTGTCGATCACGGTGTCGAAGGCGTCGGCATATCCCTCCAGCCTGGTGGAGTCGGCCACCGCGAACTTCACGTCGACCCCGGCGTCCTGGGCCCGCCGCTCGGCGGTGATCAGCGCGGTGGGAGAGATGTCCAAGCCGGTCACGTCGTATCCGTTCTTGGCCAGGTAGATGGCGTTGTCGCCGAGCCCGCAGCCGATGTCGAGAACATCACCGTGGACCCAGCCACCCTCCCGCCACGTGATCACATTCTCCTTGGGCGCCTTGGTGTCCCATGGTGGTGTGGTCACCGCTGGGAACCCCTCGGCCGGGCTCTCGCCGCGGTAGAGGGCGTCGAAATCAAGAACCGGAAAACCGGAGGATTGCTGGGAGGAACTTGAGCCTGTCATTTTCCCCAGGATAGTCAGCAGTGCTACGCTGCCCGGCAGTCGACATCCTTTAACGATCCGTCCAGAGAGGCGGAGAAGGAGGTCAGGGTTTTCGCATGGGCGCTGCTGCTCCGGGCGGGGAATCCCGAGAATTGATGTCCGCGGCCGACGTCGGTCGCACCATTTCTCGCATCGCCCATCAGATCATCGAAAAGACCGCGCTGGATGGTCCCGACGCGCCGCGAGTGGTGCTGCTGGGAATCCCGACCCGCGGCGTGATCCTGGCCCAGCGACTGGCCGCCAACATCGGCGAATACAGCGGTGTCGAGGTCGGCCACGGCGCGCTGGACATCACCCTGTACCGCGACGACCTGATGACCAAGCCGCCGCGACCGCTGGAGGCCACGTCGATCCCGGCCGGCGGCATCGACGGCGCGCTGGTGATCCTGGTCGACGACGTGCTGTACTCCGGACGCTCGGTGCGCTCCGCCCTGGACGCGCTGCGCGACGTCGGCCGGCCGCGGGTGGTGCAGCTCGCGGTGCTGGTGGACCGCGGCCATCGCGAACTGCCCGTGCGCGCCGACTACGTGGGCAAGAACGTGCCGACGTCGCGCGGCGAGAACGTGCGGGTTCAGCTCAGCGAGCACGACGACCGCGACGGGGTGGTGATTTCCCGATGAGCACAAGACATCTGCTGGCGGCCGGCGATCTGAGCCGCGACGATGCCACCGCCATCCTCGACGACGCCGACCGCTTCGCGCAGGCGCTGGTGGGCCGTGAAATCAAGAAACTGCCCACGCTGCGCGGCCGCACCGTGATCACCATGTTCTACGAGAACTCGACGCGCACCCGGGTGTCGTTCGAGGTGGCCGGCAAGTGGATGAGCGCCGACGTGATCAACGTCAGCGCGGCCGGATCGTCGGTAGGCAAAGGCGAGTCGCTGCGCGACACCGCGCTGACGCTGCGCGCGGCCGGCGCCGACGCGCTGATCATCCGGCATCCGGCATCCGGTGCCGCGCAGCTGCTGGCCGAGTGGACTTGCGATCAGGACTCCGGCCCCTCGGTGATCAACGCCGGCGACGGCACGCACGAGCACCCGACGCAGGCGCTGCTGGACGCGCTGACCATCCGTCAGCGGCTCGGCGGCATCGACGGCCGGCGCGTCGTGATCGTCGGCGACGTCCTGCACAGCCGGGTGGCCCGTTCCAACGTCATGCTGTTGCACACCCTGGGCGCCGAGGTGGTGCTGGTGGCTCCGCCGACGTTGTTGCCGGTCGGGGTCGACGGCTGGCCGGTCACCGTCTCCCACGACTTCGACGCCGAGCTGCCCGCCGCCGACGCGGTGCTGATGCTGCGGGTACAGGCCGAGCGGATGAACGGCGGGTTCTTCCCGTCGGTGCGCGAATATTCGGTTCGCTACGGGCTTTCCGACCGGCGCCAGGCGATGCTGCCCGGCCATGCCGTGGTGCTGCACCCGGGACCGATGGTGCGTGGCATGGAGATCGCGTCGTCGGTGGCGGACTCCTCGCAATCGGCGGTGCTGCAACAGGTTTCCAACGGCGTGCACGTCCGGATGGCCGTGCTCTTCCACGTGCTGGTCGGTGCTGACTTTGCCGGAAAAGAGGGTGCGGCATGAGCGTGCTGCTGCGTGGTGTCCGGCTGTACGGGGAGGGGGAGCGGGTCGACGTCCTAGTCGACGACGGCCAGATCGCCGATATCGGCGCCGGATTGGAGATTCCCGACACTGCAGACGTCATCGATGCCACGGATCAGGTGCTGCTGCCCGGCTTCGTCGACCTGCACACCCATCTGCGCGAGCCGGGCCGCGAATACGCCGAGGACATCGAAACCGGTTCGGCCGCAGCGGCTCTCGGCGGTTATACCGCAGTGTTTGCGATGGCCAACACGCACCCGGTGGCCGACAGCCCGGTGGTCACCGACCATGTCTGGCACCGCGGCCAGCAGGTCGGCCTGGTCGACGTGCACCCGGTCGGTGCGGTCACCGTCGGGCTGGCCGGGGAACAACTCACCGAGATGGGCCTGATGGCGGCCGGCGCCGCGCAGGTGCGGATGTTCTCCGACGACGGCATCTGCGTGCATGACCCGCTGATCATGCGCCGGGCCCTGGAGTACGCCACCGGCCTTGGGGTGCTGATCGCCCAGCACGCCGAGGAGCCGCGGCTGACCGTCGGCGCCGTCGCGCACGAGGGACCCATCGCCGCCCGGCTCGGGCTGTCCGGATGGCCCCGGGCCGCCGAGGAATCGATCGTCGCGCGCGACGCGCTGCTGGCCCGCGACGCCGGCGCCCGCGTGCACATCTGCCACGCCTCCACCGCGGGCACCGTCGAGATTCTGAAATGGGCCAAGGAGCAAGGTATTTCGATCACCGCCGAGGTCACTCCGCACCACCTGCTGCTCGACGACAGCAGGCTGGCCAGCTACGACGGAATCAATCGGGTCAACCCGCCGCTGCGCGAAGCCGCCGACGCCATCGCGCTGCGCCAAGCGCTGGCCGACGGGATCATCGACTGTGTGGCCACCGACCACGCCCCACACGCCGAGCACGAGAAGTGCGTCGAGTTCGCCTCGGCGCGCCCCGGCATGCTGGGGTTGCAGACGGCCCTGTCGGTGGTGGCGCAAACGATGGTGGTGCCCGGGTTGTTGAGCTGGCGTGATGTCGCGCGGGTGATGAGTGAGAATCCGGCGCGCATCGCACGCCTGCCCGACCAGGGCCGGCCGCTGGAGGTGGGGGAGCCGGCCAACCTGACTTTGGTCGACCCCGACGCCACGTGGACGGTCACGGGACCCGCGCTGGCCAGCCGGTCGGCCAACACGCCATACGAGTCAATGACCTTGCCCGCCACCGTGACTGCCACCCTGCTGCGCGGCAAGGTCACCGCCAGGGACGGGAAGAGCCCGGCATGAACTCCGCCACGCTGGTCGGGTCGCTGATCTTCGCCGCAGTGCTGGTGGTGGTGATCGCGGTGGTGATCCAGCTGATGATGCGCGGCTGGCGGCGTCGCGCAGATCGGCAGCTGGATCTGATCGGCGACCTGCCCGATCTGCCCGACGAACTGGGCACGGCGACCACCAGTACCCGCGGCCTGTATTGCGGCTGCACCATGTCGCCGGAGTGGAATGAGCGGATCACGTCCGGCGATCTCGGCTACCGCAGCAAGGCGGTGCTGACCCGATATCCCGAGGGAATCCTGGTGGAACGCATCCGCGCCACCCCGATCTGGATTCCGCGGGGCTCGATCACCGCTATCCGGATGGAACGCGGCATCGCCGGCAAGGTGGTGGCGCGCGTCGGGGTCCTGGCGATCCGTTGGCGGCTGCCCTCGGGAGTCGAGATCGATACCGGGTTTCGGGCCGAGCACCGCGGCGAGTACGCCGGCTGGCTAGAGGAAGAGGTCGCGTGAGTAAAGCCCTGCTGGTCCTCGAGGACGGACGCGTCTTCACCGGTACGCCGTTCGGCGCGGTCGGCCAGACGCTCGGCGAGGCCGTGTTCAGCACCGGCATGTCCGGCTACCAGGAGACGCTGACCGATCCCAGCTACCATCGCCAGATCGTGGTGGCCACCGCGCCCCAGATCGGCAACACCGGCTGGAACGGGGAGGACGCCGAGAGCCGCGGCGACAAGATCTGGGTGGCCGGTTACGCCGTGCGCGATCCGTCGCCGCGCGCCTCGAACTGGCGCGCCACCGGCACGCTGGACGACGAGCTGGTCCGCCAAAACATCGTCGGGATCGCCGGCATCGACACCCGGGCGGTGGTGCGCCATCTGCGTAGCCGCGGGTCGATGAAGGCGGGGGTGTTCTCTGGTGACACGCTCGCCGACGAGGCCGAGCTGGTGGAGCGGGTGCGCGGCCAGCAGTCGATGCTGGGCGCGGATCTGGCCGGCGAGGTCAGCACCGACGGTGTCTATGTCGTCGAACCCGATGTGCCGCACCGGTTTACGGTGGCCGCCCTTGACCTGGGCATCAAGACCAACACGCCGCGCAACTTCGCCCGGCGTGGGATCCGCAGCCACGTGCTGCCGGCTGCGGCGACCTTCGACCAGATCGCCGACATCAAACCGCACGGCGTGTTCCTGTCCAACGGCCCGGGCGACCCGGCCACCGCCGACCGCGTCGTCGCACTCACCCGGGAGGTGCTGGGCGCCGGAATCCCGTTGTTCGGCATCTGTTTCGGCAATCAGATCCTGGGCCGGGCGCTGGGGCTGTCGACGTACAAGATGGTGTTCGGCCACCGCGGCATCAACATCCCGGTCATCGACCACGCCACCGGGCGGGTCGCGGTGACCGCGCAGAATCACGGCTTTGCGCTGGAAGGCGAGGCGGGCCAGTCCTTCGACACGCCATTCGGCCCCGCGGTCGTCAGCCACACCTGCGCCAACGACGGCGTGGTGGAGGGCGTCAAACTCGTTGACGGACGGGCATTCTCGGTGCAATACCACCCGGAGGCCGCCGCCGGCCCACACGATGCCGAATACCTCTTCGATAGCTTTGTCGAGCTAATGGCAGGTCACCAATGATCGCGAGCGTGCGTGTCCGTACAGCGACACGCCGTAAACCCGGTACAACTGCGCACTCTCGCGCCTGGAAAGGAGGGCGCTAGTGCCGCGGCGGACGGATCTCAACCACGTCTTGGTGATCGGCTCGGGTCCGATCGTCATCGGGCAGGCCTGCGAGTTCGACTATTCCGGCACCCAGGCGTGCCGGGTGCTGCGCGCCGAGGGGCTGCAGGTCAGCCTGGTCAACTCCAACCCGGCGACCATCATGACCGACCCGGAGTACGCGGACAACACCTACGTCGAGCCCATCACCCCGGCGTTCGTCGAGCGGGTGATCGCCCAGCAGGCCGAGCGCGGCAACAAGATCGACGCGCTGCTGGCCACGCTCGGCGGGCAGACCGCGCTCAACACGGCGGTGGCGCTGCACGAGAACGGAGCGCTGGAGCGGTACGGCGTCGAGCTCATCGGCGCCGATTTCGACGCCATCCAGCGCGGCGAGGACCGGCAGCGGTTCAAGGACATCGTCTCCAAGGTGGGCGGCGAATCCGCCCGCAGCCGAGTGTGTTTCACTTTTGCCGAGGTCCGCGAGACGGTCGACGAAGTGGGCCTGCCGGTCGTGGTGCGGCCGAGCTTCACCATGGGCGGGCTTGGCTCGGGCATGGCGCGATCCGTCGAGGAGGTCGACCGGATGGCCGGCGCCGGGCTGGCGGCCTCGCCCAGCGCCAACGTGCTGATCGAGGAATCGATCTTCGGCTGGAAGGAATTCGAACTCGAGCTGATGCGCGACGGCCACGACAACGTGGTGGTGGTGTGCTCGATCGAGAACGTCGACCCGATGGGTGTGCACACCGGCGACTCGGTGACGGTCGCGCCGGCCATGACGCTGACCGACCGGGAATACCAGCGGATGCGGGATCTGGGCATCGCGATCCTGCGCGAGGTCGGTGTGGACACCGGCGGCTGCAACATCCAGTTCGCGGTGAACCCCGCCGACGGCAGGCTGATCGTCGTCGAGATGAACCCGCGGGTATCCCGGTCGAGTGCGCTGGCGTCCAAGGCCACCGGCTTCCCGATCGCCAAGATCGCGGCCAAGCTGGCCATCGGCTACACCCTGGACGAGATCGTCAACGACATCACCAAGGAAACGCCCGCCTGCTTCGAGCCCACTCTGGACTACGTCGTGGTCAAGGCGCCGCGGTTCGCGTTCGAGAAGTTCCCCGGCGCCGACCCCACCCTGACCACCACGATGAAATCCGTCGGGGAGGCAATGTCGTTGGGCCGCAACTTCATCGAGGCCCTGGGCAAGGTGATGCGCTCCCTGGAGACGGACCGCGCCGGGTTCTGGACCAAGCCGGACCCGCACGGTGACCTCGACGAGGTGCTGACTCGGCTGCAGACCCCCACCGAAGGCCGGCTCTACGACCTCGAGCTGGCGCTGCGGCTGGGCGCGTCGATCGAAAGCGTCGCAGCGGCCAGCGGTGTGGACCCGTGGTTCGTCGCGCAGATCGATGAGTTGGTAAAACTGCGCGGCGAGCTGGTTGACGCGCCGGTTCTGGACGGCGAGCTGCTGCGGCGCGGCAAGCACAGCGGCCTGTCGGATCGCCAGATCGCGGCGCTGCGACCGGAATTGGCCGGGGAGGACGGAGTTCGGTCACTGCGCGAGCGCCTCGGCATTCACCCGGTGTACAAGACGGTCGATACCTGCGCCGCGGAGTTCGAGGCCAAGACGCCCTACCACTACAGCAGCTATGAATTGGACACCGCCGCCGAGAGCGAGGTGGCCCCGCAGACCGAGAAGCCCAAGGTGCTGATCCTGGGGTCGGGGCCGAACCGGATCGGCCAGGGCATCGAGTTCGACTACAGCTGTGTGCACGCGGCAACGACGTTGAGCCAGGCCGGTTTTGAGACCGTAATGGTCAACTGCAACCCGGAGACGGTGTCCACCGACTACGACACCGCCGACCGGCTGTACTTCGAGCCCCTGACTTTCGAGGACGTGCTCGAGGTCTTCCGCGCCGAGGCCCAGTCGGCCGAAGGCGGGCCGGGGGTCATCGGGGTGATCGTGCAACTCGGCGGCCAGACGCCGCTCGGGCTGGCGCAGCGGCTCGCCGACGCCGGAGTCCCGATCGTGGGCACCCCGCCGGAGGCCATCGACCTGGCCGAGGACCGCGGCGCCTTCGGCGACGTGCTGAACACCGCCGGACTGCCGGCGCCGAAGTACGGCACCGCAACGACATTCGCGCAGGCCCGCCGCATCGCCGAGGACATCGGCTATCCGGTGCTGGTGCGGCCGTCGTACGTGCTCGGCGGTCGGGGCATGGAGATCGTCTACGACGAGGAGACGCTCAAGGGCTACATCACCCGGGCCACACAGCTCTCTCCGGAGCATCCGGTGCTTGTCGACCGCTTCCTCGAGGACGCGGTCGAGATCGACGTCGACGCGCTGTGTGACGGCGCCGAGGTCTACATCGGCGGGATCATGGAGCACATCGAGGAGGCCGGCATCCACTCCGGCGACTCGGCCTGCGCGCTGCCGCCGGTGACGCTGGGCCGCAGCGACATCGCGAATGTGCGCCGCGCGACCGAGGCGATCGCACACGGCATCGGCGTCATCGGCCTGCTCAATGTGCAGTACGCCCTCAAAGACGACGTGCTCTATGTACTTGAGGCCAACCCGCGCGCCAGCCGCACCGTGCCGTTCGTATCGAAGGCCACGGCGATCCCGCTCGCCAAGGCATGCGCCCGGATCATGTTGGGCACCAGCATCTCCCAACTCCGCGAGGAGGGGATGCTGGTGGCCTCCGGGGACGGCGCCAACGCCGCCCCGTCCGCGCCGATCGCGGTCAAGGAGGCCGTGCTGCCGTTCAACCGGTTCCGCCGCGCCGACGGAGCCGCCATCGATTCCCTGCTCGGCCCGGAAATGAAGTCGACCGGCGAGGTGATGGGCATCGACCGCGACTTCGGCACCGCATTCGCCAAGAGCCAGACCGCCGCCTACGGGTCGTTGCCGGCCGAAGGCACCATATTCGTGTCCGTCGCCAACCGGGACAAGCGGTCGCTGGTGTTTCCGGTTAAACGACTGGCCGACTTGGGTTTCCGCGTGCTGGCCACCGAAGGAACGGCAGAGATGTTGCGCCGCAACGGGATTCCGTGCGAAGAGGTGCGCAAGCATTTCGAGGAACCGCAGCCGGGTCGTCCCGAGATGTCGGCCGTCGAAGCGATCAGGGCCGGCGAGGTTGACATGGTGATCAACACCCCCTTCGGGAACTCCGGACCGCGCATCGACGGCTACGAGATCCGCTCGGCCGCGGTGGCCGCCAACATCCCCTGCATCACCACAGTGCAGGGCGCGTCGGCCGCCGTGCAGGGCATCGAAGCGGGGATCCGCGGCGACATCGGGGTGCGGTCGTTGCAGGAGCTGCACAGCGTGATTGAGGCGCAAGGCGCCGGGAGTGCACAGTGACCGGGTTCGGTGCCCGGCTGGCCGAGGCGAGGCTCCGCCGCGGGCCGTTGTGCCTGGGCATCGACCCCCATCCCGAGCTGCTGACGGCGTGGGGCCTGCCCACGAACGCCGACGGGCTGGCCGCGTTCTGCGACAGCTGCATCGAGGCCTTCGCCGGTTTCGCGGTCGTCAAACCACAGGTGGCGTTCTTCGAGGCCTACGGCGCCCTCGGGTACGCGGTGCTGGAACGAACCATCGGCGCGCTGCGCGACGCCGGGGTGCTGGTGCTGGCCGACGCCAAGCGGGGCGACATCGGGACGACCATGGCGGCCTACGCCGCCGCCTGGGCCGGCGACTCGCCGCTGGCCGCCGACGCGGTGACGGCGTCGCCGTATCTGGGGTTCGGCTCGCTGCGGCCGCTGCTGGAGACCGCCGCGGCGCATGACCGGGGGGTGTTCGTGGTGGCCGCATCCTCCAACCCGGAGGGCGCGACCGTGCAGCAGGCCCGGTTCGACGAGCGCACGGTCGCGCAGCTGATCGTCGACCAGGCGGCGGTGATCAACAAGAGCGCCAGCCAAAGCGCGAATCCGGGGGAGCCCGGCTCCGTCGGCGTGGTCGTTGGAGCGACCACCCTCAAGCCACCCGATGTGTCCGCTCTCGGCGGACCGGTGCTGGTGCCGGGCATCGGGGCGCAGGGCGGGCGGCCTGAGCAGCTCGCCGGCCTGGGTGGAGCGGCGCCGGGCCAGCTGTTGCCCGCGGTGTCACGCGAGGTGCTGCGGGCCGGCCCGGGCGTGCCGGAACTGCGGGCGGCGGGCGAGCGGCTGCTCGAAGCCGTCGCTTATCTCGCTTGACGGGCGCCGCGCGCGACACGCGCGACACGCAACGAAAATCCGTGATCCCCAGCACGGGCAGCATCAGGGCTCGGGGCCGCCCACCCCGCGCAAACCCAGACATCGACACCGGCCCGTCGGCGCACGGACGCACCACCCACCCGCCAGCGGGAAAACCGCAGGTAAAAGCCCATTCTCGGGTCCACAAACCGCACCCGACGCGGTCGGCACGTCGCGTTGTAAGACCGCCGCGAATGGCGCCCTGACGGCCGCTGGCTGGTGGCCCGCGCCGTGCCCGCGCCGGGCTCATGCTGGACATTTGTCCCCAAAATCGGGGGGTCGGGTTAGATTTCGTCAGGAAGCGTGAGTACGGTCGTTCCCGCTGGCTGGAGTACCCCGGCTGAGATAAACAAAGATCGATTGCTATCGATGAGAGACGGAGGAATCGTGGCCCTTCCCCAGTTGACTGACGAGCAGCGCGCTGCCGCGTTGGAGAAGGCTGCTGCCGCACGTCGAGCAAGAGCTGAGCTCAAGGATCGGCTCAAGCGCGGCGGCACCAACCTCACCCAGGTGCTCAAGGACGCCGAGAAAGACGAAGTCCTGGGCAAAATGAAGGTATCTGCGCTGCTCGAGGCCCTGCCGAAGGTGGGCAAGGTCAAGGCGCAGGAAATCATGACCGAGCTCGAGATCGCACCGACCCGCCGTCTGCGCGGCCTCGGCGATCGTCAGCGCAAGGCACTGCTGGAAAAGTTCGGCTCCTAACCCCGCCGACCCAACAGCGCCTGTGAGCGCCGGCCGGGGACCGGGCAGAGGACGTGTCGTCGTGCTGTCCGGTCCCTCAGCGGTCGGTAAGTCCAGCGTGGTCCGGTGTCTGCGCGAGCGCATTCCGAACCTGCACTTCAGCGTCTCGGTCACCACGCGCGCGCCGCGGCCGGGCGAGGTCGACGGCGTCGACTACCACTTCGTCAGCCCCACCCGCTTCCAGCAACTGATCGACCAGGGCGCCCTGCTGGAGTGGGCCGAGATCCACGGCGGGCTGCAGCGGTCGGGCACCCTGGCCGAGCCCGTGCAGGCCGCCATCGCCGCCGGTCTTCCGGTGCTGATCGAGGTCGACCTGGCCGGTGCCAGGGCGGTCAAGATGGCGATGCCCGAGGTCATGACCGTCTTTCTGGCGCCGCCGAGCTGGGAGGACCTCGAAGCCCGGCTGATCGCGCGGGGCACCGAGACACCCGAGGCGATGGGGCGCCGGCTGGACACCGCGCGCACCGAATTGGCCGCCCAGGACGACTTCGACGAGGTCGTCGTGAACACGCGATTAGAGTCTGCGTGCGCCGAATTGGTATCCTTGCTGGTGGAAACTGCACCGGACCCCCTCAAGTGAGCCGAGCCAGCGCAGTTACACCAATCTCGAGCCCCTTAATCCCATCCCGCTACGTCGCCAGGAGATTTTGCACGTGAGTATTCCGCAGTCCGACGCGTCGCTGGCCGCCATCCCCGCCGTGGATCAATTCGATCCGTCCGCCGGTGGGCAGGGCGCCTACGACACCCCGCTGGGCATCACCAACCCGCCCATCGACGAGCTGCTGGAGCGGGTATCGAGCAAGTACGCGCTGGTGATCTACGCGGCCAAGCGGGCCCGACAGATCAACGACTACTACAACCAGCTGGGTGAGGGCATCCTCGAGTACGTCGGCCCGCTGGTCGAGCCCGGACTGCAGGAGAAGCCGCTGTCCATCGCGTTGCGCGAGATCCACTCCGATCTGCTCGAGCACACCGAGGGCGAGTAACAGGCCGGGCCCTGATGGACCGCAAGGGGATCCCAAAACGGGTCATTGTCGGCGTCTCAGGGGGCATCGCCGCCTACAAGGCGTGCACCGTCGTTCGCCAGCTCGCCGAGGCCGGGCACGAGGTCCGGGTCATCCCGACCGAATCCGCGTTGCGCTTCGTCGGGGCCGCCACCTTTGAGGCGCTCTCCGGTCAGCCCGTGCACACGGACGTCTTCGCTGATGTTCCCGAGGTGCCGCACGTTCGTCTTGGCCAGCAGGCCGACCTGGTCGTGGTCGCTCCGGCCACGGCCGACACGTTGGCCCGGGCCGTTGCCGGTCGCGCCGACGATCTGCTGACCGCGACCCTGCTCACCGCGCGTTGCCCGGTGATGTTCGCGCCGGCGATGCACACCGAGATGTGGTTGCACCCGGCCACCGTCGACAATGTGGCCACGCTGCGCCGCCGGGGTGCTGTGGTGCTGGAACCCGCATTCGGGCGGCTCACCGGCACTGACAGCGGGCCCGGCCGGCTACCCGAGGCCGAGGAGATCACCACCCTGGCCCACCTACTGCTGGAGCGCCACGACGCCCTGCCCTACGACCTGGCCGGCCGCAAGGTCCTGGTCACCGCCGGCGGCACCCGCGAGGCCATCGATCCGGTGCGCTTCATCGGCAACCGCAGCTCGGGCAAGCAGGGCTATGCCGTAGCGCGGGTCGCCGCCCAGCGCGGCGCCCAGGTCACGCTGATCGCCGGGCACACCGCTGGCCTCATCGACCCGGCCGGCGTCGACGTGGCGCACGTCAGCTCGGCCGAACAACTCGGGAACGCGGTGTCCAAGCACGCCCCCGACGCGGACGTGCTGGTGATGGCGGCGGCCGTCGCCGACTTCCGTCCCGCGCAGGTTTCGGCCGCCAAGATCAAAAAAGGCCCGGATAGTCGCGACGATGCGCCGACGATCGAGTTGGTGCGCAACGACGACGTGCTGGCCGGCGCGGTGCGGGCGCGCGCCCACGGGGAGCTGCCCAACATGCGCGCCATCGTGGGGTTCGCTGCCGAGACCGGCGACGCCAACGGGGACGTGCTGTTCCACGCTCGGGCGAAGCTGCGCCGCAAGGGCTGTGACCTGTTGGTCGTCAACGCGGTGGGCGACGGCCGGGCGTTTGAGGTGGATAGCAACGACGGCTGGCTGTTGGCGGCCGACGGCACCGAGTCCGCGCTGCAGCACGGGTCCAAGACGGCGATGGCCAGTCGTATTGTGGACGCGATCGTCGCGTTCCTGCACGGTGATGGCGGATAACGGCCTCGAGAGAGTTGCGCACGCCCCGGCCGAACCGGTTCGGTGAGAGGCGTCTAAAATGTTTCGACTATCTAAGTTTACGGAGTACGGAAGGATGACAGGGTGAGCGAGAACGGTCGGCTGTTTACCAGTGAGTCGGTGACCGAGGGACATCCCGACAAGATCTGTGACGCGATCAGCGACTCGGTCCTCGACGCGCTGTTGGCGGAGGACCCCCGCTCACGTGTCGCGGTCGAGACGCTGGTAACCACCGGGCAGGTGCACGTGGTCGGCGAGGTGACCACGGCGGCCAAATCAGCGTTCGCCGACATCACCAACACCGTCCGCGCGCGCATCCTCGACATCGGCTACGACTCGTCGGACAAGGGCTTCGACGGGGCGTCGTGCGGGGTGAACATCGGCATCGGCGCGCAGTCGCCCGACATCGCCCAGGGTGTGGATACCGCCCACGAGGCGCGCGTCGAGGGTGCCGCGGACCCGCTCGACTCCCAGGGCGCCGGCGACCAGGGCCTGATGTTCGGCTACGCGATCAACGACACTCCCGAACTGATGCCGCTGCCCATCGCGCTGGCGCACCGGCTGTCACGGCGGCTGACCGAGGTACGTAAGAACGGGACGCTGCCCTACCTGCGCCCGGACGGCAAGACGCAGGTCACCATCGAGTACGAGGACGATGTCCCGGTGCGACTGGACACCGTGGTGGTCTCCACCCAGCACGCGGACGGCATCGACCTGGTGAAGACGCTGGACCCCGACATCCGGGAGCAAGTGCTTAAGACCGTCCTGGCGGACCTCGCCCACGACACCCTGGACTCGTCGTCGACGCGGGTGCTGGTGAACCCGACCGGCAAGTTCGTCCTCGGCGGCCCGATGGGCGACGCGGGGCTGACCGGCCGCAAGATCATCGTCGACACTTACGGCGGCTGGGCCCGCCACGGCGGCGGCGCCTTCTCCGGCAAGGATCCGTCCAAGGTGGACCGGTCCGCGGCCTACGCGATGCGCTGGGTGGCCAAGAACATCGTCGCCGCCGGGCTGGCGGAGCGGGTCGAGGTGCAGGTGGCCTATGCCATCGGCAAGGCGGCCCCGGTGGGCCTGTTCATCGAGACCTTCGGGACCGCGATTGTCGACCCGGTCAAGATCGAGAAGATCGTGCCCGAGGTGTTCGACCTGCGGCCCGGCGCGATCATCCGCGACCTGGACCTGCTGCGGCCGATCTACGCGCAGACCGCCGCCTACGGGCACTTCGGCCGCACCGACATCGACCTGCCCTGGGAGCGGCTCGACAAGGTCGACGACCTCAAGCGCGCGATTTAGCGATTTAACTCTCGCGAGCAGTCGCAAAAGTCCCCGACACGCCGAGCGTGCGGGGGCTTTTGCGTCTGCTCGCCGAAGCACGGGTCGTTCGTCGACGAGTTCGTAGTAAGGCACCGCGTATCCGCAGGCGTCGGCGATCCGTTCCACATCGACCACGATCGCGGCCCGAGTACCCGGGTGCAGCTCCGCGAAATGCGTTCTGAGACTCTCGAACTCGGCATCATCGGGGCGAAGGACCCGTCCGGTGCCGAACAGTCGCAAGATCCGCGGGTTGCGGGTGAACGAGCAGAACATGAGTGTGATCCGGCCGTTGTCACGCAGGTGTGCGATGGTATCGACGCCGCTGCCGAACAGATCGAGATAGGCGACGGTGTGGTCGTCGATCACCGCGAACGTATCGCTATATCCCTTGGGGGAGAGGTTGATTCGCCCACCTTCCGTGGGGGGGCGGTGGCGACTAAGAACATGGCCTGTTCGCCGATGAACTCGCGGAGAGACTCGTCGATACGCGAAAACTCCTTCGCCACCCGAGGTCTCCTAGCGTCACGAATCACTATGTGGTGCAACGGGATATACACCTTAGGACCTGGACCAATTCAGCCGTAGTGTTACCTACCTTCGTGGGTGTGGTCCATCGTTCCTCCATTCTCTGCGCAGGCGCATGTCGTCTTCATACGCCTGGGCTTCTGCCGCCATCTGTCGGTAAGCCGCAGCGGTATCGGGTGTGTTGAACTGCTCCTCCGAACCGGCGGTTAGCAGCCGGATCAACTCCATCACGAACTGCAGGGGCCGCCCGCTGTCGTGCGCGTCATTGATCGAGTCGATCACGTCGTGGAACTGCATGTCGCTGTTGGTCGCTGCGGCAAGCGCAAGCGTCACGGCGGCGCGACGGGTGTCGTCGGGCCAGATGGAATCGTTGTGCGGTGGTTTCATTTTCACTTTCCTTTCCACGTGGTCACTGCGGCGGTTCTCTGCACAACGTCGGTTTGCCGAATCAAGGCCAAGGTAACTCGCCCTCGTTCGCGCCTGACAAGTTGATCGGCCGCCTGCCCTCCTCGTGCGCGGCGCGGCCGCCTTTCTATGAATCGTCTATGAGCGGCGAAAAGCCCCTGATGGAGCCTGGCCGGTTTCCGCGATGCTTTTGCCTAGCCCGATCGTTTCTGCAATGACCGGGTGGAAGGACAGACGTGGCGTATGTGATCGCGGCCCCGGAGATGATTGAGGCAGCGTCAACGGATTTGGCGACTATTGGTTCGACGCTCAATACGGCGCACATGGCGGTGGCGGCCCCGACGGTCGAAGTGATGCCCGCGGCCGCCGATGAGGTATCGGCGGGTATTGCGCAACTGTTCTCTCAGCATGCCCACCAGGCGTTGGTCCAGATCGCCTTGGGGAACGGTAATTCACTACTCGGCGGCATCGCCTTTCTTTCCATTTTCGCCGTTGCGATTCCTTTCGCCATAATCCTCGAAATTCTCAATATGATCAGTCTGGCGATTACCGGGCAGCCGATTTGACATGCAAACCGTAGCCGCATCCACATCCCAACGTGCGAGCGCCAACTCCTCAAACTCGGCTACAAAATCAGTATTCGCGCAGAAACCCCAAAAGCGTGCTTTACCTTGCGTGGAACCCGCCCCAGCGCTGCAGGATGCGGCTGGGCCTGCCCACCCTCGGCGGCGCCGGGAGAAACCCACTGATGGAGTAGTTGATTACTCGTGGCAAAGCGTAATAACCGATGCATGATTGGCGTCACAAGACGCCCCACATACATTAGGTGCCAGGCGGGGCTCTATCCAGCGGCGCGCAACTGCGCCCGAACTAGGGAGTTGTAGCGCTTGACAGAAACGTTGTACGCATCGTGCGGCGACCTCAGCCTGGCGTATCAGGTGTTCGGCGACGGGCCGGTCGACCTGGTCGTCGTCGGGCCGTTCGTCAGCCACATTGAGCTGGCCTGGACCCTCCCCCAATTCAAAGCGTTCATTGAGCAGCTCGGCACGTTCTGTCGCGTTGCCCTGTTCGACAAGGCCGGGGTCGGGCTGTCCGACCCGGTGCCAAAAGTTCGAACGCTGGAGGATCGAGCGGCCGAGATCGAGGCTGTGATGGATGCGGTCGGCTTCGGACAGGCCGTCGTCGCCGGCCTGAGTGACGGTGGACCGGTCGCCATGATGTTCGCGGCAGCACGGCCGGAGCGAGTGCGGGCACTGATCCTTGCCGGCACGGTTCCGTACTGGGGCTTCGCGGGTTGGGACGACATGGATCGCGACCCGGCCGAGTTGCGGGCGCGCTTCCTTGCCGAGCTGGGTGAGGACTACACGCCGTCGATTGAGCAGCTCGCCCGCTTCCAAAAAGCCGGCCGCGCCGTCCGCTCCGGGTGGGGCAGCGGTGTGGCAGCCAGCATCAGCGCGCCGTCGGTCCGGTCGGTACGCCAGCTCGCGATGTGTGAGCGCATGAGCGCGAGCCCGGGAATGGCGCGGGCGTCATTCGAAGCGGCGTTTCTGATCGACGTACGGCCGATCCTGCCGACGCTCACCGCGCCCACTCTGGTTATCCATGCCCGCGAGGACCCCGCGGTTCCGGTGCAGGGCGGCCGGTATCTCGCCGACCACATCCCGAGCGCGCAGTACCTGGAGGTCGAGGGTGTGGACCACGCACCCTTCTTAACCGAGCCCGACAAGATCCTGAGCGGGATCGAGGAGTTCCTCACCGGCAGCCACGCCGCACGGTCGCAGTCGCATCGGGCGCTGCGCACCGTGTTGTTCACCGACATGGTCGCCTCGACAGCACACGCCGCGGCAGCGGGCGACGAGCGGTGGCGCGCGGTACTCCAGCGCTTTGATGAGATCACCGCCGAACTCACGAATCGATTCGACGGGACGGTGGTCAAGAGCACCGGCGACGGGCACCTCGCCACGTTTGACGGCCCGACGCAGGCCATCCGCTGCGCCGAGGCGTTGCGCGCCGAGGTCCGGGCGCTGGGTATTGAGGTCCGCGCCGGCATCCACACCGGCGAGTGCGAACTGCTCGACGGCGACATCGGCGGGATCGCCGTCCACATCGCGGCGCGCATCCTCCGCCACGCCGGGGGCGGGGAAATCCTCGTCTCGCGCACCGTGCGTGACCTGGTCGTCGGCTCGGGCACGGGCTTCGAGGACCGTGGCGGCGTCGAGTTGCGTGGCGTGCCCGGCTCCTGGCAACTCCTGGCGGTCGAGCGCGACGGCCCCCGGCCCGGGTCGCCCGAGGCGCAACTGGCCTCAACGCCCACCCCCGGTCCTCGAACCGCGATGCGCCGTTCGGATCGCGCCGTGGCGGTGATGGCCAGGCGGACCCCGTGGATCCTGCGTGGGATTGCCCGCGTCGCCCCGGTCACGCGGTGATACCCGAACAGCGGGCCTGACCGAAGGGCCGGGGTGTCGCCATGCCTCCGGTGACTCAGTATGCGGATAGTGGTGGTCCATCGCGTACCAGGTGATCGGCGACGGCCCGGTGGACTTGCTGATGGTCCAAGGCTTGTTGTCGCACCTCGATTTGCAGTGGTGCGACCCGTTATTCGCGAAGTTTCTTCACCAGTTGGCGCCATTTGCCCGACTGGTCGTGATGGACGCCCGGCGCTAGGGAGCTTTACGGCCAACGCGGGGCGTCTGAACAAACACCGCGTGAACTGCGGTTTGGATGCGGTTCTGACGTCCTATCCGGTGAATCGATAGTCCTCCAGATCGAAACGCCGACTCCGCCAGTAGGCCTCCACCGTCGTGGTTGGGCGCAGCGGCACGTCGCCGTTCTTGTCGAAATAGTAACTGTTGGCCAGCCGGCAACTGTCCTGCCAGAAGATCTGCCGGTGGCGCTTGCGCATCATCTCGGCGAAGTAGCGGGCGTTGGCCTCTTCGGTCACCTCCACCCGGGTGGCGCCGTCGCGCCGGGCCCGCTTCAGGCAGCGCACGATGTGGTGGGTCTGCGTCTCGATGAGCGCGAAATACGACGAGCCGACGTAGCCGTACGGGCCGAACACGGTGAACATGTTCGGGAAACCGGGAACGCTGACGCCCTCGTAGGCCTGCAATCGCTGCTCGTCCCAGAACCGGCTCAAGGACCGGCCGCCGGTTCCGGTGACGGCGTAGGTGGGGACGTTGTCGGTGTCCATCACCTTGAAGCCGGTCGCCAGTATCAGCACGTCGACTTCATGGTTCTCGCCATCCATGGTGGCCACCGCCGATGGTGTGATCTTGCCGATGGGCTCGGTGACCAGTCGCACGTTGTCGCGGTTGAACGTGGCCAGGTAGCCGTTGTGGAAGCCGGGCCGTTTGCAGCCCACCGCGTAGCGCGGGGTGAGTTGCTCGCGCACCCCGGGATCGTCGACCTGTTGTCGCAAATATCTGCGACCCACCGACGCCATTCGTTTGGCCAGCGGAATCACCGTGAAGTACTGCGCCGAGATCGGGAATGTCACCTCGACGAACGCCTGGCTGAGCAGCCGCTGCAGCACCTTGCCGCCGGGAATCCGCATTGCCCAGCGGGCCGCCGCCGGCAGCGGGACGTCGAACTTGGGGAAGCACCAGATCGGGGTGCGCTGAAATACCGTCAGATGCTCCACAATTGGCGCGATCTCGGGGATGACTTGGACGGCCGAGGCGCCGGTGCCGATGATGGCGACGCGCTTGCCGGTCAGGTCCCGGCCGTGATCCCACCGCGCGGTGTGCATGGTGATGCCGGCGAAGGAGTCCACCCCGTCGATGTCGGGCAGGTTAGGCACGGTCAGCACACCGCTGGCGCTGATGACAAACCTGGCGGTGACTTCTCCGCCCGGGTCGGTCTGCACCCGCCATAGCTCACGTTCTTCGTCGAATTCGGTAGAAATGACCTTGGTATTGAACCGGATTCGCGACCGGATGCCGTACTTGTCGACGCAGTGTTCGGCGTAGGCCTTGAGCTCACGACCCGGTGCGTAGGTCCGCGACCAGTGGCGGCTCTGCTCAAAGGAGAACTGGTACGAGAACGACGGAATGTCCACGGCGATACCGGGATACGTGTTCCAATGCCAGGTGCCACCCACGCCGTCGCCGGCTTCGAGCAAGACGAAATCGGTGAATCCCGCGCGGTCGAGCTCGATGGCGGCGCCGATGCCGGAGAATCCGGCACCGACGATCAGCACGTGGTAGTCGGGCGTGGTGCTCATGGGCGGCTCCTCGCGATCAGGTCTGGGATGCCTAGGAGTGCAGAGCCTTTTTGAGCGCTACCAATCCGCGGTTGGTGGCCTCGGCGGCGGCGGGCACCACCAACGCGAAGCTGGCGTAGCCATGCGCCATGGTCGGCTCGTTGCTCAACTCCACGGGTACGCCGGCGGCGTGCAGCAGCTCGGCGTACCGGGCCCCGTCGTCGCGCACCGGGTCATGGCCGGCGGTGCCGATGAAGGCGGGCGGCAAGCCGGACAGGTCGGCGGCGTTGGCCGGGGCCAGCGTGGTGGGCAGCGCTTTGGGGTCGCTGATGTCTAGGCCCGGCACGTACCAGCTCACGAACGCTTCGATGACGTCGCTGTCCAGCATGGGTGCATTGGCATTCTCGGTGTAGGACGGCAGCGACAGGTCGGCCGTGAGCGACGGATACCACAGCAGCTGGAACACCAACGACGGCCCGCCGTTATCGCGGGCCAGCTGTGTCATCACCGCCGAGATGTTGCCGCCCGCGGAGTCACCGGCGACAGCGATCCGGTCCGGGTCACCGCCCAGCTCGGCGGCGTGTTCGCCGACCCAGCGCAATGCCGCCCAGCTGTCGTCGATCCCGGCGGGGAACGGATGCTCCGGCGCGAGCCGGTAGTCGACCGACACCACGATGGCCTCCCCCTCGACGGCGTGGGCGCGGGCGACCGGGTCGTGGGTGTCCAGATCACCGAGGCACCAGCCGCCGCCGTGATAGAAGACCACCACCGGCAGGTTGTCGTGGGCCGCGATGGGTGGCCAGTAGATCCGCACCGGAACGTCGGTGAGGTCGCCATATCCGACGGCCCGTTCCTCGATGCGTACCTGGGGCAGCATTTCCGGGGGCGCCTTCAGCAGCCGCAGCTTCTCGCGTGCCACCTCGGCGCCGTCGGCCGCCTTGAAGGTCAGCGGGAATGCGTCGAGCAGCGATTTCAGCGTCGGATCGATGCTTGGCCGGGTGCTGGTGGGCTGCGTCATGGACTCACCGTACGCAGCACCGCAACTACCCGTACAGCGCCGCCCGCAACGCCGCCAGCCCGCGGTCCAGCGCGGCAGTGGCGGCGGGCACCACACCGGCATAGCCGACGTAGCCGTGCACCAATGTCTCGGCGTTGTGCACCTCGACGGGGACATCGGCGGCGGCCAACAGCTCGCCGTAGCGGATGCCGTCGTCGCGCAGCGGGTCGTGGCCGGCGACGCCGATGTAGGCGGGCGCCAGGCCGGCCAGGTTTTGCGCGCGCCCCGGCGCCATTCCCGGCGGCGGGTTGGACATGTCGATTTCGCCTGCGTACCAACGGGAGAAGTCGGCGATGGCCTTGGCGCCGAGGATGACCGCATTGGCGTTTTCGGTGAACGACGGCAGCGACGGGTCCCACAGCGTGGAGGGATACCACAACAGCTGGAAGGCGAGAGGCGCACCGGCCCAGTCGGGATTATCGCGGGCTTGCTGTGCCATGACCGCGGCGATCGTTCCGCCCGCCGAATCACCGGCGACGGCTATCCGGGTAGCGGCGGTGCCTGTCCCGGAGCCGAGCTCCGACGCATGCTCAGCGACCCATAGCGTTGCGGCCCAAGCGTCTTCGACAGCGGCGGGGTAGGGGTGCTCGGGTGCCAACCGGTAGTCGACGGACACCACGACCGCGTCGGCGCCGACGGCATGCTGGCGGCAGGTGCCGTCGTGCGTGTCGAGGTCGCCCATCACGAAGCCGCCGCCGTGGAAAAACACCACCACCGGCGGCCCGGAGCTTTCCGCGCTGCCATCAGAATGGGTTGGCGGCCAATAGATCCGGACCCCGATGGGGCCTGCCGGACCGTCGATGTCACGGTCTTCCACCCGCAGTTCGGGGTGCACCCGACGGCGTGGCAGATCGCGCAATCGCTGCCTGGCCGCGCCGATTCCGTCCTCGGTGGATAGCCGGAACGGAACCGCATCCAGTACCTTCAGCAGGATGGGGTCGATCGTCGGGTTTTCGTCGGCTATGTTGTCCAAACTGGGCATGGAGGTACCGTACGCACCCCGCCTGGTTGCCGGAGCTTGGGTGGTCGCCGGCTGGGCGGCGATCGCCTACGGCGTGTACCTGACCGTAATCGCGTTGCGCTCCCCGCCGGCAACGGAGCTGACCGGGCATTGGATGCTGCAGCCGCCGTTCAAGGCGTCGATGGCGGTGCTGTTGACTATCGCCGCGGTCGCGCACCCCATCGTCCGCGAGCGCCGGTGGCTCATGCCGGCCCTGCTGTTATCGGCCGTCGGCGACTGGCTGTTGGCGATCCCGTGGTGGCCACAGTCATTCGTGTTTGGGCTGGGGGCGTTTCTGTTGGCGCACTTGTGTTTTCTGGGTGCACTACTTCCCCTGGTCCCTCTAGCGACCAATGCACGGCCGTCGCGTGTGCGGATCGCCGCCGTTGTCGCGATGTGCCTTGCCGCCACGGGGCTGTTGGTATGGTTCTGGCCCCACCTGGGTGCCGAAAAGCTGACGATTCCGGTGACGGTCTACATCGTCGTGTTGTCCGCTATGGTCTGCGCGGCGTTGTTGGCACGGTTGCCGACGATCTGGACCGCGCTGGGCGCGGTGTGTTTCGCGGCGTCGGATTCGATGATCGCCATCGGCCGGTTCATCCTGAGCAACGACGCACTGGCGGTGCCGATCTGGTGGTTTTACGCCGCGGCCGAGATCCTCATCACGGCCGGGTTCTTCTTCGGTCGAGGGGACGTGCACAGCGAGCCCGCCGAGTCCACCGAGCCGGCTGAGCTGGCCGAGGGCTAATTGTCGTTGTCTGACAACATATTCGGGCGTGGGCCGTGACCCAGAAAGGGCGCACGCCCGTCGAGGTGGAGCCGATCGCCCGCGTGCTGCCGATGCTGTCGGTGCCGCACCTGGATCGCGAGTTCGACTACCTGGTGTCCGCCGAGCAGTCCGACGATGCCCAGCCGGGGGTGCGGGTGCGGGTGCGGTTTCACGGCCGGCTCGTCGACGGGTTCATCCTGGAGCGCCGCAACGACACCGATCACACCGGCAAGCTGGGCTGGCTCGATCGTGTGGTGTCCGCCGAGCCGGTGCTCACCGCGGAAATCCGCCGACTGGTCGACGCGGTGGCCGCTCGCTACGCCGGCACCCGGCCGGACGTGTTGCGGCTCGCGGTGCCGGCCCGTCACGCCAGGGTCGAGCGCGAACCCGCGCCGGCGCCGGCGCCGTTGACCCAGCTGGTTCCCGCGCCGGTCGACCCGTCGGGCTGGGAGGTTTACGGCCGTCGCGGGGAACAGTTCTTGGCCGCCCTGGCCGAGTCACGTGCCGCCCGCGCCGTCTGGCAGGTCCTGCCGGGCGAGCCGTGGGCGGACCGATTTGCCGAGGCCGCGGCGCAGACCGTCCGTGCGGGGCGCGCGGCGCTGGCGATCGTGCCCGACCAGCGTGACCTGGACACGCTGTGGCAGGCCGCGACGACCCGCATCGACGAACACAGCGTGGTGGCACTCTCGGCCGGCCTGGGGCCGGCTGCCCGCTACCGGCGATGGCTGGCGGCGCTGCGCGGCAGCGCCCGACTGGTGATCGGCACCCGCAGCGCGGTATTCGCTCCGCTGAGCGATCTGGGGCTGGTCATGGTGTGGGCCGACTCCGACGACACCCTGGTCGAGCCGCGGGCGCCGTATCCGCATGCCCGCGAGGTGGCGATGCTGCGCGCGCATCAGGCGCGGTGCGCCGCGCTGATCGGCGGCTACTCCCGAACCGCCGAAGCCCACGCGTTGGTGCGCAGCGGGTGGGCGCACGACGTGGTGGCGGCGCGGCCGGTGGTTCGCGCCCGTACCCCGCGGGTGGTGGCCCTGGACGACAGCGGGTACGCCGAGGAACGCGACCCGGCGGCGCGTACCGCGCGCCTGCCGTCCATCGCGCTGCGGGCCGCCCGCTCCGCGCTCGATGCCGGAGCACCGGTGCTGGTGCAGGTGCCGCGGCGCGGTTACGTACCCTCGCTGGCCTGCGGGCGCTGCCGCAGCATCGCCCGTTGTCGGCACTGCACGGGACCCTTGTCACTAGCGGGGTCGCTGCAAGAACGTGGACCGGGTGCCGTGTGCCGCTGGTGCGGCCGCGCCGAACCGACCCTGCGCTGTGCGCGCTGTGGGTCGGAGGCGGTGCGCGCGGTCGTCGTCGGGGCCAGGCGCACCGCCGAAGAACTCGGCCGGGCCTTCCCCGGTACGCCCGTGGTCACCTCGGCGGGTGAGGCCATCGTCACGGAGGTCGGCGCCCGGCCGGCCCTGGTCGTCGCCACCCCGGGGGCCGAACCGCACGCCTCGGGCGGCTACGGCGCGGCACTGCTGCTGGACACCTGGGCGCTGCTGGGCCGGCAGGACCTGCGCGCCGCCGAGGACGCCCTGTGGCGCTGGATGTCCGCGGCCGCACTGGTGCGGGCCCGGGGCGAGGGCGGGGTGGTGACGATAGTCGCCGACGCGTCCATCCCGACGGTGCAATCGCTGATCCGGTGGGATCCGGTCGGCCACGCGGAGGCTGACCTGGCGGCCCGCACCGAGGTCGGCCTGCCGCCGAGTGTGCACATGGCGGCCGTGGATGGCCCTGCTGGCGCCGTGACTGCCCTCCTGGCGGAGGCCCGCTTGCCCGAGCACGCCGACGTGCTCGGCCCGGTCGATCTGCCGCCGGGCGTGCGCCGCCCCGCGGGCATCCCGGCTGGCGTGTCGGTCATCAGGATGCTCGTGCGGGTCCGACGCGAGCAGGGCCTTGCCCTCGCGGCGGCGTTACGCCGCGGCGTGGGGGTGCTCAGTGCGCGGCAAACCCACGACCCGGCGCGGGTACAGATCGACCCGCTCCACGTCGGATAGCGCGCTAGATGACTTCGCCGTTGGCCCCGTTCTTGCCAAGACCAACTTCGCCGCCGAGGCCGCCGGTGCCTCCGGTACCCGGTGTGCCACCGGTTCCAACGTTGCCACCGTCGCCGCCATTGCCGATCAGGGTGGCGCTGCCGCCGTTGCCGCCTGAAGGTTTGGTGCCCGTTCCCGAGTACGTTGCGTTAGCTGACCCGCCGGCACCGCCGTTGCCGACATACAGCCCGCCGTTGCCGCCAGCGCCGCCGGCGCCGGTGTTTCCGCCGCCAGTTTGATTGCCACCGGCGCCGCCATTGCCCCATAAACCGGCGCCACCGCCGGCGCCGCCAGTGCCACTGTTGACGGACCCACCGTTGCCTCCATTGCCAGATATGGCGAAGCCGCCGGCGCCGCCGGTGCCGCTGCCCCCGACGGACCCGCCGGCGCCCCCATCGCCAAAGATCAAGCCGCCCTGGCCGCCGGCCCCGCCGGTGCCGCTGTTCGTGACGGACCCGCCGAGGCCGCCGTTACCGATCCACACCCCGCCCGCGCCTCCGGCACCGCCTACAGCGCCGGTCTTGGCTCCGGCGAGGCCGCCGGCGCCCCCGTGGCCAATAAGCCCGGCGTTACCGCCGGCGCCGCCATGGGCGCCGGCTCCGCCGGCGCCCCCGCTGCCAATGAAGCCGCCATTCCCGCCGTTTCCGCCATTGAGGGTGCTGCCCGCGGGTTCGGAGAAGCCGTTGCCGCCGTTGCCGAACAGAATTCCCCCGGCAGCGCCGTTGGGGTTGGTCGCCGTCCCGTTGGCCCCGTTGCCGATCAGCGGACGCCCTGTCAGGTCCTCGACGGGGGAGTTGATCGCGCTGAGCGCGGCTTGTTGCGCGTTGGCGGCTTCGGTGTGGGCGTACTGTGCCGCGCCGCCGTTGAGCAGCCGCACGAATTGCTGATGGAACGACGCCGCTTGGGTGCTCAACGCCTGGTAGGCCTGTGCGTGGGCGCCGAACAGTGACGAGATAGCGGCCGAGACCTCGTCTGCGCCGGCGGCCAGCACGCTCGAGGTGGGTGACGCCGCTGTTGCGTTGGCTTGGCTGATCGTCTCCCCGATGTTCGCCAGATCCGTTGCCGCCGCCGACACGAACTCTGGCGCCGCGATCAGATACGACATTTACTGTCCTCCTAAGACACGTCAGACCCGATGCCGCGAACGTACCTACGAAACCGTAGGCCAGGGGAGATGCTAACGCGACTAGCGGGGTGGTCTCTACATTTCGGTAAAACTCGGTGCATGCGTGGCGGCGATGCGTCAAATGCGTTGCGCCAGGGAATATACCGGCCAAACGCAATACCAACGAGAGCTTAAAATCTGCTGGGAGGTAAATATGGTGCGGCCCACCGGTCAGCCTCTCGGCGAGCTTGCCTGCAGACCATACAATCTCAGTTGGTAAACAGCGCGATCGCGGCAAACTGCTGCCAAACTGCGGTCGTCTTGTTGCCCTGCATGGGGCGCCGTTCATCAACCGCCGAATATCGCTGGCGGATGACGGGATTGGACTCAGCGCGGGTTCGATCATGCCCTATAGCGATAGTGTGCATAGGAAAGTAGAGCCTGCTACACTCGTGTCTTTCAGCCTGACGGTCCCGTGGGAGCGGTCCGGAAAAAAAGGGGGGCGATGACAACCGAAAGCGCGACGGCGGCAGGCGAATCGCTGGATGCGATCACCGACGCGTTGCTGACGGCGTCGCGACTGCTGTTGGCCATATCGGCTCGCTCAATCTCACAGGTCGACGAGACGATCACCACTCCGCAGTTTCGGACCCTGGTGATCTTGTCCAACCGGGGCTCGATCAACCTCGCCACGCTGGCAAGCCTGTTGGGTGTGCAACCCTCGGCCACCGGCCGGATGGTCGACCGGTTGGTCTCCGCCGGGCTGATCGACCGTCTGCCACACCCCACCTCGCGACGCGAACTGCTCGCCGCGCTGACCAAGCGTGGACGAGAGGTCGTCCGGCGGGTGACCGAGCATCGGCGTACCGAGATCGCCGGCATCGTGGAAAAGATGCCGCCGGCCGAACGTCACGGGCTGGTGCGGGCGCTGACGGCGTTCACTGCCGCCGGCGGTGAGCCCGACGTCAGCCTTGACGCCGGTATCTAGTCGGATGTGGAAACCCTGAGTCCGGCACCGGGCCGCAGGCGCCGAACTCAGGTGGTCTGAGTTCACGCTTGGTTGCGGTGACGAGCAGGTACTCCCAGCCCATGGCGCCGTCGGCCAGGCACCGGCGCGCGAGCTCGATGAGTTGAGCGTCGAGTTCCGCGGCCTGGCCGATCGTCCCGCCCGATGTCGAGGGTCGTGGGAACTCCTGGGAACGAAGGGCACCTATGGCCGCTGGAAATAGTATTTATATGAAATAGTAAATGTCTGCTACATTGTCGGTGGGCCTGCGCCACGCTTCTTAGACTGGGCCGGTGCGCCTCGTCTTCGCCGGCACCCCCGAACCCGCGCTGCCCGCGTTGCGCAGCCTCATCGACTCGCCCCGGCATGACGTGGCCGCGGTGCTGACCCGACCCGATGCCGCCTCCGGCCGACGGGGTAAGCCGGCGCCGTCACCGGTGGCCCGTGAGGCGCTCGACCGCGGCATTCCGGTCTTGCGGCCGTCGCGGCCGAACTCGCCGGAGTTCGTCGACGAACTCGCGGAGCTGGCGCCCGAGTGTTGCGCGGTGGTGGCCTACGGGGCCCTGCTCGGCGACGGCCTGCTCGCGGTGCCGCCGCGCGGCTGGATCAACTTGCACTTCTCGCTGCTGCCCGCGTGGCGCGGCGCGGCGCCGGTGCAGGCCGCCATCGCCGCGGGGGACACCGTCACCGGGGCGACCACGTTCGAGATCGAAAAGAGCCTGGACTCCGGGCCGGTCTACGGTGTCGTCACGGAGACGATCCGGCCGACCGATACCGCCGCGGATCTGCTTGAGCGGCTGGCTCTTTCGGGTGCGGCACTGCTGTCGACGACGCTGGATGGCGTCGCCGATGGCACGCTGGCGCCGCGCCCGCAGCCGACCGAGGGCGTCAGCATGGCACCGAAGATCACCGTCGAGGAGGCCCGGGTGCGGTGGGACCTGCCGGCTCCGGTCGTCGAGCGCCGGATCCGTGCCGTCACTCCCAACCCGGGTGCCTGGACGGTGATCGGCGACCTGCGCATCAAGCTCGGGCCGGTGTATCTCGACACGCCGCCAGAACCCTTGCCGCCCGGCGGTATTCACGTCGACCGCAAAAGCGTATGGGTTGGCACCGGCTCAGATCCGGTGCGGCTGGGCCAGATTCAGCCGCCCGGCAAGAAACTCATGGACGCCGCCGACTGGGCCCGCGGCGCCCGGCTCGATCCCGCGGTACGCGCGTCATGACCGCGCCCCGGCCGCAGAACCGAAGAAAAGGGCCGCGCCGCAAGCCACTGGATCCGGCGCGCGGCGCCGCGTTCGAAGTGCTTCGGGCGGTCAGCGAGCGCGAGGCATACGCCAACCTGGCGCTGCCCGCAGTGCTGCGCCGACGCGGTATCACCGGCCGCGACGCCGCATTCGCCACCGAGCTGACCTACGGCACCTGCCGCACAATGGGCCTGCTCGACGCGGTCATCGGCGCGGCCGCCGGACGTCCACCGGAAGCGATCGATCCGGTGCTGCTCGATCTGCTGCGGCTCGGCACCTATCAGCTGTTGCGGACCCGGGTCGGCGCGCACGCGGCGGTGTCCACCACCGTCGAACAGGCCGGCATCGAATTCGATTCGGCGCGAGCGGGTTTCGTTAACGGTGTGTTGCGCACCATCGCCGGGCGAGACGAGCAGTCCTGGGTCGCCGAGCTGGCTCCCGATGCGTCGGCCGACCCGATCGGGCATGCCGCGTTCGTGCACGCTCACCCACGCTGGATCGCCCAGGCCTTCGCCGACGCGCTGGGCGCGGCGGCAGGAGAACTCGACGCGGCACTGGCAAGCGACGACGAACGGCCGCAGGTGCATTTGGTGGCCCGCCCGGACCAACTCACCGCCGCCGAACTGGCCGATACGGTGCACGGCAGCGTCGGCCGCTATTCGCCGTATGCGGTGTACCTGCCGGGCGGCGACCCCGGACAGCTGGCCCCGGTGCGCGACGGACAGGCTCTGGTTCAGGACGAGGGCAGCCAGTTGGTGGCCCGGGCGCTGACGCTGGCGCCGGTCGACGACGACACCGGACGCTGGCTGGACCTGTGCGCCGGGCCCGGCGGCAAGACCGCGCTGCTGGCCGCGCTCGGCGTGCAGACCGGGGCCCGGATCACGGCGGTCGAGCCGGCGCCGCGTCGCGCGGACCTGGTGGAGCAGAACACCTCCGGGCTGCCGGTGGAGGTGCTGCGGGTCGACGGGCGACAGACCGGTCTCGAGCCGGGCTTTGACCGGGTGCTCCTCGATGTGCCCTGCACCGGGCTGGGCGCATTGCGCCGCCGGCCCGAGGCGCGCTGGCGGCGTCAGCCGGCCGACGTGCCGCAGCTGGCCAGGCTGCAGCGTGAGCTGCTGGCCGCCGCGATCGCGCTGACCCGACCCGGCGGCGTGGTGCTCTATGCGACCTGCTCGCCGCACCTGGCCGAAACATCGGGCGTGGTCGCCGATGCGCTGCGCCGTCATCCGGTATCCGCGCTGGACACCCGGCCGTTGTTCGAACCGGTCGGCGAGGATAGTGCGGGCGGCCCTTCGATGAACTATGTGCAGCTCTGGCCGCACCGGCACGGCACCGACGCGATGTTCGCCGCCGCGCTGCGGCGCGTGACGTGAGGCGTGGCGCCGATCTCAGTAGTGTGGCGCTCATGCCTCGCAGCACAGGAACTTCGAGGGGGCCGTTGATAGCACCGTCGATCCTGGCCGCCGATTTCGCCCGGCTCGCCGACGAAGCGGCCGCCGTCAACGGTGCGGACTGGCTGCACGTCGACGTGATGGACGGCCACTTCGTGCCGAATCTGACGATCGGGCTGCCCGTGGTGGAAAGCCTGCTGGCCGCCACCCGCATCCCGGTGGATTGCCATTTGATGATCGACAACCCGGACCGGTGGGCGCCTTCGTACGCCGAAGCGGGCGCCTACAACGTCACCTTCCACGCCGAGGCCACCGACAACCCCGTCGGGGTGGCCCGCGACATCCGGGCCGCCGGCGCCAAAGCCGGAATCAGCGTCAAACCGAAGACCCCGTTGGATCCCTACCTGGAGATCCTGCGGCACTTCGATACCTTCCTGGTCATGTCGGTCGAGCCCGGCTTCGGCGGCCAGAGCTTCATCCCCGACGTGCTGGCCAAGGTGCGTGTGGTCCGCAAGTTGGTCGATTCGGGCGAGTTGACCATCCTGGTGGAGATCGACGGCGGCATCAACGCGGACACGATCGAGGAGGCCGCCGAGGCCGGCGTCGACTGCTTCGTCGCCGGATCGGCGGTGTACGGCGCCGACGACCCCGAGGCCGCGGTGGAGGCACTTCGTCGACAGGCAGCCACCGCCTCGCCGCATCTGGGCCGATGAACGTCGAACAAGTTAAGAGCATCGACGAGGCGATGCGTCTCGCCATCGAACACTCCTACCAGGTCAAGGGCACCACGTACCCGAACCCGCCGGTCGGCGCCGTCATCGTGGACCACGAAGGCCGGGTTGTCGGCGTCGGTGCCACCCAGCCCGCCGGCGGCGACCACGCCGAGGTCATAGCGTTGCGCCGGGCCGGCGGCTTGGCGGCCGGCGGCATCGCGGTGGTCACCCTCGAGCCGTGCAACCACTACGGCAAGACCCCGCCCTGCGTGAACGCTCTGATCGAGGCCAGGGTTGGCACGGTGATCTACGCCGTCACCGATCCGAACGGGATCGCCGGTGGCGGCGCGGGCCGGTTGCAGGCGGCGGGCGTGCAGGTGCGGTCGGGCGTGCTGGCCGATCAGGTGGCCGCCGGGCCGCTGCGGGAGTGGCTGCACAAGCAGCGCACCGGGCTGCCCCATGTGACATGGAAATACGCCAGCAGCGTCGATGGCCGCAGCGCCGCGGCCGACGGCTCCAGCCAGTGGATCTCCAGCGAGGCCGCGCGCGCGGACGTGCATCGTCGCCGTGCGGCCGCCGAGGCCATCGTGGTCGGCACCGGCACCGTCCTCGCCGACGACCCGGCCCTGACCGCCCGGTTGCCGGACGGTTCGCTGGCCGACAAGCAACCGCTGCGCGTGGTGGTGGGCATGCGTGAAATACCTCCCGAGGCAAAGGTTCTCAACGACGACTCGCGCACTATGGTGATTCGCACCCACGATCCCGCGGAAGTGATCAAGGCGCTGACGGATCGCACCGACGTGCTCATCGAGGGCGGCCCCACCCTCGCCGGGGCCTTCCTGCGGGCCGGGGCGATCAACCGCATCTTGGCGTACGTCGCGCCGATCCTGCTGGGTGGTCCCGTCGCCGCCGTCCACGATGTCGGGGTGTCCAGCATCACGCACGCGTTGCGCTGGCAATTCGACGGCGTCGAGCGGGTCGGTCCGGATCTGGTGCTGAGCCTGGTGTCGCGTTAGCGGTTCACGCCGTGGGCGCGGTGTTTGCTGCGGCCGGCTGCTCGAGGACTTCGGGTTCGTCTGGCTCGACGGCGTGGTGGTTCCGGCCGCCGAGCAACAGGCCCAGCAGTGCACCGATCACACAGATAAACACGGTGACCGCGAAGATGTCGCCGTACATCTCCGCGAATGCGTCCAGATACATGTCTTTCTGGCGGAGCAGGCGCTCTAAAAGGCTCGCGTTGGGTGGGATTTCCGCGGACTTTCTCGCGACGATGTGGTTGAACTCGTAGAGGCCCCAGGCGCTGAGCGCGGCCACCCCGATCAACATGCCGGTCATCCGGGCCACCACCACGGCCGCCGAGGCGATGCCATGCTGCGCCGCGGGGACCACCCGCAGGGCGGCCGCCGACAGTGGGCCGATCACCAGGCCGAGCCCGATACCCGCCACCAGCAGGTCCGTGTGCACGGCAGGCACGCTGAACAGCCCGAAGATGTTGTGCCGATGGTTTATCAGATCGGCCCGCCAGTAGTGGATCAGCCAGTAACCACCGGCGGCGATGAGCAGTCCGACGAACGTCACCGCGCGGTCCCCGACGCGGGTGGCGATCCATCCGCCCAGCACGGCGCCGATCGGCAGGGCGATCAGGAACCATAGCAGCAACCCGGCCGCCTGGTTCTGGTCCATCTGCAGCACGCCCTGACCGAAAAGTTCCACATTGACCAGCGTCACCATCAGCGCCGCGCCGGCGCACACCGACGCCCCCAGCGCGGACAGGAACGGCATGAAACGCACCCCGGCCGGATTGATCAGCCGGGTGCGCGAGAAACGCTCCCAGAGTAAAAACGCCACCCCGGCAACGACCGCCCCGATCACCAACGGCGGCCCGTAGCTCGGCAGCACCTGCTTGCCGTCGGGATTGGGGTTGTACAGCCCGACCACGGCGAGGCCCAACGCGACCGCCAGCAGCACACCGCCGACCAGGTCGATCTTCTCCGGTTCGGCGCTGCGATCGTGCGCCGGCAGGCTGAACTGGATCATCGTCATGGCGATCAGCGTCAACGGGACGTTGATCCAGAAGACGTCGCGCCAGTCGTGGAACAGCCAGACGATGAAAATTCCGTACAGCGGACCCAGCACGCTGCCGAGTTCCTGCGCAGCGCCGATGCCGCCGAGCACGCCGGCGCGGTTGCGCTGCGCCCATAGGTCCGCGCCCAGGGCCAGCGTCACGGGCAGCAACGCGCCGCTGGCCACACCCTGGATGGTGCGGCCGATGATCAGCGCGTGGAAGGCCGTGTTGGGGTCGTCGCCGAACAGGTTCCACTGGCCGATTTGCACGGACAGCGCGGTGACCACCGAGCCGACGATGAACAGGGCCAGGCTGGCCTGTAGCAACAGCTTGCGGCCGAACCGGTCGGACGCGCGGCCCAGCAACGGCATCGCGGCGATGTAGCCCAGCAGGTACATCGTGACGATCCAGGTGATGCGTTGCAGCTTGTTAACGGGAATGCCGACATCGGTCATGATGTCGCGCATGATGGTGACCACGACATAGGCGTCCAGCGCGCCCAGCAGTACCGCGAGGCTGCCCGCGGTGATGGCGACCCGGCGTCCTGCCTGCGTGCTCATCAGCTCACCTGAGGCTTGGTGACCTGCACCGGCTGGTTCCAATTCGACAACGTCATCTGGACCGAGTTGCCCGGACTCTTATCCAGCTTGGCCTGGACCAGCTGATGATCGCCGGTCTCCTGAATCCAGACCGTGCTCGGCGTCGGCTTCGTCGCGTTGAACGACGACGCAATCTTGTTCACGGCGTCCGCCGAGACATTTCCGCTGATGCGGATGGCGCTCTGCCCGTTGATGGTGTCGCGCCCTTCGGCCTTGGCGTCGGTGAAGTTCGCCAGCACGTTCGCGACGCCAGCATCGGGGTTCAGGAGGGTCGAGACGTCGTAGATGTCGGCGGCCTTGCCGAAGTCGCTCCATTTGTTCGGGGTGAGGGTGGCGTACAGCTCGCCGTCCACGACCACGAAATTGGCGTCGACCTCAGAGCCCCCCATCGTCAGCTGCACATCGCCCGACGCGGCGGTGGCCGGTGCGGTGGTGAGATCGCCGGTCAGCGTCTTGATGGGCAGCCCGGGGACCTTGCCGATCACCGACAGCACCAGGTGCGCGCTCTTGAGGTTCTTGGTGACATCGGTGGACTGCTTGACCAACGTCGTCGCGTCCGGCAGGGGCGCGCCGCTCTGCTTGGAGCCCGACGAGCATCCGGCGATCAGGGCGGCAGCGATGCTCACGGCGGCGAGGACGACAAATAATCGGCGGCGGGTCTGCATAGTCTGCATCGTAGAGGGTGCTCGTGACCGGGCCGGTGAACCGACGGGGTGCGTGAGCCGCGCAACGGTCATTAACCTGGTGCAATGTTCACCGGAATTGTCGAGGAACTCGGAGAGGTCACCGGTCGGGAACCGCTCGCCGACGCCGCACGCCTGGTCATTCGCGGGCCCGTCGTCACCGCCGACGCCGGCCACGGCGATTCGATCGCCGTCAACGGCGTGTGCCTGACCGTCGTGGAGGTGCTGCCCGGCGGCGAATTCAGCGCCGATGTGATGGCCGAGACGCTCAACCGATCCAACCTGGGTGCACTGCGGGTCGGCAGCCCGGTGAACCTGGAGCGCGCCGCGGCCCTCAACAGCCGGCTTGGCGGGCACATCGTGCAGGGGCATGTGGACGGCACCGGCGAGGTGGTGACCCGCACACCGTCCGAGCACTGGGAGGTGGTGCGGATCGAGGTGCCCGCGGCGGTGGCCCGCTACGTCGTCGAGAAGGGCTCGATCACCGTCGACGGGATCTCGTTGACGGTCTCCGGGCTCGGCGACGAACCGCGGGACTGGTTCGAGGTCTCGCTCATCCCGACGACCCGGGAACTCACCACCCTGGGCGGCGCTCCGGTGGGAACGAAGGTGAACCTCGAGGTCGACGTGATCGCCAAGTATGTTGAGCGGTTACTGGAGACCGCGCCCACTAGGGATCCGACGGGTTAGCTGGGTGAACTGTCCCACTCAATAAGCCGTGGCAATAACCAGAGCGGCGCGGTGGTTCATACTGGATGTCACACGTGGGCTTTGGTGTGGCAGGCCGGAACAGCTCTGACAGCAAGGTAGCGACGATGACGAGGTTGGACTCCGTCGAGCGGGCGGTTGCCGACATCGCGGCGGGCAAGGCCGTCGTCGTCATCGACGACGAGGAACGCGAGAACGAGGGCGATCTGATCTTCGCCGCCGAAAAGGCGACGCCGGAGATGGTGGCCTTCATGGTCCGCTACACCTCGGGATATTTGTGTGTGCCGCTGGACGGCGCGATCTGCGACCGGCTGGGCCTGCTGCCGATGTACGCGGTCAACCAGGACAAGCACGGCACCGCCTACACCGTTACCGTCGACGCGAGAAACGGTGTGGGGACCGGGATTTCCGCGTCCGACCGGGCCACCACCATGCGGCTGTTGGCCGATCCCACCGCCGTTGCCGACGATTTCACCCGCCCCGGTCACGTGGTTCCGTTGCGCGCCAAGGACGGTGGCGTGTTGCGCCGACCCGGCCACACCGAGGCCGCCGTCGACCTGGCCCGGATGGCGGGGTTGCAACCCGCGGGCGCGATCTGCGAGATCGTCAGCCAGAAGGACGAAGGCTCGATGGCCCAGACCGACGAGTTGCGGGTCTTCGCCGACGAGCACGGTCTCGCGCTGATCACCATCGCCGACATCATCGAATGGCGGCGCAAGCACGAGAAGCACATCGAGCGGGTAGCCGAGGCCCGGATCCCGACCCGTCATGGCGAGTTCCGCGCCATCGGCTACACCAGCATCTACGAGGACGTCGAACATGTGGCGCTGGTTCGCGGCGAGATCGCCGGGCCGAACGCCGACGGCGACGACGTGTTGGTCCGGGTGCACTCCGAGTGCCTGACCGGTGACGTGTTCGGCTCACGCCGTTGCGACTGCGGGCCCCAACTGGATGCCGCGATGGCGATGGTCGCGCGGGAGGGACGCGGCGTGGTGCTGTACATGCGCGGCCATGAGGGCCGCGGCATCGGGCTGCTGCACAAGCTGCAGGCCTACCAGCTGCAGGACGCCGGCGCCGACACCGTGGACGCCAACCTCAAGCTCGGATTACCCGCCGACGCAAGGGATTACGGAATCGGCGCGCAGATCCTCGTCGACCTCGGGGTGCGCTCGATGCGCCTGCTGACCAACAACCCGGCCAAGCGGGTCGGCCTGGACGGGTACGGATTGCACATCATCGAGCGCGTGCCGCTGCCGGTGCGGGCCAATGCGGAGAACATCCGCTACCTGATGACCAAACGCGACAGGATGGGCCACGACCTGGCCGGGCTGGACGATTTTCACGAATCTGTCTATCTGCCAGGAGAATTCGGTGGTGCTTTATGAGCGGTGGCGCCGGTGTGCCGGACATTCCGGCGCTGGACGCCTCCGGTTTGCGGCTCGGTATCGTCGCGAGCACCTGGCACACCCAAATCTGTGAAGCCTTGCTGGCCTGCGCCTGCAAACAGGCCGCCGAGTCGGGTATCGACAGCCCGACGGTGGTCCGCGTGCTCGGGGCGATCGAGCTTCCGGTGGTGGCGCAGGAACTCGCCCGCAACCACGACGCTGTCGTCGCCCTGGGAGTCGTGATCCGCGGTGAAACACCGCATTTCGAATATGTCTGCGATTCCGTGACGCACGGCCTGACCCGGGTTGCCCTGGACGCCTCCACGCCGGTCGCCAACGGGGTACTGACCTGCAACACCGAGGAGCAGGCGCTGGCCCGCGCCGGGCTTCCGGCGTCGGCCGAGGACAAGGGAGCCCAGGCGACCGCGGCGGGCCTGACCGCCGCGCTGACCTTGCGTGACCTGCGCGCTCGATCGTGACGCGCAAGTCCCAACGCGAGGTCTGGGACGCTGAACTGCGCCCTCACCTGACACCGCTATTCGCCTACGGTGCAGCGTTTCTGATCGCGACGGTGCACATCGTGGCGGGCCTGCTGCTCAAGAAGCAGTCCCGTGGAGTGATCTTCCAGACCGCCGACCAGGTCGCGCTGGCCGTGCTCGGTCTGGTCCTCGCCGGTGCCGTGTTGTTGTTGGCGCGGCCGCGACTGCGGGTCGGCCCGTCCGGGCTTTCGGTGCGTAACCTGTTGGGCGACAGGCTTATCCCGTGGTCCAACACAGTCGGTGTGTCGTTTCCGGCCGGGAGCCGCTGGGCGCGCGTCGACTTACCTGACGACGAGTACATCCCGGTGCTGGCGATCCAGGCCGTCGACAAGAACCGCGCTGTGGATGCCATGGACACAGTGCGCAGCGCTGCTGGCTCGTTATCGGCCGGACCTGCGCGCGGGCTGACCCACTGTACGATCGCCGGGTGGCACGCACAGCCGCTGCCAATCACCGACCGTAAACGCGAGATCGTGATGCTGGTGTGGGAAGTCGGGGTAGCGTCTGCGAAAAGACCTGGCGGGGGAGGTTCGACGGCTGGTGCAAACGGGGAACGGTTGGCCGATAGTGGGCCGCGATGACGAGCTGCGCCGAGCGTTGGCAGCGCTCGAGGATGACGCGGAGTTCCATGGCGTGGCGTTGGTCGGTGATAGCGGGGTTGGCAAATCGACGCTGGCTCGCGCACTTGCCGACACACTCGAGTTGGGCGGGGCGACGGTGCGATTTGCCCTGGGCACCCAAACGGGGTCCGCCATCCCGTTGGGCGCGTTCTTTCGGTCGGTGATGGTTGAGGCAGCACATGAACCTGCGGCGATGCTGGCCGCCGCGCATAAAACCCTGGAGCGGGAAGAGGACCTGGTCGTTGTCGTCGACGACGCGCAGTTGCTCGATCCGTTGTCGTCGACGTTGGTGCACCAACTTGCGGCCAGCGGCTGTGCACGATTGATCGTGACGATCCGGTCCGGCGAGCCGGTGCCCGACGCGGTAACAGTGCTTTTGAAAGAGCGGTTGTTGCTGAGTCTGCGCATTGAAGCATTTACCCGGGAGCAGACCGAGGCGCTGGCCCGCGCCGTGCTCGGCGGCGTGGTCGATACCAGGCTGATCACCGAGTTGCACGAACGAGCTGCGGGTAGCCCGCTGCTGCTGCGCGGCTTGCTGGGCGCGGGGCGGGAAAGTGGTGTGTTGGTGCGCAGGGATGCGGGTTGGCAACTTCGAGGTGCGCTGCGTGCCGACCGCCAACTTTACGATCTGCTTGAGTTTCGCCTGCAATCCTTCGCGCCGGAGGAATTGGAGGCGGTCGAGGTCTTGGCGGCTGCGGAGGTGCTGGACTGGGGGATTCTGCGTGGGCTCTGCGATGCCGACGCGGTGGGGCGCTTGGAGCGCCGTGGAGTAATCCAGGTGGTGGCCGACGGATTCAACACGGTGGCGCGGCTTCATCACCCCCTCATGGCTGAAGTGGCAATCCGACACGCCGGAGTGGTGCGCACGCGGCAGCTCAATGGCATGCTGGCACAACATCTTCGGAAGAACCTGCAGGCCGAAGGGCAGCGGTCCAGATTGCCCGATGTGCGCGCCCAGATCCAGCTGGCGCAGTTCATGATGCGCAGCGATCTGTCGCCGGACCTCGACCTGATCATCGATGCGGCGGCGAGCGCGATGACCATGTCGAACTTCGCCTGTGGTGAAGAGTTGGCGAGATTCGCTTTCGATCGCGGCGGTGGCCTGCCGGCCGCGATCGTGCTTGGTAAGACGCTGAGCTGGCAGGGTCGGGGCGACGAGACCGAGGCGGTGATTGCCGATGTCGACCCCCCCGATGGTGCCGATGAGTGGCTGATCGTGCAGTGGGGTGGTCTGCGCGCCTTGAATCTGTTCATTAACTGCGGGCGGGTTGAGCTGGCCCGGCAGGTACTCGCCGACGTGAAGAATCGTGTCGCTTCGGAGGCAGTCGTGGGTCTCGTCACGGCCCTGGAGGTGTCGTTTGGGTTCTTCTCCGGGGATGTTGCGACAACGATCGAGACCGGGCCGAGCTTGTGTGGATCGGATGTGTTGCCGATGGCGGCGTTGTGGGCGGCGGTGGCAACGTCGTCTGCGCTGGCGCTCGCCGGCCGGTTTGGCGACGTTCACCGGATAGCGGAGGCGGGGCTGCGGGCGGCCGCGCTCAGCGAATCGGGATCGGACCGGTTCAACATCGGGTTAGCTGAGGCCACGGCGTTGACTTGGGCCGGGAATTTCCCGGCGGCCGAGCGGGCTTGGGAACGCTATGGCGCAATGGCCGCGGGCGTGCCGGAAGCAGACGCCATGGTGGACGCGATGCTCGGGGTCGTCCAGCTTGGCCGGGGTGCGCTGCCGTCCGCGTGTTCTGCCTTTCGCGACTCGATATCGGCGATGTCGCGTGGTTTTCCGTCGGGCTGGTTGATGCTGGTATCAGCCTGGTCCGCGCAGGCCGAAGGTGCGCGGGGAGACAGCGCGGCCGCTGCTGCGGCGCTGCGCAGGTCGGAGGACGCCTACGGTCCGCAGGTCGCGGTGTTCTTGCCGGAGCTCGAGCTGGCCCGGGCCTGGGAGCGGGCCTCCGTCGGCGATACGTCGGCGGCGCAGACACATGCGGTGCGTGCCGCACAGATCGCGCGACAATCCGGGATGTACGCCGTCGAGATGCGCGCGCTGCACACCGCCGTCCGGTTCGATGACCGTTCGCAAACCGAGCGGCTGGCCGAGCTGGCCAAGACACTGAACACTTCATTGGCGGAGGCGATCGCGCAGCACGCGCGCGGCCTGGCCGGCCACGATGGCGATGTGCTCGACGCCGCGGCCGACCGGTTCGCTGACATGGGCGCGGTGGCGCTTGCCGCCGACGCGGCAGCCCAGGCGGCGCGTGAACACGCGCGCACCGGCCAGCGTGGCAAGGAAATGAAGTCGTCGACCCGCGCGCACTGGCTGGCCAGCCAGCACGAAATACGAACGCCGGCGGTCCATTCCGTGGCCCGACCGCTGCCGATTACCGACCGTGAACGTGAGATCGTGATGCTGGCGGCGGCTGGTTTATCCAACCGTCAGATCGCCCAAAGGCTTTCTGTCTCGGTGCGGACGGTGGAGGGACACGTTTATCGCATCTTCGCCAAGCTCGGCATCGAGCACCGCGAGCAGCTCATCCACTTGGTGGGTGGCGCTTTCTCCGGGATGTAACTCGCATCGGCCGCGGCCAGCAGATCCGCAGTGACCTCCCGGGTGGTGTCCGCGTCGACCCCGGCGAAGTCGCCGACACGGACCAGGACGACCCGCTGCGCAACCGCGCCATCGGCTCTTGCGAGCCTGCAATTTCACGGTACGGATTCATACATCCCGTGAAAACCGGGCTGGATCTGATGCGCAAGGATGATTTGCGCCAGAGTCGTGGCCTACGAGTCTGGCTTGCGCAGAAAAACCATGCAACGAGCATGATTTAGTCAAATTGCGTCAAATTGACGCCGGTGATGCGAATCGTGCTTGGAAAATCGAAATTGGCAAACGGTCAGCGGAGTCAGGGTAGCGTCTGCGCAAAGACTTGGCGGTGGAGGTTCGGCATCCGGTGCAAATGGAGAGCAGGTCGGCCTGGCCGATAGTGGCCCGCGATGACGAGCTGCGCCAAGCGTTGGCGGCACTCGCGGAGGACGCCGAACTCCAAGGCGTGGCGTTGCTCGGTGATAGCGGGGTTGGCAAATCGACGCTGGCTCGCGCACTTGCCGACACACTCGAGTCGGGCGGGGCGACGGTGCGGTATGTGCTGGGCACCAAAACCGGCTCCACGGTGCCGTTGGGCGCGTTCTTTCGGTCGGTGACGGTTGAGGCAGCACATGAACCTGCGGCGATGCTGGCCGCCGCGCATAAAACCCTGGAGCGGGAAGAGGACCTGGTCGTTGTCGTCGACGACGCGCAGTTGCTCGATCCGTTGTCCTCGACGTTGGTGCACCAACTTGCGGTCAGCCGCAGTGCACGATTGATCGTGACGATCCGGTCCGGCGACCCGGTGCCCGACGCGGTGACAGCGCTTTTGAAAGAGCGGTTGTTGCTGAGTCTGCGCATTGAACCATTTACCCGCGAGCAGACCGAGGCGCTCGCCCACGCGGTGCTCGGCGGCGTCGTCGATACCCGGCTGATCAACGAGTTACACGGCCAGACCGCGGGCAGCCCGCTGCTGTTGCGCGGCTTGCTGGACGCGGGCCGGGAAAGCGGTGTGTTGGTGCGCACCGATGCGGGCTGGCAACTTCGAGGTGCGCTGCGTGCCGACCGCCAACTTTACGATCTGCTTGAGTTTCGTCTGCAATCCTTCGCGCCCGAGGAATTGGAGGCGGTAGAGATCTTGGCGGCGGCGGAGGTGCTGGACTGGGAGATTCTGCGTGAGCTTTGCGACGCCGACGCGGTGGGACGCCTTGAGCGCCGTGGAGTAATCCAAGTGGTTGCCGACGGGTCAGACACCGTGGCGCGGTTGTGTCACCCCATCTTGGGTAAAGCGGCAATCCGACACGCCGGTGTGGTGCGTTCTCGGCAGCTCACTAGCGTACTGGCACAACAACTTCAGAAGCAGATGCGGACACAGAAGGAGCGGTCGGGCTCGCCTGACGTGCGCACCCGGATACAGCTGGCGCAGTTAATGACGCGAAGCGACCTGACGCCAGACCTCGATGTGATCGTCGACGCAGCGGCCAGCGCGGTGACCATGTCGGACATCGCTTGCGGTGAGGAGCTGGCCCGATTCGCGTTCGAGCGCGGCGCCGGCGTGATGGCGGCGATCGTGCTTGCTGACGCGATCGGCTGGCAGGGACGGGGCGACGAGGTCGAGGCGGTGCTTAATGACGTCGACCTCGATGGTGCCGATGAGTGGCTGATCGTGCGGTGGGGCTGTCTGCGCGCCGCAAATCTCTTCTTCAGCTGCAGGCGGGTTGAGCCGGCACAACTGGCACTCACTGACGTCAGGGCGCGTGTTGATTCTGAGGCGCTGCTCCCACACGTCACGGCCATGGAAGCGGCGTTTGCGTGCTTTTCCGGTGACGTCCGAACGGCACTCGACCTCGGGTTCGCCGTGTGTACATCCGATGTGCAACCGGTGGTGGGGATGTGGGCGACCACGTGGACGTGTTGGGCGTTGGCCCTCACCGGGCGGTTTGGCGAAGTCCAGCACGTGGCGGATGCGGGGCGGGCAGCCGTGTTCGATCGACCGGGACCGTACCGGTTCGCCATGGGTTTGGCCGAAGTCGTGGGATTGACGGCCGCCGGTGACAATCTGGCGGCCGAACGGGTTTGGGAACGCTATGCTGCGACGACCAGGGTGTGGCCTGCTCAAGACGCCTTCCTGCACGCCATGTTCGGATTGGTGCAGCTTGCCCGGGGTGCGCTGGGGTCCGCCTGTTCTGCGTTTCGGGATTCGCTATCGGCGATGTCGCGTGGTTTTCCGCCGGGCTGGTTGATGCTGGTATCAGCCTGGTCCGCGCAGGCCGAAGGTGCGCGGGGAGACAGCGCGGCCGCTGCTGCGGCGCTGCGCAGGTCGGAGGACGCCTACGGTCCGCAGGTCGCGGTGTTCTTGCCGGAGCTCGAGCTGGCCCGGGCCTGGGAGCGGGCCTCCGTCGGCGATACGTCGGCCGCGCAGACACATGCGGTGCGTGCCGCACAGATCGCGCGACAATCCGGGATGTACGCCGTCGAGATGCGCGCGCTGCACACCGCCGTCCGGTTCGATGACCGTTCCCAAACCGAGCGGCTGGCCGAGCTGGCCAAGACACTGAACACTTCATTGGCGGAGGCGATCGCGCAGCACGCGCGCGGCCTGGCCGGCCACGATGGCGATGTGCTCGACGCCGCGGCCGACCGGTTCGCTGACATGGGCGCGGTGGCGCTTGCCGCCGACGCGGCAGCCCAGGCGGCGCGTGAACACGCGCGCACCGGCCAGCGTGGCAAGGAAATGAAGTCGTCGACCCGCGCGCACAGGTTGGCCAGGCAGCACGAAATACGAACGCCGGCGGTCCATTCCGTGGCCCGACCGCTGCCGATTACCGACCGTGAACGTGAGATCGTGATGCTGGCGGCGGCTGGTTTATCCAACCGTCAGATCGCCCAAAGGCTTTCTGTCTCGGTGCGGACGGTGGAGGGACACGTTTATCGCATCTTCGCCAAGCTCGGCATCGAGCACCGCGAGCAGCTCATCCACTTGGTGGGTGGCGCTCGCTTCGGGATGTAACTCGACGTCGGCAACCAACCCGGTTTCGAGCGCGTCGAGCTCGTCGGCCGCGGCCAGCAGATCCGCACTGACCTCCGGTGCGGGTTCGTACATCGTCTGAACACCAGGCTGGATCTGACGCCGGGATGAGTTGCGCCAGAGCCGTGGTCTATGAGTCCGGCGCACGCCGAAAAACCTTGCAACGGGCGTAATTTAATTGAACCTGTGTCAAATTAACGCGGGTGGCCGAAATTGTGCTCGAAAATCGAAATCTGGCGCAAACCGTGGCGTCCGATAATCGCCCGCAATGACGAGTTCCGCCAGGCATTAGCGGGACTCCCGTGAACTGGGCGAAGAGCACCTCCAGCAGCAGCGACTTGGGTAGATACAACTCGCTGCTGGCCGTGTCGGCATAGGTCTTGCCAGTCGAGGAAATCAGACTAGTGCCACTCAGGTGCCGCGGGACTCGAAACCTTCTGGTGCAATCCCAGTATCGTGCACCAGCGTTATTACGGCTCAGAGGTGTTATCTAGCTCATCAAATAATTGCTGGCACCATATACGCCGCACTTTGCTGGTTACCGGCGCTGGGCGCCACGGCGGACTCCCCTTAGCGCTGATCGTGTCGCCTTGGTTTTGCTTGTCCAGCTGTCCCGCTGGTCGGCTGCCTCGACCTTTTCATACCGCCATGCCCGTCACTTAGCTGCGAATAAGCGTTTACGACCACCAATGTGATCGTCGCTAGGGCCAGCACCCCCGTCGCCCAAACCAGCGCCTTGGTCGCGCGAGTCAGCCGGTCGGTCGCCAGCCGTTCCGCGCGCAGGCGCTGCTTCACGACCCATATATCCATGCGGTTCTGCGCTTCGTTGTCGGCGTACCGCGGCGCGGCCGTGTTGTTCAAGTTCTTGGATGTGTTGGTCGCAGCCGCACAGCCCGTCCCTCGTTTGGTAGGTGGCTTCTGTTACGCGGCCGGCTTCAATGCACACGGCGCAGACAGGAACGGTGGAACCGCGGTCGAGTGGTGTGCTCGTTGTTGGGCCAGCCGGTAGATGGCAAGGCGGTACGCGGTGACGACCGCGTCGCGTGCTGCTGGGCAGAAGTCGCAGTATTGGGCGAATACGCAGAATGGTGAGGTTGTTCATGATGCCACCTCGACTCTTGACCCCGTGAGGTCATCGTTTCAGCGATCCCGCGTGCGGACACGAGTAGTTCACTACTCGACCACTACTCGACTTGTACGCACCACCACTCGGGCTCCGGCAGCGCGCTGGTTTCCCGAGCGTGTGCGCACTCGCCGGCCACTTGCCGGCAGTGCACCCACGCCCGACATTGGCTACGCCAACCGCCAGGCGATGATGCCGTGCAAGACGCCCAATTCCCGCCACCCGATCCCGGCGAGCCGCCATCGTTTTAGCAGCTACTAGCCTGGATACGTGCCAGATCCCGCCACCTATCGCCCCGCGCCCGGGTCCATCCCGGTCGAGCCGGGCGTCTACCGATTCCGGGATTCGTACGGACGTGTCATCTACGTCGGCAAGGCCAAGAGCCTGCGCAGCCGGCTGACGTCATACTTCGCCGATATCGCGAGCCTGCAACCCCGAACCCGGCAGATGGTGACCACCGCGGCCAAGGTCGAGTGGACGGTGGTCAACACCGAAGTCGAGGCGTTGCAGCTGGAATACAACTGGATCAAGGAGTTCGATCCGCGCTTCAACATCCGCTACCGCGACGACAAGTCCTATCCGGTGCTGGCGGTAACCCTCAACGAGGACTTTCCCCGGCTGATGGTTTACCGCGGCCCGCGGCGCAAGGGTGTGCGCTATTTCGGGCCGTACTCGCACGCGTGGGCCATCCGGGAAACGCTGGATCTGCTCACCCGGGTGTTTCCGGCTCGAACCTGTTCGGCCGGAGTGTTCAAGCGACACAAGCAGATCGACCGTCCCTGCCTGCTCGGCTATATCGACAAATGCTCGGCGCCGTGTGTCGGTCGGGTCAACGCCGAGCAGCACCGCCAAATCGTCACGGACTTCTGCGACTTCCTGTCCGGCAAAACCGACCGGTTCGCGCGCGAGCTGGAACAGCAGATGAACGCCGCGGCCGAAGAGCTGGATTTCGAGCGGGCCGCGCGCCTTCGTGACGACTTGGGCGCGCTGAAGCGGGCGATGGAGAAACAGGCCGTGGTGTTCGGCGACGGTACCGACGCCGACGTGGTCGCGTTCGCCGACGACGAACTCGAGGCGGCGGTGCAGGTGTTCCATGTCCGCGGCGGCCGGGTGCGCGGTCAGCGCGGCTGGATCGTCGAAAAGACCGGGGACCCGGGTGATTCCGGTGAGGAGCGGTTGGTCGAGCAGTTCCTGACGCAGTTCTACGGTGATCAGGCGGAGCTGGACTTGTCAGCTGGCCAAGCCGCCGACGAATCGACCAACCCGGTTCCCCGCGAGGTGTTGGTGCCGTGTCTGCCGTCCAACGCCGAACAGCTGGCCAATTGGTTGTCCGGCCTGCGCGGCTCCCGGGTCACGTTGCGGGTGCCGCGCCGCGGTGATAAGCGCGCGTTGGCCGAAACCGTGCACCGCAATGCGAAAGAGGCTCTGCAGCAACACAAGTTGAAGCGGGCCGGTGACTTTAACGCCAGATCCGCTGCGCTGCAGAGCATTCAGGAAGCGCTAGGACTGGCCAACGCGCCACTGCGGATCGAGTGCGTCGACGTCAGCCACGTGCAGGGCACCGACGTGGTGGGCTCGCTGGTGGTGTTCGAGGACGGCCTGCCGCGCAAATCCGACTACCGCCACTTCGGGATCAAGGAAGCCGCCGGGCAGGGCCGTTCCGACGACGTCGCCTCCATCGCCGAGGTGACCCGTCGCCGGTTCCTGCGGCACCTGAGCGACCAGAACGATCCGAATCTGCTTTCCCCGGAAGGGAAATCCCGCCGGTTCGCCTACCCGCCCAATCTGTACGTCGTCGACGGCGGTGCGCCCCAAGTCAATGCGGCCAGCGCCGTGCTCGAGGAGCTCGGCATCACCGACGTCGCGGTGATCGGCCTGGCCAAGCGGCTGGAAGAGGTGTGGGTGCCGTCGGAGCCGGACCCGATCATCATGCCGCGCAACAGCGAGGGGCTGTATCTGCTGCAGCGGGTGCGTGACGAGGCGCACCGATTCGCCATCGCCTACCATCGCAGCAAGCGATCCAAGCGAATGACGGCCTCGGCGCTGGATTCGGTGCCGGGACTGGGCGAGCATCGCCGCAAGGCGCTGGTCACCCATTTCGGATCGATAGCCCGCCTCAAGGAGGCCACCGTCGACCAGATCACCGCCGTCCCGGGTATCGGCGTGGCCACGGCCAACGCCGTCCTCGACGCGCTGCGAACGGACGCCAATGGAGCTCAAGCATGACGAGCGAGGCTGCGGCCGACATTGACGTCGTCCTCGTGACCGGGTTGTCCGGGGCCGGGCGCGGCACAGCGGCCAAAGTGCTCGAGGACCTCGGCTGGTATGTGGCCGACAACCTGCCGCCGCAGCTGATCACCCGGATGGTGGATTTCGGGCTGGCCGCCGGCTCTCGCATCACCCAGTTGGCGGTGGTGATGGACGTGCGATCGCGCGGATTCACCGGCGACCTGGACTCGGTGCGCAACGAATTGGCCACCCGCAACATCACTCCCCGCGTGGTCTTCATGGAGGCGTCCGACGACATGTTGGTGCGCCGCTACGAACAGAATCGCCGCAGCCATCCGCTACAGGGCGAGCAGACCCTGGCCGAGGGCATCGCGGCCGAGCGCAGGATGCTGGCCCCGGTTCGCGCCACGGCGGACCTCATCATCGACACGTCGACGCTGTCGGTGCGCGGCCTGAGGGAAAGCATCGAGCGAGCGTTCGGCAGTGACGGCGGCGCGACCACCAGCGTCACCGTCGAGTCCTTCGGCTTCAAGTACGGCCTGCCGATGGACGCGGACATGGTGATGGATGTGCGGTTCCTGCCCAACCCGCACTGGGTCGACGAGCTACGCGAACTGACCGGCCAGCATCCGGCGGTGCGCGACTACGTGCTGGGCCAGAACGGCGCGGGAGAGTTCCTCGAGACTTACCATCGATTGCTATCCCTGGTTGTCGAGGGCTATCGCCGGGAGGGGAAGCGATACATGACGGTCGCCATCGGCTGCACCGGCGGCAAGCACCGCAGCGTCGCGATCGCCGAAGCACTGATGCAGCTGCTGGGGTCCGACCCTCGACTGTCGGTGCGGGTGCTGCATCGGGATCTGGGTCGCGAATGAGTGAGCCAACGAGCCCGCCAACGACGCAAAGCATCGTCGCGCTGGGCGGTGGCCACGGCCTCTACGCCACGCTGTCGGCGGCTCGCCGGCTCACGCCCTACGTCACCGCCGTGGTCACCGTGGCCGATGACGGCGGCTCCTCGGGCCGGCTGCGCAGCGAACTTGACGTGGTGCCGCCGGGCGATTTGCGAATGGCCTTGGCGGCGTTGGCATCCGACAGCCCGTATGGACGGCTCTGGGCCACCATCCTGCAGCACCGGTTCGGCGGCAGTGGCGCCCTGGCCGGGCACCCGATCGGCAACCTGATGCTCGCCGGTCTGTCCGAGGTGCTGGCCGATCCGGTCGCCGCCCTCGACGAGCTCGGACGAATCCTGGGCGTCAAGGGCAGGGTTTTACCCATGTGCCCGATCGCGCTGCAGATCGAGGCCGACGTTGCCGGGCTGGAAACCGACCCGCGGATGTTCCGGATGATCCGCGGCCAGGTGGCGATCGCGACCACGCCCGGCAAGGTCCGTAGAGTGCGGCTGCTGCCTCCCGACCCGCCGGCGACCCGGCAGGCCGTCGACGCCATCATGGCCGCCGACTTGGTGGTCCTGGGCCCGGGCTCGTGGTTCACCAGCGTGATCCCGCACGTGCTGGTGCCCGGGCTTGCCGCAGCACTGCGGGCCACCACGGCCCGCCGGGCGCTGGTGCTCAACCTGGTCGCCGAGCCGGGGGAGACGGCCGGCTTCTCGGTGGAGCGCCATCTGCACGTGCTGGCTCAGCACGCACCCGGGTTCACCGTCCACGACATCATCATCGATGCCGAGCGAGTCCCCAGTGACCGCGAACGCGAGCAACTGCGACGCACCGCGACGCTGCTACAGGCTGAGGTCCACTTCGCCGACGTGGCCAGACCTGGTACACCTTTACATGACCCGGGCAAGCTGGCGGCCGCCCTGGACGGGGTGCGGGTGGGCCATGAGGGCTCGTCAGCAACCACCGTGACGGCCACCGAAGAGATTCGGATAGACGAACCAAGGGGTGACGACGCGTGGCGATGACGACCGAAGTCAAGGACGAGTTGAGTCGCTTAGTGGTGAAGTCGGTCAGCGCTCGTCGTGCGGAAGTCACCTCCCTGCTCAGATTTGCCGGCGGATTACACATCGTGAGCGGACGCGTGGTCGTCGAAGCCGAGGTGGATCTGGGTAACATCGTCCGGCGGCTGCGCAAAGACATCTTCGAGCTGTACGGCTACAACGCGGTTGTGCATGTGTTGTCGGCCAGCGGGATTCGCAAGAGCACTCGGTACGTTCTGCGGGTCGCCAACGACGGTGAGGCACTGGCCCGCCAGACCGGCCTGCTGGACATGCGCGGCCGCCCGGTTCGGGGTTTGCCGGCCCAGGTCGTCGGCGGCAGCATCGGCGATGCCGAAGCCGCGTGGCGGGGAGCCTTTTTGGCGCACGGATCGCTGACCGAACCGGGACGGTCGTCGGCGTTGGAGGTCAGCTGCCCCGGCCCGGAGGCCGCGCTGGCACTGGTGGGCGCGGCGCGCCGGCTCGGGGTCAGCGCGAAGGCTCGCGAGGTGCGCGGTGCCGATCGGGTAGTGGTGCGCGACGGTGAGGCGATCGGCGCACTGCTGACCCGGATGGGAGCCCAGGACACCAGGCTGGTCTGGGAGGAGCGCCGGTTGCGTCGCGAGGTGCGCGCGACGGCCAACCGGCTCGCCAATTTCGACGACGCCAACCTTCGCCGCTCGGCACGGGCCGCGGTCGCGGCCGCCGCCAGGGTGGAGCGGGCGCTGGAGATCCTCGGCGATACCGTGCCGGACCATCTGGCCTCGGCCGGCAAACTACGCGTCGAGCACCGGCAGGCCTCGCTCGAGGAGCTGGGCCGGCTGGCCGACCCTCCGATGACGAAAGACGCTGTGGCAGGCCGTATCCGGCGATTGCTGTCCATGGCGGACCGCAAGGCGAAGGTCGAGGGCATCCCCGACACCGAGTCGGCGGTTACGCCGGACCTGCTGGAGGACGCCTGAGCAGGGCATAGCGGGGGAAGGTTCTGCGCGCCGAAAAGCGGCTTGCAAAGGGCGCGGTAATGGGGGGAAGAGACTACGGTTCTCGCATGAAGCGGCTTTCGAGTGTCGATGCGGCGTTCTGGTCTGCGGAAACGGCGGGCTGGCATATGCATGTCGGTGCGCTGGCGATCTGCGATCTCACCGACGCCCCCGATTACAGCTTCCAGCGACTTCGGCAGATCCTGATCGAGCGGCTGCCGGAGTTGCCGCAGCTGCGCTGGCGCGTCACCGGTGCCCCGCTCGGGCTGGATCGGCCCTGGTTCGTCGAGGACGAAGAGCTCGACATCGACTTCCACATGCGGCGCATCGCTGTTCCCGCGCCGGGCGGGCGGCGCGAGGTCGACGAACTGGTGGGCCGGCTGATGTCCTACAAACTGGACCGCTCCCGACCGCTCTGGGAGCTGTGGGTGATCGAGGGCGTCAAGGGCAACCGGGTCGCGACGCTGACCAAGATGCACCACGCCATCGTCGACGGGGTGTCGGGCGCCGGGCTGGCCGAGATCATGTTGGACGTCACGCCCGAACCGCGTCCGCCGCAGGAGCACACGGTGGGATCGCTGGTGGGGTTCCAGCTGCCGGGTCTGGAACGGCGCGCGCTGGGCGCCCTGTTCAATGTCGTCGTCAAGACCCCGTTCCGGATCACCCGGTTGCTGGAACAGACGGTGCGTCAACAGATCGCGGCACTGGGCGTCAGCAGCAAGCCGCCGGGCTACTTCGAAGCGCCCAAGACGAGGTTCAACGCGCCGGTCTCGCCGCACCGCCGGATCACGGGCTGCCGCGTCGAACTGGAGCGGGCCAAGGCCGTCAAGGATGCCTTCGGCGTCAAGCTGAACGATGTGGTGCTCGCGCTGGTGGCCGGCGCCGCCCGCGACTACCTGAAAAAGCGCGATGAGCTGCCGGTCAAACCGCTCATCGCGCAGATCCCGGTGTCGACCCGCACCGACGAAAGCCAAAGCGACGTCGGCAACAAGATCAGCTCCATGACCGCGTCGCTGGCCACCGACATCGAGGACCCCGCCGAGCGGCTCAAGGCCATCCACGAAAGCACGCAGAGCGCCAAGGGAATGGCCAAGGCGCTTTCGGCGCATCAGATCATGGGCCTCACCGAGACCACGCCGCCCGGGCTGCTGCAGCTGGCCGCGCGGGCATACACGGCCTCGGGCCTGTCACGCAACCTGGCCCCGCTCAACCTGGTCGTGTCCAATGTTCCCGGTCCGCCGTTTCCGCTGTACATGGCCGGCGCCAAGCTGGAGTCGCTGGTGCCGCTCGGACCGCCGGTCATGGACATCGCCCTGAACATCACGTGCTTCTCCTACGAGAAGTACTTGGACTTCGGCTTTGTCACCACGCCCGAAGATCGCCAACGACATCGACGAGATGGCGCGCGCCATCGAACCGGCGCTGACCGAACTCGAGATCGCCGCGGGCCTCAGGGAGCCGGCGGGTTCGTGACATACACCCACGACAGAAAACGGGCGACCGCATCGGCGGCTTGATGCGCCCGCGGGGAACCGAAGATGTCGAACGCGTGTTGGGCGTAGGGCAGCTCGGCATAGGCGACCGGGGACTTTGACACGGCCCGCAGTTCTTCGACGAACTCCCGTGCCTCGGCGACCGGGATCAGCGAGTCGTCGGTTCCGTGCAGAACGAAAAATGGTGGTGCGTCTGCCCGCACGTACCGCAGCGGCGAGGCGTCGAGATAGATATGCCGGTGCGTGCTGAGTTTCCGCTTGACCACTAGCCTTTCGAGCACCTCGACGAACTCGGCGCGCCCTGGGTCCTCGGTGGAGTACCAGTCGTAGCGACCGTAGAACGGGACGGCCGCCACCACCGAGGTGTCGGCGTCCTCGAAGCCGGGCTGGAACTTGGGGTCGTTGGGAGTCAGGGCGGCCAGCGCGCACAGGTGACCGCCGGCGGATCCACCACTGATCGCGACGAAGTTCGGATCCCCGCCGTAGGCCGCGATGTTCTCCTTGACCCACGCCAGCGCGCGTTTGACGTCGACGATGTGGTCGGGCCAGGTATGCAACGGGGCGACGCGGTAGTTCATCGACACGCACACCCAGCCGCGCGAAACCAGGTGGCTCATCAAGGGATACGCCTGGGGGCGGCGCCAGCCGATCATCCACGCGCCGCCGGGTACCTGCAGCAGCACCGGCGCCTTGCCGTCACGCGGCAGATCGCGACGGCGCCAGATGTCGGCCAGGTTCGCCCGCCCGTGCGGGCCGTAGGACACGATGTTCTGCTTGTCGACGAAGCGCCGCCGGGACACCGTGGTGCGCAAGCGGAAGATTGCGTCTGCTCCCGCCTTTTGGGCGCGTGGGCTGCGTCGGCAACGCTTTGAGTTCCGCGGCGTAATCCGCGCCGAGTTGTTCGGTCAACCCGGCTTCCAGCACCGGACCCGCAGTGGTGGAGCCGCGGTAGCGGATCACTCCCAGGATCGCCCAGGATGCCGCGGTAAGGGCAAGCGCCGCTTTGCCTTTCGTGCCGGCGAAATCGCCGCGGCGGCCGCGGCGCACAGCGTCCAGCGCGGACGCGGTGGCGTACAGGCCCGGCACCTCTGACGTCGGCCAGCCGAACCAGAACACCAGCACCGAGGCGTAGGGGTTACGGGTGAGCGGGTGTAATCCGTTGGCGGCGTTGAGGAATTCCACGGCGGCGCGCGTCAGCGGCCTTTTAGTAAACACACGTCGCCGCAATCGTTGCAGACGCATCAGTCGGTGACCTTGGCCTTGAGTTCGTTACGCAGCACCTTGCCGGTGCTGCCGCGGGGCAGCTCGTCGAGCACGGACAGTTCGCGGGGCACCTTGTAGTTGGCCAGGTTGTCCCGGACGTGCTGCTTGAGGGCATCGGGCGTGGCCGACCCGCCGCGCTCGAGCACCACGAACGCCGCCAGCCGTTGGCCGTACTGCTCGTCATCCACGCCGATGACCGCGGCTTCGGCCACCTCGGGATGCGACGCCAGCGTCTTCTCCACCTCGATCGGGTAGACGTTCTCACCGCCCGAGACGATCATCTCGTCGTCGCGGCCGACCACGAACAGCCGCCCGGCCTCGTCGAGGTAGCCGACGTCGCCGGAAGACATGAAGCCGGCGTGGAAATCCTTCGTGGCGCCCGAGGTGTAGCCGTCGAACTGGGTGTCGTTGCGCACGTAGATGCCTCCGACCTCGCCGGTGGGCATCTCGTTGAATTCGGGATCCAGGATGCGGATTTCGGTTCCGCCCGCGGGCCGGCCCGCGGTGTCGGGGGCCGCGCGCAGGTCCCGCGGCGTGGCGGTGGCGATCATGCCCGCCTCGGTGGCGTTGTAGTTGTTGTAGATCACGTCGCCGAACTGGTCCATGAACGCGGTGACGACGTCGGGCCGCATCCGCGAACCGGAGGCGGCCGCGAAGCGCAATGAGCGTGCGCTGTAGCGATTTCGGACCTCGGCGGGCAGATCCATGATGCGGTCGAACATCACCGGGACCACGGCAAGGCCCGTCGCCTGGTGGCGGTCGATGAGATCCAGGGTGGCCTCCGGGTCGAATTTGCGTCGCGTGACCACCGTGCAGGCCATTGACGCGGCGAAGATCAACTGTGAAAAGCCCCATGCGTGGAACATCGGGGCGACGATCACGATGGTCTCCTCGGCGCGCCACGGCGTGCGGTCCAGGATCGCCTTGAGCGTGCCGATGCCCGCGCCGCCGCCAGATTGCTTGGCGCCCTTGGGCGATCCGGTGGTGCCGGAGGTGAGCAGGATCATCCTGCCCTTGCCGCCGGTGCGCTCGGGCTGTTGGCCGGTGTGGCCGGCGATGAGTTTCTCGACCGTCGGCTCGTGGTTTGCGTCGGTCCAGGCCAGGATGCGGGTGGCGTCGGGCTTGTCGGCCAGCGCGCGGTCCACGGTCGCGGTGAACTCCTCGTCGTAGATGACGGCCTCGACGCCTTCGCGGTTGACCACGTCGGCCATCGCCGGGCCGGCGAACGACGTGTTGAGCAGCACCACGTCGGAGGCGATTCGGCTGGACGCCACCACCGCCTCGACGAAACCGCGGTGATTGCGGCACATCACCCCGATGACCTTCGGCTGACCCGTGGGCAACTGCTGTAACGCCGCGGCCAGCGCGTTGATCCGCTCGTCGAGCTGGCGCCAGGTCAGCGTGCCCAGTTCGTCGACCAGGCCCGGCCGGTCCGGGCAGCGCTGCGCCGCACTGGCGAAACCCACGGTCATACCCATGCCTTCGCGACGCATCGCCGCGGCCATCTTCAGGTAGCGGTCGGGTCGCATCGGCGCGATCATTCCGGCGCGCCTCAGGGTCGTGATGATGCCGAGTGCCTGCTCGATGCGAGATGCCCGAGATGTCTGAGATGTCATGGTTCAGCCCAGGATCGGGAAACGGCGCTTGCCGGCAAGCTCTTTGAGGCCCTGCTGCATCACGGACCGGATGTGCTCGTCGACCTCGTCGATGTCAGGATCCTCGCCGAATTGCGCGGTGATGTCGATCGGTTCCAGCACCTGCGTCACGATCTTGGTGGGCAGCGGCAAATTGGGCGGAACCGCGGCGCTGAACCCGAACGGAAAACCAAACGACAGCGGCAGAATATCGCTGCGCAGCAAGCGTTTTAGGCCCAGCCGCTGCGCCAGCCAAGTGCCACGGGAAAGGTAGAGCTGAGTTTCCTGCCCGCCGATGGACACCGCTGGGACGATCGGCACACCGGCTTCGGTCGCGGTGCGGACGTATCCCTTGCGGCCGTTGAAGTCGATGACGTTCTCCGAGAGCGTGGGGCGGTACGCGTCGTAGTCGCCGCCGGGAAAGACGACGACCACCCCGCCGGAGCGCAGGGCTTTGGCCGCGTTCTCGCGGTTGGCTCGGATGTAGCCGGTACGCCTGAAGAACGGCCCCGTGGGGCCCATGAAGAGGATGTCGTGGCTGAGCGTGTAGACCGGCCGGCCGTAGCCGAACTTGTCGTAGAAGTCGACGCTGAAGATCGGGACATCCATGGGAAACATGCCGCCGGAATGGTTGCCGACCACCAGCGCCCCGCCGGGCGGGAAGGAATCCAGGCCGCGCACCTCGGACCGGAAGTACGTCTTCAAGACCGGACGCATCACGCCGATCATGCGCTGGGTCAGGCCGGGATCGAATTTGGCTGCGTCGTCACTGTCGTCGGTGTCTTGGGTGTCGCTGTCGGTCACTTCGTTCACCTGAGGCTCCCTAACGGCTTCCCGGCGGCGGCAGCGCCGCGTGGACGTGTCTCGATGGTAGCGAGCGGGCCCGGACTGCCGGTTAGGAGTCGTCCTCGCGCCAGATGCACACGCCGTGCAGCGTCATGGTAGCCATGTCGGGGACCACGGTGAAGTCCAATGTGTCGTCGCCAGTGGTCGTCTGTGTCGCCGGCGCCCCTCCGGCGATATGTGTTTGTTCCTCGGTGCAATTGGCGCCGCGTTTGAAGCCGGTCCACCTGGTGCCCTCGATGACGTCACTCCTGGTCAACGTCGCAGCCGGCCCATAGGTAAACCAGGCGACCGCGGGCCGTTGAATGTCGTCGAGGTGCTGCCAGACGAACACCGGGACACCTTTGACGCACTGCAGGACTTCATGCTGCGGTGAAAACGTTTGCACGCCGTCCATCACCCCGGCCGACCCGCCGCAGGCGACGCCGGGTTCCGGGACGACCGGGTCCGCCTGCGCGACCGCCGCAACCAGGGCCGCTGCGGTGAACGTTGCAGTGAACGTTGTGAAGGCCACGTTCACACTGCGTTTCATGGTCGCTGATGATAACCGGGCCTGCCGATCGACGGCTAGTTTTTCGAGCAAATACGCATAGCCGGCAATTGCCCTGTAAGACCGGCATTTCGGCATTGCTGCGGCTACGCTACGCCTCGTGCTGGCGCGGGTACGTGGCCGGTGTGAGCGGACGCTTGTGTTTGCTGGCTATGCGCATCGACCCGTCCTTTTTGAACGTCAGCGTGGGCGTACTAATCGGAGGCCGGATGGGTGCGCTATCGTTCTCGCGCCGAACACCAGACCCCCCTGAAAGAGGCGACATGAATTCCGCGCCGACTGACGCCCAACGGCCGCACGTTGTGCAAGCCGCCGCCGAGCGCAGGTCGACCAGTGCGTTCGATCGGAAGGCCCGTACATCCCACCCGAGCACGCCCCGCTCCCGGTCAGTTCATGTCCCGCAAGGCAAATCGATCTCCTCGCTGACCGCGGCCGCCCCGGCAACGGCCGACGATCAGCAGGCTGAGTACTTCGTGCGTTTGCTCACCCAGCGCCGCCAGCGGATTGAGCAACGGATCGACGACCACCAGAGGGCAATCGCGGTAGCCGAATCCCGTGGCAAGACCGAAGACGTGCGGCGTTATCGGCAGATGACACTCATCGAGGAACACGACCGCCGAACCGTCGCGGACCTCATCGACAACCTGCAGCGGCGATTCCCCGGTCGGGCACCGGCCGAGGTTCCCCGAGTCGCTCGGCGGGTGCGTCCCTTGCTCTAGCGGGGAACCAGTCCCGCCGCAGCATTTTTCGCTGACGCGCTTCCCGTGACCCAGTCCGTGAGATCAACACGTCGACCATGCGAGATACATTGAATCGGCCAACCGGTATTCGCACCTAGAATCTGGAAACGAGGCCGCCATGGGATTCATGTCACCCGAGCTTCCGGACGTCGACCACGACACCTGGTCCACCTTGCCCCGGGCAACGCGACTGCAAGTCGTGACCCGGCACTGGGCGGAGCACGGGTTCGGGACACCGTACGCGGTCTATCTGCTGTATCTGCTCAAGATCGCCCTCTACGTCGCCGCCCCCGCGGCGATCATCTCGCTCACCCCCGGCTTGGGCGGGCTGAGCCACATTGCCGACTGGTGGACGCAACCGATCGTGTACCAGAAGTTCATCGTCTTCACGCTGCTGTTCGAGGTTGCCGGCTTCGGCTGTGGATCGGGCCCGCTCACGGGACGGTTCATGCCGCCGATCGGCGGGTTCCTTTACTGGTTGCGGCCCAACACAATTCGACTTCCGGCGTGGCCGGACAAGGTTCCGCTCACCCGTGGCGATTCCCGCAGCGTCATCGATGTCGCGCTGTACGCCGTCGTTTTGATCAGCGGGGTGTGGGCACTGGTGTCTCCAGGTCACGGCGGGCCGGTCACCGCTGCCGGCGACATTGGCCTGATCGACCCCGTTCTGGTCATCCCGACGATCGTCGCCCTGGCGCTGTTGGGTCTGCGCGACAAGACCATCTTCCTGGCCGCGCGCGGCGAACACTACTGGCTGAAACTGATCGTGTTCTTTTTCCCGTTCATCGACCAGATCGCGACCTTCAAGATCATCATGCTGTGCCTGTGGTGGGGGGCAGCGACATCCAAACTCAACCACCATTTCCCGTACGTCGTGGCGGTGATGACGAGCAACAACGCGCTGCTGCGCGCCAGGCTGTTCAACTGGGTCAAGCACCTCCTCTACGTGGACCACGTCAACGACCTGCGGCCGTCCTTATTGCCCAAGCTCATGGCCCACGTCGGTGGGACGACAGCGGAATTCCTGGTTCCGACGGTCCTGGTCTTCGTCGCCGGAGGTCAACCGTGGCGTTGGTTCCTCATCGGGTTCATGGTGCTCTTCCACCTCAACATCCTTTCCAACCTCCCGATGGGAGTTCCGCTGGAATGGAACGTCTTTTTCATCTTCTCGCTGTTCTATCTGTTCGGGCATTACGGCGCGATCCGCGCCACCGATCTTCGGTCACCGCTGCTGCTCGCCCTGGTGATCGTCGCGGTGGCCGTCGTGATCGCGGGAAACCTGTTCCCCGAGAAGATTTCGTTTCTGCCCGCCATGCGCTACTACGCCGGCAACTGGGCCACCAGCCTGTGGTGCTTCCGCGCGGGCGCCGAAGACAAGATAGAAGCCAACGTCGTGAAAAGCTCTGCGCTGGTTGTCAATCAGCTGGCCAAGCTGTACGGGGCGGCGACCGCAGAGGTGATGTCCGACAAGGTGGCGGCGTTCCGCGCGATGCACACCCATGGCAGGGCGCTGAATGGGTTGTTGCCCCGCGCTGTTGAGAATGAGGCTGACTACAGCGTGCGTGAGGGCGAAGTAGTTGCGGGGCCGCTGGTCGGCTGGAATTTCGGCGAAGGCCACCTGCATAACGAGCAGCTACTGGAAGCGGTGCAGCGGCGCTGCCACTTCGAGGATGGCGACCTGCGCGTCATCGTCCTCGAAGGTCAACCGATCCACATTCAGCGGCAGTGGTATCGCATTCTCGACGCCAAGACCGGCTTGATCGAGGCAGGCTACGTCCACGTCGTGGACATGCTGAGCCGCCAGCCGTGGCCCGAGCCCGGCGACGAGTTCCCCGTCCACGTCACCGACGATGGTGTCGACCCGCTGCGCCCGGCTCCGCCGCGCTTGCGATCGCCACGCCAACGCGCCACCCCCCGAAATCCATGACCAACGCGGTCGTCGTCGGCGCCGGGCCCAACGGCCTGGCCGCGGCGGTCCACCTGGCCCGGCGCGGTGTCGACGTGCAGGTGCTGGAGGCTCGCGACACGATCGGCGGGGGAGCGCGCTCGGGTGAGCTGACGGTGCCTGGACTCATCCACGACCACTGCTCGGCGGCCCATCCGATGGGCGTCGGTTCGCCGTTCTGGAAAGAGATCGGCCTGCAGCGCTATGGGCTGGTGTGGAAGTGGCCGGAGATCGACTGCGCTCATCCGCTCGACGACGGGTCCGCCGGCGTGCTGTATCGGTCGATCGACCAGACCGCCGCCCACATGGGGCCCGACGAAACCCGCTGGCGGCTGGCCGTGGGTGACCTTGTGGCCGGATTCGACCAGCTGGCCCAGGATTTGCTCGGCCCGGTGATCAGTTTTCCGCGCCACCCGATCCGCCTTGCGGCGTTCGGCCCGCGCGCCCTGCTGCCGGCCACCGTAATGGCCCGGTGGTTTCGCACCGAGCAGGCACGCGCGGTGTTCGGCGGAGCGGCCGCGCACATGTTCACCCGGCTGGACCGGCCGCTCACCGCAGCGCTTGGCCTGATGTTCCTGGCCGGCGGCCACCGTAATGGCTGGCCGGTCGCCGAAGGCGGATCCGGATCGATCATCGCGGCCGTGGCCGCCGCCCTGAGTGCACACGGCGGCGCCATCACCACCGGCGTGACGGTCACCAGCCGCAGCGACATCCCGGACTCCGACATCGTCATGCTCGACCTCAGCCCCGCGGGGGCATTGTCGATCTACGGCGACGTGATGCCCGCACTGATCAAGCGGTCCTATCGGCGCTACCGCGAGGGATCGTCGGCGTTCAAGGTCGACTTCGCCATCGAGGGCGACATTCCGTGGGCAAATGCCGACTGTGCCCGAGCGGGCACGGTCCATCTCGGCGGGACGTTCGCCGAGACCGCGGACACCGAACGTCAACGCGCACAGGGCAAAATGGTGCGACGGCCATTCGTGCTCGTCGGACAGCAATACCTCGCCGACCCTGCCCGCTCGGCGGGCACCATCAACCCGATATGGGCCTACGCGCACGTGCCGTTCGGTTACAGCGGCGACGCCACCGACGCCGTCGTCGACCAGATAGAGCGGTTCGCGCCCGGATTCCGCGACCGCATCATCGCCACCGTGAGCAAGAGCACGGCCGAGCTAGCGGCGTACAACCCCAACTACATCGGCGGCGACATCATCGGCGGAGCCAACGACGGGCTACAGTTCCCCTTCCGCCCGCGGGTGGCCGTCAATCCCTATACAACCGGGGTGCCGGGCGTCTACCTGTGTTCGCAGTCCACGCCGCCGGGCGCCGGCATCCATGGGTTGTGCGGCTACCACGCCGCCGCATCGGCGTTGCGGTGGCTAGACAGGCGACGCGGCGGCTGACTGGCGGCTCAGCCTGAGTGCGACGGGCCAGGCGCCACCGGCTGTCCGGGCACGGGCCCGCCGGCCGCCGCCGGACTAATCGGCGCATCCTTGGCGGTCCCGGACATGTCGATGATTGGAGCACCGGCCGGCGCAGCACCCACCGGAGCACCGGCCAGCACCGGCGCACCCGCAGGCGCGAGTGCGATCAGTGGAGTTCCAACGGGCACGACCGGCACCGGGGCTCCGACGGGGATGGGGGCTGCGACGGGGATGGGGGCTGCGACGGGGATGGGGGCTCCGACGGGGATGGGGGCTGCCGACGGGGATGGGGGCTCCGACGGGGATGGGGGCTCCGACGGGCACCGGGGCACCGACCGGCACTGGGACTCCGGCTCCGACCGGCACTGGGACACCAGCGGCCACCGGTGGCCCAGGCGCAATCAGTGGAGGAACAGCCGGAACCACCGGAACCGGGCCGGGCGCAATTACGGGAACACCAGACATGGCAGTGAGTGGAGCGCTAGTGGTGCATACCTCGCTGGTAGTCACTGGTCCGCCTGGGCCTGCCCGCCCGCCCGCGCCTGCCGGTCCGCCTGGGGCTTCTGGTCCGCCTGTGCCCGCTGGTCCGCCTCCGCCTCCCGGTCCGCCCGCGGTTGGCGCTCCGCCGGCGGTGGAGCTGCTGGTGCACCGGCACGCCGCCGTTGGCGGTCCGCCTGCGGCTGCTGTTGAGCCTCCGGCTGCCGGTGCGCCTGCGGCTGCCGGTGGACCTGCGATTGCCGGTGCGCCGGCGGCTGCCGCACCGCCCGCGGCTGCCGGCCCGCCGGCGGCTGCCGCACCGCCCGCGGCTCCCGGCGCTCCGACCTCGCCCGACATGCCCTGGACGCATGCATAAGCGCCGCCAGTTTTTATCGGGGGGGCGGCTGCCGCGTCTGGGCTCAACGCCATGGCGACCCCACACAACCCAGCGATGCCGACTGCTTTGATGTTGAACCGATCAAAGGCCGTCATCAGCGTCGACTCCTTTAGCACTCACGTCTTCAGCAATCAAATGGGCAGCAGAACCGCATGGCCGTACTGCAGTCGTGTCGAATGTAGGGACGGTCGTTGCTATTGCACGCGCGACAGTCTCGGCGCTTATAGAACCGATACAAAGGAGACATGCCCCGGTTACCGCGCGAGTTACGGGCTCCCCGGTATAGGAAAACTGCCTCCACCCGCGGCTTTGAATTTCAAACTGACACCCGTACCGCGATTCGGCCACGCGAGGGCGGCTAGTCAAATATTCTGTCAACTAGAAGGGCATCGGCGGGTAGTCACAGACGTCCATCGATGCCCTTCAACCACGTCAGTCCCACCCCCGCCACGCCGAATCATGCCTTTTCGGGGCAAAATCGCGGACGAACTCCCACTGACGAGATGACCGGGCGACGGCTGATTGTTACTCATCTAGGCTGACGACGAGCAGTTCATCAGCCGACGGCAAACGAACCCCAGAAAGAACGAGGGAGAGATCCAGTGACGGTCCGGGTAGGCATCAACGGCTTCGGTCGAATCGGGCGCAACTTCTACCGGGCTTTATTGGCTCAGCAGGAGCAGGCCACCGCAGACATCGAAGTGATCGCCGTCAACGACATCACCGACAACAGCACCCTGGCTCACCTGCTCAAATTCGACTCGATCCTAGGCCGGCTGCCGCACGACGTGAGCCTGGAAGGCGAGGACACCATCGTCATCGGCCCCGCGAAAATCAAGGCCCTCGAGGTCCGCGAGGGCCCGGCGGCGCTGCCGTGGGCTGACCTCGGCGTGGATGTTGTCGTCGAATCCACCGGCCTGTTCACCAACGCGGCCAAGGCCAAAGGTCACCTGGACGCAGGGGCTAAGAAAGTTATCATCTCGGCGCCCGCCACCGACCCCGACATCACCATCGTGCTGGGCGTCAACGACGACAAGTACGACGGCAGCCAGAACATCATCTCCAACGCCTCGTGCACCACGAACTGTCTTGCGCCGGTGACCAAGGTGCTGCAGGACGAGTTCGGCATCGTCAAGGGCCTGATGACCACCATCCACGCTTACACCCAGGACCAGAACCTGCAGGACGGCCCGCACAAGGACCTGCGCCGGGCACGCGCCGCCGCACTCAACATCGTGCCGACCTCCACCGGCGCGGCCAAGGCGATCGGCCTGGTGATGCCCGAGTTGAAGGGCAAGCTCGACGGGTACGCGCTGCGGGTGCCGATCCCGACCGGCTCGGTCACCGACCTGACCGTCGAGCTGTCCAAGCCGGGTACCGCCGAGGAGATCAACGCCGCGTTCAAGGCCGCCGCCGAGGGTCGGCTGAAGGGCATCCTGAAGTACTACGACGCGCCGATCGTCTCCAGCGACATCGTCACCGACCCGCACAGCTCGATCTTCGACTCCGGCCTGACCAAGGTGATCGACAACCAGGCGAAGGTAGTGTCCTGGTACGACAACGAATGGGGCTACTCCAACCGTCTCATTGACCTGGTCGCACTGGTCGGCAAGTCGCTCTAGCCGTGGCCGTCCATACCCTTAAAGAGCTTCTGGCGCAGGGTGTTTCGGGCCGCGGCGTGGTGGTGCGCTCCGACCTGAACGTGCCGCTCGACGACGAAGGCAACATCACCGACCCCGGCCGCATCACCGCGTCGGTGCCCACGCTGGAGGCGCTCCTAGACGGCGGGGCGAAGGTGGTGGTGACGGCCCACCTCGGGCGTCCCAAGGATGGTCCCGAGTCGAAGTACTCGCTGGCGCCGGTCGCCGCTGCGCTTGGTGAGCAACTGGGCCGGCACGTGCAGCTGGCCGGCGATGTCGTCGGCACCGACGCGCTGGCCCGGGCCGAAGGGCTGACCGACGGCGACATCCTGCTGCTGGAAAACATCCGCTTCGACAAGCGCGAGACCAGCAAAGACGACGGCGAGCGACTTGCCCTGGCGCGGCAACTGGCCGAATTGGTCTCGCCGGGAGGCGCTTTCGTCTCCGACGGCTTCGGCGTGGTGCACCGCAAGCAGGCCTCGGTCTACGACATCGCGACCCTGCTGCCCCACTACGCCGGCACGCTGGTCGCCGACGAGATAGCGGTCTTGGAGCAGTTGACCAGCTCGACCAAGCGCCCCTACGCGGTGGTGCTCGGCGGGTCGAAGGTCTCCGACAAGCTCGGCGTCATCGAGTCGCTGGCAACCAAAGCCGACAGCATCGTGATCGGCGGCGGCATGTGCTTTACATTCCTGGCCGCGCAGGGATATTCGGTAGGTAAGTCGCTTCTGGAAGACCACATGATCGAGACCTGTCGCAACCTGCTGGACACCTACGCCGACGTACTGCGACTGCCCGGCGACATCGTGGTGACCGAGAACTTCACCGCCGATTCGCCACCACAGTTCGTGGCCGCCAACGCGATTCCGGACGATCTGATGGGTCTGGATATCGGCCCGGGTTCGGTCAAGCGGTTCGCCACGTTGCTTTCCAACGCCAGGACGGTCTTCTGGAACGGCCCGATGGGCGTATTCGAGTTCCCGGCCTACGCGACCGGCACCCGAGGCGTCGCCGAGGCGATCGTCGCGGCGACCGGCAAAGGCGCGTTCAGCGTGGTCGGCGGTGGTGACTCCGCCGCCGCGGTCCGCGCGCTGAAACTCCCGGAGGACGCCTTCTCACACATCTCCACCGGCGGCGGGGCATCGCTTGAATACCTTGAGGGCAAAACGCTGCCGGGCATCGAGGTTCTCGGTGAGCCGCAGCCTGATCAAAAATAGGGGGTAGGAGACGCGTGAGCCGCAAACCGCTGATCGCCGGCAACTGGAAGATGAACCTCAATCACTTCGAGGCGATCGCGCTGGTGCAAAAGATCGCGTTCGCGTTGCCCGACAAGTACTACGACAAGGTCGATGTCACGGTCCTGCCGCCGTTCACCAACTTGCGCAGCGTGCAAACCCTGGTCGACGGCGACAAGCTGCGGCTGACCTATGGCGCCCAGGACCTTTCGCAGCACGAATCGGGCGCCTACACGGGTGACATCAGCGGTGCCTTCCTGTCCAAGCTGGGCTGCAGCTTCGTCGTCGTCGGGCACTCCGAGCGGCGCACCTACCACAACGAGGACGACGCGCTGGTCGCCGCGAAGGCCACCGCCGCGCTCAAGAACGAGCTGACCCCCATCGTCTGCATTGGCGAGCACCTGGAGGTCAGGGAGGCGGGCGAGCATGTCAGCCACTGCGAGCAGCAGCTGCGCGGTTCGCTGGCCGGGCTGTCGGCCGAGCAGATCGGCAACGTCGTCATCGCGTATGAGCCGGTCTGGGCGATTGGAACCGGACGAGTGGCTAGTGCGTCCGATGCTCAGGAGGTGTGCGCGGCGATCCGGAAAGAGTTGGCGTCCCTCGCCTCGCCAGAGATCGCCGAAACCGTCCGGGTGCTCTACGGCGGCTCGGTGAACGCGAAAAACGTCGGCGACATCGTCGCCCAGGGCGATGTCGACGGCGGCCTGGTCGGGGGAGCGTCGCTGGACGGCGAACAGTTCGCCACGCTGGCGGCCATCGCCGCCGGTGGGCCGCTGCCGTGATGCCACACCGCTGCCGGTAAACTGCACGTCATGCAATTGGGCCTGCAGATCACCCTGGTCGTCACCAGCATCCTGGTGGTGCTGCTGGTTCTGTTGCACCGCGCCAAGGGCGGCGGCCTGTCGACGCTGTTCGGGGGCGGTGTGCAATCAAGCCTGTCCGGGTCGACGGTGGTGGAAAAGAACCTAGACCGGTTGACGCTGTTCATCACCGGCATCTGGCTGGTAAGCATCGTCGGCGTCGCCCTGCTGATCAAATACCGCTGACGCTCTGACCTCTCGGCGGGCGGGTCCCACGATCCGCACCGATACTGGGAGGCATGGTTGACGTATCGGATCCCGCACTGGAACCAATCGGTGCCGTCCAGCGGACCCGGGTCGGTCGTGAAGCGACCGAGCCGATGCGCGCGGACATCCGGCTGCTGGGCACCATCCTCGGCGACACCGTCCGCGAGCAGAACGGTGACGAGGTGTTCGACCTCGTCGAGCGCGCCCGGGTGGAATCTTTCCGGGTGCGACACTCCGAGATCGATCGGGCCGAGATGTCGGCCATGTTCGACGGGATCGACATCCACCTGGCGATCCCGATCATCCGGGCGTTCAGCCATTTCGCGCTGCTGGCCAACGTCGCCGAAGATATCCACCGGGAGCGTCGCCGCGGTATTCACGTCGAGGCCGGCGAGCCGCCGCAGGACAGCAGCCTGGCCGCCACCTACGCCAAACTCGATCTGGCGGAACTGGATTCGGCTACTGTGGCTGACGCCCTGAAGGGAGCTTTGGTTTCTCCGGTCATCACCGCCCATCCGACCGAGACCCGGCGGCGCACCGTCTTCGTCACCCAGCACCGGATCACCGAATTGATGCGGCTGCACGCGGAGGGGCATACCGAGACCGACGACGGGCGCAACATCGAATTGGAATTGCGCCGCCAGGTCCTGACACTGTGGCAGACCGCACTGATACGGTTGTCGCGGCTGCAGATCACCGACGAGATCGCGGTCGGGCTGCGGTATTACGCGTCGGCATTCTTCCAGGTGATACCGAAGGTCAATGCCGAGGTCCGGGAGGCGCTGCGGGCCCGGTGGCCCGACGCTGACCTGCTGTCCGGGCCAATTCTGCAGCCGGGCTCTTGGATCGGCGGTGACCGCGACGGAAACCCGAACGTGACCGCGGACGTGGTGCGGCTGGCTACCGGCAGCGCCGCGTTCACCGCGCTGGCGCACTACCTGGCCGAGCTCGACCATCTCGAGCAGGAGCTGTCGATGTCGTCGCGGCTGCTCACCGTCACTGCCGAGCTGGCGGCGCTGGCTGACGGCTGCGAGGACGAGGCTCGCGGCGACGAGCCGTACCGACGGGCGCTGCGCGTCATCCGTTCCCGGCTCAGCGCGACCGCCACCGAGATCCTGGACCAGCAACCGCTGCACCTGCTCGACCTGGGTGTGCCGGCGTATGCGACGCCGGCCGAACTGCGGGCCGATCTCGACACCATCGATGCCTCGCTGCGCACCCACGGCAGCGGGCTGCTGGCCGACGACCGGTTGGCCCGGTTACGAGAAGCCGTGCACGTCTTCGGCTTTCACTTGTCGGGCCTGGATATGCGGCAGAACTCCGACGTGCACGAAGAGGTGGTCTCCGAGCTGCTGGCCTGGGCCGGGGTGCACCCCGACTACAGCACGTTGCCCGAAGACGAACGGGTCGAGCTGTTGACGGGCGAACTCAGCACCCGTCGCCCGCTCGTCGGCGATCCCGCTCAACTGTCCGAGTTGGCCCGCAGCGAACTGGGCGTCGTCGCGGCCGCCGCCCGTGCGGTCGAAATCTACGGTCCCGCCGCGGTTCCCAACTACGTCATCTCGATGTGCCAGTCGGTGTCGGACGTGTTGGAGGCGGCGATCCTGCTCAAAGAGGTCGGGCTACTGGACGCATCGGGACCGGAACCCTATTGCCCGGTTGGTATCTCGCCGCTGTTCGAAACGATCGACGACCTGCACAATGGGGCATCGATACTGCATGCCATGCTCGAACTCCCGCTGTATCGGGCGATGGTGGCCGCCCGCGGCGAATCACAGGAAGTGATGCTGGGCTACTCCGATTCCAACAAGGACGGCGGATATCTCACCGCAAACTGGGCGGTGTACCGGGCCGAGCTGGCCCTGGTCGAGGTGGCCCGCAAGACCGGAATCCGGTTGCGGCTGTTCCATGGTCGCGGCGGCACCGTCGGCCGTGGCGGCGGCCCCAGCTACCAAGCCATCCTGGCCCAGCCGCCCGGGGCGGTGAACGGCTCGCTGCGCCTCACCGAGCAGGGTGAGGTGATCGCCGCCAAATACGCCGAGCCGCAGCTGGCGCGGCGCAATCTGGAGAGCTTGGTGGCCGCCACTTTGGAGTCGACGCTGCTGGACGTGGAGGGGCTCGGCGACACGGCGGAGCCCGCCTACGCTGTGCTCGACGAGGTGGCAACTCTGGCGCGCCGCGCATACTCCGAATTAGTGCACGACACACCGGGTTTCGTCGAATACTTCAAGGCGTCCACGCCCGTCAGCGAGATCGGGTCGCTGAACATCGGCAGCAGGCCGAGCTCACGAAAGCCCACCGAGTCGATTGCCGACCTGCGCGCGATCCCGTGGGTGCTGGCGTGGAGCCAGTCGCGGGTCATGCTTCCCGGCTGGTATGGCACCGGATCGGCGTTCGAGCAGTGGATTGCGGCGGGTCCCGAAAGCGAAAGCGAGCGCGTGGAAATCCTGCACGATCTGTACGAGCGGTGGCCGTTCTTCCGCAGCGTGCTGTCGAACATGGCGCAGGTGCTGGCGAAGAGCGACCTGGGCCTGGCCGCCAGCTATGCCGAGCTGGTTTCCGATGAATCCTTGCGGGACAGGGTGTTTAACAAAATCGTCGACGAACATCAGCGAACCATCGCGATGCACAAACTCATCACCGGTCAAGACGACCTACTGGCCGACAACCCGGCACTGGCCCGGTCGGTGTTCAACCGCTTCCCGTACCTCGAGCCGCTGAACCATCTGCAGGTGGAGTTGCTCCGCCGCTACCGCTCGGGCGATGACGACGAATTGGTGCAGCGCGGCATCCTGCTGACGATGAACGGATTGTCCAGCGCGCTGCGAAATAGCGGGTAACAGTGGGTAGTAGTATAAGCGGATTGCCGGCCCTGCCCGCCGGCTCGATATTTCGGCAAGGAGATAGATGAGCGGATCCGGAACACCTCTTTGGCTCCTTTTGGTTTTTGTCGTCGCCGTCGCGATCCTGTTCGCGGTGGCCTCCATATGGCTGGCAACTCGCATCCTGTCGCCGGTTGGCAAAGAACACAATTCGACGATCTCGCCGTTCATAACCGTTGTCGGGCTTGTTTACGGCGCTCTGCTCGGATTCACCGTGGTCGCCGCCTGGCAGCAATTCTCCTCCGCCGGGGTCATTGTCGACAACGAGGCGTCTACGCTCACGACGATGTACCGGCAGACCGTCGCCATGCCAGAACCAGAGCAGACACAGATGCGGCAGCTGCTGCGGCAGTACGGGAGTGCGGTGGCGGGTCCCGAATGGGATGAGCAACGTAGTGGGGGCGTCAGCGACGGCGCACGAGCCGCGATCACCGGGATGTACCGCATCTTCGGCAGTCAGCCGCCCAGCGTCGCGTCGAGCCCGATCAATGGCGAATTCCTCAGTCAGTTGACCGTGTTGGCGTCTGACCGCAACACGCGAATCATCGACGCCAAGCCGCGAATACCCCTGCTGCTGTGGTCAGGACTGATATTTGGTGGGGCTGTACTCGTGGGGCTCACGGGTTTCCTGCGCCTTGGGAGCACCATCGGTCACGCAATTGTGTCCAGCGCGATCGCGGTCCTACTTGGCCTGCTGCTGTGCACCGCCTTCTCGCTCGACCATCCCTTTGGGAATGGACGGGGGATTACGCCCGCGCCGTTTCAGCACGCGCTGGAAGTTTTCGACGCAGTCGACCGGGGGACATAATCGACCGGGCACGGTCCCGCTGCTCGCGCCACGCCACCGATCTGGGCCGGGACGGGTAGCGGATGCGACGTCCAGCGCGGTGTCATCCGGTACTCGCGGAGCAGCTGTGTGGTCGTCGCGGTCATGGCCGCCAGCGAAAACGGTTGGGCCGGACACGAATGCCGCCCGTGCCCAAAGGCCGTCACCAGCACCGGCGACGGGAGGCCGTCCGGCTCGGTCAACCGATGGCCTGTCCATCGATCGGGATCCCAGTGTTGCAAGCCCGGGGCCGCCGACGTGTTGAGCAGGGGCAGCAACGTGGCGATGTTCCAGCCTGGCGGCACCTGATAGGTGACCTCGCCAGTGTCGAAGGAGACTGAAGACAGCACGGTGCGGGTCATGATCGAGCGTTGCGCCAGACGCGTCGACTCCAGCGCACAGCGCCGCGCAAGATCAGCGGAGTTCTTGTCGCCCAAGCGGATTCGTTCCAGCGCGGCTGGATGCTCGAGTAGGTCGACCAGCGCCCAGCCAAGCGCGGCGGCCAAATTCGACATGGATGCGACGTGGATCAACGCGACATCGAGCGCGATCCCGCGTAGCCGCTCCGATGACTCGGAGGGCTTGGACGTCCAGGCGTCCACGATCCTGCCGAAGAGGGTCTGGCCGTCCCGGCGGCCGGTGTCGTACCGGCGCACCGCGGCCGCGACGATATCGGCAACCTCGTCTAGCGCGGCTCGCTCAGCACGCTTATGCGTTGCGGCCACCGCCGCCATCCGGTCGGGGTGCACGAACGCATCGGCGCCGTCCAGGGTGTCGAAGGCGCGCACCAGGCGCTCGAACGCCTCGCCCTCGGCCGATCCGGGTCCGGCCCACGAGGCAAGGCCCATCCGGTGGGCGAGCCGCCGGGTCAGATCGAAGACATCCGCCGAACCGGCCGGCCCCAGCTCGGCGCTGGTCTGCTCGAGCGCCCGGTCCAGGTTGGCCAGATAGGACGCCACGTCGTCGCGCCGGAACAGCGTGTTCGGCAGGGTGCGCCGCCCGACGAAGATCTCGTCGGGAAGCTTGCGACGCAGCATCAGGTAATCCGCGACCCCCTTGCTGGCGGTCTCCTCGGTAAGCGCGTAGAACGACTCGACGCCGGTGCGCGAGAACGTGAACAGATAGTGGTCGGCGCCGCTCTGCACGACGAACGTGTCGCCATGCCGTGCGCGGGCCGCGGCGATCGTGGCGACGGCGTCGCCGACGGGGACATCCCACGGCAGGCCGGTTCCCTCGGCGCACGGCGGGTTTGGAACCGGGTGGGTGGCGGCCACGATCTACTGCGCGGTTCGGTGGCGCAGCCTGTCCAATACCCCGCGCATCGCGTGCTCGGTGACCGAAAGCGGGGACATCACCGTCTCGCCCAAGCCCACGATGTAGTCAATGCGCTCCACGATGGCCTCCACCGGCTCGACCAGCACAATGAGCCGCTTCGCCAGGTCGTCCAGGCTGGACAGCGTGCCATCCAGGTGATCCAGTCCGCTCTCCAGGCGTTCGACCGTCGCATTCAGGGCCGATAGCGAGCTGCTCAGCTCCTTCATGGTGCTACCCAGCCCGTCCAGGACGTCTTCGACCTGCTCCACCGTCTTGTCGGCGTTCAGCGCGGCCTGCGTAAGGGTCTTCATCCGATTTCGCGCCGGCCCGGTGCGGACGGTTTTGTCTGCCATGACAGTCATTATGACTCCCGACGGAACCGGGGCAAACTCCGCTAGCCGGATTGCTCGAGGAGCCGGCCCGCGGCTTCTTTGTCGAGTAGCCAGAGCGTGGTCTGCAGCCCGACAGCCCCGGCGGCGGGGATCGAAACGGGATCGGCACCGCCGATGGCCGCCGCGGCCGCCTCGGCCTTCGCCGCCCCGGACACCATCAGCCAGACCTCGCGGGAACGCCGGACGGCTGGCAGTGTCAACGTGATTCGCAGCGGCGGCGGTTTCGGGGAGTCTTCGACGGCGACCACCATCCGAGTCGCCTCGCGCACGGCCGGGGTGTCGGGGAACAGCGAGTTGATATGGCCCTCGGGCCCCATTCCCAGCAGATGGACATCGAAATTCGGCGTGGGTTGGCCGGGTTCGGCGTTGGCGGCCAAGACCTGCTCGTAGGCCAGGGCCGCGGCGGCCAGATCGCCGCCGAATTCGCCGTCGCTGGCGGGCATCGCGTGCACGTTGCTGGACGGGACGTCGATGTGATCGAGCAGCGCCGTCCGCGCCTGCTTGTAGTTGCGCTCGTCGTCGTCTTCGGGGACGTAGCGGTCGTCACCCCAGAACAGATGCACGCATGCCCAGTCGATCTGCTGTCCATGGGTGCCGAGGTACTCCATCAGCGCGTTGCCGTTGCCACCGCCGGTCAGCACGATCAGAGCGCGCCCTCGGGCCGCCACGGCGGTGTGGATGGTATCGATCAGTCGTTTGCCGGCGGACTCGACCAGCAGCCCGCTGTTCGCGAATGTTTCGACGTCGACGCTCATGCGTACTGCACCTTGCTTATGCCTCCCAGCGCGGCGTGGTAGACCTCATCCGCATCCAATCGCCGCATATCTTCGGCCAGACACTCACGAGTTTCCCTGCGCGCCAACGGAACCAGGGCGTCTGGCTTGGCCGTCCGACTCAGCGTGGCCGTGGTTCCCTCCTGCGGCCGGCTCAGGCTGATGGTCTCGCTGTAGCGCTCCAGCTCGACCTTGAGCTCGCCGACCACCCGCCGCACCGGCCCGTCGATCCGGCTGGCCAGCCAGCCCGCCATGACGTCGAGCGCGGGCTCGGTCCGCAAACCGGATACCAGCGCCGAGTCGATCGGCTCGTGCGGTCGCTGGTCGAGCGCCGACGTCAGCAGCGCGCGCCAGTAGGTGATGCGGGCCCAGGCCAGGTCGGTGTCGCCGGGGGTGTATCCGGGCAGCCGGCTCTTGATCGCCGACAGCGGGTCCTCGGCGTTGGTCGCGTCGGTGATGCGCCGAATCGCCAACTTGCCCAACGGGTCTTGGGCGGGCACCGCCGGTGCGATGTCGGGCCACCACACCAGACCGGGATGTCGGGAAGCAGGAACGGTATGACGACGCTGTCGGCGTGACCGGCCAGCGGCCCGGACAGCCGCAGCACCACCACCTCCCCGGCGCCGGCATCACCGCCGACCCGGACCTGGGCGTCCAGCGCGGCGTCGGCGGAATCCGCGTCGACCGGCCGTCACCGCGAGGACCCGGCTGGGGTGTTCGTGGCTGGCGGCGTTGGCGGCCTCGATCGATTCCTCGAGCAGGGTTTCGTTGTCGCGACTTGATGATCAGCGTCCCCACCCGGCCCATGGTGACGACGCCGGCCTTTTCGCGTAGCTCGTCGAGCTTCTTGTTGACCGCGGTGGTGCGTGGTGTCGAGCAGGTTCGACATATGCCCCTCATGGCCGCCGCCATTCCCGGCCGGTGCGGCGCAACATCTCGAAGGCCGAATCGGGGCCCCAGGTGCCCGATTCATAAGGGTCGGGCTTTCCGTGGTCTGCCCAATAGTCGAGGACGGGATCGAGTATCTCCCAAGCCAATTCGACCTCCTCGTTCACCGGGAACAGAGACGGTTCACCCAGCAGCACATCCAGGATCAGCCGTTCATACGCCTCGGGCGAATCTTCGGCGAACGCCGAGCCGTACGAGAAGTCCATGTTGACGTCGCGGACTTCCATCGTGCTGCCCGGGACCTTGGACCCGAAGCGCAAGGTGATCCCTTCGTCGGGCTGCACCCGGATGACCAGTGCGTTGGCGCCGAGTTCGTCGGTCATGGTGGCGTCGAAGGGTAGATGAGGTGCGCGTTTGAAGACCAGAGCGATCTCGGTCACCCTGCGGCCCAACCGTTTTCCGGTGCGCAGGTAAAACGGCACGCCGGCCCAGCGGCGGGTGTCGACTTCCAGCGTGATGGCGGCGAAGGTCTCGGTGGTGGAGTCCTTGGCGAAGCCCTCCTCGTCGAGCAGGCCGACCACCTTCTCCCCGCCCTGCCAGCCGGCCGCGTATTGGCCGCGGCTGGTGGTCTCGTCAAGCGGCTCTGCGAGTTGGGTGGCCGACAGCACCTTGATCTTCTCGGCCTGCAACGCCTTCGGGTTGAAGCTGACCGGTTCTTCCATCGCGGTCAGCGCCAGCAGTTGCATCAGATGGTTCTGGATGACATCGCGGGCGGCGCCGATGCCGTCGTAGTAGCCGGCGCGCCCGCCGAGTCCGATGTCTTCGGCCATGGTGATCTGCACGTGATCGACGTAGTGCGCGTTCCAAATCGGATCCCAGAATTGATTGGCGAAGCGCAGCGCCAAGATGTTCTGCACCGTCTCCTTGCCCAGGTAGTGGTCGATCCGGAATACCGACTCCTCCGGGAACACGGAGTTGACCACGTGGTTGAGATCGCACGCGCTCTTGAGGTCGTGGCCGAACGGTTTCTCGATGACGACCCGGCTCCACCGGTCTTCTTGCGGGCGGGCCAGCCCGGACTTGTGCAGTTGTTCGCACACCACGGGAAACGACTTGGGCGGGATCGCCAGGTAGAATGCGTGGTTGCTGCCGGTGCCGCGCTCGGCGTCGAGCTTCTCCAGCGTCTCGGCCAGCCGCGCGAACGCGGCTTCGTCGTCGAACTCGCCTCGCACGAACCGCAATCCATCGGCCAGCCGTTCCCAGATCGCCTGGCGAAACGGGGTGCGGCAGTGTTCTTTGACGTCGTCGAGTATCACCTGGGCGAAGGTGTCGTGGTCCCAGTCGCGGCGCGCGAAACCCACCAGGGAGAAGGTGGGTGGCAATAGGCCGCGGTTGGCGAGGTCGTAGATGGCGGGCACCACTTTTTTGTGGGCCAGGTCGCCGGTGACACCGAAGAGCACCATGGCACACGGCCCGGCGATTCTGGGTAGCCGTTTGTCCTCTTTGTCGCGCAACGGGTTTCGCCACTGCGCGGCATCAGCGCCCCGGGTCATTTGTCAGTGGAACTCAGCTGTTTCTGGGTCTCTTCCAGCAGCTCGGTCCAGGACGTCACGAACTTCTCCACGCCTTCGTTCTCCAGGACCACGAACACGTCGGGCAGATCGATTCCAACCGAAGCGAGCGCGTCGAACACCTCTCGGGCGGCTCCGCCGGTGCCGCTGACGGTGTCGCCGGTGACCTCGCCGTGATCGGCTACAGCGTCAATCGTCGGCTCCGGCATGGTGTTCACGGTGTGGGGAGCGACCAGCTCGGTGACGTAAAGGGTGTCAGAGTAGGCCTTGTTCTTGACCCCGGTCGACGCCCACAGCGGGCGCTGGACGCGGGCACCGTCGGCCTTGAGCGCCTGGTAGCGCTCACCGCCGAAGACTTCCTCGTACGCCGCGTAGGCCAGCCGTGCGTTGGCAACGCCGGCCTTGCCGCGCAATTCGAGCGCTTCGGAATTTCCGATCTTCTCCAGCCGCTTGTCGATTTCGGTGTCCACCCGGGACACGAAAAACGATGCCACCGAATGGATCTTGGACAGGTCGTGGCCCGCTTCGCGGGCCTTCTCCAGGCCGGCGAGGTAGGCGTCCATCACCTCGCGGTGCCGCTCGACCGAGAAGATCAGCGTGACGTTGACCGAAATCCCTTCCGCCAGAACGGCGGTGATGGCCGGTATGCCGGCCTTGGTGGCAGGGATCTTGATGAGCAGGTTCGGCCGGTCGACGATTTTCCACAGCTCGATGGCCTGCGCGATCGTCTTGTCGGTCTCGTTGGCCAGCCGCGGGTCGACCTCGATGGACACCCGGCCGTCGATTCCGTCGGAGGCCTCCCACTGCGGCTTCAGCACGTCGCACGCGGTCCGCACGTCGTCGGTGGTGACAGTGCGGATGGTGGCGTCCACGTCGGCACCGCGCTCGGCCAGCTCGGCGATCTGAGCATCGTAGGCGTTGCCGTCGGCGAACGCCTTCTGGAAGATGGACGGGTTGGTGGTCACGCCGACGACGCTCTTGGTGTCGATCAGCTCCTGCAGGTTGCCGGACTTCAGCCGGTCCCGCGACAAGTCATCCAGCCAAACGGAGACACCCTGCAGCGCTCAACGCGGCGAGGTTGGCGTTCTGAGTGGTCATTCGGATCACCCTTTCTCAGTTGTCCACAACCTGTTCCGCGGCGGCAGCGACGGCTTCAGCGGTGAAGCCGTACTCGCGGAACAATGTCTTGGCGTCGGCGGACTCGCCGTAGTGCTCGATCGAAACGATCCTGCCGGTGTCGCCGACCAGCTTGTGCCAGGATTGCGCCACGCCGGCCTCGACGGCCACCCGCGCCGACACGGTCGGGGGCAGCACGCTGTCGCGGTAGTCCTCGGGTTGGGACTCGAACCACTCCACGCATGGCATCGACACCACCCGGGCGAGAATGTCCTTGTCCGCCAACAACTTCTGCGCCTCGACCGCGAGCTGCACCTCGGAGCCGGTGCCGATCAAGATGACGTCGGGCTCCTCTTCCGGGTCGCCGTCACCCAGGATGTAGCCGCCGCGGGCGACGCCCTCGAAGTTGGTGCCTTCCAGCACCGGCACACCCTGGCGGGTCAGGATCAGGCCGACCGGACCGCTGCCGTTGCCGCGGGCCAGGATGGTGCGCCAGGCGTAGGCGGTCTCGTTGGCGTCGGCCGGGCGCACCACCGACAGGTTGGGGATGGCGCGCAGCGCGGACAGGTGCTCGATCGGCTGATGGGTCGGGCCGTCCTCGCCGAGCCCGATCGAGTCGTGCGTCCAGACGTAGATGGTGTCGATGTCCATCAGCGACGCCAGCCGCACCGCCGGGCGCATGTAGTCGGAGAACTGCAGGAACGTGCCGCCGTAGGCCCGGGTGGGCCCGTGCAGGACGATGCCGGACAGGATGGAGCCCATCGCGTGTTCGCGAACACCGAAATGCAGGGTGCGGCCATACCAGTGCGCGGTGTAGTCCTTCGTCGAAATCGACGGCGGGCCAAAGGAATCCACGCCCTTCATGGTGGTGTTGTTGCTGCCCGCCAGGTCGGCCGAACCGCCCCACAACTCGGGCAGCTTCGGTCCCACCGCGGTCAGCACCTCGCCGGAGGCGGCGCGGGTGGCCAATGCCTTGGACCCGGGCTCCCAGTGCGGAATGTCGGCGTCCCAGCCGTCGGGCAACTGCTGCGCGGTCAACCGGTCCAGCAGCGCCTTGCGTTCGGGTTCGCGCTGCGCCCACGCCTCGAACTGCGGCTGCCAGCGTTCGTGGGCCTCTTTCCCGCGGGCCACCAGCCCCCTGGTGTGGGTGATGACGTCCTCGCGGACTTCGAACTTCTTGTCCGGATCGAATCCCAGGATCTTCTTGACGGCCGCGACCTCTTCGTCGCCGAGCGCCGCGCCGTGGGCCTTCCCGGTGTTCATCAGCTTCGGCGCCGGATAGCCGATGATCGTGCGCAGCGAGATGAACGACGGCCGGTCGGTGGCGGCCTTGGCGTTGGCGATGGCCTCCTCGATGCCGACGACGTTCTCGCCGCCCTCCACCTCCTGCACGTGCCAGCCGTAGGCGCGATACCGCGCGGCGGTGTCTTCGCACAGCGCGATGTTGGTGTCGTCCTCGATCGAGATCTGGTTGTGGTCGTAGAACACGATGAGGTTGCCCAGCTGCTGGACGGCCGCCAGCGACGACGCCTCCGAGGTCACGCCTTCTTCGATGTCGCCGTCGGAGGCGATCACGTAGATGTGGTGGTCGAACGGGCTTTCTCCAGGTTCGGCGTCCGGGTCGAACAGGCCGCGCTCGTAGCGCGACGCCATCGCCATCCCGACCGCGGAGGCCAGACCCTGGCCGAGCGGACCGGTGGTGATCTCAACGCCCGTGGTGTGCCGGAATTCCGGATGCCCGGGCGTCTTGGATCCCCAGGTGCGCAGCGACTCGATGTCGGACAGTTCGAGGCCGAAGCCGCCCAGGTAGAGCTGCAGGTACAGGGTCAGGCTGCTGTGCCCGGCCGACAGCACGAACCGGTCGCGGCCCAGCCAGTGCGTGTCGCTGGGATCGTGGCGCATGGTGCGCTGAAACAGGGTGTAGGCCAACGGGGCCAGGCTCATCGCCGTGCCGGGGTGCCCATTGCCGACTTTCTGCACCGCGTCGGCGGCCAGCACCCGGATGGTGTCGACTGCAGCCGAATCGATCTCGGTCCAGTCGTCGGGGTGGCGCGGTGCGGTCAGCGCAGAGATCTCTTCGAGTGTGGTCACAAATCAGTCCTTCGGCTCAATCCTCAGGTTGTCCAACTGATCAATCTCACCCTAGTGCGGGAGTGCGGGCTTCTGCAGGGCTTGATTTTGGTTACCCACACGTGCGTGGTTGAAAAATGGACCCTCGGGGCCCTCGACCGAGGGCGTGCGGTCTACCATCGTGCGTAGTAGATCCTGGCGCGCTGCTGGAAAACCCGAGGGAGTTATTGCGTGAGCGTTCGCGGGCGCCTCGCGCCGAGCCGAGTACGCGGCACGATGCTGGCGTACTTGGCGTTGACCAAGCCGCGGGTTATCGAACTGCTGTTGGTCACCGCAATCCCCGCGATGCTGCTCGCCGACCGCGGCCACGTAAACCCGCTGCTGATCCTCAACACGCTGATCGGTGGGATATTGGCCGCGGGAGGCGCCAACACGCTGAACTGTGTGGCCGACGCCGATATCGACAAGCTGATGAAGCGGACCGCGCGGCGCCCGCTGGCCCGCGCAGCGGTGCCTACCCGCAACGCGCTGGTGCTCGGGCTGGTGATGACCGGAGGCTCGTTCTGCTGGCTGTGGTGGACCACCAATCTGCTCTCGGGGCTGCTGGCCATCGGCACCGTCGCGTTCTACGTGTTCATCTACACGCTGTTGCTCAAGCGCCGGACCTCCCAAAACGTGGTGTGGGGGGGTGCGGCCGGCTGTATGCCGGTGATGATCGGCTGGTCGGCGGTCACCGACACCATCGGCTGGCCGGCGTTGGCGATGTTCGCGATCATCTTCTTCTGGACACCGCCGCACACCTGGGCCTTGGCGATGCGGTACAAGGAGGACTACATAGCGGCCGGTGTCCCGATGCTGCCGGCCGTGGCGACCGAGCGCCAGGTCACCAAGCAGATCCTCATCTACACCTGGCTGACCGTTCTGGCGACGTTGGTGCTGGGGTTGGCGACGGGCTGGCTCTACGCGGCGGTCGCGGCGCTGGCCGGGGCGTGGTTCCTGACGATGGCGCACCAGCTGTACGCCGGTGTGCGCGTCGGCGAGCCGGTCAAGCCGCTGCGACTGTTCCTGCAGTCGAATAACTATCTGGCGCTGGTGTTCTGCGCGTTGGCGGTCGACTCGGCGATCGGGCTGCCGACGCTGTTCTGATCGGGAGTGCCGAGCAGACGCAAAAGCCCCCGTTTCAAGCCCAATTAGGGGTTTTTGCGTCTGCTCGCCCTCTGAAGAGCTAAGGGAGCAGCACCAGCGAGCCAGTGGTTTTGCGGCCCTGCAGATCCTCATGCGCTCGCGCCGCTTCGGCGAGCGGATACCGTCCGCCGACTTCGATGCTGATGGCTCCGCCGGCGACCGCTTCGAACAATTCGTCGGCACGCCAGCTGAACTCCTGTGCGGTGCGCATGAAGTGGGCCAGCGAGGGTCGGGTGAGGAACACCGAGCCGGCGGCGTTGAGGCGCTGCGGGTCGACCGGCGGAACCGGTCCGCTGGACGCGCCGAACAGTGCCAGAGTCCCGCGGATGGCCAGGCTGGCCAGGCTGGCGTCGAAGGTGGTGGCGCCCACGCCGTCGTACACCGCCGCCACTCCGGCACCCCCGGTCAGCGCACGAATCCGCTGGCCGAACTCAGCGGCGTCGTCGGGGTAGGAGAGCACCTCGTCGGCGCCGGCCCGCCGAGACAGTCGCTCCTTTTCGGGCGTCGACACGGTGGTGATCACCCGCCCGCCGAGCAGGTGGGCCCACTGCGTAAGGATCAGCCCGACGCCGCCGGCGCCGGCGTGCACCAGTACGGCGTCGCCGCTTTGCACGGGATACACCGATTTCACCAGGTAGTGCGCGGTCAAGCCCTTGAGCAGTACCGAAGCCGCCACCTCGGAAGTGACGCCGTCCGGCACCGTGGCCGTCAAAAATGCTGGCGCAGTGACGAATTCGGCGTAGCCGCCGTTCGCCGCCGCGCTCACTACGCGTTCGCCCACGCTGAAGCTGTCGACTCCATCGCCGACGGCGGCGACCGTGCCGCACGCTTCGGAGCCGAGGACGAACGGCAACTGCCGCGGATATTTGCCCTCGCGGAAATAGGTGTCGATGAAGTTGACGCCGATCGCCTCGGTCTTGATCAGCACCTCGCCCTCCCCAGGCGTGGGTCGCTCCGTCTCGACGTAGCGCAGGACTTCGGGACCGCCGGTTTCGGTGATTTCGATTGCGTGCATGTGGCTATCATGCCCGGGCATGAAGCTTGCCCGGCCGGACGTCTTCCATCCCCGCATCGTGCTGGCGGGGTGCCCGCGGCATGTCAGTGGTGACGGCGACGATGCCGGTCTGGTCGCCGCCCTGCGACACCGCGGTCTGCACGCGCGTTGGTTGTCGTGGGACGACCCCGACGTCGGCGGCGCGCACCTGGTGATACTGCGGGCGACCCACGATTACGCCGATCGCCTCGACGAGTTCCTGGCCTGGACCACCGGCGTGGCCAACCTGCTGAATCCGCCCGCCGTCGTCGCCTGGAACGCCGACCGGCGCTACTTGGACGACCTGGCGGGTCGGGGGGTGCCGACGGTGCCCGGCGAGGTCGTCGCGCCGGGCGAGCGAGTCCGGCTGCCGCGCCGCGGTGACGTGTTCGTCGGCCCGACCGTCGGCACCGGCACCCGGCGGTTCAGCGACCGGTCGGCGGCTCAGGCCTATATCGAGGCCTACATCGCCGACGCGGAGCAGAGCGTGTTCGTGCAGCCCGCGGGTTCGGCCGCCGAGACGGTGCTGGTCTTCCTCGGCGGCAAGCCGTCGCACGCGTTCGCCGGCACCGGCTTGCGACCGGCCGAACCGGATTTCGAGCTCTGGGACGTTGGCGCCGCCGCGCTGGCCGCCGCGGCCCCCGACCCGACTGAGTTGCTGTACGCGCGGGCGCATCTGAGCGGTGCCCGCTTGGTGGAACTGCAGCTGGTGGACCCGTCGCTGGGCTGGCGACGGTTGGACGCCGACACCCGCAGCCTCGCTCAGCGTGAATTCGCGCTGGCCGTCGAGTCAGCTTTGGAGCGGCTCGGGCTCGGTCCGGACTCGCATTGACGCCCATAGCGCGGCGGTGGCCGCCGTGCACGCCGCAGCGCCGGCCACGTGCACGGCGACCAGCGCGGCGGGCACCCCGGCGAAGTACTGCGTGGTCCCGACGACCGCTTGCGCGCACACCAGGGCCAGCAGCACACCGAGGCGCAACATGATCGCCCGGATGGCACCGACTGCCAGCAGCCCGCAGCCCAGCCCGACCAGCAGGGCCCGGTAGGCGATCAGCAGGGACGAATGCGCGTGCACGAGCGTGGTGATCTCTACCTTCAGCCGCGGCACCGTCCGGCTGGGGCTGCGGTCGCCCGCGTGCGGACCCGCCGCGGTGACCAGCGTGCCCGTCACCAGCACCGCGGCCAGGTTCACCGCGCTCAGCGCCGTCAGCGCGCGCAGCGGCTTGGCCACCAGCGGCCGGACCACGCCATCGTCAGGCTCGCCGACCTTGACGTAGAGCAGCACCGACAGCCACACCATCGTCATCGATGCCAGCAGGTGGATGGCCACCGTCCACCACAGCAGCCCGGTGCGCACCGTGATGCCGCCGATCACCGCCTGCACGACCGTCGACAGCGGCATCAGCCAGGCATAGACCAGGACCTCGTTACGCCGGCGCGCCCGGGTCACGGTCAGCACGGCCAGCGCCGCGGCGATCACCACCGCGATGCTGATCATCCGGTTGCCGAACTCGACCGCCTGATGGACTCGCGGCACCTCGGCAACCGCTACCGGGGTGAAGCTGCCCGGAAAGCATTGCGGCCAGGTCGGACAACCCAGCCCCGACGCGGTGACCCGGACGATCGCGCCGGTGACGGCGATCCCGCCCTGCGTGAGGATGACAGTTGCGGCGACGACCCGCTGGACACGCAGGCTGGGCTGGGGGAGCAGGTCCACCAACCGCAGCAGCAATCGTCCGACGGGCACCGCCCGATCGTAAGGCAACGAAAACTACACCCCGTAGTACCCCGGCTGGCGGCGCCGAGATTGCAACTGCGTACACCCGACTCGGGGTGCCTGGTTGCAGTGTCGTGAGCGGAGCCGTCAGGTGAAGCGGAACCAGCGCATCGCGGCCAGCGCCGCCAAAGCGCCCCACGCCGCCAGCACCGCCACTCCGAACCAGTCCACCGACAGGTTCATCGCCTGCGACAGCGCCTCTGTCAGGGCGCCGGACGGGGTGACGCGGGCCGCCCACTTGACCGCCTTCGGGATCATGTTCGTCTCGACGGTCAGCGCACCGAACCCGGCGAACACGAACCACATCAGGTTGGCGATCGCGAGAACGATCTCGGCCCGCAGGGTGCCGCCGAGCAGCAGGCCCAGGGCCGCGAAGCCCGCGGTGCCCAGCGCGATGATCGCCGCGCCCAGCGCCAGGGCCGCGGCGGCCGGTCGCCAGCCGAGCGCAAACCCGATGGCGCCCAAGATGATTGCCTGCAAAAACACCACGGTAACCACCGCCAGTGACTTGCCGGCGATGATGCCCCAGACCGGCAGCGGGGTGGCCCCGAGCCGTTTGAGCGCGCCGTAGCGGCGGTCGAACGCGACCGCGATGGCTTGCCCGGTGAACGCGGTGGAGATCACCGCCAGCGCCATGATGACCGGAACGAACGTGGCGGCGCGGTTCTGGCCGAACGACCCGAACGGCAACAGCGTGAGCCCGACCAGCAGCGTGATCGGGATGAACATGGTCAGCAGCAGTTGCTCGCCGTTGCGCAGCAGCAGCTTCAATTCCAGGCCGAACTGCGCGGCCAGCATCCGGCGCACGGCACTGGGACGCGGGTCCGGGGTGAAGGTGCCCGCCGGAAAAACGCCACCCTTCTCGTGCGTCATTGCCGCAACTTCCTGCCGGTCAGATCCAGGAACACATCCTCGAGGCTGCGTTGCTCGACCCGCAGGTCGGTGGCCAGCACGTCGATCTGCGCGCACCACGCCGTGACGGTCGCCAGCACCTGCGGGTCGATCGAACCCTCCACCAGGTACTCGCCCGGAGTCACCTCGGTGACCTTGTAGTCCTCCGGCAGCGCGGCGGCCAGCAGCGACAGGTCCAGCCGCGGCGGCGCGGTGAACCGCAACTGGTCTTTGGCGCCGGTGCGCATCAGCTCCGTCGGCGTGCCCGCGGCCACCGTCACGCCGTGGTCGATGATGACCAGCCGGTCGGCGAGTTCCTCGGCCTCCTTGAGTTGGTGGGTGGTCAGGACCACCGTCACGCCGTCGCGGCGCAGCGCGTCGATCAACTCCCACACCAGCAGCCGGGCGTGGGCATCCATGCCCGCGGTGGGCTCATCGAGGAACACCAATTCGGGACGCCCGACCAGCGCGCAGGCCAGCGCAAGCCGTTGCTGCTGCCCGCCGGAGAGCCGGCGATAGGTGGTGCGGGCGGCGTCGGTGAGGCCCAGGGTGTCCAGCAGCCACTGCGGATCCAGCGGATCGGCGGCATAGGAGGCCACCAGGTTCAGCATTTCGCCGGCGCGTGCGGCCGGGTAGCCGCCCCCGCCTTGCAACATCACCCCGATGCGAGCGCGCAGTCGCGCGTTGTCGGTGATCGGGTCCAGTCCCAGCACCTCGATCGTGCCGGCGTCCGGGCGGACGAACCCCTCGCACATCTCGACCGTCGTGGTCTTGCCGGCGCCGTTGGGGCCCAGCAGGGCCAACACCTCGGCGGCATGTACCTCGAGATCGAAATTCGAGACGGCCGTGATGGACCCGTATTGCTTGCACACCCCGCGCAGCCGTACTGGGGGGACCTGGGGGGCCGAGCTCACGAGCGCCGCTCCTCCTCATCGCTTCGCTCTGCATCGTCGTCGGCGCGGCTCACGTGGAATCAGCGTAGGCGTCGGGCGCCGCCTTTGGATGAGGGGTGGCATGAGGGGTGGCCAGTTGGGGCGCCGGGGGCACCGGCGTCTCGGGGGCGGCACGGGCGTCTCGGCGGCAGAGACGGGGGTTTCGCCAGGCAGCCGCCGCCACGGCAGGTGGTTGTAGGTCACCGCGATGAGCATCACCACGATGATGGTGCTGGCCACGGTGGCATCGACGATCTGGAACAGCGCGAAGCGGTCGCCGTTGGCTGTCGGGCCGAAGATGCCGACGACGAGGGTGACGACGATCGCCGCCATCCGGAAGCCGGGGCGGGTCGCCCACGCGGCCAGCGGAATGATGGCCCACAACAGATACCAGGGCTGCACGACGGGAAACAGCAGCACCGTGACGCCCAGCGCGACGCCGAGGCCGCCGATCGGGTGCAGGCGGCCGCGGAACACGGCCAGCAGCAGCCAGGCGACCATCACCATGATGATCAGCACGCCGATGCCACGGGTCAGCGACAACACGGCGGTGGTGTGATCGCCCAGGCCGAGCAGGATCCCCACCTGCCCGGTGCCCAGAGCCAGCAGCGTCGGTGGCGACATCCAGCTGCGCACCACGTTCGCGGTGCCCAGCGTGTAGATCCAGCCGAACCCGAGCCCGCTGGCCCAGCCGACGACGGCGATCACCGCCAGCGACAACGCCGTCATGCCGGTGCCGGCCAGCAGCAGCGCTCGCAGGGTGCCCCCGCAGCGGTAGGCCAGCGCCATCGCGACGAAACCCAGCGCCAGCAGTGACGGCAGTTTCACCTGCGAGGACAGGATGATCAGGATCGAACCGGCCAGCAGCATGCCCAACGGTTCCCAGTCCGGGCCGATCCGGCGCCACGACGTCGGCCACAGCCGTGGCGAGTCGATACCGCGCAGCGCGAATTCGGCGCCGGCCAGCATCAGCCCGAGCATCAGCGCCTCGTTATGGATGCCGGCGACCAGATGCATGATCAGCAGCGGATTGGCCGCGCCCAGCCACAGCGCGCTGACCTCGGCGACACCGCAGCGTCGGGCCAGCCGCGGGGTCGCCCACACGATCAGGCCGACCCCGATCAGCACCACCAGCCGGTGGCAGAGCACGGCGGCGACGATGTTTTGCCCGGTCAGCGCCGAGATCCCGCGCCCGATCCACAAGAACAGCGGGCCGTAGGGCGCCGGGGTCTCCCGCCACAGGCTGGGAACCGAAAGGGTGAACACGTGGCCCAGCCCCAGTCCGGAGGCCGGACCCACCTTGTAGGGGTCGAGCCCCTGCAGCGAGATCTGGCTTTGGGCCAGGTAGGAGTAGACGTCCTTGCTGTACATCGGCGGTGCGATCAGCAGCGGCAGGACCCATAGCAGCAGGGTGCGGTCCAGGTCGCCGCGCGACATCCGACGCCTGCCCAGCGCGAATCGGCCCAGCATCAACCAGGCCAGCGCCATCATGACCGCCCCGGTCGTGGTCATCGTCAACGACACCGTCTGGATCCGCGACGGCAGATTGAGCAGCCGGACCCCGAACGTGGGGTCCTGGACGACGGGCCTGGCCCCGGCCCCCAGGGCGCCGATCCCCATCAGGACGGTGCCGGTGGCGCCGAACAGTCGGGTGCGCTGAAGCGCGCTGAGCTCGGCAGCGTTCAGCGGCGAGCCCACCGCCTGCTCATCGCCGTGCAAGCTGGCGATCGACGAGCTCAGCGTATGGTGGCGCGCTGCCATCAGTGCAGCGTAGCGGCATGTCAGTAATCGCCGCTGAAACGCTCTTGGTGTGACCAGCGCAACCCGAACAGAGGGTACCCTTGGTGGACCGAGCGCCGGAATTGCGTCACACTGGTGTTGTGAAAATCACTGCGGCTCCAGCGGCTGTTCTCGGCGCCGGTGTTCCCGACGGTCACACCCGTCGGGCCATCGTGCGCCTGCTGCTGGAGTCCGGATCGATCACCGCCGGTGAGATCGGTGACCGGCTGAGTCTGACGCCCGCTGGCGTGCGTCGTCACCTCGACGCGCTGATCGAGGCGGGCGACGCCGAGTCCGCTGGCCGCTGCGTCCTGGCAGCAGGCCGGGCGCGGGCGGCCCGCGAAGCGGTTCCGGCTGACCGCGGCCGGCCGGGCCAAGCTCGGCCACGCCTACGACGACTTGGCGGCCGCGGCCATGCGGCAACTGCGGGAAATCGGTGGTGAGGAAGCGGTTCAGACGTTCGCCCGGCAGCGCATCGACGCGATCCTGGCCGATGTTGTGCCGGCCGGCAGCGCCGAGGACGCCGACGTCGAAGCGGCCGCCGAGCGGGTCGCCAGCGCGCTGACCAAGGCCGGTTACGTCGCCACCACCACGCGGGTCGGCGGGCCGATCCACGGCGTGCAGATCTGCCAGCATCACTGCCCGGTGTCTCATGTCGCCGAGGAGTTTCCAGAGTTATGCGAAGCCGAGCAGCAGGCCATGGCCGAGGTGCTCGGGACCCACGTGCAGCGGTTGGCGACCATCGTCAACGGCGACTGCGCCTGCACCACCCACGTACCCCTCACACCGGCGCCCAGCCCGCGCCCACACACCACGAGCATCAAAGGAGCGTTCCTATGACACTCACGCCAGAAGCTACAAAGTCGCCAGCCGTCGAGCCGTTGACCCAGCAAGAAGCGATCGACTCGCTGGGCAAGTACGGCTACGGCTGGGCGGACTCCGATGTCGCGGGCGCCAGCGCGCAGCGCGGGCTCTCCGAGGTGGTTGTCCGCGACATATCAGCGAAGAAGAACGAGCCCGAGTGGATGCTGAAGACCCGGCTGAAGGCACTGCGCATCTTCGACCGCAAGCCCATGCCAAGCTGGGGCGCCAACCTCGACGGCATCGACTTCGACAACATCAAGTACTTCGTGCGCTCCACCGAGAAGCAGGCCGCGAGCTGGGACGAGCTGCCGGAGGACATCAAGCAACACCTACGACAGGCTGGGCATCCCGGAGGCGGAGAAGCAGCGCCTCGTTTCCGGCGTCGCGGCTCAGTACGAGTAGTGAGGTTGTCTACCACCAGATCCGGGAGGACTTGGAAGCTCAGGGCGTCATCTTCCTGGACACCGACACGGCGCTGCGTGAGCACCCCGACATCTTCAAGCAGTACTTCGGCACCGTGATCCCGGCCGGGGACAACAAGTTCTCCGCGCTGAACACCGCGGTGTGGAGCGGTGGATCGTTCATCTATGTACCACCGGGTGTGCGCGTCGACATCCCGCTGCAGGCCTACTTCCGGATCAACACCGAGAACATGGGCCAGTTCGAGCGGACGCTGATCATCGCCGACGAGGGCTCTTACGTGCACTACGTCGAGGGCTGTACGGCGCCGATTTACAAGTCCGATTCGCTGCACTCGGCGGTGGTCGAGATCATCGTGAAACCGCATGCGCGCGTGCGCTATACCACCATCCAGAACTGGTCGAACAACGTCTACAACCTGGTCACCAAGCGGGCCCGCGCCGAAGCCGGCGCCACCATGGAGTGGGTCGACGGCAACATCGGCTCGAAGGTCACCATGAAGTACCCCGCGGTCTGGATGACCGGCGAGCACGCCAAGGGTGAGGTGCTGTCGGTGGCGTTCGCGGGCGAAGACCAGCACCAGGACACCGGCGCCAAGATGCTGCACCTGGCGCCGAACACGTCGAGCAACATCGTGTCCAAGTCGGTGGCCCGCGGCGGCGGTCGCACCTCCTACCGCGGCCTGGTGCAGGTGAACAAGGGAGCGCACGGCTCCAGGTCGAGCGTGAAATGCGATGCGCTGCTGGTCGATACGATCAGCCGCAGCGACACCTACCCATACGTCGACATCCGCGAGGACGACGTCACGATGGGCCATGAGGCCACCGTGTCCAAGGTCAGCGAGAACCAGCTGTTCTACCTGATGAGCCGCGGGCTGACCGAGGACGAAGCGATGGCGATGGTGGTGCGCGGCTTCATCGAGCCGATCGCCAAAGAGCTGCCCATGGAGTACGCCCTGGAGCTCAACCGGCTGATCGAGCTGCAGATGGAGGGCGCGGTCGGATGACGGCTCAGGACCTGACCGAGACCCCCGAAGGGTCCCGGCTTACCGCACTGAACAAGGGAGAGCTGTTCGCCTCGTTCGACGTCGACGCGTTCGAGGTTCCCGGCGGCCGCGACGAGATCTGGCGGTTCACCCCGCTGCGGCGGTTGCGCGGCCTGCACGACGGCTCCGCACCGGCCACCGGAAGCGCCCAGATCACCGTCAGCGAACCGGCCGGGCGTGCAGGTGGAGACCGTGCGCCGCGGCGACCAGCGGCTGGGCCAGGGCGGTATTCCCGCCGATCGTGTTGCGGCCCAAGCATTTTCGTCGTTCAACTCGGCGACGCTGGTCACCGTCGGGCGAAACACGCAGACCGCTGAGCCGGTGAACATCACCGTCACCGGGCCCGGCGAAGGCGCGGTGGCCTATGGGCATCTGCAGATCCGGGTGGAAGAGCTTGGCGAGGCGGTCGTAGTCATCGACCAGCGGGGCAGCGGAACCTACGCCGACAACGTCGAATTCATCGTCGGCGACGCCGCGCGGCTCACCGTGGTGTGGATCGCCGACTGGGCCGACGACGCCGTCCACGTCAGCATGCATCATGCCGCGCTCGGCAAGGACGCGGTACTGCGGCATGCCGTAGTCACGTTGGGCGGCGAGGTGGTGCGGATGTCGGCCCATGTGCGGTTCGCCGCCCCGGGCGGGGACGCCGAGCTGCTCGGCCTGTACTTCGCCGACGACGGCCAGCACCTCGAGTCGCGGCTGCTGATCGACCACGCTCACCCCGACTGCAAGTCCAACGTGCTGTACAAGGGTGCGCTGCAAGGGGATCCGGAGTCGCGACGGCCCGACGCGCACACCGTCTGGGTGGGCGATGTGCTGATCCGCGCCCAAGGCCACCGGCACCGACACCTTCGAGACCAACCGCAACCTGGTGCTCACCGACGGCGCGCGCGCCGACTCGATGCCCAACCTGGAGATCGAGACCGGGGAGATCGTCCGCGCCGGGCACGCCAGCGCCACCGGACGATTCGACGACGAGCAACTGTTCTACCTACGATCCCGCGGCATCCCCGAAGAGCAGGCCCGCCGGCTGGTGGTCCGCGGCTTCTTCGGCGAGATCATCTCCAAGATCGCAGTGCCCGACATACGCGAACGCCTGACCGCCGCCATCGAACACGAACTGGCCATCACGGAGAAGACAACAGCCTCATGACGACCCTGGAAATCAAAGACCTGCACGTCAGCGTTGAGAACGCCAACGCCTCAGACGGCGAGCGCGAAATCCCCATCCTCAACGGCGTCAACCTGACCGTACGCTCCGGTGAAACACACGCGCTGATGGGTCGCAACGGATCAGGCAAGTCCACGCTGTCCTACGCCATCGCCGGTCACCCGAAGTACCGGGTGACGTCGGGATCCATCACGCTCGACGGCGCGAACGTCCTGGACATGAGCGTCGACGAGCGCGCGCGGGCCGGACTGTTCCTGGCCATGCAGTATCCCATCGAGGTGCCCGGCGTCTCGGTGTCGAACTTCCTGCGCTCGGCCGCCACCGCGATCCGCGGCGAGGCGCCGAAGCTGCGGCACTGGGTGAAAGAGGTCAAGTCCGCCATGGACGCCCTCGACATCGACCCGGCCTTCGCCGAACGCAGCGTCAACGAGGGCTTCTCCGGTGGCGAGAAGAAGCGTCACGAGATCCTGCAGCTGGGACTGCTGAAGCCCAAGATCGCGATCCTCGACGAGACCGACTCCGGTCTGGACATCGACGCGCTGCGGGTGGTCAGCGAGGGGGTGAACCGCTACGCCGAATCCGAGCACGGCGGCATCCTGTTGATCACCCACTACACCCGCATCCTGCGCTACATCCATCCGCAGTTCGTGCACGTGTTCGTCGGCGGTCGGATCGTGGAATCCGGCGGGCCGGAGCTGGCCGACGAGCTCGATCAAAACGGCTACGAGCGCTTCTCCCCCGCAAGCGGGAGGGGCCCCCACCAGACGGCGGCCACGGGGGCCTGACCATGACGACGTCGGTGGCCCCACTCGACCTCGCCGCGATCCGCGCCGATTTCCCAATCCTGAAGCGTGTGATGCGCGGCGGAAAGCAGTTGGCCTACCTGGATTCTGGTGCCACGTCGCAACGCCCGGTGCAGGTGCTCGATGCCGAGCGCGAGTTTCTCACCACGTCCAACGGCGCGGTGCACCGGGGCGCGCACCAGCTGATGGAGGAGTCCACCGACGCGTACGAGCAGGGTCGTGCCGATGTCGCGGCGTTCGTCGGAGCCGACGCCGACGAGTCGGTGTTCACCAAGAACGCCACCGAGTCGCTGAATCTGGTGTCGTATGTGCTCGGCGACAATCGGTTTGAGCACGCCGTCGGCCCCGGCGACGTCATCGTCACCACCGAGCTGGAGCACCACGCCAACCTGATCCCGTGGCAGGAGCTCGCGCGGCGCACCGGCGCGACTCTGCACTGGTACGCCGTCACCGACGATGGCCGCATCGACCTGGACTCGCTGCAGCTCGACGAACGCGTCAAAGTCGTTGCGTTCACCCATCACTCGAATGTGACCGGCGCGCTGACCCCGGTTGACGAACTCGTCGCCCGCGCTAAAGTGGTGGGTGCGCTGACCGTGCTGGACGCCTGCCAGTCGGTGCCGCATCAGCCGGTCGACTTGCACGCGCTCGATGTCGACTTCGCGGTATTCTCCGGGCACAAGATGTTGGGCCCCAACGGAATCGGTGTGCTCTACGGTCGCCGCGAACTCCTGTCGGCGATGCCGCCGTTCCTCACCGGCGGTTCGATGATCGAGACGGTGACCATGGAAGCCACCACGTACGCACCGGCGCCGCAGCGCTTCGAGGCCGGCACCCCGATGACCTCCCAGGTGGTCGGGTTGGCCGCGGCGGCACGCTATCTCGGCGCCATCGGCATGGACGCCGTGGAAGCGCACGAACGCGAACTGGTTGCCGCGGCCCTTGAGGGCCTCTCCGGTATCGACGGAGTCCGCATCATCGGGCCGACATCGATGGAGAACCGCGGCTCCCCAGTGTCATTCGTCGTCGACGGCGTGCACGCGCACGACGTCGGTCAGGTGCTCGACGACGACGGCGTCGCGGTGCGGGTCGGGCACCACTGCGCGTTGCCGCTGCACCGCAGGTTCGGCCTGGCGGCCACCGCACGGGCGTCGTTCGCGGTGTATAACACCATCGACGAGGTCGACCGTTTGGTGGCCGGGGTGCGGCGAGCGCTGGATTTCTTTGGGAGAGAATGACGTTGCGCCTGGAGCAGATCTATCAAGACGTGATCCTCGATCACTACAAACACCCGCAGCACCGCGGGCTGCGGGAGCCGTTCGGCGCGCAGGTGTACCACGTCAACCCGATCTGCGGTGACGAGGTCACCCTGCGGGTCACGTTGTCGGATGACGGCGAAAGCGTCACAGACGTTTCGTATGACGGGCAGGGGTGTTCGATCAGCCAGGCGTCGACCTCGGTGCTGACCGAGCAGGTGATCGGTCAGAACGTGCCCGAGGCGCTGAAGACCATCGCCGCGTTCACTGAAATGGTGTCTTCGCGGGGCACCGTTGAGGGCGACGAGGATGTCCTTGGCGACGGAGTCGCGTTCGCCGGAGTAGCCAAATACCCGGCGCGGGTGAGATGCGCGTTGCTCGGATGGATGGCTTGTAAGGACGCACTGGCACAGGCCAGTCAAGCCTTGGAGGAGGTCAAGGATGAGCGAAACCACCGCACCGGATGACGAGTTGCTCGCCGACGTCGAGGAGGCGATGCGCGATGTCGTCGACCCGGAGCTGGGGATCAACGTCGTCGATCTGGGATTGGTCTACGGCCTGAACATCGAAGAGGGCGACGAAGGAACCGTCGCCCTAATCGACATGACGCTGACCTCGGCGGCCTGCCCGCTGACCGATGTCATCGAGGACCAGTCACGCAGCGCATTAATCGGTAGCGGTCTGGTCAGCGACCTGCGGATCAACTGGGTCTGGAACCCGCCCTGGGGCCCGGACAAGATCACCGACGAGGGGCGCGAACAACTGCGCGCCCTCGGCTTCACCGTCTAACCGGCCACATCTTCTAGGGTCCTCTAGAGATGGTGGGGGAGGTGGGGGAGGTGAAGATGGTGGTGCGGGCGCCCAAACGGTGGGCACGGTTCAAGGCTGATCGTCGTCGCTTGCAGGACGCCGCCGCTGTTCGTTCCCTGAGCCCCCATGCACTTACCGTGCACGATCGCTTGAGCATCGGTAAGTGTCTGTTTGCTGTAGGAGGTCGTGTCGGTGACGGTCACATTGGTAGGAGTGGTTTGACCGCCGGCACCGATGCCGTTGACGGCAATCGTGTTACCTGAGACCGAGGCGACTGTGCCGTAGAAACCAACGGGCGGCGGGCACTTGCCGTCAATGGCTGGAGTGATCGTCACGGATTGCGCTGTGATCGCGGCACCGGTAGGAGCGCTCTGCGGGGTAGCACGTACGTTGACGCAACTGCCGGGGGTGACGTCGGTGAGCTGAGCCGGGGTGACGTCGGCGACCCTTGTCGACGGGGTGAAGTCCACCGTCGCGGACCCGCTCCGGGTCCTGAGCTGGATCGTGTTGCCCGATACCGACTCGACCAGGCCCTCAACGTAGTCCTTGCCCTCAGGGGGTGGTTGAGGTGCCGGTGGGGGCGCTGCGCTGGGTGCTGAGCTCGGCGGTATTGGCGACGCGCTGGGTTTTCCGGTGTTGCCGTTATTCGACGTGTTATTCGACGGACCGCACATGCCGACAGCCAATGCGATGAATGCGACGACGGCCCCAAGGATCGTGAGTCTCTTCAGTCGAGGCGTGACCCAGGTGGCAGGCATCGACGTTTCTCCGATCGTGAGTTTCGCCTATATAAGCAGGTACCCGCCGGAGCCGCGGATGTATCGTCTGACTGCTCTTTGTGAGGATGCCCTCACCCTGATCGCGCGGTTATCCGCCGTGGCCCTGGGGCTGGGCGCTCCGGGCACTTGCCATTGCCGGCCGGTCGCAGCCTGATTGTGTCGCCTGTAGTGCCCCGCCGCTGCCTTCGGTTCCTTGCGCGGTAATGCCCACTTACCCTGAGCGACAGCTTGCGAGTTGGTCGCACCTTCTTTGGTGACCGCGGCCTTTGCCAGGGATCGTCCGAATCCACCAACATCAAGATCCGGCTCCTGACCCGGATTGCGTTCGGATTCCCCGCTCCTGAAGCACTCATTGCCCTCGCCATGCTCGCCTCGGGGGCCACCGCCCCGGCCTGCCGGGCCGAACCAGACACCCACGGATCAGTCAGTAGAGCCGAAGTGCTCTGTCTTCAGACATCCTTCGGCTCTGTGCTGGCTTTCCCGGAGAGTCCAGAGTTGGACCGAGCGATGAAGTAGTCGAGGCAGTATTCGGACGAGGAGGCTGCGATGTCAGTGGTGCCGGCAGCCGGTTCAGTAGGCACTGGAGGGGGAGGGGGTTCATTGCCGGGCGCCGGCGACGACGGCTTTTTCGGGATCCGGTTCGAGTCGATCGGAGGGCAGGGCGCGCATCTCGCCGGGAAGATGCTGGCCGAGGCTTGCGTCTTACGGCAGGGCCTCAACGGTGCTCACTTTTCCTCATACGGTTCAGAGAAGAAGGGCACCCCCCTGAAGTCGTTCGTGCGGCTCTGCCCAGCCGACCGCGAGGTCCGCACGAGCAGCCCGATCGAAAACCCGCAGGTGGTCGCGGTCTTTAACGAGGCGCTAGCCTCCTCGTTTGACGTGGCCGCCGGGCTGGGCCCAACCGGCACGCTGATCGTGAACACCCGTAAGGACCCGGGCGAGATCCGAGAGTCGATCCACCTGCGTTCCGGCACAGTGGGGGTACTCGATGCGCTGGGCATCTCGCTGGAGGAGAAGACACGCGTCAATACGGCCATGCTCGGTGCCGTGACGCGTGTCTGCCCATTTATCGACCCTGAGGCAGTAAAAGAAACGATTCGGCAGAGCTTTTCCGCCCGCTACGCCCAGCTCGTCGAGGCCAACATGCGTACCTTTGACCGTGGCTACCGCGAGCTGCGGAGCATGACCTGGCCGGCGGTGCCGGGCGATGTTGGCCGGCCCGTGCAGCGGGCCAAGCCTGCGTTCGGGTATCTCGACGCGCCGATAGGGGGGGTGATCCTGGACGCGGGCAACAGCATCGTCAAGGACCTGAGCACCTCGCGGCTGGGCTTCGTGCCCGCCTTCGACCCAAACACCTGCGTGCACTGCGGGATCTGCGACATCGTCTGCCCCGACCTCTGCTTCGTATGGACCGATGACCGCGACGGCGAGCCCGCCGTGCGGCTGCAAGGCATCGACTATAACTACTGCAAGGGCTGCCTCAAGTGCATCGAGGCCTGCCCAACCGGCGCCCTCACCGAACTCCGCGAGGAGGACGGCTGGGCCGACGAGCATCGCGTACCGCTCTTCCCGTGGCTCGAGACCGAGAAAGGTGACCATTGATGAGCGTCGCAGCACCAGCACCAACGGTACCGGGGCCGGGAGCCGGCCGGGCCGCTCAGGTCGTCCGTTTCGGCACCGGCAACGAGATGGCCGCTCTGTCAGCCAAGCAGATCAACTTCCACCTGATGGGCTACTACCCGATCACCCCGTCAACGGAAGTCGCCGAGCGGATCGACGAGATGAAGGCGGCTGGCGAGCACGACATCGTCATGGTCCCTGCCGATGGTGAGCACGGGGCGGCCGGCATCTGCTTCGGCGCCGCTGTCGGGGGCGGCCGCGTCTTCAACGCCACGAGCGCGCAGGGTCTGCTCTTTTCACTAGAGCAGCTGCCTGTGCAGTCCGGGTCGCGCTATCCCATGCTGCTGGATGTCGCCACCCGCGCCGTCAGTGGGCCGCTCAACATTCGCGGCGACCACTCCGACGTCTATTACACGCTGAACACCGGCTGGCTCATCTTCATGGCCCGCGACCCCCAGGCGGTCTACGACTTCAACCTGATGGCGCTGCGCGTCGCCGAGCGCGCCGATGTGCGGTTGCCCGCGATCGTGGCCTTCGACGGCTTCTTCACCAGCCACCAGAAGCGCCGCGTCTCGACCTTCGTGGACGACGCCACCGTGCAGGAGTGGCTGGGTCCCGTGCTGGAACCGGTCAAGGCGCTTGACCCCCGGCACCCCGTGACGATCGGGCCGTACATGAACGATCCCGACCTGATCAACAACAAGTATCAGCTTGAGCGGGCGATGGACGCCGCCATGGCCGCCATCCCCGACGTCTTCGCCGACTTCGAGGCCTTGAGCGGCCGGCGCTACGACCCTGTGGATCTGTATCGCATGGAGGACGCCCAAGTCGCCGTCTTCCTGCTCAACTCGGCCGCGGAGACCGCCAAGGACGTTGCCGACCGGCTCCGGGCGAAGGGCGTCGCCGCTGGCGTTGTCAGCCCCAACGTGATCCGCCCCTTCCCTGCCGACACCATCCGCCAGGCGCTGCGCGGCGTGCGTGCGGTCCTGATCGGCGAGCGGTCCAGCTCCTACGGAGCCCACGGGGCCAACTTCACCCACGAGGTGAAGTCCGCTCTCAAGGACGACCCCGACAACCGCACCCTCTGCCTCAGCCGGGTGTACGGCCTCGGCGGGCGGGACTTCTATGCGGAGGACGCCGAGGCGTTCTTCCGGTTGGCGTTGGAAGCCGCCGAGTCCGGTGTCGTGGAAGTGCCGTTCGACTACTACGGCGTAGAGCCGGGCGATCCCGACAAGCCGCAGGCACGTCGTGGCACCCCTGCACTCACCCGCGAGGAGATGACGAGCGGGAAGCTGAAAGTCACGCCCGGCCCCGACGGCCGGCTTCAGGTGGAGGCACCCCCCTTCTGGGAGCTGGCTACCAAGCCGAAGCGAGTTGCGCCCGGCCACGGCGCCTGCCCCGGCTGCGGTGTGTTTCCGGCGCTCGATCAGTTCCTGCGCGGCATCGAGGGCGACGTCGTGATGTTTTACCAGACGGGGTGCGCCATGGTCGTCAGCACCGGCTACCCCTACACGTCACACCGGGTCACATACGTGCACAACCTGTTCCAAAACGGTGCCGCCGCGCTGAGCGGGCTCGTCGAGGTGTTCCACGAACGGGTGCGCCGCGGCGAACTCCCGGCCGGCGAGGACATCACGTTTGTCATGGTCACGGGCGATGGCGGCATGGATATCGGCATGGGCCCCGCCATCGGCGCCGCGCTGCGCCAGCACCGGATGATCATCGTGGAGTACGACAACCAGGGCTACATGAACACCGGCAGCCAGCTCAGCTACTCGACCCCGCTCGGGCACCTGACGTCGACGAGCCACGTCGGCCCCGCCGAGGTGGGGAAGGCCTTTCATCACAAGGACACGCCGCAGATCATGGCGGCGACCAATATCCCGTACGTCTTCACCGGCGTCGAGGGTTACCCTGACGACCTCATCCGCAAGGCCGCTAAAGCGCAGTGGTACGCCCAGCACGAGGGCACGGTCTACGGCAAGATCCTGATCACCTGTCCGCTCAACTGGAAGACCGAGGATCGCGTCGCCGTCGACATCATCCAGGCCACCGTCGACAGCTGCTTTTTCCCGTTGTACGAGGTCGAGCGCGGGATCACCCACATCACCTACGACCCCGAGCCCCTCGACCGGCGCCTGGCCGTCGCCGACTGGCTGAAGCTCATGGGCAAGACCAAGCACCTCTTCCAGCCCGGCAACGAGGCGACGCTGGCCGCCATCGAGGCCGAGGTACAGCGCCGCTGGCTGCGGCTCAAGGCCAAGGACGAGGACCCTCTCCTTTGAGATGGAACTGACTATGGACACCACGGCACGCATCATCGAGAAGAAGGACGTCACGGACGTCACCAAGCTGTTCGTCGTCCACGCCCCGCTGGTGGCGCGCAACGCCGCCCCGGGTCAGTTCGTCATCGTGAGGGTGACCGAGACCGGCGAACGAATCCCGATCAGCATCACCGATTTCAGCCGAGCGGAGGGCACGATCACGATCGTCGTCCAGCAGGTGGGGCGTACGAGCGCGCTGGTCAATGCCCTGCGCGTCGGCGACGTCTTCCTTGACTTCGCCGGCCCACTCGGCGCGGCGGTGCCCCTCCCCGAGCAGGGCCACGCCGTGCTGATCGGGGGCGGCTTCGGCACGGGGGCGGTGTTCCCTCTGGCCCGCGAGCTGCGGTCCCGGGGCGTGCGGGTCTCATCCATCATCGGCGCCCGCACCCGGAATCTGGTCATCCTCGCCGACCTGCTGGCAACCGAGAGCGACGAGCTACACGTGTGCACCGACGACGGCTCCTTCGGCTATCACGGCTTCGTCACCGGCCGCCTGGAAGAGTCGCTGCAGGCAGGCGCCGGCTTCACCTACTGCTTCGCGGTGGGGCCGATGCCCATGATGCGTGCCGTGGCGAACACGACCCGCCGATGGGGTCTGCCCACCATGGTGTCCCTCGATCCCCTGATGGTGGACGGCACGGGCATGTGCGGCGGTTGCCGCGTGTCCGTGGGCGGCAAGTCGCTCTTTGCCTGCGTCGACGGCCCGTTTTTCGACGGTCATCAGGTCGACTTCGACGAGGCGGACGACCGCGTGACGACCTACAAAGCCGAGGAGAAATTGGCCTGCCAACGGGCGGGACTGGGAGGTAAATAGCCATGCCAATCGTGTATCCGCATAAGACCCCCATGCCGTGCCGGGATCCGGAGGAGCGGCGCGGGACCTGGGACGAAGTCGCAGAGGGCTACACCGTGGAGCGCGCCATCGCCGAGGCGCGCCGCTGCCTCAACTGCCAGGATCCCGTGTGCGAGCAGGGCTGCCCCGTCAACGTGCCGATCCGCGACTTCGTGCGCAGCGTCGCGGTCGGTGACTTCCAGGGGGCCGCCGACACGATCCGCCGCCGGAACCTGCTGCCTGCTATCTGCGGGCGGGTGTGTCCTGTTGAGCATCAGTGCGAGTTGCATTGCGTGCTGCTTCACCGGCAAGACCCGGTCGGCATCGGCCGGCTGGAGCGGTTCGTCGCCGACTGGGAGCGCGAGCACGGGCGCGGCGGCGACTTCGCCGCGCCGCACGGGTGGCGCGACCAGAAGGTCGCAATCGTGGGTTCAGGCCCGGCTGGCCTCACGGCTGCTAGTGACCTAGCACAGCTCGGCTACCCGGTGTCGATCCTCGAGGCGCTGCACGCGTTCGGCGGGGTGCTCCGCTACGGGATCCCCCAGTACCGCCTGCCGAAGGAGATCGTCGACGAGGATATCGAGCATCTCAAGGCGCTCGGCGTGGAGTTCGTGCGCGACGTGATCATCGGCAAGACGGTCACCATGGACCAGCTTTTCGACGAGTGGGGCTACTCGGCGGTGTTCGTCGGCACGGGAGCGGGCTCGCCGATCTTCATGGACATCCCTGGGGAGAACCTCAAGGGTGTGTACTCGGCCAACGAGTTCCTCACGCGCGTCAATCTGATGCGCGCGTTCTCGTTCCCTGAGTACGACACGCCACTTCGGCGCCCGAGGCGTGCCGCGGTGATCGGCGCCGGCGACACTGCGATGGACGCAGTGCGGTGCGCCATCCGCCTCGGCGCCGAGGAGGGTCACATCGTGTACCGCCGCTCCGAGGTCGAAAAGGGTGCCCGGGCCGAGGACTACGAGCGGGCGCTCGGCGAGGGCGTGATCTTCGACTGGCTTACGCTGCCGCAGCGGTTCCTAGGCGATGAGACCGGATGGGTAAGTGGCCTCGAGTGCATCCGCACCGAGCTCGGCGAGCCCGACGAATCAGGCCGCCGCCGTCCGGTACCCGTCCCGGGCTCGGAGTTCACGATCGAGGCCGACCTGGTCGTCATCGCCCTCGGCACCAACCCGAACCCGCTCATCCCGCACACGACCTCCGGGCTCGACATCGACCGGCACGGCTGCATCGTCGCCGATCCGCAGACGGGCGCCACAAGCCGCCAAGGCGTCTTCGCCGGCGGCGACATCGTGACCGGCGCCGCGACCGTGATCCTAGCGATGGGCGCGGGACGCAAGGCCGCGAACGCGATTCACGAATACCTGCAAAAAGGCGCGGCAGAGAAGGACGCGCCGCGCGACGATGCCGTAGCTCCGGCCCCTCCGGTCGCAGGCGCGGCAGGAGGAGGTGCGTCCAAAATGAAGATCAAGGAGGCTGCGAGCAGCGATACGGCGACCTTCGCTACCAGGCCGGACGTCAGGGTCGACGACCCGGAGGCCGAGGAGTACCGAAGAGGGTTCGGGGATGGAACCGTATGGGCGACCGACTACGCGACGGAGGGCCAGTTGGGCGACCTCGTGGAGGCCCCCGACCGCGACAATCCGTACTGGCAAGGGTTTATCGAAGGCGTCGAGGAAGTCTGGAGCACGAGGGAGCCGCCAGCCTTCGGGCCTGAAAATACCATCTGACCTGCTATGGAGTTGGTGCGCGATTATCGGCGGTGCCCGCTGAAGCTCAGGATCGGCGACTGCCCTGAGAGTGCGGTGTGCCCGGGGCTGTGCGCGAATTGTCAGAACGCGTCTTCGGAAACGCGCATGATGTCGTCGTCGAGGGATTCGAGGACGGTGCATATTCCGGCCAGCCGCGGAAGCATGTTCTTGGCGAAGAATGCCGCGGTCGCGATCTTGCCCCGATAGAACAACTCGTCCTTCTGTGACGGCGAGTCAGCCAGCGCGGCGCGGGCGACACCGGCCTGCACCAGCAGTCGCCACCCGATCAACAGGTCGCCGACGGCCAGCAGATAGCGCACCGACCCCAGCCCCACCTTGTAGATCTCCGTGGGCTGTTGCGCGGCGGACATCAGGTATCCGGTCAATGCGGTCGTCATCGCCGTGACGTCCTCGAGCGCGGTCTGCAGCAGCTCGGCCTCCGCTTTCAGCGACTCATCGATGTTCTCGATGGTCTTGGTGATCTGAGCCGTCACGTGCTGCAGAGACTGGCCGCGGTCGCGGACGATCTTGCGGAAGAAAAAGTCGAGCGCCTGGATGGCCGTGGTGCCCTCGTAGAGCGAATCGATCTTGGCGTCGCGGATGTACTGCTCGAGGGGATAGTCCATCAGAAAGCCCGAACCGCCAAGCGTCTGCAGTGATTCGGTGAGGATCTCGTAGGCCCGTTCCGAGCTCACACCCTTGACGATGGGCAGTAGCAGGTCGTCGACTCGGTGTGCCATGTCGTGGTCGGAGCCCGAAACCCGTTGCGCGACATCGTCGTCTTGATGCGCGGCGGCATACATGTACAGCGCACGCAGACCCTCGGCGTAGGCCTTCTGCGTCATCAGGCTGCGGCGCACATCGGGGTGGTGCATGATCGTGACCCGCGGGGCCGCCTTGTCGGTCATCTGGGTCAAATCCGCACCCTGCACGCGCTCTTTGGCGAAAGCAAGAGCATTCAGGTAGCCGGTGGACAGCGTGCCGGCGGCCTTGACGCCGATGGTCATGCGGGCGTGCTCAATGATGGTGAACATCTGCGCGATTCCGTTGTGCACGTCGCCGACCAGGTAGCCGACTGCGGGCACATCGGTGGCGCCGAAAGTCAACTCGCACGTCGGAGAGGACTTGATACCCATCTTGTGTTCCAGCCCGGTGGTGAAAACCCCATTGCGGGGACCAAGTTCAAACGTGTCGGGGTCGAAGAGATAGTTAGGCACGTAGAACAGGCTCAACCCCTTGGTGCCCGGTCCGGCTCCTTCGGGCCGGGCCAGCACGAGATGGAAGACGTTCTCGGCGGTATCGCCCACGTCGCCACCGGAGATGAACCGCTTCACGCCCTCGATGTGCCAGGTGCCGTCGGGTTGTTCGATGGCTTTGGCGCGGGCCGCGCCCACGTCGGAGCCCGCATCGGGTTCGGTGAGCACCATGGTGGCCGCCCAGCCACGCTCTACGCCCTCGGCCGCCCACCGTCGCTGCTGTTCGGTGCCCTCGACGTACAGGGCCTGCGCCATGAAGGTGCCCAGGCAAAAGAAGCTCGCGGAGGAGTTGGCGCAGAACATCATTTCGGTGACTCCCCATGCCAGCGGCGCCGGTGCGGGCATGCCACCGATCTCTTCGGCCAGGCCCAGCCGCCACCACCCGGCCTCTTTGATCGTGTCGACCGTTTTGACCAACTCCGGCAGCCACGCTGATGCTGTGCGTGGCGGGGTCGAATACCGGTGGGTTGCGGTCCGCGTAGGCGAAAGTCTCGGCGACCGGGCCCTCGGCCAGGCGGGCGGCTTCGGCCAAAATCGTTTTGGCGGTATCGACGTCGAGATCGCTGTAGCGTCCGGTGCCCAGGACGGCCCCGATGTCGAGGACCTCGAACAGGTTGAACTCGAGATCGCGGACGTTGGCGATGTAGTGGCCCACGGCGGTTCCCTTCGCTTTGGCGAGCTCAGACGCAGTGTCTCCGAGCGTGGAAATGTACGCAACCGTAACCTGCGGTGCGGCACCATCGGATCCGCTGACCTGCCGTTATGGCGCACGTCCGCGTCGCGGTCCCCGGCGATCCGGCCGGGCCCGCTTGCCTTGTGGCTTGCCTTGTGCGAGAGGCCAATTCAATCGCATACCGAAATGCAACCGAGACATTTTCCGGCCCCTACGTCGATAAACTTGGGCACGTCGCACCCCCACCCCCCTTTGTGAGGCCGCCGTCATGACCCTGACTGCCCTCGAAGGGACGGCCGACGAGGTTCCTGTCGACCGCGATGCGGTCCGGCGGCCTCTGGGCTGGCGTGCGGCGCTGTGGTCGGTGGTTTCGGTGCGCTGGGCGCCCCGTTGCAACCGGCATTGCTGCGCGCCATGACGTTCATGATCGTGGCCTCGCCGTGCGCCGTGGTGCTGGCCACCATGCCGCCGCTGCTGTCAGCGATCGCCAACGCGGGCCGGCACGGTGTGCTGGTCAAATCCGCGGTCGCCGTCGAACGGCTGGCCGACACCAGCATCGTCGCGCTGGACAAGACCGGCACCCTGACCTCTGGCATGCCGCGACTCACCACCATCGAGCCGTTGCAAACCGAACTCGACGGCCCGCGAGTGCTCCAATTGGCAGCTGCCGCTGAACAATTCAGCGAGCATCCGCTGGGGCGGGCCATCGTCGAGGAAGCCCGGATGCGTGGCATTGACATTCCAGTCATTCCCGACGCGGAGGACTTCCGCGCGCTGCCCGGTCGCGGAGTCCGGGCCAGCGTGGGGAGGGATTTCGTCGAGGTCTGCAGTCCGCACGCCTACCGGGGCGCGCCGCTGCCGCAACTGGCACCGATCCTTGCGGCCGGCGCCACCGCCGCGGTTGTCCTGGTGAACGGCGTCGCGGTCGGCGTGCTCGGACTCACCGATCAAATTCGCCCCGACGCGGCGCGATCCGTGGCGTCGTTGACCGCGTTGACCTCCGCGCCCCCGCTGCTGTTGACCGGTGACAACGCGCGTGCGGCCACCCGGGTGGCCCGGCAGGCCGGGATCACCGACGTGCGTGCGGCGCTGCTGCCCGAGCAGAAGGTCGATGTGGTCCGCGGTCTGCAGGCCGGCGGTCACCGGGTGCTCGTCGTCGGCGACGGCGTCAACGACGCCCCCGCCATGGCCGCGGCCCGCACGTCGATCGCGATGGGCGCCGGCGCCGACCTCACGTTGCAGACCGCCGACGGCGTCACCGTCCGCGACGAGCTACACGCCATTCCGACCCTCATCGGGTTGGCCCGGCAGGCCCGGCGGGTGGTGATCACCAACCTCGTCATCGCGACCGCGTTCATCACCGTCCTGGCGCTGTGGGATCTGTTCGGACACCTGCCGCTGCCGCTGGGAGTGGCCGGTCACGAGGGATCCACCATGATCGTGGCGCTCAATGGCCTGCGCCTGCTCACCAACCGGTCCTGGGGGACCTCTGCTTGTCGGGAAGCATCACGGGAACAAGGCACCGGCGCGCGACGTTAGCTGTGTCGTGACCACCCGAGACCTCACTGCTGAGCAGTTCAACGACACCGTTAACGGCAACGACATCGTGCTTGTCGACTTCTGGGCGTCCTGGTGCGGGCCGTGTCGGGCGTTTGCGCCGACCTTCCAGGCGGCGTCGGAGAAACACCCCGACGTGGTGTTCGCCAAGGTTGACACCGAAGCCGAGCAACAATTGGCAGCGGCCGCCGAGATCCGCTCCATCCCCACGCTGATGGCCTTCAAGAAGGGCAAACTGCTGTTCAACCAGCCCGGCGCGCTGCCGCCCGCCGCACTGGAGGATCTGCTACAGCAGGTCAAGGCGTTTGACGTCGACGCAGCTGAAGCCGCGGCCGAAGCCAAAGATGTCTGACGCTGCGCAGGAGACGGGACGCGCTACCTTCCTAAGGTGAGTTTGGTCCTCGTTGAACACCCGCGACCCGGTGTCGCGCTGGTGACCCTGAATCGCCCTGAGCGGATGAATTCGATGGCGTTCGACGTCATGGTGCCGCTGAAAGAGGCCCTTGAGCAGGTCACCTACGACAATTCCGTGCGCGTGGTGGTGCTGACCGGCGCGGGCAAAGGGTTCTCGTCCGGCGCCGATCACAAGTCGGCGGGCACCGTGCCCAACGTCGACGGGCTGACCCGGCCGACCTACGCGCTGCGCTCCATGGAGTTGCTCGACGACGTCATCCTGGCGCTGCGCAAGCTGCATCAACCGGTGATCGCCGCGGTCAACGGTCCTGCCATCGGGGGAGGGCTGTGTCTGGCGCTGGCCGCCGACATCCGGGTGGCCTCCACCAGTGCCTACTTTCGGGCCGCGGGCATCAACAACGGCCTGACGGCCAGCGAACTGGGGCTCAGTTATCTATTGCCCAGGGCCATCGGGTCCTCGCGCGCGTTCGAAATCATGCTGACCGGTCGCGATGTCAGCGCCGAGGAGGCCGAGCGGATCGGCCTGGTGTCCTGCCAGGTGCCCGAGGCGCAGCTGCTGGACACCTGCTATGCCATCGCCGCGCGAATCGCGGCGTTCTCCCGGCCGGGAACCGAGTTGACCAAGCGCACACTGTGGAGTGGACTCGACGCCGGTAGTCTGGAGGCGCACATGCAAGCCGAAGGCTTGGGACAGCTTTTCATCCGTCTACTCACCGCCAACTTCGAAGAAGCGGTTGCGGCGCATGCCGAACGGCGGCCAGCGGTCTTCACCGACGATAAATAAGCCGCCTCACCTCCAAGGAGCTCGATCGTGATTACGGCCACGGACCTAGAGGTCCGCGCTGGTGCACGCATCCTGCTCTCACCCGATGGCCCGGACCTGCGCGTGCAGCCCGGCGACCGCATCGGGCTGGTCGGCCGTAACGGCGCGGGCAAAACCACCACCCTGCGCATTCTGGCCGGCGAAACCGAGCCGTATGCCGGATCGGTCACCCGGGCCGGCGAAATCGGTTACCTGCCACAGGATCCCAAAGAGGGCGATCTCGACGTCCTGGCCCGCGACCGGGTGTTGTCGGCCCGCGGATTGGACGTGCTGCTCACGGATCTGGAAAAGCAGCAGGCGTTGATGGCCGAGGTCGCCGACGACGACACGCGCGACCGCGCGATTCGCCGCTACGGCCAGCTCGAGGAGCGATTCGTCGCGCTGGGCGGCTACGGTGCCGAGAGTGAAGCCGGCCGGATCTGCGCGAGCCTCGGGCTGCCCGAACGGGTCCTGACGCAGCAGTTGCGCACGCTGTCCGGGGGGCAGCGCCGCCGGGTGGAGCTGTCGCGCATCCTGTTCGCGGCGTCGGATACCGGCGCAGGGTCGGGAACCACGCTGCTGCTCGACGAGCCGACCAATCACCTCGACGCGGATTCGCTTGGCTGGCTGCGGGATTTCCTGCGGGCACATACCGGCGGGCTGGTCGTCATCAGCCACAACGTCGATTTGATCGCCGACGTCGTCAATCGGGTGTGGTTCCTGGACGCCGTGCGCGGCGAGGTCGACGTGTACAACATGGGCTGGCAGAAGTACCTCGACGCCCGGGCGACCGACGAGCAGCGTCGCCGCCGCGAACGCGCCAACGCCGAACGCAAAGCCGCCGCGTTGCGCACCCAGGCCGCCAAACTGGGCGCCAAGGCTACCAAAGCCGTTGCGGCCCAAAACATGTTGCGGCGCGCCGACCGGATGATGGCCTCGCTCGACGAAGAGCGGGTCGCCGACAAGGTGGCCCGGATCAAGTTTCCTACCCCGGCCGCATGCGGGCGCACGCCGCTGGTGGCCAAGGGTTTGAGCAAGTCGTACGGCTCACTCGAGGTGTTCACCGGCGTCGATCTGGCAATCGACCGCGGCTCGCGCGTGGTCGTCTTGGGGCTCAACGGTGCCGGCAAGACCACGTTGCTGCGGTTGCTGGCCGGCGTCGAGAAACCCGACACCGGCGCGCTCGAGCCCGGACACGGTTTGCGCATCGGCTATTTCGCGCAGGAGCACGACACCCTGGACAACGACGCGACCGTCTGGCAGAACATCCGGCACGCGGCGCCCGAGTCCGGCGAACAGGAACTGCGTGGCCTGCTGGGGGCGTTCATGTTCAGTGGGCCACAGCTCGACCAATCGTCGGGCACCCTGTCCGGTGGCGAGAAGACCCGCCTCGCGCTGGCAGGCCTGGTGGCATCCACGGCCAACGTGCTGCTGCTCGACGAGCCGACCAACAACCTCGACCCCGCCTCGCGCGAGCAGGTGCTCGACGCGCTACGCAGCTATCAGGGTGCGGTGGTGCTGGTGACGCACGACCCGGGGGCGGCCGAGGCGCTGCATCCGCAACGCGTCGTGCTGTTGCCCGACGGCACCGAGGACTATTGGTCCGACGACTACCGGGATCTCATCGAGCTCGCCTGATCGGGCCGCTCGAATTTTTGGCCAAAGCTGCCCGCCAACCAACAATGGGTTCTTACGCTAGGTGCTTGCGATCGTGTTGAGCGTGGAGGCGCCCAGTGAGAACCCCGGCGAAGAAGTCGAAGAAGACGCGGGATCAGTTGTTGCAGGAGCTGCGCAACGCCTATGAGGGCGGGGCCAGCATCCGCAACCTGGCAGCCACCACCGGTAAGTCCTACGGATCCATTCACAGCTTGCTGCGCGAGTCGGGCACGACGATGCGCAGCCGCGGTGGTCCCAATCACCGCGTCCGGCCCAAACCGGTGCGAGCGTAACGTCACTGCGAATCCTCGTCCCTTCATTCGCAGTGGCGTTACGCTCGGGTTCACCCTCTGCTTCACAATAGGGCGAATTTAACTGCGCCGCACCGAGTTTTCCACCAGGTCGAGGACCGCGGTCAGCCGCGTCGGGTCCTCGCCGGAGGCCAGCCGGGCCACCAATCCGTCCAACACGAGTTCCAGGTAGCACTGCAACACGTCACCGGGCACGTCTTCGCGCACCCGGTGCGCCTCCTTCTGCCGGCGCAGCCGATCCTGCGTGGCGGCGGCCAGTTCCGCGGAGCGATCCGACCAGCCACGGTTGAACACGGGGTCGTTGCGCAGCTTGCGGGCGATCTCCAACCGGGTGGCCAGCCAGTCGAACTCCTCGGGCGCGGCGAGCATGTCGCGCATCACCTGAATGAGGCCTTCGCGGGATGCGACCTCGGCCATCCGTTCGGCATCCTCGTGGGCCAGGGCGAAAAACAGTGCGTCCTTGTCCCGGAAGTGGTGAAAGATCGCGCCGCGCGACATCCCGATCGCCTGTTCCAGCCGCCGCACCGTCGCCTTGTCGTAGCCGTATTCGGCAAAGCAGCGGCGAGCGCCGTCGAGGATCTGACGGCGCCGAGCCGCGAGATGGTCCTCGCTGACTTTGGGCACGGTTCGGGCTTAGCCCGACTTGAGCATGTTGCGCAGCACGTACTGCAGGATGCCGCCGTTGCGGTAGTAGTCCGCTTCACCGGGGGTGTCGATGCGTACCACCGCGTCGAACTCGATCGCTTCTTTCTTGCCGCCGCCCGCCTGACTGGCCTTCACATGCACCGTCTTGGGTGTCTTGCCGTCGTTGAGCGCCTCGATCCCGGTGATGTCGAAGACCTCGGTGCCGTCCAGGCCGAGGTCCTTCGCGGACTTGCCGTCGGGGAACTGCAGCGGGATGACACCCATGCCGATCAGGTTGGAGCGGTGGATCCGCTCGAACGACTCGGCGATCACGGCGCGAACGCCCAGCAGGCGCGTTCCCTTGGCGGCCCAGTCCCGTGACGACCCGGATCCGTACTCCTTGCCGCCCAGCACCACCAGCGGAATATCTTGTGCCGCATAGTTTTGCGCCGCATCGTAGATGAAGGCTTGCGGTGCGCCGTCCTGGGTGAAGTCGCGGGTGTAGCCGCCGGACACGTCGTCCAGCAGCAGGTTACGCAGCCGGATGTTGGCGAACGTGCCGCGGATCATCACCTCGTGGTTGCCGCGCCGCGAACCGAAGGAGTTGTAGTCCTTGCGCTCCACGCCGTGCTCGTCGAGGTACTGCGCGGCCGGGGTGCCCGGCTTGATGCTGCTGGCGGGGGAGATGTGGTCGGTGGTGACCGAATCGCCCAGCAGTGCCAGCACCCGGGCGCCGGTGATGTCGGCGACCGGCTCGGGCTCGGCGGGCATGCCCTCGAAGTACGGGGGCTTGCGGACATATGTCGAATCGTCGGCCCACTCAAAGGTGTTGCCGCTGGGCGTGGGCAGGTCGCGCCAGCGCTGGTCACCCTTGAACACGTCGGCGTAGTTCTTGGTGAACATCTCCTGGTTGATCGCCGACGCGATGGTGTCGGAGACGTCCTTCTGCGACGGCCAGATGTCTTTGAGGAAGACGTCCTTGCCGTTCTTGTCTTTGCCGAGCGGCTGCTTCTCGAAGTCGAAGTCCATCGTCCCGGCCAGCGCGTAGGCGATCACCAGCGGCGGTGACGCCAGGTAGTTCATCTTCACGTCGGGATTGATCCGGCCCTCGAAGTTCCGGTTGCCCGAGAGCACCGCGGTCACCGCAAGGTCGTTGTCGTTGATCGCCTTCGAAACCTCTTCGGGCAGTGGGCCGGAGTTGCCGATGCACGTGGTGCAGCCGTAGCCGACCAGATAGAAGCCGAGCTTCTCCAGGTAGGGCCACAAGCCGGACTTGTCGTAGTAGTCGTTGACCACCTGCGAGCCCGGCGCCATCGTGGTCTTCACCCAGGGCTTGGAGGCCAGCCCCTTTTCGACGGCGTTGCGGGCCAGCAGCGCCGCGCCCAGCATCACCTCGGGGTTGGAGGTGTTGGTGCACGACGTGATCGCGGCGATCACCACCGCGCCGTGGTCGAGCACGAACTCACCCCGTTCGTCGGACTTCACCGTCACCGGATTGCTGGGGCGGCCCTTGGAGTGCGCGGCGGCCGATTGCACGGCGGGAACGTCGTCGGCGTGGCCATTGCCCACTTGGCCGGGGTCACTGGCCGGGAACGTCTCGTCGAGCTCCTGGTCCAGCTTCGAGTAGCCCTGCTGGCCGTCGTCGTCGCCGACGTAGCTGGGGATTGTCTTGCGGAACGTTGCCCTTGCTTCCGCCAAGATGATTCGGTCCTGCGGGCGCTTCGGCCCGGCGATCGACGGCACCACATCCGACAGGTCGAGTTCGAGGTACTCCGAGAACGCCGGCTCGTGCTTGGGGTCGTGCCACAGTCCCTGTTCTTTGGCGTAGGTTTCGACCAGCGCCAGTTGCTCTTCGCTGCGGCCGGTGAACTCCAGGTACTTGATGGTCTCCTCGTCGATTGGGAAAATGGCTGCGGTGGAACCGAATTCGGGGCTCATGTTGCCCAGGGTGGCGCGGTTGGCCAGCGGCACCTCGGCCACGCCCTCGCCGTAGAACTCGACGAACTTGCCGACCACGCCGTGCTTGCGCAGCATCTCGGTGACGGTCAGCACCACGTCGGTGGCCGTGACAGCGGGCTGGATCTGGCCGCTGAGCTTGAAGCCGACGACGCGCGGGATCAGCATCGATACCGGCTGGCCGAGCATGGCGGCCTCGGCCTCGATACCGCCGACACCCCAGCCCAGCACGCCGAGACCGTTGACCATTGTGGTGTGCGAGTCGGTGCCCACACAGGTGTCCGGGTACGCGGTTATTGTTCCGGACCCGTCGCGTTCCATCACCACGCTCGCCAGGTACTCGATGTTGACCTGGTGCACGATGCCGGTGCCCGGTGGCACCACCTTGAAGTCCTGGAAAGCGCCTTGCCCCCAGCGCAGGAACTGGTAGCGCTCCCCGTTGCGCTCGTACTCGATCTCGACGTTGCGCTCGAAAGCGTCGGCGGTGCCGAACAAGTCGGCGATCACCGAGTGGTCGATCACCAAGTCGGCCGGTGCGAGCGGGTTGACCTTCTCCGGGTTGCCGCCGAGGTCGCCGATGGCCTCCCGCATGGTGGCCAAGTCGACGATGCAGGGCACGCCGGTGAAGTCCTGCATCACGACGCGGGCGGGCGTGTACTGGATCTCAATGCTGGGTTCTGCCTTGGGATCCCAGTTCGCGATGGCCTCGATGTGGTCTCTGGTGATGTTGCTGCCGTCCTCGTTGCGCAACAGGTTTTCGGCGAGGATTTTAAGGCTGTAGGGGAGTTTCTCGGTATTGGGGACGGCGTCGAGACGGTAGATCTGGTAACTCTTGTCGCCGACATCGAGGGTGTCGCGTGCTCCGAACGAGTTCACAGAATCCTTGTTACTCACATCAACTCCCGTGATTAAGTTCTGCCGTCGACGGGCCGTGTCGACGGGGCGTACCGAGTTTAACAGTACGCTTGTCCTGTATTAAATGGCCACCCGCATTTGCCAGTCTCGTCGTACGCGGCGTGCGGTGGAAGACCTTTGGTGCGCTCTCGCCGAGATATAAACCACGCACACTCGCGCGGCGTGTCGTGTGCGTGGTTTATATGTCGCGGAAAGGCGCGCGAGGCTCGCCGGCAGCGCGCTCGCGCCGAGAGATAAACCACGCACACTCGCCGCGGCGTGTGGCAAGGAGCGCGGCCGTCGTCGCGTACGGTGCCTGTATGACCGGGCAACCGCTGCCGCTCTACATCCCCCAAGACGTCGACATGACTGCGGTCAAGGCGCAGGTCGCCGCGACCGGTGTCAGCGCGCCACCGTCGGCCATGCCGGGGTTGCTCGACGTGGTCAACCAGGCTCGCGCCGACGGCATCACGCTCAAGATCGTGCTGCTGGACCACAACCCCCCGAACGACACACCGCTGCGCGACATCTCCACCGTGGTGGGCGCCGACTACCCGGATGCCACCGTCTTGACACTCAGTCCCAGTTACGTGGGCAGCTACAGCACGCATTTCCCGCGCGTCACGCTGGAAGCCGGCGAGGACATCGCCAAGACGGGCAACCCGGTGGTCTCGGCGCAGCATTTTCTCCATGAGATCAACACCCCCGAGTTTCCCTGGACCGGATTGACCATCGTTTTGTTGATCGGGGTGCTTGCGGCGGCTGTCGGCACCCGGTTCCTGCAGTTGCGTAGCAGGCGGACAGCAACGTCGCCAACGGCTGGCGACGGCCCGGATCCTGAACCGAACCAGGCCGTCTAGCCTGGCGCTTCCGGCTCGGGCGGCCGCAGCGCAGCGACTTCGCGTCTGCTTGCGGCAAACACGGCACATCACTGTTCGGTCACATTAAACGCACTTCCAGAGTGCAGTTTGTGACTTACGTTTCCATTGCGACTGCTGTGACGTACGGTGCAAATGATGCTGTTGTTATCTTTGGCGCTTTCCGTGGAATCGGTCGCCGCCGTCCGTCCGTGCTGAGCCATAGGAGACCCGAATCGAATGAGACGGATCCGCCAGGGCTCTGCTTCGCGACCGGCCACAAGGGTTGTGCGCCCAGTCATTCCATCAGTCTTGACTGTGGCCGCGCTGGTGTGGCTGCCCAGCCTCGCCGTCGCTGACCCCGGCACCGACGCCATGGCGACACTGATCGCGAACGTCGCCAGGGCCAACCAGCGACTCGATGACCTGAGCGCGTCCATCCAGACCGAGCAGCAAAGCGTCGACAAAGCGATAGTCGACGTGGAAACCGCGCGGGACAACGCCGCCACGGCGCAACACGATCTCGATGTCAGCCAACAGGCGGTCAAGGACGCCAACGCGGCGATCGCCTCGACTCAACACCGGTTCGACACCTTCGCGGCCGCCACCTACATGAACGGCCCGTCGGGCAGCTATCTGACCGCCAGCAGCCCCGAAGACATCATCGCCACCGAGACCGCCGCCAGGACCCTCACCGCCAGTTCCCAAGCGGTCATGACCAACCTGCAGCGGGCCCGGACCGAACAGGTGAACAAGGAGTCGGCGGCGCGGGCGGCCAAGCAAAAGGCCGACAAGGCCGCCGCCGACGCCAAGGGCAGCCAGGACGCCGCGGTGACGGCGCTCACCGAGTCCAAGCACAAATTCGACGAGCAGCGCGAGCAGGTCAACCGCCTGGCCGCCGAGCGTGACGAGGCTCAGGCCGCGCTCCAGACGGCCCAACTCGCGGACGCCCGCTGGTCGACGGGGCCGGGTGGTCCCGGTGCATCTGGGCCGGGTGACCGCTGGGATCCGGGAGCGCCGGGAGTGCCGGGGCCCGCCGGACCCGCCGGGGGCCGCAAGTGGGACGGGTGGGACCCCACGCTGCCGCAGGTGCCCAGCGCCAACGTCCCCGGCGACCCGATCGCGGTGCTCAACCAGGTGCTGGGGATCTCGGCCACTTCGACGCAGGTCACCGCCAGCATGGGCCGCAGCTTCCTGCAGCAGCTGGGCATCCTGAAGCCCGACGACACCGGCATCACCAACGCCCCGACCGGCGCGACGTCGGGACGGATTCCGCGGGTCTACGGGCGGCAGGCTTCCGAATACGTGATCCGCCGTGGGATGGCGCAGATGGGGGTGCCCTACTCCTGGGGTGGCGGCAACGCCGCGGGTCCGAGCAAGGGAATCGACTCCGGCGCCGGCATCACCGGCTTCGACTGCTCCGGGCTGGTCTTGTACTCGTTCGCCGGCGTGGGCATCAAGCTGCCGCACTATTCCGGTTCGCAGTACAACATGGGCCGCAAGATCCCGTCCTCGCAGATGCGCCGCGGTGACGTCATCTTCTACGGCCCGGGCGGCAGCCAGCACGTGACGCTCTACCTCGGCGACGGCCAGATGCTCGAGGCCCCCGACATCGGTTTGAAGGTGCGCGTCGCGCCGGTGCGCACCAGCGGCATGACGCCCTTCGTGGTCCGGTACATCGAGTGGTGAACGAGGAGCCATGCGCCGCAAACGTTTTCGCCTGATCAACCTGGCCTGGATCACCACAGTGGTGACGGGGCTGATGTTCTCCGTCGCGGCCCCCGCTCCCCAGGCTGGGGCCGACCCCGGCCAGTGGGATCCCACCCTGCCGGCAACGATCAGCGCCGGCGCCCCGGGAGACCCGCTCTCCGTCGCGAATGCGTCGCTGCAGGCCACCGCCCAGGCCACGCAGACCACGCTAGATTTGGGCAAGCAATTCCTTAGCGGGCTGGGGATCAACTTGGGCGGTACGCCTGGCGACAGCACCAACACCAGCCCGAGCCGAATTTCGCGGGCCAACGGCCGGCAGGCGATCGAGTACGTGATCAAACGGGCCGGGTCACAGATGGGTGTGCCATATTCGTGGGGTGGCGGCACTCTCGACGGACCCAGCAAGGGCGTCGGCGACGGCGCCAACATCAACGGGTTCGACTGTTCCGGCCTGATGCGGTACGCCTTCGCGGGGGTCGGCGTGTTGATCCCGCGGTTCTCCGGCGACCAATACAACGCCGGCAAGCACATTCCTCCGGACCAGGCCAGGCGCGGCGACTTAATCTTCTACGGCCCGAACGGCAGCCAGCACGTCACCATGTACCTGGGCAACGGCCAGATGCTGGAGGCATCCGGAAGCGCGGGCAAAGTCACCATCAGCCCGGTGCGCAGGCCGGGGATGACGCCGTTCTTGACACGCATCATCGAGTACTGACCCGGAGCGCGCGCCGCCGGAGCGGGAACCGCGACGTCGACGGAACCCGACAGGCCTGGAATAGTTGAACGCGGGCACGCCGTTGCCCGGGGCATTAGGGTGCCAGCAGTCGTGTCTGATTGAGCTGTGATTTGAGCTGGGAAAGGTAATAGTCGATGACATCAGCAGGTGGGTTCCCCCCGGGGGCCGGTGGTTACTCGGGTCCGGGCGGGCAGTCAGGCCCGGGGGTCCACGAGGCGCCTTCCGGCGGCCCTAATACTTCAGACGGGCTGGCCGCCGAGGTACACACCCTCGAGCGGGCAATCTTCGAGGTCAAGCGGATCATCGTCGGCCAGGACCAACTCGTCGAGCGGATGCTGGTCGGTCTGCTCTCCAAGGGGCATGTGCTGCTCGAGGGTGTGCCGGGCGTGGCGAAGACGCTGGCAGTGGAGACCTTCGCGCGCGTGGTCGGCGGGACGTTCGCGCGCATCCAGTTCACTCCCGACCTGGTGCCCACCGACATCATCGGTACCCGCATCTACCGGCAGGGCAAGGAGGAGTTCGACACCGAGCTCGGCCCGGTGGTGGTCAACTTCCTGCTCGCCGACGAAATCAACCGTGCACCGGCCAAGGTGCAGTCGGCGCTGCTGGAGGTCATGCAGGAACGCCAGGTCTCGATCGGCGGCAAGAGGTTCCCGCTGCCCAACCCGTTCCTGGTGATGGCGACGCAGAACCCGATCGAGCACGAGGGCGTCTACCCGCTGCCCGAGGCGCAGCGGGACCGGTTCCTGTTCAAGATCAACGTGGGTTACCCGTCGCCCGAAGAGGAGCGGGAGATCATCTACCGGATGGGCGTGAAGCCGCCGGAGCCCAAACAGATCCTTGCCACCGGCGACCTGGTGCGGCTGCAGGACATCGCGGCCAACAACTTCGTGCACCACGCGCTGGTCGACTACGTGGTGCGTGTCGTCACGGCCACCCGCTACCCCGAGCAACTCGGCATGAACGACGTCAAGACCTGGGTCTCGTTCGGCGCATCTCCGCGCGCTTCGCTGGGCATCATCGCGGCGTCGCGGTCGCTGGCGTTGGTGCGGGGTCGCGACTACGTGATCCCGCAGGACGTCATCGACGTCATCCCCGACGTGTTGCGGCACCGGTTGGTGCTCACCTATGACGCGCTGGCCGACGAGATTTCCTCGGAGATCGTCATCAACCGGGTCTTGCAGACGGTGGCCATGCCGCAGGTGAATGCCGTTCCCCAGCAAGGACATTCGGTCGGCCCGGTAATGCAGGCCGCGGGGGCGGCTAGCGGTCGGTGACCGATACAAATCCATCTGGCCCAGCTGGCCCCCAGGCGGAGCGCGGCGCGCTGCATCCGCCGTCGATGCAGCGAGGGCAGATCGACGACCCGAAGCTGTCGGCGGCGCTGAAGTCACTCGAGCTCACCGTCAAACGCAAGCTCGACGGTGTCCTGCACGGCGACCATCTGGGCCTGATCCCGGGTCCTGGTTCGGAGCCGGGGGAGTCGCGCGAGTACCAGCCCGGCGACGACGTCCGCCGGATGGACTGGGCGGTGACCGCGCGCACCACCCACCCGCATGTGCGGCAGATGATCGCCGACCGCGAACTGGAGACCTGGATGGTGGTCGACCTGTCGGCCAGCCTGGACTTCGGCACGGTCGGCTGCGAGAAACGCGACCTGGCGGTGGCGGCCGCGGCCGCGATCACGTTCCTCAACAGCGGCGGTGGCAACCGGATCGGCGCGCTGATCGCCAACGGCGTCACGACGACCCGGGTGCCGGCACGCTCCGGACGCCAGCACGAGCAGACGCTGCTGCGCACCATCGCCACCATGCCGAAGGCGCCGATCGGGGTGCGCGGCGATCTCGCCACGGCCATCGACGCGCTGCGCCGGCCGGAGCGACGCCGCGGAATGGCGGTGATCATCAGCGACTTCCTCGGCCCGATCAACTGGATGCGTCCGCTGCGCGCGATCGCGGCCCGCCACGAGGTGCTCGGCATCGAGGTGCTCGATCCGCGCGACGTCGAGCTGCCGGACGTCGGGGAGGTCATCCTGCAGGATGCCGAGTCCGGGGTCACCCGCGAATTCACCATCGACGCGCAGCTGCGTGACGACTTCGCCAAGGCGGCCGCGGCGCATCGCGCCGAAGTGTCGCGCACCATCCGCAGCTGCGGGGCGCCGCTGATGACGCTGCGCACCGACCGGGACTGGATCGCCGACATCGTCCGGTTCGTTGAATCCCGCCGGCGCGGGGCCATGGCGGGGCGACAGTGACCAGGTCGGATATGACTTGGACATGACACTCCCGTTGCTGGGGCCGATGTCGCTGTCCGGCTTCGCGCACGCGTGGTTTTTCCTCTTTCTTGTTGCCGTCGCAGGGCTTTCGGCGCTGTACGTCGTGATGCAGCTGGCGCGCCACCGGCGGATGCTTCGCTTCGCCAACATGGAGCTGCTGGAAAGCGTCGCCCCGAAGCGGCCGTCTCGATGGCGGCATGTACCGGCGATCCTGCTGGTGTTGTCATTGTTGCTGTTCACGATCGCGATGGCCGGGCCCACCAATGACGTGCGAATTCCCCGCAACCGCGCGGTGGTGATGCTGGTGATCGACGTGTCGCAGTCGATGCGCGCCACCGATGTCCAGCCCAACCGGATGGCCGCGGCCCAGGAGGCCGCCAAGCAGTTCGCCGCCGAGCTGACGCCGGGGATCAACCTCGGGCTGATCGAATACGCGGGCACCGCGACCGTGTTGGTGTCACCGACGACCAACCGGGACGCCACCAAAGCCGCGCTGGACAAGCTGCAGTTCGCCGACCGCACCGCCACCGGGGAGGGCATCTTCACCGCGCTGCAGGCCATCGCCACCGTCGGGGCGGTGATCGGCGGCGGCGACACACCGCCGCCGGCGCGCATCGTGTTGTTCTCCGACGGCAAGGAGACGATGCCGACCAACCCCGACAACCCGAAGGGCGCCTTCACCGCCGCGCGCACCGCTAAGGATCAGGGCGTGCCGGTTTCGACGATCTCCTTCGGCACGCCGTACGGCTTCGTCGAGATCAACGATCAGCGACAACCCGTTCCGGTCGACGACTCCACCATGAAGAAGGTCGCCGAGCTCTCCGGCGGAAATTGGTATAGCGCCTCCAGCCTGGAGGAGCTGAAAGGCGTCTACGCCTCGCTGCAACAGCAGATTGGCTACGAGACGATCAAGGGCGACGCGAGCGTGGGCTGGCTGCGGCTGGGTGCGTTGGTGCTGGCGCTGGCCGGGCTGGCGGCGCTGCTGATCAACCGCAGGTTGCCGACCTGACGTTTCGGCCGGGCCCGGCCAACATGCGAGGGGCAGATTGCAGCCCTGCGGCACGGAGGCGATAAGTTGGCCAGGTGACTGAGACGGCCACCGATACCGCCACCGACGGCGTCAAACCCGCATTCGTATCCCGTTCGGTGCTGGTGACGGGCGGAAACCGGGGGATCGGTCTGGCGATCGCACAGCGGCTGGCCGCCGACGGCCACAAGGTGGCGGTGACGCACCGCGGATCCGGGGCGCCCGAGGGGCTGTTCGGCGTCGAGTGTGACGTCACCGACAACGACGCCGTCGATCGCGCCTTCAAAGAGGTCGAGGAGCACCAGGGTCCGGTCGAGGTGCTGGTGTCCAACGCCGGCCTGGCCGCGGACGCGTTCCTCATGCGGATGACCGAGGAGAAGTTCGAGAAGGTCATCGACGCCAACCTCACCGGGGCGTTCCGGGTGGCTCAGCGGGCATCGCGCAGCATGCAGCAAGAAGCGGTTCGGCCGGATGATCTTCATAGGTTCGGTCTCCGGCAGCTGGGGCATCGGCAACCAGGCCAATTACGCAGCCTCCAAGGCCGGTGTGATCGGCATGGCCCGCTCGATCGCCCGGGAGCTGTCAAAGGCCGGGGTGACCGCGAATGTGGTGGCCCCGGGCTACATCGACACCGATATGACCCGCGCGCTGGATGAGCGGATTCAGGCAGGGGGCACTGGAATTCATCCCGGCGAAGCGGGTCGGCACCGCCGCCGAGGTCGCCGGGGTGGTCAGCTTCCTGGCGTCCGAGGATGCGAGTTACATCTCCGGCGCGGTCATCCCGGTCGACGGCGGCATGGGCATGGGGCACTGAGGAATTAAGGACGGAAATGGCAGGACTGCTCGAAGGCAAACGGATTCTGGTCACCGGGATCATCACCGACTCGTCGATCGCGTTTCACATCGCGCGAGTGGCCCAAGAGCAGGGGGCTTCGCTGGTGCTGACCGGCTTCGACCGGCTGCGGTTGATTCAGCGCATCGCCGACCGGCTGCCGGAAAAGGCGCCGCTGATCGAACTCGACGTGCAAGACGAGAAGCACCTGGGCACCCTCGCGGAGCGGGTAGCCGCCGAGATCGGCGAGGGCAACAAGCTCGACGGCGTGGTGCATTCGATCGGATTCATGCCGCAGACCGGGATGGGCATCAACCCGTTCTTCGACGCGCCCTACGAAGATGTCTCCAAGGGCATCCACATCTCCGCCTACTCGTATGCCTCGCTGGCCAAGGCGCTGCTGCCGATCATGAATTCCGGCGGTTCGATTGTCGGCATGGACTTCGACCCGAGCCGGGCGATGCCGGCCTACAACTGGATGACGGTCGCCAAGAGTGCGCTGGAGTCGGTCAACCGGTTCGTGGCCCGCGAGGCGGGCAAATACGGTGTCCGTTCGAATCTCGTTGCCGCAGGACCGATCCGGACGCTGGCGATGAGCGCGATCGTCGGCGGTGCGCTCGGCGACGAGGCCGGTGCGCAGATCCAGCTGCTCGAGGAGGGCTGGGACCAGCGCGCGCCGATCGGATGGAACATGAAGGACGCCACACCGGTCGCCAAGACGGTGTGCGCGCTGCTGTCCGAATGGCTGCCGGCGACCACGGGGACCGTCATCTACGCCGACGGCGGCGCCAGTACCCAATTGCTCTAAAAGAAGGTTGCTTGGGGCCTAATGGATTTTGACGCCGTCCTGCTGCTGTCCTTCGGTGGGCCGGAGGGTCCCGAGCAGGTGCGGCCGTTCCTGGAGAACGTCACCCGGGGACGCAATGTGCCGCCCGAGCGACTCGACGAAGTCGCCGAGCACTACCTGCATTTCGGCGGGGTGTCGCCGATCAATCGGATCAACCGCGCGCTGATCGCTGAACTGCAAGCAGCGCAGGACCTGCCGGTGTATTTCGGCAACCGCAATTGGGAGCCGTATATCGAAGACACCGTTACGACGATGCGGGACAATGGTATTCGTCGTGCGGCGGTGTTCACCACCTCGGCGTGGAGCGGCTACTCCAGTTGCACGCAATATGTCGAGGATATCGCCCGCGCGCGGCAAGCGGCCGGCCCGGACTGTCCCTGAACTGGTCAAGCTGCGGACCTACTTCGACCATCCGCATTTCGTCGAGATGTTCGCGGCTGCCGTGACGGCCGCGGCCGACACCGTGCCTGCCGACGCGCGGCTGGTGTTCACCGCGCATTCGGTCCCCGTGGCCGCGGACCGCCGCTGCGGCCCTAACCTCTACAGCCGCCAAGTCCATTACGCCGCAAGGCTGGTCGCCGCAGCTGCGGGCTACAGGGACTACGACGTGGTGTGGCAGTCGCGTTCGGGTCCGCCGCAGGTTCCGTGGCTGGAGCCCGATGTCGCCGACCATCTCAAGGCGCTACAGGTCGATGCCGTCATCGTCTGTCCCATCGGGTTTGTCGCCGACCACATCGAAGTGGTGTGGGATCTCGACCACGAGTTACGCGCGCAAGCCGAGGCCGCGGGCATGGCGTTCGCACGAGCCGCCACGCCCAACGCGGATCGGCGATTCGCTCGGCTGGCAATAGATCTGATCGACGAACTGCGCTACGACAGGCCGCCGTCGCGAGTCAGCGGCCCCGATCCGGTGCCGGGCTGCCTCGCCAGCAGCAACGGCGCGCCGTGCCGTCCGCCGCATTGCGCTGCGCCGGAAAGCGATTAGCGGCGATCGCGAGCGCGGCGGAGCCGGGCGAAGCGGGTCGCCGCCATTCAGGACTAGTCGGGCCAGGCCGAGTTCAGGATCGCGCTGACCGCGGCCATCCGCGCCGAGCGCACCACCGCGCCGAGCGGCCGCAGCGCATTGCTGGCAATCCGGGCTTCCGACGATGATTGCGGACCAGCAGGTCCGGGTAATCGACTCAGCCCCGCGCTGACCGCGATGATCGCGTCGACGTGCGCGGCGTTCTCCAGCACCCGCACTGCGCGCGACGGCGCGTGGTCGGGAATCCGGTGTTGCCGTGCGGATTCCAGCAGTTGTTCGACGAGTCCCCGCGGGTCGGCGATGTCGGATGTCGCGGATCCCAAACCGATGGTGCCGAGGGCGTCGGCCGCCGAACGCACCGCCGAACGCAGCGTGTATTCGGCGTCACCCAGCTCGTGGTGTTCGAACGCCGGCGCGCCCGGCAGTGAGTACACCATCCAAGACAGCGCACACAATTCGGGTGGATTCGGATCACCATCGGCGGCAGCGTCGGCCTCCTCGAGGTCGCTGTAGGCGACCTCGGGGACCAGCCCGACCGCGGCGCCGGGATCGTCGGGGTTGGTGATGATCACCGCCTCGCCGGCGGCCAGCGCGTCGCGCTCGAACTGCGTGCCCGCGGCCAGCCCGCGCACATCGCCCGGCACCGGGAGCACGACGTTGATCGTGCCGCGCAGCCGATATGGGCCGCCGGGGGGCGGCGTGGTGGTCCGGCCAACCGCGGCGCGCAGCGTTTGGAGCAGCGAGACCGTGCCCGCGTCATGGACGTCGGGCCATGGCAGTCCGGTGTGGCCAGCAGCGACGGCGTCGTATGCGGTGACCGATTGCGTTGGCGCCCATACTGATAGCGCGTCCAAGACGTCGTCGGGCGCGGCCTTGCCTGCAAGCCAGGCATTGGCCCACAGGGACAGCGAGACACTCGGACACCACATGATCTCGCAGTGTAGTTGTTCGGCCCCCAGAAGGCTGATCACGCGTATTCTGACCGCATGCTCGTGGCGCTGAGCTGGCTGATCTTCGCAGTGGCGTTAGCCGCTGCGGAGGCGCTCACCGGCGATATGTTCTTGCTGATGCTCGGTGGCGGCGCGCTGGCCGCGTCGGCCACCGCTTGGGTCACCGATTGGCCGATCTTGGGCGACGGTGCGGTGTTCCTGATCGTCTCGGTGCTGCTGGTGGTCCTGGTTCGGCCCGCCCTTCGCCGGCGGCTGACGCCGGCCACGGGAAGGCAGATGGGAATCAAGGCGCTGGAGGGCAAGAAGGCGCTGGTGCTGGATCGGGTTGCCCGCGACCAGGGCCAGGTGAAGCTCGACGGCCAGGTGTGGACGGCCCGCCCGCTCAACGACGGCGACGTCTACGAAACCGGCGAATCGGTCACCGTCATGCACATCGACGGCGCGACCGCGGTGGTTTTCAGGAGCATCTGACCGTCTCCAGAGCATTAGGAGGAATCGCAATCATGCAAGGTGGCGCAGTAGCTGGTCTGTTGCTTTTTGTCGTCTTGGTGATCTTCGCGATCATCGTGGTGGCCAAGTCGATCGCGTTGATACCGCAGGCCGAGGCCGCGGTGATCGAACGACTGGGTCGGTACAGCCGCACCGTCAGCGGGCAGCTGACGCTGTTGGTGCCGTTCATCGACCGCATCCGCGCGCGGGTGGATCTGCGTGAGCGGGTGGTGTCGTTCCCGCCGCAGCCGGTCATCACCGAGGACAACCTGACCCTCAACATCGACACCGTGGTCTACTTCCAGGTCACCGTCCCGCAGGCGGCCGTCTACGAGATCAGCAACTACATCGTCGGGGTCGAGCAGCTCACCACGACCACGCTGCGCAACGTGGTGGGCGGCATGACGCTGGAGCAGACCCTGACGTCGCGCGACAAGATCAACGCGCAGCTGCGCGGCGTGCTCGACGAGGCAACCGGCCGCTGGGGGCTGCGGGTGGCCCGGGTGGAGCTGCGCAGCATCGACCCGCCGCCGTCAATCCAGGCTTCGATGGAAAAGCAGATGAAGGCCGACCGGGAGAAGCGGGCGGTGATCCTGACCGCCGAAGGTAACCGGCAGGCCGCGATCACCCAGGCCGAAGGCGCCAAGCAGGCACAGATCCTCGCCGCCGAGGGCGCCAAGCAGGCCGCGATCCTGGGGGCCGAGGCGGACCGGCAGTCTCGCATGTTGCGTGCCCAGGGTGACCGGGCCGCCGCGTACCTGCGGGCGCAGGGGCAGGCCAAGGCCATCGAGAAGACGTTCGCCGCGATCAAGGCCGGTCGACCCACCCCGGAAATGCTGGCCTACCAATACCTGCAGACGCTGCCGGAGATGGCGCGCGGCGACGCCAACAAGGTGTGGGTGGTGCCCAGCGACTTCAGCGCGGCGTTGCAGGGCTTCACCAGGCTGCTGGGCACCCCGGGCGAGGACGGGGTGTTCCGGTTCCAGCCGTCCCCGGTGGACGACCAGCCCAAGCATGCCTCCGACAGCGACGACGACGCCGACGTCGCCGACTGGTTCGCCGCGGACACCAACCCGGCGATCGCGCAGCCGGCCGCCGGCCGGACCGAGGTGATAGCCCGTCAGCCGATGGACGGCCCGGTGCAGCCGCCGGAGTTGACTCCCTAGGATTGCTGCGTGAGCACTTTGACTTCACCGAAAACCTATGCGGCGCTTGCCGCTTTCCACGCCGTCGATGCGGTCGGGTGTGCTGTGCAGTTCGCGCCGATCAAGAAGGTTCTGGATGACCTCGGTGTTCCCGAGGACATCCGGCCCGTGTTTCCGGTGGTCAAGGGCGCGGCGGCCATCGGCCTGGCCTCGGTCACCCGGTTCCCCGCTTTGGCGAGGCTGACGACCGCGATGCTGACGTTGTATTTCAGCTTGGCGGTCGGTGCCCACGTCCGCGTCCGCGACAAGCTCGTCAACATCATCCCGGCGGCGTCGTTCCTGGCGACGTTCGCGGTGATGACGGCGAAGGGCCCAAACCGCAGCTAGTCACTCACTCCTCGCGCTCAGCGGGGCCCGGGCGGCAGTGGCGGCGGTGGCAGTCCCCCCGATCCCCGCGAGGCGGCGATCTGGTCTGCGGAACGGCCACCCGCGTCGGTGTCGTTGGGGGACATGGGGCCCTCCACCTCGGCGGTTGTCGGTACCGAGAAAGGTAGCGGCTCAAGCCGCCCGCGCGGCCATCTCGGTGGCGGTTTCGTCGTGCGGTGACGTGTGCTGCTGCTGCCGGTAGTGGCGGATCTCCAGGAACAGCCCCGCCAACCCCAACGCCCCCGTGCACACCGAGACCAGGTAGAGCATCGGGCTGACATGGCCGGCGAGCGCGTCGCCGAGGATCACCACGGCGGCGGTGCCGGGAAGCAGACCGGCCAGCGTGGCCAGCGTGTAGGGCAGCAACCGCACGGCGGAGGCACCCGCGGCATAGTTCAGCGCCGCAAACGGCACAACGGGAATCAGCCGCAGCGACAGGACGGCCCTCCAGCCTCGATTGCGCAGCCGCTTGTCCACCTTCTCGACCGCCCGGTGCTGGACCAGGCGATCCAACTGCCACCCGGCCGCGCGCACCAGCAGCACCGCCAGCACCGCGCTTGCGGCACTCGCGGCCACCGCGATCACGACACCGGCCACCGGGCCGAACAGCAACCCGGCGGCCAGGGTGAACGCGGTGCGGGGGACCGGCACCACGGTGACGACGATGTGGGCGAGCAAAAACGCCAGTGGGAACCACGGGCCCACCGATTCCGCCCAGTCCCGCAATTGCACGGCGCTGGGCACCGGAACGAAGATCGCCACCACGGCCAGGACTGTGATTCCGGCCACGATTGCGACGAACTTCGGACGGGACACCTGACGCGCGGCGGCAGCGAGCGCGCCGGCAAATCTGCGCAGCGTGCTGGTGGTTTTTGCGGGGGCGGCGGCCATAACGTCTCCCAAGGTTACGGGGCGCACGTGCAGATCATCCCAACCGCCGCACCTCGACGGCTATTTAGAGTTGCAATCAATTAGCCTTCTTAGTAAATGACATTCTCGAAGTAACCCGAAGCAACAGTGCCCGTTGCTGCGAAAACAGGAGCAGTCGGTGTCCATTGACGTACCCGAGCGCGCCAACCTGGAACAGGTTCGCGGGCGCTGGCGCAGCGCGGTCGCCGGTGTGCTGGCCAAGAGCGCTCGGAAGGAACCCGCCGAATTAGGGGACGAACCCGAGCATCTGCTGGATGCCTCCACCTATGACGGGTTCGTCATCAGGCCGCTGTACACCGAGTTCGACGAGCTGCCGGAGCCGCCGTTGCCCGGTGAGTGGCCGTACCTGCGCGGCGGCCCAGATAACTCTGCGTTGCGCGACGTCAAATCGGGCTGGAAAGTCGTCGAGGTGTTTCCGTCCGCCGGGGCCGCAGTTGCTGAAACGAATGCGGCGGTGCTGGCCGCACTCGGCGAAGGCGTCAGCGCGCTGCAGCTCCGGGTGGGGGAGTCCGGCGCGGCACCGGACCAACTCGACCGGCTGCTCGAGGGTGTGTACCTGAGCATGGCGCCGGTGATCCTCGACGCGGGCACCGAGTATTCGGCGGCGTGCGACGCGATGCTGGCGCTGGTCGCCGAGGTGGAACCCGACCAGCGCACAACGCTGTCGATAGACCTGGGTGCCGACCCGCTGACCGCCGCACTGAGCGATCGTCCCGCTCCCGCGGTCGACGATGTCGCCGCTGTCGCGTCCCGGGTGGCCGCCGACCACGGCGTGCGGGCGATCACCGTCGACGGACCCGCTTTCCACAATCTGGGTGCCAACGCGACGTGGGAGCTCGCCGGCAGCGTCGGGGCCGCGGTGGCTTACCTTCGGGTGCTGACCGAAACCGGGATCCCGGTGGGCCAGGCCCTGCGGCAAATCAGTTTCCGGCTGGCTGCCGATGACGACCAGTTCATGACGATCGCCAAGATGCGGGCCGCGCGCCGGCTGTGGGCGCGGGTCGCCGAGGTCGTCGGCGAGCCGCAGAGCGGCGGTGCCGTGGTGCACGCGGAGACGTCGCTGCCGATGATGACCCAGCGCGACCCGTGGGTGAACATGCTGCGTACCACGCTGGCCGCCTTCGGTGCCGGCGTCGGGGGCGCCGACACGGTGCTGGTCTTCCCGTTCGACATGGCCATCCCGGGCGGTTTTCCCGGCACGGCGAGAAGCTTCGCGCGCCGGATCGCCCGCAACACGCAGCTGCTGCTTTTGGAGGAGTCACACGTCGGACGGGTGCTGGACCCCGCTGGCGGATCGTGGTTCGTCGAGGACCTCACCGACCAGCTGGCCGAGCAGGCCTGGCGGCATTTCCAGGCGATCGAGGCGCACGGGGGTTTCGTTAACGCCCATGACTTCATTGCCGGCGAGGTCGCCGAGATAGCGGCCCGCCGCACCGACGACATCGCGCATCGCCGGACCTCGATCACCGGCGTCAACGAGTTTCCCAATCTCTCCGAACCGGCACTGCCGCAAGGTGATTCGCAAGGGATCCCGGGAAACCTGGCGCGCTACGCAGCCGGGTTCGAGGCGCTGCGCGATCGCTCGGATGCGTTTCTGGCTCGCACCGGTTCACGTCCGCAGGTGCTGTTGTTGCCGTTGGGTCCGCTGGCCGAGCACAACATCCGCACGACCTTCGCCGCGAACCTGCTGGCCTCGGGCGGCATCGAGGCGATCAACCCGGGAACAGTCGACGCCGGCGGGGTGGCCGCGGCCGTGGCCGAAATCCCCACCGCGGAATTGCCGGGCGTGGCGCTGATCTGCGGCACCGACAAGCGCTACCAGGACGAGGCGGCGGGCATCGTCGCGGCGGCGCGAGACGCCGGCATATCGCGGATTTACCTGGCCGGACCGGAGAAAGCAGTGGCTGCGATAACAGACACAGCGCAGCGGCCCGACGAGTACCTGACCGCGAAAATCAATGCGGTCGAAGCCCTTTCGAATCTGCTTACCCGGCTGGGGGCCTAGCGATGACGACTACCGCACCGGTGATCGGCAGCTTCTCCGATATCCCGTTGAACGGCGAGCGTGCCGTGCAGCCACCCACCGAAGCCGCGGTGGAAAAGCATGTCGCCGCCACCGCGTCGGCGCACCGGTACACGCCCGATCAGCTGGTGTGGCAGACGCCGGAAGGCATCGACGTCAAACCCGTCTACATCGGCGCCGACCGTGCGGCTGTCGAGGCCGACGGCTATCCGCTGAACAGCTTCCCGGGCGAGCCGCCGTTTGTGCGCGGGCCGTACCCCACGATGTATGTCAATCAGCCGTGGACCATCCGGCAGTACGCCGGTTTCTCCACCGCCGCGGATTCCAACGCCTTTTACCGCCGTAACCTGGCCGCAGGCCAGAAGGGCCTGTCGGTGGCCTTCGACCTGGCCACCCACCGCGGCTACGACTCCGACCATCCCCGCGTTCAGGGCGACGTCGGAATGGCCGGTGTGGCAATAGATTCCATCCTCGACATGCGACAGCTGTTCGACGGGATCGACCTGTCCACGGTATCGGTATCGATGACCATGAACGGTGCCGTGCTGCCGATCCTGGCGCTGTATGTGGTGGCCGCCGAGGAGCAGGGCGTGCCGCCGGAGAAGCTGGCGGGCACCATCCAGAACGACATCCTCAAAGAGTTCATGGTCCGCAACACCTACATCTATCCGCCCAAGCCGTCGATGCGCATCATCTCCGACATCTTCGCCTACACCAGCGCCAAGATGCCGAAGTTCAACTCCATCTCGATCTCCGGCTACCACATCCAAGAAGCCGGTGCCACAGCGGATTTGGAGTTGGCCTACACGCTGGCCGACGGCGTCGACTACATCAAGGCGGGCCTGGACGTCGAGTTGGACATCGACAAGTTCGCGCCCCGGCTGTCGTTCTTCTGGGGCATCGGCATGAACTTCTTCATGGAGGTTGCCAAACTGCGCGCCGGTCGGCTGCTGTGGAGTGAGTTGGTCGCGCAGTTCAACCCGAAGAGCGCCAAATCGCTGTCCCTGCGCACACATTCGCAGACCTCGGGGTGGTCGCTGACCGCGCAGGACGCCTTCAACAACGTCGCCCGCACCTGCATCGAGGCGATGGCCGCGACCCAGGGGCACACCCAGTCGCTGCACACCAACGCGCTGGACGAGGCGTTGGCGCTGCCCACCGACTTTTCCGCGCGGATCGCGCGTAACACTCAGCTGGTATTGCAGCAGGAGTCGGGCACCACGCGGCCGATCGACCCCTGGGGCGGCTCGTACTACGTGGAGTGGCTGACCTACCAACTGGCCCAGCGGGCCCGGGCGCACATCCAGGAGGTCGCCGAGCACGGCGGCATGGCTCAGGCCATCAGCGACGGTATCCCCAAGCTGCGCATCGAGGAGGCGGCCGCGCGTACCCAGGCCCGTATCGACTCCGGTCAGCAGCCGGTGGTGGGGGTCAACAAGTACCAGGTCGAGGAGGACCAGGACGTCGAAGTCCTCAAGGTCGAGAACAGCCGGGTGCGCGCCGAGCAGCTTGCCAAACTGCAGGAGCTACGGGCGAACCGGGACCAGGGCGCGGTCGACGCCGCGCTTGCCGAGTTGTCTCGCGCGGCCGCTGCTCACGGCCGCGCCGGCGAGGATGGACTGGGAAACAATCTGCTGGCGCTGGCTATCGACGCGGCACGGGCTAAGGCCACGGTCGGCGAGATCTCCGACGCGCTGGAGAAGGTTTATGGCCGCCACCAGGCGGAGATCCGCACCATCGCCGGGGTCTACCGTGACGAAGCCGGAAAGGCCGAAAACATGGCAAGCGCCAGCCAACTCGTCGAGAAGTTCGCCGAGGCCGACGGCCGCCGGCCCCGCATCCTGGTGGCCAAGATGGGCCAGGACGGACACGACCGCGGTCAGAAGGTGATCGCCACGGCGTTCGCCGACATCGGGTTCGACGTGGACGTCGGCTCGCTGTTCTCCACGCCCGACGAGGTGGCACGCCAGGCTGCCGACAACGACGTGCACGTGGTCGGGGTGTCTTCGCTGGCCGCCGGGCACTCGACGCTGGTGCCGGCGCTGCGCGACGCGCTGGTCGAGGTGGGCCGTCCCGACATCATGATCGTGGTCGGCGGCGTCATCCCACCCGGCGACTTCGACGAGCTCTACGCCGCCGGGGCCGCCGCCATCTACCCGCCCGGGACGGTGATCGCCGACGCCGCCGTCGGCTTGCTGAACAAGCTCGCCGAGCGGCTGGGATACACGCTGGACTAGCGGTCACAATTGTCACATCCGCCACATGGGTCCCTGCGTCAGGAGACACCCTACTTGCCCGCCTCTGAGCGACAACCTTGGTTGCGGCGTGACGTCATCCGAATCTGTCGCTCAGAGGCGGGCAAATTGACTATTCCCCAGCACCGGCGGCGGTACGGATGACGTCCCAAGACTTGGCTGACGCCATCCGAAGCGGTGATCGAGCGGCGCTGCCGCGGGCCATCACGCTGCTGGAATCCACCCGTGCCGACCATCGTGAGCAGGCCCAGCAGCTGCTACTGGAGTTGCTGCCCGACTCGGGAAATGCCCACCGCGTGGGCATCACCGGGGTTCCCGGGGGAGGCAAGTCGACCACCATCGAAGCGCTCGGCATGTACCTGATCGACCAGGACCACCGGGTGGCGGTGCTGGCCGTCGACCCGTCATCGACCCGGACGGGCGGATCGATCCTCGGCGACAAGACCCGGATGGCACGGCTGGCGCAGCATCCGGACGCCTACATCCGGCCCTCCCCGACGTCGGGAACGTTGGGCGGGGTGGCAAAGGCCACCCGGGAAACAGTTGTGCTGTTGGAGGCGGCGGGTTTTGACGTCATCCTGATCGAAACCGTCGGCGTCGGTCAGTCCGAGGTGGCGGTGGCCAACATGGTCGACACCTTCGTTTTGTTGACCCTGGCGCGCACTGGCGATCAGCTGCAGGGCATCAAAAAGGGTGTGCTGGAGCTGGCCGACATCGTGGTGGTGAACAAGGCCGACGGGGATCACCTGCCCGACGCGCGGAAAGCGGCCCGGGAGCTCAAGTCGGCGCTGCGACTGATCTACCCGCGCGAAACACTTTGGCTGCCACCGGTTCTCACTATGAGTGCGATGGAGGGGACGGGTCTGACAGAGATGTGGGACACCGTCGAGCGTCATCGCCAGGTGCTCACCGACGCTGGCGAGTTCGAGGCACGCCGACGAGCCCAGCAAGTGGACTGGACCTGGCAGATGGTCCGCGACACAGTGCTGGACCGGGTGCTGTCCAACTCCGCGGTGCGCAAGATCCGCGCCGAGGTGGAGCGGCAGGTCCGGGCGGGGGAGTTGACTCCCGCGTTGGCGGCCCAGCAAATATTGTCGGCAGCGTCAGGCTAACGGATAGGTAAATAAATGGCTTTTGGCCCTATGGGCTATGTGGAATCCAAGTAAATTCGAAAACGTGAAGGCAGAAACCCGGGTCGATCTCCGCGCGGTCCCTTCTCGCGATGCCCTTGACGCAGGTCATCGCGTGTCCGGCGCGGCGGACCCACACTTTGCTTGCGTCGTTCGTGGGTTTTCGACGATGTTCCCTGCGCGCCGATTCGGCGGCGGGGCGCTGGCGGTGTATCTCGACGGCCAACCCGTCGTCGACGTGTGGACGGGCTGGTCGGATCGGGATGGCAAACTGCCATGGACGGCGGATACTGCAGCGATGGTGTTCTCGGCAACCAAGGGTATGACTTCCACCGTGATCCACCGGCTCGCCGACCGGGGGCTGATCGACTACGACGCGCCGGTTGCCGAGTACTGGCCGGAGTTCGGCGCCAACGGCAAGTCGGACCTCACCGTTCGTGAGGTGATGAGGCACCACGCCGGCCTGTCGGGTCTGCGAGGTGCGACAAAGGAAGACCTGCTGGATCACGTCGTGATGGAAGAACGGCTCGCCGCGGCGCGTCCGGGACGTCTGCTGGGCAAACCTGCCTACCACGCGCTGACCTTCGGCTGGCTGATGTCCGGGCTGGCCCGGGCGGTGACCGGACAGGGTATGCGTGCGCTGATCCGCGAGGAGCTCGCCGAGCCGTTGGGCACCGACGGCATGCATCTGGGCCGGCCACCCGCCGGAGCACCGACGCGGGTCGCCGAGATCGTCATGCCGCAGAACATCGTGGCCAATCCGGTCGTCAACTATGTGACGTGCAAGGTCGCCCATCAGCTGTCCGGTGGATTCCGTTCCATGTACTTCCCGGGCGTGATTGCTGCCGTGCAAGGCGATATCCCGATGCTGGATGCCGAGATGCCGGCAGCCAACGGAGTGGTGACGGCGCGCGCCCTGGCCCGGATGTACGGAGCGATCGCCAACGGCGGCGAGATCGACGGCATCCGCTTTTTGTCACGCGGGCTGGTTGCCGGGCTGACCGGTCAACGCAGCCTGCAACGGGATCGGAACCTGTTCATGCCGTTGGCCTTCCACTTGGGCTACCACAGCTTGCCCATCGGGAATGTGATGCCAGGATTCGGTCATGTCGGGCTGGGCGGTTCGGTCGGGTGGACCGACCCCGCGGATGGAGTGGCTTTCGCGTTGGTGCACAACCGGTTGCTGACACCGTTTGTGATGACCGACCATGCCGCGTTCGTCGGAATCTATGCGCTGATCCGGCAGGCGGCCGAGCGGGCCCGCAAGCGCGGCTTCCAGCCGGTGACCGAGTTCGGGGCGCCGTTCTCCGAGCCGGGAGCGGCCGTCGGCTGACCCGGCCGGCCTGGCCCGCGTCGACTGAGACGACCGTCCAGCTTTAGTCGCAGCTACTGCTCGAACCAGCAGGAACCGTCCCGCCTAGGGGACCACCCGTACGGGCTGGTCAGAGCAGTTTTATGCCATTTCGACAGTTGCCTCAAAAAATCGGCCGCAGCAAGGTAGCGTTCCTCCCGTGTGGGGAACGGTGCTGCTGTTGGGGCTCTGGACGGCGCCGGAGCCGGTGCGAATAGGCATAGCCGTTCTCCTGGTTTCGCGGCGACGGCCCCTGATCAACCTGCTCGCGTATTGGCTCGGCGGTATGGCAGCGGGTATGGGGATCGGGTTGGTGGCGCTGACACTGTTTCGCGACTCTATGCCGGCCCTCATCCATCCTATGACGTCCACGTTCGTAAGCTTCACGGGCGGCCACGTTAGAGCCGTCATTGGTGTGCTCGCGCTATCGATAGCCGCGGTGAGCGCAAGAGGCCTAGTGCGCCGCCGGGCCCACGTACCGCTGTGCAGCGATGGTCCGCCGACCCCGGCGCCACAGCCGAGAATATCGACCGCGTTCTCACGGCTGGTGGCTCCGGCTTGGCGTCTGTTGGAGGGCGGGCGTCCCTGGGTGAGTTTTGTCGCCGGCCTGCCCCAGGCAACACCGTGGGGAGTCGAGTATGTGATGGCACTTTCTGCCATCGCTGCCTCGGGCGCGGCTTTTGGCACGCAGCTTTGCGCAGTCGCCGTGTTCACCGTCGTGGTCTTTGCGTTTGTCGAGATACCGCTCGTCTGCTACCTGGTCAGCCCCGCGCGTACCGAAACCATAGTGTTGTCCATGCACGACTGGCTTCAGTCCCACCGTAGGCAGATCTTAGTCGTCGGTGCAGGGGTACTCGGGGTTGTCATGGTCTTCAGCGACCTCGTCGGGATTTGAAGTGGCCAGCAACCGATGCGCGGCTCGAACGCGCGAATGCGCCGGCTGTGGTTATCGGAACCCCGTTTGCGCGAGTTAGCGCGAGTTTGCGCAACGCGTTCGACCGCTGTTTGCTAACCGGAACTCTCGCATCCCGGCCAGCCTGGTTCACCTCGAAAAAGCCATTTTTTTCGAAAATCGTACAGCGAGCCGGGTAAACTACCGATCCACACGACACGCGTAAGTTGCTGCGGGGAAGCAGGGGAGGATGTCCCAGGTTCCGTGGAACTTCGGTGGCGGTCCGGTGAGCTAAGGCTGCGCTCACCTCGTCATTGTGCACGACGGGTCCGACGGGCTCGGCGGTCTAGCGCTCAAGGGCGGAGCGTCGGTAGGCGCAGGTGACTGTTGACAGGACGGAACTGCTTGCCGGCCTCGACCATCCCGGCAGCACACCAGCCCAGCGCCATTTGCCTGTCGCGCCAGCGTTTGACGTTGCCGGCGTGGTCGCGGCAGACGGAGATCATCGACTCGATGCCCCGCTCACGCATGTCGACCAGCAGGCCGGTGACCAAGGTCGCCTTCTCGGTCGAGCCCTCCACCAGCGCCAGCGGGTGCTTAGCCGTCGATGCCGATACCGAGCGCCACGACACAGCGCGACTCGGCGAAGTGCACCCCGTCGATCATCAACGCCACCAGGGCCAGCCGGGACAGATCCCGCGACAACAGCTCGGCCAGAGCAGTTTCGGTCATCGCCACTGACTTGCGAGAGACCGCCGACTTGCTTGTCGCAGAGCAGGATTCATCCAACTGCTAACCGACCGGCTCAAGCCCGACCGGGTCAGAGTTCGTCATCAATGCCTATCACCAGCTGTGGCGCATCGAGAAGAGCTTCCGGATTTCCAAGCACGACCTGCCAGCGCGACCGGTCTACCACCACAAACGCGAATCCATCGACGCGCACCTGACTATTGTGTTCGCCTCGCTGGCGGGCAGCCACTACATCGAGCACCAAACTCGTTGGAGCATCAAGAAATCAGTGCCGGCCATGCACACTAAAATGTCCTAAGTCGGGAATCATCTTGCGATGATCACTGCTTCTTGGCGGCCAACGTCGCTGAGTGGCGTCCCCAAAGCCCCTCGCTGGAACTGACATTCACTCTTATGAGGTCAGGCCTGGAACGACGTCGAGCCCCGGGAGCACAAGCGTTGGTACATTCGAAGCTCGGAAAGTATTGGCACCCATCGCTCGAGCTCGGCTCGCCCGCGCTGCCAGGGCGCCCGACGAAGATCGCGCCTTCAATGCGTACGCTAAATCGCGCGGTTCCCTTTATATCTGGCGAGTGTCAAGCCGCGAGTGAACACAAACAGGTGATCTCCGCGGTCGCAACCGATTACGTCATCGCCGAGGTTGTCCCTGACTGCCGCGCCGCCTGCTGTAAGCGACCTGGGGACGCTATGGTCCCCGGCATTGCGCCCCTTTGCGATGGGGAGGATGCTCGCACCAGTCCGCCGCTGTCATCACCGGCGCTGGCGCATCGGGACCGACCACCTCCGTTTGTGGATGCGTGTGCGGGATGGGGCAAGCGGGCTCGCAAGCGGAATTGTGCTAATTAATCTTTGCGGGGGTTTGCGGTCCCAGTCGTTGCGCACGACGTACGGCGCGGGCGGCGGCATGCGGGGAAGTCGTGAGAAGATTTGCCCAACCAAGGGTAATGTCACCCAGGTGGTGACGTTTTCGATTCCCGCTGTGCTGCGCGAGCGCGCTGGTCTACAGCCCAACGATGCAGCCTTCAGTTATGTTGATTATGAACACGATTGGGATGGCGTTGCGGAAACCCTGACGTGGTCGCAGTTGTACCGGCGAACCCTGAATCTTGCCCAACAGCTCCGGCTTTGCGGCTCGACTGGTGACTGCGCGGTCATTTTGGCGCCGCAGGGGCTTGACTACGTCGTTTCTTTTCTTGGCGCCATACAGGCAGGACTTACCGCCGTTCCCCTCTCGGTTCCGTTCGGCGGCGCCAGCGATGAGCGCGTTAGTTCGGTGATGCGTGACGTAGCACCCGCTGTCGTTCTCACGACATCTTCTGTCGCAGGCTATATCGCCGAATACGTCAAGCCCGAGCCCGGTAAGCCTGCTCCATCAGTCATTGAGGTTGATTTGCTAGACCTCGACTCAGGGAAAGCACGCCCTGCAAAGGGCGATAGCTCAGCAGACACCGTATACCTGCAATACACGTCCGGATCGACCCGCACGCCTGCCGGGGTAATGATCACGGACAAAAACATCCTGACCAACTTCAAGCAGATCAATGCGGACATCTTCTCGGACCATGGCGGGGTTGCGCCGCCGGACACCGGCATAGTTTCCTGGCTGCCGCTGTATCACGACATGGGCTTGTACATGGGAATTATTATCCCGGTGGTCAACGGATTCCGCACAGTGCTCACGAGCCCGGCGTCATTCCTGCAACGACCGGCCCGGTGGATGCAATTGATGGCAAACAACGGTCGCGCATTTTCAGCGGCGCCGAATTTTGCTTACGAAGTGACTGCACGCAAAGCGACAGATGAGGATATGGCCGGGGTTGATCTCGGCAACGTGATTTGCATCCTCAACGGCAGCGAGCGGGTGCAACCTGCAACGCTGCAGCGCTTCACCGAGCGGTTCGCCCGTTTCAATCTGCCGGCCAAAGCGATCCGGCCGGCATACGGAATGGCAGAAGCATCGGTGTACATCGCGACCCGAGAAGCGGGGCATCCACCGGAAATCGTGTATTTTGAACCCGAGAAACTGACTGCCGGCCACGCGAAGCGGTCCGCCAGCGGAGTCGGTACACCGCTGGTCAGCTATGGTGTCCCCCGCTCACCGCTAGTGCGCATCGTCGACCCTGAGACCAGCACCGAATGCCCCGCGGGAACGGTCGGTGAGATTTGGGCACAAGGCGACAATGTAGGTACGGGCTATTGGCGCAGACCTGAAGACAGCGAGCATACGTTCGGCGCCACGATTGTCGCCGCGTCGGCCCGCACGCCCGAAACGCCCTGGCTGAGAACCGGAGATTTGGGCTTTTTCTCCGAGGGCGAACTGTTCATCATCGGGCGCATCAAGGATCTCTTGATTGTGTACGGGCGCAACCATTCTCCCGACGACATCGAGGCGACGATCCAGGAGATCACCCGAGGCCGCTGCGTGGCGATCGGGGTTCCGGATGAGGGCATCGAGAAACTGGTCGTCATCGTCGAACTCAAGAGGAAGGGCGACTCCGACCAGGACGCTCTGGACAGGCTGGACGGCGTCAAGCGTGAGATCACGGCGGCAATATCGAATGCGCACGGTCTGGGCGCATCGGATGTTCTCCTGGTCGCCCCTGGCTCGATTCCCATCACCACGAGCGGCAAAGTCAGGCGGGCGGAGTGTGCGAGGCTGTACCAGGAGGGTGAGTTCACCCGCTTAGACGCTTAGCTGACCCCTGACGTATCGGTCAGTTCCTTCGGATCGTCGACTAGTCGTTTGCCGTTGCCGTTGCCGTTGCTGGGCGTTGGCAGGCAATCGAGGTTGAACAGCGGCAGCGCGTGGGTGGTCAGATCGTCGATTGATCGCATCGCGTGGCCGTTGCCGTTGATGGTCGTCGGGAAATTCAGGCCCTTGGCGCCGAACAGCGGTAGCGCGTGGACGGGCAGATCATCGACTGGCCGGTTGCCGTTGCCGTTGGTCGTTGAGGAAACCGTCGCTTGTTTCCGGGCGTTGGTGAGGCGACCAGGTACGCGATCAAGACTGGCGCCAAGGCTAAACAGCGGGAGGGCGTGGTCGCCGAGAAGCTCGTGGGTTCCGTACCCCTTGTGAAGGGGGTGAAGGGGAGCCTGGCTGGGTGTCGGTGGTGGGGGAACGGCGAAACCGGCCTTGCGGCCGAAAACGTCCTTCAGCCGGACTATCGACGCTGGTAGTCGGCCTTTTCGTGTCGGTTCGCGCGCGCTCAACGGCCGGTTGGGGCTTTGTCCCAGTCGCGAGGGCCACCAGTTTGCCTGGCCGATCAGCGCGGCCAGGGCCGGCACTGTAATGGTGCGGACCAGGAAAGTGTCAAGCACGATCCCGATGCCGATGATGAAACCAGCCTCGGACATCGTACTGATGCTGGCGGGCAGCAGACCGAACATCGAAGCGGCGAAGATCAGCCCCGCTGAAGTGATCACACCGCCGGTCGAACCGACCGTCCGGATGACGCCTACACGCACACCGTGCGGCGATTCGTCACGGATCCGCGAGATAAGCAGCATGTTGTAATCGGCACCGACCGCCACCAACAGGATAAAGGTCAAACCCGGAAGGCTCCAATGCAGTTCCTTGCCGAGAATCAATTGGAACACGATGACGCCGATGCCCAGAGCCGACAAGAACGAAATCAGCACCGAACCGATTAGGTATAACGGGGCAACAATCGCTCGCAGCAGGACAACCAAAATCAGAAAGACAATGGTAATGGTCGTGAAGATGATGAACAGGACGTCATCGTTGTAATAGTCGCGCGTGTCTCGAAGCCCAGTCGGAATTCCGGCCATCGATATCGTGGCGTTCGACAACTCGGTATTGGGTTGGGCCGACTGGGCGGCCGCGACAATCTCATTCACCTGATCCATGGCGGCGGTAGTGAACGGCTGCAACGCGCTTTGCACAAAGTACCGCGCCGCATGCCCATCGGGTGATACGAAAATCTGGGCGGCTTTCTTGAATTCGTCCGCGGTCAGCACCTGTGGCGGAATATTGAAACCGGCCATCGACGGTTTCTCCGCATCGCGCTTCATCCCTAACAAGAATGACGACGCCTCGTTGAGACCCGATCCCAATTTCTTGGTCTGATTCACCAGCTGTTGCACACCATCGGCAATGGCCCGGCTGCCATCGGCGAGCGCATTGGCGCCTTGTTGCAATTGGGCTACCCGGGACTGAAGTCCGTTGGTAGACCTCACGGCGGCAACAGCTTGGTTGAGTGATTGCTGCAGTCGACCGAGAGTAAAGTCGATCGTCTGCATATCTCGCGTCGACTGCAAGTTACGTGCCAGATCAGCGAGGCTGTTGAGGGTCCCGTTGGACTGTGCGGCGACCAGCCCTTGTAATTCGGCCCGCGAACTAGAGCAAGCGGGGTCGGTCGAGCAGACTGGGCTAGCGTTCAGCGCCGTCAGCATCGGGGTGGCCCAGGCGGCGGTGTTTGCGACATCGGCCATATTCGCGCTGAGAGCATCGCCGAGCGCCCGCATGCGGCCGACGAGTTTGGCGGTTTGGTCAAGCTGGTTAAGTGTCTTATCGCCGCCCATCGCGGCCTCCATGGCCGACAGCGCTGTGACCAGCGTGCTGACGCTGCCGACGGCACCGTTGACTTGCCCTCGCACCTGGGCGAGTGCGTCGGCCAACTGGTTGGCGCCGTTGGCCAGCTTGTCCATATCACCTCCGTGGTCGTGAATCACGGAGGAGGCTTCATCGAGTTTGCCGCCGACCTCGCCGGCCTGATAGGACACCTTGGTCTGCTCCAGCGGTCCACCGTTGGGCCGAGTCAAGCCGCGCACCATCGTGATGTCATGCACTTGGCTTACCCGCTGCGCCATCTGCTCGAGATCGGCAAGGGCGGCCGGTGTCCGCAGGTCCTTGGGCGATGTGATTAAGAGCACTCTGGAGTCAACGCGTTCGTCGGGAAGTGCCGATCCAACGCGGCAAATCCGTCGACGCTGGCGGCCGAATTCGGCAGGGAGCCGATGTCGTCGTAGTTAAAGCGTGCCAAGCTCACGCAACTGGCGAGGATGATGAGCACAATCCCACTCGCGACCAGATGGATCCGGGGCCGGCGCACGACCCGTGTTCCGGTGCGCCGCCAGAAACGAGTGGTCAGGTCACGTCGCGGCTTGATCCAGCCACGTCGCCCGGCCAGCATCAGGATGGCGGGAAGCAGCGTCACCGCGGCCAGGAATGCCACAATGACCGAGATTGAAATCGCCGGGCCGACTGTGGAGAAGACGCCCAATTTAGCAAAGACCATAGCAAGAAACGTGATCGCCACGGTGGCCGCGGACGCTGCGATGACTTTGCCGATGGACATCAGCGCGTACTTGACGGCTTGATCCGAATCCTCGCCGCGCCGCACATAGTCGTGATAGCGGCTGATCAGGAACACGGCGTAATCAACTCCCGCCCCGACCATTACCCCCACCAGCAAGACAAGGGTCTGTATGCCGATCGGTAAGCCAATTTCGGCGAGGCCGGCCAAAGTGCCCTGCGCAGTCACTAGGGATAGCCCGATGGTGGCCAATGGCACCAACATGGTGACGAGGTTTCGGTAGATCGCCAATAAGATGAGTAGCACCAGCACCCCGGTGCCGATCTCGATCACATGCATGTCGTGCATTCCGAGCATGGTGATGTCGGCGGTGGTGACCACGCCCCCCGCAAAGTGCGCGGTGAGAGTTGATCCCGCGAGGGTCTTTTTGACGATGTCGTAGACGTGTTGATACGCCGCCAGAGTCTCAGGCGCGCCTACATTGCCAGGCAGGTTGATCGGTACGTTCCAGGCCTTGTTATCCTTGCTGGCCAAAACCTCGCGCATAGGTGGTGCGGAGATGAAATCCTGTACCGCCATTTTGTCCTGCGTATCTTGGCGCAGCTTGTCGATCAATGTGCGGTACGTCGCCTCATCGGCGGGCCCCAGCCCGCTCTCATTGGTCAAAACGACCATTATTTGGGAGCCCGATCCCGTTTCATGAAACGCGTTGTTCATGGCCCTGGCAATGACCATCGTTGGGGCATCGTCGGGTAACGGGGGCAGCTGCTTTTGTGCAGCAATCTCCGGCAGGGGCGGCAAAGTGAGCGCCAAGACTGCCGCGAGCGCGATCCAGAATCCGATGACAAATAACGGCCACCGCGCGACAAAATCGCCTAACCGCCGGAAGATCCCCCCCGCGGCTACGTCAGTTGTGTCCATCTGGCGTAACACCCGTCGACTCTACAATTAACCCAGCATTCGCGTGGCGTAATCACGCACTACCGGTGGGCCTGGTTCGAAGCTCATGAGATACGATTCTGGGACCGCCGTGCCATGATAGCGGCCGGAAGACGGCCGACCGGGTCCGGGGGGACAAGCCGGTGGCCGGCGGGAGAGTTCCAGCACAAACGTGCAAGATCGTGGCCGGGTTCAGGCACTGTCGGGGGTGATTAGTGTGGCGCGACATGCCGAGTCGGGCGCGATTACTGGTCAGCTTCAGCCGGAGGGAGTGCAGCAGCCGGCAGGCCCCGTCCGACCTCGCCCAGTTACCCATAGCCGCTGGTCAGAACCGCCGCGTCGCAATCCGACAGTTGTCCAAAAAAATCAGCCGCGGCAGGGTACCGTTCCTGCCATATGGGGATCGGCGGAGCATTCGGGGCTTTGGACGGCGCCGGACCTCGTGCGCGGCGGCACCGCCGTTCCCCTGGATCCGCGCCGGGTGATGATTTATCGGCTCGTACCGGGCGGCTCCGCCGCCGCCGTCGTTTACGGCGCGTCGTCCGGGACGGCGGCACCGATGGGCAGGGGCGGGCCGTCGGCCTTAGTGCCACGGCTCGGAGCCGTCGACTTTTCGCAGCTGCCGGTCCGCGCTCGACGTTTGCTAAAAGGCAAGGATCCGCGCACAGCCTCATGGCAAGCTTCAACAAGGCAACGCCACGGGTCGAGCGCCCGATGGCAATTCTGCTCGTCATCAGCTGCGGGGTCGCGATCGACGCGCAACTCCATGACCTGCTCGGCCACCTCCCTACGTACAGGCTGCACACATAACCGTACCGAAGGTACGGGCCGTAGCGCTGCCGGACCAATAGTTATCGGAGGCCAGTTTGCGAGAGTTTGCCCAGCGCATACCATCGAGGTTTTCTGGTCAGAACTCTCGCATGTTGGCCAGCCTGATTTCCCCTCGAAAAATCCGTTTCGGAAAAATCGTCGAGCGAGCCAGGTAAACTACCAATCGACATGACACGCGTAATTGGCTGCTGGGAAGCAGGGGAGGGTACATGTTCGCGATAAATGGAATCCACGACTGGGGGAGTCCGCCAACCGGTGAGCTCGTCACGTGGAACCCATCGCCCGTGACTCTCGCGAAGGTCCGGGAAGCCCCGGAAAGCGCCGTGCCCATCAGCTATCAGCAAGCCCAACATCTTCGTGGCTATAGCGAATATGCGGCCCGCGGCAGCGAAATGGCGCGGCTGTTCATTTTGTCCTGGGACATACCCGGCCGGTGTGATATTCGTGCCATGACTCACGTCATCAACACGTATCTTCGTCGCCACAATACCTACCACAGTTGGTTCGACTACAAAGAGACGGGGCGCATCGTTCGGCGGACCATCAGCGACCCCAAGGATATTAAGTTAGTCCCGACCAAGCATGGCGAGATAACCCCGGAAGACTGGCGGACACACGTATTAGCTACGCCTGATCCGTTCCGGTGGGATTGCTTCCATTTTGGAGCTATTCAGCGCGAGGATCACTTCACGTTCTATGCGAGCGTCGATCATGTCCACACCGACGCGGTGCTCGTGGGTCTGGTGTTGGTCGAGATCCACATGATGTACGACGCACTGGTGAAAGGCGCGGCGCCCATCCAGTTGCCGGAAACCGGAAGTTACGACGATTACTGCGTCTGGCAGCACGAATATCTGTCCGCGCTGACCTTGGAGTCACCGGGCGTGCGCGCCTGGATCGACTTCGCCCAGAACAACGGCGGAACCCTGCCACACTTCCCGCTGCCACTGGGCGCGCCATCGGTGCCCGCTACCGGCGACCTGCTCACGGTGCGCCTGCTGGACGGAGAGCAAACAGAGCGGTTTGAATCCGCGTGCGTGGAGGCCGGCGCCCGTTTCAGTGGTGGCGTATTTGCCTGCGCTGCCATCGCGGAGCATGAGTTGACCGGCGCTGACACCTATTACGTAGTTACTCCCGTTACTACGCGTCGCAATCCAGCCGAATTCGTGACAACGGGTTGGTTCACCGGTTTGGTTCCGATTACGGTTCCTATTGGCGCAGCAGCTTTCGGTGAAATTGCGCGCGCCGCCCAGGCATCTTTTGATTCAGGCGCTGACCTGGCGAATGTGCCTTTCGATCACGTGTTGGACATGGCGCCGGCCAGTCTCGGGCTCAAGCGGCCCAAGCTGGGCGTTCCGATGATTTCCTACATCGATACCGGCGTTCCACCCCTTTCTCCCGAAATCATCGCTCAATGGGACGCGTTGAACGGCAAACTTCACATGGACGCCAGGGCTGCGAATCAAATCGGGATGTGGGTGAACCGGAGCGAGAAGGAGACCGCGGTGACGGTCATGTTCCCGGACAACGCCGTCGCCCGCGAATCAATTGTCCGGTACATGGATGCGATGAAATCAGCCTATGTCCGCATCGCCGAGGGCCGCGAGGCGCTGGTGCCGTTTGCCAATGTCGGTCAGCTTGACCTGAAACTGGCGTGATCACCCGAGACGACTGGCTTGATCACGTTCGGATGAGACGGGCGGCGAGTCGATGACAAAGCGTGCACTGGCAGGGCCCGACAATCGGCTCTGCGTTCACATGATCAAGCCACCTTTCTCTCGTTGCGTGCCACCGGTCGGGAGCAACTCATGCAGATCGTGTGGATCTATGAGCACCCGGTCGACTTCGACAAGCTGAGGCGTACTTACCGCAACGCCGGTTACGGGCTGATGGGACGGCGGATCGAGCGTTCGCCGCTGCCATTCGGCCGGCATCGGTGGGTCTCAGCTGTGGGGCAGCCGTTGGACATCGATATCGCTGAGTGCGCCCGTCCACGCGCTGAACTCAGCGACTGGGTGGATGAACGCGCGCAACTGCCTGTCGATCCGGAATTTGGACCTGGTTGGCATGCGGGAGTCCTTCCGCTTACGGACGGTTCGACTGCGGTCACCGTGGTGATTTCGCACTGTCTGGCCGACGGCGTCGCGGGTCTGATCTTGATCTTCGAAGCGATCACGGACAACATCCGCGATCTCGGCTACCCGCCGCCACATTCGCGCACTCGACTGCGCGCCGCGGTTTCCGACTTCCGTGAAACCGTGCAGGACCTGCCTCAGGTCTGCCCGGGCGCTCCGTGAGGCGGCAAAACTGGTGTTTCGTGGCCGGCACGATATTGCCCGACCGGCCGGCATCGCGAACCACTTCGACCCTTGGGGACGGCGCCGATGGCAATGTTATCGTGCCGGCGGTCACAATCTACGTCGATCTCGACGACTGGGATGCCCGAGCGAACGCCCTTGGCGGAACGAGTTATTCGCTGTTCGCCGGGGTCGCCGCCAAACTTGGCGAACACCTGGGCCGCTGCCGTTCGGCCGACGGCACCGTCACCCTGCTTATCCCTTTCAGCGACCGCACCCTGGACGATACGCGTGCGATGGCAATGTCATTTGCGAAGGTCAGCGTCGACCCGACGCAGGTAACCACAGACTTGTCCGGCGCCCGGGTCATCATCAAGGAGGCGCTGAAAACGGCGCGGGAGGCTCCCGATCCGGCGCTGCAGATCCTTCCGCTGACCCCGTTTATACCGAAGCGGGCGGTGCAACGAATTGGCGATCTGATGTTCGGCTTCGCCGATTCCGCCGTGTTGTGTTCCAATCTCGGCGACCTTCCCGCCGAGATAGCCTCCCTTGACGGCACTGCCGCCGAGTACGTGATGCTACGAGGGGTCGACCAAAACGTCACGCGTCAGTACATCGAGAGCGTAGGCGGTCAACTTGTCGTGGTGGGAGGGCGCCTCTTGGGCAAGATGTCCATGAGCGTTATTGCCTACCAGCCCGGCGGAAAGAACTCAAAGCGGGACCTACGTGAACTCGTGGCGCAGCACGCTGGCAGAGTTCGGCCTGACCGGCAGAATCGACTAGCCACCTCAGACGCGCTGGCGAGCGGCATCATCCAGGAGATCGGCGGCTACGGGGAACGCTGTCGGGGGGTTTGGTCATCCAGGTAGCGATTTCGCGGGTTCAGGCTATGTACTGCGGCGCGAGAAGGGCCCGGAGGTCTGCGATCAGCAATTGCCGAATTGTGCTCGAGAAGCGCCAAGCCAAGCCGACTTTGAGCCGTTTGACCCGAGTCGCCCAGATCGGTTGTTGCCAAGCATGTTCGGTGAGGCGGCCATGCGCACTTCGTGTCCTCGGCGCAACAGCTCCACGACGCGGCGCAGGGCTCGACATCGCGGGTCCCATGGACTCCAACAACGAATTTCATGTCAGCTTTTCGCACAGCAACCCCGCCAAACCCTGAATGGTGGTGATGTCTGTGGAGGTGATTCGTACTCCCGTTTCGGCCTTGAGGTGGGTACGAAGCTCGAGGTTGCCCAGCGAGTCGAGGCCGTACTCAGACAGCGGGCGGTCCGGATCGATGGTGCGGCGCAGAATCCTGGTTACCTGATCGGAGACCAGACGCCGGAGCCGGGTGGGCCATTCCTCCGCCGGCAATGCCTGCAATTCGTCAAGCAGTCTACTTGTGTCCGTTGAGCTTTGGCCCTTGCGCTGGAACAGCTCAGCAAACTTGGTGCGTTCCGCGAGAGCGGCGAACCAGGACGTTCCGGTGACCGGTGCATACCCGGTGTACGCGCGGTCGTGGCGTAGCAGGGCCTGGAACGCGTAGGCGCCCTCGTCGGCAGTGATAGCGGTCTCTCGCCAGTGGGCGACAGCGGTGCCTTCGCCGTCGCCGCCGAAAGCGGCGTCTTGGCCGGCCTCGTCTTGGAGTGCGGCGGCAGCGCCGACCTCGGCCCACAACCCCCACGCGATCGCGGTGGCGGGAAGGCCCTGGCTTCGGCGCCAATGCGTGAACGCGTCCAGCCAGCTGTTAGCCGCGGCGTAAGCACCCTGCCCGGGCGAGCCCACCAGGGCGACCGCCGAGGAGAACGAGCAGAACCAGTCCAAGGGCAGAGCGGCGGTGGCCTGGTGTAAGTTCCACGCACCGCAGACCTTTGGAGCCCAGTTGCGGTCGACGAGCTCGTCGGTCATGTTGGTCAGTGTGGCGTTCTCGAACACCGCAGCGGCGTGCAGCACTCCGCGCAACGGAAGCCCCGTGGCGGTCGCCGCTGTCACCAGCCGCTCCGCCGTGCCGACTTCGGCGATGTCGCCACACTCCACGACGATGTCGCCCCCCATCGCCCGGATGAGCTCGATCGTGTCGAGCGTCTTTGTGTTGGGCTCAGATCGGGACGTGAGCACGATGCGACCGCAGCCGCCCGCGACCAACTTCTCGGCGAGGAATAGGCCGAGGCCACCCAAACCACCGGTGACGATATAGGAGCCGTCGGTCCGGAAAACGGGGGTCCGTTCAGGGGGTACGACGACGTTGCTTCGACCGGTGCGGGGCACGTCGAGCACAAGCTTTCCCGTGTGCTGTGCCGCGCTCCATTACACGGATGGCATCGGCCGCGTCGCGAAGAGGGTAATGAGTGCTTGGCGGTAGCGGCAACTCACCGCTTGCGACCAGCTTGTAGACCTTGCCTAGCAGCTCGCCGAACCGTTGTGGGTGGCTCCTTGCCATCAGCCCCAGATCGACGTAGTGGAACGTGAGGTTGCGGCGGAAGGGGAACAGCCCCAACCGGGTGTTGGCGTAGACGTCACGCTTGCCGATCTCCACGAACCGCCCGCCGACGGACAGCAGTTCCAGCCCCGCCTCTTGTGCGGCGCCAGTGAGAGAATTGAGCACGACGTCGACGCCGTATCCATCAGTGTCGCGGCGAATCAGCCCGGCGAACTCGGTGCTGCGGGAGTCGTAGACATGCGTGATTCCCATGTCGCGCAAGAGTTGACGACGCTGCGGGCTGCCTGCGGTCGCGAAGATCTCGGCTCCCGCCGCGCGGGCGATCGCGATCGCGGCTTGGCCCACGCCGCCGGTAGCGGAGTGAATCAACACCCGGTCGCCGGCGGCAATCCTGGCCTGGTCGTGTAGCGCATACCAGGCGGTGGCGTGCGCGGTGCTGACCCCGGCCGCCTGCGCCGCGGTCAGCCCGGGCGGCAGCGTGACGGCGACGCGGGCATCACACGTGACGAAGGTTGCCCAGCAACCGTTTTCAGAGAGACCGCCGACATGGTCACCGACTCGGTGGTTTGTGACGTCGGGCCCGACCGCGGTCACCACGCCGGCGAAATCGGTGCCCAGCTGCGGCAACTGCCCCTCGACGCCGGAGTATCGGCCGAACGCAAGCAGGACGTCGGCGAAGTTGACGCTGGATGCGGTGACCGCGACCTCGATCTGTCCGGGACCCGGCCGAACCCGGTCGACCGCAACGAGTTCCATCGTTTCAAGGTCGCCGAGCGTGCGGATCTCGAGACGCATACCGCCCCGCGCGTGGTCCACGGCGGCGGTCTGCCGCTCCTCAGGGCGTAGCGGAGTAGGGGTCAGGCGGGCCGTGTACCACTGGCCGTTTCGCCAGGCGGTCTCGTCTTCGTCGGAACGCTGAAGCAATTGCCTTGCCAGCAGTTCGACGTCGGTGTCCTCATCGACGTCGATTTGAGCGGGACGCAACTGGGGGTGTTCGGTGGCGACCACCCGCATCAAGCCACGCAGCCCGGCCTGTTCCAGATTTTCCGGGTCGCCAGCCAGCACCGTCTGGGCACCCCTGGTCACGACGTACAGGCGAGGCGGATCGACCGGGCAATCCGGCAACTCGCGGACGATCCGAACCAGATGACGCACATACTCCCCGGCGAGGAGCGCGCACTCGTCCGGGCTGCCGCTCTGCGGTCCGGTCAGGATGACCAAGCCGTCCAACACGTTGGTGGCGAGATAATCCCGAAGCCGGGCAGCGTTGAGCATGTGTTCTGCACGCTGCGGCCACGAAATCGACGTGCATTGCGCGCCACTGAGTTTCAAGGCGTCGGTGAGTTCGCTCGCCACCGCATCCGCGGTGGTTGAGGTGCTGACCAACAGCCACGCTCCAGGGTCGGCGTGGCTCACCTCGGGCAAGTCTCGCTGCTGCCATTCGATGGTCAGCAGCCGCTGGTTGAGCACGCGATCGTGGTCGCTGGCCTGGGAATATCCGGTGCCCATCTCAAGTCCGCGCACCGAGAGCAGAATTGTTCCGAACTCGTCCAGGACGTCGAGGTCGGCCTCAACTCCTGCGGTGTCGGCTTTGGTCACTTTCGTGAAGCAGTAGCGCGCACCGCGAGTAAGTCCGTAGATACGCAGCTGTCGCACGCCCAGGGGCACCAGCGTGCTGCCGTTGGCGACTTGCGCCGCGCTGGGATGAGCCGCCAACGACTGGAAGCAGGCATCCAGCAGCGCGGGGTGCACCCCATAGCCGGCATGCTGGGAACGGATCGAGCCGGACAGCGCGACCTCGGCCAGCACCGTGTCACCGGTCCCTTCAGGAGTGTGCACTCTCACTAGACCTTCGAAGGCGGGACCATACTGGATTCCCCGCTTAAACATCCATTGGCGAAGTTCGGCGCCATCCACCTGGCGCGGGTGCGTCGCGAGCAGACCGACCACGTCCAACGCCGGTGGCTGGTCCTCGTCCTGAACGCTGCGCAGGACTGCGCTGGCCCGCCGCACGCGCTCCCCGCCGTCGTAGGTCTCTACTTCGAACGTGACGACGCCGGGCGCCTTAACCGTCGCGACGGCGCCGACCGGAGTCTCATCGTCAAGCAGCAGCATCTGCTCGAAACGCACGTCACGAATGTCGGACGCCGCGCCAAGAACCGTGCTGGCCGCGGCCGACGCCATCTCGCAGAAGGCGGCCCCCGGCAGAGTGGCCGCACTGTGCAACTGGTGGTCGCCCAGCCAAGGCTGCGCCCCGGTACCCACCTCACCCTGCCAAACGTGGCGCTCGGGCTCCTCCTGCAAACGCACATGCGCCCCCAGCAGCGGATGCACCGCAACCGTGCGACCGCCGCGTGCCCGCGAATCCTGATCGCTGCGGGTCAGGAGCAGCGGGCGGTTGCTCCATGCCGGCAGCGGTGTGTCCACGAGCCGACCATGGGGGTAGAGCACCGAGAAGTCGATGGCGGCGCCGGCGCTGTACAGATCCGCCAGGAAGCCGCGCAGACCGTGCGGCAGCTCCTGCTCGCGGCGCATGGCGGCGAGGGCGGCCAGCGGTATGCCGAGGCTTTGCGCTGTTTGCTCGACGGCATGGATCAGCAGCGGGTGTGGGGCCAACTCGGCGAAGACCCGGTAGCCGTCCTCCAAGGCCGCCTGCACAGCGGCGGCGAACCGCACGGTGTGCCGCAGGTTGTCCGCCCAATACCAGGCGTCGCATTCCGGCTCCTCGCGCGGGTCGAACATCGTCGAGGAGTAGAAGGGAACCTCCGGTGTCATGGGGTCGAGCTCGGCCAGCACATCGGTGAGTTCGTCGAGGATCGAGTCGACCTGCGGGGAGTGTGATGCGACGTCGACAGCCACCTCTCGGGCCATCACCTCGCGCTGCTCCCACATCGCGACCAGGTCGCGTACCGTCTGGGTGACACCGCCGATCACCGTGGACTGCGGTGACGCCACCACGGCCACCACGACGTCCTCGTTAACCCCACGTGCCATCAGTTCCGAAAGCACTTGCTGCGCAGGCAATTCCACCGACGCCATCGCCCCCGAACCGGCGATCGTGGACATCAACCGGGAGCGGCGGCAGATCACCCGCACGCCGTCTTCCAGCGATAGCGCTCCCGCCACGACGGCCGCCGCGGCCTCGCCCATCGAGTGGCCGATCACCGCGCCCGGCCGCACCCCGTAGGACCGCATCGTGGCGGCCAGCGCGACCTGCATGGTGAACAGGGCCGGTTGAATCCGATCGATGGCGCTTACCGTGTCCGGCGCCGAGATTGCTTCGGTCACCGAGAACCCGGACTCCCGGGCGATCAGCGGCTCAACTTCGGCGACCGTCGCGGCGAACACCGGTTCGGTCGCGAGCAGCTGGGCGCCCATCGCCGCCCACTGCGAGCCTTGCCCGGAGAAGAGCCAGACCGGTCCGCGGTCGTCCTGACCCACCGCGCCCTGATACGGAAAGTCGCCATCGGCGACCTCGCGCAGACGCTCGGCCGCCGTCTCGAGACTGTCGGCGACGATTGCCGTGCGCACCGGCCGGTGCCCACGCCGGCGGGTAAGCGTGTAGGCCAGATCCGATGCGCCCAGCTGCGGTGCACGGGTTTCGACCCAGTCCGCGACACGTCTGGCGGTTTGCCGCAATCCGTCGGCCGAGGTGGCTGACAGCGGGAAAAGCAGCGGGCCGTCTGAGGCGTCTGAGCCGGAAGCGGATTGGGTGTCGTCCGGTGCAACCGGTTCCGGCGCTTGCTCAAGGATCGCGTGCACGTTGGTTCCCGAGAACCCGTAGGACGACACCGCCGCCCGCCGGGGCCCCTGGTGGCTGTTAGCGGGCCACGCCGTGGTTACCTCGGGCACAAACAGCTTGGTTTCGATCTGCGCGAACTCATCCGGCAGCCGGGTGAAGTGCAGATTGCGCGGAACCACGCCATGCTGCACGGCCAGGACCGCCTTCATCAGCCCCAACGCTCCGGAGGCCGACTGGGTGTGGCCGAAGTTGGTCTTCACCGATGCGAGCGCGCACGGGCCGTCGACGCCGTACACCTCGGCGAGGCTGGCGTATTCGATGGGATCACCGACGGGGGTACCGGGGCCGTGCGCCTCCACCATGCCGACGCTGCGGGGGTCCACGTCCGCCGCGGCCAACGCCGCGCGATAGGCCTCGACCTGCGCGGGGCCGGACGGCGTGACGATATTGATCGTGCGGCCGTCCTGGTTGGCGGCCGTGCCGCGGATCACAGCCAGGATCCGGTCGCCGTCGGCCACCGCGTCCGGCAGCCGCTTGAGCAGCACCACCACGCAACCCTCGCCGGCCACGAAACCGTCCGCGGCGACGTCGAAGGCATGGCAGCGTCCGGTCGGAGACAACATGCCGATGGCGGACCCCGAGGAGACCTTGCGGGGTTCGAACATCAACGAGGCTCCGCCGGCCAGCGCCATGTCGCTTTCGCCGTCGTGCAGGCTGCGGCAGGCCAGATGGATCGCTGTCAGGCCGGACGAGCACGCGGTATCCACCGTCATCGCGGGACCGCGCAGGCCCATGGCGTAGGCGATGCGCCCAGACCCCATGGCGAAACTGTTGCCCATGTACCCGTACGGCCCGTCCAAGGCCTGGGCGTCGGCGTGCACGAATTGGTAGTCGTCGTGCATTAAGCCCACGAACACGCCGGTCCGGACGGCGGCCAGGGCCTCGCGAGTCAAGCCGCCGTGCTCCATGGCCTCCCACGAAGCTTGCAGGAGCAGGCGGTGCTGCGGGTCCATCGCGGTCGCTTCGTTTTCGTTGATCCCGAAGAATTCGGGATCAAAGTCAGCGACGTCGCTCAGGAAGCTGCCCCACTTGCACACCGACCGCCCGGTCACGCCCGGTTCGGGGTCGTAGTACTCGTCGGCGTCCCAGCGGTCGGCCGGTACCTCGGTGACCAGGTCGTCGCCGCGCAGCAACGCCTCCCACAGCTGTTCCGGGGACTCGATGCCGCCCGGAAGTCGGCAACCCATGCCGACGACGGCAACCGGCGTAACACGTGTGTGTTCCAAGGCCTTTACCTCTTCTTAGCAAACCTTCAAGTTCGTATCACCGTGGCGGGCATATCTCAGGAGCTTTAAGAACATCGCTCAATTTCGTTACCAGCCGGGAACATTGCCGCAGCCTGCATCGATCCAACCGCCCCCCACATCGAAGCCAAATTGTTCGTGGCGCGTTATCGAGCCTAGCCGTTTAATTGGACGGATGTGCCAGAACCGGGCGAACGTACCAAAAAATTTACAGGGTATTTGCTGGACGCGGAGGCCGGGTTGCGTCAAGTATGACTGACCCATCGATCAGCATCGCTTTCGGCCCGTTCAGGAGGGTTTGGCGTGGGGTTTAGTGCGGCAAGGGTCCTTCGTGAGAAGCCCGGCACCCGTCGGGGGCAAGTAGCTGACATAACGCCAGCATGCTGACAACGGACGTCGCCTTTGCGGTCTTGACGGTGCGTGCCCACGGGGCGCTCGATAGGCACGCTGGCAGGCCGATCGGGCTTTGCTCGGTAGCCAGAAACCGCCGAAGGGGCAGCGTTTGATGCCGCGATGCAAGGCCTCGTCGGTCGCGACCGACACGGCCGGCGCGACGGCTACGGAACTTTGCTGACGGGCGACGGCAGGCGATGGCGGCGACCGGAATCCTGGCCGTGGGACGGAGGTGGGACCCCGCGCCCGAGGACGAGCGATGGCGCGGTGCCGTCGTGACTTCGCGCAACGATTTAATTCACGGGGAAATTTTGTCCGGAATCCGTAAAACTAAAAAAATCTCTGTGGAAGTTTATGTCCGGTCAATCACAATGGCTGCCGGTGAAGCTGAGCGCCGTTGCGCGCGTGTGCCATCTCGCCCCTGCCCTCGGCAACGCGGATACACACCGATCTCATCGCATCGAGGTAGCGCCCCACCGAGTCATGGGCGATCGGATTGTCCGGGAAGGACGCCGTCATCGTGGTCTCGTCGTGAAATTTGTTGACCCACATGCACACTCGGGCGGCGATCTTGCCATCGGTGAACACCTTGGTGTTCGCGCGGCCGAGCTGCGTCGCGATGACGGCGGAAAGCGGTGGGACGCCGGCATCGAGGAACGACAGCATGGGGAAGCCTCCCCGGGAGGGCGGTTCCTCGAGCCACGGCGCCAGCTCCAACACGCGTTCGAACGGCACATTGGCCAGGTGGGTGCTCGAATCGAATGCAGCCTGGGCAGCACGCGCAGTCTCACCGAATGACGAGGTCACCGGCACGGTCAGCGGAATGTGGCCGACGAACCAACCGCTGGTGACGAATTCCGCCGGGGTGCTGCGGGTGCCGGCGGGCGTGACGGCGCAGTAGGTCTGCGCGCCGGTGAGTTCGTATTCGGCGAGGGCAGCACACGCGAACACCCCGCCGCTGAACCGGGCCCCGGCGTTCGTGCAGGCGGCTTCGAAATCGGCGGTTTGGCGCGCGTCCATCAGCCGTAGCGACAGCACGGCACCGGCAGCGAGCAGCGACGTGTCACCGAGCGGCAAGGGGAAACGGGGCAGGGACCCGGCGTTGTGCTCGAAGAACTCGATCCACTGGCGTATCTCCGGGGATTGAAGTGTCAACGCGGAGGTGTATGCGCGCTCGCGCAGGCAGTACTCGGCGTAGCTGCCGACCTCGTGCAGTGGAAGGGGGACTCCGCCGTCCATCAAGACGTCGTACATGGACCGGATTTCCACAAATACGGTGCCGATGAATGTCGCGTCGAAGTGCAGGTGGTCGATGCTGATACACAGCGTGAAGTGGTCATCGCGCTGAATGATCGCGAACCTGAAGCAATCCCACTCCACCGGGCCGGGCGTGGTCAAAACGTAGTCTTGCCACTGTTGTGGCGTCATCTCGCCATGCTCGACCGGAAGCAACTCGATGTCGGCGGGATCGTCGATGGTGTGCCGGACGATGTGCTGGGTTTCGGTGAATTCAAACCAGCTGCGATAGGTGTCGTGCCGGCGAAGGTGCGAGTTGATGACGTAGGTCATCGCGCGGATATCGCACTGACCGGGAAAGTCCAAGGCGGCGACCAGAAGCCGCGACATGTCCAGGCCGCGGGCGGTCTGCTCGCGAAAGCCGCGCAGATGCCGGGCCTGTATGTAACTGGGCGGCACGGCACTTATCGGCGCATGCCGTACCTTCTCGAGCGTTGCCGGCGAGGTGTGCCAACGCCACACCGAACCCGGAGCGGGAACCCAGTTGCTGACGCTCTCCAAACCCATATTGCCCAAGACAAGCACTTCAGCTCCTAAAGTTGCGCCACTGCAGCAGGTTTCGCATCAGCGGGGTTTGCGGCCGCGAGTTTTTCGCAGAGGCGGTCGGCCAAATCCCGGACTGTGGTGATGTCGGTGGAGGCGGAGCGGACACCGGTTTCAGTTTCGATGCGGGTGCGCAATTCGAGATTGCCCAGTGAATCGAGTCCGTAGTCGGCGAGCGGACGGTCGGGGTCGACGGTTCGGCGCAAGATCAGGCCGATCTGCTCGGAGACCAGACGACGAAGTCGGCTCGGCCACTCTTCCGGGGGAAGGTTGGTGAGCTCGGCGCGGAGTTTGCGGCTGTCGGATCGATCTGGTCCGGTGGATCGGAACGCCGCGGCGAACTGGCTGCGCTGGGCCAGTGAGGTCAGCCACGGGGATCCGGTGATCGGGGCATAACCGCAGTAGGCGCGATTGTGGCGCAGCAGTGCCTCGAATGCGTATGCACCGTCGTCGGGGGCGATCATCGCGGTGTCGCCGTTTTCCGCAAGGCTTGCGCCGCGGCCGATTTCGGCCCAGGCCCCCCAGGCGATCGCGGTGGCGGGAAGGCCCTGAGCGCGCCGCCAGTGCGTGAAGCCGTCCAGCCAGCTGTTGGCCGCCGCATAGGCGGCCTGACCCGGCGATCCCAGCAAGGCGGCGGCCGAGGAGAACGAGCAGAACCAATCCAGCGGCTGATCGCTGGTGGCCCGGTGCAGGTGCCAGGCGCCGTGCACCTTGGGCGCCCAGTTGCGGTCGATCAGCGCGTCGGTGATGTTGGTGAGGGTGGCGTCCTCGACCACCGCGGCCGCATGCAGCACGCCGCGCAACGGCAGCCCGGTGGCGGTTGCGGTGGTCACCAGCCGGTGCGCCGTGCCGGCGTGGGTGATGTCGCCACGCGCCACCACGACGTCGGATCCAGTGGCGCGGACGAGTTCGATTGTCTCCGCGGCCTTTTGGTCGGGCGCGGACCGGCAGGCCAATACGATCCGGCCGGCGCCGCCGGCCGCCATCTTCTCGGCCAGGAACAGCCCGAGGCCACCCAGGCCGCCGGTGATGATGTAGGCGCCGTCGGGCCGGACGACTGGAACCTGTTCGGGCGGCAGTACGACCGTGCTGCGCCCGGTCTGCGGGATGTCCAGGATGAGTTTGCCGGTGTGTTCAGCGGCGCTCATCGCCCGGATCGCGGTCGCCGCCCCGCTGAGCGGATAGTGTGTGCTTTCGGGCATCGGCAGCGTGCCGTCGGCGGTGAGCCGGTAGACGGTGCTCAGTAATTCGCGGATTTGGGCGGGATGGGTGACCGACATCAGCCCCAGGTCGACGGCGTAGAACATCAGGTTGCGACGGAACGGGAACAGCCCCAGCCGGGTGTCGCCGTAGATATCGCGCTTGCCGATCTCGACGAATCGACCCCCGAAGGACAACAACTTGATCCCGGCGCTCATGGCCGCTCCGGTCAGGGAGTTGAGCACGACATCGACGCCATAGCCGTTGGTGTCATGCCGGATCTGCTCGGCGAACTCGATGCTGCGTGAGTCGTAGACATGCTCAATGCCCATATCGCGCAACAGCTCTCGGCGCTTCGGACTGCCGGCCGTGGCGAAGATCTCGGCCCCTGCGGCCCTGGCGATGGCGATCGCCGCTTGTCCCACCCCGCCGGTCGCCGAGTGAATCAGCACCTTGTCCTCGGCCTTGACGCGGGCCAGTTCGTGCAGCCCGTACCAGGCGGTGGCGTGCGCGGTGGTGACCGCGGCGGCCTGGGCGTCGGTCAGGCCCGGCGGCACCGCCGTTGCGAGGCGGGCATCGCAGGTGACAAACGAGCCCCAAGATCCGTGGGATGTCATGCCGCCTACGCGGTCCCCGACGCGGTGGTCGGTGACGCCGGGCCCGACCGCGGTCACGACGCCGGCGAAATCGGTGCCGAGTTGTGGCAACGCTCCGTCGAAAGCGGGGTATCCGGCCGAATGCGACCAGCACGTCGGCGAAGTTCACGCTGGACGCGCTGACGGCGACCTCGATCTGGCCGGGACCGGGCGGCACCCGGTCGACCGCCGCGAGTTCCATCGTTTGCAAGTCGCCGGGCGTGCGGATCTGCAGACACACACCATCGCGCCGGTGGTCCACGACCGTGGTTTCCCGCTCGTCGGGGCGCAACGGAGCCGGGCACAGTCGGGCGGTGAACCACTCGTCGTTGCGCCACGCGGTCTCGTCCTCGTCGGATCCGGTCAGCAGTTGGCGTGCCAGCTGCTCGGGATCGGTGCGCTCGTCGAAGTCGATCTGCGTGGGGCGCAGGTACGGGTGCTCGGCCCCGATCACCCGCAGCAGGCCACGCGACCCGGCCTGCTCGAGGTTGACGGTGTCGTCTGCGAGCACCGGTTGCGCATTCCTGGTCACCAGGTACAGCCGCGGCGCCTGGCCGGAGACAGCGGGCAGCTCACGGGCGACGCGCACCAGACGCTGGACGTGGTCGCTGCGGTGTACATCGGATGCACCGACGCACGTGGGCGGCAGCACGACCACGCCGGTGAATCCAGCCGGGCTCGGCTCATCGGCATGCTGTGACCAGCACCTGGTCACGCATTCGGCGCCGTGCCGCTTCAGCGCGTCGATCAAGCGAGGTGCCAACATGTCTTCGGAGCTATTGGAAGTCGTTATCAGCAGCCACTTTCCGGCGTCGGGGGAGGCGGCTTCGGGAAGCGCGCGCTGTTGCCACTCGATGGTGAGCAACCGCTCGTTCAGCAGGCGATCGCGGTCGGCGGTCTCGGAGACCCCGGTACCCATCAGCAGTCCACGCACGACCAGGAGCACGGTCCCGCGCTCGTCGATCACCTCGATGTCGGCCTCGACGTTGGTGCCGCACGCGGTCACCCTGGTCAGGCAATAGCGCGCGGTGCGGGTCGACGCGTAGGAACGCAACCGCCGCACGCCCAGCGGCAGCAGCAGACCACCGTTCCCGAGACCCTGTACCGCGGGGTGGGCCGCGACGGATTGAAAGCAGGCATCCAGCAGCGCCGGATGCACGCCATAGCTGCCGTGTTGGGTGCGGATCGTGCCGGGCAGCCCGACCTCGGCCAGCACGGTGCCCACCGGGCCTTCCGGAACACGCGCGGCGGCCAGCCCGGCGAAGGCGGGACCGAACCGCACACCGCGTTCGCCGAACCACGCCCGTAGTTCGGCGCCGTCCACGCGGCGGGAATGCGCCGACAGCAACGCGGCCACGTCCAGGGTCGGCGGCTGCTCTTCCGGGGCCGCCGCGCGCAGGACCGCACTGGCCCGCTGCACCTTTTCGCCGTGCTGGTCGGTGCGCACGACGAAGTCGGCGACACCGGGTGCTTCGACCGACGCGACGGTGCCGACCGAGGTCTGGTCGTCCAGCAGCAGCATCTCCTCGAAGCGGAGGTCGCGAACTTCGGACTGTTCGCCCAGGACTCGGTGCGCCGCGGCCAATGCCATCTCGCAGTAGGCAGCCCCGGGAAGCGCTGCCACATCATGGATTTGGTGGTCGCACAACCAGGGCAGCGCGGCGGTGCCGACCTCGCCCTGCCAGGCATGGCGCTCCGGTTCCTCCATCAGCCGCACGTGTGAGCCCAACAGCGGATGTGCCGCAACCGAATTGGCGATAGGCACCTGGCGATTCCGATGCTCAGCGGCCAGCAGCAGCGGGCGGTTTGCCCATGCCGGAAGGGGCGCATCCACCAACTGCCCGTCGGGACACAGCACCGAGAAGTCCACCGCGGCACCGGCGCTGTGCAGATCGGCCACCAATGTGCGCAGCCCGTGCGGCAGCGGTTGCTCGCGCCGCATCGCCGCCACAGCGGCGACCGGGACGTCCAACCCTTGGGCGGTCTGCTCGACGGCGCGCGTCAGCAGCGGGTGCGGTGACAGTTCGGCGAACACCCGGTGCCCGTCCTCGAGGGCCGCTCGCACCGCCGCGCCGAACCGCACCATGTGGCGCAGGTTGTCCGACCAGTAGCGGGCGTTGCATACCGGTCGCTCGCGAGGATCGAACAGGGTCGCCGAGTAGTAGGACACCGTCGGCGTCATCGCGGTGATGTCGGTCAGCACGTCAGATAACTCGGCGAGGATGGGATCGACTTGCGGCGTGTGTGATGCGACGTCGACGGCCACCTCGCGGGCCATCACGTCGCGAGCTTCCCATCCCGCGACGAGTTCGCGAACCGTCCGGGTGGCGCCCCCGATCACGGTGGAGTTGGGCGACGCCACCACGGCGACCACGACGTCCTTGACGCCGCGACTCGCCAGTTCCTCGCGAACTCGCGCGGCCGGCAGTTCCACCGACGCCATCGCGCCGATACCGGCGATGCGGGTGCACAGGCGCGAGCGCCGGCAGATGACCCGCACGCCGTCTTGCAGCGAAAGTGCGCCCGCGACAACGGCTGCCGCCACCTCACCGAGGGAATGACCGATGACAGCGGCCGGGCGGAGCCCGTAGGACTTCATCGCGGCCGCCAGCGCGACCTGCATGGCGAACAGGGTCGGCTGCACGCGGTCGATCCCTGTCACGGTGTGAGCCGCGGTGATCGCCGCGGTCACCGAGAAGCCGGCTTCTTCGGCGATCAACGGCTCGGCGGCGGCCACCGTCGCCGCAAAGACCGGTTCGGTGCCGAGCAGGTCGGCGCCCATCTGAGCCCACTGCGAACCCTGTCCGGAGAACACCCACACCGGTCCGCGGTCGTCTTGGCCCACGGCGGGCGCGTAGGGCACGGGATTGGCCGAGCCGTCGGCGACTTCGCGCAACGCCTCGGCCAGCTCGACGTTGGTGGCAGCGACCACGCAGGTACGCACCGGCCGGTGGGCGCGCCGGCGTGCCAGCGTGTAGGCCAGATCGGCCGGTGCCACTGACGTGTCGTCCGCACGCTCCTCGATCCAGTGGGCCAGGCGGCGGGCGGTCTGGCGCAAGGAGTCAGCCGAGGTGGCCGACAGCGCGAACAACAACTCACCCGCCGGCACGTCATGGCTTACTCCGTTGTGCCGTGGTGCGGGCGGGGGAGCCTGTTCGAGAACGGCGTGCACGTTGGTGCCCGACATGCCATACGACGAGACGGCCGCGCGCCGCGGCGCTGTGCACGTCTTGGCCTGGCCAGGGTGTAACCTGCTGTGGCACAAACAGTTTGGTGTCGATCCGGGCGAGCTGATCGGGGAGCCGGGTGAAGTGCGCCATCGGCGGCACCAGGCCATGCTGCAGCGACAGGACCGCTTTGACCAATCCCACCACACCCGCTGCGGCCTCGGGATGACCCAGATTGCTCTTGGCCGACGCCAGGGCGCAGGCTCGCTCGATGCCGTAAACGCTTGCCAGGCTTTCGAATTCGATCGGATCACCAACGGGGGTGCCGGTGCCGTGCGCCTCGACCATGCCGACAGTGCCGGCGTCGACACCGGCCGCCGCCAGCGCCGCGCGATACGCCACCACCTGCGCATCCAGGGACGGGGTGGAAATGTTCTCGGTGCGTCCGTCCTGATTCGTTGCGGTGCCTCGCAGCACGGCCAGGATCCGGTCACCGTCGCGGGCCGCATCGGGCAGCCGCTTGAGCAGCACCACCGCGCAGCCCTCGGAACGAACGAACCCGTCGGCCGACGCGTCGAACGCGCGGCAACGCCCGGTGGGGGACAACATGCCCAGCGCCGAAGCGGATGCATACAGCTGCGGTTCCATCATGACCATGCAGCCGCCCGCCAGGGCGAGGTCGCTCTCGCCGTCGTTAAGACTGCGGCAAGCCATATGTACCGCAAGCAGACTCGACGAACACGCCGAGTCCACCGTCAACGCGGGTCCGTGCAGCCCCATGGCGTACGAGACCCTTCCGGAGCCCATGCTGAAGGGCAGTCCGGTGAAACCGTACGGGTCTTCCAGGGCATCGGCCTGCCCGGTGACAAACGAGTAATCGCCATGGGCCAAACCCACGAACACACCGGTAAGCGAGCCGGCCAACGACGTCGGCGCCAGGCCGGCGTGTTCCACGGCCTCCCATGAGGTCTCCAGGAGCAAGCGGTGCTGCGGATCCATCGCGGTCGCTTCTCGCTCACTGATGCCGAAGAACTCCGGATCGAAGCCCGCGACGTCGTCGAGGAACCCACCCCAGCGCGACACGGACCGACCGGGCACGCCCGGCTCGGGGTCGTAGAACTCGTCGGCGTCCCAACGCTCGGCGGGTATCTCGGTGATCACGTCGTCGCCGCGCAGCAATGCCTGCCACAACTTGTCGGGGGAGTCGATACCTCCGGGCAGCCGGCACGCCATGCCGATCACGGCAACCGGAGTGACCCGCGGCTTATCCACGCTGCACCCCACGTCTTCGAACCAGTGCTTTGCCGCCGAACCCTGCGGCGCCACACCCGACCACGCTGAACAGCAGGGTATCGGCTCAATGGCCGTTCGAGAGCCAGCCACGCCGCGTGCCGCACGAGGGCGCCACGGATTTGCTGGTGAGCGCCGTCAGAGAGGATCGGAGGGCTTGGCGATTGGCCGGCGCGTCAATAGCTCTTACTGTGCTGGTATGTCGGACGGCGGAGTGCGCACACCATGACAACATCCGGAATACCCCGACTGCCGCTGGACGAGGCCAAGGCCGCGGCCGATGAGGCGGGCGTGCCCGACTACATGGCCGAGCTCAGCATCTTCCAGGTGTTGCTGCACCATCCGGTACTGGCGCGGACCCTCAACGATCTGCTCGCCTCGATGCTGTGGCACGGCGCCCTCGACTCGCGGCTGCGTGAGCTGGTGATCATGCGCATCGGCTGGCTGACCGCGTGCGATTACGAATGGACCCAGCACTGGCGCGTCGCCTCGGGGCTCGGTGTTCCGGCGAACGACCTTCTCGGCGTGCGCGATTGGCGTGCGTACGAGGGTTTCGGGCCCACCGAGCGGGCGGTCTTGGCGGCCACCGACGACGTGGTGCGCGACGGCGCGGTGAGTGCCGAGAGCTGGGCGGCGTGTGAGCGCGAATTGGGTGGTGACAGAACGATTCTCATTGAGCTCGTGACCGCGATCGGCGCATGGCGTATGGTCGCTTCGATCCTGCGCAGCCTCGACGTCCCGCTGGAGGACGGGGTGGCCAGTTGGCCGCCCGACGGCCGATCTCCCTGACGGGCGCCGAAGCTCATTGACTTGTGCTTGCCTGATATGTCAGGCGTTATTGGGTCCGGCCTCCTGCACCGGACCGGATAAGCCCCATCGGGTATCGCGTTCTGTAAAAACCGGCGCGTCGGTTTAAGGCGTGATCGGCCTGCGAAATATGTTACACATAAACGCATTCGAAGAATCGGACGATGCCGTAGTGTATTTGATTGACATATCAGTCAACGACTCTTAGCGTCGTGCGAATGCGAACGAGAGCCGCCGAACTACTCGGCGTTGAATTCCCGATCTGCGCTTTCAGTCACTCCCGCGATGTCGTGGCCTCGGTGTCCAACGCGGGCGGCTTCGGGGTCCTCGGCGCCGTCGCGCACAGTCCGGAGCGGCTGCACAACGAGCTGGCCTGGATCGAGGAACAGACCGGCGGCAAGCCGTACGGAGTCGATTTGCTGCTGCCCCAAAAGTACGTCGGCGCCGAGCAGGGCGGAATCGACGCGGGCCAGGTCTCCGAGCTATTTCCCGAGGAACACCGCGCGTTCCTTGACGACTTGCTGGGCCGTTACGGCATCCCGGTGTCCACCGACCGGCCGCGTACGTCGCGCGGCGGCGGTCTCAATATCTCGCCCAAGGGCTACGAGCCGCTGCTCGACGTGGCGTTCAGCCACGACATCCGGCTGATCGCCAGCGCACTCGGGCCGCCGCCTCCCGATCTCGTCGACCGCGCCCACGACCATGACGTGTTGGTGGCCGCCCTGGCCGGCACGACGCAGCACGCCCGACGGCACGCCGCCGCGGGTGTCGACCTGATCGTGGCGCAGGGTACCGAGGCCGGCGGCCACACCGGCGAGGTGGCGACCATGGTGCTGGTCCCCGAGATCGTGGACGCGGTGGCGCCGACGCCCGTGTTGGCCGCCGGCGGGATCGCCCGCGGCCGTCAGATTGCCGCGGCCCTGGCGTTGGGCGCCGAGGGGGTGTGGTGCGGGTCAGTGTGGCTGACCACCGAGGAAGCCGAGACGGCGCCGGTGGTCAAGGACAAGTTCCTGGCCGCGAGCTCTTCGGACACGGTGCGGTCGCGGTCCATGACCGGTAAGCCGGCGCGGATGTTGCGCACCGCCTGGACCGACGAGTGGGACCGGCCCGACAGTCCGGCCCCGCTGGGGATGCCGCTACAGACGGCGCTGATCACTGATTCGCAGGTGCGGATCAACCAGGCGGCCGGCCAACCGGGCGCCAAGGCCCGCGAGCTGGCGACGTATTTCGTCGGCCAGGTCGTCGGTTCGCTCGATCGGGTGCGGCCGACGCGCGCAGTGGTCCTCGACATGGTTGAGGAGTTCATCGACACCATCGGGCGGCTCGAGTCTCTGGTCGATAGATAAGCACCTCGCTGGTATCTACGAGCGGTTCATTGACCACGTCGAAGCCTTCGTCGTCGCCTGCCAACAGCGCGGCGAGGTGGTGGCAGCTTCGCCCAGGATGGCCGCGCGTACACGCTGGTCGCACTGGTCGGCCAGTTGGCCCACCGGCGCCTGGGCACCGACGACGACGTTACCGCCGCACGGGTGGCCGAATTCGTCGTTTCGCTGGTGCTCGACGGGCTGCGCCCCCGGGTTAAGTTCACGCAGCACACGACGTTTGCCCAGGTCGTTGGCAGAGGTGTAGCTGACTAAAAGCTGTGCGCACTCGTAATGGATGCATAAAGATTGGGAAACAAGACACGAATCAAGTTGACCGCTGCACGCTGGTCGTGGATTATCGGTCGGGTATGCACCTCGTTAGGTGAGGCGTCTACGCGAATACAGGCCACTGACCCCGAACGTCGAAAGACGCCCCGGGTCAGGACAGCTCCTCCCGGCTTAAGGGTTGAGCCCAGGTGGCTTCCGGATTACCGGACACGTCGTGTGGTGCCAAAGCTCTGACGAGTGGGGTGCGGACTTCCGACGTTCGTCGGCTTTCTGTGCTCCTTTGCTGCGCGTGTATCGTGCGGGCGCCCGCCTGTGCGCGTCGTGACCGTGAGGAGGTGAGGGACGTATGACTTCCAGCGATAGTCCCGGTCGAAGTCCGGACTTTGTTTCGTCCCGATCGGTTCTCCGGCGCAGTGCTTTCAGTGTTTTCCGCTGAAACGTCAATTGGCTTACTGGCCAAGCATTCTCGGATCGGAACCAGAACGGGACGGGACACGTCAGTCCATGTAGTGCTCGTTTGGAATTCCCGTCTAGGAGGCGATCATGACCGTAGCTCTGTACGACGAAGTGGTGACCGCGGCGCCCGCCCGCAAGCTGACGGTGGTGCGCGATGTGACCCCCATCCAGGGCCCCGCGCCCACGAAAACGACGCGCCAGCGTGACCTCCCGATTTTCGGCGTCGGCGGCGACCCGCTGGTGAACGGTGCTGCTCGCTTGCTGGCCATTCCCGTGCGTCACGTCTACGCAGCGCTGTGGCGTGTCGGGGTGCTCGAAGTCCAGGCTTAGTCCGATGGCCAGCGACCAATCAACTGCTCCAAGGCTCCAAGGGGTCGCCAAGCCGCAGACGTACGTCTGCTTGGCGACCCCTTGGAGCCATCGGCGTCTACATAGTCAAATTCGGGTGTCCGGAGATTTTTAAGCCTCCCCAGCCGCCGGGGCTTAGCTTCTGCGCGGTCGCGCCTGCCGCTCTTCAGTCGCGATACCACCGGCCTGATGGATTCAGGCTGGCCTCGGCTTCCAGAAGATCGGCGGCCCTGGTGACGCTTTCGCTGGATTTGGTCATCCGGCCGGCGATCTCGCGGGCTCTGTCGATGTACTCCGGGGCGAGGATGGTGCGGAGGTCCGCAACCAGCGATTCCTGGTTTGTGGCCGTAAAGCGCCGTCCAGAACCAATTTTGAGCCGTTTAATTTGAGCTGCCCAGATCGGTTGTTCGATCCAGATCCACAGAATCAGCGTGGGAACTCCAGCTCGCATTCCTGCTGCGGTGGTCCCAGCGCCCCCGTGGTGGACGACCGCCCGGCAGGCTGGAAATACTGCCGCGTGGTTGACGGCGGATACCATCTTCACGTGGTCGAAAGTTGGTACGCGGCTGAAGTCGTTTGCGCCCGTGCAGATCAACGCACGCTCGCCCAACCGCGTGCACACTGCGCTGATCATGGCGACCGCGTCGGCGGGCGACTCGACCGGCATGCTGCCAAAGCCAAAGTAGATTGGGGGAGTTCCGGCGGCGACCCAAGACAAGACCTCGTCATCGCTATCCGTCGGCAACTCCATGGTCAGTGCGCCGACGAAGGGTCGCTCGGAACTCCATTCCGCCCACTCAGCCGCTAACCCCGGAAAGCAGACCTCGTCGTAGGCTTGAATCTCGAGTGATCGACTTTCCACCATGCGGCGCGTCGATGAGGCGGTCGCCTTCGGAAGTTTCAACTCATTGCGTTGGGCGTCTTCTGCTTTTTTGGTCACGCGCCAGTGCACCCACCAGAAGACCGAGAGCACGAAGTGGTTCAGGCGCGTCGGCAGGACCGGAATGACTTGGCCATTGACGCGCGCCGGTAGGAAGTGCAGCGCGGTGAGCGGAATGCCGTAGTACTCGGCCACGTTGGCGGCCAGACCCTGTTGGACCATGCCGGTCACCAGTAGGTCAACGCCATCCGCAAGCGACCTCAGCGTCGTTGCCATCTCTGCCCAGGCCTGGCGTAGCTCGTCCATGCCTTCGCGCAGTAACCTAATTGCAGTCGGGACCTTCCAGAATTCGCGGAAGCTGTCTTCGGCGTCAAGCATCTCCTGGGTGTCTGGTCCGTAGGGGACGGCCTCAAGGCCGGCAGACTGGGCTAAGCCAATTAGGTTCGGTGGGACAGCGATGCGAACTTCGTGTCCTCGCCGCACCAACTCACGACCAAGCGCGACGCAAGGCTCGACATCGCCGCGCGTCCCGTTGACAGCAAACGCAATTTTCATTAGCGTGCCTTGTCTTTTACTTCCCGTACGTGCGGTGTGTGGTCCGAGGAATCGGAGCTCATAGATCTATCACCGAGGTCAGTCGATACTCCGCAAGCGTCTCTTCTACCAGGTCGCGAAGGTGCTTGGTCGAGTTTACGGCCCCTGGCTGGTAGGCGGTGACACTGACAAAAACCCTGTCATTGACCTGTCCTGACACCAGATACAGTTGCCCATGAGCATCCTCGACACTTCGCGCGGTGGCGCCTTGATTGAAAAGTCGCCCGGAAAAATACGCGCTAGAGCTGCCATCTGCATGGCCCAGCTCTTGCGGCACAGCCTTCATGTTGGAACAACCTACGGGCGAATCAGCGTTACTTACCGCCAATCCTTCCGCCTTCCTCGCCAGCCACTTGGGCGTGTAGGGAACAAGAGGGAGAGGTTTTAACAGTTCATCGGGGTTCTTCTGCAGGTTGGCGAGACCCTGCTTCATCTCGTTCCGGATGAGCTGCAAATCAGTCGCCGAACGGGCCGGGTCGACGCGAAAGTTAAGACCCGTCAGTGCATTCCCCCGCACATCGTCCGTAGCGCGCTGATTGACTGGCACCGATATCGCAACAAAGCCGTCGGTGGGGTTTACTCGCCCTATTCGTTGGGCGAGCCCTGCCGCGAACGCTATTAACAAGGCGTTGCTGTTGCCCCCTAGTTCATGTGCGCGAGTGTCCCACTCGGCCAGATCGCAGAATAGGGTAAGTGACGGAGACACAATAGGTTCATCGGGGGCCGAGAAAGGAACAGTCGGCAATTTGGGCCGGCTCGCAGACTCACGGCCGCGGTTGAGCAAGAGCGCTATGCAGGCGATAAGTGCCGTAAAGACTTCAGGCAGCCCGCGTAGGGCGTCGAGCCCGTCAACAAGCACTCCTCGTAGTCGACTGCGCGATCGTGCGGGTGGATAGCCGAACTCCCGGGTTTGGCCGTTGATGGCTTCCCAGATTGCTATGACGATTGCCGCGCCGTCTACCACCGTGTGTGAAGTCACCAGGGTGACCGCGGCCCCACCGTCCTCGAGGGGGAGGAGCCCGATGTGCCAGCTGGGTCCGTATTCGGGGTCAACCGGAATTTGCCCGCGTTCGTCCAGCCACGCGCCAATTTCGCTGCGGGGACGAGGGGATGGCGCGATAGCGATATCCGGTGCGTCGTGGCAGACGATCCAATGATGGCGGCCAAACGGCAGCGGAGAACGTTCAATCCGACGGCCCAACAACCCTCGTCCAAGGTTTTCGTTGAAGCGGCGCAAGCCCTCCATGTCGACGGCGCGGTCGTAGATCCAGGTAACTTGACCTACTGTGTCTTGACCGGTCGCCCGCAACCGAAGAAAGGCCGCCTGATCCAGAAATGCCAGTCTGTTGTCGGTTACCCCTGAGGAACTCGCCGCCTCGGATGTCATCGGCGAAACCTAACCTTTCACTTTCAGCCGCTCAGGCCAACACTCGAGCATGCGGTGCCCCGAACTTAGCCCGGCGATTCCCCCTAGGGCCCGGGTGATGCCTCCCGCACCATCACGACTTCGGGCTGAATTGTCCTACTTAGTGAAGCTAGTCTAAACCAGTCATCGCCATTGGATCCGCGGTTCGGCAACATCCGAATTGTCCGATCCCGCGACCCGCTGGCAACACCGCTTCAACGCGGACCAGTAGAATCACTAACGGCATCGATCCGGCTATCACCGGGGAGCCTTCGGAAGAACAGCCGCTCCGGCCCAGTAGAACCGAACGGGTAGGCCCGTCACAGCCTGCAATGAGCGGCCGCGCGTGAGCGCGGCAAGCGGGGTGGTACCGCGGCGCTCGCGCACTGTGCGCGTCGTCGTCCCCGTGCCGATGCGGATATGGCACAGGAGACCGATGACTGACAGCGCCTACCCGCGCACCGACTTCGGCGCCGACCCACGCGGCGGCTCGCCGGATTTCCCCGCGCTGGAAGCCCAGGTCCTCGAGTACTGGTTCCACGACGACACCTTCCGCGCCAGCATCACCCGCCGTGACAGGGCCCCGGAATACGTGTTTTACGACGGGCCGCCGTTCGCCAACGGCCTGCCGCACTACGGGCACCTGCTCACCGGCTATGTCAAGGACATCGTCCCGCGGTACCGCACGATGCGGGGCTTCAAGGTGGAGCGCCGCTTCGGCTGGGACACCCACGGGCTGCCCGCCGAACTCGAAGTAGAGCGCCAGCTGGGCATCACCGACAAATCCCAGATCGACGCCATGGGGATCGCCGCGTTCAACGACGCCTGCCGGGCGTCCGTGTTGCGTTACACCGACGAATGGCAGGCCTATGTGACCCGCCAAGCCCGCTGGGTCGACTTCGACCACGACTACAAGACGCTCGACCCCGACTACATGGAGTCGGTGATCTGGGCGTTCAAGCAGCTCTGGGACAAGGGCCTGGCCTACGAGGGCTACCGGGTGTTGCCCTACTGCTGGCGCGACGAAACCCCACTGTCCAATCACGAACTGCGGATGGACGACGACGTTTACCAAAGCCGTCAAGACCCGGCGCTGACGGTGGGTTTCAAGGTCACAGGCGGGGAGCTGGACGGGGCCTACCTGCTGGTGTGGACGACGACACCTTGGACCCTGCCGTCGAACTTGGCGGTGGCGGTCAATCCGGACGTGACGTATGTGCAGGTGCGGGTGGGGGAGCGGCGCTACGTGTTGGGCGAGGCCCGGGTGGCTGCCTATGCCCGTGAGTTCGGCCCCGAACTAGGAGATGCACCCGAGGTGCTGGGCACCTATCGCGGCGCCGACTTGCTGGGCACCCGGTATCTGCCGCCATTTCCGTATTTCATGGACTCGCCCAAGGCATTTCAGGTGCTGCCGGGCGACTTCGTGACCACCGAGGACGGCACCGGCATCGTGCACATGGCGCCGGCCTACGGCGAGGACGACATGGCGGTCTCAGAGGCGGCCGGCATCGCGCCGGTCACCCCGGTCGATTCCAAGGGCCGTTTCGACGCCACCGTCCCGGATTACCAGGGGCAGCACGTCTTTGACGCCAATGCCCAGATCATCCGCGACCTCAAGAACCAAAGCGGTCCGGCGGCGGCCAACGGCGCGGTGTTGGTGCGCCACGAAACCTACGAGCACCCGTACCCGCATTGCTGGCGCTGCCGCAACCCGCTGATCTACCGGGCCGTGTCGTCGTGGTTCGTGGCCGTCACCGCCTTCCGGGACCGCATGGTGGAACTGAACCAGCAGATCACCTGGTATCCCGAACACGTCAAGGACGGCCAGTTCGGCAAGTGGCTGCAGGGCGCCCGCGATTGGTCGATCTCGCGAAACCGCTACTGGGGCAGCCCGATTCCGGTGTGGAAATCGGATGACCCGGCCTATCCACGCATCGACGTTTACGGCAGCCTCGACGAGTTGGAGCGCGACTTCGGGGTGCGGCCCACCAACCTGCACCGGCCCTACATCGACGAGCTGACCCGGCCCAACCCCGACGACCCCACCGGCCGCAGCACGATGCGGCGCATCCCCGACGTGCTCGACGTGTGGTTCGACTCGGGTTCCATGCCCTATGCGCAGGTGCACTTTCCGTTCGAGAACAACGACTGGTTCGACAGCCATTACCCCGGCGACTTCATCGTGGAGTACATCGGCCAAACCCGCGGCTGGTTCTACACGCTGCACGTGCTGGCCACCGCGCTGTTCGACCGGCCGGCGTTCAAAACCTGTGTGGCGCACGGGATCGTGCTGGGCTCCGACGGCCAGAAGATGAGCAAGTCACTGCGCAACTACCCGGACGTGACCGAGGTGTTCGACCGCGACGGCTCCGACGCGATGCGGTGGTTTTTGATGGCCTCGCCGATCTTGCGCGGCGGCAACCTGATCGTCACCGAAGCAGGCATCCGCGAAGGTGTGCGCCAAGTGCTGCTGCCGTTCTGGAACGCCTACAGCTTCCTGGCCCTGTACGCACCGAAAGTCGGTACCTGGCGCACCGATTCGACGCACGTGCTGGACCGCTACATCCTGGCCAAGCTGGCGGTGCTGCGCGACGACCTCACCCACGCGTTGGACGTCTGCGACATCTCCGGGGCCTGCGAGCAGCTGCGCCAGTTCACCGAGGCGCTGACCAATTGGTATGTGCGACGGTCGCGTTCGCGCTTCTGGGAAGAAGATGTGGACGCCATCGACACGCTGCACACCGTGCTGGAGGTGACCGCGCGGCTCGCCGCGCCCCTGCTCCCGCTGACGACCGAGGTGATTTGGCGCGGTCTCACCGGCGAGCGCTCGGTGCACCTGACGGACTGGCCGCGCGACGACCAGCTGCCCGCGGACCCTGACCTGGTTGCCGCCATGGATCAGGTCCGCGAAGTGTGTTCGGCCGCGTCGTCGCTGCGCAAGGCCAAGAAGCTGCGGGTGCGGTTGCCACTGCCGAAACTGACTGTGGCGGTGGATGATCCGCAGCGTCTCAAGCCGTTCACCGATCTGATCGCCGACGAGCTCAACGTCAAGCAGGTCGAACTGACCGACGCGATCGACACCTACGGCCGGTTCGAGCTCACGGTCAACGCCCGGGTGGCCGGACCGCGGCTGGGCAAGGACGTGCAGGCGGCCATCAAGGCGGTCAAGGCCGGCGAGAGCGTCGTCAACGCCGACGGCACCCTGACCGCGGGCCCCGCGGTGCTGCAACCCGACGAGTACAGCTCCCGGCTGGTGGCCGCGGACCCGGAATACACCGCGGCGCTGCCCGATGGGGCGGGGCTTGTCGTGTTGGACGGCACCGTGACCCCGGAGCTGGAGGCCGAGGGCTGGGCCAAGGACCGGATCCGTGAACTGCAGGAGCTGCGCAAGTCGACGGGGCTGGATGTGTCCGACCGCATTCACGTGGTGATGTCGGTGCCCGCCGAACGGGCCGAGTGGGCCCATACCCACCGCGATCTGATCGCACGGCGAGATCCTGGCGACCAGCTTCGAGTTCGGCGAGCCGGCCGATCCGGTGGAGATCGGCGACGGCGTGCGGGTGACGATCGCGAAGGCGTGAGCTGCTCAGCTGCCGGAACGCAGCGCGTGGTGGGCATGCGGCCAGAAGGGCATGCCGGCGACCACCGTGGCGCCGGTGGCGATGAGGCCGACCGCGACGTCGACGCTCTCGCGCCCTTCGGCCGCCCAGTAGACGTCCTTGAGGTCCAGCAGCAGGGCCAGCTCGTCGACGATCAATGCGTTCGCCGAACCGAACGCGACCGCGGCCGCGGGATGGCGCCGTTGCTTCTCGGTTCCGCGCAGGCCGACGGCCGCCACCGTCGCCAGCAGCGCGATACCGAGGTTGTAGTGGTGAAAGTGCTTGCCGCCCAAATTCATTCCGCCACCTGACGGGCCGTGTCCGGCGCGGATCCAGTGCGTGAGTGCACGCAGCCCGGCGAAGGTGACGGTGAAAGACGCCCAGGCCAAGACGGTCGCCTGCTCACCGGGTTGCAGTCGCTTGTCCCATTGGTGGCGCAGCCTCGCCCATCGTCCCGGGCGGTCGGCGTCCTGCGGTGGTGTCGGCGCGTTGGGGTTCTCGGCGTCCATCACGCCCCCTTGATCGCGCGCATTCGAGCTGCAACACAGCCGGTGGCAGAGATTCATGGCCATGGGCTTCGACGTTAGCCCTCACGAATAGCATTAGCGGCTGTGGAGTCCCGTTGGGTGCTGCACCTGGACATGGACGCGTTCTTCGCCTCGGTCGAACAACTCACCCGGCCCACCCTGCGGGGCCGGCCGGTGCTGGTCGGCGGTTTGGGCGGCCGTGGCGTGGTGGCCGGCGCGAGCTACGAAGCGCGGGTATTCGGCGCGCGGTCGGCCATGCCGATGCACCAGGCCCGCCGGCTGATCGGCGTGACCGCGGTGGTGCTGCCGCCGCGCGGTGTGGTGTACGGGGTGGCCAGCCGACGGGTCTTCGACACCATCCGCGGCGTGGTGCCGGTGGTCGAGCAGCTGTCCTTCGACGAGGGCTTCGGCGAGCCGCCGCACCTCGCCGGGGCTTCGGCGCAGGACGTCGAGGCGTTCTGCGAGGACCTGCGGCGACGGGTGCGCGAGGAGACCGGCCTGATCGCCTCGGTGGGCGCGGGCTCGGGTAAGCAGATCGCCAAGATCGCCTCCGGGCTGGCCAAACCGGACGGTATTCGGGTGGTCCCGCGCGCCGAGGAACGGTCGCTGCTCGGCGGGTTGCCGGTGCGCAGGCTGTGGGGCATCGGCCCGGTCGCCGAGGAAAAGCTGAATCGACTCGGCATCGAGACGATCGGCCAACTCGCCGCGCTGGCCGACGCCGAGGTGGCGAACATCCTCGGCGCGACAGTCGGGCCCGCGCTGCACCGGCTGGCCCGCGGCATTGATGACCGCCCCGTCGCCGAGCGTGCCGAAGCCAAGCAGATCAGCGCCGAATCCACCTTCGCCGCCGATCTGACCAGCCTCGAGCAGCTGCATGAGGCGATCGACCCGATCGCCGAGCACGCTCATCAGCGCCTGCTGCGCGACGGCCGGGGCGCGCGCACCGTCACGGTGAAGCTGAAGAAGTCCGACATGAGCACGCTGACCCGCTCGGCGACGCTGCCCTACGCGACGACCGAGGCCGGTGCCCTGGTCGCGGTGGCGCGGCGGCTGCTGCTGGACCCACGCCAGATCGGGCCCATTCGCCTTCTCGGCGTGGGCTTTTCGGGATTGAGCGACGTGCGCCAGGAGTCGTTGTTCCCGGACCTGGAGCTGTCCTCGGAGACGTCGGAGGCCCACCAGCTGGTAGACGCGCCGCCGCTTGCGCCGTCCGGGCAGGACGGCCCGGCATGGCGGGTCGGCGATGACGTCTCCCACCGCGATTTCGGGCACGGCTGGGTGCAGGGCGCGGGCCACGGGGTGGTCACCGTGCGCTTCGAGACCCGTGCATCGGGCGCGGGGCAGGCCCGGACGTTCGCCGCCGACAGTGGCGACCTCACCAGCGCCAACCCGATCGACAGCCTGGACTGGCCGGACTACGTCGGCGTGCTGCGGGCCCAGGAATCGGCCCAGGATCCGCCCGGGAATCCGGCGGGGCCTCAGCCCCAGCGCCCGATGACGTCGGCGACGGGTAGCCGCGCGGCCAGCGCGGCCATCAGCAGCACCCGGGTCTGCGGCGGCGCCAGCCGGGGCACCATCACCGCGCCGGCTTCCGCCATGGCGTGGCCGGGACCGTAGCCGGCACTGACGCCGCCCCCGGGGACTCGCGTGCACACCGCGACGACGATCCCGTTGCGGCAATGCCGGCGCACCGCGTCGACCACCGCGCTCCCGGCGTTGCCCGAACCCAGCGCCTGCAGCACCACGGCCTGGGCGCCGGCGGCCACGCAGGCGTCCAGCGCCACCCCGTCGCTGCCCAGGTATGCCGCGACGATGTCGACTCTGGGCGCCGCGGCGGCACGCAGGTCGCCGAGATAAGGCCGGGTCTTGGGGTGGGCCAGCGTCACCTCGCCGGAGGTGGTGCCCAGCTGCACGCCGGTGAAGCCGCTCAAGTCCTGGGTGGCGACCTTGCGGAAGCCCAACGGTTGCCATACCCGGCCCGCGAAACAGACCAGCACCCCGAGGTCATGGGCGGCCGGGCTGGCGGCCACCGCCAGCGCGTCGCGCAGATTGGCCGGACCGTCGGCGTCGGGCGCATCGGCGCTGCGCATGGCGCCGGTCAGCACGACCGGAACGCTGCCGTCGTAGGTGAGCTCCAGCCAAAGCGCGGTCTCTTCCATGGTGTCGGTGCCGTGCAGGACGACCACCCCCTGTGCGCCGTCACCGATCGCGGCCCGCACCGCGGCGCTGATCCGGTCCCAATCGGCCGTTGTCAGCTCGGAGCTGTCGACCGCCATCAGGTCCACGACATCGATGTCTTGAGAGACGTCCAGGCCCGAGGTCAGGTCCGCGCCGCTGCGGGCGGGTCGGCGCACCCCGTCGGCGCCGGTGCTGGTCGAGATGGTTCCTCCGGTGGTGATGACGACAAGTCGGCCCATGGCGCGATCATCCCGCACCGGCAGTGGGGGATGATGGGGAAGTGCCCGAGGAACCAACAGCCGGTGAGCCCGCGACGGGCGGGACGGTCGGCGAATCCGACGTTCCCGCGCCGGCAGCCTCGACGGCTGCGCCTGCTGGTGTCGGTGGCGGGCGTGGTGCTCGCTCTTGACGTCGTGACGAAGGTGCTCGCCGTCAAACTGCTCCCGCCCGGTCAGCCGGTGTCGATCATCGGCGACACGGTGACCTGGACCCTGGTGCGCAATTCGGGGGCCGCGTTCTCGATGGCGACCGGCTACACCTGGGTGTTGACCCTGATCGCGACCGGTGTGGTGGTCGGAATTTTCTGGATGGGTCGGCGGCTCGTGTCGCCCTGGTGGGCGGTGGGCCTCGGGTTGATCCTCGGTGGCGCCACGGGCAACCTGGTCGATCGATTCTTCCGGGCGCCGGGGCCGCTTCGGGGACATGTTGTCGACTTTTTGTCGGTCGGCTGGTGGCCCGTCTTCAATGTCGCTGATCCGTCGGTGGTGGGCGGAGCCATCCTGCTGGTTGCGCTGTCGATCTTCGGCTTCGATTTCGACACTGTGGGTCGGCGTAAAGCCGACCTGGGCACCGGTGCCCGCCGTGAGGCTGACCGAAGTTGAGCGACCGCTCGATGCCCGTCCCCGAGGGATTGGCGGGCATGCGCGTCGACGCCGGGCTGGCGCGGCTGCTGGGACTGTCCCGCAGCGCCGTGGCGGCCATCGCCGAGGACGGCGGCGTCGAACTGGACGGCGTGCAGGCCGGCAAGTCCGACCGTCTCACCTCCGGCGCCTGGCTGCAGGTGCGTCTGCCCGAGCCGCCGGCGCCGCTGGAGAACACCCCAGTCGAGATCGAGGGCATGACGATCCTGTATTCCGACGACGACATCGTCGCGGTCGACAAACCCGCCGCGGTGGCCGCGCACGCGTCGGTGGGCTGGACGGGCCCCACGGTGCTCGGCGGCCTGGCCGCCGCCGGTTACCGGATCACCACCTCCGGTGTGCACGAGCGCCAGGGCATCGTGCATCGCCTCGACGTCGGCACCTCCGGTGTCATGGTGGTTGCGCTCTCCGAACGCGCATACACCGTGCTCAAGCGGGCGTTCAAGCAGCGCACGGTCGACAAGCGCTACCACGCGCTGGTCCAGGGGCATCCGGATCCGTCCAGCGGGACGATCGACGCGCCCATCGGCAGGCACCCCGGCGGCGAGTGGAAGTTCGCGGTCACCACAAACGGCCGGCACAGCCTCACCCACTACGACACCGTGGAAGCGTTCGTCGCCGCCAGCCTGCTCGATGTGCACCTGGAAACCGGCCGCACCCATCAGATCCGGGTGCATTTCGCCGCGCTGCATCACCCGTGCTGCGGCGATCTGGTCTACGGAGCCGACCCGAAGCTGGCGAAAAGGCTTGGGCTGGAACGGCAATGGCTGCACGCGCGGTCGCTGGCATTCGCTCATCCCGCCGACGGCCGGCGGATCGAGATCGTCAGTCCGTACCCGCCTGATCTGCAGCACGCGCTGGACGTGCTGCGCGGCGAGGGCTGAATCAGTCGGGTTTGCGTGCCTCGACCAGGACCCGTGTCGGGTGCGCGACGAACGGCCCCTCGGCTTCGATGCGCTCATGCAGTTCGCGCAGCCGGTCGCGATAGCGCTCCACGGTGAAGTCGGGCACCGTCCAGATCACCTTGCGCAGGAAGTAGATAACGGCGCCGATGTCGAAGAACTCGGCCCGTAGCCGCTCCATGCGGATATCCACGATCTGCAGGCCCGCGGCCTGTATCTGCGCGCTCTGGGCGTCCGGATCGAACTCGGCCCATTTCTCCGGCTGCGGCCCGATGAAGTACTCGACCAGCTCGCCCATCGTGGCGGGCCCGATGTGCTGCGCAAAGTAGGTGCCGCCGGGCCGGAGCACCCGAAGGATTTCGGTCCACCACACCGAGATCGGATGGCGGGTGGTCACCAGGTCGAACGCCTCGTCGGCGAACGGCAACGGCGGCTCATCGCGAGTCTCACGACCACCACGCCCAGCGGATGCAAGCGCTTGGTCGCCAGGGCCGCGTTCGGAGGCCACGTTTCGATGGCGGCCATGGCGGCTGGGAACGGCCCCGCGCCGCCCAGCATCTCGCCGCCGCCGGTGTGAATGTCCAGCGCGGCCGACACGGTGGCCAAACGTTGGCTCAGCAGCCGCTGGTAGCCCCACGACGGCCTTTCCTCCGTCGCGCGGCCGTCGAGCCAGGAGAAATCCCAACCGTCAACCGATACCGAATCAGCCTCTGCCACCAGATCTTCGAATGTGCGACCCATGTTGGGCATGGTAGGCATTCATCACGTCGCGCAGACGAACTTGGTGGCAGCGGCGCCGGCGCGGCCTATCCCCGGTGCGCTGAAACCCGCTTAGACGGTGGCCGTGGTGGTTTCGCCCGATGCCACGTCGGGCGCCAGGGGAGCGATGGCGCACAGGATTTCCGTCACCGTCGCGGCGGGGACGCCGGCTGCGGCCAGCGCGTCACCCAGGTGCCCGGCCACCAGGTTGAAGTGGAGCATGTTGATGCCGCGGCCCTGATGCACGTGCTTCATCGGCGCACCGGTGTAGGGCTCGGGCCCGCCGAGCGCGGCCGCGAAGAATTCTGCTTGTTTGCCTTTGAGGCGGTTCATATTCGTGCCGGCGAAGAAGCCGGCCAGCTGATCGTCGGCGAGCACCCGGACGTAGAAATCCTCGACGACGACCTCGATCGCCTCGTACCCGCCGATTTTGTCGTAGATGCTGATCGGCGGGCTTGCGGAAACGTGCCACAAATCGCATCGCATCAGGAGAACATTCGGGCGTTGCCGTGCCAGTTAGTGTGCGATCACGCGCGGATTACCCGTCGTAACAAGGTGGTCGCCGGCCCATGTCCGCGGTCGTGAGTCTGGTGTGAGGCCGCTGCGCTGGTCACATGACGGTAATCGGCCGCTATCGGCCGGTTGATGTCTTAGGTTGGGAGTATGACCCGCGTCACATCGCCCGTACCGCCGAACCTCGTGAGGAGCCGACAGCCGATGAATCTTGGTGACCTGACGAACCTCGTCGAAAAGCCATTCGCGGCGGTGTCCAACATCATCAACACCCCCAACTCGGCGGGACGATATCGACCGTTCTATCTGAGGAATCTGCTCGATGCGGTGCAGGGCCGCACCCTCACGGACGCGGTCGAGGGCAAGACGATCCTCATTACCGGGGGGTCGTCGGGCATCGGTGCGGCGGCCGCCAAGAAGATCGCGGAGGCCGGCGGCGCGGTGGTGCTGGTCGCGCGCACCCAGGAGAAGCTCGAAAAGGTCGCCGATGACATCCAGCGGCGACGGGGCGACGCCGCCCACGTGTACCCGTGCGACCTGTCCGACATGGACGCCATCGCCGCGATGGCCGACAAGGTGCTCGCCGATCTCGGCGGCGTCGACATCCTGATCAACAACGCGGGCCGGTCGATTCGCCGTTCACTGGCGCTGTCCTACGACCGGATCCACGACTACCAGCGCACCATGCAGCTGAACTACCTCGGCGCCGTCCAGCTCATCCTCAAGTTCATCCCCGGGATGCGGGAACGCGGCTACGGGCAGATCATCAACGTCTCCTCGGTCGGCGTGCAGACCCGCGCGCCGCGCTTCGGCGCCTACATCGCCAGCAAGGCCGCGCTGGACAGCCTGTGCGACGCGCTGCAAGCCGAAGTCGTGAACGACGACATCAGATTCACCACCGTGCACATGCCGCTGGTGCGCACTCCGATGATCGGCCCGACCACGATGTACGACCACTTCCCGGCGCTGACGCCGGATCAGGCGGCCGGCGTGATCACCGACGCGATCGTGCACCGGCCCCGGCGGGCCAGCTCACCGTTCGGTCAGTTCGCCGCCGTCGCCGACGCCGTCAACCCGGCGGTGATGGACCGGGTGCGCAGCCGCGCCTTCGGCATGTTCGAGGACTCCGCCGCCGCCAAGGGCGCCGAATCCGAAACCGACGCAACGCAATTCGACAAACGAAGCGAAACATTCGTCCGCGCGACCCGAGGAATCCACTGGTGACGATCATGAGCCTTCCGAAACCGAACACTCAGACCACCGTCGTCATCACCGGCGCCTCCTCGGGCATCGGTACCGAACTGGCCCGCGGCTTGGCCCGCCGGGGTTTCCCGCTGCTGCTGGTGGCACGGCGCCGCGAGCGCCTCGACGAGCTTGCCAACGAGGTGGGCCAGGAATACTCCGTCGGGGTCGAAGTCATGCCGCTGGACCTCAGCGTCGCCGCGTCCCGCCGAAAATTGGCGGACCGGCTCCGCAACGAACCGATCGCCGGCCTGTGCAACAGCGCCGGCTTCGGCACCAGCGGGGTCTTCCACGAGTTGCCGGTCGAACGCGAGAGTGAAGAGGTCACCCTCAACTCGCTGGTGCTGATGGAACTGACCCACGCGGCGTTGCCCGGCATGGTCGAGCGCGGCGCGGGCGCGGTGATGAACATCGCGTCGATCGCCGGGTTCCAGCCGATTCCCTACATGGCGGTGTATTCGGCCACCAAGGCCTTCGTGCAGACGTTCTCCGAAGCCATCCACGAGGAGCTGCACGGGACGGGAGTCTCGGTGACGGTGCTGTGTCCGGGCCCGGTGCCCACCGAGTGGGCCGAGATCGCCAACGCCGAGCGGTTCAGCATCCCGCTCGCCCAGGTCTCGCCGCAAGACGTCGCCGAAGCCGCGATCGGCGGCATGCTGGCCGGTAAACGCAGCGTGGTGCCCGGGGTCGTGCCCAAGGTCGTCAGCACCGGCGGCCGATACGTGCCGCGCACCCTGCTGCTGCCCGCGATCCGGATCGGCAACCGATTCCGCGGCGGGCCCAGCCGCTGATGGCTGCGGTCGACATGACGGCCGACGTGCCGATGAGCCCGCAGGACATGTGGGACCACGTTGCGGACCTGTCGGATCTGGGCGAGTGGCTGGTGGTGCACGAGGGGTGGCGCAGCGAGCTGCCCGACGAGATCACCGAGGGCACCCAAATCGTCGGCGTGGCACGTTCCAAAGGCCTGCGCAACCGGGTGACCTGGACGGTGACGACGTGGGATCCGCCGCACGAGGTCGCGATGTCGGGATCCGGGCAAGGGCGGAACGAAATACGGCGTCCGGCTCACCGTGCAGCCCACCCAGGACGGATCCACCCTCGGCCTGCGCCTTGAGCTGGGCGGGCGTGCGCTGTTCGGTCCGGTGGGTTCGGCCGCGGCCCGCGCCGTCAGGGGAGACGTGGAGAAATCGCTGAAGCAGTTCGTCGAGCTCTACGGGTAGTGCGATCAGGGCGATCGCAAGCGCGGCGGAGCGGACGCTGACGAGTCGCCGACGCATGCTGGCGTCGCAAGCGCGATGAGCCGGCGCGCGGTCGCCGACATCAGACACACTCCGCGACACGCCCGAAAGCCGTCGGTCCGCGGTCATAGACTGGCGTCCCTATGACCGTTCCGTCTGCTCTCGCGCAAGCGCTCGTCGCGAGTCCTCGTTCGTGCACCTGCATAACCACACCGAGTACTCGATGCTGGACGGTGCCGCGAAGATCACGCCGATGCTGGCCGAGGTGGAGCGACTGCAGATGCCCGCGATCGGGATGACCGACCACGGAAACATGTTCGGCGCCAGCGAGTTCTACAACGGCGCGACTCAGGCCGGTATCAAGCCGATCATCGGGGTCGAGGCCTACATCGCGCCGGGCTCGCGCTTTGATACCCGGCGCATCCTGTGGGGTGACCCCGGCCAGAAGTCCGACGACGTCTCCGGCAGCGGCTCCTACACGCACCTGACGATGGTGGCGGAGAACGCCACCGGCCTGCGCAACCTGTTCAAGCTGTCCTCGCTGGCGTCATTCGAGGGTCAGCTGGGCAAGTGGTCGCGCATGGACGCCGAGCTGATCGCCGAAAACGCCGCCGGCATCATCGCCACGACCGGGTGCCCGTCGGGTGAGGTGCAGACACGGCTTCGGCTGGGACACGACCGCGAGGCGCTGGAGTCGGCCGCCAAGTGGCGGGAGATTTTCGGCGCCGACAACTACTTCCTGGAGTTGATGGACCACGGTTTGTCGATCGAACAGCGGGTCCGCGAGGGATTGCTGGAGATCGGCCGCAAGCTTGGCATTCCGCCGCTGGCCACCAACGACTGCCACTACGTCACTCGCGACGCCGCCCACAACCACGAGGCGCTGCTGTGCGTGCAGACCGGCAAGACGCTGTCGGATCCGAACCGGTTCAAGTTCGACGGCGACGGCTACTACCTCAAGTCGGCCGCCGAGATGCGCCAGATCTGGGACGACGAGGTTCCCGGCGCCTGCGACTCCACGCTGTTGATCGCCGAGCGGGTGCAGCCCTACGACGAGGTGTGGGCACCGCGCGACCGGATGCCGGTCTTCCCGGTGCCTGAAGGCCACGACCAGGCGTCCTGGCTGCGCCACGAGGTGGATGCCGGGCTGCTCCGGCGGTTTCCCGACTGGCCCGCCGGACGGTTACGGGGCACGCGCGGCCTACGAGATCGACGTCATCTGTTCGAAGGGCTTCCCGTCCTACTTCCTGATCGTCGCCGACCTGATCAACTACGCGCGGTCGGTCGGCATCCGGGTCGGTCCGGGCCGGGGCTCGGCCGCGGGCTCGCTGGTGGCCTACGCCCTGGGCATCACCGACATCGACCCGATCCCGCACGGACTGCTGTTCGAGCGGTTCCTCAACCCCGAACGCACGTCGATGCCCGACATCGACATCGACTTCGACGACCGTCGTCGCGGCGAGATGGTGCGCTACGCCGCCGACAAATGGGGGCAGGACCGGGTCGCTCAGGTCATCACCTTCGGCACCATCAAAACCAAAGCAGCGCTGAAGGATTCGGCGCGGATCCACTACGGCCAGCCCGGTTTCGCGATCGCCGACCGCATCACCAAGGCGCTGCCGGCGGCGATCATGGCCAAGGACATTCCGCTGTCGGGGATCACCGACCCGAACCACGAGCGGTATAAGGAAGCCGCCGAAGTCCGCGGCCTGATCGAGACCGACCCCGATGTTCGCACCATCTACCAGACCGCGCGCGGCTTGGAGGGCCTGATCCGCAACGCCGGCGTGCACGCCTGCGCGGTGATCATGAGCAGCGAGCCGCTGACCGAGGCCATCCCGCTGTGGAAGCGACCGCAGGACGGGGCCATCATCACCGGCTGGGATTACCCGTCGTGTGAGGCCATCGGCCTGCTGAAGATGGACTTCCTGGGCCTGCGCAACCTGACGATCATCGGCGACGCGATCGAGAACATCAAGGCCAACAGGGGAATCGACCTCGACCTGGAATCGGTGCCGCTGGACGACCAGCCCACCTTCGAGCTGCTGGGGCGCGGCGAGACCCTGGGCGTGTTCCAGCTCGACGGCGGGCCGATGCGTGACCTGCTGCGCCGCATGCAACCGACCGGCTTCGAGGACATCGTCGCGGTGCTCGCGCTGTACCGGCCCGGCCCGATGGGCATGAACGCCCACAACGACTACGCCGACCGCAAGAACAACCGGCAGGCCATCAAGCCCATTCACCCCGAACTCGCCGAGCCGCTGCGTGAGATCCTCGCCGAGACCTACGGCCTGATCGTCTATCAAGAGCAGATCATGCGCATCGCGCAGAAGGTGGCCAGCTACTCGCTGGCCCGAGCCGACATTCTGCGCAAGGCCATGGGCAAGAAGAAACGCGAGGTGCTGGAAAAGGAGTTCGAGGGCTTCTCCGACGGCATGACGGCCAACGGCTTCTCGACGGGCGCGATCAAGGCGCTGTGGGACACCATCCTGCCGTTCGCCGACTACGCGTTCAACAAGTCTCACGCCGCGGGCTACGGCCTGGTGTCCTACTGGACCGCGTACCTGAAGGCCAACTATCCCGGCGAGTACATGGCGGGTCTGCTCACGTCGGTAGGTGACGACAAGGACAAGGCCGCGGTTTATCTCGCCGACTGCCGCAAGCTCGGCATCACGGTGTTGCCGCCAGACGTCAACGAGTCGGGTCTGAACTTCGCGTCGGTGGGTGCCGACATCCGCTACGGGCTGGGTGCGGTGCGCAACGTCGGCGCCAACGTGGTGGGTTCGTTGATCCATACTCGCGGCGACAAGGGCAAATTCACCGACTTCTCGGACTACCTGAACAAGATCGATATCTCGGCGTGCAACAAGAAGGTCACCGAGTCGCTGATCAAAGCCGGCGCGTTCGATTCGCTGGGGCATTCGCGCAAGGGTCTTTTCCTGGTGCACACCGACGCGGTGGACTCGGTGCTGGGCACCAAGAAGGCCGAGGCGATGGGGCAGTTCGACCTGTTCGGCGGCGGAGATGACGGGGCCGGCTGCGGAGACTCCGTGTTCACCATCAAGGTGCCCGACGACGAGTGGGAGGACAAACACAAGCTGGCCCTCGAGCGCGAGATGCTGGGCCTCTACGTGTCCGGGCATCCGCTCAACGGCGTCGCGCACCTGCTCGGCGCGCAGGTCGACACGGCCATTCCGGCGATCCTCGACGGTGATGTCGCCAACGACACCCAGGTGCGGGTGGGCGGCATCCTGGCTTCGGTGAACCGGCGGGTCAACAAGAACGGAATGCCTTGGGCGTCAGCTCAATTGGAAGACCTCACCGGCGGCATCGAGGTGATGTTCTTCCCGCACGCCTACTCCGCCTACGGCGCCGACATCGTCGACGACGCGGTGGTGCTGGTCAACGCCAAGGTCGCGATCCGGGACGACCGGATCGCCCTGATCGCCAACGAGCTTGTGGTGCCCGACTTTTCCAGCGCACGGGTGGACCGGCCGCTGGCGGTGAGCCTGCCGACCCGGCAGTGCACCCTCGACAAGGTGAGCGCGCTCAAGCAGGTGCTGGCGCGCCACCCCGGCACCTCGCAGGTACATCTGCGGCTGATCAGCGGGGACCGGATCACCACCCTGGAGCTGGACGCCTCGCTGCGGGTGACGCTCTCGCCGGCGCTGATGGGCGATCTGAAGGCGTTGCTCGGGCCGGGATGCCTGGGCGGCTAGGGGCGAGTCACCTGTAGCGCAGCGCGAACAGTTCCGGATGGACCATGTCTAACGGCCCGGTCAGTTCGGGCCATTCGTGCTCATGGGCCACCGTGTCGGTGGCGAAGACGAGCACGTTCTGCCGGTACCACCACTCACACCGTTCGTCCCACCACAACTGCGTCGAGTACCTCGGCGACGATGTGCACCTCGTTTTTCACAATCATGTTCAGGCAGATCGTCGGGCGCGCGGTCACAGGGTCAGACACGGCCCTGATGGTATCTGGCGCATCGGCGGTTCATCAGCGGATCGCAGCGCCCGAGAAGGGTCAGTCGCTGCCGATGACGCTCTCGCCCGTGCCGGTAGCAGATCTGTAGCAGCTGCTAGGTTCAGGGTGCTTGGGCGACCAGTAAAACCCTATTCTTGGCGCATCGGGTCGGCGTACTCGAGATCAAGGGGCCCGGATGACAACCGCGGATTCCAAGGCGGATTCCACCTGCTCAGCGTGTGGAACTGAACTGCGGGTCAGTGCGCGATTCTGTGACGGCTGTGGGTCGCCGGTGGCGCCGCAGAAGTCGGCCGAGTACAAGCAGGTGACGGTGTTGTTCGCCGACGTGGTGCGTTCGATGGACATCGCGGCGGCGCTCGGCCCGGAACGCCTGCGCGAGATCATGACGAAGCTGTTCGACCGCTGCGCGGCGACGGTTCAGCGCTACGGCGGCACCGTGGACAAGTTCACCGGCGACGGCATCATGGCGGTTTTCGGGGCGCCGATCGCGCTGGAGGATCACGCGCTTCGCTCGTGTTTGACGGCCCTGGACATCCAGAACGAGATGCGCGGGCTCACCGCCGAGGTGCAGGCCATAGACGGCATCGATCTCCAATTGCGGGTGGGGTTGAACTCGGGCGAGGTGATTGCGGGCGAGATCGGCTCCGGCGCATGGAGTTACACCGCGGTTGGTCATCAGGTCGGCATGGCCCAGCGAATGGAGTCCGCGGCGCCGCCCGGTGGAGTGATGCTCGGCGAGTCCACGGCGCGTCTCGTCGCGCACGCCACCAAGCTCGGCGAACCGCGAAAGGTCCACATCAAGGGCTCCGACGAGCCGGTGGTCGCGCGGCCGTTGCTGTCCATGGGGACGGGGCGCCAGCCCATCGGCCGGTGGGCCTCGACGCTCGTCGACCGCAGGTGGGAGCTGGCCACACTGACCGCGATGCTGGATCAGTCGACGCAGGGCCGCGGCTGCGTGGTGCGGGTGGTCGGCCCGGCCGGTATCGGCAAAAGCCGCATCGTCGCCGAGACCGCGGCGAGTGCGGCGAGCCGCGGTATTCCGGTGCTGTCGACGTACTGTGAGTCGCACACCAGCGAGGTCCCCTTCCTGGTGCTGGCGCGGCTGCTGCGGGCGGCGTTCGGCGTGGATGGGCTCGGCGAGGACCAGGCGCGGGCCGCGTTGCGCGACAGGGTTCCCGGCGCTGACGAAGCCGACCGGGTGCTTCTCGAGGACGCGCTGGGCATCCGCGACCCCGCCGACGAGCTGCCCGACATCGCCCCCGATGCGCGACGGCGGCGGTTGACGGCGCTGGTGAACGCTGCCGCGCTGGCCAGGAAAGCCCCGTGTGTTTACGTGATCGAAGACGTCCACTGGATCGATGCGACCAGTGAGTCGATGCTGGCTGATTTCTTGACGGTCGTTCATCAGACCCATTCGCTGGTGCTGATCACCTACCGCCCCGAGTATCGTGGTGAGTTGAGCCATACGGCGGGGGGCCAAACGATTTCGCTTGCACCCCTTGATATTTCAGATACAACGGCGCTGGTCACGCAGTTGTTGGGTACCGATCCCTCGGTTGCCGGGCTGACCGCGCAGGTCGCCGATCGCGCGGCCGGTAACCCGTTCTTCGTCGAGGAGATCGTGCGCGACCTGTGCGATCGAGGCGTGCTCGGCGGGTGAGCGGGGCGCGCACGTGAGTGCCGGCGGATCGACCGACGTGACCGTGCCGGCCACCCTGCAGGCAGCGATCGCCGCGCGCATCGACCGCCTCGACAGCGCGGCGAAACAGACGTTGTATGCCGCGGCGGTGATCGGTTTTCGCTTCCGCGCGGACCTGCTGGCGACCCTCGCCGATTGCACGACGCTGGCCGGGCTGGTGCAGGCCGAGCTTGTCGATCAGGTGATGTTCACACCGGTCGAGGAGTACGCGTTTCACCAGCCGTTGATCCGCTCGGTGGCCTATCGATCGCAGCTCAAGGCGGGCCGCGCCGCGCTGCACAGGCGGGTGGCGGCCGCGATCGCGGAGCGCGACCCGGCGTTGGCTGAGGAGAACGCGGCGCTGATCGCCGAGCATCTGGAGCTCGCCGGTGACCTGCAGGAGGCGTTCGGGTGGCACATGCGGGCCGCGACCTGGCTGACCCGCCGCGACGTGCACGCGGCGCGAACGGCCTGGCAGCGTGCCCGCCAGGTCGCCGACCAGCTGCCGGGCGACGCGATCGGCCGGGCCGCGATGCGGATCTCGCCGCGGTCTCTGCTCTGCGTCACCGCCTGGCGCGTCGGCTGCGAAGCGTCGACGACACCGGCTTCGACGAGCTGCACGAACTGGCGACCGTCGCCGGCGACAAGGCGTCGTTGGCCATCGGCATGGCCGGACAGGTGTTCGCCCTGGCCGCCTACGGGCGCTACCGGGAGGCGTGCAAGATGGTCCCGGAATTGCTCACCCTCGGCGACTCCGTCGGCAACCCGACGCTGACGGCAGCGCTGCTGATGGCGGCCCTCACCGCGAGGTTCGGAACCGGTGAGCTGACCGAAGTCATGCGGTTGTCGCAGCGGATCATTGACGACACCGACGCGGATCCACAGACCGGCAATTTCCTGGTCGATTCACCGCTGACGGTCGCGCTGATGCAGCGGGCCGCCGCCGAGATGTGCAAAGGCATCCCGGCGTGGCGGGCCGAGGTGGACAGGGCGGTTCCGATGTGTGCCGAGCTGGAGCCCGGCATTCGGGCGGCACTGATGCTCTACGTCTACGGGATCGGCGTCGCCAACGGGCTGCTGCTTCCCGACGCGGCGATGCTGCGCGCGTCGGCCGAGGCCCTTCGCGTCGCCGAGGAGCGCGGCGACGAGTTCGCGCTGGCCTTGGCCAGGTTCCTGCGCGGACTCATCCTGGCGCAACACGATGGCTCGCAGCGCGCTGATGGCCTCGAATTGCTTGGGCAGTCAAGGGAAACCGCCCTCCGCGACCGGGTCAACCAGGCCGCGTGGCAGCAGCTCAAGGTGGAACGCGCCAAAGAGGAGGCTCGCACCGGTGACCTCGACGCCGCGGTGGCAGGGCTGCGTGCGGTCGTCGAGGAGCAATTCCGCGGCGACGCGGTGATGTTCCTCGGCGCCGGCGTCACCGCCTTCGTGGAAGCGCTGCTGCAGCGCGGTGGCGAGGACGACGTCAGCGAGGCGGCGGCCGCGATCGAGCGGCTGGGCGCGGTGTCCACCGAGCCGGATTTCGTGTTGTTCGACGTTGCGCTGTTGCGCCTGCGCGCATTGCTTGCGCGCGCCCGCGGCGACGAGGCCTCCTATCGCGACTTGGCCCAGCGTTATAGGGAGACGGCCGCGTCGTACGGCTTCGAAGGACACCTGGCGCTCGCGAAGGTCTTGTAGATCAGAACCGGTAGCGCAGGATACGCGCCTTGCGCGCACCGGCCTCGAACTTCCCGGATAGCTTGGTAGCCAAGCGAATCCAGCTCGGGAACAGATCGACCTCAGGCTCGTGCGCCAGGCTGGTCTCCTCGACCAGCGTCAGCCGCTGATTCCAGGTCTCGGGCACTCGCGCATCCTTGAACCCCGGATACAGCCATTGGACGCCGACATCGCTGAACATCCGCTGCGGGGCCAGCTTCACCGCAAGCCGGCTGAACAAACCGATGCGTCCGTAGTCGTTGAAGGCCAGCTCCCCGGATCTGAAATGTTGGGTGACGCGGCGGAAGACGCCGACAATCACCCGCTCGGACAAAAACGCGAAGAGACCATCGGCGATCACCATCGCCGGCCGATCGGCGGGGATGGTGTCGGGCCAGTCGTCATCGGCCACCGATGCGGAAACCGAGTGGGCTTGCTCGCTGGTGGGCATCACCTGGTCGCGCAATGCGATGACCCGCGGCAGGTCGACGCTGTACCAGCCGACTGTGGCCGGTGGGCTGACCCGGAACAAGCCGGTGTCGACCCCGGCGCCGAGGTCTACGACGACGGCGTCGGGATGCTCCACCGTGAACGTCCGCACCCGGTCGTCGAGCATCTTGGCGCGCAGCGCCGACTGACACACCACCGCCGCCGGCACGCCGAGCGCGGCGAAGTCGTAATCGACCTTCTCGACGATTTCGGCAGCGAGGGCGTCGCCGAGGATGGGCCGGGCCCATCGGCTGTCGAGTGCCCGGGCGTACTGGGTCAGCAACGCGGTCTGCTCGAGCGGGGAGAGGTCGCTGACATCGATGCCTGGGTTCAGCCCCATAACCGAAAACGTACTCGCACGGACGGAACTTGCCGCTCCTCGGGAATCAGACAATGTGTTCCGTGGCCCCTGATCACGGACGTAGGCTCACCGATGTGATGTGGGCGATGCGTCGCTGGTGAGCAGCCTGAGGAGAACAGAAATGACCACAACCGAGCGTCCGGCCACCATGTGCGAGGCATTCCAGCGCACCGCCGCAATCGATCCGGGTGCGGTCGCGCTCCGGACGCCCGGCGGCGCCCAGTCGCTGACCTGGGGCGAGTATGCGGCGCAGGTGCGCCGGGTGGCCGCCGGTTTGGCGGGCTTGGGCGTTCGGCCCGGCGATACGGTCTCGCTGATGATGGCCAATCGGGTCGAGTTCTACCCGCTCGAGGTCGGCGCCCAACACGTCGGCGCCACTTCGTTTTCGGTGTACAACACGCTGCCCGCCGAACAACTGACCTACTTGTTCGACAACGCCGGCACCAAGGTCGCGATCTGCGAGGAACAGTACGTCGAACGCGTCCGCGCCAGCGGCGCGCCCATCGAGCACATCGTGTGCATCGACGGTTCGCCCCCCGGAACACTGTCGGTGGACGACCTCTGCGCAGCCGCCGCAGTGGATTTCGACTTCGAATCGGCGTGGCGGGCAGTGCAACCCGATGACATCGTCACGCTCATCTACACCTCCGGCACCACCGGAAACCCCAAGGGCGTGGAGATGACCCACACCAACCTGCTCTTCGAGGGTTACGGCCTGGACGCTGTGTTGGGAATCGAGTTCGGCGACCGCATTACCTCGTTTCTGCCGTCGGCGCATATCGCCGACCGGATGTGTTGCCTCTACCTCCAAGAGATGTTCGGCACCCAGATCACCGTGGTGTCTGACGGTCGTGCGATCGCTGCCGCGCTGCCCGACGTACGCCCCACCGTATGGGGCGCGGTGCCGCGGGTGTGGGAAAAACTCAAGTCCGCAATCGAATTCACCGTCAGCCACGAGAAGGACGACACGAAGCGCCAGGCCATGGAGTGGGCGATGTCGGTGGCCGCCAAACGCGGCGACGCGGTGCTCGCCGACGAGCCGATGACCGACGAAGTCGCGGCCGAATGGGCCGATGCCGACGAGTTGGTGTTGTCGAAGATCCGCGAGCAGCTTGGCTTTTCAGAACTGCGCTGGGCGATCTCGGGCGCGGCTCCGATCCCCAGGGAGACGTTGGGCTTCTTCGCCGGCATCGGCATCCCGATCGCCGAGGTGTGGGGGATGTCGGAATTGAGTTGCGCCGCAACCGCCAGTCATCCGCGCGACGCGCGCCTGGGCACCGTCGGCAAGCTGCTTCCCGGGCTGGAGGGAAAGATCGCCGACGACGGCGAGTACCTGGTTCGCGGCCCGTTGGTGATGAAGGGCTACCGCAGGGAACCGGCCAAGACCGCAGAGGCGATCGACGCCGACGGCTGGTTGCACACCGGCGACATCTTCGAGGTCGACGCGCAGGGCTATCTGCGGGTGGTAGACCGTAAGAAGGAGTTGATCATCAACGCGGCCGGAAAGAACATGTCCCCGGCCAACATTGAAAACACCATCCTGGCCGCGTGCGACATGGTCGGTGTGATGATCGCGATCGGCGACGGGCGGCCGTACAACACCGCGCTGATGGTTTTCGACGCCGATTCCGTCATGCCGTTTGCGGCCCGGCACGGCCTGTCCGACGCCTCGCCCGCGGCGCTGGTGGCCGACCCGCAGGTGATCGCCCACATCGCCGCCGGTGTCGCCGCGGGCAATGCGAAACTGTCTCGGGTGGAACAGATCAAACGCTTCCGCATATTGCCGACGCTGTGGGAGCCGGGCGGAGATGAGATCACGCTGACGATGAAGCTCAAGCGCAAGCCGATCTTCGCGAAGTACGCCGCCGAGATCGAGGATCTCTACAGTGGTGACCTGCATCCGGAGGTCCACGAGCCCGCCTCGGCTGAAACGGTGCAACCGGCGTGAACGGGGACGGGTGAGTGTTGCGCGGGAGCTGGGCCGCGCCGGGGTACGAAAAGTGCTGCAGCGCACCGGGATTATCGAGGAATCCGTGACGTCGTTGCTGGCCGATCCGTGCGAGGAGGTCCAGCTGCTGGACGCGTCGTGGTATGAGGAGCGACTGCAGAAGCTGGCGGCTGAGCTCGGGCGCGACCCCGAAAGCGTGCGCGCTGGGGAGTGCCTTCAGGTGGGCAAGCAGTGGGAGCTGCAACGCAGAATTGCCAGCGCCGAGTCGAGGTCGATGGAACTGTTCAAGACCGCGTTGCGATTGGCCCGGCACCGCGAGCTGATCGACGGCGTTGATGACCCGGATATCGCTGGGCGACGACGGGGGTTCGCCGACGAGATCGCCACCGCCGTCCGGCGGGTCAACACCATCGCCGAGCTGGCCAGGACGCGGTAACCATCGCCCCACGGAAACTGCTCGTTAGTTATGCTAACGGGCCGAGCCCGCCCTCCCGAGGATGCGATGACTGAGAACCAGGAGCGCGCGGTACCCTGATCGGTTTCATCACCGGGATAACGCGCCGTAGATCAGCTAACGGCGCCGATCAGCCGGACGTGGATGTCAGAGATGGCAGAGCTGCGCAATCCGTGCGGGTTCACCGCCACCTGGATGGGTCAGCAAGGCGTGGATGTGATGATCGCGCCCGATAAGCGCGACGCCGGGCAGCTGCTGCCCGCCAGCCATTTCGGTGACGGCATCCTGACCTGGCATCTGCCGATCCTGTTTCGCACCCCGCCGGGCTACAACCTCTTGGTCCGCGGGCCGGCGAACTATCCGAAGGACGCCGTGTCTCCGTTGGAGGGCATCGTCGAAACCGACTGGGCGAGCGCGAGTTTCAGCATGAACTGGAAATTCACCCGCAAGCTGATGCCGGTGCGATTCGAGGTTGACGAGCCGATTTGCTTGATAGTCCCGCAGCGCCGGAACGAGCTCGAAGAGTTCGCCCCCGAGCTCAGGCGCATCGATTCCGACGAAGATTCTGCAGCGCAAGTATGAGCTCTTCCTCAGCTCACGTGACGAGGAAGGGATGGCCAAGGCGACGGCGGACGTAGCGGCGGGAGGGCGGGTGGAGTGGCAGGGCGACTACACGCGCGGCAGGCACCGGGACGGCGAGGCCGGGGCAGCCGATCACCAGACGCGCCGTCATCTCCGTTCGTTTCAGCAAGGATCCGAATAGGACCGCCGGGGGCACACTGCGGCGGTCGTATTGTGGTTGGTATGCCGCTTTCAGGTGAATATGCACCCAGCACTTCGGACTGGGCTCGTGAACAAGCCGACAAGTACATGGAATCCGACGGAACCGACGGCACCGAGTTGAATGGCAGGCCCGTCATCCTGCTGACCACGGTCGGGGCCAAAACCGGCAAGCTTCGCAAGACGCCGCTGATGCGCGTCGAGCACAACGGCGAGTACGCAATCGTCGCTTCGCTGGGCGGGGCACCGAAGAACCCGGTCTGGTACTACAACGTCGCCAAGAACCCGCGGGTCGAGCTGCAGGACGGTACAGTCACCCGCGATTACGACGCCCGTGAGGTGTCCGGCGACGAGAAGGCCGCTTGGTGGGAGCGCGCGGTGGCGGCTTTTCCCCCTTACGCCGACTACCAGAAGAAGACCGATCGCCAGATTCCGCTGTTCGTGCTGACCCCGGTGAGCTGAATCGCCTGTTGGCTGGCATGGCACCATTGATCGGTGTCCGCTGAACTGAGCCAGAGCACGTCGCCGCTGCCGCCGCTGTGCGCGGCAGACATCGACAGCGCGGCGAAGCGGATCGCTCCGGTGGTCACGCCGACCCCGTTGCAGCTCAGCGATCGGTTGTCGGCGATCACCGGTGCGCGGGTCTACCTCAAACGCGAAGACCTCCAGGTGGTGCGCTCGTACAAGCTGCGCGGCGCCTACAACCTGTTGGTGCAGCTGACCGACGAGGAGATTGCCGCCGGCGTGGTCTGCTCCTCGGCGGGCAACCACGCGCAGGGCTTCGCGTATGCGTGCCGGACGCTGGGCGTACGCGGCCGCGTCTATGTGCCCGTCAAAACGCCCAAACAGAAGCGCGACCGGATCCGCTACCACGGCGGGGAGTTCATCGAGCTGATCGTGGGCGGGTCGACCTACGATCTCGCCGCCGAGGCTGCGTTAGCCGACGTCGCGCGCACCGGCGCCACGCTGGTGCCGCCGTATGACGACCCACGCACCATGGCCGGCCAGGGCACCATCGCCGTCGAAGTGCTTGAACAACTCGAGAAGCTTGGCGGGGAGCCCGACCTGATGGTGGTCCCCGTCGGCGGTGGCGGCTGCATCGCCGGCATCACCACCTACTTGGCCGAGCGCACCGCCAACACCGCGGTGCTGGGTATCGAGCCGGCCGGCGCCGCAGCGATGATGGCCGCGCTGGCCGCCGGCGAGCCGGTGACGCTGGACCATGTCGACCAGTTCGTGGACGGCGCGGCGGTGCGGCGGGCGGGGACGCTGACCTACGCCGCGCTGGCCGCCGCCGGTGACATGGCGTCGATCAGCACCGTCGACGAGGGCGCGGTGTGCACCGCGATGCTGGACCTCTACCAGCACGAGGGCATCATCGCCGAGCCGGCGGGCGCGCTCTCGGTGGCCGGACTGCTGGAAACCGACATCGAGCCCGGGTCGACGGTGGTGTGCCTCATTTCGGGCGGCAACAACGACGTATCGCGCTACGGCGAGGTGCTGGAGCGCTCCCTGATCCATCTGGGTCTCAAGCACTACTTCCTGGTGGACTTTCCGCAGGAACCGGGCGCGTTGCGTCGCTTCCTCGACGAGGTGCTCGGGCCCAACGACGACGTCACCCTGTTCGAGTACGTCAAGCGCAACAACCGGGAGACCGGTGAGGCGCTGGTGGGCATCGAGCTGGGATCGGCCGCGGATCTCGACGGACTGCTGGCCCGGATGCGGGCGACGGAGATCCACGTCGAGACCCTCGAGCCCGGTTCTCCCGCGTACCGCTACCTGCTGTAGCCGCTCAGGTACGGCGGGACCTGGGTGGCGGGATCGAGGTCGTCCGCCGGCACCGGTGTTCCCGCCGTCACGCGCAGCGGCACCACGCCCGCCCAGTGCGGCAGCGCGCAATCTTCCGAGTCGTCAACCGGGCCGCCGGTGCGCACCTTGGCCGAAACCTCGACGAGGTCCAGGGCGAGCACCGCGGTTTTGGCCAGCTCGCGCTCGTTCGGGGGCCTGCAGTCGGCGGCGCGTCCGGACGCGATGTGGTCGAGAAGCGCCCCCAGCGCCCGCAGCTTCTCGGCCGGGTCTTCGACCAGGCGCGCGTCGCCGATTACCACCACCGAGCGGTAGACCAGCGAATGGTGCAGCGCCGAGCGGGCAAGCACCAACCCGTCGACGAGGGTGGCGGTGACACAGACGGGCAGGCCGGTTCCGGTCTTGGCGGCGAGCATCGGGCCGCTCCCGGTGGAGCCGTGCAGGTAAAGGGTTTCGCCGCGGCGGGCATGCGTCGTCGGCAAGACCACTGGTCTGCCATCGCTGACATAGCCGAGGTGACAGATCAGCGACTCGTCGAGGATGCGATGTACGACCTCGCGGTCGTAGCTCGCGCGTTCCCGATACCGGGTGGGCGTGGTTCGTGCTGTGGGTAGGTATGCCGTCACCATGGTTTGCCTTCGATATTGTTCTAGTACATAATTATCTGCGTGCCAGTACAATATACGATAGCGGGTGCGGGTGCGGAGTCGATAGCGGCCAACGTCGAAGAGGCGATCTCCGGGGGAGCGCTGGCGCCCGGCGACGCGCTGCCACCGATCCGCGAACTGGCCGGCCGGCTCCGGGTGAACGCCAACACTGTCGCCGCGGCCTACCGCCTGCTGCGCGACCGCGGCGCCGTCGAAACCGCCGGGCGGCGTGGCACCCGGGTGCGGCACCGGCCGGCAACCACACCCCGGTCGCTGCTCGGGCTCGACGTGCCCGCGGGCGCGCGCGATCTGTCGACCGGCAACCCGAACCCGGCTTTGCTGCCCATCGCGGACGCCCGCTTCCCGCAGGCCAGCTCAGGCGCACCGCTGCTGTATGGGCAGGCGCCGATGTCGCCCGAATTGATCGATCACGCCCGCGCAACGCTGGCCGCGGACGGTGTTCCCGCCGAACATCTCGCGGTGACCAGCGGGGCGCTGGACGGCATCGAGCGGGCGCTCAGCGCGCACCTGCGCCCCGGCGACCGGGTGATCGTCGAGGATCCCGGCTGGGCGAATCTGCTGGATCTCCTTGCGGCGCTGGGACTTTCGGTTGAACCGGTCCGGGTCGACGACGACGGGCCGCTGGTCGCCGATATGGTGCGGGCGTTGGGTCGCGGGGCGCGCGCGCTCATTGTCACCACCCGCGCGCAAAACCCCACGGGCGCAGCGTTATCCGCGGATCGCGCCGGCACGCTACGGGGCCTGCTGGCCGGCCGGCCCGACGATCTGCTGCTTGTCGAGGACGACCACTGCGCGGGCATCTCCGGTGCGCCGCTGCACACGTTGGCGGGGTCGACTCGCCATTGGGCTTTTGTGCGATCGGCGTCGAAGGCCTACGGCCCCGACCTGCGGCTCGCCGTCATGGCCGGCGACCGCCGCACCGTCGAGCGGGTGCACGGGCGACTGCGACTGGGGCCGGGATGGGTGAGCCATCTACTGCAAAATCTCGCGGTCGGCTTGTGGTCGGACGACGCCGCCGCCCGCCTGATCGGTCACGCGGAGCAGCAATACACCGGCAACCGCATGCGGTTGTGTGCCGCGCTGACCGAGCGCGGCTTGCAGGCCCACGGTCGGTCCGGCCTCAACGTCTGGATCCCGGTGCCCGACGAGACGGTCGCCGTCACCCGGTTGCTCAGCGCGGGCTGGGCCGCGGCGCCGGGGACGCGGTACCGGATTCGCACCGAGCCGGGGATCCGCATCACGGTCGCGGACCTGACCGAGAGCGAGATCGATCCGCTCGCCGACGCAGTCGCCCAGGCGGTGCTCAGCACCGGCCGTCGTTACGTGTGAGCCCTTGATGTGTATCGTTGGTGTATGTCACGCACCAACATCGATATCGACGACGAGCTCGCCGCCGAAGTAATGCGCAGGTTCGGCCTCACCACCAAGAAGGCGGCCGTTGACCTGGCGTTGCGACGCTTGGTCGGGCCGCCGCTGACCCGTGAGTTCTTGCTCGGGCTCGAAGGGGTCGGCTGGGAGGGTGACCTCGACGACTTGCGAAGCGAACAGCCCGACAAATTTCGATGATCCTCGTCGACACGTCCGCTTGGATCGAATACCTCCGAGCCACCGGATCAAGCGCTGCAATCGAGTTACGCCGGCTGCTTTCCGACGGAAGTGGTCAGATCGCTATGTGCGAGCCCATCGCGATGGAGATCTTGTGCGGCGCGACCAACGACACTCACCCGGCGCTCGAACGGCTGGTAAACGGCTTGCCCTCGTTGGCCGTTGACAACGCGGTCGACTTTCGAACCGCGGCAGATATATATCGTGCTGCCCGGCGCGCCGGCAAAACAATTCGTAGCATCAACGACTGTCTCATTGCCGCGGTCGCGATCCGCCACGCTGCCCGTGTTGTCCACTGCGACACAGACTTCGATGTCATTGCGCAAATAACCAATCTGGAGACGGCATCGTTTCGGTGACATGTGGCCTCGCGTCAGGCCGGCTCAATCTGCAGGAGCGATTCGTCGTTGGCCCGAAAGATCGGCTCCAGCGGTACAGCGAATCGTTCGGCCATGTCGTTCAACGATTTTGACCACAGCCGGTCGGCCGGGCAGAGAGGGCCGAGACCAGGTCCGGTCAGCAGCAATGCCACAGTGGTGCCAGAAGCCATGTCGTCGAGCAGCGCGCGCAGTGCCGACATGAGGTGCTTCAGCATTCGGGCGCGTGGCCGGGGACCGATAGCGAGCTGGCCGAGCTCCTTCGTCAAGCGACGATCCGGCCCGAGAAAGCCAAACCACAGTAACCTTTCACCAAATTCCAGCGGTCCCATCAAGGCGCGCCACCGCTGGCGCAGATCGGCGGCTGAATACGCCGGATCGGTGGCGGATTCCATGGGCGGGATGGGCAACAGCTCGGAATGACTCATCGGCGAAGCATCGGCGGTAGGCCGCGATCCCGCTAATCAGTTATCCACAGCCCGCCGATCGTGAACGACTGCGCGGCAGCTCGCGCCAAGAGACGCAACTGGGTGCCTGTGCCACACCCGATGTCGGCGATGACGTCGGCGGGTGACGCGGCGATCTGCGCGATCAGCGCCGGCCGCCAGCGCCGAGCACTTGTCAGCAGGAAGCTTAATGCGTCGTAGGTCCACAACTGTGGCGCTGCCGGTACGAAGTCGTTCGCAGGTTGCTCGGCCATGCCGCCTATCATCCGTCCACACAAATGCCGGCCGCGCGGGCGGCTTCGCCGTAGGCGGCGGCGAGGCCAGCCAGCGATGCGTGTGCGTTGCGCCCACTCGGGTTGGGGACCACCCACAGTTCAGAGGAAGGGTAAGGGCTGGGCTGTTTTCCAGGCTTGGCGGCAGGGTCGTTAAAGGCGGCTCGATAGGCGGTGATCCCCAAGACGGCGACAACCCTCGGCGAGAACTCCGCAACCACTTTGCGCAGTCTCTGGGTGCCTTTGACGAGTTCGCGGGCCGTGAGCTCGGCTGCGCTTGCGGTTGCGCGCTCAACGAGGCCGGTGATGCCGATGCCACGGGCCAATAGGTATTCTCGGTCGGCGACCGCGAAACCCGACGAGGCGTCGATGACACGGTCGGTGATACCGGCGCGGAACAGCGCCGGATAGAACCGGTTGCCGCGGGGAGCGAAGTGGGCCTGCACCGCGACGCTTCTCAAGCCCGGGTTGATCCCCACAAACAGCAGCCGCACCTCGTGAGAGATCAAGTCCGGCAGGGTCTTACCGCTGAAACGCTTCAGCTCGTCGCGGCTGAACCGAACGGTCATTGCAGTATGTTATCCCGGTACCACCCGGCGGCATCCGGCGAGCAGTCGCAAAAGCGCCCAACGCCTCGGCGTGTCGCGCACTTTTACGACTGCTCGCGCAGTAAACGGAGTATCGCGAACGAATGTGCGGGCAGCTCAGTGGTTTCGTCGTTGACGGTCGGTGTATCCCAGGCCAGCACCAGTTCGCCGGTCACCGGCACCGTCGTCGGCTCGGTGCCGAGGTTGCAGGCAATCACCAGCCGGTTGCGTCGCATGATGACCCAGTGTTGGTCTTCGTCGTAGTCGAGGACAAGATGGTCCAGCCAGGGGTCGCCCAGGTCAGGCTCGTTGTGCCGCAGGGCGATCAGATCGCGATAGAGCCGGCGCAACCGGGCGTGTTCGCCGGCGTCGACCTCTTCCCAGTTCAGCTTGGAGCGCTGGAATGTCTGCGGTTCCTGCGGGTCGGGGATGTCGTCGGCATCCCAGCCGTGCTCGGCGAACTCGGATTTACGTCCCTCGCCGGTGGCGCGGGCCAGTTCCGGCTCAGGGTGCGAACTGAAGAATTGAAACGGAGTCGACGCCCCCCATTCTTCGCCCATGAAAAGCATTGCGGTGTAGGGCGATCCGAGCGCAAGTGCGGCCTTGATCGCCAGCTGCCCGCCGGTGAGATTCTGCGAGGGGCGATCCCCAAGGGCGCGATTGCCGACCTGGTCGTGCGTGCAGGTGTAGGCCAGCAGCCTGGTTGCCGGGATTCGCGCCGTGTCCAACGGCCTGCCGTGGCGGCGCCGCCGGAACGACGAGTAGGTGCCGGCGTGGAAAAAGCCGTGCCGCAGCGTCTGCGCCAGCGTGGCCAGCGAACCGAAGTCCGCGTAGTAGCCTTGCCGCTCACCGGACACGGCGGTGTGGATGGCGTGATGGATGTCGTCGTCCCACTGCGCGGTGAGCCCGTAGCCGCCATGATCGCGCGGGGTGACCAGCCGCGCGTCGTTGAGATCGCTTTCGGCGATCAGCGACAGCGGGCGGCCCAACTGTGTTGACAACCAGTCGGTCTCGGCGGCCAGCTCCTCGAGGATATGGACCGCGGTGGTGTCCACCAGCGCATGCACGGCGTCCAAGCGCAGGCCGTCGGCGTGGAAGTCGCGCATCCAGCGCAGCGCGCACCCGATGATGTAGCGCCGCACCTCGTCGGAGTCGGCGTCGGCGATGTTGATGCCTTCACCCCAGGGGTTGCTCGCCGAGGACAGGTACGGGCCGAACCGCGGCAGGTAATTGCCGGACGGTCCCAAGTGGTTGAATACCGCGTCGATCACCACACCCAGGCCGCGGGCGTGGCAGGCATCGACGAGCCGGACCAGTCCGTCGGGGCCGCCGTAGGGTTCGTGCACGCTGTACCACAGCACCCCGTCATAGCCCCAGCCGTGGGTGCCGGAGAAGGAGTTGACCGGCATCAGTTCGACGAAGTCGATCCCGAGATCGACCAGATAGTCCAGCTTTTCGATGGCGGAGTCGAATGTGCCCGCCGGGGTGAAGGTGCCGAGGTGCAGCTCGTAGATCACCGCGCCTCCGACCGGACGCCCGGTCCAATCCGCATCGGTCCAGGTGGCGTCGGCGGCATCCCACAGTTGCGAGCGTTCGTGCACGCCGTCGGGTTGGCGGGCCGACCGTGGGTCGGGCAGCACCGTGGGGTCGTCGTCGAGCAGGTATCCGTAGCGGGCGTCGGGTGGCGCGTCGACGGTCGCGTGCCACCAGCCGTCATCCGAGCGTCTCATCGCGTGCACCGCGCCGTCTGGGCTGTCTAGGTCGAGCCGCACCCGCTCGGGTTTGGGTGCCCAAACTCGGAATTCACTCATGATCGCGCACCAAGAGCACCACCGGCAGCTCGGCGAACAACTCCGCGGCCGACGTCGGTCCGCTGGCCATGGCGCCGGTGAGCGTGTCGGTCCATGAGCCCTCGGGTAGTGGCACCACAGTGTTACCCCAGCCGGTTTCGGCTAGCCGGACCGTCCAGCGGGTCACCGCGACCAGGATGTCCTCGCCGCGGCGGAACGCTACTACGTGATCGGCCGCCGACCCGGTGGCGAGCACCGGGAGATACTCGCCGTGCAGAAAGCTCTCGGGATGGGAGCGCCGCACCCGAAGCGCCGTGGTGACAACCCGGATCTTGGGATGCTGCAGCTCTTCCAGGGCGGCTTTGCGGGCGGCATAGCCCACCGGGCGGCGGTTGTCCGGGTCGACCAGGCTGTCGTCCCACAGCTCGGTGCCCTGGTAGACATCGGGTACACCGGGCACGGTCAGCGCGAGTAGCTTCTGGCCCAGCGCGTCGCTTGCGGCATGCGGATTGAGTTGGGCGACAAGTTCGGTCAGCCCTCGGGCGACCGGACCGTCAAGCACGGTATCCAGCCAACGGTGCACCGCATCTTCGAACGCGGCGTCCGGGTCGTTCCATGAGGTGTGCCAGCCCGCCTCGCGGATGGCCTTCTCGGTGTACGCGTGCAGCCGCTCGCGCAGCTCTTCGGTGACCTCACCGCTGACCGGCCATACTCCGAAAATGTTCTGCCACAGGAATTGCCCGGTCGCGACATCGGGGGAGGGCACTTCGATTTCCCAGCGGGCGATGAATTCGGTCCAGAGCGACGGCACCTGCGACAGCACGCCGATGCGGGCGCGCACGTCCTCGCTGCGTTTGGTGTCGTGGGTGGTCAGTGTCGTCATCGCCTGCGGCCACGTCCGCGCGCGGGTGGCGGCGCGGTGATGAAATTCCGCGACGCCCACGCCGAACCGGTGTGGTTCGCCGCCGACCTCGTTGAGCGACACCAGTCGGGCGTCGCGGTAGAAGAGGCAGTCCTCGACGGACTTAGCCGTAACCGCACCGCACAGTTGCTGCAGCCGCGTAGCGGGTTCGCCGCCACGGGCTAACGCCGCGGCGATCACCTGCAGCGCGGGCCCCAATTCCGGTGCCGCCGATTGGGTTTCGGCCAGTGCGCCGGGCAGGATCGCGGACAGACCAGGGTAATCGCTGCGGTATACCCCGATATGGCTGAGCAATGCGGCCACCGCCTCGGGCAGCAGCGGATGGTCGGTGCCCGCGGCGGCCGCGATCGAGCGCCGCAGCCTGCGAAGTTCGCTAGCCAGCGTGTCGGTGGCCGTGCGAATCTTGAGCTCTGCCAGCATCGCCGGCAAGGCCCCGTAGTCCACACCGGCGGATCCGACGAGCGCGGTGAGCGCTGGCTCTCCGTTCGGATCGACGAAAACCCCGCCCACTTCCCGCAGCACGTCGTAGCCGGTGGTTCCGGCTACCGGCAGCGTGGGCTCCAGCGCCTCGTCGACGGCCAGGATCTTCTCGATCGCGATCCACGCGTCCGGGCCGAGCAATTCGCGCAGCCACGCCAAATACCCACCGGGATCGGATAATCCGTCGGGGTGGTCGATGCGCACGCCGTCGACGAGACCCTCGGCGAACCACCGGGCGACTTCGGCGTGGCTGGCGTCGAACACGGCGCGGTCCTCCTGGCGGAGCCCGGCCAGCGAGGTGATCGAGAAGAAACGGCGATATCCGCAGACCCCGTTCCGCCAGCCCACCAACCGGTAGTGCTGGCGGTCGTGCACCTGCGCCCCGGTGCCGCCTGAAGTGCCGGGGGCGATAGGCAGCGCCAGGTCTCCCAGCCGCAGCAGGTCGCCGTCGACTTTCAGGTCGGCGACATCGTCGTCGGAACCTAACAGCGGCAGTATGATTCGGCCCTGCGGGTCAAGGTCCCAGTCGATATCGAAGAAGGTCGCGTAGGCCGACGAGCGGCCGTGCCGCAACAGGTCAAACCACCACGGGTTCTGCTCGGGCTTGTCGATCCCCACGTGGTTGGGCACGATGTCCACGATCAGGCCCATGCCCCGCGCGCGGGCCGCCGCCGACAGTTGCGCCAGACCCTCGGGACCGCCCAGCTCCGCCGACACGGTCGTCGGGTCGGTGACGTCATATCCGTGGGCGGACCCGGCGACCGCGGTGATGATGGGCGACAGGTAGAGATGCGAGACCCCGAGTTCGTCGAGGTAGTCGAGCAGGTTCTCGGCGTCGTCGAAGGTGAACCCGAACCCGCTGGAGGCACCGCGCAGCTGTAACCGGTAGGTGGAGAGCACTGGAAAACCCATGTGTCAGGCGGTCTTACGCAAGATCAGCAATGAGAGCGCCGGCACTTCTATCTTCTCTTGTGCGCCCACCACCAAGTCGGCCCCTTCTCTCAGGCCGACGGGGTGGTTGGTGTCCAGCTCCACCGTCCACTCCTGCGCATAGTCGTCCTGCGGCGCGACGAACTCCACGTAGTCGTCATGGGCGTTGAAACACAACAGAAACGAATCGTCCACCACCCGCTCGCCGCGGGCATCCGGTGCGGTGATGGCGTCGCCGTTGAGAAACACCGCCACACATCGATGGTGGAAGCTCTTGTCCCAATCCTCGTGCGTCATCTCCCGGCCGCCCGGCGTGAGCCAGGCGATGTCGCGGGCCTCGTCGCCGGTGCGGATCGGCTCGCCTTCGAAGAACCGACGCCGGCGAAAGACCGGATGGTTCTTCCGCAGGGTGGTCACCTTGCGGGCGAAGGTCAGCAGATCGGCGTTCTTGTCGACCAAAGACCAGTCCATCCAAGACAATTCGGAGTCCTGGCAGTAGACGTTGTTGTTGCCGTTCTGGGTGCGCCCGATCTCGTCGCCGTGGGTGATCATCGGCGTGCCCTGGCTGATCATCAGGGTGGCCCAGAAGTTGCGCATCTGGCGGCACCGCAGCGCGACGATGTCGGGGTCGTCGGTCGGACCCTCGACGCCGCAGTTCCACGACCGATTGTGGCTTTCTCCGTCGCGGTTGTCTTCGCCGTTGGCTTCGTTGTGCTTCTCGTTGTAGGACACCAAGTCGTTGAGCGTGAATCCGTCGTGGGCGGTGACGAAGTTGATGCTGGCGCTGGGGCGCCGACTGCTCACCTCGTAGAGGTCCGACGACCCGGTCAGCCGGGAAGCGAACTCGCCAAGGGTCGCGGGCTCGCCCCGCCAGTAGTCGCGCACAGTGTCGCGGTATTTCCCGTTCCACTCTGTCCATAAACCAGGAAAGTTGCCGACCTGGTAGCCGCCTTCGCCGACGTCCCACGGCTCGGCGATGAGCTTGACCTGGCTGATCACCGGATCCTGTTGCACCAGATCGAAGAACGCGCTCAGCCGGTCGACGTCGTAGAACTCGCGGGCCAGCGTGGACGCCAGGTCGAACCGGAAACCGTCCACGTGCATCTCAAGCACCCAGTAGCGCAGCGAGTCCATGATCAGCTGCAGGACGTGCGGGTGACGGGCGTTGAGGCTGTTGCCGGTGCCGGTGAAGTCCTTGTACAGCCGCAGGTCCTCGTCGTCCAGGCGGTAGTAGGCCTGGTTGTCGATGCCGCGGAAGTTGATCGTCGGGCCCAGGTGATTGCCTTCGGCGGTGTGGTTGTAGACCACGTCGAGAATGACCTCGATGCCGGCCTCGTGCAGGCTGCGCACCATCATCTTGAACTCGGCCACCGCGCCGCCGGCCTGCCGGTTTGACGCGTACTGGTAGTGCGGGGCGAAGAACCCGAATGTGTTGTAGCCCCAGTAGTTTCGCAAGCCTAGATCGAGCAGCCGCTCGTCGTGCAGGAACTGGTGCACCGGCATCAGCTCTAGCGCGGTGACGTTGAGGGACTTGAGGTGGTCGATGGTCGCCGGGTGGGCCAGGCCGGCGTAGGTGCCCCGAAGTCCTTCGGGGACGGCGGGATGGGTCTGTGTCAGGCCCTTGACGTGGGCCTCATAGATGACCGTTTCGTGGTACGGGGTGAGTGGAGCGCGGTCGAACGCCCAGTCGAAGAAGGGATTGATCACCACGCTGGTCATGGTGTGCCCGAGCGAGTCGACCATCGGGGGAGTGCCGGTGTTCGCCGTGTCGCCCTGGGGGTCGACGGCATTCAAGTCATAGGAGAACAGCGCCTGGTCGAAAGTGAAATCGCCGTCGAAAGATTTGCCGTACGGGTCGAGCAGCAGCTTGCTCGGGTCACACCGGTGGCCGGCCGCAGGGTCGAACGGCCCGTGGACGCGAAACCCGTAGCGCTGACCCGGGGTGATGTTCGGCAGATAGGCGTGCCAGACATATCCGTCCACCTCGTCGAGGCGGATGCGGGACTCGTTGCCGCGCTCGTCGATCAGGCACAGGTCGACGCTCTCCGCGATCTCGGAGAACAACGAAAAGTTCGTGCCCGCACCGTCATAGGTCGCCCCGAGCGGGTAGGCGTTACCAGGCCAGACAGTAGGCAATGTGGGAGGCGGTGTGGGCTGGGTAACGTCGGCGCCGGATGCCGTGGCGCCTCCCGAAGGCGCTTTTGGGTTGTTCGTCGACATCATTCGACCTTATCGGTGCTTTCAGTGCTCGGCTGCTTCCGGCGGCGCTTACCACCAACCGGTGCTCGCCGCGATCTGGACTCCGAGCTCTGGAGCCATGGTGCGCGCATAGGTGGGAGTCAGGTGATGAGCGCCGTGGTAAATCAGCACATTTCCTTCGACCGGACGGCAGAAGTCGGCGCGGCATATCGCGTCGGACATATCGAGCGGCTTGAGCAGCGGGAACTGACCGACGAAATCCAGGGTTTGATTGTGATCGGCCAGCACGTCGGATCGTTTGATCTCGCACGACTGCGCGGTGCCGCCCTTGGCCAGGCAATCCGCGGGATCGTACGGTTTGTTGTTTTTGACCAGCCACGGGGTGTCGCGCATGGCGAGGATGGGAATGTTGTTGTCCGACAACGTTTGCCAGATCCCGATGTAGGTCGCCGGCATCACATCGCCGGTTTTGATGTTCCACGGCCGAGTCGATGTGGTGAACACGTAGTCGGGACGGTCGGCGATCAACTTGGCCATCGTCCGTTGCACCCATTCGCGGCACTGCGGGTACGGGGCGTTGTTGCCCATGATCAGCGGGACCTGTTCGGTGGACAACGGGCAGCCCATTTTGAGATAGGTCACCACTTTGAAGTGGTGCAGTTGCCCGAGCAGCTGCAGCGCGGGTAGCCAGTGTTCGGCGTGCGACCCGCCGGCCAGCGCGATCGTCCGGGTGGCGGCCACATCGCCGTATGTGCAGTTGACCACAGCCGGGTTGACGAAGTCACTGATGCAGCCGTCCCTGGTGGAGTCCGGGATGTCGTCCCTGACTTCCAGCACGGTGGGGCGCATCGGCAGGGTGGGCACCCGCACGGGTGCGGTCAGGGCGCGGGCCCCGGGATAATCCTGGGTACTGAGTCCGCTGAGCTCCTTGCCTGCCGCCCGCAAGACGATGACGTGCTGACGCCAGGTGAACGAGGTGGCGGTCAGCGCGACACCGAGCAGCGCCACGGTCGAACCGAGCACGATCGTCGGCCGGCGCAGCCGCAACTGCCAGGGGATCGAGGGGGGGCCAGCGGCGCCGGAGGCCCGGGACCGCAGCGGGTCCTCGACCAGCCGCACGGTCAGGTGCGCCAGCACCCCGGACACCAGCAGGATTGTCGTGCCTTCGACGAAGTTGGCGTGCGCGTGTCCGGTGTAGGACAGCCAGAAGATAAGCAGCGGCCAGTGCCACAGGTACAGCGAGTACGCCATCGTTCCCAGCGCCACCAGCGGCGCCGTCGCCAGCAGGCGATTCGGCGGCGGCAATTCGTCGCTGCTGCCCGGACGCGCCTGCAGGTTGGCCCCGGCCAGGATCATCAGCATGGTGGCGCCCACGGGCACCAGCGCCCACGGGCCGGGGAATTCCTCGACGCCGTCGATGAAGACCCCGCAGGACAGGATCGCGGCCAGCGCGACGGTGGCCAGCACGGTGCGCAGCCACATCGGCCAGCGGACGTGGGGCACCAGCGCGCCGACAAGCGCTCCCAGCAGCAGCTCCCAAGCGCGCGCGAAGCTGTTGTAGTAGGCGGTCGTCTGGTCGGCCTGGTGGGCGAAGATCGCGTAAATGAACGACGCGAGCGTCAAAACGCTCAGCAACGCGATGAACGCGCCGCGCAGGTTGGCTCGCAGCGGCCGGCGCAGCGCATAGGCGAACCCGGCCACCAGCAGCAGGAAAGCGACGTAGAACTGGCCCTGCACCGACATGGACCAGATGTGCTGCAACGGGGTGACGGCTTCACCGGCGCGCAGGTAGTTGGACGCGGTGCTGGCCAGCTCCCAGTTCTGGTAATAGCCCAGGCTGGCCAGGCTCTGGTCGGCGAACGTCTCCCAGCGGGTCTGCGGCTGCACCAGGATGGTGAGCAGAGCACACGCGGCGAGAACGACGACCAGAGCCGGAACCAGGCGGCGGATCAGCCGGATCACTTCGGCGACCGGTGACAGCGACACAGCCGGGTCGAGGGCGGCGCGAAGGATCTTGCCGCCGAAGAAGAATCCGGACAGCGCCAGGAACACGTCCACGCCACCGGAAACCCGGCCGAACCAGACGTGGAACATGGCCACCAGCGCGATTGCGATACCGCGCAGGCCGTCGAGATCGTAGCGATAGAACCCCGAAAGCCCCCCGGTGCGCGCCCCCATAGTCACCGGTGTCGCCGTGGCGACCGGTGGACGAGGCGGTGAGGGGTTTCCCATGATCAACCGCCAATTTACCGAACCCGCCACCTGCTCTTGCCGCCCGCGTTGCGGCGGGGGAGCAGGTGGCGGGTGTTCGGGGACCGAGAAGGCGCCGAGAGAGTTACTGCGTGGTGCCGATAGGTGCCGGCTGCCCGGGGATCTGCTGTACCGGCGCCTGCGTGGGCAGCTGCAGCGGCATCTGCTGCAACGGCGCCTGCTGTACCGGGGTCTGCTGGACCGGGGTCTGCTGTACCGGCGCCTGCTGGACCGGCGCCTGCTGGACCGGCGCCTGCTGGACCGGGGCCTGCTGCGACGGCGGTTGCTGCAATGGCGCTTGCTGTACCGGCGCTTGCTGCGCAGGTGCCTGCTGCACCGGCGCCTGCTGGACCCCGAGCACTCGGACCAGGTAGGGGGTCATGCCGTTGGCGCGCACGGGCGACACCTGAACGACGTCGCCCACCTCCAGCATCTGGTTGTTCCCGAGGTACATCGCGACGCTTTGCGTGCCGTCGGGACCGTAGAAGATCAGGTCGCCGCGGCGTGCTTGCTGCGGCAGGATCTTCTGACCGACCCGGTACAACTCACCGGAGGAACGCGGCAGCTTGATCCCGGCGCCGGCGTAGGCGTACTGCATCAGGCCCGAGGCGTCGAACCCGACGGTGGTCATACCCGTACCCTTGCCCAGGGTCGGGCCGCTGACACCGCCGCCGGCCCAGGAAAACGGCACGCCGCGCTGCGAGAGACCACGCATGATGACGACGTCGGTGGCCTGCTGATAGTCCATCGCCCGAGCACCGGGATCAGCGGTCGCCAGCGCCGTATCGACCGTCACCGGTGCCATCACTAGTAGGGCCAGACCGATCACGAAGCCGCAGATGCGCTTCATTTCGATTCCTCATTTCTCGGTTTCTTTGGTTCTAGGGGCCTCAGTCGCGATCACTTCGCGAATCCGCCCCCGTTCGATGACTCACGTGATGGCCTCTGCGTCGGGGCCGTGATATTCACACCAGTCACTACAGAAACTTTCGCAACACAAGTTGCGGGCGGCAAGGGACCTAAGGCCCTACGAGGGATTCTTTGTCTTAACGTGACCCGACGGTGACTGCTGTGCTCAAACTTGGGTGCGCAGTTGTGATTTGGGTCTCACCATGGGCGAGTGCAGTCAGAGCCAGTAGCGTGCGCTGAACGTGGTCAATATGCCGCCAGCCACCGCGCTGAACATCAGGATGGCGAGGGACAAGACCGGCCAGAAGGACATGTACCAGCCCTTCAAGAGGGACACGAACGGCCCTATTCCGGCCGCGGCCAACGCCGCACCGATGCCCCCCCAGGCCACGGGGTAGATGTACATATCGACGCCGAATGGCACCGGTCCGCAGGTTTCCCCCACGCACACGTCCTTGAGGAACCCGAAGAGCCTGGTCGGCCACACTGTGGCCGTGGCCAAGTAGAGGAGCAGCGCTATCAGCACGATGGTGCAGATCAGGTCCCAGGGGGCCACCCGCAACTGCAGTGTCGGCGGTGGCCCCTGGTGGGGGTGATGGGAGTCGCCGGAGACGTCCGGGCTACCGGCATCGTCGAAGTTGAGGGTCTCGTCGGCGTCCGGCGGGTAGTCGATCTCCTCGTCCGCGAGGGGATGTTGGGACTGCTGCTCCGGGGCCACGTCGTCCAATGCTGCCCGATGGCCGCGGATTCTGCGACCCACGGCTAGTCTCGAACTCCGTGGCTGAGTTGACGCCCGAGCAGATCAGCGCGATCGACGCCGCCCACCTATGGCATCCCTACAGCACCATCGGCTCCGAAACGGTGGCCCCCGTCGTCGCGGTCGCCGCCCACGGCGCGTGGCTGACGCTGGTCCGCGACGGCAAGCCCATCGAGGTGCTCGACGCGATGAGCTCCTGGTGGACCGCGATCCACGGCCACGGCCACCCGGTGCTGGACGCGGCGCTGACTGCCCAGCTGGGGGTGATGAATCACGTCATGTTCGGTGGGCTGACCCACGAGCCCGCCGCCCGGCTGGCGCGGCTGCTGGTGGACATCACCCCGTCGGGTTTGGAGACGGTCTTCTTCAGCGACTCCGGCTCGGTGTCGGTGGAGGTCGCGGTGAAGATGGCGCTGCAGTACTGGCGCAGCCGCGGCCGGGCCGGCAAGCACCGGCTGATGACCTGGCGGGGCGGCTACCACGGGGACACCTTCACGCCGATGAGCATCTGCGACCCCGACGGCGGCATGCACTCGCTGTGGACCGACATCTTGGCGCACCAGGAGTTCGCGCCGCAGGTGCCACGGGACTACGACCCTGGCTACAGCGCCGCGTTCGAGGCGCAGCTGGCGCAGCACGCCGCCGAGCTGGCCGCCGTGGTCGTGGAGCCCGTCGTGCAGGGCGCGGGCGGGATGCGCTTCCACGACCCGCGCTATCTGAGTGACCTGCGCGAAGCCTGCCGGCGCCAGGATGTGTTGCTGATATTCGACGAGATCGCCACCGGCTTCGGCCGCACAGGTGAGCTGTTCGCCGCCGACCACGCCGGGGTGAGCCCGGACATCATGTGCGTCGGCAAGGCGCTGACCGGCGGATACCTGAGCCTGGCCGCCACCCTGTGCACGACCGATATCGCGCACACCATCAGCGCCGGCGAGGCCGGCGCGCTGATGCACGGGCCCACGTTCATGGCCAATCCGCTGGCGTGCGCGGTGTCGGTGGCCAGCGTCGAGCTGCTGCTCGCGCAGGACTGGCGGTCGCGCGTCGCGAAGATAGCCGCCGGGCTGTCGGCCGGACTCGAACCCGCGCGGGCGCTGCCCGGCGTGACCGATGTCCGGGTGTGCGGCGCCATCGGCGTCATCGAATGCGACCGGCCGGTCGACCTGGCCGTCGCCACCCCGGCGGCGCTGGACCGAGGGGTCTGGCTGCGCCCCTTCCGCAATCTGGTCTATGCGATGCCGCCGTATATCTGCGCGCCCGCCGAGATCGCCCAGATCACCTCCGCGATGGTCGAGGTCGCACGCCTCGTCGGCTGAAACCGCACTCTAGGGGTATAGCGCGTTTGGCATATGCTGCCCCATATTTGTCACTGCTTTCAGCCATATTTGAGACTGTCGTTCGTAATTCTCTTGGTAGCTCGAGTGTGCAATTAGGCAGCGAAAGTCCTCTTGTTGCTAAGACGCTTGATCTCGTCGGCAAGGACGGGTCGCAAATCTTTGCGAATAGCAGGACCGCGGCGGCGCCGGTAAAACGTCGAAGGCCAACCTAGACGGACGGAATCGGGATTTCGGCTGTGGCCGCGTCGTCGTCGCGGTGCTCCTCCCTTAGCAGCAAGGAACGTACCAGCGGACGTGGTCCCTCAGACCGAAGCATGTAGCTGGCCGGGCGCGGGCGCACTATTTGCGGCCACCAGAACCAGCGTCCGAGCAGCGCGGCGATAGACGGTGTCATGAATGAGCGCACGACCAAGGTGTCGAACAGCAGGCCCAGCCCGATGGTCGTACCGACCTGACCGATAATCCGCAATTCGCTGAACATCATCGACGCCATAGTGAAAGCGAACACCAACCCCGCGTTTGTCACGACCTTACCGGTGCCGCCCATTGCGCGGATGATACCGGTGTTTATACCGGCGGCTATTTCCTCTTTCATCCGGGATACCAACAGCAAATTGTAGTCCGACCCCACCGCCAAAAGAACGATGACGGACATCGGGAGCACCATCCAGTGCAATTTAAAGCCCAGAAGATGCTGCCAGACCAGCACCGACAGGCCAAACGATGCGCCCAACGAAAGCCCTACCGTACCGACGATAACCAGTGCGGCCGTAAAACTTCGAGTGATGACAACCATGATGATAAAAATAAGGCAGAGCGACCCAATAACTGCGATCAATAGATCGTATTGAGAGCCGTCTTGGAAATCTTTGAAGGTCGACGCTGTGCCGGCCATATAGATCGGTGCGTCCTGCAGCGGTGTCGTCTTTAGCGCCTCTTCGGCAGCCGTCTTTATCTGATCGATACGCGCTATGCCCTCAGGCGTCGCGGGGTCGCCCTTGTGGGAGATGATGAATCGAGCCGCCTTCCCGTCGGGAGACAGGAAGGAACTCATCGCGCGCTGGAAGTCCGGATTCTGGAAAACCTCCGGCGGCAGATAGAAGGAATCGTCGTTCTTGGCGGCGTCGAACGCCTGTCCCATGTTGGTGGCGTCCTGGTTCGATTCGTCCATCTGGCCGAAGATTCCAGACATGGTGCTGTACATCGTCAGCAGCATGGTTCGCATGCTCTCCGTGCTCGCGATTATCATCGGAAACTGCTCAAGTATTTGCGGCAGCAACTCGTCGATCTTGTTCAGATCTTTTATGAGCTCATGGAATTTATCGCTGAGTTCATAGACGCCATCGACTGAATCGAATATCGACTTCAGCGAAAAGCATATCGGGATATCATAGCAGTGCTTTTCCCAGTAGAAATAACTCCGAATTGGTCTCCAGAAATCTTCAAAATTTGCAGCGTGATCTCTTAACTCATCCACAATAACGGCCATTTCCTTTGTCTCGGCGATTGAGTGGTGAGTAATGGCGGTGATCTTCTTCTGTAATTCGTACATCCGCTTGGTCAGATTGATTTGCCTGGCCAACAAGTCTGCCTGCTTAGGCATGTCATTTATCCGGGCCTTCATATACCTCATCATTTGTTGCTGACCTGCGCTTTGCATGCTGATCAAGAAAGGTATTGAAGTATGTTCAATCGGCGTTCCCTCGGGGCGGGTTATACCCTGTACACGCGAAATTCCTGGGACTCGGAAAACCCCTTTGGCCAATCTGTGCAGCACGAGAAAATCCGCTGAATTGCGCATATCATGATCAGATTCGATCATGAGAATATCGGGCTGCATTCGGGATTGCGAGAAATGACGATCAGCTGCCGCATAACCCAAATTTGCCGGAATGTCGTTGGGTATGTAGAGCCGATCGTCATAGCTTGTCTTATAACCCGGCAGTGTCACCAGACCAATCAGCGCGACCGCTAATGTCGTGACGAGAATGGGCGCCGGCCAGCGGACAATCGCGGTGCCGACCCGGCGCCATCGACGGACCCTGATCCTGCGCCGCGGGTCGAATAGCCGGAAGCGACTTCCGACGGCCAGAACTGCCGGAACCAGCGTGAGCGCGACCGTGACCGCGATAAGCATGCCCACGGCGCACGGCGCGCCCATGGTCTGGAAGATGGGCATCCGGGTGAAGCTCAGGCATAGCATCGCTCCGGCAATCGTCAAACCGGAACCCAAGACAACGGGAGTGACCCCGCGGTAGGTGGTGTAATAGGCGGTTTCCGGGTCTTCGCCCGCCTGACGCGCCTCTTGATAACGACCGGCGAAGAATATCGCGTAATCGGTTCCGGCTGCCATCGCGAGCGCCACCAACAGATTAGAGGCAAACGGCGAGAGCACCACAAAATTGTTATCGCCGAGAAACGCGATGATTCCTCTGGCCGCAAATAATTCGATCCCAACCGTGAGCAATAACGGAACCACGGTGGTGAGCGAACGGTAGACGAGAAGCAGGACCGTGAAGATGATCAAGGCGCCTATCACGGTCATCTTCAGAATGGATTCGTCACTACTGCGCTGCATATCCGCAAGGAGCGCTGCCGGTCCGGTGACATGGACCTGGACACCGGGAGGCGGCGGCGTCCGCGCGACGATATTGCGGACCGCCGCCACGGAGTCCTGGCCCGGGGTAGTGCCTTGGTTGCCGGCCAAATTCAATTGCGCATAGACGGCCTTACCATCGGGGCTTTGCGCGCCCGCCTCCGTGAGTCGATCTCCCCATAGATCCTGGACATGCTCGACATGCCGCGTGTCGTTTCTAAGCGCACGAACTAATCCGTCATAGTAAGTGTGAACATCGTCCCCGAGCCGCTGCTGCCCTTCCAGCACGATCATCGCGAAGCTGTCCGAATCGGATTCTTTGAACACCTTGCCCATACGCGTCATGGCCTGTACCGACGGCGCGTCTTGAGGAGCCAGTGGTACGGAATGCTCGCGTCCCACCTGCTCCAACGATGGAACTGCAAACGTCACAATTAGTGTCAGCGCCACCCAGGCCAAAATGATCAACAGTGAAAGCCTGCGGGTCGTCCGCGCTATGAAGTGGGTGCGGGGGGGTGCGGTGCTCATGCGGCCTTCATCAGGCAGACGGTACAAACGTCCGCATCAGGTGAATTCGTCTCGGCTTTGCCCGCACCGTTTACTACAAAACGGCGGCGAATGCTGTCGCTACTGCCCTGTGCCACGATGCTTCCCACGGTTGCCGGCCGTGCCCTGGAAATCCGCCACTTACTGCGATCTCAGCAACAATGCACGTACCAACGGACGGGGTCCTGTGGGCCGAAGTAATGTACTGGCGGGGCGGGGGCGCACCTGTTGCGGCCACCAGAACCAGCGCCCCAGCAGCGCGGCGATGGACGGTGTCATGAACGCGCGCACGACCAACGTGTCGAACAGCAGACCCAGGCTGATCGTCGTGCCCACCTGAGCGATGGTGCGCAGGTCGCTGACCAGCATGGACCCCATGGTGAACGCGAATACCAACCCCGCGTTGGTCACGACCTTGCCGGTACCGCCCATCGCGCGGATGATGCCGGTCTTTATGCCGGCGCCTATTTCTTCTTTCATCCGCGCCACCAGCAGCAAGTTGTAGTCAGACCCCACTGCCAGAAGGAGGATCACAGACATGACGAGCACGGCATAGTGTATTTGCATGCCGAGCAAATCCTGCCAGACCAATACGGACAGCCCGAAGGACGCGCCCAACGAAAGCAATACTGTGCCTACGATAACCAGTGCGGCCACAAAACTTCGCGTGATGGTCAGCATAATGACGAAAATAAGGCAGAGCGCAGCGACTACTGCGATCATGAGATCGAATTTGGACCCCACCACAAGGTCTTTCGTCATTGCTGCGGTGCCGGTGAGGTAGATCTTCGCGTCTTCTAGCGGAGTCCCCTTGAGCGCCTCCTCCGCCGCGCTTTTTATCGGGCCAACCCGCGCGATGCCTTCGGGTGACGCGGGATCGCCCTTTTGCGAAACGAACATGCGAACGGCCTTCCCGTCCGGCGACAAGAATATCTTTATGACTCGTTTAAAGTCCGCATTCTTGAAAACGGCCGGCGGCATGTAGAAAGAATCGTCGTCTTTGGCGGTGTCGAACGCCTTACCCATGGCAGTCGAATTACTGTTGCTGTCGTCCATCTGGTTGAAGACCCCGGACATGCTGCTATGCATGGTTAGCATCATCGTCCGCATGGACTGCATGATCTCGATCATCTCCGGGAACTGGGTGAGTATTTGCGGCAAGAGCACGTCCAGCTGATCGAGGTCTGCTATTAGATCGCGCAGCTTATCGGTAACTTCGTCAACACCGTCGAGTAAATCAAATATACTTCTCAACGAAAAGCAAATGGGAATATCGTAGCAATGCGGTTCCCAATAGAAGTAACTGCGGAGCGGTCTCCAAAAATCCTCGAAATCTGAAATGTGGTCCCGCAACTCGTTGGTAATTTTCTGCATTTCATGTGTTTTGGCAACCATGTCATGCGTCGTGGCGACCATCTGCTGCAATAGGCCGTACATGTGCTGCATGATATTAATCATTTCAGACATGACTTCGGCCTGCTTGAGCATGTCGTTCATGCGCTGTTTCTGAAAGTACATGAATTGTTGCTGGCCGGCTTGTTGCATGCTGAGCATATACGGTATCGTGGTGTGCGCGATCGGGGTTCCTTCAGGCCGAGTTACGGCCTGCACCTTGGAAATGTCCGGAACAGCTTGCACAGCCTTGGCCAGTTTATTCAATACCAGAAAATCTGCCGGATTGCGCAGATCGTGATCGGCCTCAACCAATAGGATCTCGGGCGCCATCATTGCCGATTCGGGAAAATGTCGCGCCGCGGCCGCAAAGCCCAGATTGGCGGGAATATCTGTGGGGATAGACTTCTGATCGTTGTAGCTGGGTTTGTATCCTGGCAGCGTCAATAGCCCGACGAGCGCGACCGCTAATGTTGCGACGAGAATGGGTGCGGGCCACCGAACGATCGCTGTGCCTACCCGTCGCCATCCGCGAACCTTGATTTTCCGCTTGGGCTCGAAGAGACCGAAACGGCTTCCGACGATGAGAACTGCCGGAACCAGCGTTAGCGCGACCGCGACCGCGACCAATATGGCCACGGCGCAGGGGAGGGCTAGCGCTTGGAAAAAGGGCAACCGGGTAAAGCGCAGGCAGAAAACCGCTCCGGCGATCGTCAAACCGGAGGCCAAGACAACCTTGGCTACTCCGCGGTATGTGGTGTAGAAAGCCGCTTCCCGACTTTCGCCGGCCTGACGTGCCTCCTGATAGCGCCCAATGAAAAATATCCCGTAGTCCGTTCCAGTCGCGATGCATATAGACACCAGCAAATTAACGGCGAAGGTAGTCAGGCCAATCAAGCCGTGATGGCCAAGGAATGCGACGATTGTCCGGGCCACCTGCAATTCTATCGAGACCATCAGCAGCAAAAGAATGACGGTGACAATCGAACGGTAGACGAAAAGCAACGTAAGAAAGATTACCGCGACCGTCACCGCCGTCATTAACTTGAGCGTCCTGTCGCCACTGTGGCTCATATCCGTGATGATCGCCGCAGGGCCGGTGACATACGCCTTGACCCCTGGCGGTGCCGGCGTCTGCGCGACGATATGCTGGATGGCCTCGACCGATTCGTTGCCCAAGGCCTCGCCCGGCTTACCGGCGAGACTCACTTGAACATATGCGGCCTTACCATCGGGGCTTTGCGCGGCGCCCCGGGTGAGTTCATCACCCCAGAAATTCTGGATGTGCAGCACATGCTTGGGATCGTCTTGCAACTGAAGAATCAAGCGGTCGTAGTACCTGTGCGCATCGCCGCCGAGGGGTTGCTGACCCTCCAAGACGATCATCGCGGTACTGCCGCCGGAATCAGTTTGCTTGAAGTCCTCACTTGCGCGCGTTGCTGCCTTGAAGGACGGCGCATCTGTGGGATTCAGTGAGACGGAATGCTCTTTCTCTACCTGCTCCAGCGAGGGGACGCCCAAACTCAGGATGACCATGAGCGCCAACCACGCCAAGATAATGGGCACCGAAAAACGATGGATCGTCCGTGCTACCAAGGGCGCACCATTGTGCAGTTGATGGTTGCTCATGCGGACTTCAGTAGGCAGGCAGCAAAGGCGCTCACTTCGTGCGTGATCTTCTCGTCTTTGACCACGCCGTCCACCAAGATGCGGCAGCCGATGCTGTCATTGTTACCCTGCGCCGCGATACTTCCGATGCCCGCGGCCGTGGTGATCGGGAACTCCAACGACCACGGCAGGCTAACTCCGTCCGCGTGCTCTGGGTCACCCTTGTCGCCGAAATAGCTGATGTCGGCCACGGTCCCGGGTGGTCCGAAAATTTCATACCGCAGGTGCTTGGGGTTGAAAGGTTTGGTGTCGGCGACTCTGGAATCTGCATAGGGGAGGCGATTCTCAGAGCCGAAGATGCCGTGCAGCCGCGACACAGTGAATCCCCCAGCGCCGATAACGACCAGCACGACCAGCGGAATCCACACCCGCTTCAGAACCCTGAAGATCACAGAGCCCGGATTTCGGCGACTGTTTCCAGATTCACCTTGTGCTCGAGGTGCCGTTGAAGGCTGGTGAACACGCCGCAGAAGATTAGGTCGACGGCCAGACCGTTGGCTAGCGTCTTGGCTGCCGGCGGTGGCGACATCGGACCTGGCTCGCTCGAAATCGCGCACACTGCCTTCGACCACGACACCACCCTAGCTGACACGATTACAACAACGGTTCCAAACCATAATGTAGGCCGACAGGGTCCGTCCGGGATTTCGAAAAGTTCCCGGTGTGGCTCCTGAAGCAGCCTCAGTAACATCCTCAGTAATTGGTGCGGCGCAGGTCTGCGGCGGCTGGCTTTGTCGCGCGTTGAGGCCGCACGGGGACGATTCGTTAGTCGATCTCGCCAGTCAGGCCGAACTCAGCCAGCGTGCGCGCAGCCAGCTCACGCAAAGCGGGCTTTGTGTTCTCGGCGCCCGGTTGGTAGGCGAGGACGTGGATGAAAATCTTGCCGAGCACCGGCGTGCGGAAAGACAGCAGCTGCAGTTGCCCGCCTGTTCGCTCAAGCGATTGTCGCGTTACGTGTTGCCTCGTCCCTCGTGCGTAGGCGTACTCGCAATGGGTGCCATCGAGCCAGCCCACCACCGAGCCGACGTCGCCGAGGTTAGAACAAACTACTGGGCGATCGGGGTCGGCGAACGCCGCATCGACTCCCCGTTTCCACGTCCGTTTCGGCGTGAACGGGGCCAGCGGAGCCAGCTGCAATGACTCATCTGGCGTTTCCCGCCGAGTCTTCAGCGCCTGCTTGATGGCGGTGCGGGCGTCACGCAGATCCGTCGTTACTCGCGTCGGGTCGATGCTGACGCGGGCAACAGACATTGCGATCGCACGCGTATCACCCTCGGTGCGCTCGCTCATGGGGAGTTGCAGGGTGACGGCGCCGTCACCGGCACGTCGGCGCCCCATGCGCTCCCCGAGTTTCGCGGTCAACCCGGCGGCCAGCGTGTTACTCGTTCCGCCAAGAGCCTTCGCACGCGCATCCCAATCATCCAGGTCGATGCCGATCGTGATACCGGGCACGACGACAGCGTCATCGCCGTCGCCTCCACGGAGGGCGACGGGTCGCGGTGCCGGTGATGGGGCAGTATCGTGCCGGCGACGACGGGCCAGTTTTGCCGCCGCGACAAGCGCCCGGGCAACCTCAGGTGCGTCCCGGGCTGTTTGGCGGGCATCCTGAACCACCGCGCGCAGTCGAGTGCGTGAACGTGGCGGCGGGTAGCCAAGGTCGCGCGTGTTGCCCAAGAGCGCTTCAACTATCGCGCCCAAAAACCCGAGGCCGTCGAGCAGGTAGTGGGAAGCCACCAGGCTGACCGCGGTCGAGCCGTCCGTCAGGGGAAGGACGCCGAGATGCCAGCCGGGCCCCCATTCCGGATCAGCAGGCAGTTGTGAGCGTTCATCAGCCCAGTCGCTGAGTTCAGCGCGTGGACGGGCGCACTCAGCGATATCGATGTCCGACGGCCCCGGATCTGAGACCCACCGATGCCGGCCGAACGGCAGCGGCGAACGCTCGATGCGCCGTCCGAACAACCCGTAACCGAGATTGTGGTGAAAACGCCTCAGCCCATCGAAGTCGATAGCGTGCTCATAAACCCACACGACCTGCATGACTTCCTTCTGGCCGGCGGCGCGATGCCCCGCAAAGAAGCCTTGGTCCACCAACGCGAGCCGATTGTCCGGCCGCGCATCACCGTTGGATGCGCGGCTGTCAAAGGATGCGCGTGCGGGACGTATCCGGACTGGCACTGATCAGCCTCCGATGACACAGGATTCGCCCGTGACGCCCGTCGGGGCGTACACCTGGTCACGGAGGTCGAAGCCGCGGGGGACGGCGTGGGCCTCGGTGGGGGCGAACCAATTCATCGCATCACAGTAACTGCGATATCCTTCGCGTTCGCCTTTATCAGTCAAATCGCATTGAAGACAATGGCATCCGTACGCCGGCCCCAAAACTTCTGGATTTCAGGTCGATAGCGCGGGTATCGGGTTATGCTGCGGGGCGGCTCAGCCGGGGACGCAGGGCTGCCGCTTTCATTTCGCAGAACGCGCACGGGAAGTGAAAGGCCAAGATCACGCGATGAAATTTGTGCTGGCATTCTATGGAACTCGCGGCGATGTCGAGCCCGGCGTCGCTGTCGGCCGTGAGCTGCAGCGCCGAGGGCACGACGTGCGCATGGCCGTCCCGCCCGACCTGGTTGGCTTCGCCGAGTCGGCTGGGCTTGCGGCGGTCGCCTACGGGCCGGATACGCAGGCGTGGCTGGAAGCGACGCGCAACTTCTGGAAGCGTTTCTTCCGCAACTTCTGGAGGATCCAGGATGTGAAGAGGTTGCTGCGCGAATCTCGGGAGCCCGGTACCCAGTGCTGGGCGGAGATGAGCACGACGCTGACGTCGCTGGCGGACGGGGCCGACCTGCTACTCACCGGCATGAGTTACCAGGAGCTCGCTGCCAACGTCGCGGAGTATCGCGACATTCCGTTGGCCACGCTGCTTTGGTTCCCGATACGGGTCAACGGCCACCTCGTTCCGATCCTGCCGGCGCCGTTGATCCGCTCGGCGATGACGATGTACGAATGGCTGGTTTCGCGCGGGGTGAAGAAGGTCGAGGACGCGCAGCGCCGTGAACTCGGCCTGCCGAAGGCCACAGGCCCCGCGCCGCGACGGATCGCCGAACGCGGATCGCTGGAAATCCAGGCCTACGACGAGGTGTGCTTTCCCGGGCTGGCAGCCGAATGGGCGAAATGGGATGGCCAGCGGCCCTTTGTCGGCACGCTGACGATGGAGTCGCCGACGGATGCCGATGAGGAGGTCGCGTCGTGGATTGCCGCGGGAACACCGCCGATTTTCTTCGGGTTCGGCAGCATACCGGTCGAATCTCCGGCCGACACGATCGCCATGATCGGCGCGGCCTGCGCGCAGTTAGGCGAGCGGGCGTTGGTTTGCGCCGGCTGGAGCCGACTTCAGCGACGTCCCCCATTTCGAGCACGTCAAGGTGGTGGGCGCGGTGAATTACGCGGCGATCTTTCCGGCCTGCCGCGCGGTCGTGCACCACGGTGGCGCGGGCACCACGGCCGCGGGCCTGCGCGCCGGAGTCCCCACGTTGATCCTCTGGATGGCGGACGTTCAGCTGATCTGGGGAGCTGCGGTCAAACGACTGAAGGTGGGCACGGCCCGGCGCTTTTCGACCACTACCGAGAAATCGCTGGTCGCGGATCTGCGCACCATCCTGGCCCCGCAATACCTCGCCCGGGCCCGCGAGATCGCCACCCGGATGACCAGACCCGCCGAAAGCGTTGCGGCCGCCGCTGATCTTGTGGAAGATTTCGCCCGCCTCAAGCGTGTTGGCTGATCGACGCCACACGACGGGATCGATCGCCGAGTGCGGGTGTTTTCTGCAAGGCTTAGCCCGCAGTCAATCCGGTGTGCACGGAAGTAGGGGAGATTTCTCGCCAAACTCGCTGTGACGCGGGCTTTGGGTTAGCCGAAGTGCCAGTCCCGCAAGGGATCACGAAACTTCTGGCGATCGGCTCTGGTGACGTTGTGGGTCTATTGAGTGAGGTTTAGGCGCAACGCCGTGTCCTGCTGACGGCGCCGCCGACTCAGGCGCTGCCCATGCCCTGGGTCACCAGCGCGACCCCAATCAGAACGCTCATGGCTACCAGGATCTTCTGACGGTGAGCACGTGTCCAGTCGTGCAGCAGTCGCACACCGCTTGGGTTTTCGCTGGCTTAAACAGATGGCTGACGAGGGCGATCTCGACAACCGCAAGCATCCCGACGACGAACGCGATGGCGACGCTGACTTGGGTGCCGATCGCGGCTCCCGTGGCCATGATGGTGGTGAGGACAAATACAATCGTAAAAGGTGGCGGCGCCGCTAGAAGGCCGATGACGAACGCGACCCACGAGGATTCGTCTTCCCACGTATTGCGGGCGCGGCCGAGCAGCCGGCGGATTGCAGATCCGCCCTCCGTCGGCGCATCCGGCGCGCCGCCAAGCAGCGGAGAGATTGCGGTCGGCGTATTCGAGTCCGTCACCAGGGTCGACGTGGTGCCGCCCGGTGTCGGCAGCTGCGCCCGCGGACGCGCCCGGAAGCGGACTGCCATCAGCGCGGCGAGCGATAGCGCGAACACACCGATGCCGATTTGAATGTGCCGGACGGTGGAGCTCTCGAAGGTGGCCGGGCTGGCCAAATGTTGCGCAAAAGATCTAAAGAACGGTGTGACGTGTAACACCGTCAGCGGACCCAGCATGTAGGTCACACCCACTGTCATGGCGCCGACCCAGTAGACGAGCATGTTTTGCAAGGGCCGCGGCCGCGAGATCATGAGAAGGGTGGGGCCGAGACGCAGGGGATCGAGCGCCACCATGAGTGTCAGCACCAGCATTGGGCCCCACACGGCTGGAACACTACCGCGTTGGTTCTTGTCTGTGGGCGCGTTTGAAGTTTCCCTGGGTTCTGCTGGGCCGGCTGGCGCACGATTTCCGGTGCGGGCGTGAGAGCTGGGCCTTGCCAGCCTTGTGTTCCGGGTGGCCACCGCATCAAACAATGGTGTGGAATCAAGAATCGCCGACGCGCTCGCGGCAACCCCGCGGCCCGCGCAGTGGTATCGAATCATCGAACGATCGTCGCGCGCGATCAGACGTTGGCAGCCGGCTGCGCATCCCGACCAGCACGGTCGGGTGAAATGCGTTCCGTCCGCCGATCCTCGCGACACACCCGCGCCAACCGGTCCGGGCGCGCCGAAGCTTACCGATAGTGGCGGGTCTGGCAGCGTTTGAACAGATAGTTTGCCGCGCAGTCTGCACAGGTGATGCGTCACCTCTGAGAGAGGTCGAATGCCGCTCGGAGCCCATCGTTGGTCCGTCGCGTCATGGCCGGCGGAGAGGCTCCGGGGTGAACTTCGTACGTCCTCGGGAAACAGCAGTTCAATGTCGGCGCAAGGTTCGCTGCCATGAACCGACTCGCCCGGCTGAATTTGAACCGAACGCTCCGGCATCGATCTTGGAAAACTCCGGAACACGCCGTCGATGAAAGTCTAGACTCAGCGCCGGTAGAGCCAGCATGTGAGACAGGGGCAATTTTGACCATCACCGATCACGACGTCCGATCTCTGTACCTCGACCTGCTCCGACGCAACCTCACCAGATACGGGATGCATGAGCGAATGCCCGCTGAGTGGCCACTGCGGCGACGTCTCCTTTTCAAAGCCGTCAATACCCTCAGTTCCGTCCGCAACGGCACGGGCCTGTTCGATCAGCGCAGTCGCGAGTTGGGCTTGGACTGGCCGGCGGAGGCCGAGACGATGATCGGAATGCAGAGACTCACGAGTCTGCAGCATTGCGTTGAGACGGTACTGGCCGAAGACATCCCCGGTGATCTGATCGAATGTGGCGTGTGGCGCGGAGGGGCTTGCATCCTGATGCGCGCGGTTCTGGCGGCCTATGGGGATGAGACGCGAAGCGTGTGGCTAGCCGATTCATTCCAGGGCGTGCCGCGCTCGGATCCCGAGAACTACCAAGCAGATAAAGGGATCAGGGCGGAGTTCGCTGCGGGCATACTGGGAGTGTCGGAAGCAGAGGTCAGAGCGAACTTCGAACGTTACGGGCTGCTAGATGACCAAGTCCGTTTTCTTCCTGGCTGGTTCAAAGACACTCTGCATGATGCCCCGATTGATCGCATCGCTGTATTGAGGCTCGATGGCGACCTGTATGAATCCACGATACAAGCGCTCGACGCGCTCTACCCGCGACTGTCACCGGGCGGTTTCTGCATTATTGACGACTACCAGGCGGTGAAGGCGTGTGAGCAAGCTGTCACCGACTACCGCGCGAAACATGGAATATCCGCGGAGATCGTCGACATAGACGGGACTGGCGTGCTCTGGCGCAAGTAATGAAGACGTTGGGACGCTCTTGGCTGTAGCCGCGCTGGCCCTGCTCGGCGCCCGCCTGAGCATGTGCCGCATTCGCCCGTGGTGCATCCTGCAACCGCACCGCCCAACCGCTGCTCGTCGTCTTCGTGGCTGGTGGCGCGCCGGAGAAGTTTGCCGGCGATCAGCGACGACCCGAATTCGGCAATGCGATCTCGGGCGGCAGGGCCGTACCGGAGAGCCAGGCGTCGACGGTGCGCGAGAAGAGGTCCGGATCGCGCAGGGGCCACTCGTGGTCCATACCGACTGCGACCCCGTCGACTCCGTTGGGCATCCGTTCCGCTAGCGCTGCCGCCGAGCGGCGGATGAGCCGCATCTCCTTGGAGCCGGTTAGAAACAAGGTGGCCGAATCCGATTTGTCGAGTCCCTCGGGAAGCGTGAACGCCGCGGACGCCTCGACGAGGCGGGCGATCTGTGCGGGCGGCAGGAGACGCACATCCTCGCGGTGGTCATCGAACTTGGCCGAGGGAACCCCCACAAGGCGTGCATTCCTGCGGATGGTCACCGACCGTGAGATCCATGCGACCAACCCAAGGAGGGGCGCTGTCACCCGAACAACCGGCATCGCGTCGACGATGGTCCCGCACAGCACCGCCCGATCGACGAGTTCCGGCGCGGTCGCCAGCAGTTGCGTCCCCACCTGAGCCCCGAGCGACAAGCCCACCAGGTGTACCCGGCCGGTGCCCACCCGAGAGCGGACGAGTTCTGCCACCGCAACTGGCGGCTCCGCCTATCTCGAATGGGCCCCGCTGGAAGCTCTCGCCGTGCTGGGGCAGATCGGGGACCAGACAGCGGTATCGCGGCATTCGTTCGACCACGGGCTGCCAGGACCGGCCGCTATATTCCCCGCCGTGAAGGAAGACGATAGCGGGCGCCCCGACCGGACCGGATTCGCGCACAAACAAATCCACGAAAGCGATCCTATGTGCTGGTAACGAAGACGCCGGACCGATTGAGAGATGTCACTGCGGCCGGAGGTTCGTCTATCCGAGCGACCCGGGTCAACTGCTAGCATCCCGCCCATGGCTGAAAGCGGCGCCCGGTGCGGATCGGCATCCTGGGCGCTTCACGCTTCGCGCCGATGATCCTCATCAAACCGGCCCGGGAAAACGACGAGGTCGTGGTGGCCGCGGTGGCAGACCGCGACGTGTCCCAGGCTCGAGCCTTTGCCGCCAAACACGGCATCGCCCGGGTGCACGAAAGTTACGATGCGCTGATCGCCGATCCGGACCTGGATGCCGTCTACATCGTGCTGCCGAACAGCTTGCACGGCAGGTGGACCCGGGCTGCGCTTGCCGCGGGCAAGCACGTGCTGTGCGAAAAGCCGTTCATGGCCAATGCCGCCGAGGCCCGCGAGATCGCCGAACTGGCCGCCACATCAGACCGGGTTGTGATGGAGGCAATCCAATACCGCTACCATCCGTTGACTTTGCGCGTTGAGCAGATCATCGCCTCGGGGGAGCTGGGCAAACTGGAGCGGGTGGACGTCGCCTTGTGCGTATTGCTGCCGAAGCGCTCCAACGCCAACGTCTACGACTACTCGCTTGCCGGTGGCGCGCTAATGGATGCCGGAGTCTATGCGGTCGACATGCTGCGCACGTTCGGCGGTTCGACTCCGGAAGTCGTTTCGGCACAGGCGAAACTGAGCGGTCCTGAGGTGGACCGGGCCATAACGGCCGAGTTGCGGTTTACAAGTTGGCTTACGGGCCGGCTCCGCTGCGCGCTGTGGTCGTCGGATCTGTTCCGGGCGAGCGCCAAGCTGGTTGGCGACCGCGGCGAGTTGCGTGTGCTCAGTCCAGCGGCACCCCACCTCCTCCATCGGCTCTCGGTCCGATCAGCCGACAGCAAGCGCGTAGAGCGCTTCCCAGGGCGCAGCTCCTTTGAGTATCAGCTTGACGCTTTCGCCGCGGCGGTGCTGCGCGGGGAACCGGTGAAGACGACGCCGGAAGATGCGGTCGAGAACATGAGCGTCATCGATGCGATCTACCGCGCTGCGGGCCTTTCGCTCCGCGAGCCGGCCTGAACGCTAATCCGTCCGCGCGGTTGGTACTTCGGACAACAAGTGGCGCGCCGCGTCGACACATCGGCGGAGGCGATTGATCGATCAGGTCGCGAAATGGGCTTGGTTCACGTGCGCGGCTACCCGCAAGGCGTTGGCCGCGACCGTCAAACTGGGATTCAAACCGGTGCTGGAAGGGAAGAACGAGGTGTCCACCACGTAGAGGTTGTCCACTTCGTGCGCTCGGTTTTGTGGGTCCAGCACGCTGGTTTTGGGATCGGTACCGAAGCGGCACGTGCCGCACACGTGGCCCAAGGCCGCGTTGTCTTTGCCGCCCCCCAGGGGCATTTTGCGAAACGGGTCGAGCACCTCTTTTATTTGCGACGAAAACACCGCGTGGCGCTCGATCTCACTGGCGTGCAAACGATACTGAATCCGCAGCTGCTGGCGGCCGTCGACGCTAGGCCGATCGTATGGCAGCACGCGGTTGTCCAGGTAGGGCAGGTCTTCCATGATCGTGGTCAGCAGCAGTCCGCCGGTGAAGAAGCGTTCGTAGATTCGGCGGACGGCCGGGCTCATCAGCCGCAGCGCCTTCGGCCCCCAGCCGGGGCGGTTGGTCAGCCACTCCATGGGCGGCAGCTCGCCGAATGATTGCACGGTGCCGTATTTCTGCCCCTCCCAGAAATAAAAGTCGTTGAATCCGATCTCCTTGTTTGCGGCCGTGGCCTTGTGGTCTGGTTGCAGCCAGACCTCGACCCGGTCGAGTAGATGGCGCATCAAGTTGCGTCCTACCCAGTCTGAGCCGTTGGCCAATCCGCGCGGCCAATCGCCCGAACGGGAGTTGAGCAACAGCACCGGGGTGACCAGCGCACCGGCGGCCAGCACCACCACCTTGGCTCTCAGGGCCAGCATGTCGGAGCGACGCTGGCAGATCACTTGCCGGACCTGGGTGCGGTCCGCCTCGAGGCGCACGACTCGACATTGGGCCAGCAGGTGAGCGCCGTGCTCGGCAACGGCGGGCAGGACGCCGTTGCGGCCGGCGTCGTTTTTGCACGACTGGTCGCAGAGGTAGGCCTGACAGGTGGCACAGTCGTCGGTGTAATCGCAGGCCATCGGCAGGTGGTAGGGGTGCAGCCCGCGACCTGCCAGATAGTTGACCAGCGCCTGGTTGTGCGGCGAAAATGGCGGCGCTGCGGGCAGACCGACGTCGGCAGACTCCGGGCGCAGGGGATCGGGTTGGCCGCGAACCCCCAGCAGCTTTTCCGCCTCGGCGTACCAGGGCACCATCTGCTCATAGCTGACCGGCCAGGCCTCGGGCACGGTGGAATCGCCGGGGTTGGTGAAGTTTTGCCGGGGAGTGAAATCGCGCACAAAAAACCGCTCGCTGACCATGCCGTACAGGGCCGAGGACCCGCCGGTGCCGCTGCCGATGAACGGCACGAACCGCTTCGGGAAGCGCCCGCTGATGTCTTCGATTTCGTCGGTTGTGCGTCCGGCCCGGGCCAAGGCGTCGTAGTGCGCCTCTGCGGAACGGGCCGAAAGCGGCTCGGCCCGTTCGGGCATGGCAGCGCGAATGGTTCCGGGCACGCCGGGCAGTGTCGAGTGCCCCTTTTCGACGAACAACACCCGCCGCCCTGAGCGGGCCAGCGAGTAGCCGAGCATTCCGCCGCCCATGCCGGTGCCCACGACGATCACGTCCCACTCGACGCGTTCGGCCTCACGCGCGCTCAGTTCGCCGTCAGCCAAAATCGAACTCCTCAGCGGATGATCGTCCAACGCGTAGCCCGGTCTGGGCGAATCGGGATCGTAACATCCGTTCGCCGCGGACAGACGGGGCGAAGCGACCCGCCCCGGCCACGGTGGAAACCTGGGCATCCGATGCCGACAGAGATCCGTTGCCACTCGTGATGGCCGAACCGGCACGGCCGCACTCACCCTGGCGGCTCGCCGGTCGCTGGGCGGGCGTGGCGCAGGTAGGCGCTCAATACCTTCCCGACACCGGCGGGCAGCGGCATCCCGTGCTTGCCGGAGGCCGTGCGCGCAAGACGCTTAGGCCGGCGCGCCAGTCGAGGTCATCGGGGCAAGACAGTTTTATCCCGCGGCCTTGACTAGGAGTTGCGGCCCAGTCCCGGCCCTTTGGTCCACCATGGCAGTCACTTGGGTCTGGTCGTCAACAGTAAGGTCCATTGCCCCACAACCTTGCCCCGGCCGGTCCTCTAACAAACCAAAAATAGCCGTCAGGGCAAGCTAGCAGACTCATATGATTTTAATCACAACTTTAGTAAGCGTATCGGTTACATTAAGGGACGCTGTTACCGGATGAAAGGTATGAAAACCACAACATTCGCGCGAGCCGCCGCAGCCGCATAGGGCTAGCACCGGTGATGGCGTCCGGCACAGCATCCGCCTAGCCGCGATGTGCTCAGGAGTCCTGCGAAACGTAGGGAGGAACGGTGTGGGGACATGCGGCGGCCAACAGAAGGCAAGAAAGTGAAGAAAACACTGCTCGCTGCGGACAGTAGGGCGGCATCTTGAAGCGAATGATCCAGAGCATACTGCCACGTTCGAATCGCACGTTGGCGCCGAACGGCGGAGGCTCGCCCAATGAGTTGGTGCCCCCCCGGCGGCTTCAGATGTGGGTGGGCGGAGGGTACAAAGAAGTCGGCGCTGAATTCCTCGGTTATCTGGTTGAGCTGTGTGCCTTGCAGCCAGGAGACGCAGTGCTCGACGTTGGCTGCGGATCAGGGCGGATCGCAATGCCTCTGACTGGTTATCTGAACCGCGAGGGGCGCTATGCCGGCTTCGATGTCTCAAGGACAGCAGTCTCGTGGTGCTCGGAGAACATCTCGCGATCTCACCCCAACTTTGATTTCAGAGTCGCAGACATCCAGAACGGGTACTACAACCGGAAAGGGAAAATCACGCCGTCGGAATTCCGTTTTCCGTTTCCGGACGCGTCGTTCGATGTGGTGTTTCTTGCCTCAGTGTTCACGCACATGCTCCCACCAGACGTGAAGCACTACTTGCATGAGATCGTCCGCGTGCTGAAGCCGGGCGGACGATGCCTGAGCACTTTTTTCCTGCTCAATGAGGAGTCGTCAGCCCTCGTCGAGGCGAAAAAAGGAACTTTCAACTTCAAGCATGAGAGGGACGGTTATCGTACGAATTCCGCCATACGGCCTGAAGCAGCAATCGCCTATCCGGAACCCTTCGTAAGGGATCTGTATGGGGAATGCAGCCTCCATTGCAGGAGCCGTCGCGCTACGGCTCGTGGTGCGGCCGAACGGATTACATGAGCTTCCAGGAGTCGTGATCGCCGTCAAACCAGCGAGCTAGGAATCATATACCCATCGAGTGACATAGCAGCGATGCCGAATTCACCGTTTTGGGCGGCGTATTTATGCGCCCGCTTAACAAAACGCCTCCCCCGCCGCAGACTGCATTTGTCACCGTTCGTGGGCATTCTCCTGTGTGGATCATGTTGCGGCGCAATCGGATTGATTGCGCCGACTATGTTAGGCCAGCGAGTAGATGTCCGCGTGGGCATCGCCTTCTGTTTGGGGGTCCAGGCGCTCGGGCCCGATGTAGGCGAAGGTGCAGATGGCGTTGCCAGACTTGGTCGTTCGCGTCTCATCCATCGCACGGTCGATGCCGAAATCAATCAGATAAGCAAAATCGTCGCGATCGAGCGAGATCTTGGCGGATTTGATGTCGCGGTGGAGCAGACCGACCTGGTGCGCAGCATGCATCGCTTTGGCGACCTGGTCGATGATGCGGACTGCTCGAGCGGAATCCAGCGGCCCGTCCGCCTATGCGTAACCCAGTATCTGATTTCGTGCCAAATACGTGCCCAAACAAACATACCGGAGAGTCCACTTGCGTCTAGATTAGGACACGCGATACTGTGTCGAATGTCGCCTGATCAGAGGGCTTCTGCGCAGGTCAGGCAACAAATTGCAAAACCCGTGACTGCCTACTCCAAGCCCAGTATCGCGCGCCACTGCTATTGCAGGTAAACATGGGTATCTAGCCAAGCTAGACAGAGGCCACGCAATAAACAAGCAAACAGCGCCTAGGTAGATTTCGGGCCCGGATCGTCCAGATCGGCCCGGAACCCTAGTGCTCCGTCTGCGATTTGATCTGGTGAAGAGTCCACACGCATTTCCGGTCAATCGTCTTCACGGAAGAAGATGCCGTCGGCCTGCAACATTCGACGATTGCGCGCATCCGTGGAACCGGGGACTAATCCAGCCAGCATGAAGCCCAAAGAATACACGAGATCGAGTGCCTCTCGAATTAGCATGTCATCTTCGTACAACGGCATGAACGACAGTTCGAGTTGCATGCCAACGCAACGGTTATTCGCGGTTGATTCACCACCGGCGATGACCTGTTTCTCAAACCCTTGAACGTCGATCTTGAGAAAAGCCACATCGTTCGGTCGTAGAATTTCCTGCGCCAAGGAATCAAGTCGGTATATCGGCACCTCTTCGGTGCCGATATAATTTGACCAAGGAATGGCATCCTGAAGGCTTTTCTGCATCGGCAAGATGGAACTGCATTGACCGCCGTCGCCTGAGACATTTATCGAGATTGTTCCATCAAAATCACCTAGTGCACACTGCCGGCAGTCCCAAAGTGGATCCCTCGATGCCTTGCGCTCCAAAGAGGAAAATGGCCCCGATAGAGGTTCGAAGGAGACGATACGGCCTTTGAATCCCGCCCTGCGGAGGCCGGTAGCGTATTGGCCTGAGTTGGCGCCAACATCAAGAACGACGTCTACCTGATGCGATTTGAGTTGATCCACGAAAATGCGCTTCGAATCCGACTCGATGTAGTAGCGCGCCACCTCGCTCAAGAAGAAGCGCGGCGTAGCCGGGATGACCGCGAGCACACTCGAGGCCCGTCGGCTTGGCCTCGGCATATGGATCAAATAGTACTGCCCGTGACGCGAGATCAAACGAGCACGGCGCAAAAAATCCGGCAAAACCACGCTGCAACAATAACAACAAGCTCCTGACGCCGTTTAGCCTCTCCGTCGGTGAGATTGCTGAGCTAGCGGATACCGTGCCGGGCATTCGGGCTGTGCGCACAATCTGCCGCTGCCCCCCGGTCGCGGTCCCGTTTTCGATCTGCTGGTGTGGAGAACCTAGCGGCAGGCCGGTGCACCGCATGCTTCGTCGGCTGGTAGGAATCAGCGGCCGACGATTGCGACGCTGACCTTGCTCGAGTTCGGCTCCTGGTGACCCGTTCAACTGCTAGCATCTGGTCCGTGTCTGGACCGGCGGCCCCGATACGGATCGGCATTCTGGGGCCGGCGCGTATCGCGCCTTCGGCGCTGATCAAACCGGCAGAGGGAAACGGCGAGGTTGTGGTGGCCGCGGTGGCGTCGCGCGATGTGTCGCGTGCTCAAGCCTTTGCCGCTGAGCACGGCATCGCCGGTGTGTACGGCAGCTATGAGGCGCTGATCGCCGATCCGGATTTGGATGCTGTCTACAACCCGCTGCCGACTGCCTTGCACGGCAGGTGGACTCGGGCTGCGCTTGCCGCGGGCAAGCACGTGCTGTGCGAGAAGCCCTTCACCGCCAATGCCGCCGAGGCCTGCGAGATCGCCGAACTGGCCGCGAAGTCTGACCGGGTTGTGATGGAGGCGCTCCATTACCGCTACCATCCTTTTGCTATACGTGTCGAGCAGATCATTGCCTCGGGGGAGCTGGGCAAGCTGCAGCGGGTGGAGGCGGTCTCGTGCTACTGGCAGCGGAAGCTCTCTGACATCCGCTACAACTACTCCCTTGCCGGCGGCGCGTTAATGGATGTCGGATGCTATACGGTCGACCTGGTGCGCACGTTCGGCGGTTCGACCCCGGAAGTGGTGTCAGCGCGGGCGAAATTGCGCGGTCCTGAGGTGGACCGGTCCATGACGGCAGAGTTGCGGTTTGCCAGCGGGCACACGGGTCGGATCCACTGCTCGATGTGGTCGACCGATCTGCCACACTTCAGCGCCAAGGTGGTTGGCGATCGTGGTGAGCTGCGGCTTAATCCGCTGATCCCTTTCCAGCGGTTCTCGGTTCGATCAGCTCTCGGCAAGCGTGTGGAGCGCTTCCCGCCGCGCGCCACCTACGTGTATCAGTTGGAGGCTTTCGCTGCGGCGGTGCTGCGTGGGGAGCCGGTGAGGACGGGGCCGAAAGATGCGGTCGAGAACATGACTGTCATCGATGCGATCTATCGTGCTGCTGGCCTTTCGCTGCGCGAGCCGGCCTGAACGCTAATCCATTCGCGCGGTTGGCGCTTCGGCCCCAACAAGCGGCATGCCACGTCGACACAGCGGAGGCGGCGGATGGGTTCAGTTGGCGAAATGCGCTTGGTTCACGTGCGCGGCCACCCGCAACGCGTTGGCCGCGACCGTCAAACTGGGGTTCAAACCGGCGCTGGAGGGAAAGAACGAGGTGTCCACCACATAGAGGTTGTCCACTTGGTGGGCCCGGTTTTGAGGATCGAGCACACTCGTTTTGGGGTCGGTACCGAAGCGACACGTGCCGCAGACATGGCCCAGGCTCGTGTTGTCTTTGCCGCTGCCCAGGTTGAGTCTCCGAAACGGCTGCAACACTTCTTTCAGCTGCGACAAAAACGCCGCGTGGCGTTCGATCTCACTGGCGTGCAAACGATACTGAATGCGCAGCCGCTGGCGGCCGTCGACGCTGGGTTGGTCGTTTGGCAGGACGCGATTGTCCAGGTAGGGCAGGTCTTCCATGATCGCCGCCAGCAGCAGTCCGCCGGTAAAGAACCTCTCGTAGACCTGGCGCACCGCCGGGCGCATCAGGCGCAACGCCTTCCCCCGCCAGCCAGGGCGGTTGGTCTGCATCTCCATGGGCGGTAGCGCGCCGAATGACTGCACGGCGCCGTATTTCTGACCCTCCCAGAAATAAAAGTCGTTGAGTCCGATCTCCTTATTCGCGGCCGTGATCTTGTAGCCGGATTGTGGCCAGATCTCGATCGGGTCCAGCAGGTGACGCATCAAGTTGCGCCCCACCCAGTCTGAGCCGTTGGCCAGTCCGCGCGGCCAATCGCCGGAACGGGAATTGAACAACAGCATCGGGGTGACCAGCGCACCGGCGGCCAGCACCACCACCTTGGCCTTCAGGGCGAGCGTCCCGGAGCGATGCTCGCAGATCACCTGCCGCACCTGCGTGCGGTCGGCGTCCAGGCGCACGACCCGACATTCGGCGAGCAGATGGGCGCCGTGCTCGGCAATGGCCGGTAGCACGCCATTGCGGGCGGCGTCGTTTTTGCACGACTTGTCGCAGAGATAGGTCTGGCAGGTGGCACAACCGTCGGTGTAGTCACAGGCCATCGGCAGGTGGTAGGGATGCAGTCCGCGACCGGCCAGATAGGTGACCAGCGGCTGGTTATCTGTCGAAAACGGTGGTGCGGCGGGCAGACCGACCTCGGCCGCTTCCGGGCGCAGCGGATCGGGCTGGCCGCGAACCCCCAGTCGCTTTTCCGCTTCGGCGTACCAGGGCCGCATTTGCTCATAGCTGATCGGCCACGCCTCGGGCACGGTGGAATCGCCGGGGTTGGTGAAGTTTTGCCGGGGAGTGAAATCGCGCACGAAAAACCGCTCGCAGATCATGCCGTACAGGGCCGAGGACCCGCCGGTGCCGCTGCCGAGCAACGGCACGAACCGCTTCGGGGAACGCCCGCTGATGTCTTCGATTTCGTCGGTCGTGCGCCCGGCGCGCGCCAAGGCATCGTAGTAGTCCGCCGCGGAACGGGCCGAAAGTGGCTCGGCCAGTTCGGGCATGGCGGCACGAATGGTTCCGGGCACTCCGGGCAGTGTCGAGTGCCCCTTTTCGACGAACAGTACCCGCCGCCCTGACCGGGCCAGCGAGTAGCCGAGCATTCCGCCGCCCATGCCGGTGCCCACGACGATCACGTCCCACTCGACGCGTTCGGCCTCACGCGCGCTCAGTTCGCCGTCAGCCAATCTAGCTCCTCAGCGGATGATGGGTGGCCCAATGCTTTGCCGGGTTTAGGAGAATCGGGATCGTACCATCCGCCCGCCGCGGACAGGCGGGGCATTGTTACCCGCCCCGTCGGGCAGCGGGTCGCATCCACGATGGCCACTTCCACGGTCCTCGACGCGATCGAGCAAGCTATCTGGACCCGCGAACAAGGCGCCGTGCGGACCCGGCAACCGTACCGCCCGAGCTCTGTTCGCCTATCCGAGTGTCCCGGGTCTGCTGCTAGCATCGCGCCCATGGCTGACAGCGGCGCCCCGGTGCGGATCGGCATCTTGGGTGCTTCAAGCTTCGCACCGACGACGCTGATCAACCCGGCTCGGGGAAACGACGAGGTCGTGGTGGCCGCGGTGGGAGCACGCGATCTGTCCAGTGCTCAGGCCTTTGCCGCCAAACACGGGATCGCCCGGGCGCACGGCAGCTACGAGGCGCTGATCGCCGATCCAGATTTGGATGCTGTCTACGTCCTGCTGCCGACCAGCTTTCATGGTAGGTGGACTCGGGCTGCGCTGGCCGCGGGTAAGCACGTGCTGTGTGAAAAGCCGTTCACTGCCAATGCCGCCGAGGCCCGCGAGATCGCCGAACTGGCCGCCAAGTCAGACCGGGTGGTGATGGAGGCAATCCAATTCCGCTACCATCCGTTGACTTTGCGCGTTGAGCAGGTCATCGCCTCAGGGGAGTTGGGCAAACTGGAGCTGGTGGACGTCACCTTGTGCGTATTGCTGGCGAAGCGCTCCGGCAACTGCTACAACTACTCCTTCGCCGGTGGGGCGATGATGGATGCCGGAAGCTATGTGGTCAACATGCTCCGCACGTTTGGCGGTTCGACCCCGGAAGTTGTTTCGGCGCGCGCGAAACTGCGACGTCCTGAGGTGGACCGGGCCATGACGGCCGAGTTGCGCTTCGCAACTGGGCACACGGGTCGGCTCCGCTGTTCGCTGTGGTCGTCGGATCTGTTTCGGGCGAGCGCCAAGGTGGTGGGTGACCGCGGCGAGCTGCGTTGGCTCAGTCCAGCGGCACCCCACCTTGTCCCTCGGCTCTCGATCCGCTCGGCGGCCGGAAAGCGTGTGGAGCGCTTCCCGCGGCGCGCCACCTATGAGTATCAGCTCGACGCTTTCGCCGCGGCGGTACTGCGCGGCGAACCGGTCAAGACGACGCCGAAAGACGCGGTCGAGAATCACACCGTCATCGATGCGATCTATCGCACTGCCGGCCTTCCGCTCCGCGAGCCGGCCTGAACGCTATCCGTTCGCCCAGTTGGCGCTTCGGACGACACGTGGCGTGCCGTGTCGACACATGGGCGGAGGCGACAGGTCGAGTGCGGTCGCTCCCGCCTTATGAACGCCATCGAGGCCTGATCCAACGACGAATGGTCAGCCGAAGCCGATGGCCGAACGCCCCGCCGACAGTCGAGGAACCAGGCATAATGACCGATGCTCCCGACGCTGCCTACGCGCACGACGACTGAAAGGCCAGAACCCGCGATGAAATTTGTGCTGGCAAGCTATGGAGGTCGCGGCGATGTCGAGCCGGCCGTCGTTGTCGGCCGTGAGCTGCAGCGCCGAGGGCACGACGTGCACATGGCCGTCCCGCCCAATCTGGTTGGCTTCGTCGAGGCGGCTGGGCTTGCGGCGGTCGCCTACGGGCTGGATTCGCAGCCCATTCTGGACGCGCAGCGCGAATACTGGACCTGTTACTTCCGCACCCCCTGGAAGCTCAAGGAGCTGAACAGGATGGCGCGCGAAACTGAGGAGTTCGCGACCCAGTGCTGGGGGAAAATGACCACCTGCACTGGCGTCGGTGGCGGACGGTGCCGACCTGCTACTCACCGGCCTGATTTTCGAGCAACCCGCTGCCAACGTCGCGGAGTATTACGACATTCCGTTGGCCACGCTGCATTTCTTCCCGGTGCGCGCCCACGGCCAACTCCTGCCGTTCGTGCCGCCGCCTTTGAGCCGCACCGGAATGACGCTGAACGACTGGCTGGCTTGGCGCGGGATGAGGAAGGGCGAGGACGCGCAGCGCCGTGAGCTGGGCCTACCGAAGGCAACAGGGCCCGCGCCGCGACGGATTGCCGAACGGGGATCGCTGGAAATCCAGGCCTACGACGAGGTGTGCTTTCCCGGGCTGGCAGCCGAATGGGCGAAATGGAGATGGCCAGCGGCCTTTTGTCGGCGCGTTGGCGTTGGAGTTGGCGACGGATGCCGATGAGGAGGTCGCCTCGTGGATTGCCGCGGGAACACCGCCGATTTTCTTCGGGTTTGGCAGCATACCGGTCGAATCTCCGGCCGACACGCTCGCCATGATCGGTGCGGCCTGCGCGCAGTTAGGCGAGCGGGCGTTGGTTGGCGCCGGCTCGAGTGACTTCAGCAACGTCCCCCATTTCGAGCATGTCAAGGTGGTGGGCGTGGTGAATTACGCGAGCGATCTTTCCGGCCTGCCGCGCGGTCGTGCACCATGGTGGCGCGGGTACCCTGGCCGCGGGACTGCGGGCCGGAGTTCCGCAATTGATTCTCTGGACGTTGCCCGATCAGCCGTTCTTTACGGCTCAGCTCAAACGACTGAAGGTGGGCTCCGGGCGGCGCTTTTCGACCACTAACCAGAAGTCGCTGGTCACGGACCTGCGCCGGGTCCTCGCCCCGCAATACCTCACCAGGGCGCGCGAGATCGCCACGCGGATGACCACACCCGCCGAAAGTGCCGTGGCCGCTGCTGATCTCGTAGAAGATTTCGCCCGCCTCAGATCTCGCCGCGGATGCACGACATGATCGATTCGCCTTGTTAGCAAACGGAAGAACCGAGATGGCATCCGGGTGCTTGCCCAAACTTCTGGATTTCCGGGTTTATTGGGCTGGTGTTGGATTAGACTTCCGAGCGGATTAGCCGGGGACGTGAGGCGCCCTGGTTTCAATTCGTGAGAACGCGCACAGCACGTGAAAGGTTAGGTTCTGCGATGGCTGAAGGCGCGTTCGGACGCAGTGACGCTGAGATCGACCTCTTGGTGCGCGGCATGCGGTCGGGGATCGCAGTTGTGGGCTTCGGGTACATCGGCACGGTGATCGGTGCCGTGCTGGCCGATCGCGGCTGGCCTGTGACCGGGATCGACGTGCGACAGAGCGTCGTCGACGAGATCAACCTCGGCAAGACCACCGTGCCTGAGCCAGGGCTTGGTGAGCTGGTGTCCAACAACGTACGAGTCGGCCGGCTTCGCGCCACGACCGATTTCGGCGCCGTCGCGGAGAATGACTTCGTCATCGTGACCGTCGGAACGCCGCTTGGTCCGGACTACGAGCCCATCGTCGACGACATCAAGGCAGCGGCGCGGGCCGTGGGGGAGCACCTGCGTCCCGGCCACCTCATCATCCTCAAGAGCACGGTGCCACCCGACACCACCGAGAAACTCGTTCTTGCCGATCCTCGAAGAGACCTCGGGGCTGCGGGCCGGGGTCGACTTCGGGTTGGCGTTTTGCCCCGAACGGCTCGCCGAAGGCCAAGCCATCCGCGAGCTGTTGTCGATCCCCGATCGTCGTCGGCGCCGTCGATGAGCGCAGCGCTCGCGCCTGCGCCACACTGTGGCGACATGCCCTGGGAGTGGAGTCCATCGTCGTCGAGGATCCGCGGACGGCCGAGATGGTCAAGCTTGCGGACAACCTCTGGATCGACCTCAACGTCGCGATCGCGAACGAACTGGCCAAGGTGTGCGACCGGCTCGACATGGACGCGCTCCAGGTCATCGACGCGGCCAACTCGATGCCGAAGGGCAGCCACAACGTCGAACATCTTGATGCCGAGCATGGGCGTCGGCGGCTACTGCTTGACGAAGGATCCGTGGTTCGTCAACCATCTGGGACAGTCCCTCGGGTTTGGACCTGGCAATTCCGCGGACGTCGAGGACTGTCAACGACACGATGCCCGCCTACACCTACGGGCTGCTCAAGCAGCTTCTCGCCGATCAGGGCAAGGCGATCGAGACCAGCAGGATCGCGGTGCTGGGCATCGCGTTCAAGAACAACACCGGCGACTGCCGGCTCACGCCCACCAAGTACGTCAGTCGCCTTGCTCGAGGAGTCCGGCTGCCACCTTTCGGTCCATGATCCGTGGGTGGTGGGCGAGGAGGCCCATTCGGTGACGAGGATCCCCCTGACCGCGGACATCGAGTCGGCGGTCGAGGATGCCGATGCCTTGGTGGTGCTCGCGGGGCACCGAGAGTTCCACCAGATCCCGCTGGCCCGGCTCGCGGACCTGACGGCAGCCGGATGCGTATTCCTCGATGGACGGAACAGCTTCGACCCCGCGGCAGTGCGTGCCGCCGGGTTCGTCTACAAGGGGATCGGCCGATAGGTGAACGTAAACCGATACGTGGAAACGAAAGAGCAAATATGTCCAATGTCGTCGTGACGGGCGGTTACGGCTTCATCGGATCGCACTTGGTCTCCGCACTGCTGGACCGTGGAGACTCGGTCACGGTGTTCGACTTCGCAAAGAACACCCGCGACACCAGCATCGACTTCGACCGGCATGCCAACTTCCGGTTCGTGCAAGGCGATGTCACTGATCTGTCCGCGCTCGAAGAAGCCCTGACTCCCGGCGTCGACACGGTCTTCCACCTGGCCGCGGTCGTCGGTGTCAAAAACTATCTCAACGATCCGCTGCGGGTTCTCGATGTCAACGTGACCGGCACCCGCAACGTCCTCGAACTGAGCCATCGGAACGGAACACGCGTGGTGTTCGCCAGCACCTCTGAGGTGTTTGGGAAGAACCCCAACCCGCCGTTCGCCGAGGACGACGATCGCGTCCTCGGTTCGACAAGGACCGCGCGGTGGAGCTACAGCACCAGCAAGGCCATGGCCGAACATCTGGTCTTCGCGATGCACGACCGCCTACGGACTGCCGGTGACGGTAGTTCGCTATTTCAATGTGTACGGCCCGCGGCAGAATCCGATATTCGTGGTTTCGCAGACGATTCACCGGATCCTCAATGGCCGCCAGCCGTTGCTCTACGACTCGGGTGACCAGACACGCTGCTTCACCTACGTCGACGACGCCATCGCCGGCACTTTGCTCGCGGCCGACAGCGACGCGGCGATCGGTGAGGCGTTCAACATCGGGAGCATGACCGAGACGACTGTCGGTGAGGTTGTCGATCTGGCGATCAAGATCGCGAATGTCGACTCGGTGTCTGACGCCGAAGCTGTTGACACTGCAGCGCGCTATGGGGGTCGCTATGAGGACATCCCCCGTCGTATCCCCGACTCGACCAAGGCGCAGCGGGTAGTTGGGATGGCGCCTGCAGGTCGACGTCGAGGAAGGGATCCGCCGCACCATCGAATGGGCGCGGGCCAACCCCTGGTACCTCGAAGAATCCGCGGGGGATTCGTCGTGAGGCGGCCGATGAGCCTGCGACCGGGCGGTGCGATCGGGGAGATCGTGCCCATTCACCGCCTTGCCCCGCGCGGGTCGTGTCATACTCCACCGATCAGTCGACCAAACCGCCCGTTAGTTACCCCATCCCGGCAGGTTTCTTCGTGAGGAGGTACTTATGACCCCACCTGCAGATCTTCTGAAAAGCCGCAAAGATCGGAAAGATCGACGGACTCATCCGATATTCAACAAGTACTGGTATCGCCTCCACAGCCGGTATTTGAGCAATGAGGATAAGGTCTTCCTCAACTGGGGCTACGAGGAAGATCCGCCGATGGCCTTGCCGTTGGCGGAATCCGACGAACCCAATCGGTACTCCATTCAGCTTTACCACCGCGTGGCAGCCCAAGTGGATCTCACCGGAAAACGGGTGCTCGAGGTTAGTTGCGGGCACGGCGGCGGCGCGTCATACGTGATGCGCACGCTTGGCCCCGCCTCCTACACCGGGCTGGATTTGAACCCGGTCGGCTTGGACTTCTGTCGAAGAAAGCACCAACTGCCCGGTCTGGATTTCGTGGAGGGCAACGCCGAGAAGCTGCCCTTCCCCGATCAATCCTTCGACGCAGTGATCAATATCGAAGCCTCGCACTGCTACCCTCGGTTTCCCCGGTTCCTTGACGAGGTGGCGCGCGTGCTGCGCCCCGGAGGCCATTTCTTATACACCGATGCCCGCCGGCGCCAAGAAATCCCCAAGTGGGAGGAGGAGTTGGGCGACGCCCCCATGCGGCTCATATCGGAAAGGGTGGTCAATGAGCAGGTTGCGCGGGGGGTGGAGAAGTTATATCCGGTGCTGCTGTTTAAGCAGGCTCGCCTTCAGGCGTCCTTCGGCTTTGCGATATGGGTGACTCTCTACCGCAGACTGCTAAACAATGACGTCAGTTACCGGATCTACTGCTTCGCCAAAGAGTGAGGCGGCGCAGGGCCAGCCCCCCGGGCGAGTGTCACGCGGCTCCTCAACGGCAGTCAGCGCGCGGTTTTTGGCCTCCAGCGTGCGGTTGACGCTGTTGGTCGCGCCGGACAGGTGGATGTCGCGGTTTCGCTTGACTGGGGCGTGCCGGGTCGACGGCGCGTTCGGCCTTGCGGACCTGTTCGTCGATCCCGCGTAGCGGCTCAGCGTGTCAACCGTGGGCGAGCGCGCGGTCAGCCAGCGCCCCGATTAACCGGTGGCAACGGCCGGGAGTATTCGAGCGTCAGGTGCTCCCAGTGGTGCAGAACGGCCTGGCGCACGGGCAGCACCTACCTAGCGATCCTTGATCGCTAGGACCTGTGCGATGAAATTTATGTTGGCATGCCTGGGAAGTCGTGGCGAAACTCCTGCGCCGCTGCGGCTGAAGGATGGTCTATGGGCTCTCCCGCGACGGTCGGTGTTATCGGCCGTGCGCCCAAAATTTGATTTCGGGCTTTTAGGTCGATAGCGCGCGGGCGTCGGGTTATGCTGCTGGGCGGCTGAGCCAGGGGTGCGGGGCCGCCGCTTTCATTCCGCAGAATGCGCATGGGAAGTGAAAGGTCAGGATCCGCGATGAAATTTGTGCTGGCAAACTGGGGGAGCCGCGGCGAAATCGAGCCCTGCGCCGCTGTCGGCCGCGAGTTGGTGCGTCGCGGGCATGATGTGCACTTGGCCGTCCCACCTGACCTCGTTGCCTTTGCCGAGTCGGTTGGGCTCGCGGCGGTCGCATACGGATCTGATTTGAATGCCATTCTGCACCCGTATCGCGACTTTTGGACGTATTTCTTCCGCAACTTCTGGAGGGTCCAGAAGCTGGGCACGAAGTGGCGCGAAGTTTCAGATCCTCTAACGCAATGCAGGGCGGGGGTCAACAAGACGCTGACATCGCTGGCGCAAGGGGCCGACCTACTCGTCACCGGTATGAATTACGAAGACGCCGCTGCCAACGTCGCGGAGTCATGCGACATTCCGTTGGCCACGCTGCATTACTTCCCAATGCGGGCCAACGGCCAGCTTCTGTCCTTCCTGCCCGCACCATTAGGCCGCTTGGCAATGAGGGTGTTCTGGTGGTGGTGCTGGCGCGGACCGAGGAAGGTCGAGGACGCAGAGCGCCGTGAGCTTGGTCTGCCGAAGGCAACTGGCCCCTGGACGGGGCGGATCGCTGAGCGTGGATCGCTGGAAATTCAGGCCTACGACGAGGTGTGCTTTCCCGGGCTGGCAGCCGAATGGGCAAAGTGGGATCGCCAGCGCCCCTTTGTCGGCACGCTGACGATGGAGTTGCCGACGGATACCGATGACGAGGTCTTGTCGTGGATTGCCGCGGGGACACCGCCGATCTGCTTTGGGTTCGGCAGCATCCCGGTCGAATCCCCGGCCGACACCATCGCGATGATCGGCGCGGCCTGCGCGCAGTTAGGCGAGCGGGCTTTGGTTTGTGCCGCCGCGACTGACTACAGTCGCCTCACCCATTCGGAACACGTAAAGGTGGTGAGCACGATGAATTACGCTGCCACCTTTCCCGCTTGCCGCGCGGTCGTGCACCACGGTGGCGCGGGCACCACAGCCGCGAGCCTGCGTGGCGGAGTGCCCACGCTGATCCTCTGGACAGGGGCCGATCAGCTGATCTGGGGAGTTCGGGTCAAAAAACTGAAGGTGGGCACCTCCCGGCGCTTTTCGGCCACTACCGAGAAATCGCTGGTCGCGGATTTGCGCCGTATCTTGGCCCCGGGATACCTCACCCGGGCCCGCGAGCTCGCCACCCGGATGACCAAACCAACCGATAGCGTTATCGCCGCCGCTGATCTTGTAGAAAATTTCGCCCGCCTCAAGCGTGTTGGCTGATCGGCGACGGCAGGCCTGCAGTTTGAAGTGGGGCGCCGTTAACGGCTACTCATCCTGTGCTACTTCAGTCGGGCTGTCATCCGCGTGTGATTGCTTGGCTCGAGCGGTGATTCGGGCTGCTCGCCGATCCAGTCAAGCAGGGCACGCAGACCGTCCTCGAGCGTCCACTTCGGACGCCAGTCGAGCTCGTTCTTTGCCGGCTCGATGTTGCATCTTGCGGCGCGTACATCACCGTCGCGGAATTTCGACACGACGCTCGGTTCGGGGGCACCGCAGATGGCGGCGATCTTTTGAGCCAGCTCATGGATGGTGGTCGGGATACCCGACCCGATGTCGAGGCAGCGTGATTCAGTTGCAGGTCTCTCGATCGCAGCGAACAGCGCCTCGGCGATGTCGTCTATATAGATGAAGTCGCGCAGGATCCGTCCGTCTTCGTAGACTTCCAACCGGCGCTGCTGGCGCGCCAATCGCGCGAAAAGAGCGACTATTCCGGTGTACGAATTGGTCAGCGACTGGCCTGGTCCGTAGACATTCTGCAGCCGCAGCACGCTCAGATTGGTGTCGTGTGCGGCGGTCCAGGCGGCCAAGATGTGCTCCTGGGCGAGTTTGGTCGCGGCGTAAATGTTGGTGGGCCGGGGCTCCGTTCGGCCGGCGCAGCTCGGAAGCGGGACTGCCGGATCGTTCGTGGGCCCTTGCGGATCCCAGATAGCGGCCAGGAGCTGAGCGTGGCTGCGGGGCTGCGGGTAGAAGATCTGTGAGCCGTATTGCCAAGCGCCCTCGCCGTAGACGGCTCTCGACGACGCCAGGACCAGCTGGTCGGGCACCTGTGCTGAGCGGCTCAGGGCATCAAGAAGTTGAGTCGTTCCCACCACGTTCACCGAACCATGGCGCGTCGCCTCGGAAAGCGACTGCGCCGTTCCTGTCTCGGCCGCCAGATGGACGATCTGGGAAGGTTGGAACAACCGCAGCACCGCATCGCAGTCAGGGGCATGAGTGACATCGCCGGTGAACAACCGCACGGATGGTGGCAGGTCGATCTCTGCATGTTCGCCGTGCACCTGCGGGTGCAAGACGTCCATCACAGCGACGTCATAACCCGCTGTGACGAGACGGCGCGAGAGCGCGGACCCAATGAATCCTGCCCCGCCAGTGATGAGCACGGGTGTTGACAACAGCCGACGCCTCCGGTTCCTGTCTGGAGTGGTTATCCCAATGGCTCGCGCGGTTGCGGCGCACTTTTTCGCTTTGGGGCTTCGCTAAGTCGACAGACAACAATTTGCAACATGTCAACCGGGGGCGAGCGCACGGTCGGCCAGCGCCCCCATTACCGGTGCCAACAGCCGGGAGTATTCGAGCGTCATGTGTTCGTCGTCGATGTAGACCATCGTGTTGCCAACGACGACCGGGCAGCGGTTTGTGGTGCAGAACAGTTCGGTGAGGTCGGTGTATTGTCCGCCGCCGGCTTTGGTGGCGGCGGACTCGGCTGCGATGCCGGCTTCGTTGACCGCTCTCGACCGAGGCGGCGAGCAGGCCGTGGCGTTGTCGAGGTGCCCGGACAGGCAGATGGGCACATATGTGTGCGGATCCGGGGTCGGCCCGAGCACCAGCACCTTGGCGCCGGTGCCACGCAACTGCTGCACCAGGGCGGTCAAGCCTTCGATCCACGCCCGGTCGTATGACGTGAAACCTGACATCCAGCCATTGCCGTTGCCCGCACCGTATCCCCGCCACAGGCCCACCACGATCAGCCGTGGGTGCTCGGCGCGCAACCGGGCCATGATCTGACCGCGCCATTGCTCGCAGTGCTCAAAGCGTTCGACCAGGCCACTGAAGAGTTGGTTCGCGATGGGCAAGTCCAGCAATGGGCAGGCACCCTTGGCCAGCATCTCCAGCCGCCAGTGTCGCTGCGCGGCGATCTGCTGGAACGCCGGATTCCACATCGCGGCATGTGAGTCACCGACCAGGGCCACCGTCGTCGTCGAGGCGGTATCGCCCGTCGCGCACTCGGGCTGTCCAGCTTGGAACGGTTCGCGCAGGCAGCCGTTCCACAACATGGCCTTGAGTTCGGCTGCCGCGCCCGCGAGCGGCGGGTTCAGGTTCGACGGGACGGCTTGGAGCCCGGCCGACGCTGTGACCGCGGCCTGCACCTGTGCGAACCCCTGCTGCACCGCCGCGTCGTAGGCGTCCATGTTGTCGCCTATGGGGACAGGCGCGGCGGTGATGGCCAGCTGCGCAGCCGGCGCACCGTGGCCGAGCGGGGCAGGCACCGAAAACAGCAGCGCCACGCCGACACAGGCCGCCATCACGGTGGCGGCGGCGCCAACCGCGAGACTGGCGCGCGGAGACCTGCGCAACGGAGCGGCGAATCGCAGCGGATTCTCGATGAAACGCAGGGTGAGCATCCCCAGCACGCCAGAGAAGAGGACCAACGCCAACCTGCCGGCCAACCCGAGCGGGTGACCCAGCAATGCGGGTACGAGCACCAGCACCGGCCAGTGCCACAGATACCACGAGTACGACAACCGGCCGGTCTCGCGCATCGGTGCCAGTGCCAGGACGCGACCGCACCCCTGTGTGGGTGTCGCGCAGCCGGCGCCGATCACCAGCGCCGTGCCCAGCACGGGTAACAGCGCGGCGGTACCCGGATAGGGCATGGCCGTGGTCAATTGGTTGCAGGCCACCAGGATCGCCCCCAGCCCAACCCATCCCGTGATCACGGCAGCTCGTGGGGGTAGTCGACGCCACTGGTCGGCGGTGAGGGCCACCAGGGCGCCGACGGGAAAATCCCAGGCCCGGGTGGGCAGCGAAAAGTACGCCACGGCGGGCATGACGTAGGTGACCACCAGCGACAGCGCAAACGACGTGACCGCAATCAGCGTAAAGACCACCAGATACGGGCGTTTCGGCAATGGGGCTTGGGTCATGGTGGCCTTGGTGCCCCGGCGCATACGCCGAATGAGCCAGGCGGTGCCGATGATTAGGACCGGCCACGCCAGATAGAACTGTTCCTCGACGCCCAAAGTCCAGTAGTGCTGGAACGGCGAGGGCGGCTGGTGCCCGCCGAAGTAGTGGACGCCTTCTGCGATAAACCAGAAGTTAGGCACGTACAACGCGCTGGCGATGCCATCACAAATGGCTCTGCTGGCCTGCAACGGCGGTAATAGGAAAGCCGAGGCGATCACGGTGACGACGCCGACCGTGGCCGCCACCGGAAGCAGTCGGCGGGCCCGCCCCCCATAGAAGCGGCTCAGCCCGAGAGTGCCGGTGCTGCTCACCTCGCGCCAGAGTTGCCCGGTGATCAAAAAGCCCGAGATGACGAAGAACACGTCCGGGCCTACGAACCCACCACGCAAACCCGGCACCTCAGCGTGAAAGCCGAGAATGGCGAACAGCGTGACGGCGCGCAAACCCTCGATGTCCGGACGAAATTCCTTGTGTGGCGAGCGCCGGCTCTGTACTTCTTCGGTAGGGCTAACGCTGTCGGCCTGGCGCAAGGTCACCTACTTGGTTAGAGGAAGCGTTCTTCGAGCCGAGCGCATTATCACACACCTGTTCAACGCTCGGAGTGAAGATCTGTGCAACGTGCATCTGAGAGACCCTGGAGACGAACCGGATGCCGCTCATGCTGTCGCGGTGCACGACAGCCCTTCGTATCCTCATGAGCCGAGGTTGAGCGGCTATACCGGCTGGAACGGATGGCCGGCGGATTGATCTCTTGGATTCCCCGGAAGTCTTGAGACCAGCGCTCGGCGCGAGAGGGGAGTCATGCCGACACAGCGCTAGGCGGGATTGTGGGCCGCGTCGAATCAGCGAATCGGTCAGCGGATTCGGGTGCCATGCTCATCTAGTAGGGCCTAGTCTGTCCGGGAACCTGGAGGTGAAACGTTGGGCGTGATCGAGAACCGGACAGTGGATCGGACGAACCAGACAGTGGATCGGACGAGCCTGCATCGTATATGGAAAGCGATTCTCGTTGGCATCGCGCTGCTTGTGGTGACGGCATGTTATTTCGAGCCGGTACTCCTCGTCGCAATTGGCATACTCCTACTGTTGCTCCTATGTGCACGCCTTGCTTATCGGGATCGCGACCGCTACATTCCCAACTTATACGCTCGGGACACCAGGGTATATGACGACGCATATCGCACGTTTATCGGCAGCACGCTCGAGGATATCCGGCGGTGCAGGATTCGAGGCCACACCCTATTGTGGGAAGCATCGCGCCTGCCGAAACCGGGCCGCCAGGATGCTGACGAACTACTGCTTGATCTAGGGGTCTGGATCGGCTGGTCGACAAGGCTGATATCTGATGCCTCCGGCCGCAACGTGTACGGCTTCGATACCTTTGAGGGCCTTGTTGAAGACTGGCAAATCGACGACCAGATCCTCGTCAAGCGTGGAACCTTTTCACTATCAGAACCGTTCGCACAACGTTTTATCCGGGATACCGGCGTGAGCTTGCAGGACGGGCTGCCTGCCGCGCTCGGTCGCAACGTGCAGTTCATCAAGGGAAGCACCTATGAGACGTTGGCCCCATTCTTGGCCGACCGACCAGCTGCCCCGATCAGGTTTTTCCACATGGATTTGGATACATATGAGAGTTGCCTGCATGCGTTAGAAACCTGCAAGGATCGCTTCGTCGAAGGATCCATCCTTGTTTTTGATGAGTACCTTGTCACTAACGGTGAAATGCTGGCGTTCTATGAATTTCAGCGCAAGTACGAGCTGGAATGGCGATACCGGGCTTGGGGCCTCGAGGCCATGGAGATGAATTTCGAGATGGTTACTGCGCGTTGGAAGCGCTTGGTGTACGGCCTGCTCTGGATTGCAGGGTATTGGTTGGTCGGGCGACGGTAGCTACGCATGGACATTTTTTCGCAGGCGGTTTTGGCGATTTTGGTTGGGCGCACCGCCAGGCGATATCCTTTTCATACTTGGTGCTGCTGGACAACGGAAGTCGGTTAGCCTTGAGATTACCGGTCTGGGCAAGCTTGACCGGGCTCGTCAGGCGTGAGCAAGACATAGCGTGATCGGTAGGGAGCACCGATCGTCGGACCGGTCTGGCGGCCCGCGAGTCGCTCGCGGAATTCGGCGCCTCGCCGGCAGACATCTGTTCTCTTCATTCACGCTAGGGACGTGCGGTCGGGGCGGTAACATCACCGGCCGTGGATCGCACAGCTGACGCGCCCTTTCGTGAGGTCGAATTCTGCGTCGAGGGTGAAGATTTGGCGCACCCCCGAAGAATCTGCGCGCGCAGCGCAGGGGGCAGACGGAACCGAAAAGAGGCGTGTCTTGGCGCCCTGGCGTACTCCTTGTCAGAAACCCCTTTAATGGAGAGGATCGTCGCGTGAACATCAACAACGGGCTGGTGATGTTGGCGGACGCGTTGCCGGGCATGAACCGGATCAGGGCCGTGCAGCGGGCGCTCGAAGGGCGAGTGAAACCCGTCTATCTGGAGATCGGCGTTTCGCGGGGACAGGCGTTCCAGCGGATCAGCGCCGATGTGAAGATCGCCGTCGACCCGGCGTTCAAGCTCTCGGAGCGCACCCGCGAACTCGCCGACGCAAAGGGACGCGAGACTCACTACTTCGAGACGACCAGCGACGACTTCTTGGCGAACGAAACGGCGTTCCTCGAGCAGCACCCCATCGACGTCGCCTTGATCGACGGGCTCCACACCTATGAACAGGTCGTGCGCGACGTCGAGAAAACCCTGCCCTATCTGCGGGACGACGGCGTCATTTTCCTGCACGACTGCAACCCCCCGTTCGCCTTGGCCGGCCGCCGCGCGGAGTCGTGGGACGACTTTATCGCGCAGCAGTCAGGGCCGCTGGTGATCGGTATATGGAACGGCGACGTCTGGAAAGCGATCGTCCAGCTGCGCAGTACCCGGCCCGACCTGCTGGTCGGCGTGCTGAAGTGCGACCAGGGCGTCGGGTTCGTACGAAAAGGAACTCCCGAATCGACATTGTCCTACTCGGCGGAGCAGGTCGAGGCGCTCACTTACGCGGATCTCAAGGCCGACCGCGCGCGCCTGCTTAACCTGAAGCCGCCCCGGTATCTGAACGAATTTCTTGCCGCGGGCGCTGCATCTCCGCCGAAGTAACGGTATCAGGCGAAGTGCGGCCTTGGCGATTTGCGCGCAGACACCGGGCTTTCCTGCGACGGGCCGGTGTAACCGGCCGCTTGCGCAAAACTTTCGGGGTCCAGATCGATAGCGCGGAGACCGAGATATGCTGCCGGGCGGCTGAGCCGGGAGCGTGAGGCTGCCGATTTCATTGCGCAGACCGCGCACGGTGAAAGGCTGGGATCCGCGATGAAGTTTGTGCTGGCAAGCTGGGGAAGTCGCGGCGATGTCGAGCCCAACCTCGCTGTCGGCCGCGAGCTGGTGCGCCGAGGGCACGACGTGTGCATGGCCGTCCCACCCGACCTGGTCGGCTTCACGGAGGCGGCTGGGGTCGCGGCGGTCGGCTTCGGACCGGAGGCGCAGTCCATTCTGGACTCGCATCGCGACTTCTGGACGTGTTTCTTCAGCCGCCCCTGGAGGATCCGGGATCTGATCAGGTCGCGACTCGAAATTGCGGGGCCCCTTATCCAGGGTTGGCAGGAAATGAGCACGACGCTGATGTCGCTGGCGGACGGGGCCGACCTGATTTTCACCGGCATCAATTTCGAGGACGCCGCTGCCAACGTAGCGGAGTATTACGACATCCCGTTGGCCACGTTGCATTACTTCCCGCTGCGGCCCAACGGCCAGACCCTGCGATTCCTGCCGGCGCCGTTGGGCCGCTCGGCAGTGACGGCGTTCTGGTGGGTGTCTTGGCGTGGGACGAAGAAGGCCGAGGATGCCCAGCGCCAAGAACTTGGCCTACCGAAGGCAACAGGCTCCGCACCGCGACGGATTACCGAACGCGGATCGCTGGAAATCCAGGCCTACGACGAGGCGTGCTTTCCCGGGCTGGCAGCCGAATGGGCGAATCGCGATGGGCGGAAGCCCTTCAATAGGCCATTTGTCGGCACGCTGACGCTGGAATTGCAGACGGATGCCGATGAGGAGGTCGCGTCCTGGATCGCCGCGGGAACACCGCCGATCTTCTTCGGGTTCGGCAGCATTCCGGTCGAATCTCCGGCCGACACGATCGCCATGATCGCCGCGGCCTGCGCGCAGTTAGGTGAGCGGGCATTGGTTGGCGCCGCCGGAACTGATTACAGCGACGTCCCGCATTTCGACCACGTCAAGGTGGTGGGCACGATGAATTACGCGACCGTCTTTCCCGCCTGTCGCGCGGTCGTCCATCACGGCGGCTCGAGCACCACGCCTATTGCCATGCGCGCGGGAATCCCTCAACTGATCCTCTTTTGGGACCTCGTTCACGCGGTCTACGGAGGTGCGGTCAAACGGCTCAAGGTGGGCACCGCCCGGCGCTTTTCGACCGCTACCGAGGAATCGCTGGTCGCGGATTTGCGTACCATCCTCGCCCCGCAGTACGTCGCCCGGGCCCGCGAGCTCGCCACCCGGATGACCGAGCCCGCCAAAAGCGCCGCGGCCGCCGCCGATCTCCTGGAAAATTTCGCCCGCCTCAAGCGGGTTGCTGATCGGTTACGGCGGGCTGTCGGGGTGATCGGCGCCGGCCACGTCGGGCCGATTGCCTCGGCGCACCAATTACCGATTCGCATGACAGCCGTCTCACCCAGCAAGTATGGTTTGGAACTTGTTACACCCATGTCGATTAGATGGTCTGGAGACGCGGTTGAGCATCAATCCGTTTGATGATGGCAGTGGCAGCTTTTTCGTCTTAATCAACGACGAGAAGCAACACGAGTTGACGGGCGGTCGGAAATGACCGACCTCCAAAAACACTCTCTGCCGGCCACCGACGCAATGGGTGAGGGTTTTGCGATAGTCGGCTACGCGCTGCGCCTTCCGGGCGCTGCGAATGCGGACGAGTTCTGGGATGTGCTGTCCGAAGGTCGGGATGCGATCTCGGAGGTCCCCCAGGACCGGTGGGATGTCGACGAATTTTACGACCCGGACGCCGACGCTCCCGGGAAGATCGTTACGCGTCGGGCCGGCTTCATCGATGATGCGACGGGGTTCGACGCGCCGTTCTTCGGGCTGTCGAAGCGGGAGACGATGTTGATCGACCCGCAGCACCGGCTGTTGCTGGAGACGGCATGGCAAGCAGTGGAGCATTCAGGGACCGCGCCATCGGCTTTGGCGGGCACCAGGACCGGTGTGTTCATTGGTCTGGGCACCCACGACTACCTGGGACTGATATCGGAACAGCTGAGTTACGCCGAGATCGAGGCGTACGTGGCGATTGGCACATCGGCCGCCGCTGGAGCGGGCCGGATCAGTTACGGGCTGGGGCTGCAGGGCCCGGCGGTCACCGTCGACACGGCGTGCAGTTCGTCGCTGGTGGCAGTCCATCAGGCGTGCCAGGCGCTGCGCTTCGGGGAGTGTGACCTCGCGCTGGTCGGCGGCGCGAACGTCCTGCTCAGCGCGAAGACCGCGATGACCTTTTCGCACGCGCACATGCTGGCTCCGGACGGCCGGTGCAAGACCTTCGATGCGGCCGCCGACGGCTATGTCCGCGGCGAGGGCGTCGGCGTCGTTGTCGTGAAGCGGCTCGAGGACGCGATCCGTGACGGTGACCGGATTCGGGCCGTGGTCCGGGGCAGCGCGATCAACCAGGATGGCGCATCGGGTGGTTTGACCGTGCCGAACGGTGTCGCCCAGCAACGCGTCATCGCCGAGGCGCTGCAGCACGCCGGCGTCGCCCCCGGCGACGTCGGATACCTGGAGGCGCACGGCACCGGGACATCGCTGGGTGACCCGATCGAGATTCAAGCGGCCGGTGCGGCGCTCGGCATCGGGCGCGACCCCAGCCGGCCGCTGCTGGTCGGGTCGGTGAAAACGAATATCGGGCATCTGGAAGCAGCCGCGGGGATCGCGGGCCTGATCAAGGTCATCCTCTCGCTCGAGCACGAGGAATTGCCGAAGCACCTCCACTTCGAGAACCCCTCGCCGCACATTCCGTGGAACCGGCTTCCGGTCCGGGTGGTGGACAAGGCCCTGCCCTGGGTGCGTGACGGGCGGCCCCGCATTGCCGGGATCAGTTCATTCGGGTTCTCGGGGACCAACTCGCACGTCATCATCCAAGAAGCGCCCGCTGAGGTGGGCCAGGTTTCTGGGGCACCGGTGGCGCCCGCTGACGATCGGCGCTTCAGCGTGTTGCCGCTCTCGGCACGCAGCCCGGAGGCGTTGGTGCAGCTCGCCGACGGATACCGCAACTGGTTGGCCGCGCATCCGGAGGCCACGTTGGCCGATGTGTGCCTCACCGCCGGGGTCGGGCGATCGCACTTCGAACACCGGGCCGCTTTGGTGGTCAATTCGACCGAATCCGCGCGCGAGGCACTCGGCGCGCTGGCCGACAATCGCCCCGCACCCGGATTGCTGCGGGGGGAGTGCACCGACAAGCCGAAGACGGCGTGGTTGTTCACCGGGCAAGGCAGCCAGTACGCCGGCATGGCCCGCGAGCTGTTCGAGACCGAGCCGGTGTTCGCCGAGACAATGACCCGGTGCGCCGCGGCGGTCGCCGATGTGCTCGAAAGGCCGTTGCTGGACGTCATTTTCGATCCGGATGGCGAAGACACGCTGCGGCAGACCGCCTATGCCCAACCCGCCTTGTTCGCGTTGGAGATGGGCCTGGCCCGGCTCTGGCAGTCATGGGGCTTCGAACCCGACGTGGTAATCGGTCACAGCGTCGGCCAATACTCGGCGGCCTGCATCGCGGGAGTGTTCAGCCTCGAGGACGGCATGTTGTTGCTGGCCGAGCGCGGACGCCTGTTCGGCAGCCTGCCCGCCGGCGGTCGCATGGCCGCGGTCTTCGCCGCCGCCGAGCGGGTGGAAAGCCTCACCGACGAGTTCCCGAGCCTGTCGGTGGCCGCCTACAACGGCGCCAACACGGTGTTGTCTGGACCAGGGGAGGACCTGGAACAGGCCGTTGCGAAGCTAACCGACGACGGTGTGCGCTGCGACTGGCTGGAGACCAGCCACGCCTTCCATTCGGCGCTGCTGGATCCGGTCCTCGACGAATTCGAGTCGTATGCGAACCGGTTCGAGTTCCGTTCGCCGCAAAGGACATTGGTGTGCAACCGCACCGGAGCGGCCCTGGGCAGAAGTGCGAAACTGGACGGCGCGTATTGGCGCCGCCACGCGCGGCAACCGGTCGAGTTCGCAAAAAGTGTGCACACGCTGTCCGATCTCAGGTGCACGATGCTGCTGGAGGTCGGTCCGCAGCCGGTGCTTACCGCCGCGGCCATGCGGGCATGGCCGGACCCGGCCACCGCGCCGCGGGCGGTCGCGTCGTTGCGGAAAAACATCGCTGACCACCGACAGGTCACCGAAGCCCTTGCCAACGCTTACATCGTCGGCCACGTGCCCGACTTCGGCGCCCTCGCGCAGGCGCCGGCGCGCAAGCTAGACCTGCCCACCTATCCGTTCCAGCATCGCCAGTACTGGTTCCGTGAGGAGCGGGTCGCGCCCACCCAGACTTCGAACCAGCACGCAGCCATGCGTACCGAAGCCGTCGGGCTCCTGGAGGACGGCCGGATCGAGGAACTCGCCGCGCTGCTCAACGGTGGGAGCGGCAACCAGCAAACCCTCGATGTGCTGACACAGCTTGCCGCACAACACAACCAGCAGCGCGGAGCTCAGTCCATCACGGACTCCCGCTACGAGATTCGCTGGGAGAAGTCTGCCTCCAGCGCGAAAGCCGGCGAGGGATCTGCCTGGCTCCTTATTAGTGATGATGCCGAGGCAGTTCAGCCATTGGTCGACGTGCTGACTGCGGGTGGGCACCGGCACCGGATCCTTGGGTTGCCGGCCTCCGACGCTGATGAAGAGCGGCTCGCAGACGCGTTGCGCGCCGCGGTCGCGGAGGAACCAACCACCCGAATCCTGCATCTCTCGGCCCTCGCGGACACCTCGCCGTCGACGCAGTCGCTATTGCGGATGCAACACCAAGTCTTGAGCGGGACACGACGACTCTTCCGCGCCGCGGCCGCCGCTGAACTCCGTACGCCCATCTGGTTGGTAACCCGTGACGCACAACGGGTCACCAGCGCCGACGCGGTGTCGCCGGCGCAGTCCGGCCTGTGGGGGTTCGGTCGGGCCGCCTCGCTGGAATACCCACGACTGTGGGGCGGACTGGCAGATTTGTCTGGACGTGGTGGCTCGGACGACGGGGTCTGGTCCCGGCTGATCGACCAGCTGGTGGCGGCCCCGGTCGGAGAAGACCAAATCGCGCTTCGCGACCAAGCGGCCTACGTTCCCCGGCTGACTCGACGCGCAGGACAACCGACCGGAACACCGCTGGTCCTGCGCGATGACGCGACCTATCTGGTGACCGGCGGGCTGGGTGCGATCGGACTGGAAGTCGCCGGTTACCTGGCCGCCCACGGCGCCCGGCATGTGGTGCTCACCAGCCGACGCGCACCCAGCGACGCCGTACAACAGCGCATCGACGCGATACGCGAACAGTCCGGCTGCGAAGTCCGGGTCGTCACGGCCGACGTTGCCAACCCGCACGACGTGGCTCGCGTCTTGTCGACTGTGCGGGCCGAACTGCCGCCGCTGGCCGGCGTCGTGCACGCCGCAGGCGAGATCAGCACCACCCCACTGCAGGCCTTGGACTTCGAATCTCATCAAGCCGAAGTCGATCGAGTGTTCGCCGGGAAGGTCTGGGGTGCTTGGAATTTGAGCGAAGCTACCGCGGACCTGAAGCTGGACTTCTTCCTCAGCACCTCCTCGATTGCCGGGGTATGGGGTGCCGGCGGCCAGACCGCTTACAGCGCGGCCAACGCCTTCCTCGACGGGTTGGCCTGGCGGCAGCGCGAGCAGGGTGTTCCCGGGATCAGCGTCAACTTCGGGCCGTGGTTAGGGGCGGGCATGGCCGACGAGGCCGCCCGCGCGGAACTGGATAAGCGCGGGGTCCGGCCATTGTCGCCTGCGGATGCATTGGCTGGGATGGCCGAACTCATGGCGTCTTCAGGCAAGGGCGCATCACACGGGGTCGTGGCCCGGATCGACTGGGCCAGCTTCCTGCCGCTCTACCAGGTGGCGGGGAAACGGTCATTCTTCGCGCAGTTGCAGCGTGAGGTGCCCGAGTCGGTGCCGGCAGCGTCGGGGACTGGAAGCACCCAGCTGGTCGAGCAGCTCACCCTCGCTCCGGCGCAGCAGCGCAAGAAACTCGTCGTGGATTATCTGCGCGACGTCGTCGCGGAGGTGACCCGCATCGACGCGTCGGAGATCCGCGACGAGGCCGGATTCTTCGACGTCGGCATGGATTCACTGATGGCCGTGGAACTGCGGCGCCGGCTCGAACAGTCCGTGGGCAAGGAGTTGCCGTCGACCCTGGCGATGGACTACCCGCGCCTGGTCGACGTGGCCGACTTCCTGCTCAGCGACGTCCTCAGCATCGGCGCACCGGCGCCCAGCGCACCGGCGGCGGCACCGGCCGCTCCGGTAGCGCCGATGCGCAGTGACGAGCCGATCGCGATCGTCTCGGTCGCCTGCCGTTTTCCCGGCGCGCCCGATCCCGAGGCGTACTGGGAGTTGCTGTCCGGCGCTGTCGATGCGATCCGGGAGATTCCCGACGACCGCTTCGATGTCGACGAGTATTACGACCCGGATCCCGAGGCGCCGGGCAAGATCTACACGCGCTACGGCGGATACCTCGAAGGCATCGACGGATTCGATCCGGAGTTCTTCGGCATCTCCCCGCGCGAGGCCGTGTGGATGGATCCGCAGCAGCGGTTGATGCTGGAAATTGCGTGGGAGGGCCTGGAACGTGCCGGGTATGCGCCCGCGTCGTTGCGCGGCAGTCGAACCGGCGTGTTCGTGGGCGTGGCCGCCAACGAGTATTCGCAGCTGCTGAACGCCAACTCGGTCGAGACCATCGAGGCCCATTTCATCACCGGCAATGCGCTTAATGTCATCGCTGGCCGGGTGGCGTTCGCGCTCGGGCTGGAAGGGCCGGCGATGGCGGTGGACACCGCATGCAGCGCGTCGCTGGTGGCCGTCCATCAGGCCTGCCAGGCGTTGCATTCCGGTGACTGCGACATGGCGCTGGCCGGTGGGGTGAACGTCTTGGTGAGTCCGGCGTCCATCGTTGCCACCTCGCGCGCCAGAATGCTTTCCGCCGACGGCCGATGCAAGACCTTTGACGCGGCCGCGAACGGCTACGCGCGCAGTGAAGGCTGCGGGATTCTGGTGCTCAAGAGGCTCAGCGATGCGGAGCGCGACGGCGATGAGATTTGCGCGGTCATCAAGGGCAGCGCGGTCAATCAGGACGGCGCTTCCAGTGGTTTGACGGTGCCCAATGGCGGTGCGCAGCAACGGCTTATCGCCGCAACGCTGGCTCGCGCCGGTCTGGTGGGCGGGGACGTCGACTACCTTGAGGCGCACGGCACGGGCACCTCGCTGGGTGACCCGATCGAGGTCCAGGCCGCCGCGGCCGCCTACGGTGCCGGCCGTGACCCGAACCGGCCGCTGCTGATCGGATCGGCGAAGACCAACATCGGTCACCTGGAATCGGCAGCGGGAATCGCCGGCCTGATCAAGGTCGTGTTGTCTTTGCAGCACGACGTTCTGCCGCAGAACCTGCACTTTGAGAACCCGTCGCCGAACATTCCGTGGGACTCGTTGCCGGTCCGCGTCGTGGACAAGGCGATTCCGTGGCACGCCAACGGCAGGCCGCGCCGCGCCGGAACAAGTTCCTTCGGGTTCTCCGGCACGAACGCACATGTGCTGATCGAGGAGGCGCCACCACAATCGGCAGTCGCAGAAGACGTTCAGCCGGCACCGGAGCCGGTCACCGGAGACGCACCGGTCGGCGTGTTGCCGCTGTCGGCGCGGTCACCGGAGGCGCTGGTGGCGTTGGCGCAGCGATATGGAACCTGGTTGGACGCGCACCCAGACGTCGATATCGCTGATGTGTGCTTCACCGCCGGGGCAGGGCGTTCGCATTTCGAGCACCGGGCCGCGCTCGTCGTGGATTCGGTTGCGGGTGCCCGCGAGCTCTTGGCCGGATTGGCCGAGAACCGGTTAGGACCGGGTGCGGTGCGTGGCGAGTGCGGTGACCCGCCCAAGACGGCGTGGTTGTTCACCGGTCAGGGCAGTCAGTACCCGGGGATGGCGCGCGAATTGTTCGACACCGAGCCGGTGTTCGCCGACACCGTGAAGCGATGCGCAGAAGCGATCGATGAGCTGCTGCCGCGTCCGTTGCTGGAGGTCCTGTTCGAGACCGACAGCGACACCGACGGTGAAGTCAGAAAGGGCTTGGGGCACACCTCTTTTGCCCAGCCGGCGCTGTTCGCCGTGGAGATGGGCCTGGCGCGGCTATGGCAGTCGTGGGGCATCGAGCCGGACGTGGTGCTTGGGCACAGCGTGGGCCAGTATGCGGCGGCGTGTGTGGCCGGAGTGTTCAGCCTCGAGGACGGGGCACGACTGATGGCCGAACGCGGCCGGCTGTTCGGCAACCTGCCCGAGGGCGGCCGGATGGTGGCCGTGTTCGCCGACGCCCAGCAAGTGGAGCGCGTCGCCGACGAATTCGCGCGGATTTCCGTCGCTGCCTACAACGGCCGCAACACGGTGCTGTCGGGTCCGGCCGAGGATCTGGAACAGATTGTCGCCAAGCTTACGGGCGACGAAATCCGCTGCACTTGGCTGGACACCAGTCATGCCTTCCATTCCGAGCTGTTGGAGCCGGCGCTCGACGAATTCGAGTCGTACGCAAGAAAGTTCGAGTTCGCCGTTCCTACCCTGCCGCTGGTGTGTAACCGCACCGGCGCGGTCCTCACCGCGGAAACCCCGCTGGACGCCCAGTATTGGCGGCGGCATTCGCGGCAGCCGGTGCAGTTCGCCGAAAGCGTGCAAACCGTGGCGGCGCTGGGTTGCTCGGTGTTGATGGAGATCGGCCCGCAACCGATTCTCACCGGCGCCGCGGCGCAGGCATGGCCGGAATCCTCGGCCGCACCGCGTGCCATCGCTTCCCTGCGCAAGGGGACCGATGACCGGCATCAGATTGCCGAGGCGCTGGCCGCGGTCTATGTCGCCGGGCACCGGCCCGACTTTTCTGCGCTGCAGCATCAGCCACGCCACGGACTCGAACTGCCCACCTATCCGTTCCAGCGCCGTCGCTTCTGGCCCAAGAATGCCGACATCCGCGGCATCGATGGTCAGGGCGCTGCCGGATCCGGAATCCTGGGCAGCGTAAAGGACCTCGCTTCCGGTGACACCGTTTACACCAGCCGGTGGTCCGTCAAGTCGCAGCCGTGGCTGGCGCATCACGTCATCTACGGCACCGTTGTCGTGCCGGGCGCGACGTACGCGACGATGGCCCTCGCCGCGGTCGGGACGCCGGCGCAGGTGCGCAATGTCTTCTTCTACGAACCGATCATCCTGCCCGACAAGCATTCCCGGGAGGTGCAACTGACTCTGCACCCGGTCGAAGAAGAGGGCGGCTGGACCTTCCAGGTACACAGCCGCCCCTACGGCGAACGCGACGCCGAGTGGTCGTTGAACGCCGATGGCCGGGTCGCCGCCGGTGCCGACGACGAGCTGACGTCGGAGCCGGTGGAGTCCATCGAGGCCGCATGCGAGCGGTTGGGCCGCACGCGTCCGCAGCAGTTGTTCGACACCTTCGCCGACATGGAGCTGACCTGGGGTCCCACCTGGTCCACGTCCCTCAAGTCGCTATGGGCCGGTGACGGTGAGGCGGTTGGCGATATCGCCATCGGCGAGGAACTGGCCGAACAGCTCGGTAGCGAGCCGGTCCATCCGGTGTTACTGGACCTGTGCACCGGTGTCGCCTTCCCGGCCTTCCCGGCCATTCTCGAGGCGGCCGAGGGTGAAGTGCCCGATCTGTTCTTGCCGCTGCGGTATGGGCGGGTGATGCTGCGTGAGCCGTTGCCAAAGCGGTTCTATTGCCGCGCGCGGTGGCAGGCTGGCGGTTCGGACACCGAAACGCAGGTCTTCGACCTCGATTTCGTGGATCGGGACGGTCGCGAGCTGGGCGGGATTCGCGAGTTCACCGTGAAACGCGCTCCGCGGGAGGCGTTGCTGCGTGGGCTCGGTGGCGATGCCACCCGGAACCTGTACACCTTCGGCTGGCAGGAGGTGCCGCCGCCCGCGGCGAGCAACGCTGCCGGGGACGGCACCTGGCTGATCGCCGGATTTGACGAGCTGGCCGCCGACGTTCCAGGTTCTGTCGTGTTGGACCGTAGCTCACTTTCGGGGGATGCGGAGCCCTTAAAGCGGCTGTTCGCCCAGGCTCAGGAGCGCGGTGCCCCGGTCTCCGGGATCGTCTGGCGCAGCGCCGGGCGACCCGACGAAGAAGAGTCGAGCGCCGAATTCGGCGGCCGGCTGGAGACCGAGATCGACCAGCTGCTCACAGTCGTGCGGACGCTGCAGGCCGAGCAAGACGTGAACCTCACCGGCGGACTGTGGATCATGACCGAGCGGGCCGTGGCGACCGAGCCCGGTGAGCCGGTCGATCCGGTGCAGTCGGCGCTGTGGGGATTCGGGCGCACCGTCATCACCGAGCAGCCGGGGCTGCGTTGCCGGCTGGTCGACTGCGACGGATTCGAAGATGCCGTGCACTCGCTGGCCGGCCTGCTCGGCACACCCGCCGACGAGCCCGAACTGGCGCTGCGACAAGGAAAGCACTTGGTGCCGCGGCTGCTGCCATGGGCGCGCAGCGGTCATCTCCCGGTACCCCGCACGACTGATTACCTCCTGGACGTGACCGAACGCGGCGCGATCGACAACCTTCATCTGGTCGAGCTGCATGTGCCGCCGCCGAGTGCGGGCCAGGTGCAGATCCGGGTGGAGGCTGCGGGCCTGAACTTCCGGGATGTGCTCAACGTGCTCGGTCTGTATCCAGGCGATCCGGGGCGGATCGGCGGTGGTGACCTCTCCGGCATCGTCACGGAGCTGGGTGACGGCGTCACCGGCTTCGAGGTGGGCCAGCGGGTCTTCGGGTTCATGCCGGGGTCGTTCTCCACCCGGGTCAACGTGCCTGTCCAATTCCTGTCGCCGGTGCCCAACGGGATCAGCGCAGTAGGGGCGGCGACCATACCCGCTGGCGCACTCACGACCCGGCTCGCGTTTGACTGGGCGAAGGTGGGACCCGGTGACCGTGTGCTCATTCACGCCGCCAGCGGTGGCGTGGGTCTGGCCGCGATCCAGTTGGCCCAGCAGGCCGGTGCGACCGTCTTCGCCACCGCCAGCACCTACAAGCGTGCGGCGGTGCGCAAGATGGGTGTGGAATACGTCTACGACTCGCGGACCACCGACTTCGCGGATCAGATCCTCGCCGACACCGGCGGCGCCGGCGTCGACGTCGTGCTCAACAGCCTGACCAACGAAGGGTTCATCGAAGCGACCGTGCGGGCGACCGCACAAGGCGGCCGCTTCGCCGAAATCGCCAAGCGGGACATCTGGACTCCGGACCAGATGGCGGCGGTCCGTCCCGACATCAACTACGAGATCATTGCGCTGGACAGGACCATCGAGCAAGAACCCGAGCGGACGGGGAGCTTGCTGGCCGAGCTGGCCGACAGCATGGGCAGAGGCGAGCTGGCGCCGCTCGCAGTCGAGGTCTACCCGCTGACGGAGGCGAAGACCGCGTTCCGCCGCATGCAGCAGGCGCGGCATATCGGCAAGATCGTGCTGCAGATGCCGAAACCGCTGCAGCCGCGCGACGATCGGAGCTATCTGATCACCGGCGGCCTCGGTGCACTCGGCCTGTTCACGGCGGCCCATCTGGCCCAGCTTGGGGCCGGTGACATCGTATTGACCAGCCGGCGCATGCCCGATGCGGACGCGCAACGGGCAATCGACGACATCACAGAGCGCCACCGGTGCCGGATCCACACCTTTGCGGCCGACATCGGCGACGAGGCGCAGGCCGAGGAGTTGCTGGCGCGGATCCGGGCGGAGTTGCCGCCGCTCGCGGGGGTGGCACACCTGGCGGGCGTCCTCGACGACGCGCTGTTACCGCAGCAGAGCGTGGAACGTTTCCGGTCGGCCTTGGCGCCAAAAGCGTTGGGTGCCTGGCATTTACACCGGTTGACGAAGAACGATGATCTTGAGTTCTTCATCTTGTACTCGTCGGCCTCCAGCGTGCTCGGTTCACCCGGCCAGGCCAACTACGCGACAGCTAATGCGCTGCTCGACGGCCTTGTCGCGGACCGCGAGGCCCAAGGCCTGCCTGCGACCAGCGTCAACTGGGGCCCCTGGGCGCAGGGCGGCATGGCCACTTCGCACGCCGCGCGCGCCAATCTCAGTGCGCAAGGCCTGATTCCGCTGGAACCCTCGGCCGCCCTCAGCGCGCTCGACGAGATCATCGCCCACGGAACGGGGCAGGCAACCGTTATCAAAGCCAATTGGCAGCGTGCCGCGAAGGGTGGGCTGGGCGCCTCTCGCCAATCGATTCTCGACCAAGTGCTGCCGAGTGCTGTCGGGGCGGCACGTGGCGACAGCGAGTTGCTCCGGCAACTGCACGAGGTGCCCGAGGCGGAGCGTGGCAGTTTCCTCACCGAGTTCCTGCGGCACGAAGTGCAGAATTTCCTGAGGCTCGCGCAACCGCCGGCCGCAACCAGTCGGTTCCTGGAGCTGGGCACGGATTCACTGATGGCGGTCGAATTCAGCAACCGGTTGATCCCCCAGTTCGGTGGCGCGTTCACGATCAACGCCACCGCGGTATTCGACTATCCGACGATCGGGTCGCTCGCCGAGTACTTAGCTGGTCAAGTGCCGGAGTTGGAGGAGGCCGAACCCGTCGGTGCGTCCGAGCCTGCACAGTGATCGAAGGAAACAGGTGGGCGCGGCAATTTCGCAGTAGTGGGAGCGTCGCGGACCACCCCGCCCTGCTGAGTGGCCGAGCGGGGTGGGCGGAGCAAGTCCGTGGAGATCAACGCCCCGTTCGTGGTCTACCGCGACGGGTTGAAGTCGCCGAAAGAGCGTGCGGTGGGTGTGTCTTATTGACTGCGTGAGGGATTGGCCTGAATGGCGACAACGGGGTCGCCTAACAGGGAGGACGCTATGACGCCCCGGTACGCAATTGAGATCTCAGAATTCTGTACTCCAACAAGCCCGCCCGTAGCTGCTCGTAGATCGCAGACCCAGGTAGAGCGAGGAAGTTAGCGACACGAGCATTTCCGTCGCCATAAACCTGCTCCCAATTACTGCTCGCTTGATCGCGTGAGGCCAAGACGTTAGCGGTGATATCACGGTCACTTTCGGTGACAAAGCCCAGCGCCTTCAAACGCATCCTTACATAGTCCCAGTCCTCAGGACTCAGGAAGTCCGTATGCAAAAACCATGCTCCGGAGCGGCAAATCCTGTGAACTTCATTCAGGAATTTTGGAAGGTTGCCATATGAATGCGACGACTCCACATTAATGACGGCATCGCAACACCCATCGGGCAAGGGGAGATTCAATGCATCGCCGACCTTGAAGTCTATCGCGTGCTTAGCGTGCGCTTTACTGCAGAAGGCGATCGCTTCTGAGGACATATCAATGCCAATCACTTGACCGCTGAATTTCTCCGCGACAACTGCAGAGTTTCCTCCGCGGCCACATCCTATCTCGACAATTGTGCGGCCATTCAAGTCAACCGATCCGACAACCTCGAGAACTAGTCGGACCGAGTTAGCGTTGAAGGTGCCCTCGCGAATAGCGAAGGCGGACTCATTGTTAGAATCCGTCGGAAGGTAACCATAATTTAGGAAGAACGATGAATCAGCCACTCCGACTTCTTCTAAGCGGCGGCTGAGTTTATTGTAAAAGCTGCGCCACCCACCTGCGGTCGTAGACAGAAGATCGTCAGCCAGGTGCGCCGACATTGCAACTTCTGAATTATCCTTCGTTTCAGCGTGCACCGAAGATTCGCTATGGTTGTCCATTTATGTCGCCTCAACCAAATCTGCTATGCGCCATGATTCGTACCATGGTGTCTCTTTCATAGATATTTTGATTCGGGATCTACCCAGCGCGGTATGCCGTCCAATGATGCTGGATGCTGCACGGGTGGCTCGCATCAGGTGGCGGCTCAAACCCAGGTACCTCCAACTTCCTGTGTGCCGGAATTAAGCTTCCGCATCAGCGGCCAGCCTAAGCCTCCGCATCAGCGGCCGGAGCCGATTACGCAAGTTGGCCCGCGTCGCCTCAACTAGATTGTGCTATCGCCACACTAAGTCTCGATGTTTGCGGTTCTGGCGCCCCGTCCCGGGTGGCTGTCGCTCATCGATTCTCGACCACGTGCTGCCGAGTGCTGTCGCGGCGACACCCGGCGAAGGTGGGCAGTCGGGATGATCGGCGTTGGCCACGTCTGCCCGATTGCCTCGGCGCAGGGTAATCGGATCGCCGCCGGGCTCGAGAAAAATTCACCACTGATTCGAGAGGTGATCGATCGCCGCGTGCGGGCGTTTCCGCAAGGCTTAGCCCGCGGGCAAACCGCCGTGCAACGCGTCAGGCAAGATTTCGTCAGGCCAGATTTTTCGTCAAACTTGCTGTGAGACTGGCATTGAGCGAGGCGCTCAATCACGCGGATCCCGCCCGCCGACCGCGAACGCTTTTGTTAGCTCTCGGCGCTAACAGGCGTCGAGAAGTTCACCATGTTCGAGATGCCCGCGGCGTGGTCCTCGAGAGGCTCGAGGGGGTCCGCGGCCGCCCGGTAGCGAAACACCGCGAAGCCAAACCCATCGCTGCAGGTCAAAGCCACCGCAGTCAAGCACTGACGGAATAGTGCGCGAGCGCACAAATGACCAATCTGCGTGACAGGGGTCACATCCAATCCCGTGACAGCGGTCACACCACAAAGTATGGTTTAGAACTTGTTCCACGTATGTCCACTAGACCGCTCGGAGGACCTGTGAGCATCAATCCGTTCGACGACGACGATGGCACTTTTTTCGTCTTGGTCAACGACGAGGAGCAGCACAGCCTCTGGCCGGCCTTCTCCGATGTTCCAGCCGGCTGGCAAGTGGTGTACGGCGAAGCGGACCGCGCAGCGTGTCTGGACTACATCGAACAGAACTGGACCGATATACGGCCGAAGAGTCTGCGGGAGAGGCTGTCGGCGGGACAGGGGAGTTGATAGGTAAACCGGATGGAACTTGATGACCGGGCACTTCCGCTGACGCGGGGGCAGCTAGACATTTGGCTTGCGCAGGAAACGGGTCACACCGGTACGGACTGGCAGCTGGGCGTGCTTGTGCGATTCGACGGCACGGTAGAGCGTGATCTGCTGGAGCAGGCGATCCGTCAAGTGGTGCGGGAGGCCGAACCAGCCAGGGCTGCCATCTTCGAGGTGGATGGCGAGGTTTTCCAAAGGGCGATCGATGACCCGGATGTCGAGATGGCCTTCTATGACCTCAGCGGCTCGCGCCATCCGGTGCAGGAAGCCCGCGAGATAGCATCATCGATCCAACGCACGCCAATGCCGTCGGCTGGCCCGCTATTCAAATTTGCATTATTTCAAACATGGGTCGATGAATTCTACTTGTTCGGGTGCTTCCACCACATAATCATAGACGGATCCGGAATTACGCTTCTTGCCCATCGGATTGCAACTGTCTACGCTGCAATTGTTTCTGACGCACCCATTCCTCCTGGCTTCTTCGGCTCGTTGCAGGACTTGGTTAGCTGCGAGTCTGGAATACGAAGCGTCCGCCGATTATCTGGAAGATCAGGACTATTGGACTAGGAACCTTCCACCGGAAAGCGGACCGCATTATCGGTTGCCCCAAGCCGTGGACGAGGGTGATCCGTATCGGCCTTCTGCGCCGGTTCGATTGGACCCCGTGGTCCTTCGACGAGTTCAAGAGTTATCCGACGCGTGGAACGTGCCTCGATCATCGGTCATCACCGCGGCGTGCGCACTTTTGGTGCGTCGGTGGTGCGCTGAGGGCTCAGAGGTGGTGCTCGACTTCCCGGTCAGCAGGCGAGTGCGTCCGGAGTCAAAGACGCTTCCCGGGATGGTTTCCGGGGCTGTGCCGCTGGTGTTGACGGTTTCGCCGGGATCTACGGTGGCCGGTTTTTGTGAGCATGTTGACACGCGAATACGGGAAGCGCTGCAACATCAGCGTTTTCCGGTGCACGCCCTTGAACGCAAAGCCCACCCCCGCGGCCAAGAGCGCCCAGCCGATAGGGTGAGCGTTAATTTCTTGCCGTCGAAAATGACCATCGACTTCGCTGGTGTCGAGGCGTCGGCGTCGTTCACCAATCCCGGCCAGGTGGGCGACTTCGGGTTGATCTTCTCTGGCGCCGGTGAACAAGCTTTTTCTCAGTACGGCGGGCGCCGGGGGGCCATTTTCGAATTTCGACGTCTCTGATTTAGCGAGACGGTTGGGGCGGGTGTTCGTGGCGATGACCGCCGATCCGGGGCGGCGGTTGTCGTCGTTGGATGTGCTGGATGAGGATGAGCATGCCCGGCTGGATGGGTGGGGTAATCGGGCGGTGCTGGCCCAGCCGGTGGGCATGCCGGTGTCGATTCCGGCGTTGTTCGCCGCGCAGGTGGCGCGCACGCCCGAGGCGGTGGCGGTGACCTGCGAGGGCGTGTCGATGACGTACCGCGGAGCTGGATGAGGCGGCTAACCGGTTGGCGCATTTGTTGTCCGCTCGGGGTGTGGGGCCGGGGCAGCGGGTGGCGTTGGTGTTGTCGCGGTCGGTTGAGGCGATCGTGGCGATGTTGGCGGTGGTGAAAACCGGGGCGGCGTATGTGCCGATCGACCCGGCGGTGCCGGTGGCGCGGATTGCGGTTTGTGCTCGGTGATGCCGCGCCGATCGCCGCGATCACCACCGCCGACTTGGCCGACCGGCTGGACGGGTGTGATCTGGCGGTCATCGACGTCAGCGATCCCGCCGTCGACAGCCAGCCCAGCACCGCGCTGCCGGTGCCGCCGCCCGATGATGTCGCGTACATCATTTACACGTCGGGTACTACGGGGACCCCGAAGGGGGTGGCGATCCCGCATCGCAACGTGACCCGGCTGCTGGAGACGCTGGACGCCGATCTGGAGCTGGCGGGGCAGGTGTGGACGCAGTGTCATTCGCTGGCGTTCGACTTCTCGGTGTGGGAGATCTGGGGGGCGCTGCTTTACGGTGGGCGGCTGGTGGTGGTGCCCGATTCGGTGGTGCGCTCGCCGGAAGATTTGCACGCTTTGCTGGTGGCTGAGCAGGTCAGTGTGTTAAGCCAAACCCCGTCGGCGTTTTATGCGCTGCAGACCGCTGATGCGCATTGCAGCCCGAGCTGGCGGTCAGCTCAAGCTTGAGGCGGTGGTGTTTGGCGGTGAGGCGCTGGAACCGCAGCGGCTGCGGACGTGGCTGGACGAGCACCCGGGATCACCGCGGCTGATCAATATGTATGGCATCACCGAGACGACGGTGCATGCGTCGTTCCGGGAGATCGTCGCCGGCGACGTCGACAGCATCGTCAGCCCTATCGGGGTGCCGTTGGCCCATCTGGGTTTCTTTGTGCTCGATGGGTGGTTGCGGGCGGTGCCGGCGGGTGTGGTGGGCGAGTTGTACGTGGCCGGTGCCGGAGTGGCCGACGGCTATGTGGGCCGGGCGGGGTTGAGTGCGACGCGGTTTGTGGCGTGTCCGTTCGGGCGGGAGCCCGGGACACGGATGTATCGCACCGGGGATCTGGCGTGGTGGGGTGCTGATGGGCAGCTGCGGTATGTGGGGCGTGCTGACGAGCAGGTCAAGATCCGCGGGTATCGCATCGAGCTCGGTGAGATCCAGGCGGCGCTGGCGGGCTGGACGGGGTGGACCAGGCGGTGGTGATCGCCCGCGAGGACCGCCCCGGTGACAAGCGCCTGGTGGGCTATGTGACCGGGACCGCGGATCCGGCCGGCGCGCGTGCCGCGCTGGCGGAGCGGCTGCCGTCCTATATGGTGCCGGCCGCGGTGGTGGTGATGGATGCGCTGCCGTTGACGGTCAACGGCAAACTCGACACCCGCGCCCTGCCGGCACCCGAATATCGGGATGGTGATCGGTATCGCGCCCCGGCTGATGCGGTGGAGGAGATCCTGGCCGACATCTACGCCCAGGTGCTGGGGCTGGAGCGGGTCGGGGTGGACGAGTCGTTCTTCGAGTTGGGTGGCGACAGCATTTTGTCGATGCAGGTGGTGGCGCGGGCGCGTGCCGCCGGGGTGGTGTGTCGGCCGCGCGATATTTTCGTCGAGCAGACCGTGGCCCGGCTGGCCCGGGTGGCCGTGGTGGGCGACGGTGACGCCGAGGTGATCGACGAGGGTGTCGGGCCGGTGGTGGCGACGCCGATCATTTCCTGGTTGCACAGCGTGGAGCGGCCCGGTAGACCACTTCAACCAGACGGTGGTGGTGCAGGCCCCGACGGGGGTGACCGAGGCCGATGTGGTGGTGGTTCTGCAGGCCTTGCTGGATCGGCATGCGATGCTGCGGCTGCGGGTCGACGACGACGGCGTGGGGGGCTGGTCGCTGACGGTGCCCGAGGCGGGGTCGGTGGATGCCCGCGGCTGCCTGCAGGCGGTGGAGGTGTTGTCGGAGGAGGCCTTGATCGCGGCGCGGTCGCGGTTGAACCCGGCGGCCGGGGTGATGGTGAGCGCGTTGTGGGTTGCCTCGGCGGGTCGGTTGGTGGCGATCGTTCACCATTTGGCTGTCGACGGGGTGTCGTGGCGGATTTTGCTCGAGGACCTCAACATCGCCTGGGCCCAGCATCGGGGTGGGCAGCAGGTGGTGTTGCCGGCGGCCGGGGACGTCGTTTGCCCGGTGGGCGTCGCTGCTGGCCGAGCATGCGCGCCGCCCGGAAGTCGTGGAGCAGGCGCAGGTGTGGCGGCAGATCGCGGCGATGCCTGCTGCGCTGCCGGCGGTGCAACCTGCGGTGGATACCTATGTGAGCGCCGGGAACTTGTCGGTGCAGTTGGATGTTGAGACCAGCGGGATGCTGCTTGGTGAGGTGCCGGCGGCGTTCCATGCCGGGATACACGAGATCTTGTTGATCGCGTTCGCCTTGGCCTGTGCGGAGTTTTTGGGTACTGGTGGCGCGCCGATCGTAATCGATGTGGAGGGTCACGGGCGCCAGGAGGACCTGGCCACCCCGGACGAGCAAGTTGACCTGTCGCGCACGGTGGGGTGGTTTACCACCAAGTATCCGGTGGCGCTGTCGGTGGGGGGGCTGTCCTGGGCTCAGGTGGTGGCCGGCGACGCGGGGCTGGGGGCGGTGATCAAGGACGCCAAAGAGCAGCTTCGGGCGCTGCCGGACGGTCTGACCTACGGTGTGCTGCGCTACTTGAACGGTGACGTTGACCTGGAGGGGTCTGACCCGCCGATCGGGTTCAACTATCTGGGGCGGGGCGGCGCGGCGGCAGAGCCGTCCGGTGGCGTGTGGCGGATCTGTGAGGACGGCTTGTCGCTTATCGACGCCAGCGCGAGGTTGCCCATGCCGTTGGCGCACACCGTGGAGCTCAACGCCGGCACGGTGGACGCCGACACCGGCCCGTACCTGCACGCCGGCTGGAGATGGGCGCCCTCGGCCCTTGATCACGCGCAAGTCAGCCGGCTGAGCCGGTTGTGGTTTGACGCGCTGGCCGGCATCTGCGCGCATGTGCGCGGCGGTGGGGGTGGGCTTGACGCCCTCCGATGTCGCTGCCGGTCTTAGCCAGCAGCAGATCGACGAGCTTCAGCGGCAATATGCGGATAGCTGACGTTTTGCCGCTGACCCCTTGCAGCGGGGGCTTCTTGTTTCATGCCAGCACCGCGCAGGGTAGCGGCGATGTGTATGCGGTGCAGCTGGAGATCACGTTGAGCGGTCGGCTCGAAGAGCACCGCCTGCGTGACGCCGTGCACACGGTGGTCACTCGGCATCCCCACCTGGCGGCCCGATTCTCCGACAAGTTTGACGAGCCGGTGCAGATCATCCCGGCTGATCCCGTGGTGCCCTGGCGGTATGTCGACCTTAGCGGGGGCGGCCCGGACCTCGACGAGCAGATCCAGCGGGTGTGCGCCGCCGAACGCGCCGCGGTCTGCAATGTCGCCGACCAGCCGGCCTTTCGGGCCGCGCTCATCGGCACCGCAGAAGATCAGCACCGGTTTGTGCTGACTAATCACCACATCGTGCTCGATGGGTGGTCGCTGCCGATCCTGCTGGGGGAAATATTTGCCAGCTATTACGGGCAGCGGCTGCCCGCGGCCGCGCCGTATCGCAGGTTTGTTAGTTGGCTGGCAGGTCGTGACCTTGATGCCGCCCGCGCGGCCTGGCGTGAGGTGTTGGCCGGTTTTGACACCCCCACGTTGGTCGGTCCGCCGGGCCGGTTGGGGCTGGGGCGGCGAGGTGTTGCATCGTTTCGGGTGTCTGAGCAGACCACCCGGGCGCTAGGCGAGCTGGCGCGCTCACGCCACACCACCGTCAGCACCGTGCTGCAGGCCGCCTGGGCGCGGCTGCTGATGTCGCTGACCGGCCGCAATGATGTCGCCTTCGGCACGACGGTCTCAGGCAGGCCCGCCGAGGTGGTCGGCGCGGACTCGATGGTGGGCCTATTCATCAACACGGTGCCGGTGCGGGCGAGCATCACAGCGGCAAGCACCACCACCGACCTGCTTGATCAGCTGCAAAGCGCCTACAACCACACACTTGAGCACCAGCACCTGGCGCTCAGCGAGATCCACCGCGTCGCCGGCCAGGACCACCTGTTCGACACTTTTTTCGTGTACGAGAACTACCCGCTCGACCCCGCCGCGCTGTCGGGCATCGACGGGCTGGCCGTCACCGAGTTCACGCACCACGAATACAACCACTACCCGCTTGCGATCCAGGCCCTGCCGGGCAGCGAACTGGGTCTTCGCGTCGAATTCGACGCCGAAGTTTTCGACGTCGGCGACATCGAAACGCTGATCAAGCGATTCGAACGGGTGTTGGTGGCCGATGACCGCCGATCCGGGGCGGCGGTTGTCGTCAATGGACGTGCTGGACGAGGGTGAGCACGTCCGGCTGGATGGGTGGGGCAATCGGGCGGCGTTGACCCAGTCGGTGGGTGTGCCGGTGTCGATTCCGGCGTTGTTCGCCGCGCAGGTGGCGCGCACGCCGGAGGCGGTGGCGGTCAGCCTGCGAGGGCGTTCGATGGACCTACCGCGAGCTGGACGAGGCGTCTAACCGGTTGGCGCACCTGTTGGCCGCGAGGGTGTGGGCCCGGGGCAGCGGGTGGCGTTGGTGTTGTCGCGGTCGGTTGAGGCGATCGTGGCGATGTTGGCGGTGGTGAAAACTGGGGCGGCCTATGTGCCGATCGATCCGGCGGTGCCGGCGGCGCGGATTGGGTTTGTGCTTGGTGATGCCGCGCCGGTCGCCGCGGTCACCACCGCCGAGCTTGGCCGATCCGGCTGGACGGGTGTGATCTGGCGGTCATCGATATCAGACGATCCCGCCGTTGACCGCCAGCCCAGCACCGCACTGCCGGCGCCGGCGCCCGATGACATCGCGTACCTCATTTACACCTCGGGTACGACGGGGACCCCGAAGGGGGTGGCGATCCCGCATCGCAACGTGACCCGGCTGCTGGAGACCCTGGACGCCGACCTGGAGCTGGCGGGGCAGGTGTGGACGCAGTGTCATTCGTTGGCGTTCGATTTCTCGGTGTGGGAGATCTGGGGGGCGCTGCTTTACGGTGGGCGGCTGGTGGTGGTGCCCGATTCGGTGGTGCGCTCGCCGGAAGATTTGCACGCTTTGCTGGTGGCTGAGCAGGTCAGTGTGTTAAGCCAGACGCCGTCGGCGTTTTATGCGCTGCAGACCGCTGATGCGTTGCAGCCCGAGTTGGCGCGGTCAGCTCAAGCTTGAGGCGGTGGTGTTTGGCGGTGAGGCGCTGGAGCCGCAGCGGCTGCGGACGTGGCTGGACAAGCACCCGGGATCACCGCGGCTGATCAATATGTATGGCATTACCGAGACGACGGTGCATGCGTCGTTCCGGGAGATCGTCGCCGGTGACGTCGACAACACGTGTCAGCCCTATTGGGGTGCCGTTGGACCATCTGGGTTTCTTTGTGCTCGATGGGTGGTTGCGGGCGGTGCCGGCGGGTGTGGTGGGCGAGTTGTATGTGGCCGGTGCCGGAGTGGCCGACGGCTATGTGGGCCGGGCGGGGTTGAGTGCGACGCGGTTTGTGGCGTGTCCGTTCGGCGGCGCGGGAGCGCCGGGAACACGGATGTATCGCACCGGGGATCTGGTGTGGTGGGGTGCTGATGGGCAGCTGCGGTATGTGGGGCGTGCTGATGAGCAGGTCAAGATCCGCGGGTATCGCATCGAACTCGGCGAAATCCAGGCAGCACTAGGTGGGCTGGAAGGCGTAAAGCAGGCGGTGGTGATCGTCCGCGAGGACCGCCCCGGTGATAAGCGCCTGGTGGGCTATGTGACCGGGACCGCGGAGCCGGCCGCCGCGCGTGCCGCGTTGGGGGAGCGGTTGCCGTCCTATATGGTGCCGGCCGCGGTGGTGGTGATGGATGCGCTGCCGTTGACGGTCAACGGCAAACTCGACACCCGCGCCCTGCCGGCACCCGAATATCGGGATGTTGATCGGTATCGCGCCCCGGCCAACGCGGTGGAGGAGATCCTGGCCGACATCTACGCGCAAGTGCTGGGTGTGGAGCCGCCGCAGCTTGTAGGCATGGATGAGTCATTTTTCGACCTGGGCGGGGATTCGCTGTCGGCGATGCGCCTGATCGCCGCGGTCAACACCGCCCTGGATGCCGGTCTTTCGGTGCATACGTTGTTTGAGGCGCCTACGGTTGCCCAGTTGGCGCCCCGTATCGGTGGGGATGGGGACCGGCTGGAGCCGTTGACGGCCGGTGAGCGGCCCGCGGTGGTGCCGTTGTCGTTTGCTCAGAGCCGGTTGTGGTTTATCGACCAGTTCCAGGGCCCCTCACCGATCTACAACATGGCGGTGGGATTGCGGATGCGCGGGCGGTTGGATGCCGACGCGTTGGGTGCGGCGCTGGCCGATGTGGTGGGTCGTCAGGAGAGCCTGCGCACGCTGTTCGCCGCGCACGAGGGGATACCACGACAGCTGGTGGTGCCGGTTGAGCGGGCCGACTTCGGCTGGCAGATCACCGATGCCACCGGCTGGCCGGAAGGCCGGCTGGTTGAGGCCATCGACACCGTAGCGCGTCACCCGTTTGATCTTGCAACCGAGATCCCGATGCGGGCGCGGCTTTTCCGTGTCGCCGAGGATGAGCATGTGCTGGTGGCCGTCGTGCACCATATCGCCGCCGACGGCTCCTCGATCACCCCACTGGTGCGTGATCTGGGGGTCGCCTATGCCAGCCGGTGTGCGGGGCAAGCCCCGGACTGGGCCGAGCTGGCGGTGCAGTATGCCGATTACACGCTGTGGCAGCGCGGGCAGCTTGGGGACCTGACCGACAGCGGCAGCCGCATCGCCGCACAGCTCGGTTACTGGGAGCAGGCTTTGGCCGGCATGCCCGAGCACCTGCAGCTGCCCACCGATCGGCCGTATCCGCCGGTGGCGGATTACCGCGGCGACCATGTGGTGGTCGACTGGCCGGCCGAGCTGCAGCAGCAGGTTGCTCGGGTGGCTCGCGAGCACAACGCGACCAGCTTCATGGTGATCCAGGCTGCCCTGGCGGTGCTGCTGTCGAACCTCAGCGCCAGCAGCGACGTGGCGGTGGGGTTCCCGATCGCCGGGCGCAGCGACCCGGCGCTGGACGAGCTGGTGGGTTTTTTCGTCAACACCTTGGTGCTGCGGGTCGATCTGGCCGGTGATCCCAGCGTCGCCGAGCTGCTGGCTCAGGTGCGAGGGCGCAGCCTGGCCGCCTATGAGCATCAGGATGTGCCGTTCGAGGTGCTGGTGGAGCGGCTCAACCCGGTCCGAAGCCTGACCCATCACCCATTGGTCCAGGTGATGTTGGCCTGGCAGAACTGGCAGCACAACAATGATCCCGTCGCCGGGCTGGCTTTGGGTGATCTGCAGGTCACCCCGCTGCCGCTGGACACCCACACCGCCCGCGCGGACCTGTCGATCGCCCTGGCCGAACGCTGGAGCGAGGTCGGTGAGCCCGCCGGGATCGGCGGGGCGGTGGAATTTCGGACCGACGTGTTCGACGCGGGCAGCATCCAAACCCTGATCGAGCGGTTGCAGCGGGTGCTGGTGGCCATGACCACCGACCCGGCCCGGCGGTTGTCGTCGATCGATGTGCTCGATGTCGCTGAGCGCGCCCGGCTCGATGAAGTGGGCAACCGCGCGGTGTTGACCTGGCCCGCACCGGTCGCGGTGTCGGTTCCGATGTTGTTTGCCGCGCACGTGGCCCGCACCCCGGAGGCGGTGGCACTGACCTTCGGGGACCTGTCGATGACCTATCGGGAACTCGATGAGGCGGCTAACCGGTTCGCGCACTTGCTGTCTGGGTATGGTGTCGGCCCGGGTGCGTGTGTGGCGTTGCTGTTGGAGCGCTCAGCCCAGGCCGTCGTGGCCATGCTGGCGGCACTGAAAACTGGAGCGGCGTACCTCGCGATCGACCCGGCGCTGCCGGCGGCCCGGATGCAGTTCATGCTCGATGACGCCGCGCCGATCGCCGTCGTCACCACGGCGGGCCTGCGGTCGCGGCTGGACGGGTGCGACCTGGCGGTCATCGATATCACTGACGTCGAGGCTTCCGTCGTCGAGACCCAACCCGCCAGCACCGCATTACCGGCGCCGGCCCCCGACGACTTCGCTTACCTCATTTACACCTCGGGCACTACCGGTACTCCCAAAGGGGTGGCGGTCACCCACCGCAACCTGGCCCACTTGGCGCAATCATCACCCATGCACCTGCCGGCGGCGCAGGTGTGGACGCAGTGTCACTCGTATGCGTTCGACTTCTCGGTGTGGGAGATCTGGGCAGCGTTGCTAGGTGGGGGCCGGCTGGTGGTGGTGCCCGACTCGGTTGTCGGCTCACCGGACGATTTCCACGACCTGCTGATCCGTGAACAGGTCAATGTGCTTACCCAAACCCCGTCGGCGGCGGCGGCGCTGCGCACCGCAGGGGTTGGAGTCGACGGCGTTGCTGCTCGGGGGTGAGGCCTGCACGGCCGAGGTGGTGGATCGGTGGGCGCCCGGGCCGGGTGGTGATCAACGCCTACGGCCCCACCGAGGTGACGGTGTACGCGTCGATGAGTGCGCCGCTGGCAGTCGGGTTCGGGTGCGGTGCCGATCGGTGCGCCGGTGTCGACCGCGGCGGTGTTCGTCCTCGACGAGTGGTTACGGCCGGTGCCGACGGGTGTGGTCGGTGAGTTGTATGTGGCCGGCCGCGGCGTGGCCGTCGGATATGTGGGCCGGACCGGTTTGACCGCGTCACGGTTTGTGGCGTGTCCGTTCGGGGCGCGGGGGCGCCGGAATACGGATGTATCGCACCGGGGATCTGGTGCGGTGGCGCGCCGATGGGCAGCTGCAATATCTCGGGCGCGCCGATGAGCAGGTCAAGATCCGCGGGTATCGCATCGAGCCTGGTGAAGTCCAGGCCGCACTGGCCGGGCTGGACGGGGTGGAGCAGGCGGTGGTGATCGCCCGCGAGGACCGTCCCGGCGACAAGCGCCTGGTGGGGTATGTGACCGGGACCGCCGAGCCGGCCGCGGTGCGCGCCGCGCTGGCCGAGCGGCTGCCCGCCGTATATGGTTCCGGCTGCGGTGGTGGTGTTGGCGGCGCTGCCGTTGACGGTCAACGGCAAACTCGACAAACGGGCCTTGCCGGCACCGGAATACCAGGACACCGGTCGTTACCGCGCTCCGACCACCCTCACCGAGGAGATCCTGGCCGGCATCTACGCCCGGGTGCTGGGTGTGGATCGCGTCGGGCGTGGATGACTCGTTTTTCGACCTGGGTGGGGATTCGCTGTCGGCGATGCGCCTGATCGCCGCGGTCAACACCGGCATGGATGCCGGTCTTGCGGTGCGCACCGTGTTCGAGGCGCCCACGGTTGCCCAATTGGCGCCCCGAATCGGTGGGGGTGAGGGTCGGCTGGAGCCGTTGGTGGCCGGTGAGCGGCCCGCGGTGGTTCCGTTGTCGTTTGCCCAGAGCCGGTTGTGGTTTATCGACCAGTTGCAGGGGCCCTCACCGATCTACAACTTGGCGGTGGCGTTGCGGCTGAGCGGGCAGCTCGATGCCGAGGCGTTGGGTGCGGCGCTGGCCGATGTGGTGGGCCGCAGGAGAGCCTGCGCACGCTGTTCGCCGGCGCTCGAGGGGATACCGCAGCAGCTGGTGGTGCCGGCTGAGCGGGCCGACTTCGGCTGGGACGTCGTCGATGCCAGCGGCTGGCCGGAAAGCCGGCTGGAGGAGGCCGTCGAGGAGAGGCGCTGCACCGTTTTGATCTGGCGACCGAGATCCCTTTGCGGTCAAGGCTTTTCCGTGTCGGAGACGATGAGCATGTGTGGGTGGCGGTGGTGCACCATATCGCTGCGGATGGTTGGTCGATCGCCCCGTTGGTGGCTGATTTGGGGGTGGCTTATGCCAGCCGGTGTGTCGGTCAAGCCCCTGGTTGGTCGCAGTTGGCGGTGCAGTATGTCGATTACACGTTGTGGCAGCGTGCGCAGTTTGGTGATCTTGACGATAGCCACAGCCGCATCGCCGCGCAGCTGGCTTATTGGCAGGAGGCCCTGGCCGGGATGCCGGAGCGGCTGCCGCTGCCCACCGATCGGCCCTACCCGCTGGTGGCGGATTAACGGGGCGCCACGGTGGCGGTGGACTGGCCGGTCGAGCTGCAGCAACAGGTTGCCCGGTTGGCCCGCGAGCACAATGCCACCGGTTTCATGGTGATGCAGGCCGCCCTGGCGGTGCTGCTGTCCAAGCTCAGCGCCAGCAGTGATGTGGCGGTGGGGTTCCCGATCGCTGGGCGGCGTGATCCGGCGCTGGACGGGCTGGTCGGTTTCTTTGTCAACACGTTGGTACTGCGGCTCGACTTGGCCGGCGATCCCAGCGTTGCTGAGCTGCTGGCTCAGGTGCGAGGGCGCAGCCTGGCCGCCTACGAGCACCAGGATGTGCCTTCGAAGTGGTTGTGGATCGGCTCAACCGACCCGGAGGCTGACCCATCACCGCTGGTGCAGGTGATGTTGGCCTGGCAGAACTTGCGCAGCACGACAGTGACCCGTCGCCGGGTTGACGCTTGGGTGATCTGGAGGTCACCAGCTGCCGCTGGACACCGGCACCGCCGCGACGGACCTGTCGTTTCTTGGCCGAACGCTGGAGCGAGGCCGGGGAGCCCGCCGGGATCGGCGGGGCGGTGGAATTTCGCACCGACGTGTTCGACGCGGCCAGCATCGAAACGCTGATCGAGCGGTTGCGAGCGGGTGTTGGTGGCGATGACCGCCGACCCGGCCGGCGGTTGTCGTCGATGGATGTGCTCGATGATCGCTGAGCGCGCCGGCTGGACGAGGTGGGGAATCGCGCGGTGTTGACCTGGAGCCGCACGGCGCGACGGTGTCGATTCCGATGTTGTTCGCCGCGCAGGTGGCGCGCACCCCGGAGGCGGTGGCGATGACCTGCGGGGACGTGTCGATGACCTATCGGGAGCTCGATGAGGCGGCTAACCGGTTGGCGCACTTGCTGGCTGGATACGGTGTGGGCCCGGGGCAGCGGGTGGCGCTGCTGTTGGAGCGCTCAGCCGAGGCCGTCGTGGCGATGCTGGCGGTACTGAAGACTGGAGCGGCGTACCTGCGCGATGACCCGGCGCTGCCGGCGGCCCGGATGCGAGTTCATGCTCGATGACGCCGCGCCGATCGCCGCGTCACCACGGCGGGACTGGACGGTGGCGGCTGGACGGGTGCGACTGGCGGTCATCGATATCACTGACGTCGAGGCTTCCGTCGTCGAGACGCCAACCCGAGCACCGCATTACCGGCGCCGGCCCCTGACGACTTCGCTTACCTCATTTACACCTCGGGCACTACCGGTACTCCCGAAAGGGGTGGCGGTCACCCACCGCAACCTGGCCCACTTGGCGCAATCATCGACCCGATGCACCTGCCGGCGGCGCAGGTGTGGACGCAGTGTCACTCGTATGCGTTCGACTTCTCGGTGTGGGAGATCTGGGCAGCGTTGCTGGGTGGGGGCCGGCTGGTGGTGGTGCCCGACTCGGTTGTCGGCTCACCGGACGATTTCCACGACCTGCTGATCCGTGAACAGGTCAATGTGCTTGACCCAAACCCCGTCGGCGGCGGCGGCGCTCGCACCGCAGGGTTTGGAGTCGACGGCGTTGCTGCTCGGGGGTGAGGCCTGCACGGCCGAGGTGGTGGATCGGTGGGCCCCCGGGCGGGTGGTGATCAACGCCTACGGCCCCACCGAGGTGACGGTGTACGCGTCGATGAGTGCGCCGCTGGCAGTGGGTTCGGGTGCGGTGCCGATCGGTGCGCCGGTGTCGACCGCGGCGGTGTTCGTCCTCGACGAGTGGTTACGGCCGGTGCCGACGGGTGTGGTCGGTGAGTTGTATGTGGCCGGCCGCGGCGTGGCCGTCGGATATGTCGGCCGGACCGGTTTGACCGCGTCACGGTTTGTGGCGTGTCCGTTCGGTGGCGCGGGGGCGCCGGGAATACGGATGTATCGCACCGGGGATTTGGTGCGGTGGCGCCCCGATGGGCAGCTGCAATATCTCGGGCGCGCCGATGAACAGGTCAAGATCCGCGGGTACCGCATCGAGCCTGGTGAAGTCCAGGCCGCACTGGCCGGGCTGGACGGGGTGGAGCAGGCGGTGGTGATCGCCCGCGAGGACCGTCCCGGCGACAAGCGGCTGGTGGGGTATGTCACCGGGACCGCCGAGCCGGCCGCGGCGCGCGCCGCGCTGGCTGAGCGGCTCCCGCCATATATGGTTCCGGCCGCGGTCGTGGTGTTGGCGGCGTTGCCGTTGACTGTCAACGGCAAACTCGACAAACGGGCCTTGCCGGCACCGGAATACCAGGACACCGGTCGTTACCGTGCCCCGACCACCCTCTCCGAGGAGATCCTGACCGGCATCTACGCCCGGGTGCTGGGTGTGGAGCGCGTGGGCGTGGATGACTCGTTTTTCGACCTGGGTGGGGATTCGCTGTCGGCGATGCGCCTGATCGCCGCGATCAACACCGCCCTGGATACCGGTCTTTCGGTACGCGCCGTGTTCGAGGCGCCCACGGTTGCCCAGTTGGTACTCCATGTCCGTGGGGTTGAGGGTCGGCTGGAGCCGTTGGCGGCCGGTGAGCGGCCCGAGGTAGTTCCGTTGTCGTTTGCCCAGAGCCGGTTGTGGTTTATCGACCAGTTCCAGGGGCCCACACCGATCTACAACCTAGCGGTGGCGTTGCGGCTGAGCGGGCACCTCGATGCCGACGCGCTAGGTGCGGCGCTGGCCGATGTGGTGGACCGCCAGGAGAGCCTGCGCACGCTGTTCGAGGCGGTCGAGGGGATACCGCGGCAGCTGGTGGTGCCCGCCGAGCAGGCCGACTTCGGCTGGCAGATCGTTGATGCCACCGGCTGGCCGGAAAGCCGGCTGACTGAGGCCATCGGCGGCGAGGCGAATCACCCGTTTGATTTGGCAACCGGGATTCCGCTGCGGGCACGGCTTTTCCGCGTCGCCGACGATGAACACGTGTTCGTGGCCGTAGTGCACCATATCGCGGCCGACGGCTGGTCTATCACGCCGCTGGTGAATGACCTGGGGGTGGCCTACGCCAGCCGGTGCGCGGGGCGGACCCCGGGTTGGGCCGAGCTGGCGGTGCAGTACGTCGATTACACGCTATGGCAGCGCGCGCAGCTTGGTGAGCTTGGCGATAGCGGCAGCCGCATCGCCGCGCAGCTTGGTTACTGGGAGGATGCCCTGGCAGGCATGCCCGAGCACCTGCAGCTGCCCACCGATCGGCCGTATCCGCCGGTGGCGGATTACCGCGGCGTCACTGTGGCGGTGGATTGGTCGGCTGAGCTGCAGCAGCGGGTTGCCCAGGTGGCTCGCGAGAATAACGCGACGAGCTTCATGGTGATGCAGACCGCCCTGGCGGTGCTGCTGTCGAACCTCAGCGCCAGCAGCGACGTGGCGGTGGGATTCCCGATCGCCGGACGCCCCGACGCCGCGCTGGACGAGCTGGTGGGTTTTTTCGTCAACACCTTGGTGCTGCGGGTCGATCTGGCCGGTGATCCCAGTGTTGCCGAGCTGGTGGCTCAGGTGCGCCGGCGCAGCCTGGCCGCCTATGAGCACCAAGATGTGCCTTTTGAGGTGCTGGTGGAGCGGCTCAAACCAACCCGCAGCCTGACTCATCACCCGCTGGTGCAGGTGATGTTGGCCTGGCAGAACTTTGCGTGGCAGGACAGTTACGCCGCCGGGTTGACCTTGGGTGATCTACAGGTCACGCCGCTGCCGGTGGACACCCACACCGCTCGGACGGACCTGACGTTTGCCCTGGCCGAACGCTGGAGCGAGACCGGCGAGCCCGCCGGAATCGGCGGGGCGGTGGAATTTCGCACCGACGTGTTTGACGCGGCCAGCATCGAGGCGCTGATCGAGCGGTTCGAGCGGGTGTTGACGGCGATGACCGCGGACACGGCCCGGCGGTTGTCGTCGATCGATGTGCTTGCTGCTGGTGAGCACGCCCGCCTAGATGAGGTAGGCAATCGGGCGGCGTTGACCCGGCGCGCACCGGCCGCGGTGTCGGTTCCGGCGGTGTTTGCCGCGCAGGTGGCGCGTACACCCAATGCGGTGGCGGTGACCTGCGAGGGCGTGTCGATGACGTACCGGGCGCTGGATGAGGCGTCTAACCGGTTGGCGCACTTGTTGGCCGCTCGGGGTGTGGGTCCGGGGCAGCGGGTGGCGTTGGTGTTGTCGCGGTCGGCTGAGGCGATCGTGGCGATGTTGGCGGTGGTGAAAACTGGGGCGGCCTATGTGCCGATCGATCCGGCGGTGCCGGCGGCGCGGATTGGGTTTGTGCTTGGTGATGCCGCGCCGGTCGCCGCGATTACCACCGCCGAGTTGCGGTCCCGGCTGGATGGGCATGACCTGTTGGTCATTGATGTTCATGATCTCGGAGACCCCGCGATTGACCGCCAGCCCAGCACCGCACTGCCGGCGCCGGCGCCGGATGACATCGCGTACATCATTTACACGTCGGGTACGACGGGGACCCCGAAGGGGGTGGCGATCCCGCATCGCAACGTAACCCGGCTGCTGGAGACCCTGGACGCCGATCTGGAGCTGGCGGGGCAGGTGTGGACGCAGTGTCATTCGCTGGCGTTCGATTTCTCGGTGTGGGAGATCTGGGGGGCGCTGCTTTACGGTGGGCGGCTGGTGGTGGTGTCCGATTCGGTGGTGCGCTCGCCGGAAGATTTGCACGCTTTGCTGGTTGCTGAACAGGTCAGTGTGTTAAGCCAGACGCCGTCGGCGTTTTATGCGCTGCAGACCGCTGATGCGTTGCAGCCCGAGTTGGCGGGTCAGCTCAAGCTTGAGGCGGTGGTGTTTGGCGGTGAGGCGCTGGAGCCGCAGCGGCTGCGGACGTGGCTGGACAAGCACCCGGGATTGCCGCGGCTGATCAATATGTATGGCATTACCGAGACGACGGTGCATGCGTCGTTCCGGGAGATCGTCGGCGGCGATGCCGACAACACGTTCAGCCCTATCGGGGTGCCGTTGGATCATCTGGGTTTCTTTGTGCTCGATGGGTGGTTGCGGGCGGTGCCGGCGGGTGTGGTGGGCGAGTTGTATGTGGCCGGTGCCGGAGTGGCCGACGGCTATGTGGGCCGGGCGGGGTTGAGTGCGACGCGGTTTGTGGCGTGTCCGTTCGGCGGCGCGGGAGCGCCGGGAACACGGATGTATCGCACCGGGGATCTGGTGTGGTGGGGTGCTGATGGGCAGTTGCGGTATGTGGGGCGTGCTGATGAGCAGGTGAAGATCCGCGGGTATCGCATCGAGCTGGGTGAGGTGCAGGCGGCGTTGGCCGGGCTGGACGGGGTGGGTCAGGCGGTGGTGATCGCCCGCGAGGACCGCCCCGGTGATAAGCGCCTGGTGGGCTATGTGACCGGGACCGCGGAGCCTGCCGAGATACACGCCGCGTTGGGGGAGCGGTTGCCGGTCGTATATGGTTCCGGCCGCGGTGGTGGTGATGGATGCGCTGCCGTTGACGGTCAACGGCAAACTCGATATCCGCGCCCTGCCGGCACCGGAATATCGGGATGTTGATCGGTATCGCGCCCCGGCTGATGCGGTGGAGGAGATCCTGACCGACATCTATGCCCAGGTGCTGGGGCTGGAGCAGGTCGGGGTGGACGAGTCGTTCTTCGAGTTGGGTGGGGACAGCATTTTGTCGATGCAGGTGGTGGCGCGGGCGCGTGCCGCTGGGGTGGTGTGTCGGCCGCGCGATGTCTTCGTCGAGCAGACCGTGGCCCGGCTGGCCCGGGTGGCCGTGGTGGGCGACGGTGCGGCCGAGGTGATCGATGAGGGTGTCGGGCCGGTGTTGGCCACGCCGATCATTTCCTGGTTGCACAGCGTGGAGGGCCCGGTAGACCACTTCAACCAGACGGTGCTGGTGCAGGCTCCGGTGGGGGTGACCGAGGCCGATGTGGTGGTAGTGGTGCAGGCGTTGCTGGATCGGCATCCCACGCTGCGCCTGCGGGTCGACGACGACGGCGTGGGGGGCTGGTCGCTGACGGTGCCCGAGGCGGGGGCGGTGGATGCCCGCGGCTGCCTGCAGGCGGTGGAGGTGTTGTCGGAGGAGGCCGTGATCGCGGCGCGGTCGCGGTTGAACCCGGCGGCCGGGGTGATGCTCAGCGGCCTGTGGGTGGCCCCCACCGCCCAGTTGTTGTTGATCATCCATCATCTGGCGGTCGACGGGGTGTCGTGGCGGATCTTGCTCGAAGACCTCAACCTTGCCTGGGCTCAGCATCGGGGTGGGCAGCAGGTGGTGTTGCCGGCGGGCGGGACGTCGTTTGCCCGATGGGCGTCGCTGCTGGCCGAGCATGCGCACCGCCCCGACGTCGTTGAGCAGGGACAGGCCTGGCGCCAGGTCGCGGCGGTGCCGGCTGCGCTGCCGGGGGTGCGCCCCGAGGTGGATACGTATGTAACCGCCGGAAACTTGTCGGCGGAGCTGGACACCGAGACCACGCGGATGCTGCTCGGTGAGGTGCCGGCGGCGTTTCATGCCGGGGTGAACGACATCTTGTTGATCGCGTTCGCCTTGGCGTGTGCTGAGTACTTGGGGACTGGTGGCGCGCCGATCGTTATCGATGCCGAGGGTCACGGGCGCCAGGAGGACCTGGCCGCCGACATTGACCTGTCGCGGACCGTGGGGTGGTTTACCACCAAGTACCCCGTGGCGCTGGCGGTGGGCGGGCTGGACTGGGCGCAGGTCACGGCGGGCGCCGCGGGCCTGGGGGCGGTGATCAAAGACGCCAAAGAGCAGCTTCGGGCCCTCCCGGACGGTCTGACCTACGGCGTGCTGCGCTACTTGAACAGCGACGTTGACCTGGAGGGGTCCGACCCACCGATCGGGTTCAACTATCTGGGGCGGCTGGGCGCTGGGGCGGCCGAGGCATCCGGTGATATATGGGAGATCTGCCAAGACGGCTGGTCAGTCACCGGCGTTGCCGCGGCGATCCCCATGCCGCTGATGCACACCCTGGAGCTCAACGCCGGCACCGTGGACAGTGCCGCCGGTCCGCGCCTGCGCGCGGGCTGGACGTGGGCGACCTCGGCCCTGGATGACGCGCAGGTCAGCCGGCTGAGCCGGCTGTGGTTTGACGCGCTGGCCGGCATCTGCGCGCATGTGCGATGCGGTGGGGGCGGGTTTACGCCCTCCGATATCGCCGCCGGTCTTAGCCAGCAGCAGATCGACGAGCTGCAGCGGCAATACCGCATCGCTGACGTGCTGCCGCTGACCCCCCTGCAGCAGGGGCTGCTGTTTCACGCCAGCACCGCACAGGGCAGCGACGATGTGTATGCGGTGCAGCTCGATATCACATTGAGCGGTTGGCTCGATCAGCACCGCCTGCGGGACGCAGTGCACACGGTGGCCACCCGGCATCCCAACCTGGCGGCCCGGTATTCCTCACAGTTTGACGAGCCGGTGCAGATCATCCCCGCCGACCCCATGGTGCCCTGGCGGTATATCGAGCTGGACGCTGACGGCGCCGACGTCGATGAGCAGATCCAGCAGGTGTGCGCGGCCGAACGCGCCGCGGTATACGACTTGGCTGACCAGCCGGCCTTTCGGGTGGCTTTGGTTCGAATCGCAGAGGACCGGTACCGGTTTGTGCTGACGAATCACCACATCGTGCTGGATGGCTGGTCGCTGCCGATCCTGCTGCGGGAATTATTTGCCTCCTATCACGGGCAGCGGCTACCCGCGGCCGCGCCGTATCGCAGGTTTGTTAGCTGGCTGGCCGGTCGGGATCGCGATGCCGACCGCGCAGTCTGGCGTGAGGTGTTCGCCGGCTTTGATACCCCCACCTTGGTCGGCCCGCCGGACCGGTTTGGGCTGGGTCGGCGAGACGTTGTAGCGGTGCGGGTGCCTGAGCAGACCACGCGGGCGCTGGGCGAGCTGGCGCGCTCGCAGCACACCACCGTCAGCACCGTGCTGCAGGGTGCCTGGGCGCAGTTGCTGATGTGGCTGACCGATCAGCGTGATGTCGCCTTTGGCGCCGTGGTCTCGGGGCGGCCAGCCGAGGTGGCCGGCGTGGACTCGATGGTGGGTCTGTTGATCAACACGGTGCCGGTGCGGGCGAGCATTACCCCGGCTACCACCACCGCCGACTTGCTCGACCAGCTGCACAACATCCACAACCACACCCTCGACCATGAGCACCTTGGGCTCAGCGAGATCCACCGCGTGACGGGTCACCAACGACTGTTCGACACCGTTTTCGTGTACGAAAACTACCCGACCGACACCGCCGCGTTGTCGGGCATCGACGGGTTGGCCATCACCGAGCTCACCAACCGCGACTACTACCACTACCCGCTTACGGTCCAGGCCGTGCCGGGCCGCGAACTGGACCTTCGCGTCCAATTCCGCACGGACGTTTTCGACGCGGCCAGCATCGAAGCACTGATCGAGCGGTTGCAGCGGGTGTTGGTGGCCATGACCGCCGATCCGACGCAGCCGTTGTTGTCGATGGACGCGCATGATGGCGGTGAGCTACGCCCGTCTGGACGGGTGGGGTAGCCGGGTGGTGTTGCGCCAGCCCGCGACCACGCCGGTGTCGGCACCGGAATACCACGGCAACGGCGGTGCTCAGCGCGCCCCGGCTACCTTGGTCGAGCAGATCTTGACCGACATCTACGCCCAGGTGCTGGGTGTGGACCGCGTCGGGGTCGATGAGTCGTTTTTCGATCTGGGCGGGGATTCGCTGTCCGCGATGCGGGCTATCGCCGCGATCAATACCGCCCTCGATACGCACCTCGCGGTGATTACCTTCTTCGACGCGCCATCGGTCAGAAGCTTGAGCCAGCAGTTGGGCAGAGATGCCGAGCTCGGTGGAAGACCTTCCCGCCGTGAGCCCGGCCGGCGATCTATAAGACCACGCCGACGACATCGAGGTTAAGCAAAGGCCGCGGGTCGGGCTTCTGGTAGGTAAACCGTGTGGGTTGGGGTGGTCGGATGGAGCTCGATGACCGGGCGCTTCCGCTGACGCGTGGACACCAAGACATATGGCTTGCGCAGGCAACGGGTCACTCCGCCGCGGAACGGCAGCTCGATCTCTTCCTGAGAATCGAGGGCACGGTAGATGGTTCGGCCTTTCGCATCACTCGGCGGATTGCCCACTTAAGGGCATCACGTTCCCAACAAGCAAATCGAATTCAAACGCGCTTACGGAACCACCGGATGAGAAGGGGGCGAGCGGCGTGGATAAAGCGGGTGTCACTTCCATTGGTGTCATCGGCATGGCCTGTCGGCTTCCCGGGGGCATCGATTCTCCCGAGCGGTTGTGGGAGGCGTTGCTGCGGGGCGATGACCTGGTCACCGAGATTCCGCCCGACCGGTGGGACGCCGACGAGTACTACGACCCCCAGCCGGGGGTGCCGGGTCGGTCGGTGTCGAAGTGGGGTGCGTTCCTCGATGACGTCGCCGGCTTCGATTGCGAGTTCTTCGGGATCGGCGAGCGCGAGGCGATCGCGCTGGACCCGCAGCACCGGTTGTTGCTGGAAACCTCCTGGGAGGCCATGGAGCATGCCGGGCTGACCCGGGAGACGATGGCCGGTTCGCTGACCGGGGTGTTCGTGGGATTGACGCACGGCGACTATCAACTGCTGGCCGCCGATGCTCACGCCGTAGAGGGGCCGTATGGCTTTACCGGCAACAGCTTCAGCTTGGCGTCTGGGCGGGTCGCCTACGCGCTGGGGGTCCACGGTCCCGCGCTCACGGTGGACACCGCATGTTCTTCTGGCCTGACCGCGGTGCACCTGGCCTGTCGCAGCCTGATCGACGGTGAAAGCGATCTGGCGCTCGCGGGCGGCGCCGCGGTGGCATTGGACCCGCGGAAGTTTGTCGCCGGGTCGGCGGAGGGCATGCTGTCTGCCACCGGACGCTGTCACGCCTTCGACGTCGCGGCGGACGGGTTCGTGGTCGGCGAGGGCTGCGTCGTGGTGTTGCTCAAACGGTTACCCGATGCGCTAAGGGATGGTGATCGGATTCTGGCCGTGATCCGCGGCACCGCGGCCAACCAGGACGGCCACACGGTGAACATCGCCACACCATCGGTGCCAGCGCAGACCGCGGTGTATCGGGCGGCGTTGGCCGCTGCGGGCGTGGACGCCTGCAGCGTCGGCATGGTGGAGGCGCACGGCCCCGGCACCCCGGTCGGGGATCCCATCGAATACGCCAGCCTGGCCAAGGTTTACGGCATCGAGGGGCCCTGCGCGCTGGCCACGGTGAAAACCAATTTCGGGCATGCCCAGTCTGCCGCCGGAGCGCTGGGGCTGATGAAGGCGATCCTGGCCCTTCAGCACGGTGTGGTTCCCCAGAATCTGCACTTCAGCCGGCTGCCCGATGAGATGGCCCGGATCGACACCAAACTCTTTGTGCCACAAGAGATCACTCCGTGGCCCACCAACGGCCACCAGCTCCGGCGGGCGGCGGTGTCGTCGTACGGGCTGTCGGGAACCAACGTGCATGCCATCTGTGGAACAAGCACCAGAACAGGCACCCGAAGCCGCTGCGCCCGAGGACATCTCAGCCGAGTCGACCGAATCGTCGATGGCGGCACCACTGCTGTTCCCGTTGTCGTCCACCTCGGCCGACGAACTGCGCCGCACCGCCGGCCGGCTGGCCGACTGGGTGGCGGCCCATGATGACGTGGCGTTGCCGGATCTGGCCTACACCCTGGCGCGTCGGCGTGCGCACCGCCCGGTACGCACCGCCGTCATTGCGAGCAGCCTGCCGGAGCTCACTGAGGCGTTGCGCGAGGTCGCCGAGGGCGATACTCCGTATCAGGCCGCGGTCGGGCGCGATGATAGGGGTCCGGTGTGGGTGTTCTCCGGGCAGGGTTCGCAGTGGGCGGCGATGGGCGCAGACTTGCTCGCCACCGAACCGGTGTTTGCGGCCACTGTCGCGCAAGCCGAGCCGCTGATCGCGCGCGAGTCCGGGTTCTCGGTGACCGAGGTGATGACCGCGCCGCAGGTCGTGACCGGTATCGACCGGATCCAGCCGACGCTGTTCACCATGCAGGTTGCGCTGGCGGCCACTATGCGCTCCTATGGGGTGCGCCCGGGCGCGGTTATCGGGCATTCGCTGGGTGAGGCCGCGGCGGCTGTGGTCGCGGGTGCGCTGTCGCTGGAAGACGGGGTGCGCGTCATTTGCCGGCGCTCGCGGCTGATGTCGCGCATCGCCGGTTCCGGGGCGATGGCGTCGGTGGAATTGCCTGCCAAGCAAGTGCTTTCGGAGTTGGCGTTGCGCGGCGTAACGGACGTCGTCGTGGCGGTGGTGGCCTCCCCGGAGTCCACGGTGATCGGCGGGGCCACCCAGACGGTGCGCGAGCTGGTGGCGGCGTGGGAGCAGCGTGATGTGATGGCCCGCGAGATCGCCGTCGACGTCGCATCGCATTCGCCTCAAGTCGATCCGATCCTCGACGAGCTGACCGACGTCCTCGCGGAGCTCAACCCGATGACACCGGAAGTTCCCTTCTACTCGTCGACACTGTTCGATCCGCGCGAGCAGCCGGTGTGCGACAACAGGTATTGGGTGGACAATCTGCGGCGCACGGTGCGGTTCGCCGCTGCGGTGCGGGCCGCTTCGGAGGACGGCTACCGGGTCTTCGCCGAGCTGGCACCCCACCCCCTGCTCACGCATGCGGTCGAGCAGACCGCGCGCAGCCTCGACATGCCGCTGGCCGCTCTGGCCGGTATGCGCCGCGAACAAGAGCTGCCGCACGGGCTCCGCTGCCTGCTGGCCGATCTATACAGCGCGGGCGCCGCGGTCGACTTCGCCGTGCTCTACCCGAATGGGCGGCTGGTGGACGCGCCGCTGCCGACCTGGACGCACCGTCGGCTGCTGTTGAGCCGCGCCGATCTGGAATCTCCAACACCTGGTGGTTGCACCGTTTCTGTGCATCCGCTGTTGGGCCCGCATGTGCGCTTGCAGGAGGAACCGGAGCGCCATGTGTGGGAAGCCGAGGTCGGCACCGCCGCCCAGCCCTGGCTCGCTGAGCACCGCGTCCGCGATGTGGCTGTGCTTCCTGCGGCGGCGTACTGCGAGATGGCGCTAGCCGCGGCCCGCGCGGTCCTTGGCGAGGCTTCTGAGGTCCGTGACATCCGCTTCGAGCAGGCGCTGCTGCTCGATGAGCAGACCACGGTCGGCGCCTCGGCGTCGTTGTCGTCGCCGGGCGTCCTCGACTTCATCGTCGAGACCAATCAGGGGGGCGAACAAGCGCGGCAGGCTAGCGCAGTACTACATGCCACAGAGGATGAGCAGCCACCTGCTTACGACGTGTCCGCGCTAGTTGCCGCGCATCCGCGTTGCGAGGACGGCGCCGAGGTGCGCAAGGGCTTGGACCAGCGTGGTGTTCAGTACGGTCCGGCGTTCACCGGTCTGGCCGCCGTGCACATTGCTGAATGGAAAGGCGAGGACACAACCAGCACCGTGCTGGCCGAGGTCGCGGTACCCGGCCAAATCCGCTCGCAACAAGGCGCTTACGGTGTGCACCCGGCGCTGCTGGATGCCTGTTTTCAGTCGGTTGGGGCTAGTCAGGTGGTGGTCAAGGCCCTGGGCGAAGGGGTGCGGGGGTTGCCGTTGGCTGTCCGGCGGCTACGCGCCTACGGTTCCGCCCGCACGGCCCACTACTGCTACACACGGGCGACGAAAGTCGATGCTTGCGGAATCGAGTCCGACATCGACGTTCTCGACCAGCACGGGACAGTCCTGCTGAGGGTGCAGGGGCTGCGATTGGGCACCGGAGCATCGGGGAGCGGCCGCGACGAACGGGTGCTGGCCGAGCGGCTGCTGACCATCGAATGGCGGCAAAGAGAATTGCCCGAGGAGGAATACACCGACGCCGAAAGCTGGCTGCTGATCAGCACCACCGCGACCCGCGGATGCGGTGGCCACCTCGTTGACCGGCGCGCTGCAAAACCACGGCGCGCAATGCACCACCATCCACTGGCCACAGCACGCCGATGACACCTCGAACGCGGAACAGCTTGGAAATCAGCTGCGTGCCGGTGGCTTCGCCGGTGTCGTGATCCTCACGGGACCGAAGAACGGTGACGCCGAGGACCGGTCCCCGCTGCTGGGTCGCGAGTATGTGCAGCACCTGGTGCGTATCACTCGCGAATTGCCAGAGATCCCTGGCGAGCTCCCGCGCGTATATGTCGTGACGCACAACGCCCAGACCGTAGCGGCCGGTGACGTGGCCAATCTGGAGCAGGCCGGGCTGCGCGGTTTGATCCGGGTGATCGGCGCCGAGCATCCGCACTTGCGCGCCACCCAGATCGATGTGGACGAAACTACCAACGCCGAGCAGCTGGCGCGGCAACTGCTGGGCGGGTCTGATGAAGACGAGACCGCCTGGCGAAACGGCGCGTGGTATGCGGCGCGGTTGTCCCCCGCTCCGCTGCGGCCTGAGGAACGGCAAGCCACTGTGGTGGACCATCAGCGCGACGGGATGCGTCTGCAGATCCGCACGCCCGGTGATCTGGAAACCCTGGAACTTGTTGCCTGCGATCGGGTTGCACCGGGGCCGGGGCAGATCGAGGTCGCGGTCGGCGCGTCCAGCATTAACTTCGCCGACGTGCTGGTCGCATTCGGCCGTTACCCCGCCTTCGAGGGGCGGCTGCCACAGCTGGGCACCGATTTCGCCGGGGTGGTGAGCGCGGTCGGACCAGACGTGACCGACCACAAGGTGGGCGATCATGTCGGGGGTCTGTGCGCCGACGGCTGTTGGGGCACATTCCTCATCTGCGACGCGCGCCTGGCCGTCACCCTGCCGGCCGGCTTGACCGTCGGGCAGGCGGCCGCGGTGAGTACCGCGCACGTCACCGCCTACTACGGCCTACACGAGCTGGCCCGCATCAACAGCGGCGACAAGGTGTTGATCCATTCCGCGACCGGTGGGGTGGGGCGGGCGGCGATCGCCATCGCCCGTGCGGCGGGTGCGGAGATCTTCGCCACCGCGGGCAGCGAGCAGCGTCGGCAATTGTTGCGCGACTTGGGTATTGAGCATGTTTACGACTCGCGAAGCCTCGAGTTCGCCGAGCAGATACGCCGCGACACCGAGGGGTACGGCGTGGACATCGTGCTGAACTCGGTGACCGGCCCCGCCCAGCGCGCGGGCATCGAATTGCTAGCGTTCGGTGGACGATTCGTCGAGATCGGCAAGCGCGACATCTACGGCGGCACCCGGTTGGGGCTCTTTCCGTTCCGGCGCAACCTCGCGTTCTACGGCGTCGACCTAGGGTTGATGACCGTCACCCACCCGGACCGGCTGCGCGATCTGCTGAGCACGGTGTACCAGCTTGTCGCGGACGGTGCGTTGCCGATGCCGCAGAGCACGCACTACCCGCTGGCCGAGGCCGTCACCGCCATTCGGATGATGAGCGGCGCCCAGCACACCGGCAAGCTCGTACTCGACGTCCCCCACACCGGCCGCAGCCGCGTGGTGGTGCCGCCGGCACAGGCCCGGGTTTTCCGCGGCGACGGCGCCTACATCGTCACCGGCGGGCTGGGTGGCCTGGGGCTGTTTTTGGCCGAGAAGATGGCTTCTCCAGCTTCCGGGGCGGGCTGTGGGCGTATCGTGCTGTCCTCGCGTTCGCAGCCGACTCCCGAGGTGCTGCAGACGATCGAGCTCATCCGCGCGATGGGTGCCGACGTCGTGGTGGACTGCGGCGACATCGCCGAATCCGGCACCGCGCAGCGGTTGGTGGCCACAGCGACCGCCACCGGGCTTCCGGTGCGCGGTGTGCTGCATGCCGCGGCGGCGGTCGAGGATGCGACGCTGACCAACATCACCGACGAGCTGCTCGAGCGTGACTGGGCGCCAAAGGTTTACGGTGCGTGGAACGTGCACACCGCCACCGCCGAGCAGCCGTTGGACTGGTTCTGCTCGTTCTCCTCAGCGGCCGCATTGGTGGGCTCGCCCGGGCAGGGTGCCTACGCCGCGGCCAACAGTTGGCTGGACGCCTTCACCCTGTGGCGCCGGGCGCAGGGCCTGCCGGCCACCGCGATCGCGTGGGGTGCCTGGTCCCAAATCGGGCGCGCCACCGCTTTCGCGGAGGGTGCCGGCGTTGCTATCGCTCCCGACGACGGCGCCTACGCGCTCGAAGCGCTGCTGCGCCACGACCGCGCCTACACCGGCTACGCGCCGATCATGGGCACGCCGTGGTTGACCGCCTTCGCCCAACGCAGCCCCTTCGCCGAAGCGTTCCGCTCCACCGGGCAAAACCCAACGGGCACAAGCAAATTGCGTGCCGAGCTCAGCGGGCTGCCCCCGGACGAGTGGCCCACCCTGCTGCGGCGCCTGATCTCCGACCAAATCAGCCTGATCCTGCGTCGCAGCGTCGATCCCGACCGGGCGCTCTCCGGGTACGGCCTGGACTCGCTGGGTGCCCTCGAACTACGTACCCGCATCGAGACCGAAACGGGGATACGCATCACGTCCACCGACATCACCACCATGACCGTTCGTGGGTTGGCGGAGCTGTTGTGCGAAAAACTGGCGCCACTACACCGGCAGGGTTGGGGGCGGTCGGATGGAGCTTGATGACCGGGCACTTCCGCTGACGCGCGGACAGCTCGACGTATGGCTTGCCCAGGAAACGGGTCACTCCGGTGCGGAGTGGCAGGTTGGCCTACTCGTGAGAATCGGGGGCGCGGTAGAACGCGAGGCCCTCGAGTGGGCGATTCGCCGAGTGATACGAGAGGCCGAACCAATTAGGGCCGCGTGCTTTGCCGTGGATGGCCAGGTTTTCCAAAGGGCGATCGATTACCCGGATTTCAAGCTGGACTTCTATGACCTGACCGGCTCGGAGCATGCCGTACAGGAAGCCCAGGAGATAGCGTCATCGATCCAACGCACGCCAATGTCATTCACTGGACCGCTGTTCAAATTTGCATTATTTCGAACGCGGCTCGATGAATTCTACTTGTTCGGGTGTGGCCACCACATCGTCGTAGACGCATCCGGCATCGGGCTGGTTGGCCATCGGATTGCAGCTGTCTACTCCGCAATTGCTTCAGGGGAACCCATCCCTCCGCCCTTCTTCGGCTCGTTGCAGGACTTGGTTGACTGCGAGTTGGAGTACGAAGCGTCCACCGATTATCTGGAAGATCAGGCCTATTGGGCTAAAAGCCTTCCCGAGGAAAGCGGACCGCATTATCGGTTGCCACAAGCCGCGGGCGAGCGTGACCCGTGGCCGTCTGCGCCGGTTCAATTGGACCCTGGGGTGCTTCGCCGAGTTGACGAGTTATCCCGAGCGTGGAATGTGCCTCGATCATCGGTCATCACCGCGGCGTGTGCGCTTTTGGTGCGTGGGTGGTGCGCTGAGGGCTCGGAGGTGGTGCTCGACTTCCCGGTCAGCAGGCGAGTGCGCCTGGAGTTAAAGACGCTTCCCGGGATGGTTGCCGGGTTTGTGCCGCTGGTGTTGCGGGTTTCGCCGGGATCTACGGTTGCCGGTTTTTGTGAGTACGTGGACACGCGAATCCGGGAAGCGGTGCAGCATCAGAGGTTTCCGGTGCACGCCCTGGAGCGCAAAGCCCGCGGCCCAGGGCAGCCAGCCGAGAGGGTGAGCGTTAATTTCGTCCCGTCTCTATTTACTGTCGACTTCGGTGGTGTCACGGCATCAGCGACATATACCAATTCCGGCCTCGTGGGCGGCTTTGGGTTGATCTTCTCTGGTGTTGGTGAAGAGCTCTTTCTGGGCACGGCGGGCGCTGGGGGGCCGTTTTCGAATTTTGACGTCGCCGATTTAGCGGGACGGTTGGAGCGGGTGTTGGTGGCGATGACCGCCGACCCGGCACGGCGGTTGTCGTCGATGGATCTGGTGGATGCCGGTGAGCACGCCCGGCTGGAGGGGTGGGGTAATCGGGCGGTATTGACCCAGCCCGCGACGCCGGTGTCGATTCCGGTGTTGTTCGCCGCTCAGGTGGCGCGCACACCCGAGGCGATGGCGATCAGCTGCGGGGAGGGTTCGCGGACGTATCGCGAGCTGGAGGAGGCCGCTAACCGGTTGGCGCACTTGCTGGCCGCCCATGGTGTGGGCCCGGGTGCGTGTGTGGCGCTGCTGTTTTCGCGTTCGGCCGAGGCGATCGTGGCGATTTTGGCGGTGCTCAAGGCCGGGGCGGCTTATCTGCCGATCGACCCCGCACTGCCGGCGGCGCGGATCGGGTTCATGCTGCCGATGCCGCGCCGATCGCCGCGGTCATCACCACCGCGGACTGGCGGACGCGGTTGGACGGGTGCGGCCTGCCGGTCATCGATGCCGCGGAAAGACGACCCGGCGTGGATGACCTAGCCCGAGCACGGCTTGCCGGCGCCCGCGGCCGATGACCTCGCATACGTCATTTACACCTCGGGCACTACCGGTGTCCCCAAGGGGGTGGCCATCACCCACCACAACGTCACCCAGCTGGTGGCGTCACTGGATGCCGGCCTGCCGCGCGCGGGTGTCTGGCCGCTGTGTCATTCCTTGGCCTTCGACGTCTCGGTGTGGGAGATCTTCGGTGCCCTGTTGCGTGGCGGACGGGTGGTGGTGGTGCCCGAGGAGGTGGCGGCCTCACCAGATGCGTTCCACGCCGTGTTGGTTGCCGAACAGGTCAATGTGTTGACCCAGACCCCGTCTGCGGTGGCGGTGCTGTCGTCGGAGGGTTTGGAGTCGGCGGCGTTGGTGGTGGTTGGTGAGGCCTGCCCGGCCGAGGTGGTGGATCGGTGGGCGCCCGGGCGGGTGATGATCAACGCCTACGGCCCGACCGAGACCACGATGTGCGTGGCGATCAGTGCGCCTTTGACAGCCGGGTCGCCGGAGTCGTCGGGTGCGGTGCCGATCGGGTCGCCGGTGTCGGGGGCGGCGTTGTTTGTGCTGGATGGGTGGTTGCGGGCGGTGCCGGCGGGGGTGGTGGGTGAGTTGTATGTGGCCGGTGCCGGGGTGGGGGTTGGGTATCTGGGCCGGGCGGGTTTGACCGGGTCGCGGTTTGTGGCGTGTCCGTTCGGGGGCGCGGGGGTGCCGGGAACACGGATGTATCGCACCGGGGATTTGGTGTGGTGGGGTGCTGATGGGCAGTTGCGGTATGTGGGGCGTGCCGATGAGCAGGTCAAGATCCGCGGGTATCGCATCGAGCTGCGGTGAGGTGCAGGCGGCGTTGGCCGGGCTGGACGGGGTGGGAGCAGGCGGTGGTGATCGCCCGCGAGGACCGTCCCGGCGACAAGCGGCTGGTGGGGTATGTGACCGGGACCGCGGATCCGGCCGCGGCGCGTGCCGCGCTGGCCGAGCGGCTGCCGGCATATATGGTGCCGGCGGCGGTGGTGGTGTTGGCGGCGCTGCCGTTGACACCTAACGGCAAGCTCGACACCCGCGCCTTGCCGGCACCCGAATACCAGGAGGTCGATCGGTATCGCGCCCCGGCCGGTGCGGTGGAGGAGATCCTGGCCGGCATCTACGCCCGGGTGCTCGGGCTGGAGCGGGTCGGGGTGGACGACTCGTTTTTCGACCTGGGTGGGGATTCGTTGTTGGCGATGCGGGTGATCGCCGCGATCAACACCGGCCTGGATGCTCAGCTTGCGGTGCGGGCCTTGTTCGACGCGCCCACGGTTGCCCAGTTGGCGCCCCGTATCGGTGGGGAGGCGGGTGGGCTGCCGCCGTTGGTGCCGGTTGCGCGGCCGGCGGTGGTGCCGTTGTCGTTTGCCCAGAGCCGGTTGTGGTTCCTCAACCGGTTCGAGGGCGGGGTTGCGACCTACAACATGCCGACCGCGTTTCGGATCAGCGGGGCGCTGGATGTCGAGGCGCTCGGCGAGGCGCTGGCCGATGTGGTGGGCCGCCATGAGAGTCTGCGCACGCTGTTTGCGGCGCCCGAGGGGATAGCGCGGCAGCTGGTGGTGCCCCCCGAGCGGGCCGAGTTCGGGTGGCAGGTCGTTGATGCCAGCGGATGGCCGGCCGACCGGCTGGGTGAGGCCATCGGGGCGGTGGCGCGTCACAGTTTTGACCTGGCCGCCGAGATCCCGTTGCGGGCACGGCTTTTCCGCGTCGCCGATGACGAACATGTGCTGGTGGCCGTGGCGCACCATATCGCTTTTGATGGGTGGTCGCTGGTTCCGCTGGTGGGTGATCTGGGTGTGGCGTATGCCAGCCGGTGTGCGCGGCGGGCTCCGGGGTGGGCGCCGTTGCCGGTGCAGTATGTGGATTACACGCTGTGGCAGCGCGCGCAGTTTGGTGATCTCGACGACGGCGACAGCCCGATCGCCGCGCAGCTGGCCTACTGGGAGCAGGCCCTGGCCGGGATGCCCGAGCGGCTGGTGCTGCCCACCGATCGACCCTATCCGGCGGTGGCGGATTACCGCGGGGCCAGTGTGGCGGTGGACTGGCCGGCCGAGTTGCAGCAGCGGGTGCGCGAGGTGGCCCGCGAGCACAACGCGACCAGCTTCATGGTGATGCAGGCCGCCCTGGCGGTGCTGCTGTCGAACCTCAGCGCCAGCAGCGATGTGGCGGTGGGGTTCCCGATCGCCGGGCGCGGCGACCCGGCGCTGGATGAGCTGGTGGGCTTTTTCGTCAACACCTTGGTGCTGCGGGTCGAGGTGGCCGGGGATCCCACGGTCGCCGAGCTGCTGGCCCAGGTGCGACAGCGCAGCCTGGCCGCCTTTGAGCACCAAGACGTGCCCTTTGAGGTGCTTGTCGATCGGCTCAACCCCACCCGATCGCTGACCCATCACCCGCTGATCCAGGTGATGTTGGGCTGGCAGAACTTCCCCGGGCACGACAACGACGACCCTGCCGCCGGGCTGGGTTTGGGTGATGTGCAGGTCACGCCGCTGCCGGCGGAAACTCACACCGCCCGGATGGATCTGGTGGTTTTCCTTAGAGAACGCTGGAGCGAGGCTGGTGAGCCCGCCGGGATCGGTGGGGCGGTGGAGTTTCGCACCGATGTGTTCGACGCGGCCAGCATCCAAACCCTGATCGAGCGGTTGCAGCGGGTGCTGGTGGGCATGACCGCCGATCCGGGGCGGCGGTTGTCGTCGATCGATGTGCTCGATGCCGGTGAGCACGCCCGGCTGGATGAGATCGGTAACCGGGCGGTGTTGACCGAGTCGCCGGCCGGGGTGTCGGTTCCGGTGTTGTTTGCCGCGCAGGTGGCCCGCGCACCCGAGGCGGTTGCGCTGGTATGCGGCGAGCACTCGTGGACCTATCGCGAGGTCGAGGAGGCCGCTAACCGGTTGGCGCACCTGTTGGCCGGCCAGGGGGCGGGCCCAGGGCAGTGTGTGGCGCTGCTGTTTACCCGTTCCGCCGAGGCGATCGTGGCGATGCTGGCGGTGCTGAAAACCGGGGCGGCTTATCTGCCGATCGACCCCGCACTGCCGGCGGCGCGGATCGGGTTCATGCTGGCCGACGCCGCGCCGGTCGCCGCGATCACCACTACCGGGCTGGCCGAGCGGCTGGATGGGTGCGATCTGCTGGTCATCGATGTCGAGGACCCCCGTATCCCCAGCTATCCGGGTACGGGTTTGCCGGGGCCGGCCCCCGATGACCTCGCTCACCTCATTTACACCTCGGGCACCACCGGTGTGCCCAAGGGGGTGGCCGTCACGCACCACAACGTCACCCAACTGTTCGACTCACTGGATGCCGGCCTGGAGCTGGGGCCGGGGCAGGTGTGGACGCAGTGTCACTCGTTGGCCTTCGACTTCTCGGTGTGGGAGATCTGGGGTGCGTTTTACACGGGGGGCGGCTGGTGGTGGTGCCCGAAGAGGTGGCGCGCTCACCGGACGACTTGCACGCGTTGCTGGTCACCGAAGAGGTCAGCGTGCTCACCCAGACCCCGTCGGCGGTGGGGGTGCTTTCACCGGAGGGGTTGGGATCGGCGGCGTTGGTGATCGGCGCTGAGCCCTGCCCGGGCGAGGTGGTGGATCGGTGGGCGCCCGGGCGGGTGATGATCAATGTCTACGGCCCGACCGAGACGACGATGTGGGCGTCGAAGAGTGCGCCTTTAACGGCGGGGTCGGGGGCGGCGCCGATCGGCTCGCCGGTGTCGGGGGCGGCCTTTTTTGTGCTGGATGGGTGGTTGCGGGCGGTGCCGGTCGGGGTGGTCGGTGAGCTCTATGTGGCCGGTGCCGGGGTGGGGGTTGGGTATCTGGGCCGGGCGGGTTTGACCGGGTCGCGGTTTGTGGCGTGTCCGTTCGGCGGCGCGGGGGCGCCGGGGATACGGATGTATCGCACCGGGGATCTGGTGTGGTGGGGTGCTGATGGGCAGTTGCGGTATGTGGGGCGTGCCGATGAGCAGGTCAAGATCCGCGGGTACCGCATCGAACTCGGTGAAATCGAGGCGGTGCTGACGGCCCATCCCCGGGTGGCGCAGGCGGCGGTCATCGCCCACACAGCCACGTCCACCCCGAGTCCGGTCGAGGGGGTTAGCGACAAGCAATTGGTGGGCTATGTCGTGCTGGATCAGGAGATGATGCTGGTCCGGGAGCCGGCGCGAGAAGCGCAGCTCGTTGAGCACTGGCGGGTGGTGTATGAGGGCCTGTATTCGGGGTTGACGTTCGCGGCGGGCGCGCCGGCAGTGTTGGGGGAGGATTTCGGGGGCTGGAACAGCAGTTATACCGGGGCGCCGATCCCGCTGGGGCAGATGCGGGAATGGCGGGCGGCTGCGGTGGATCGGATCCGGGGGTTGGGTGCCGGGCGGGTGTTGGAGATTGGGGTGGGTTCGGGGCTGTTGCTGGCGCAGTTGGCCCCGGGGTGTGTCGAGTATTGGGGTACGGACTTCTCCGCGCCGACGATCAAGACCCTGCAGGCGGCGGTGGCTGCGCAGTCGTGGGGGGATCGGGTGCGGTTGCGGGTGCAGCCGGCGGATGTGGCGGATGGGTTGCCGGAGCGGCATTTCGATGTGGTGGTACTCAACTCGGTGGTCCAGTACTTCCCGAGCGCGGGGTATCTGCTTGACGTGCTGGCCGTGGCGATGCGATTGCTGGCACCGGGCGGGGCGTTGTTTATCGGCGACGTGCGCAACCTGTCGTTGTTGCGGGCGTTCACCACCGGGATGGTGTGCGCCGACACCACCGGTGGTGAGGACACGGCCGCGGTGGTGCGTGAGCGGGTGCGCCGGGAAATGCTTGCCGAGCAGGAACTGTTGTTGGCGCCGGAGTTCTTTGCGGCTTTGCCGCAGCACCTTCCCGACATCGCCGCCGTGCAGGTGCAGCTCAAGCAGATGGGTGCGGTCAACGAACTCAGCGGTTACCGCTACGACGTGGTGCTGCGTAAGGCGCCGGTGCCTGCGCGGTCCCTTGCCCACCTACCGTGCGAACCGTGGCAGCGATTCGGAAGCCTCGCCAGGCTGGGCGAATATCTGCAGTCGCGGCACCTGCCGGAGCTGCGCGTCACCGGCGTGCCTCATGCCGGGATATGGCCCGATGTGGCGATAGGGCGGGCGCTGGCCGAGGCTGGCGATCGGATACCCGTCAGCGAGTTGCGTGCCGGCATCTCCGCGCCCGATGCGGTGTTGCCGGACCAGTGTCATCTGCTGGGCCAGCAACTGGGATACACCACGGCGGTGACCTGGTCGCCGACCGCTGGCCTGGTGGACCTCATCTACACCCATGCCACCGAGCCGCCTGATGACTACCCGCTCCCGGCGCTGTCAGACCTGTACCTGCCCACCACACGGGTCGGTTCCCTGGCCGGGTACGTCAACGACCCGTCGGCCATCGAACGAGTGGCTGAGCTGCGCGGCTTTGTGGCTGGCAGGTTGCCGGAGTTCATGATGCCGGCGGCAATCATGGTGCTGGAGTCGCTGCCGTTGACGGTCAACGGCAAGCTTGATCGGCGGGCGTTGCCGGCGCCGGAGTTCATCAGTGGGGTGGCCTATCGGGCGCCGCGTGATCGACGGGAACGGGTGTTGACCGCACTGTTCGGTGAGGTTCTCGGGGTGACGCGGGTCGGCATCGATGACGGGTTTTTCGACCTGGGTGGGCATTCACTGTCTGCGACACGGCTTATCGCGCGGGTCCGGGCTGAACTGGGTCTCGAGGTGCCGATCCGGGCGTTGTTCGATGCGCCCACCGTGGCCGGGTTGGGCGTATGGATGAGGGCGCATGCCGGGGAACGGGCGGGGGCAGCGTTGACGGCGCAGCAGCGGCCCGCGGTAGTTCCGTTGTCGTTTGCCCAGAGTCGGTTGTGGTTTATCGACCAGTTACACGGGCCCTCGCCGATCTACAACATGGCGGTGGCGTTGCGGCTGGGCGGGCGCCTTGATGCCGACGCGTTGGGTGCGGCGCTGGCCGATGTGGCGGGCCGCCATGAGAGCCTGCGGACGCTGTTCGCGGCGCCCGACGGGATACCCCAGCAGCTGGTGGTGCCGCCCGAGCGGGCCGACTTCGGCTGGCAGCTCATTGATGCCACCGGATGGTCGGCAGGCCGGCTGGGTGAGGCCCTCGGCGCGGTGGGGCGTCACAGTTTTGACCTGGCGACCGAGATCCCGTTGCGGGCACGACTTTTCCGCGTCGCCGACGAGGAGCATGTGCTGGTGGCCGCGGTGCACCACATCGCCGCCGACGGCTGGTCGATCACCCCGCTGGTGCGTGATCTGGGTGAGGCCTATGCCAGCCGGTGTGCGGGGCGGGCCCCCGACTGGGCGCCTTTGCCGGTGCAGTATGCCGATTACACGCTGTGGCAGCGCCGGCAATTCGGCGATCTCGACGACAGCGACAGCCCGATCGCCGCGCAGCTGGGGTATTGGGAGGATGCCCTGGCCGGGATGCCCGGGCGCCTGGTGCTGCCCACCGATCGGCCCTATCCGGCGGTGGCCGATCAGCGCGGCGCCAGTGTGGCGGTGGACTGGCCGGCCGAGGTGCAGCAGCGGGTTGCTCGGGTGGCTCGTGAGCACAATGCGACCAGCTTCATGGTGATCCAGGCCGCCCTGGCGGTGCTGCTGGCCAAGCTCAGCGGCAGCTCTGATGTGGCGGTGGGGTTTCCGGTCGCCGGGCGCGGTGACCCGGCGCTGGATGAGCTGGTGGGGTTTTTCGTCAACACCATGGTGCTGCGTGTCGATGTGGGTGGTGATCCCACCGTCGCGCAGTTGCTGGCCCAGGTGCGCCGGCGCGGCCTGGCCGCCTTTGAGCATCAAGACGTGCCCTTTGAGGTGCTGGTGGAGCGGCTCAACCCGACCCGGAGCCTGGCCCATCACCCGCTGATTCAGGTGACGTTGGCCTGGCAGAACCTCCCCGGGCAAGACACCGACCCCGCCGCCGGGTTGGCCTTGGGGGATGTCCAGGTCACGCCGCTGCCGGTGGACACCCGCACCGCCCGCATGGACCTGGTGTTTTCCCTGGCCGAACACTGGACCGACGCTGGTGAGCCCGCCGGGATCGGTGGGGCGGTGGAGTTTCGCACCGACGTGTTCGATGCGGCCAGCATCGAAACGCTGATCGACCGGCTAAAGCGGGTGGTGGTGGGCATGACTGCTGACCCGGCACGGCGGCTGTCGTCGGTGGATCTGCTCGACGCCGGTGAGCACGCCCGGCTGGATGAGATCGGTAACCGGGCGGCGTTGACCCAGCCCGCACCCACACCGGTGTCGATCCCGGCGTTGTTCGCCGCCCAAGTCGCGTCCACACCCGAGGCGGTGGCGCTGATCTTCGAAGACCTGTCACTGACGTACCGGGAACTCGAAGAGACCGCGAACCGGTTGGCGCACCTTTTGGCCGGCCAGGGTTTGGGCCCGGGGGAGTGTGTGGCGCTGCTGCTGGAGCGTTCCGCTGAGGCGATCGTGGCGTTGTTGGCGGTTTTGAAGACTGGGGCGGCTTATGTGCCGATCGACCCGGTTCTGCCGGCAGCTCGGATGCAGTTCATGGTTGCCGATGCCGCGCCGATGGCCGCGATCACCACTACCGGGCTGGCCGAGCGGCTAGACGGGTGCGACCTGCTGGTCATCGATGTCGGTGATATCTGGGCCCCCGCCGTTGACACCCAACCCAGCACCGCACTACCGGCGCCGGCGCCGGCGCCTGAAGATATCGCTTACCTCATCTACACCTCGGGCACCACCGGTGTGCCCAAGGGGGTGGCCGTCACGCACCACAACGTCACCCAACTGTTCGACTCACTGGATGCCGGCCTGGAGTTGTCGCCGGGACAGGTGTGGACGCAGTGTCACTCGTTGGCCTTCGACGTCTCGGTATCGGAGATCTGGGGCGCGCTGTTGCACGGGGGGCGGCTGGTAGTGGTGCCCGAAGAGGTGGCCCGCTCACCGGACGACTTGCACGCGTTGCTGGTCACTGAAGAGGTCAGCGTGCTCACCCAAACCCCGTCTGCGGTCGCGGCTTTGTCACCCCAGGGTTTGGAGTCGGCGGCGTTGGTGGTGGTCGGTGAGGCCTGCCCGGCCGAGGTGGTGGACCGCTGGGCGCCCGGGCGGGTGATGATCAACGCCTACGGCCCGACCGAGACCACGATGTGTGTGGCGGTGAGTGCGCCGTTGAGGGCGGGGTCGGGGGCGCCGCCGATCGGTTCGCCGGTGTCGGGGGCGGCGTTGTTTGTGCTGGATGGGTGGTTGCGGGCGGTGCCGACCGGGGTGGTCGGTGAATTGTATGTGGCCGGTCGCGGGGTGGGCGTCGGATATGTCGGCCAGCCGGGGTTGACGGCGTCGCGGTTTGTGGCGTGTCCATTCGGCGGCGCGCGAGCGCCAGGAATAAGGATGTATCGCACCGGGGATTTGGTGTGGTGGGGTGCTGATGGGCAGCTGCGGTATGTGGGGCGTGCTGATGAGCAGGTCAAGATCCGCGGGTATCGCATCGAGCTCGGTGATGTGCGCGCGGTGTTGGCCGGGCTGGACGGGGTGGAGCAGGCGGTGGTCATCGCCCGCGAGGACCGCCCCGATGATAAGCGCCTAGTGGGGTATGTGACCGGGACAGCGGATCCGGTCGCGGCGCGTGCCGCGCTGGCCGAGCGGCTCCCTATATATATGGTGCCGGCCGCGGTGCTGGTGGTCGATGCGCTGCCGTTGACGCCTAACGGCAAACTTGACACCCGCGCCTTGCCGGCACCGGAGTATCAGGATGTCGATCGTTACCGGGCTCCGGCTGATGCGGTGGAGGAGATTCTGGCCGACATCTACGCCCAGGTGTTGGGGTTGGAGCGGGTCGGGGTCGAGGAGTCGTTTTTCGAGTTGGGTGGGGACAGCATTTTGTCGATGCAGGTGGTGGCGCGGGCGCGTGCCGCCGGCCTGGTGTGTCGGCCGCGCGATATTTTCGTGGAGCAGACGGTGGCCCGGCTGGCGCGGGTGGCCGGGGTGGCCGATGGTGCGGCCTGCGTGATCGACGAGGGTGTGGGGCCGGTGGTGGCCACCCCGATCATCTGCTGGTTGCACAGTGTCGAAGGCCCGATCGACCAGTTCAACCAGACGGTGGTGGTGCAGGCTCCGGTGGGGGCGACCGAGGCTGATGTGGTGGTGGTGTTGCAGGCCTTGCTGGATCGGCATGCCATGTTGCGGTTGCGGGTCGACGACGACGGTGCGGGGGGGTGGTCGTTGACGGTGCCTGAGGCGGGGTCGGTGGAGGCGCGTGGCTGCCTGCAGGCGGTGGAGGTGTTGTCCGAGGAGGCGTTGGTGGGGGCGCGGTCGCGGTTGAATCCGACCGCGGGGGTGATGCTGAGCGCGCTGTGGGTGGCCTCCACGGGTCGGTTGGTGGTGATCGTTCATCATTTGGCTGTTGATGGGGTGTCGTGGCGGATTTTGTTGGAGGACCTCAACATCGCCTGGGCTCAGCATCGCGGTGGGCAGCAGGTGGTGTTGCCGGCGGGCGGGACGTCGTTTGCACGGTGGGCATCGCTTCTGGCTGAGTATGCGCGTCGCCCCGATGTTGTGCAGCAGGCTGAGGCCTGGCGGCAGATCGCGGCGACCCCCACCGGAGTGGCGGCGGTGCAACCCGCGGTGGATACCTATGCGAGCGCCGGGAACTTGTCCGAGTTGTTGGATGCCGACACGACCCGCATGCTGCTCGGCGAGGTGCTGACGGCGTTTCATGCCGGGGTGCACGAGGTTTTGTTGATCGCGTTCGCGGTGGCGTGGGCGGAGTTTTTGGGTAGTGGGGGCACCCCGATTGTGATCGATGTGGAGGGTCACGGGCGTCAGGAGGAGCTGGGCGCCCTGGACGGGCAAGTTGACTTGTCGCGCACGGTGGGGTGGTTCACCACCAAATACCCGGTGGCTTTGAACGTTGGTGGGCTGTCTTGGGCGCAGGTGGTGGCCGGTGAGGCGGGGTTGGGGACGGTGCTCAAGGACGCTAAAGAGCAGCTTCGGGCCCTGCCGGATGGTTTGACCTACGGGGTGCTGCGTTATTTGAACAGCGGTGTCGATTTGGCCGGGTCTGACCCGATGATCGCGTTTAACTATCTGGGGCGTCTGGGTGCGGGGGCGGCCGAGGCATCGGGTGAGCTGTGGCGGATCTGTCAGGACGGTTGGTCGTCGGTCACTGGCGTGGCTGCGGCGATCCCCATGCCGCTGATGCACACCGTGGAGCTCAACGCCGGCACCGTGGACACCGACGCCGGCCCGCAACTGCAGGCCGGTTGGACGTGGGCGCTTTCGGCGCTGGATCACGCGCAGGTTGACCGGCTGAGCGGGTTGTGGTTTGACGCCCTGGCCGGTATCTGCGCGCATGTGCGAAGTGGTGGGGGCGGGTTGACGCCGTCGGATATCGCGCCTGCCCGGCTGAGCCAAGAGCAGATCGACGAACTTTGTCAGCAATATCAGGTCGCCGATATTTCGCCGCTGACCCCTCTGCAGCAGGGGCTGCTGTTTCACGCCAACATCACGCACAGCTCCGGCGACGATGTGTATGCGGTGCAGCTGGATATCACATTAAGCGGTGGGCTCGATCAGCACCGCCTGCGTGACGCCGTGGACACGGTGGTCAACCGCCATCCCAACCTGGCGGCCCGCTTCTGCCAACAGTTTGACGAGCCGGTGCAGATCATTCCGGCTGATCCCGCGGCCGGGTGGCGGTATGCCGAGCTGGACGCCGGCGGCATCGACGTCGAAGAGCGGATCCAGCGGATGTGCGCCGCCGAACGTGCCGCGGTCTGCGACCTCGCTGACCCGCCGGCTTTTCGGGTGGTGTTGATCCGTACCGCCCCAGATCTGCACCGGTTTGTGCTCACCAATCACCACATCGTGCTCGATGGCTGGTCGCTGCCGATCCTGCTACAGGAAATATTCGCCAGCTATCACGGGCAGCGGCTACCCGCGGCCGCGCCGTATCGCAGGTTTGTTACCTGGCTAGCCGATCGAGATCTTGATGCCGCCCACGCGGTCTGGCGTGCGGTGTTGGCCGGCTTTGACACCCCCACCCTCGTCGGCCCGCCGCAGAAGTCAGGGCCGGGGCGGCGAGGCGTCACCTCACATTGGGTGCCCGAGCAGACCACGCGGGCGCTTGGCGAGCTGGCGCGCTCGTGTCACACCACCGTCAACACCGTGCTGCAGGGCGCCTGGGCGCAGCTGCTGATGTGGCTGACCGGCCAGCATGATGTCGCCTTCGGCACCGTGGTCTCGGGGCGCCCAACCGAGGTGGCCGGCGCGGACTCGATGGTGGGCCTGTTGATCAACACGGTGCCGGCGCGGGCGAACATCACGGCGGCAACCACCACCACCGACCTGCTCGACCAGCTGCAAAGGGCCCACAACCACACACTCGAACACCAGCACCTGGCGCTCAGCGAGATGCACCGCATCACCGGTCAGGAAAAACTGTTTGACACCCTTTTCGTGTTCGAAAACTACCCGATCGACACCACGGCGTTGTCAGGCGACCACGAGTTGGCCATCACCGAGCTCACCAACCGCGAATACAACCACTATCCGCTGACGTTGCAAGCCATGCCGGGGTCTGAACTGGGCCTTCGCGTCGAATACGACACCGACCTGTTCGACGCGGCCAGCATCAAGGCGCTCATCGAGCGGTTACAGCGGGCGTTGGTGGCCATGACCACCGACCCGGGGCGGCGGCTCTCGTCAGTGGATCTGCTCGATGGGGACGAGCACGCCCGGCTGGATGAGATCGGTAACCGGACGGTGTTGACCGAGTCGCCGAACGCGGGGGTGTCGGTTCCGGTGTTGTTTGCCGCGCAGGTGGCACGCACACCCGAGGCGGTGGCGGTCAGCTTCGAGGGCCGCTCACTGACCTACCGCGACCTCGATGAGGCCGCTAACCGGTTGGCGCACTTGCTGGCCGCCCATGGTGTGGGCCCGGGTGCGTGTGTGGCGCTGCTGTTTTCGCGTTCGGCCGAGGCGATCGTGGCAATTTTGGCGGTGCTCAAGGCCGGGGCGGCGTATCTGGCGATCGACCCCGCACTGCCGGCGGCGCGGATCGGGTTCATGCTGACCGATGCCGCGCCGGTCGCCGCGGTCACCAGCACCGGGCTGGCCGACCGGCTGGACGGGTGTGGCCTGCCGGTCATCGATGCCGAAGACCCCCGCATCGAGACCTACCCGTGCACGGGCTTGCCCGCGCCCGCGGCCGATGACATCGCCTACCTCATCTACACCTCCGGCACTACCGGTGTCCCCAAGGGGGTGGCGATCACCCACCACAGCGTCACCCAGCTGGTGGCGTCACTGGACGCCGGACTGCCGCGCGCGGGTGTCTGGCCGCTGTGTCATTCCTTGGCCTTTGACGTCTCGGTGTGGGAGATCTTCGGTGCGCTGTTGCGTGGCGGACGGGTGGTGGTGGTGCCCGAGGAGGTGGCGGCCTCACCAGATGCGTTCCACGCCGTGTTGGTTGCCGAACAGGTCAATGTGTTGACCCAGACCCCGTCTGCGGTGGCGGTGCTGTCTTCGGAGGGTTTGGAGTCGGCGGCGTTGGTGGTGGTTGGTGAGGCCTGCCCGGCCGAGGTGGTGGATCGGTGGGCGACCGGGCGGGTGGTGATCAACGCCTACGGCCCGACCGAGACCACGATGTGTGTGGCGATCAGTGCGCCTTTGACAGCCGGGTCGCCGGAGTCGTCGGGTGCGGTGCCGATCGGTGTGCCGGTGTCGGGGGCGGCGTTGTTTGTGCTGGATGGGTGGTTGCGGGCGGTGCCGGCGGGGGTGGTGGGGGAGTTGTATGTGGCCGGTGCCGGGGTGGGGGTTGGGTATCTGGGCCGGGCGGGTTTGACCGGGTCGCGGTTTGTGGCGTGTCCGTTCGGTGGCGCGGGGGCGCCGGGGATACGGATGTATCGCACCGGGGATTTGGTGTGGTGGGGTGCTGATGGGCAGTTGCGGTATGTGGGGCGTGCTGATGAGCAGGTCAAGATCCGCGGGTATCGCATCGAGTGCGGTGAGGTGCAGGCGGCGTTGGCCGGGCTGGACGGGGTGGGACAGGCGGTGGTGATCGCCCGCGAGGACCGTCCCGGTGACAAGCGGCTGGTGGGGTATGTGACCGGGACCGCGGATCCGGCCGCGGCGCGTGCCGCGCTGGCCGAGCGGCTCCCTATATATATGGTGCCGGCGGCGGTGGTGGTGTTGGCGGCGCTGCCGTTGACACCTAACGGCAAGCTTGACACCGGCGCCTTGCCGGCACCCGAATACCAGGATGGCGATCGGTATCGCGCCCCGGCCGGTGCGGTGGAGGAGATCCTGGCCGGCATCTACGCCCGGGTGCTCGGGCTGGAGCGGGTCGGGGTGGATGACTCGTTTTTCGACCTGGGTGGGGATTCGTTGTTGGCGATGCGGGTGATCGCCGCGATCAACACCGGCCTGGATGCTCAGCTTGCGGTGCGGGCCTTGTTCGACGCGCCCACGGTTGCCCAGTTGGCGCCCCGTATCGGTGGGGAGGCGGGTGGGCTGCCGCCGTTGGTGCCGGTTGCGCGGCCGGCGGTGGTGCCGTTGTCGTTTGCCCAGAGCCGGTTGTGGTTTATCGACCAGTTCCAGGGGCCCTCGCCGATCTACAACATGGCGGTGGCGTTGCGGCTGGGCGGGCGGTTGGATGCCGACGCGTTGGGTGCGGCGCTGGCCGATGTGGTGGGTCGCCAGGAGAGCCTGCGCACGCTGTTCGAGGCGGTCGAGGGGATACCGCGGCAGTTGGTGGTGCCGGTTGAACGGGTGGACTTCGGCTGGCAGATCGTTGATGCCGCCGGCTGGTCGGAAGGCCGGCTGGGTGAGGCCATCGACAGCGTGGCGCGTCATCCGTTTGATTTGGCAACCCAGATTCCGTTGCGGGCGCGGCTTTTCCGTGTCGCCGAGGATGAGCATGTGCTGGTGGCGGTGGTGCACCATATCGCCGCTGATGGCGTGTCGGTCACCCCGCTGGTGGCTGATCTGGGGGTGGCCTATGTCAGCCGGTGTGCGGGGCAAGCCCCGGGCTGGGCGCCGTTGCCGGTGCAGTATGTGGATTACACGCTGTGGCAGCGCGCGCAGCTTGGTGACTTGGCCGATAGCGACAGTCCGATCGCCGCGCAGCTGGGGTATTGGGAGGATGCCCTGGCCGGGATGCCTGAGCGGCTGGTGCTGCCCACCGATCGGCCCTATCCGGCGGTGGCGGATTACCGCGGGGCCAGTGTGGCGGTGGACTGGCCGGCCGCGTTGCAGCAGCGGGTGGCCCGGGTGGCTCGTGAGCACAATGCGACCAGCTTCATGGTGATGCAGGCCGCCCTGGCGGTGCTGCTGTCGAACCTCAGCGCCAGCAGTGAGGTGGCGGTGGGGTTCCCGATCGCCGGGCGCGGCGACCCGGCGCTGGACGAGTTGGTGGGTTTTTTCGTCAACACCTTGGTGCTGCGGGTCGATCTGGCCGGTGATCCCAGCGTCGCGCAGTTGCTGGCTCAGGTGCGCGGGCGCAGCCTGGCCGCCTATGAGCATCAGGATGTGCCGTTTGAGGTGTTGGTGGAGCGGCTCAACCCGACTCGGAGCCTGACCCATCATCCGCTGGTGCAGGTGATGTTGGGCTGGCAGAACTGGCAGCACAACAATGATCCCGTCGCGGGGTTGGCGTTGGGTGATGTGCAGGTCACGCCGCTGCCGGTGGATACCCGCACCGCCCGCACGGACCTGTCGATCTCCCTGGCCGAACGCTGGACCGAGGCTGGTGAGCCCGCCGGGATCGGCGGGGCGGTGGAGTTTCGCACCGATGTGTTCGACGCGGCCAGCATCCAAACCCTGATCGAGCGGTTGCAGCGGGTGCTGGTGGGCATGACCGCCGATCCGGGGCGGCGGTTCTCGTCGATCGATGTGCTCGATGCCGGTGAGCGCGCCCGGCTCGATGAGATCGGTAACCGCGCGGTGTTGACCTGGCCCGCACCGGTCGCGGTGTCGGTTCCGGTGTTGTTTGCCGCGCAGGTGGCCCGCACCCCGGAGGCGGTGGCACTGACCTTCGGGGACCTGTCGATGACCTATCGGGAACTCGATGTGGCGGCTAACCGGTTCGCGCACTTGCTGTCTGGGTATGGTGTCGGCCCGGGTGCGTGTGTGGCGTTGCTGTTGGAGCGCTCAGCCCAGGCCGTCGTGGCGATGCTGGCGGCACTGAAAACCGGGGCGGCGTATCTGGCGATCGACCCCGCACTGCCGGCGGCGCGGATCGGGTTCATGGTGGCCGATGCCGCGCCGATCGCCGCGATCACCACAGCGGGCTGGCCGTTCGCGGCTGGACGGGTGCGATCTGGCGGTCATCGATGTCGAGGACCCCCGTATCCCCAGCTATCCGGGTGCGGGTTTGCCGGGGCCGGCCCCCGATGACCTCGCTTACCTCATTTACACCTCGGGCACCACCGGTGTGCCCAAGGGGGTGGCCGTCACCCACCGCAACCTGGCCCACTTGGCGGAGTCAACGCCGACACACCTGCCGGCTGGGCAAGTGTGGACGCAGTGTCACTCGTATGCGTTCGACTTCTCGGTGTGGGAGATCTGGGCTGCGCTGCTGGGTGGGGGGCGGTTGGTGGTGGTGCCCGACTTGGTGGTCGGCGCACCGGACGACTTCCATGACCTGCTGATCCGTGAACAGGTCAATGTGTTGACCCAGACCCCGTCGGCGGTGGCGGCGCTCTCGCCGCAGGGTTTGGAGTCGACGGCGTTGCTGCTCGGGGGTGAGGCCTGCCCGGCCGAGGTGGTGGATCGGTGGGCGCCTGGGCGGGTGGTGATCAATGCCTACGGTCCCACCGAGGTGACGGTGTACGCGTCGATGAGTGCGCCGCTGGCAGTGGGTTCGGGTGCGGTGCCGATCGGTGTGCCGGTGTCGGGGGCGGCGTTGTTTGTGCTGGATGGGTGGTTGCGGGCGGTGCCGGCGGGGGTGGTGGGTGAGTTGTATGTGGCCGGTGCCGGGGTGGGGGTTGGGTATCTGGGCCGGGCGGGTTTGACCGGGTCGCGGTTTGTGGCGTGTCCGTTCGGTGGCGCGGGGGCGCCGGGGATACGGATGTATCGCACCGGGGATTTGGTGTGGTGGGGTGCTGATGGGCAGTTGCGGTATGTGGGGCGTGCTGATGAGCAGGTCAAGATCCGCGGGTATCGCATCGAGTGCGGTGAGGTGCAGGCGGCGTTGGCCGGGCTGGACGGGGTGGGAGCAGGCGGTGGTGATCGCCCGCGAGGACCGTCCCGGTGACAAGCGGCTGGTGGGGTATGTGACCGGGACCGCGGATCCGGCCGCGGCGCGTGCCGCGCTGGCCGAGCGGCTCCCTATATATATGGTGCCGGCGGCGGTGGTGGTGTTGGCGGCGCTGCCGTTGACACCTAACGGCAAGCTGGACACCGGCGCCTTGCCGGCACCCGAATACCAGGATGGCGATCGGTATCGCGCCCCGGCCGGTGCGGTGGAGGAGATCCTGGCCGGCATCTACGCCCGGGTGCTCGGGCTGGAGCGGGTCGGGGTGGATGACTCGTTTTTCGACCTGGGTGGGGATTCGTTGTTGGCGATGCGGGTGATCGCCGCGATCAACACCGGCCTGGATGCTCAGCTTGCGGTGCGGGCCTTGTTCGACGCGCCCACGGTTGCCCAGTTGGCGCCCCGTATCGGTGGGGAGGCGGGTGGGCTGCCGCCGTTGGTGCCGGTTGCGCGGCCGGCGGTGGTGCCGTTGTCGTTTGCCCAGAGCCGGTTGTGGTTTATCGACCAGTTCCAGGGGCCCTCGCCGATCTACAACATGGCGGTGGCGTTGCGGCTGGGCGGGCGGTTGGATGCCGACGCGTTGGGTGCGGCGCTGGCCGATGTGGTGGGTCGCCAGGAGAGCCTGCGCACGCTGTTCGAGGCGGTCGAGGGGATACCGCGGCAGTTGGTGGTGCCGGTTGAACGGGTGGACTTCGGCTGGCAGATCGTTGATGCCGCCGGCTGGTCGGAAGGCCGGCTGGGTGAGGCCATCGACAGCGTGGCGCGTCATCCGTTTGATTTGGCAACCCAGATTCCGTTGCGGGCGCGGCTTTTCCGTGTCGCCGAGGATGAGCATGTGCTGGTGGCGGTGGTGCACCATATCGCCGCTGATGGCGTGTCGGTCACCCCGCTGGTGGCTGATCTGGGGGTGGCCTATGTCAGCCGGTGTGCGGGGCAAGCCCCGGGCTGGGCGCCGTTGCCGGTGCAGTATGTGGATTACACGCTGTGGCAGCGCGCGCAGCTTGGTGACTTGGCCGATAGCGACAGTCCGATCGCCGCGCAGCTGGGGTATTGGGAGGATGCCCTGGCCGGGATGCCTGAGCGGCTGGTGCTGCCCACCGATCGGCCCTATCCGGCGGTGGCGGATTACCGCGGGGCCAGTGTGGCGGTGGACTGGCCGGCCGCGTTGCAGCAGCGGGTGGCCCGGGTGGCTCGTGAGCACAATGCGACCAGCTTCATGGTGATGCAGGCCGCCCTGGCGGTGCTGCTGTCGAACCTCAGCGCCAGCAGTGAGGTGGCGGTGGGGTTCCCGATCGCCGGGCGCGGCGACCCGGCGCTGGACGAGCTGGTGGGTTTTTTCGTCAACACCTTGGTGCTGCGGGTCGATCTGGCCGGTGATCCCAGCGTCGCGCAGTTGCTGGCTCAGGTGCGCCGGCGCAGCCTGGCCGCCTATGAGCATCAGGATGTGCCGTTTGAGGTGTTGGTGGAGCGGCTCAACCCGACTCGGAGCCTGACCCATCATCCGCTGGTGCAGGTGATGTTGGGCTGGCAGAACTGGCAGCACAACAATGATCCCGTCGCGGGGTTGGCGTTGGGTGATGTGCAGGTCACGCCGCTGCCGGTGGATACCCGCACCGCCCGCACGGACCTGTCGATCTCCCTGGCCGAACAATGGACCGACGCTGGTGAGCCCGCCGGGATCGGCGGGGCGGTGGAGTTTCGCACCGATGTGTTCGACGCGGCCAGCATCGAGACCCTGATCGAGCGGTTGCAGCGGGTGCTGGTGGGCATGACCGCCGATGCGGGGCGGCGGTTGTCGTCGATCGATGTGCTGGATGCCGGTGAGCGCGCCCGGCTCGATGAGATCGGTAACCGGGCGGTGTTGACCTGGTCCGCACCGGTCGCGGTGTCGGTTCCGGTGTTGTTTGCCGCGCAGGTGGCCCGCGCACCCGAGGCGGTTGCGCTGGTATGCGGCGAGCACTCGATGGACCTATCGCGAGGTCGAGGAGGCCGCTAACCGGTTGGCGCACCTGTTGGCCGGCCAGGGGGCGGGCCCAGGGCAGTGTGTGGCGCTGCTGTTTTCCCGTTCCGCCGAGGCGATCGTGGCGATCCTGGCGGTGCTGAAAACCGGGGCGGCTTATCTGCCGATCGACCCCGCACTGCCGGCGGCGCGGATCGGGTTCATGGTGGCCGATGCCGCGCCGATCGCCGCGATCACCACTACCGGGCTGGCCGAGCGGCTGGATGGGTGCGATCTGCTGGTCATCGATGTCGGTGATATCTGGGCCCCCGCCGTTGACACCCAACCCAGCACCGCACTACCGGAGCCGGCGCCGGAAGATATCGCTTACCTCATTTACACCTCGGGCACCACCGGTGTGCCCAAGGGGGTGGCCGTCACCCACCGCAACGTCACCCAACTGTTCGACTCACTGGATGCCGGCCTGAAGCTGGGGCCGGGGCAGGTGTGGACGCAGTGTCACTCGTATGCCTTCGACTTCTCGGTGTGGGAGATCTGGGGTGCGTTGTTGCACGGGGGGCGGCTGGTGGTGGTGCCCGAGGAGGTGGCGCGCTCACCGGACGACTTGCACGCGTTGCTGGTCACTGAAGAGGTCAGCGTGCTCACCCAGACCCCGGCTGCGGTGGGGGTGCTCTCCCCGCAGGGGTTGGGATCGGCGGCGTTGGTGATCGGCGCTGAGCCCTGCCCGGGCGAGGTGGTGGATCGGTGGGCGCCCGGGCGGGTGATGATCAATGTCTACGGCCCGACCGAGACGACGATGTGGGCGTCGAAGAGTGCGCCTTTAACGGCGGGGTCGGGGGCGGCGCCGATCGGCTCGCCGGTGTCGGGGGCGGCCTTTTTTGTGCTGGATAAGTGGTTGCGGGCGGTGCCGGTCGGGGTGGTCGGTGAGCTCTATGTGGCCGGTGCCGGGGTGGGGGTTGGGTATCTGGGCCGGGCGGGTTTGACGGCGTCGCGGTTTGTGGCGTGTCCGTTCGGTGGCGCGGGGGCGCCGGGAATACGGATGTATCGCACCGGGGATCTGGTGTGGTGGGGTGCTGATGGGCAGTTGCGGTATGTGGGGCGTGCCGATGAGCAGGTCAAGATCCGCGGGTATCGCATCGAGCTGGGTGAGGTGCAGGCCGCGTTGGCCGGGCTGGACGGGGTGGGACAGGCGGTGGTGATCGCCCGCGAGGACCGCCCCGGCGATCAGCGGCTGGTGGGGTATGTGACCGGGACGGCAGATCCGGCCGGGGCGCGTGCCGCGCTGGCCGAGCGGCTCCCCATATATATGGTGCCGGCCGCGGTGGTGGTGCTGGATGCGTTGCCGCTGACACCTAACGGCAAGCTGGACACCCGCGCCTTGCCGGCACCCGAATACCGGGATGTTGATCGGTACCGCGCCCCGGCTGATGCGGTGGAGGAGATCTCTGGCCGACATCTATGCCCAGGTGTTGGGGCTGGAGCGGGTCGGGGTGGAGGAGTCGTTTTTCGAGTTGGGTGGGGACAGCATTTTGTCGATGCAGGTGGTGGCGCGGGCGCGTGCCGCCGGCCTGACGTGTCGGCCGCGCGATGTTTTCGTGGAGCAGACCGTGGCCCGGCTGGCTCGGGTCGCCGGGGTGGTCGACGGTGCGGGCGGCCCAGTCGATGAGGGCATCGGTCAGGTGCAGGCGACCCCGATCATGTGTTGGCTGGCCGGCGTGGATGGCCCGACGGATCAGTTCAATCAGACGGTGCTGGTGCAGGCTCCGGTGGGGGCGACTGAGGCTGATGTGGTGGTGGTGGTGCAGGCCGTGCTGGATCACCATGCGATGTTGCGGTTGCGGGTCGATGATGATGGCGCCGGGGGGTGGTCGCTGGAGGTGCCCGAGGCCGGTTCGGTGGAGGCGCGCGGCTGCCTGCAGGTGGTGGAGGTGTTGTCGGATGAGGTGGTGGTGGGGGCCCGGTCGCGGTTGAATCCGGCTGCCGGGGTGATGCTGAGCGCGTTGTGGGTGATCTCCACGAATCGGTTGGTGGTGATCGTTCATCATTTGGCCGTCGACGCGGTGTCGTGGCGGATTTTGCTGGAGGACCTCAACATCGCCTGGGCTCAGCATCGGGGTGGGCAGCAGGTGGTGTTGCCGGCGACCGGGACGTCGTTTGCCCGGTGGGCGTCACTGTTGGCTGAGCATGCGCGCCGGCCGGACGTCGTGGAGCAGGCGCCGGTGTGGCAGCGGGTGGCGGGGACCCCTGCGGTGTTGCCGGCGGTGGTGCCGGCGGTGGATACCTATGCCAGTGCCGGGCAGTTGTCGGTGGTGTTGGATGCCGAGACGACCCGGATGCTGCTCGGTGAGGTGCCGGCGGCGTTTCATGCCGGGATACACGATATTTTGTTGATCGCGTTCGGGTTGGCGGTGGCGGAGTTTTTGGGCACGGGTGGCGCGCCGGTCGGTATCGATGTGGAGGGTCACGGGCGTCACGAGGAGCTGGGCGCCCTGGACGGGCAAGTGGACTTGTCGCGCACGGTGGGGTGGTTTACCACCAAATACCCGGTGTCGTTGCAACTTGGGGGGCCCGTGGGTGGGCTGTCTTGGGCGCAGGTGCAGGCCGGTGAGGCCGCGCTGGGGGCGGTGATCAAGGACGCCAAAGAGCAGCTTCGGGCCCTGCCGGACCCTCTGACCTACGGTGTGTTGCGCTATCTGAACACCGATGTCGACCTCGATGGGTCTGACCCGGCGATCGGGTTCAACTACCTGGGGCGGCTGGGCGGTGCGGCCGGCGAGGTATCCGATGATCTGTGGCGACTCAGCCAAGACGGCTTGTCGGTCACCGGCGTTGCCACCGCGATCCCCATGCCGTTGATGCACACCGTGGGACTCAACGCCGGCACTGTGGACACTGACACCGGCCCGCATCTGCACGCCAACTGGACGTGGGCGCCCTCGGCGCTGGATCAGGAGCAGGTCAGCGAGCTGAGCCGGTTGTGGTTTGACGCCCTGGCCGGTCTCTGCGCGCATGTGCGAGGCGGTGGGGGCGGGTTGACGCCGTCGGATATCGGGCCTGCCCGGCTAAGCCAGCAGCAGATCAACCAGCTCGAGCAGCGATACCGGATCGCTGACGTGCTGCGACTCACCCCCTTGCAGCTGGGACTGCTGTTTCACGCCGCCACCGCGCAGGGCCACGACGACGATGTGTATGCGGTGCAGCTGGATATCACGCTGAGTGGTCGGCTTGATCCGCATCGCCTGCGTGATGCCGTGCACACCGTGGTCAACCGCCATCCCAATCTGGTGGCCCGCTTCTGCGAGCAGTTCGACGAGCCGGTGCAGATCATCGAGGCCGATCCCGACGGTGCCCTGGCGGTATGTCGAACTGGCCGACGACGGCATCGATGTCGAGGAGCAGATCGCGCGGGTGTGTGCCGCTGAGCGCGCCGCGGTCTGTGACCTGGCCAACCGGCCGGCGTTTCGGGCGGCGTTGATCCGCACCGCGCCAGATCAGCATCGGTTTGTGCTGACGAATCACCACATCGTGCTCGATGGCTGGTCGCTGCCGATCCTGCTGGGGGACGTGTTTGCCGCCTATTACGGGCAGCGGCTGCCCAGGCCGGTGCCCTATCGCCGGTTTGTCAGCTGGCTGGCCGGTCGGGACCTCGATGCCGCCCGCGCGGCCTGGCGTGAGGTGTTCGACGGCTTTGACACCCCCGCCTTGGTGGGCCCGCCCGACCGGTTGGGTTTGGGGCAGCGAGACGTTGCAGCGGTGCGGGTGCCCGAGCAGATCACGCGGGCGCTGGGCGAGCTGGCGCGCTCGCACCACACCACCGTCAGCACCGTGCTGCAGGGCGCCTTCGCGCAGCTGCTGATGTCGCTGACCGGTCAGCGTGATGTCGCCTTCGGCACGGTGGTCTCGGGGCGCCCGGCCGAGGTGGTCGGCGCGGAGTCGATGGTGGGCCTGTTGATCAACACGGTGCCGGTGCGGGCGAGCATCACCGCGGCAACCACCACCGCCGACCTGCTCGATCAGCTGCAAAGCGCCCACAACCACACACTTGAGCACCAGCACCTGGCGCTCACCGAGATCCACCGCGTCACCGGTCAGCAACGACTGTTCGACACCGTTTTCGTCTACGAAAATTACCCAACCGACGCCGCCGCATTGTCGGGCATCGACGGGTTGGCCGTCACCGAGATCACCAACCGCGACTACTACCACTACCCGCTGACGATCCAAGCCGTGCCCGGTCGCGAACTGGAACTTCGCGTCCAATATCGGACGGATGTTTTCGACGCGGCCGACATCGAAACACTGATCGCGCGAATCAAGCAGGTTTTGGTCGCCATGACCACCGATCCGACGCGGCGGCTCACGTCGGTGGATGTGCCAGATGAAGGTAAGCACGCCCGGCCGGATGGGTGGGGTGACGGGGCGGTGCCGGCGCATCCGGCGCCCACCGCCGTGTCGGTACCCGAATACCACAAGAACGGTGGTGGTGATCGCGCCCCGGCTACCCCGGTCGAGCAGATCCTGGCCGACATCTACGCCCAGGTGTTGGGGGTGGACCGCGTCGGGACCGATGAGTCGTTTTTCGCCCTGGGCGGGGATTCGCTTTCCGCGATGCGGGTGATCGCCGCGATCAACACAGCCCTGGATACCCACGTTGCGGTGCCCACCTTATTCGACGCGCCATCCGTAAGAAGCTTGAGCCAGCGGTTGGGCAGACATGCCAGCTCGGTGGAAGACGTACCCGCCGTGAGCCCGGCCAGCGATCTGTAAAACCACGCCGACGACAAAAGCCCACGCGTCGGGCGGATCGTCGATCGTTTCGAACTGATGGTGCTACAGCTGCGGCGCACCTCGAGCTGACCAGCGTTCACACGAGCCGAAAGTGGCGGTCTCAGGTGCAGGTCGTGCGGCTGTTACCACATACATGGCATCAGGCGATAGCGAACCTTCTGCGTGTACTCGCGATATCCGTCCAACTCTTCCTGGAGCAGCTTCTCCTCGTCGCGGATGCGCGAGGCGAGCACGATCAGGCCAGGTACGACGAAGACGAGTCCCCAGTAGGAACCGAGCGCAAGGGGAATGCCGACCATCATGATCACATTGCCGGTGTACATGGGGTGCCGCACGAGCCCATACAGACCCGTGCAGACGACCTTCTGGCCTGCCTCCACCTGGACGGTTGCGGCCGCATAGCTGTTCTGAATGATCACCAGCACCACTACGCCCAGGCCAACGGCCACCAGAACATCACCAACCAAGCAGATTGCCGTTGGTACCGGCGACCAGCCAAAGCGATGGTCAAGGACGCTGACCACAACCATTGCTGCCAGCGACAAGTACAAGCCGCCAATAACGACCTTCTGTGCCGTTCGGGTCTCCGCTGCCGGCCCCCCACGCATCCGCCGCTCAAGCACAACTGGATTCTTACGCTGCAAGTAGATGGTGGGGATCCACGCGGAAAGGACAACCACTACCAGAAAAACCCATGCTTGCCAGTAATCGAACGTGCCTGCTGGAAAAAAAAGTATCAAGCCGAACACGACAAGCTCAACAAGCCCGAATACCAACATTTTAGGAATGGTTTTCACGGATACTCCTTAACGTCCCGTGGCTCGGCTTGCGCGACAGTGGCGGCAAACACCGGTTGGGTCGCCAGCAACTCAGCACCCATCTGCGCCCACTGTGGAACCCTGCCCGGAGAACACCCCTACCGGTCTCCGGTCGTCTGTCCCGACCGCGGCCTGATACGGCCCCGAATGAAACCATTCCGTCTCCTCACGGCAAAGACTGGGTAGCCATGTCCTCTATTTGACTCACGCCGTGGCACCTCATCGACCACCCACGATGCCTACGCCTGCGTCAATTGATGCCTTGGCCGTGTCGGAGGCTCTCGCGCACGTCAACGCGCCTGCGTGCCAAGGCGAAAACGATTATGCATGCGCGCAATATATACGTGACGATGTGAAGCGGTTACCTTTTCGGGATTTCGCTAGGGCGACGGCGAAGTCACTCATCGATGTTGTGTGTGCAGATGATGACGGGTGTGGCCCTGTGCTGGTCTCGCCGCCGGACGAGCGTCGCGGCGACTGGCGGGCGCCTCGACGTAGCCAGGTGATCACCTCAGGAGCGTCGTGGCGCGCCGCCGGGTGGGAACGCCACCGCGAGATCTTTGCCCGGAAGCCGGGCGTGTTGGACAGCAAGCGCGGACGATGGGCCGCCAGCTGTTAGCTGTTCCGCAGCGGGTGCGGGCGGGCCACCGACGAATTCTTTCGATTAGTTGATATACGTGTGTTCAACAGGATACGTTTTTTCCGTTATTGGATCGTTACCGGGGGCCGGGAGGTCAGTAGTGTCGTATGTGATCGCGGTGCCGGAGACGTTGGCGGCGGCGGCGGCGGATGTGGCGAGTATCGGCTCGTCGATCAACGCGGCGCATTCGGCGGCGGCCGCCCCGACCACCGCGGTGGTGGCCGCCGCGGGTGATGAGGTGTCGGCTGCGATCTCGTCGCTGTTTTCCGGCTACGGCAAGGAGTTTCAGGCGTTGAGCGCTCAGGCGGCGGCGTTTCATGCCCGGTTCGTGCAGACCATGAATGGGGCGGGGGGCGCGTATGCGGCCGCCGAGGCGGCCGGCGCCACGCCGTTGCAGGCCGCGCAGGCGACCGTCAAGTCCGCCCAGTTCCAGATAACGGTGGGGCCGCTCGGCCTGTTCGGCAACGGTGCCGATGGGACAGCGGCCAGCCCGAATGGCCAGAACGGTGGGTTCATATTCGGCAGCGGCGGCGCCGGCTACAGACTCCACCACCGCCGGCGTGGCTGGCGGTAACGGCGGTAACGGCGGGCTGATCGGCAACGGCGGCAACGGCGGGTCCGGCGGGGCCGGCGCGGCCGGTGGTGCTGGTGGGTCGGCGTCCTTGTTTGGCGCTGGCGGTAGCGGCGGGTCCGGCGGGGCCGCCACTGCCGGCTCCGGCGGGGCTGGCGGGGCCGGCGGGCCCGGCGGGGCCGCCGGGCTGATCGGCGGCGGGCTGATCGGCGGCTCTAGCGGCGGGGTCGGTGGAGCCGGTGGGGCCGGCGACGGCGCCGGGGCCGGCGGTATCGGCGGGGCCGGCGGTGGCGGCGGCTATCTCAGCAACCCCGGCAACGGCGGGGTCGGCGGTGCCAGCGCGACCGGCACCGGCGGTACCGGCGGGGCCGGCGGCATTGGCATCCTGTCCGGCGGTACCGGCGGCACCGGCGGCACCGGCGGCGTCGGTGGCAACGGCGGTCTGGGCGGGACCGCGCTCAGCTACGGATTCGGAAGCGTCACCGGCGGCGCGGGCGGAGCGGGCGGCGCCGGCACGGTCACCGTCGGCGGGACCGGCGGCCAGGGCGGCTCCGCGATTATGGGGGCACTAGCCTTTGGGTCTACGGGTACCGCCACGGGCGGCGCCGGCGGGGCAGGCGGTGCCGGCGTCACGGGCGGCGGGGACGGCGGTGTCGGCGGTGTTGCGCAAAACTACCTAGTCGGAGGAACGGCCGCCGGTGGCACTGGCGGCAATGGCGGCGCAGCCTCGGGAGGAACGGGCGGCAACGGCGGCAACGGCGGCGATGCGTTCGCAATTGCTCTGACCAGTGCTATCGGGGGGACCGGCGGGACCGGCGGGACCGGCTCCACCGCCTCCGGCACCGACGGCGCCACCGGCACCACCGGAACGTTATAGCGAGTCGCCTGGCAGGGGCCTTGCTGCCCTCGCGACCTGACACGCGCTCGGCCGTGCGGATCGTGTGGTCGTCTCGGCGCGGGTCGCGGTCAAATCGAACACATCGGCTCGGCCCATGACGAAGCCGGCGTGGCGGCGTTGAAAGCCGCGGCGATGCGGCGGCCGGCTGCCGGCCAAGTGCAGCCCGATCTGGGCCTGGCGCAACGCTGAGCAGCCGAGCCGTTGCCGATCGCCTCGTCGCGAGCTGGGGCATCTGTGCGACGCGTTATCTCGGGCCTACGCCGTGCTGGGCTTGGATGAGGCCGCCGCCGGCTTTGAGGTGTTCCGGGACCTGGTGTTGACCCGGATCATCGAGCCGACCAGCAAAGCAGATTAGCTGGGTACTCAAGGAGACCGGCACGGCCTCCCCGGCACTGTCAAGTGTTCCGTGTAGGTGGTTGCGGTCTCTGGTTATTAGGCGAAACGTTGATATACGCGTGTCCAATAAGCTGGATTTTTTGCCAAATCATTGATATACGCGTGTGTAACCGTCTACCTTTTTCGTTATTCGTTTGTAACCGGGGCGGGAGATCAGCAATGCCGTACGTGATCGCACTACCGGACACGTTGACGGCGGCGGCGGAGCATGTGGCGGGCATCGGCTCGTCGATCAGCGCAGCTCATTCGGCGGCGGCGGCCCCGACCACCGCGGTGCTGGCCGCTGCGAGTGACGAGGTGTCGGCGGCGATCGCATCGGTGTTTTCCGGCTATGGCAAGGAGTTTCAGGCGCTGAGCGCTCAGGCGGCGTCGTTTCATGCACATTTTGTGCAGGCCATGAATGGGGCGGGGAGCGCGTACGCGGCCGCCGAGGCGACGAATGCCTCGCCGTTGCAGGCCATGACGGCCGCGGCCAATGCGGCCTCGCAGGTGACGTTCGGGGCGCCGCTGGTCGCCAACGGCACCGATGGGACACCGTCCAACCCGAATGGTGGGAACGCCGGGTTGTTGGTAGGCAACGGCGGCAACGGTTATGACGAGTCGGGTAACCCGGGGGTGGCCGGCGGTAACGGGGGCAATTCCGGGTTGTTCGGAAATGGTGGGAGTGGTGGGAATGGTGGGGCCGGCGCGAATGGTGGGAACGGCGGGAATGCTTCTGTCATTGGCAATGGTGGTCTAGCTGGGAACGGTGGGGTCGGCCAGGCTGGGGTGAACGGCGGTAACGGCGGCAATGGTGGAAACGGCGGGACCGGCGGTTTCTTAGAGGGTAACGGCGGAGTCGCCGGGGCTGGCGGGGCGGCCGCGAGCTCCTCCGGTAACGGCGGTAATGGCGGTAACGGCGGCGGCGCCGGCTATTTCAACCTCGGCGGCGTATCCGACTTTCAGGCGCATCCCGCGAACGGTGGAAACGGCGGCGATAGCACGGTTGGCACCGGCGGCAACGGCGGTGTCGGCGGGTCTGGCGCCTTGCTCGCCGCCAACGGCGGTAACGGCGGCAACGGCGTCAGCGGGGGTAACGGCGGCAACGGCGGCGCGGTGTTCAACAACGATTTGGGAGGCCTTTTACCCTTAACCGGCATGACCGGCGGTACCGGTGGGAACGGCGGCAGCGGCACCACCGGCGTCGGTGGGAACGGCGGCAGCGGCGGGAACGCGTTCCTGGGTGGCTACAACTTCATCCACGCCTTTTACGTTGAGGCCGCGCAGAGCAATAACGCTATCAACAATGTCTTGGCAGACGTTCTCACGAGCTACCTGAATGGGGGCATAGTCACCGGCGGGGCCGGCGGACTCGGCGGAATCGGGTTGGGCGGCGTCGGCTCCGCGGGTACCGCGGGACTGGCCATCAATATGATCGGCACTACTCCCACCACTGGTCTCAACTTGCTCGGCAACACGGGGCCCGACCTCTCTGACAACCGGATCTTTGGACCCGACCTGAGGAACGTGGGAATCCAGATCAACGAAGTAGGCGGCGTACTTCAACAGGGCAACTTAATCACGCTGTCGGGTGGAATGATCGGTAACGGCGCTCCCGGGACGGCGGCGCACCCTGATGGTTATAACGGCGGATGGTTGTGGGGCAACGGCGGAAACGGGGTTGACGGTGGCAGCGGGGGTAACGCCGGTTTAATCGGCAACGGGGGCGCTGGGAGCGCCGGTGCGGCCGGCCAGGCTGGCGGCAACGGCGGGGACGCGTTGCTCATCGGTAACGGTGGGGCTGGCGGGGCTGGCGGGTCCAGCGCGGTTGTTGCCGGCGGTGCCGGCGGTAACGGCGGTAACGGCGGACTCTTATGGGGTAACGGTGCCGACGGTGGTGTCGGTGGCGACGCAACCGTTGCGGGTCTCGGCGGCGCTGGCGGCAATGGCGGCAGCGTCGGCTTTCTCGGAACACCGGGCAACGGCGGGAATGGCGGAGCCAGCGCGGTTCTCACCGGCGGCGCCGGCGGGAACGGCGGGAGTAGCCCCACGGTTGGCGGTACCGGCGGCAACGGTGGAGACGGGTTCGTGGCTGGCGGGGCCGGCGGCAACGGCGGGGGTGTCTTGGCCAACGGATTCGGGAACTCCCTCACCGGCGGCAACGGTGGCAACGGCGGTAACGGCACAGGCCTGGCCGCGCTCGGCGGCGCGGGCGGCAACGGTGGCGATGCGGTTATGGGGAACTTTCCCTTCGGTACCGCGGGTAACGCTACCGGCGGTAACGGTGGGGCCGGGGGTACCAGTGGCTCGAATGGTATTGGCGGTGCCGGCGGCAACGGCGGCGCTGCCTTCGACTACGCCGGGGGAACAGCCACCGGCGGGAATGCCGGAGCCGGCGGTGCAGGGGCTAATGGCGGATTGCTCAATCTCCTCGCTGTCGGCGGAAATGGGGGCGCTGGCGGCAACGCTTACGCACTCGCGGGGGCGACAACCACGGCCGGCACGGGCGGGGCTGGCGGGACGGGCCCGGCCGGCAACGGCATCGCGGGTGCCAACGGCACCGACGAGACGCTGTAGCGAATCGCCCGGCAGGATTTCGCGGAGATCGGCCACACCACTTCGCCCAGGGCTCCAACGACAGGGTTGCGTCCGGGTTCTCGAACGTTCTCGTAGGCTCTAGGGCCATGAACGCCCCCCGGCTGACACCGATCGATGTATCACCGCTCGCCTGGCTAGACGAGGCGGAGAGGCAGCGCCGCGAGGTCGGGCTGCGCCGGTCGCTGCGCCCACGTCCCGCCGTGGCCACCGAACTGGATCTGGCCTCCAACGACTACCTCGGACTGTCCCAGCATCCCGACGTCATCGAAGGCGGCGTTCAGGCGCTTCGCACCTGGGGCGCCGGGTCCACCGGTTCACGCTTGGTCACCGGGGATACCGAGCTGCACCAGGAATTCGAGTCCGAGCTCGCCGAATTCGTCGGCGCTGCGGCGGGTCTGGTGTTCTCCTCGGGATACACGGCCAACCTCGGTGCTGTCGTCGGCCTGTCGGGCCCGGGTTCGCTGTTGGTGTCCGACGCGCATTCGCACGCGTCCCTGGTGGACGCCTGCCGGCTGTCGCGGGCCCGGGTGGTGGTGACGCCGCACCGCGACGTCGACGCTGTGGACGCGGCGCTGGCGTCACGCGACGAGGAGCGCGCCGTCGTGGTCACCGACTCGGTATTCAGCGCCGACGGCGCGCTGGCCCCTATCCGCGAGTTGCACGACGTGTGCCGCGCCCACCGCGCGCTGCTCATCGTCGATGAGGCGCACGGCCTGGGTGTGCGGGGTGGCGGCCGCGGGCTGCTGCACGAGCTGGGGCTGGCGGGCGCGCCCGACGTGGTGATGACCACGACGTTGTCCAAGGCGCTCGGCAGCCAAGGTGGTGTGGTGCTCGGGCCCGCGGCAGTGCGCGCCCATCTGATCGACGCGGCCCGCCCGTTCATCTTCGACACCGGCCTTGCGCCGGCGGCGGTGGGCGCCGCGCGGGCCGCGCTACGAGTCCTGAAGGCCGAGGCGTGGCGGCCGGAAGCGGTGCTCAAGCATGCCGGAACACTGGCCGGGATCTGCGGCGTACCCGAGGTGCCACAGTCGGCCGTGGTGTCGGTGGTGCTGGGTGATCCGGAAGTGGCAGTCGCGGCCGCGACCGCCTGCCTGGACGCCGGCGTCCGGGTGGGGTGCTTCCGGCCCCCGACCGTACCCGCCGGCACCTCGCGACTGCGCCTGTCGGCGCGCGCGTCGCTGGATGCCGCCGAACTCGAGTTGGCTCACCAGGTGCTGACCGACGTCCTGCTGGCGACGCGCCGTTGACCGTCCTGGTCGTGACGGGCACCGGCACCGGCGTCGGCAAGACGATCGCCAGCGCGGCCCTCGCGAGCCACGCGCGTCGGGCCGGCATCGACGTGGCGGTCTGTAAACCCGTTCAGACTGGAACCGCCACCGGCGACGACGATCTCGCCGAGGTGGCCCGGTTGTCCGGAGTGACCGAGCTGTCCGGGCTGGCGAGATATCCGCAGCCGATGGCGCCGCGCGCGGCGGCCGAACAGGCCGGGCTGGCGTTGCCCACCCGCGATGAAGTGCTGCAGCTCATCCGCGGGGTGGACCGCCCGGGGCGGTTGACCCTAGTCGAGGGCGCCGGTGGACTGCTGGTCGAACTTGCCGACGGCGGCGTGACGCTGCGTGACCTCGCCGTCGACCTGGACGCGGCGGTGCTGGTGGTGGCCACGGCCGAGCTCGGCACTCTCAACCACGCCGCGCTGACGTTGGAATCGCTTGCCGCACATACGCTTTCGTGCGCCGGCCTGGTGATCGGTAGCTGGCCGGTGTGTCCAGGAGCGGTGCAGACCTCCAACCGGTGCGCACTGGCCCGACTGGCGCCGGTGCGCGCCGCCCTTCCGGCGGGAGCGGCCGCGATGGACGCTGCCGAGTTCGCGGCGATGAGTGCGCACGCTTACGACTCTGCTTGGGTGACCGCGCTGGTCCGCTGATGGTGCATTCGATCGAGCTGGTCTTCGACCGCGACACCGAGGCGGCCATCCGCCGCATCTGGGCGGACCTGGCCGCCGTCGGCATACCCAGCCAGGCGCCGGCGAGCCGTCCGCACGCGACCCTGGTGGTGGCCGGGCAGATCGCTTCAGACGTTGACGCCCTGCTCGAATCGCTGACCCAGCAGCTACCGCTGGGTTGCATTATCGGTGCGCCGGTGTTGTTCGGCAGGGCCAAGGTGGTGCTGGCGCGGCTGGTGGTGCCGACGAGCGAGTTGCTCGCCGTGCACGCGGAGGCGCACCGGCTGTGCCTTCCGTATGTCACGCCGGCACCGATGCCCAACTGCCTTCCGGGGCAGTGGACCGCGCACGTCACGCTGGCCCGCCGGGTCGGCGGCGCCCAGCTCGGGCGGGCGTTACGCGTCGCGGGCCGGCCCGCGGAGATCCACGGCAGCATCGCCGGTTTGCGTCGCTGGGACGGCAACAAGAAGATCGAGCACCTGCTCAGCTGACGGGTGCGGTCAGCCGGCAACGAGATCGCGGCGCTGGGTGAACTTGATGTCCAGACTGCGCAGGTAGGTCTGCAGCCCCGCGTCCTGGATCGGGATCAGGTGCGCCGGCGTATCCGTCTCGTTGTAGTGGGCGTGCCACATGCCCGGCGGAGTGGTGAAGGCGCCGCCGGCCTGCCAGTCCACCCTGATCGGGTCGACGATCTCGCCGCGCTCGTCGAGGCGGGTGCCCAGCAGGGTGTAGCACCCGCTCGGTGGGGCATCGAGGATCAAATCCAGTGCGACCGACTGATGCCGGTGCGGCCGCTGCTCCTGCGCGGGGGGCAGCACCCCGAACATGGCCCACAGCACGTGGGTGATGGTCAGCGACTGCTCCTGGTTTTCGTTGGCCAGCAGCACGCTGACCCGGCTCTTGTCGTTGGCGCCGGGGCGGTTGGCAATGTCCTCGAGCTTGGCCACGGCATCCGCCCGGGCGAACTTGGTGGCCCGGAACCTCGGCTCGCGCGCCTCCACGCCGAGATAGCGCAGCAGCGGCGCGTCGTGCACCCAGTACATGGCGGTCTCGGCGTCGGCGTAGAACACCGAACGCGAACCGGCGGGCAGGGTCAAAAAGTCGCCCTTTTCAAATTTGACCAGCCGCCCGTCGACCGCGGCAAAGCCCCGTCCGTAGAGCACGTAGTACAGCTGTGAGGTGGCGTTGACCGCGGTGTCGATCTGCTCGCCGGCGCGGATGCGCACGAAGTTGGCCAACAGCGCCGGGCTGGTCGCCTCACCGGTCTTGATGCCCAGCTCCCTGGACAGATCCAACGGGACGACGCCGGTCGGCTGGTCCAGGTAGATCTCCGGACCGAACTGCCTGATCGGAACCTGCGGCGCGTGACCCGAGCCGATCGGGTTCGCCGCCTTGGAGTACTCGAAGTAGCGGGCGTCGTCGGCCCAGTCCGCGAACCGGCCTTCAAACCCGTACTCGGCCACGTTGGTCGCGTTGGCCATTGGTGCCGGAATCGTCGGATCCAGGTTCACCGCGGCTGACTGTTCTGACTGTTCTGGATTAACGATGGACATCGCGATCTCCCCTCGCGCTCGGTGGGCTTGTACCCGAAGCGTCTTGGTCTGCTGGCCGGACCGAGCACGGTGTCGCTAGTCCGGGATGTAGGCGAAGGCGTCGGGGTTGGGGCCGGTGCGGCCCGCCTCGCCACGGTCCAGGCCGGTGATGGCGTCCATCTCGTCGCCCTTGAGGCTGAAGTCGAAGACGTCGAAGTTGGACTTCATCCGCTCGGGGTGCACCGACTTCGGGATCACGATGTCGTTGCGCTGGATGTGCCAGCGCAGCACCGCCTGCGCAGGTGTTTTGCCGTGCGCATCGGCGATGCGGGTGATGACCCCGTCGTCGAGCACCTTGCCCTGCGCGATGGGCGACCAGGCCTCGGTCACGATCCCATGCTCGCGGCCGTAGCCGCGCACCTCGTCGTTGGTGAAGTACGGGTGCGCCTCGACTTGGTTGACGGCGGGCACGGTCTGCGACCGCTCGGCGAGGCGGTCCAGGTGGGCGATCTGGAAGTTCGACACGCCGATGCTGCGTGCGCGGCCGTCCTTGGCGAATTCCTCGAGCACGTTCCACGTGGAGACGAAGTCACCGTCGTAAAGAGTGGGCAGCGGCCAGTGGATCAGAAACAGGTCGACGTAATCAGAAGCCAGCGCGCTCAATGTGTCGTCGAACGCGCGGCGCGCGTCATCGGGCCGGTGATATCCATTGTTGAGCTTGCTGGTGATGAACACCTCGCGGCGGTCCAGCCCGGCATCGCGGATGCCCTGACCGACTTGCTTCTCGTTGCCGTACATCTCGGCTGTGTCGATGTGGCGGTAGCCGACATCAAGCGCGGACCGTACTGCCGCGGCAGTCTGATCCGGCTTTATCTGGAAGACGCCGAAACCCAATTGCGGGATGGTGTTGCCGTCATTGAGGGTGATTGGCGGTACCGAGCTCATCTGCTTGACCTCCTGCGATTCCGGTGGTTGCCGTTGTTTTGCGATTGTCGTGTGCCTGCCCGTCGGTACGACGGAACAAACGCGATCTTGAAGACCACTCTGCCCCGGCCGTTGACCGATGTCGCACTCGGACGTTAGGACGCCTGGGCACTGCGCGACGCGGGGATAAGGGGCTAGTGACTCGGTGAAGGGGCGAACTGCAGGCCCTGTTGAATCCCCGCCTGCAGCTGCGCGAGGTCCGAGGGGTCGGAGTGACCGATGGTGGCCGGGGCTGGTGTCGAGCACTGGCCAACCATGCAGAGATGGCTGAACGGGTTGTCCGATTCGGCCGAGGCCGGCGCTGCCGTGCCTAGCGCCGTGGCGGCGATGGCGATGCCGAGAAAAAATTTCGTCACTGTTGGTCGTTCCTTCCAATGCCGTGTACGTCTTAGATCCATATCGGCTCTGGCATAGATCAGGAAACAATCTAAATCATATCTATCTTGTATCTAAGACGCAAACGCTTGACATCAGCTGTAAACAAGCCTGGTCAGCAGGGCGGCAGACTGGTGTACGGTCATGGACACATGTGGGATACGTCTTAGCTGCATGGGAGGGCGTGGTGGCGACCAAGTCGGGCAGCAAGCCTGCGGCCAAGGACCGCGCGCTGGGCTACGTCAAGAACCAGGTGCTCACGGGCGCGTTTCCCGGTGGCGAATTGATCAGCGAGGGAGAGGTCGCCGCCGCCCTGGGTATGTCGCGGACCCCGGTGCGCGAAGCCTTCCTGCGCCTCGAGGCCGAGGGGCTACTCCGGCTGTACCCGCAGCGCGGTGCCCTCGTCGTGCCGGTTTCCTCGGAGGAGTCCCGCTCGGTCATCGAGGCCAGGCTGCTTTTGGAGCAGTTCGCCGCGGGCAAGGTGGTCGGCCGCGGCCCCGCAGTGTCCGCGGCGGTATTCGAGCGGCTATCGGGGGAGCTGCAACGGCAACGCGACGCTGCGGCCGAGCATGATTGGCCGGCATTCCTAGAAGCCGACCGAGCGTTTCACCAGATCACCCTTGACGAGTCGGGCAACCGCATGCTTTCTGACTTCTACTCATCGCTGCGCGACCGTCAGATGCGGATGATCGGCGAATCGGTGATCCGCGATGCGCAGCGCATGAGGACGATCATGGACGAGCATCGTGTTATCGCCGAAGCGCTGCGCGACGGCGACCTCAACGGGGCCCGCGACGCGGTGCAAACTCACCTCGGGAGCACCGTGCGCGCCCTTGGGCTTTCCGTCGACCCGATCTAGCTTGTGGAATTGTCGAGTTCGCCTCTTTGCGTCGACCGGATTAGCATTGGCGTAGCTAAACGTCAGCGGTCCCAGCAATTGGTCGATCTCGATGGAGGCGCTGTTGACCCTGCCGAATTCCCTTGTGACGTAGGGACAGTCGATACTGCCCAGTGAGAATAGAGCTGACGTGGCCTTTGATCCGGTCGAGTCCGCAGCGAGCGTCTTGCGCGGTTGGGCGCATGCGATGCTCGCACATCGCCATGGCAGCGAGGTCTACCAGACCTCGACGATGGGCGCATTGCTCGACGGCGTCTACGACGGGGATGTCACCATCCGAGAGCTGTTGCGGCATGGCGACTTCGGCCTGGGCACGTTTAACGGCCTCGACGGTGAAATGCTCGTCCTCGACGGAGTCTGCTATCAATTGCGCGGCGACGGCAGTGCACGGGTCGCCGATCCAGACCAGCACACCCCGTTCGCGGTTGTTACTTGGTTTGCCGCCGACCGCACGTTCGAGGTGTCTTCGCCAGTTGACCGCGCCGAACTCAAAGCGCGCATCGACGAGTCGCTGCCGAGCACGAACCTCATCGTCGCCGTTCGTGTCACGGGCGATTTCAGCACGATTCGCACCCGCACGGTGACCGAGCAGCATCGGCCCTACCGTCCGTTCACCGAGGCCACGCAGGACCAGCGGGAGGTGGCTTTCAGCGACGTGTCCGGAACGCTGGCCGGATTCCGGATGCCCGACTACGAGCAGGGTATTTCGGTGGCCGGTTACCACTCCCATTTCATCCACGCCGACCGTCAGCACGGCGGGCACGCCCTCGATTACCGGCTGACCCGGGGCACCGTCGAGATCGGCGTGCGCTCCGACCTGCATCTGAGCCTGCCGCGCACCCCGGAATTCCTTGCCGCCGAGTTGAACAGGTCCGACACGGACAGCCAGATTCGCGTCACCGAAGAAGGCTAAGGAAGGCTGAGGTGAGCGGAAAAGAAGTGCGATCTGCCCAACGCGTGATTGAAACGCTGTCCGCGTACGGCGTGCAATACATCTTCGGCGTGCCCGGGGCCAAGATCGACGCCGTCTTCGACGCGCTGCTGGACGGCGGTCCCGAATTGGTGGTCTGCCGCCACGAGCAGAATGCGGCGTTCATGGCGGCCGCGGTCGGACGCCTCACGGGTATCCCCGGCGTCGCACTGGTGACGTCGGGCCCGGGCACCACCAACTTGGCCACCGGACTGATCACCGCGACCACCGAACAGGACCCGATGATCGCGATCTGCGGTGCGGTCGGCCGTTCCGACCGGCTCAAGCGCACGCACCAGTCGATGGACGCCATCGCGGCTCTGAAGCCGTTCACGAAGTACACCGGTGAGGTCAACGACCCCGACAACGTGCCCGAGGCGGTTGCCAATGCCTTTCGCGCCGCGGTAACGGCACCGCGCGGTGCCGCCGCGGTGGTGCTGCCGGCGGACGTGTCGGCTGCCCTCACCGCGAAGGCAATCGTGCAGCCGTCCCCAGTCCCGGTTCTGGGGGCCGCGCCGGCCGACCGGATCACGCTGGCGGCCAACCTGATTCGAGCTGCGCGCCGACCGGTTCTGTTTGCCGGTGTTCGGGCCGGTGAGTCCCGCCCGTGCGCGGCGCTGCGTGAGTTGCTCGCGGCTACCGACCTGCCGGTGGTGGAGACGTTTCAGGCCGCCGGGGTGGTATCGCGGGAACTCGAGGACCATTTTGTCGGACGCGTCGGGCTGTTTCGCAACCAGCCCGGCGACGTCCTCATCGACCATGCGGATGTTGTGGTGACCGTCGGCTTCGACCCGGTCGAATACGATCCGGGGCTGTGGAACGCGGATCCGGCCCGCACGGTGATCCACGTCGACGAGCTTCCCGCCGACATCGACAACCAATACCAGCCCGCGCTGGAGTTGCGCGGCGACATCGCCTGGACGTGCAAGGAATTAACCCCGATGCTGGCGGGGCTGCGGCTCTCCGACACGGCCCGAGGCGCCGTCGCCGAGCAGCGCACCGCGCTGGTGCGGATCGACGATGAAGCGCGCGCACATCCGGAAAGCGATGCGGGCCTGAACCCGGCGGCGGTCGTGCTGAAGATCCGGGAGCTGATCGACGACGAGGCGACGGTCGCCTGCGACGTGGGGTCGCACTACATCTATATGGCTCGGCATTTCCGCGTTTATCAGCCCCGGCGGCTGCTGTTTTCCGATGGCCAACAGACCCTCGGGGTGGCGCTGCCCCGGGCCATGGTCGCCGCGATGCTACGGCCGGGCACCCAGGTGGTGTCGGTGTCCGGCGACGGCGGGTTCCTGTTCAGCGCAGAGGAATTGGAAACCGCGACCCGGCTGGGGCTGAACTTCACGCACGTCATAATGCGAGACAACACCTACGACATGGTCGCATTCCAGGAACAGCTCAAGTACGGTCGCACGTCGGGGGTACGACTGGGGGACTACGACATCGCCCACTACGCAGCGGCTTTCGGCGCCACCGGAATTCGGGTCGGCAGCATGAACGAATTCGAGGACGCCTTCAGGCAATCGCTGGGCCGACCCGGCGTCACGGTGATCGACGCGTTCGTCGACTACAGCCGCAACACCGAACTCTTCGCCGACCTACACGAAGGCGTGCTCGACTAAGTGGGCGTCACCCGCCGAACAGCAGATACAAACCGGTGAAGGTGTAGCCCACCATCACCAACATCATGGTGAGCTGGCCGGTGAGCTGATGCCCGGCCGGGAGCAGACTCAGCGCCCTGTCATGGGCCGCGATCACCGCGACGATGTGTCCGGTGACCACGCATGTCACCTTGATGACGGCCAGTACCGGGGGATGGGCGGACAACACATAGGCGACGTGCATGTGCGCCAGCCCCAACGGATTCCACCCGCGACCCAACGGATCGGCCAGCGCGATGACGGCCTGTTGGCCGCGCTCGACCAGGTAGGACAGGTAATGCGCGAAGATGTAGCCCACCACGATCGGGATCAGCGAGTGCGCCATCTGGCCCGGCAGCGCACGACGTTGATCCCGATCGACGCCGCCCGTCGCGCGGGCCGCGAGCGAAAAGGTCACTGCCACAACCGAAATAAAGACGATCAGCCCGATGGTTCGCAGCACCGACGACGACAGCGTCGGCGGCGTGCCAAAGTTGCGCGTGATCTGATCGGCAAAGCCGCGCCACGTCGGCGACGACGAGAAACTGTCGAACGCCGTCGATCCGAGCAGCACCGCCAGCGTCACGACAACACCCGGCCGCACGGGCAACGACGGCAGGTGGTCGAAAGGATTACCGATGACGATTTTCCCGGTGGTCGGATTGCGGCGAAAAGGGCAGAGTCGCGACACCGCCATGCTGTACACGCCGAACGGGTCTGCGCGGGCCAACCAGCGCTGCCCGCACAGCCACGCCCCGGCCAGCATCGCCACGCCATAGATCAGCAGCCACGCCTTGACCCACGGCAGCGACGCCGAGTCCGGGCTGGCCAGTTCCATCCACACGAAGGCGAACAGGCCCACCGCCGCGGGGCGATAACCCCAGCTTTCGGGATAGGAGAGGCGCGCACCCGACCGACCCAGCGGCATCCGGCGGAGCAGCAGATACACCGTGCGCATCGGTGAGATCACTCGCCAGATCGGGTCCGAACAGCAACGAGAGCGCCACCAACCCGACCCACAACAGCACGTAGAACACGCCGAGCAGAGCATTTGAACTGCGTCTGCGGACCCCACACCGCGGCTGAGCACCACCCATAGCGTGAAAACCAGCGCCACCGCGGCGGCCGTCCAGCGCGTCGCGCGGGCGTCGACCAGTGTGGTCACCGCGGTCGGCAACGGGCGGCCCGGCTTGAGCGGATCGAAGCGCGGTCGCCGCCAGGCGAACGCAACCAGGGCGAAGGTGAACGTCAGGGCCCACGCGGCTCCGACCATCGCATAGGCGTAGGGGACCGGAAGATCGCTGGACCCGCCGAGGCCGTGCGCGAGCACCACCGTCGCGCCAGCGGTATTCACGGCTGGACTTGGATGGTCGCGATCGTGCGGTCCAGGTGGTGCAGTTCCACCTCGACATTGCCGGGGACGTCCACTTTGAACTGGAACGTCTGGTTGGGTGCGGCTGCGACCTGGAACTTGTGATCGGGCGACGAGTGCACGTGCAACTCATCGGTGGCGTCGCTGGTGACCCGCACCGTGATTGGCTGGCCGACCTTGGCGCCCAGGGTGGCGTTGGTCGGAGTGACTTGGCCCTTGGCGATGGTGACATCGAGCACCACCGCCGCGGCCGGTGGTTGGTTCGTCGAACCGCCGCAGCCGACCAGGGCGCACATCAGCGCCATCACCCACGCCGCGATCAGGGCGCCGCGAGCCGTCTTGGGCCTCATGGGGCCTCATGCCGCTTTCGGCAGCGGGTGCTTCTCCTCAACCGGCTCCGGCTCGGTGACGGCGTTGTTGATGCGACCCGCGCCCCAAGTCAGGGCCGCGATGACGATCAGCGTGAAGATCAACACCAGTATCGAGCCGGCGGTGAACAACCAGCTCGGGGCGTTCTGGTCGCGTTCGCGCTGCAGAATGGTGATCTCGTGCACGAACGGCCGGTCCGATGAAGCCAGGGCGGGAACCTCGGGTGCGGGGATCGCGTCATCGGCCGGTTCCCAGATCGGCACGGCGGTCATCGTGTAGCCGTCTTGAACGCGCAGCAGCGTCTTCCACGAACCCCAGACCGGCACCGGCTGGGTTGAGCGGTAGTGCCCTGGACCGACCCGATCGAGTCGATCGATGACCAGGCCCCGGTGATTGTCCATGCGCCCCTGCCAGGACAGAATGGTCACCCAGTCCGGCTGGCCGCTCACCATATCGGCGGGTGCGAGCTGCACGTCGGCCGATACCATGCGCTGCCCGGCGGGGCTGGGCAGATCGGTCAAAGTGATTGTCGCAGTGTCCTTTTCCGGGACGACGATGTGCAGCCCATTGGCCACCGCACCGCCGATCACCACCACCGTCGCCGCGACCACCGCGATGCCGATTCCCCGGCCCGGGAGGCGTTGTCCGGTGAGCACCATTCCCATCAGCGCCCCGCAGAGCCCCATCAGCACCGCCACCGGGACGGCCATCGCCAGGCCTTCGCCCCACATGCTCGTCGGCCACGGGTAGTGGTAGACCGCGCCGATCCATAGCGACTCCAGCCACAGCCCGACGGTGCCCACACCCAGCCCGGCGACCGCGCCGAAAGCCAAGGGGCGTTTGACGAGTGGAGTCAGTGCGAGGAGTTCGACGACCACCGCGGGACCGAGGTAGAGCGGGAACCAGTTCGTCGGGGCGCCCAGAATCGGCCCCACCAACAGGGCCACGCCGCCGCGCAGTGCCAGCGCAAACAACGCCGCCAATATGGCCGCGCCCCGGCCAAGCGTCATTCGGGCCACCACCAACCCCAGCGACGCGACGGCGGCGATCATCATCGGCTGCAATACCAGGCGGAACTGTTCCACGCCGAAGTCGTATTCGATCTGATAGACCGACAAGCCGATCAGCAATCCGCCGCAGGACAGGTATCGCAGGAACCTGACGAACGGACGTTCAGCGGGCGCGTCCGGTAGCGCCCGCCCGCCCTCATACTCGAGCATCAGCACCGCGAACAGGGACAGCCCCGCGCCGCCGATCATCATCAAATGCGTTGGGCCCCAAAGCGTGACGTCTTGGCCAAAGATCCGGTGCCAGATGTCATCGAGGGGGAACCCGATCATTGCGTAGAGCCCGCAGCCGGCCATCAGCACACCGCCGACGGGTGCATGCCAGTTTTGGGTGATGCGCACCGGCGCCGGGCCGGGTTTGTCGTAGGGCAGCACGATCGCCAACATGCCCGCCAGGAACACCCCGAACAGGCCGATGATGATGAAATAGTGCGCGGGGTTGGCCAGCGGTCCGGGATCGCGGCCATTGCCGATGTGCCAGCTGACATCCCAGATGAACCCGAACAACGCGCAGATGAGCGACGTGGTGAACACCAGGACGGGCAAAGCCACCCAGGACGGCCGGTTGAACTTGCCGCCCAGCCAATCGGCGAACCGGGCCAGCCAGCTCAAGCGATGGTTTCGATAGGCGTGTCCGGCCCACAGCAGCACCAGCGTGATCACCATCGCGGCGACCGAGAGGCCGATCACCTGATTGAGACCGGCACCACGCGACGGCGGGTCAGCGACAAACGTCAGCGCCAGCGAATCCAACTGCTCCATCGACCTCATTGCCATGTCCTCCCAATCGCGCCGGGCCGCCCCGGGAGACTAGTTCTGACCAGCGCTGGGATGCCCCATTTCAGGGCCGATCAATCATCCTTTTCGCCGGTCGCGTCGGTTGGCTGTTTCGGAGTGTCGGGTGTGCGGGCACGGCGATCTCGAATGGCGATGTACAACACCACGCCGACGACGACCACCGCCGGCAGGAAGGCCGGGGCCGCCAGCAGAATCCAGTGGTGTGAGAGGTACACGACGTGGGCAGTGATCTCCGGACTGTTCACAGTGGTCGTATACCCCGAAGCCGCGCCGATGTGCTGTGGTTTGGCTGCGGTTTGTTAGCGGTCTGTTTGTGCACGTGCGCACCGCTACCCTAGCCTGAACACCGTTGTGCTCAGGCTGGCGAAGAGCCTGGGGGCAGACCTTCTAAGGCAAGAATTCAGGAGAGTACTGGGTGACTCAGGCGGCGACTCGGCCAACCAGCGATGGCGTGGCTGACATTGTGACGCAGGCCCGGCTGCAGGTGCTGGAGCGCGGCGAGGGATTGAACAAGGAACAGGTGCTGCAGGTGCTGCAGCTGCCTGACGACCGTCTCGAGGAACTGCTGGCCCTGGCGCACGAGGTGCGGATGCGGTGGTGCGGCCCCGAGGTCGAGGTCGAGGGCATCATCAGCCTGAAAACCGGCGGCTGCCCGGAGGACTGCCATTTCTGCTCGCAGTCGGGGCTGTTCGCCTCACCGGTGCGCAGCGCTTGGCTGGACATTCCCAGCCTGGTCGAAGCGGCCAAGCAGACGGCCAAGTCCGGTGCCACCGAGTTCTGCATCGTGGCCGCGGTACGCGGACCCGACAAGCGGCTGATGGCGCAGGTGGCGGCCGGCATCGAGGCGATTCGCGAGGAAGTCGACATCAACGTCGCCTGCTCGCTGGGCATGCTGAGCGCCGAGCAGGTCGACGAGCTCGCGGCGATGGGCGTGCACCGCTACAACCACAACCTCGAGACGGCCCGCTCGTTCTTCACCACCGTCGTCACCACCCACACCTGGGCGGAGCGCTGGCAGACGCTGTCGATGGTGCGCGACGCCGGCATGGAGGTGTGCTGCGGCGGCATCCTCGGCATGGGGGAGACGCTGGAACAACGCGCGGAATTCGCCGCCGAACTGGCCGAGCTCGGTCCCGACGAAGTGCCGCTGAACTTCCTCAACCCCCGCCCCGGCACCCCGTTCGGTGACCTGGAGGTGATGCCGGCCAGTGAAGCGCTGAAGGCAGTGGCCGCGTTCCGGCTGGCGTTGCCGCGCACCATGCTGCGCTTCGCGGGCGGCCGCGAGATCACGCTGGGTGACCTCGGCGCCAAGCAGGGGATCCTGGGCGGCATCAACGCCGTGATTGTCGGCAACTACCTGACCACGCTGGGCCGCCCGGCCGAAGCCGACCTCGAACTGCTCGACGACCTGCAGATGCCGATCAAGGCGCTGAACGCCAGCTTGTAAAACCTTGTAAAACTAGAAATCGTGGCTGGAATGGCTGGAAAAGTGAGTGATCTTCCTGCTCCGGTCGCCGCCGGTATCTACAACGTCTATACCGGGGAGTTGGCTGGCACTGCGGTGACGGAGGTCCCCACTGAGCCCATCGGGGCCCGGCTGGGACTGGAACCCCCGCGGTTCTGTGCGGAATGCGGGAGACGGATGGTAGTGCAGGTTCGGCCCGACGGCTGGCGGGCGACCTGCTCGCGGCACGGACAGGTGGACTCGGCCGAGATGGAGGCTCAGCGGTGATCCAACAGCCAGGGCCCGAGCCTTCCGGCGAGTCCTTCAGGTCACAGAACCGCGCGAACCGCGCGGTCCTCGTGGTGGTGCTGGGGCTGTCGGCCGTCGGTGCGGTGGTCGGCGGGTGGTGGGCATGGATCGCCCCACCGATCCACGCCGTGGCGGCACTCACTAAGGCCGGCGAGCGGGTGCACGACTACCTGGGCAACGATTCCGATCACTTCTTCGTCGCGCCGTGCCTCATGTTGGGCCTACTGACCGTGGTGGCGGTGGTGGCGTCCGTCCTGGTGTGGCAGCGGCGCGAGCAGCGGGGCCCGGCAATGGCCGTCGCCCTCTCGATCGGCTTGGTAGCCGGCGCCGCGGCTGCTGTGGGCGTGGGGGCGCTGTTGGTCCGCCTGCGCTACGGTGCGCTGGATTTCGCGGCGATACCGCTGTCGAGCGACCACAAGATTGCCTACGTCGTCGAGGCGCCGCCGGTGTTGTTCGCCCACGGGCCGCTGCAGGTGGCGCTCACCCTGATCTGGCCGGCCGGCATTGCCGCGCTGGTGTATGCCGTGCTCGCGGCCGCGAACGCTCGCGACGACCTGGGCGCCTTTCCGGATGGCGGAACCGCCATTACCGGGGGGCCCGCAGGCGTCACAGTGGACGGCGGTGAACCTTCCTACCGGTGATGACCTTGGCCGCGATCTTGGCCAGCCGCGCCATGCCGACGTAGGTCATCGGGTGGAACATTGTCGGCCAGGTGGTCCTGATGAGGTGCTCGGTCAGCGGTCGGCGGGCGAATCGGTCCGTGAGCCAGCGCAGGGTCATCGGGGCGGACAGCGGGTGCAGGACCATGTGTTCGTTGAACGCGTCCCGATGGTAGGTGACCCTGGCGCCGCCGGCCGAATAGACATCGGCCAGCGCGTCAATGTCGTTGACGTCGATCAGATAGTCATGCACGGCCTGCACGATCAACACCGGCGGCGTCGGCACCGCAGCGCCCAGCCTGATGCTGTCCAAGACGTGTGAGACTTCCGGCGTCGCCAGGATGTCTTCGAGCGGCTCGTCGAGGTAGTCGCCCATGTCCTTGCCCGCCATCCGCAGGACCGCCTCCATGGTCGTCATCTTCTCCAGCTGGTCCAGCAGCGCGCGCCCTTGGTCGTTGGTGTGCTCTTTGATGACGCGGTCCAGGTCGGGATAGGCATGCGCGAGCGCGGCCACCACCATCGCGGGCAAACCGGCGAGGAAGCCGCCGTTGAGCCGGCGGAAAGTGTTGCCCAGGTCGCCGACGGGCGATCCCAGGACTGCCCCGACGATGTCCAGCTCGGGCGCGTACTGGCCGCACATCTTCGGCAGCCCACGCGCTGGCGAGTCCACCGCCGGAGTATCCCCAGAGCCCGATCGGGCCATCGGAGGACAGCCCGATGCGTTCTGAGCTCAACGCGGCCCGGATCCCGTCGAGGACTCGGTAGCCGGGTTCGTAAGGCGCGCCCCACAGTCCGCGCAGACCTTCATGGTCGGGTATCGAGACCGCCCATCCTTCGGCCACGGCGGCGGCGACCAACAACAGCTCGAACTGGCTAATCGACCCGAGGGCCCTCGCCCTCCGCCGCAACGCATAGGACGGAAAGCAGCGGGACGACACAGCGTCGATCGCGCACTGGTACGACAGCAGTGGGCAAGGCTGCGCGGGGTCACGTTCTGCCGGGACGATCACCGTGGTCACGGCCGCCTCGGGCTGACCGTTCATGTCCATCGTCCGGTAGAGCAGCTGGATGGCCTGCACGGGCTGGGGAATCAGGCCCAGAAACGCCAGCTCGACATCGCGCGTGCGCAGCACCGTGCCGGGCTCGGCGCACTGATAGCCGGACGGCGGCTGGTAGAACGGGTCGTCGCAGGGCAGCAGCGGGCGTACCTTGCGCTGCAGCTCCTCGTGCGGCGGCCGGCCGATCCACTCCGCGGCGCGCGCCCCTGCCAGATTGCCGGGCTCAACCATAGAGGCTCCCTTCGTGGCCATCCGATATTCTCCCGTATGAACGACCGGCAACCAAAGCGCAACGGCCGCGCTGTGAGTTAGTTCTCGTGGGCGACGGCAGGTTGTGCAGGTCATATTGCCGGTTCGGCTCCCGATAAACGGATTCAAATCTGGCCGGGCGGCCTGAGGGCGGCGAATTCGTCGGTGACCCTCAGCTGGGAGTCGGTGAAGCGGTACAGCGCGGCCGGGCGCCCGCCGCTGCGGCCGGACTGCGCGACGGTGCCGGTCTGCGTGATGACTCCGCGGCGGACCAGAACCCGCTGCAGATTCGTCGCGTCGACCTGATAGCCCAGCGCGGCACCGTAGATATCACGCAGCGTTGACAGCGCGAATTCTTTTGGCGCCAAGGCGAATCCGATGTTGGTGTAGGACATCTTGGCGGCCAGCCGGGTGCTGGCGTGCGTCACCATCGGGCCGTGATCGAAGGCCATCGGCGGCAGCGCATCGACGGGATGCCAGCGGGTATCCGGCGGCAACTCCGGGGTGGCGGGGGAGGGCACCAGGCCCAGGAAGGTGGACGCGATCATCCGGGCGCCCGGCACCCGGTCCGGATCGGAGAACACCGCCAGCTGTTCCAAATGCGCCAGCTCACGCAGGTCGACCTTTTCGGCCAGTTGTCGCCGAACGGAGGTGATCATGTCCTCGTCGTGGCGCAGCCGTCCGCCCGGCAGCGACCATGCGCCCCGCTGCGGATCCTGGGCACGTTGCCATAACAGCACGTTAAGCTGCGGTTTTTGTGTTCGGGGTGCTCCGGTAACCTGCCCAACCTGGAACACGACCGCAAGCACTTCATGGGCGGTGCTACCATTGGGCATGTTTTCGATTGTAAGTCGAAAACCTCCTGTCGCGAAAGGAGCGGGCCAATGACGGTCCTGAACCGCTCGGACACGCTCGCTATACACCCAGTAGAACCAGCAGACCTGGCGGCCGGCATCACCAACTCGCCCACCGGCTATGCCGGGGTCGACGGTGACGAGCAATGGGCCGCCGAAATTCGTCGCCTGGCGCGGTTACGCGGCGCCACGGTGCTGGCGCACAACTACCAGCTGCCCGCCATCCAGGACGTGGCCGACCACGTGGGCGATTCGCTCGCGTTGTCGCGGATCGCCGCCGACGCGTCTGAGGACACCATCGTGTTCTGCGGCGTGCACTTCATGGCCGAGACCGCCAAAATCCTGAGCCCGGACAAGACCGTGCTCATCCCGGACCAGCGCGCGGGCTGCTCACTGGCCGATTCGATCACCCCCGACGAACTGCGCGCGTGGAAGGACGAGCACCCGCACGCCGTCGTCGTCTCCTACGTCAACACCACCGCGGCGGTCAAAGCGCTCACCGACATCTGCTGCACCTCGTCGAACGCGGTCGAGGTGGTCGAGTCCATCGATCCCGACCGCGAGGTGCTGTTCTGCCCGGACCAATTCCTAGGGGCCCACGTGCGCCGGGTCACCGGCCGCACCAACCTGCACGTGTGGGCCGGTGAGTGCCACGTGCACGCGGGCATCAACGGCGACGAGCTCACCGCGCAGGCCCGCGCCAATCCCGATGCCGAACTGTTCGTGCACCCCGAATGTGGTTGTGCCACTTCGGCGTTGTACCTCGCCGGTGAGGGAGCCTTCCCGGCGGACCGGGTCAAAATCTTGTCCACCGGCGGCATGCTCGACGCGGCACACGAGACGCGCGCCCGCACGGTGCTGGTGGCGACCGAGGTTGGCATGCTGCACCAGTTACGCCGGGCGGCACCGGAAGTCGACTTCCGCGCCGTCAACGACCGCGCGTCCTGCAAGTACATGAAGATGATCACCCCCGCGGCCCTGTTGCGTTGCCTGGTCGAGGGTGCCGACGAAGTGCATGTCGACCCGGAGATCGCGGCGGCGGGGCGCCGCAGTGTGCAGCGGATGATCGAAATCGGCCAGCCCGGCGGGGGCGAATGATGTTCGTTCCCGAGTGGGAGGACACGGCCGACGTCATCGTAATCGGCACCGGCGTAGCGGGTTTGGCGGCCGCGCTGGCCGCCCACCGCGCCGGGCGCAAGGTCGTGGTGCTCAGCAAGGCGGACCAGCGGCACGGGGTGACCGCGACGCACTACGCGCAGGGCGGCATCGCGGTGGTGCTGCCGGACAACCCGGAAAACCAAGACTCGGTGGACGACCATGTCGCCGACACCCTGGCCGCGGGGGCCGGCATGTGCGATCCGGACGCGGTGTACTCGATCGTCGCCGACGGCCATCGCGCGGTCATCGAATTGGTCGGTGACGGAGCGCGTTTCGACGAATCTGCTCCCGGCCGCTGGGCGCTGACCCGCGAAGGGGGCCACTCGCGGCGACGCATCGTGCACGCCGGCGGCGACGCCACCGGCGCCGAGGTGCAGCGGGCGCTCGACGGCGCGGCCAACCTGCTGGACATCCGCACCGGCCACGTAGCCACCCGAGTGCTGCACGACGGCGCCTCGGTTAGCGGGGTCGCGGTGGTCAACCCGCACGGGCGCGGCGTTATCAGCGCGCCCTCGGTGATCCTGGCGTCTGGCGGCGTCGGGCACCTTTACGGCGCGACGACCAACCCCGAGGGCTCCACCGGCGACGGGATCGCGTTGGCGCTGTGGGCCGGTGTCCCGGTCAGCGATCTCGAGTTCATCCAGTTCCACCCCACCATGCTTTTTGCTGCCGCTCGCCACTCAGATGCTAGCGGCCGACGCCCGCTGATCACCGAGGCCATCCGCGGCGAAGGCGCGATATTGCTTGACAGTCAAGGTAATTCGGTCACGGTCGGCGTTCACCCGATGGGCGACCTGGCGCCGCGTGACGTGGTCGCGGCCGCCATCGACGCGCGGATGAAGGCCATCGGCGATCCGTGCGTCTACCTCGATGCCCGCGGCATCGACGGCTTCGAGGCCCGGTTCCCTACCGTCACCGCCTCCTGCCGCGCCGCCGGCATCGACCCCGTCCGTCAACCCATCCCAGTCACCCCGGGCGCGCACTACAGCTGCGGCGGCGTCGTCACCGACGTGTACGGCCAAACCGAGCTGCCCGGGTTGTTCGCCGCTGGCGAGGTGGCCCGCACCGGGATGCACGGCGCCAACCGGTTGGCCTCCAACAGCTTGCTGGAAGGCCTGGTGGTCGGCGGCCGGGCCGGAAAGGCCGCGGCCGCGCACGCGGCGCTGGCCGGCCCGTCCCGCGGGACCCTGCCCGATCCGATCACGCACACGGCGCCGAAGCGCGCTGAACTGCAACGCGCGATGAGCCGGGACGCCTCGGTGGTCCGGAGCGCGGCCGGGCTGCAGCGGTTGTCCGAGACGCTGTCAGCCGCGCGGGTTCGCAATGTGGCGAGTCGTCGCGATTTCGAAGACGTCGCGTTGGCGCTGGCCGCTCGGGTGGTGACCGCCACAGCCCTGGCCCGCAACGAGAGCCGGGGCTGCCACCACCGCGCGGAGTACTCCGACGCCGCGCCCGAACAAGCGCGCAGCAGTATGGTCCGGCTGGCCGGCGACCACAACACGGTGTGTGTGGAATCGCTGGCGGCGGTGGCTTGCTGATGTTGTCCGCCGGCGAACTGAGTGAGGCCCGCGACATCATTCGGCGCGGTCTGGATGAGGATTTGCGGTACGGGCCCGATGTCACCACGGCGGCGACGGTGCCCGCCGAAGCGGTCGCTAAGGCGTCGGTGGTGCCCCGGGACGCCGGTGTGGTCGCCGGGGTGGACGTCGCGCTGCTGGTGCTCGACGAGGTGATCGGTGCCGACGGCTACCAGGTGCTCGACCGGGTCGAGGACGGTGCCCGGTTGCAGCCAGGTCAGCCGCTGCTGACCGTGCATGCGGAAACCCGGGGCCTGTTGACCGCGGAGCGGACCATGCTGAACCTGATCTGCCACCTGTCTGGGATTGCCACCACGACGGCGGCCTGGGTTGATGCGGTGCGTGGCACCAAGGCCAAGATTCGCGACACCCGCAAGACCCTGCCCGGCCTGCGTGCGCTGCAGAAGTACGCGGTGCGCGTCGGCGGCGGCGTCAACCACCGGCTTGGGCTCGGCGACGCCGCCTTGATCAAGGACAACCATGTGGTGGCCGCGGGATCGGTGGTGGACGCGCTGCGGGCGGTCCGCAACGGCGCGCCCGATCTGCCGTGCGAGGTCGAGGTGGACTCGCTCGAGCAGCTCGACGCTGTGCTGGTCGAGGAGCCCGAGCTGATCCTGCTGGACAACTTCCCGGTGTGGCAGACGCAGATGGCGGTGCAACGTCGGGACGCCCGCGCCCCTGCCGTTCTGCTTGAGTCGTCCGGCGGACTCAGCCTGGAGAACGCGGCGACATACGCCGCGACGGGTGTGGATTATCTGGCCGTCGGGGCGCTGACCCACTCGGTGCGCGTCCTCGACATCGGCCTGGACATGTAGGCCTAGGCGCCAAGCAATACGCGCGCCGCGGGCTTGGCGGCGTGCAGCGCGGCCGGATCGCCCGCGATCCGGGATAAGATCAGCGCCCCCTCGATCAACGAAATAACAGCCAGCGCAACGGTTTTCGCATCGTTCTCGGTCAAGCCCTCGGAGCGCAGTCGTTCCTCGATCGCCGCGCACCAGCCCGTGAATGCGCGCGCCGAGGCGGCGCGCACCAGCGGGCTCGCGTTCACCGACTCGGTGGCGATCGGTTCGATGGGGCACCCGTCGCGGTGGTCGCCGGCCAGCCCCGCCACCAGCAGGTCGATCCATCGATCGACGATGTCTGCCACCGGCCGACCGGTGGCGAGGAATCTGCGCAGCAGCCGCTCGATATCGGCCCCGGCGGCGTCCACGACCGCGGCGGCCAGCTGTTGCTTGCCCTGCGGGAAGTGGTGATATAGCGAGCCAGCCTTGACACCGGCCTCATCGAGGATCTGGTTCAGACCGGTCGCCGCATAGCCCTGGCGACGGAACAGGGTGGCGGCGTTCTCGATCAGGGTTCCGCGGCTGCGATCGGGGCGGGGCACAGTCTTGACAATACTTGAATGATCACTCAAGAATGCTGAGATGAGGCAGTTGACGTTCGAGGAGGCCGGCCGTTACGCCTGGCGCGAGGTGCCCGAGCCCCAGATCAGCGCGCCCGAACAGGCGCTGGTTCGGCCGCTGGCGGTCGCCTGTTGCGACCTGGACGTAGCGGTGTGTCATGGGCGTTTGCCGTTGCCGCCGGGGTACGCGGTGGGGCACGAAGGCCTGGCCGAGGTCGTCGCAGTCGGGGACGCCGTGACCGGTGTCCGGGTGGGTGAGAGGGTCGTGGTGCCCTTCCAGATCAGCTGCGGAACCTGCGCCGAATGCCGTCGCGGCGTGACCGGTTCATGCGGTTCGGTGCCGCTGATGGCGGCTTACGGGATGGCCCCGATCGCCGGCCTGGACGGTGGCGGCTTCATGTCGGACCTGGTGCTGGTGCCCTACGCCGACGCGATGCTGATTGCGGTTCCCGAGGCCGTCGACCTCACGGCCGTCGCATCGCTCTCGGACAACATCCCCGACGCCTGGCGGGCGGTCGGACCGTTCCAGGGGGAGCTGGCCGGTCTCGACGCCGACGAACGGCGCGTCCTGGTGGTCGGCCGGCTGTCGATCGGGCTGTACGCGGCGGCCATCGCAGCAGCGCTGGGAGCCCACGTCGACTATGTCGACACCGACCCGCAGCGCCTGGCGGCGGCCGAGAAGCTCGGGGCGTCGGCCCACGATCGCGCCAAGCCTGACAAGGCGTGGGGCCGATATCCCGTCACCGTGAATACCTCTGCCGACGTGGAGTTGCTAGCCGCCACGCTGCGCGCGACCTGGCCCGACGGCGTGTGCACCGACACCGGGATCTACTACCAACCCGCGGTCGAGATGCCGTTGCTGGCGATGTACACCCGTGGCGTGAAGTTCGTCACCGGACGCGTCAACGCGCGCGTGGTCATCCCGCGCGTGCTCGAGCTGCTGGCCGCCGGCCTGGACCTGTCGCCGGCCGTCGACCGCGTCGTGCCGTGGGAGGAGGCCCCGTCGGCCTGGCCGGCGATGACCGGCAAGACCGTATTCACCCGGGAGTAGTGGCGATCGCAGGCGCGGCGAAGCCGGGCGCAGCGGGTCGCCACCGATAGGCCTAGGCGTTGCTCAGCCGCCGAGTCTGCGTCTACGGCGGAAAAATCGCCGAGATGTCGCCCTGAGCGCAGGCTGGGCGCCCGGGTCAGGCGATGTCGGCGACGAAAACCGCCATGCGTCGCAACTGCACCCGCGCCAGCCACGGTAGCCCTGCAGCGGCCGGGCCGTCGGAGCTGGCCGGCAGGATCCGCGGATTGGTGATGTGCACCACGCGGCGGGCATAGTGCAGGTCAGCGTCCCCCGCGGCCAGCACGTTCTTCACCCAGTCGGTTTTGCCGTGGGCCAGCGCGATCGCCAGCACATTTTCCTTGCGATAGGCCGTCACGATGGTTTTGTACGACTTGCCGGACTTGCGACCGCGATGCTCGATAGTCCCCGTCCCGGGCAGATAGCGCGCGATCGGTTTGAGCGCCGAGTTGAGGTATTTGACCTGAAGGTTCTCAAACCAGACCGGAAAGACCATCGGGACGCCCGGGGCGTTGTTGGGATGATCCTTTTTGGACATGACCGCACTGTACCGGTCGGATATCCACTTGAGTTGCTCTGGGACAATGGTCCGTGTGAGGACTCCGTGAGCACCACCCCATCACCGCTGATGGCCCGTATTGACCTACGGGGCGCGCAGTTGACGGCTGCCCTGCTGCGGGCTGCCCTGCCGCGCGGTGGTGCCGACGTGGAGACCGTCTTGCCGCAGGTGCGGCCGATCGTGCAGGCCGTCGCCGAGCGCGGGGCCGAGGCGGCGCTGGAATTCGGGGCGTCGTTCGACGGCGTCCGCCCGCTGGCCGTCCGGGTGCCGGTTGCCGCGCTGGACGCCGCTGTCGCCGGCCTGGAGCCCGACGTTCGCGAAGCGCTACAGGCGATGATCGAACGCACCCGTGCCGTGCACGCCGACCAGCGCCGCGACGACGTCACGACCGTGCTCGGTCCGGGCGCCACGGTCACCGAGCGGTGGGTTCCCGTCGAGCGGGTCGGCCTGTATGTGCCCGGCGGCAACGCCGTGTACCCGTCCAGCGTGGTCATGAACGTCGTGCCGGCGCAGACCGCCGGTGTCGAGTCGTTGGTGGTGGCCAGCCCGCCGCAGGCCGCATTTGACGGCTTGCCGCACCCGACGATCCTGGCCGCGGCCCGGCTGCTGGGCGTCGACGAGGTGTGGGCCGTGGGCGGGGCGCAAGCCGTGGCGTTGCTGGCCTACGGCGGCACGGATACGGACGGTGCCGAGCTGGCGCCCGTTGACATGATCACCGGACCCGGCAACATCTACGTCACCGCCGCCAAGCGGCTGTGCCGCTCGCAGGTCGGTATCGACGCCGAGGCCGGTCCCACCGAGATCGCCATCCTCGCCGACCACACCGCCGATCCCGCGCACGTGGCCGCCGACCTGATCAGCCAGGCCGAACACGACGAGATGGCCGGCAGTGTGCTGGTGACCCCCAGCCTGGACCTGGCCGACGCCACCGACGCCGAAGTGGCCGCCCAACTGCAGACCACCAAGCACCGCGAACGGGTGACGACGGCGTTGGGCGGACGCCAATCGGCGATCATCCTGGTCGACGACATGGATGCCGGTATTCAGGTCGTGAACGCTTACGCCGCAGAACATCTCGAGATCCAGACCGCCGACGCCCCGCAGGTGGCCGGCCGGATACGTTCGGCCGGAGCCGTTTTCGTCGGACCGTACTCGCCAGTTAGCCTCGGCGACTACTGCGCCGGATCCAACCATGTGCTGCCGACCTCCGGCACCGCCCGGCATTCCAGCGGCCTGTCGGTGCAGACCTTCCTGCGGGGCATCCATGTCGTCGACTACACCGAGGCGGCCCTCAAGGACGTCTCGGGACACGTGGTCACGCTGGCCAAGGCGGAAGACCTGCCGGCGCACGGCGAGGCGGTACGGCGGAGGTTCGAACGATGAGACCCGAGCAGCCCACCCTGGACGACTTGCCGCTGCGCGATGACTTGCGTGGCAAATCGCCCTACGGCGCACCGCAATTGGCGGTTCCCGTGCGGCTGAACACCAACGAGAACCCGCACCCGCCGACCAAGGCGCTGGTCGACGATGTGGTGCGGTCGGTGCGGGAGGCGGCGGTAGACCTGCACCGCTACCCCGACCGCGACGCGGTCGCCCTGCGAAGCGATCTGGCCGCCTACCTCACCGCGCAGACCGGTACTCAGCTTGGCGTCGAAAACCTCTGGGCCGCCAATGGTTCCAATGAGATCCTGCAACAACTGCTGCAGGCGTTCGGTGGGCCGGGACGCAGCGCGATCGGCTTCGTCCCGTCCTACTCGATGCACCCGATCATCTCCGACGGCACCCACACCGAATGGCTCGAGGCAGTCCGCGCCGACGATTTCAGCTTCGACGCCGACGCGGCGGTGGCCGCCGTGTCCGAGCGCAAGCCCAACGTGGTGTTCATCGCCAGCCCCAACAATCCTTCCGGGCAAAGTGTTTCGCTGCCGGACCTGCGCAGGCTGCTCGACGTGGTGCCCGGGATCTTGATCGTCGACGAGGCCTACGGTGAGTTCTCCTCGCAGCCCAGCGCGGTGGCGCTGGTCGAGGAGTATCCGACCAGGCTGGTCGTCACCCGCACCATGAGCAAGGCGTTCGCCTTCGCCGGCGGCAGGCTCGGATACCTGATCGCCACACCGGCGCTGATCGACGCGATGCTGCTGGTGCGCTTGCCGTACCACCTGTCGTCGGTCACCCAAGCCGCGGCGCGGGCCGCGTTACGCCACGCCGACGACACCCTGGGCAGTGTGGCGACCCTGATCGCCGAACGCGAACGGGTGATGGCGGCATTGAGCGGCATGGGTTTTCGAGTGATCCCCAGCGACGCGAACTTCGTGCTGTTCGGACAATTCGCCGACGCGCCGTCGGCCTGGCAGCACTATTTGGACGACGGCGTGCTGATCCGCGACGTCGGCCTACCCGGCTTTCTGCGCGCCACCACGGGTCTGGCCGACGAGAACGACGCGTTCCTGCGGGTAAGCGCGCGGATCGCTGCCACCGAATTGGCCCCCGTCAACGTAGGAGCACCGTGACAGCCACCGAACCACGCACCGTGACGCGCCGCGCGCGTATTGAGCGCCGCACCAAGGAATCCGACATCGTCGTCGAGCTCGACCTCGACGGCACCGGGCAGGTCCACGTCGACACCGGTGTCCCGTTCTACGACCACATGCTGACCGCCCTGGGCACGCACGCCAGCTTCGACCTGACCGTGCGCACCAAGGGCGACGTCGAGATCGAAGGACACCACACCATCGAGGACACCGCCATCGTCCTGGGCCAGGCGCTCGGGCAGGCGCTGGGCGACAAGAAGGGCATCCGCCGGTTCGGTGACGCGTTCATCCCGATGGACGAGACGCTGGCCCACGCTGCCGTCGACGTGTCCGGCCGGCCCTACTGCGTGCACACCGGCGAGCCGGATCACCTGCAGCACACCACCATTGCCGGCAGCTCGGTGCCCTACCACACCGTCATCAACCGGCACGTGTTCGAAACGCTGGCCAACAACGCGCGCATCGCGCTGCATGTCCGCGTGCTCTATGGGCGCGACCCGCACCACATCACCGAGGCGCAGTACAAGGCCGTCGCCCGCGCGTTGCGTCAGGCCGTCGAGCCAGACCCCCGGACGTCGGGTGTGCCGTCCACCAAAGGTGTTTTGTGACAACGAAATCAGTAGTAGTACTCGATTACGGTTCGGGTAACCTACGCTCGGCGCAACGCGCGCTGCAGCGGGTCGGCGCCGCGGTGGAGGTGACGTCCGACGCGAGCGCCGCGGCGGCCGCCGACGGGCTGGTGGTACCCGGCGTCGGTGCCTTCGAGGCGTGTATGACGGGCCTGCGGAAAATCGCGGGTGAGCGGATCATCGCCGACCGGGTCGCCGCGGGACGTCCGGTGCTGGGGGTCTGTGTTGGCATGCAGATCCTGTTCGCCCGCGGGGTGGAGTTCGGGGTGGAGACGACAGGCTGCGGGCAGTGGCCGGGCGCCGTCACCCGGCTGGACGCCCCGGTGATTCCGCACATGGGCTGGAACGTGGTCAACGCGGCCCCCGGCAGTGCGCTGTTCAAAGGGCTGGACGCCTTCGAACAAGGACTGCCCGGTTCTATTTCGTGCATTCGTATGCCGCGCAGCGCTGGGAAGGCTCGTCGGAGGCGCTACTGACGTGGGCCACCCACCAGGTGCCGTTTTTGGCCGCGGTCGAGGACGGGGCGCTGTCCGCCACCCAGTTCCACCCGGAGAAGAGTGGGGATGCCGGTGCCGCCGTGCTAAGCAACTGGGTCGAGGGACTGTGACGATGCCGTTGATACTCCTGCCCGCCGTCGACGTGGTCGAGGGCCGAGCCGTGCGCCTGGTGCAGGGCAAGGCCGGCAGCGAAACCGAGTACGGCTCGGCGCTGGACGCCGCGCTGGGCTGGCAGCGCGACGGTGCCGAGTGGATCCACCTGGTCGACCTGGACGCCGCGTTCGGTCGCGGTTCCAACCGCGAACTGCTCGCCGAGGTGGTGGGCAAGCTCGACGTGCAGGTGGAAATGTCCGGCGGTATCCGCGACGACGATTCGCTGGCCGCGGCGTTGGCCACCGGCTGCGCGCGGGTCAACGTGGGGACCGCCGCGCTGGAGAACCCGCAGTGGTGCGCGCGGGCGATCGCCGAGCACGGGGACAAAGTCGCCGTCGGCCTGGACGTGCAAATCGTTGACGGCCAGCACCGGCTGCGCGGCCGCGGTTGGGAGACCGACGGCGGTGATCTGTGGGATGTGCTGGAACGCCTTGACGGCGAAGGATGTTCGCGGTTCGTCGTCACCGATGTCACCAAGGACGGCACGCTGGGTGGTCCCAATCTCGACCTGCTGGCTCGTGTCGCCGATCGCACCGATGTCCCGGTGATCGCGTCGGGCGGCGTGTCCAGCCTGGACGACCTGCGTGCCTTGGCAAATCTAGCCACTCTCACCGACCGCGGGGTCGAGGGCGCCATCGTGGGCAAGGCCCTCTACGCCGGACGATTCACCCTGCCGCAGGCGCTGGCCGCGGTGCGAGAGTAAGCCGCAATGGATCTGGACGCATTGGTCGCCGAAGCATCGGCGGTCCTCGACGCGGCGACCGGGCCGTTCCTGGCCGGCCACCGCGCCGCCTCGGCGGTGCCCAAGAAGGGCGACGACTTCGCCACCGAAGTCGACCTTGCGATCGAGCGACAGGTCGTCGCCGCGTTGGTCGCGGCCACCGGAATCGAGGTGCACGGTGAGGAGTTCGGCGGGGCGGCCCTAGACTCTCCAGACTCGCCGTGGGTGTGGGTACTGGACCCCATCGACGGCACCTTCAACTACGCCGCCGGATCCCCGATGGCCTCCATTCTGTTGGCCCTGCTGCACGACGGCGATCCGGTGGCCGGATTGACGTGGTTGCCATTCACCGGCGATCGCTACACCGCGGTGGCGGGTGGTCCGCTGATGAAAAACGGCGCACCCCAACCGTCGTTGGCTCCCGCCAAGCTCGCCGACGCGCTCGTCGGTGTCGGAACGTTCAGTGCCGATTCGCGCGGCCGGTTTCCGGGACGCTATCGGCTGGCGGTGCTGGAAAACCTCAGCCGGGTGTCGTCGCGGCTGCGCATGCACGGTTCCACCGGCATCGACCTCGTGTTTGTCGCCGACGGAATCCTGGGCGCGGCAATTAGTTTCGGTGGCTACGTGTGGGACCACGCCGCCGGGGTGGCGCTGGTACGAGCCGCGGGCGGGATCGTCACCACTCTGGCAGGCGAACCGTGGACCCCCGCGTCGCGGTCGGTGCTGGCCGCCGCGCCCGGCGCGCATGCCGAGATCCTCAAAATCCTGCGCAGCACAGGCGAACCGGAGGACTACTGAATGTACTCAGGTACTACGCTCGCGGTTCGGGTGATTCCCTGTTTGGATGTCGATGACGGGCGGGTGGTCAAGGGAGTCAATTTCGAGAACCTGCGCGACGCCGGTGATCCCGTGGAACTTGCCGCCGCCTACGACGCCGAAGGCGCCGACGAGCTCACCTTCCTCGACGTGACCGCGTCCTCGTCGGGACGGGCGACCATGCTGGAGGTGGTGCGCCGCACCGCCGAGCAGGTGTTCATCCCGCTGACCGTCGGCGGCGGGGTGCGCACGGTGGCCGATGTCGACGTATTGCTGCGCGCGGGAGCCGACAAGGTTTCGGTCAACACCGCCGCCATCGCCCGTCCGGACCTGCTGGCAGAAATGGCAACACAATTCGGCTCGCAGTGCATCGTGTTATCCGTCGACGCACGCACGGTGCCGGCCGGGTCGGCGCCCACACCGTCGGGCTGGGAGGTCACCACCCACGGCGGTCGTCGCGGCACCGGCATCGACGCGGTCGAGTGGGCGGCCCGGGGCGCCGAGCTCGGCGTGGGGGAGATCCTGCTCAACTCGATGGACGCCGACGGCACCAAAGCCGGGTTCGACCTCGCCATGTTGCGGGCGGTGCGCGCCGCGGTCACGGTGCCCGTCATCGCCAGCGGTGGCGCCGGGGCGGTCGAACACTTCGCACCCGCGGTCTGCGCCGGCGCCGATGCGGTGTTGGCGGCCAGCGTCTTTCACTTCCGGGAGTTGACGATCGGGCAGGTGAAGGCTGCGATGGCCGCAGAAGGGATCACCGTGCGATGACGCTCGACCCGGCTATCGCGGCGCGGCTGAAGCGCAACGCCGAAGGATTGTTCACCGCCGTCGTCCAGGAACGGGGCAGCGGCGACGTGCTGATGGTCGCTTGGATGGATGACGACGCACTGGCACGCACGCTGGAAACCCGTGAAGCGACATACTTTTCGCGGTCCCGCGGCGAACAATGGGTCAAAGGCGCGACCTCCGGCCACACTCAGCACGTCCATTCGGTGCGCATCGACTGCGACGGCGACACCGTGCTGTTGACGGTCGACCAGGTAGGCGCGGCGTGTCACACCGGCAACCACAGTTGCTTCGACACCGCCGTGCTGCTCGAACCGGAGGCCTGACCTCAAACGGGTTCGTCATCGTCGGGTGCCAGGAGTTTTTCGGGGTGGTGGTAGGTGTTGATGCGGGGTTGCCCGTAATCCAGGTGCGGCGGGGGTAGCCATTCGGTCTCGCCTTTGGCGTTCTTTCGGGTGGTCCAGCCTTTTTCGGCGAGTCGGTTGTCGGGTCCGCAGGCCAGGGTGAGGTCGTTGATGTCGGTGCGGTGGGTGTTGGTCCAGCCTTGGACGTGGTGGACCTGGCTGTGGTAGGCGGGTGCGTCGCAGCGGGGCTTGGTGCATCCACGTTCCTTGGCGTAGAGCATGATTCGTTGAGCGGGGGAGGCAAGGCGTTTCGTGTGGTAGAGCGCCAGGGGCTTGCCGTCATTGAAGATCGCCAAGTAGTGGTGTGCGGCGCTGGCCCAGCGGATCACATCTGACATCGGCACCAGGGTGCCGCCACCGGTCCGTGCCTTCCCGCTGGCGGCCTCGAGGTCCTTAAGCGTGGTGGTCACCACGATCGACACCGGTAGGCCGTTGTGCTGGCCCAGCTTTCCCGAGGCGATCAGGCCGCGTATGCCCGCGAGCAGGCCGTCGTGGTTGCGCTGGGCTGCCGAGCGGTGATCGCGACGCACCGCATCCTCATCGGGTACCTCGTCTACGACTGGTCTTTCGTCGTCGGGGTTGCAGGCGCCGGGGGCGGCCAGTTTGGCGAGCATGGCCTCGATCGCCGCGCGCAGCTCTGGGGTGACTAGGCCGTTGATCCGTGACATCCCATCGAATTCCCGGTTGCCCAGCGTGATGCCGCGTTTGCGGGCGCGTTCTTCGTCGCTGAATTCGCCGTCGGGGTTGAGCCAGTCCATGATCTGCTGGGCCTGTTGGGCGAGCTCATCGGGGCGATACTCGGCTGCCTTGCTTGCCAGCACGACTTCGGCGGCTTCCCGAGTACCCAGGTCCACCTCGGCGGGCAGGTGCGCGAAAAACTTGCGAATCTCCCTGACGTGCCCGTCCCCGATCAGCCCGTCGCGTTGCGCGGCGGCGGTATGACTCAGCAGGGGCGCCAACGGTTCACCGGTCAACGCCCGGCGTTCCCCAAGATCCTCGGCGTCGGCGATCCGCCGACCGGCCTCGGCCTTCGTGATCCGCAGCCGGTCAGCCAGCGCGCAGCGCAGCGTGCCGCCCAACTCCTCCTCGCCCGCTTCCGCGCCGAGTTGGTTGATCAACCCATGCCCAGGTGCGCGTAGGCGACGGGCGGCGCGTTCGAGGCGCTCCAACGCCCGCATCCGTTCCGGGGTGGTGAGCACGTCAAAGGACGACTCGTCTTACTACCGGTATCGAGGAACTTCCTGCGGCGGTGACGATTACGCGGCCGCATCATCGGCTGCAGGGTCGGTCGTTGCCGGTGGTGGGCGGGATGTGGCGGCACGGGGTGGTGGAGCTGCTGCTGGCGCTGCCCGATGGGACCAAGTCGCTGGTCCCGGCGGCGTGGACGGACGCCCAGCCGCCGATCAATGACGGCGCTGTCGGGGTTGCGACCCTTGGATCGCTGGCAGATCTATTGCGTGTCTGCGCGCTGATCGCCGAGTTGCGGGGACAGGCTGCAGGGATGTCACCGTGCAAGGAGGACTCCCATGCAGCCTGTCCAGCTCAGTTTGATACCACACCCAGTCCCGGCCGCGATCACCGGTTCGGCCCAGATGGTGGAGTTGACGCCGATGGTCGAGCAGCTACCCGTCGAGGAAGTCGCGGCGGCGATCGCGGTGCTGGCCGAAGTGATTGCCAAAGCCGTGGCGGCGATCGGCGGCGGGGCGGTCGGCGATGAGTGAATCGAAGATCACGCATGGGCATCTGCATCGCGCAGCGGTGGTGTACGTGCGCCAGTCCACCATGGTCCAGATCACCCGCAACCGCGAGTCCACCACCCGCCAGTACGAGTTGGTCGCCCGTGCGGTCGAGTTGGGCTGGCCGCGCGCGGGGGTGCGGGTGATCGACGAGGACCTGGGAGTCTCGGGGGCCAGCGCCACGGGTCGGTCCGGGTTCGCCGAGCTGGCCGCGCAGGTCGGGCTCGGCGCAGTAGGAATTGTTTTGGCGCTGGAGGTTTCACGGTTGGCGCGCAACAACTCCGACTGGTATCGGCTGCTGGACCTGGCCGGCATGACCGACACGCTGATCGCCGACACCGACGGCATCTACCATCCGGGGTTGTTCAATGACCGCATGCTGCTAGGTATGAAGGGCACCATGTCGGAGGCCGAACTGCATATCCTGCGTGCCCGTCTCGACGGCGGCATCCGCAGCAAGGCCGCTCGCGGCGAGCTGCGCCGAGGGCTGCCGGTCGGTCTGGTGTGGGGCCAGGCCGACGGTGAGGTCCGCTGGCACCCTGATGAGGCGGTCACCGGCGTGATCGCCGCGGTCTTCGAGCGGTTCGCGCTGTGCGGGTCGGTGCGCGGGGTATGGCTGTGGCTGCGCGAACAGGGGCTCAAATTCCCGCTGCAACCCCACGGGGGGTGCGTTAGCGGCGATCCGCAGATCACTTGGGCGGCGCCGAGCTACTACGCGGTGCATGCCGTGCTCACTCACCCCGCCTACGCGGGCGCCTATGTATTCGGCCGCACCCGCGTGCAGCGCAGCCTTGATGCTGATGGGCGGCTGCGGGTGTCTCGCCGGGCGCTGCCCCAAGACCAGTGGGAGGTACTCATCACCGAGCATCACCGCGGTTTCATCGACTGGGATACCTTCCAGGACAACCAGTCTCGTATCCGAGGCAATATCCGCCCGAAGGCCCATGAGCCGGGCACCGGCGCGGTGCGCGAGGGCTGCGCGCTGCTGCAGGGCCTGGCCACCTGCGGGACCTGTGGGCGCAAGCTGAGCGTCTACTACGACGGGCGGGCCAACAAGCCGCCGGGCTACTACTGCGTGGGCACCGGGCAGCTGGCCGGTCACAGCGGCTATCACCTGCGTGTCGGGGGCGCCGGGATCGACGCCGCGGTCACCGCGGCGTTTTTGGCCGCGCTGCAACCGGTGGCGCTGCAGGCCTGCCTGGCCGCCGCCCAGCAACTCGAGGACGGCCACGACGCCGCGCTGGCCCAATGGCGCCGCCAGGTCGAGCAGGCCCGCTATCAAGCTGGACAGGCCGAGCGCCGCTACCGGGTCGTCGACCCGGATAACCGCCTGGTCGCTCGCGGCCTGGAGACCGAATGGAACACCGCGCTGCAAGCCCTGGCCGACGCCCAGGCCGAGCTCGCTCGCCGCCAAGCTGCACGCCCGAAAACCCTGACCCCACAAGAGAAGGCGATGATACTCACACTCAGCGACGACCTCGCCGATGTGTGGGCGATGCCGAGCACCACCGATAAAGACCGAAAACACTTGCTGCGCAGCCTGCTCGATGAGGTCAATGTCAGCGTGTGCCGCGACCACACCGACGCCCACGCCGACTTGGTGCTGCGCTGGAAAGGCGGCGCCATCACCGACCTAAGAGTGCCCATCAAACGCAAACGGGCCAACCATCTACGCACCGACGAACACACCGTTGACCTGGTGCGCCGCCTGGCCACACACTATCCCGACGCGATGATCGCCCAAATCCTCACCCAGCAAGGCCGCCGCACCGCCCGCGGCCTACCGTTCAATGCCGGTCGGGTGCAGTCGCTGCGCCACCATTACGAAATCCCTTGCCACACACCCACCGACGACCCGCAGGAAGCCGAGCTGCTCAGCGTGACTGAGGCCGCCAAGGAACTGGGCCTGGCACCCTCGACCCTGCACCGCTGGCTGGCCGACGGGTTCGTCGCCGGCGAGCAACTCACCCTTGGTGCGCCCTGGCGCATCCGGCTCACCGACGAGATCCGCAGCCTGTTCGTCGATGACGCCCCCGACGGCTGGCTGGCCATGCCGCAGGCCACCCTGGCCTACGGCGTGTCCCGCCAAACCATCATGCAACGTGTCAAGCGCGGCGAACTCCAAGCCGTCCACATCCGCACCGGACGCGGAAAAGGCCTGCGTATCCAGCCCCCAGCCCCCCAACAAGGACTGTTCTGATCATGACAATCAACAAAAACCGCAGTGTGACGACACGTCAAAGGACAACTCACACAAGCGGTCCAGGGCGGCTTCGTGCGCGTCGAAGACCTCAACGATCTCCTCGCGACTGCTGCAACCCATGCCTCAAATTTTACGAAGGCCCACCGACACAAACCGTGAAAGTGTGACTAGTGAAGCTCAAGTGGCACAAGGGATTACGGAGAGATTCGACGGAACCGACTAACTGGGTGCAACGTCTAATCCCTGAGCCGCGGCTATGGCCGCGCGTGTCCATTGGCGGTGAAAAACGGCCGGCCCGATGTGGTCGCGCCGAATGATCTCGAGATCGATGGCCTTGCCCTGGATCACCGCGTTGGGCACCCGGAAGGAGTAGGAGGGTTGGTCGGTGGCCACGGCCAGGATGGCGTCGGTGTCGGCGAACCCGTTGGCGCGCATGGTGTCCTCGGCCCATCTGAACGGCTTGAGGCCACCGAAATTATTGACGTACACCACCCACAGGCGGGTGCCGCGCCCGTTGAAGAGGTTGGTGATGGCTCTGTCCACCGCGTCGTGCTCGACGGGGCCCAGCACACCCGATAGATCGGTGATCTGGCTGGTCAGCTTGAGCACCGGTTCTTGCGCCGGCACCGAACTGACCGTCGGTGGTGCCACCGACGCGGAAGGCGCGGTGCTGTTCTTGTGATGACCCCGCGTGCCCAGCATCCGCACACCGACCACCGCGGCTACTGCGACCAGCGCGACGGCGACTAGCGCCGCGACGATCATCGCCGGGCCGCGCCGACTGCCGCGCGCTTTCGCAGAGCCCTGGTCGGAATTCTTCGGCGCCGCGATCACTTCGGTCGGTCCCGCCATTTGGCGGCCGGGGCAGTAAGGCCCTGACCGGCCAGCGCCGACGCCAAATCCGCGCACGTCGCAAAGCGTTCTTTGGGATCCTTGGCCATCGCCTTGGCGATCACGGCGTCGACTTCCACCAACTCAGGTCGCCGTTCACTGACCAGCGGCGGTGCCGCGGACAAGTGCTGGCTGATGACCACCGCCGGGTTGGAGTGCTGGAACGGGGCGGCCCCGGTAAGCAGGTTGAACGCGGTACAGCCGAGCGCGTATTGGTCGGCACGCGCGTCGAGGTCGTTGACCTTGCAATTGCTCGGGCGCGCAGTACGCGGTCGTCCCCACCAACATGTTCGTCGCGGTCAGACCGCTGATCTCGCCCATCTCGCGGGCGATGCCGAAATCGGCGAGCAGGATGCGCCGTCGGGGGCTGGCAGGAGAACTCGAGCCCAGCAGGATGTTGGCGGGTTTGACGTCACGATGCAGCAGTCCGCGTGAATGGGCATGATCCAGCGCGTCGGCCACGGCCGAAATGATCTCGGCGACATCGGCTTTCGGCATTCCGGATGGATACTGGCTGCGCAGCAGTTTCGCGGCGTCGGTTCCCTCGACGTAATCCATCGAGATCCACAGTTGCCCTTGGTGTTCTCCGCGATCATGGATACCGACGATGTGCTCGTGGTACAAGCTCGCGGCCAGTTCGGCCTCACGATTGAAACGCTGGCGAAATTCCAAATCCTCGGTCAGATTGGCGGGCAAGATTTTCAGGGCATCGCGGCGGGGCAACCGCGGATGCTGGGCCAGATAGACGTGACCCATCCCGCCGGCGCCCAGCCGTCGAACGATGGTGTATCCGGCGAACACCTGTCCTTCCGTCAGACCTTCGCTGTTGCCACCGCTTTGCGACATGTGAGCATGCTACTGAGACCGCGACCGGCAGCGACCGGATAATCGCTGCTTGGCTGACTAGTGAACCCGATGAGATTGGCGGTTGATGGTGAAACGCGTGCCCTGGACCTCCTGGGCCACCTGGGAAACTATCGTGCCGCTGCTTGCCCTGGCCACGCTCGCGATGACCTGGGGCGAAGAGATCGGGCCGATAGCGGCGGTTCTGGTGGCGATTGTGATGGGCGGCGCGGTGCTGGCGGCGGTCAACCACGCGGAGGTGGTTGCCGCCAAGGTCGGCGAGCCGTTCGGGTCGCTGGTGCTTGCCGTCGCGGTGACCATCATCGAGGTGGCGCTCATCGTCGCGCTGCGGTCTTCCGGCGGAAACGAGGCGGCAACGCTGGCCCGGGACACCGTCTTCGCGGCGGTGTTGATCACGATGAACGGGATCGCCGGTCTGTCGCTGCTGCTCGGCTCCCGACGCTATGGCGTGACGTTGTTCAACGCCGAGGGCAGCGGGGCTGCGCTGGCCACGGTGACCACGCTGGCGGGGCTGAGCCTGGTGTTGCCCACGTTCACCACCAGCTACCCGGGCCCGGAATTCTCGCCCGGCCAGCTGGCTTTCGCCGCGGTCGCCTCGCTGGTGATCTACCTGCTGTTCGTGTTCACCCAGACCTACCGGCATCGTGACTTTTTCCTGCCGGTCGCCCAAGACGGCCAAAAAGCGCTCGTGTTCGAAGAGGACAGCCACGCGGAGCCGCCGAGCACCCGGTCGGCGCTGACCAGCGTTGGCCTGCTGCTCGTCGCGCTGCTCGCGGTGGTGGGCCTGGCCGAAGAGGAGTCGCCACCCATCGAGCGTTTGGTATCGGCGGCCGGATTCCCGCACTCATTCGTCGGCGTGGTGATCGCGGCCCTGGTGCTGCTGCCGGAGACGCTGGCCGCGGTGCGTGCGGCGCGGCAAGGGCGCATCCAGACCAGCCTCAACCTGGCCTACGGCTCGGCGCTGGCCAGCATCGGTCTCACCATCCCGGCCATCGCGCTTGCGTCCGTATGGCTCAAAGGGCCCCTGGTGCTCGGGCTGGGCCCGCTGCAGCTGGCGCTGCTCGCGCTGACGGTGGTGATCAGCGTGCTGACCGTGGTGCCCGGGCGTGCCACCCGACTGCAGGGTGAACTGCACCTGGCGGTGCTCGCCGCCTACGTCTTTTTGTCGCTCTTCCCGTAACGCCGCTCGCTACGAGCGCGCGCGCAGCGTCTGGAGCGCCTTATCGGCGTGGGTGTCCATGCTGATCTCGCTGGAGATCACGTCGAGCAGCGTGCGGTCGGTGTCGATGACAAAGGTCGTGCGCTTGACCGGCATCAATTTGCCGAGCAGACCACGCTTGACGCCGAACTGCGCGGCGATCTTGCCTCCGGTGTCCGACAGCAGCGGGTAGTCGAAATTCTGCTTATCGGCGAACTTGGCCTGTTTGTCGACGGGATCGACGCTGATGCCGACCCGGTTGGCCCCGACCGCGGCGAACTCCGCGGCCAAGTCGCGGAAGTGACACGCCTCCTTGGTGCAGCCGGGCGTCATCGCGGCCGGGTAAAAGAACAGCACCACGGGGCCGGTGGAAAGCAGGTCGCTGAGCTTGCGTGGCTTCCCGCCCTGATCGGGAAGCTCGAAGTCGGCCACGGTCTCACCAGTTTTCATGGCCGTCAGGCTACGCCCTGACCCTCCCCTTCCCGGAGCGTGCGTGTATGTGCAGTGACACGCCGTGCCGACCGGCATTCTGCGCACGCTCGGGCAGGGCCGCCTCGTCTGCGAGGATGGTTCGGTGACTGCCCACCTCGCCGCCACCTCCTCACGGGAGGACTTCCGCCAGCTCGCGGCGGAACACCGCGTGGTTCCGGTGACCCGCAAGGTCTTGGCCGACAGCGAGACGCCGCTCTCGGCCTACCGCAAGCTCGCCGCCAACCGTCCGGGCACTTTTCTGCTGGAGTCCGCCGAGAACGGCCGATCCTGGTCGCGGTGGTCATTCATCGGCGCCGGGGCACCGTCGGCCCTGACGGTGCGTGACGGCCAGGCGGTGTGGCTGGGCACCGTGCCGCGGGACGCGCCCACCGGAGGGGACCCGCTGCAGGCGTTGCAGGCCACCCTCGAGCTGCTGGCTACCAGGTCAGTCAGCGAGACCCTGCCGGGGCTTCCACCGCTGTCCGGGGGCATGGTGGGCTTCTTCGCCTACGACCTGGTGCGACGCCTGGAGCGGCTGCCGGAACTGGCCGTCGACGACCTGCAGCTGCCGGACATGCTGATGCTGCTGGCAACCGACGTCGCCGCGGTCGACCACCACGAGGGCACCATCACCCTGATCGCCAACGCCGTGAACTGGAACGGCACCGACGAACGCGTCGACGAGGCCTACGACGACGCGATCGCCCGGCTGGACGTGATGACCGCCGCGCTGGGCGAGCCGCTGCCGTCGACGGTTGCCACGTTCAGCAGGCCCGAACCGCGACAGCGGGCGCAGCGCACCGTTGAGGAGTACGGCGCCATCGTCGATCACCTCGTCGCGCAGATCGAAGCCGGCGAAGCATTTCAGGTGGTGCCCTCGCAGCGCTTCGAGGTGGACACCGCGGTCGATCCGATCGACGTGTACCGCATGCTGCGGGTGACCAACCCGAGCCCCTACATGTATCTGCTTCATGTGCCGAATAGCGATGGCGCAACGGACTTTTCGATCGTCGGATCCAGTCCTGAGGCGCTGGTCACCGTGCAGGACGGTCGCGCGACGACGCACCCGATCGCGGGCACCCGGTGGCGGGGGCAGACCGAGGAAGAAGATCAGCTGCTGGGAAAGGACCTGCTGGCGGACGAAAAGGAACAGGCAGAGCACCTGATGCTGGTCGACCTCGGGCGCAACGACCTCGGCCGGGTCTGCATGCCGGGCACCGTTCGCGTCGAGGATTACAGCCACATCGAACGCTATAGCCACGTGATGCACCTGGTGTCCACGGTGACGGGGATGCTCAGGGAGGACCGCACAGCCCTGGACGCGGTCACCGCCTGCTTCCCGGCCGGCACACTGTCGGGCGCGCCAAAGGTGCGGGCCATGGAGCTGATCGAAGAGGTGGAGAAGACGCGCCGAGGCCTCTACGGCGGCGTCGTCGGCTATCTCGACTTCGCCGGCAACGCCGACTTCGCGATCGCCATTCGCACCGCGCTGATGCGGGACGGCACCGCCTATGTCCAGGCGGGCGGTGGCGTCGTGGCCGACTCCAACGGCCTCTACGAATACACCGAGGCGACCAATAAGGCGCGCGCGGTGCTGAGTGCGATTGCCGCAGCCGAGACGCTGGCCGCCCCGGACGAGAACCGGAATGGCTGCTAAAACCGGGAGCACCCGGCCCCCCCGACTGACGAGCCGGGTGACCGTCGGGATCGCCCAGCTGTTGCTGGTCGTGGCGGCCGTGGTGCTGTGGACGGCCTCGCGGATGCCGTGGGTGGTGATCCGGTCGTTCGATGGGCTCGGGCCGCCCAAGTCGGTGACGCTGTCCGGGGGCTCGTGGTCGACGGCTCTGCTGCCGTTGGCGGTGCTGCAACTGGCCGCCGCGATCGCGGCGCTCGCCGTGCGCGGTTGGGCGTTGCGGGCGCTGGCGGCCTTGCTGGCACTGGTGAGTTTTGCCGTCGGCTACCTGGGCTTCAGCCTGTGGGCGGTCCCGGACGTGGCGGTGCGCGGAGCCGATCTGGCGCACATTCCGCTGGTGACGCTGGTGGGAACCGAGCGGCACTATTGGGGCGCGGCGGCCGCGGTGCTGGCCGCGGTGTGCACCCTGATCGCCGCGGTTTTGTTGATGCGAGGGGCTTCGTTCGCCGGGCCGGCCCGCGAGGGCACGACGAAGTACGCGTCGAAATATCTAGCGCCCGGTGCACGCCGTTCGATCGCGCGCAACGACGCTGAGACCGCCAGTCCGCAGCTGTCGGAGCGGATGATCTGGGATGCACTCGACGAGGGCTGTGATCCAACCCGGGACCCCGCCGATCGGCCCCGCGAGTCGGACACCGAGGGTCGGTGATGGACCGCGCGCCGACGGTCGCTACCCTTCATGGGTCGTCGAAATCGGCTGTGGGCCGTGGGTGGCAGTACGAAGGGAAACGGCAGGCATGACTCCGGCAACCGTGCTTGACTCCATTCTCGGGGGAGTCCGGGCCGACGTTGCCGCGCGTGAAGCGCGGATCAGCCTGCCCGAGATCAAAGCGGCCGCCGCGGCGGCACCGCCACCGCGCGACGTGATGTCGGCCCTACGCGAGCCCGGCATCGGCGTCATCGCGGAGGTCAAGCGCGCCAGTCCGTCAGCGGGCTCGCTGGCGCCCATCACCGATCCGGCCAAGCTGGCGCGCGCCTACGAGGACGGCGGCGCACGGATCATCAGTGTGCTCACCGAAGAGCGGCGCTTTCACGGTTCGCTCGATGACCTTGACGCGGTGCGCGCCGCCGTCTCGACTCCGTTGTTGCGCAAAGACTTTGTGGTAGGGCCGTATCAGATCCACGAGGCGCGTGCGCATGGCGCCGACATGTTGTTGCTCATCGTCGCGGCTTTGGACCAGTCGGCACTAGCGTCGATGCTCGACCGCACCGAATCATTAGGCATGACAGCGCTCGTAGAGGTGCACGACGAAGACGAAGCCGACCGGGCGCTGAAGGCCGGGGCGAAGGTGATCGGGGTCAACGCGCGTGATCTTAAGACGCTCAAGGTCGACCGGGATTGCTTCGCGCGCATCGCTCCCGGGTTGCCCAGCAACGTGATCAGGATCGCCGAATCCGGTGTGCGCGGCACCGCAGATCTGTTGGCCTACGCCGGGGCCGGTGCCGACGCCGTGCTGGTCGGTGAAGGTCTGGTCAAAAGTGGTGACCCGCGGGCCGCGGTCGCCGATCTGGTCACCGCCGGCACCCATCCGTCCTGTCCCAAACCGGCTCGCTAGTCGTTGATGAGCCGCGATCGCCGCGAGCCTTCGTGATGGCAGATCTATCCCACCCGGGTCTTCCGCGAACCAGTGCGGCGATCGCCGAACCCACCCGCCACGACCCCGATTCCGGTGGTCATTTCGGCGTTTACGGTGGTCGCTACGTCGCCGAGGCATTGATGGCGGTGATCGAGGAGGTCACCACCGCGTACGAGAAGGAACGCGTCAATCAGGACTTCCTGGACACCCTGGACAAGTTGCAGACGCACTACGCGGGCCGGCCGTCGCCACTGTATGAGGCCGGCCGGCTCAGCGAACGCGCCGGCGGGGCACGCATCTTTCTCAAGCGAGAAGACCTGAACCACACCGGTTCTCACAAAATCAACAACGTACTCGGTCAGGCGTTGCTGGCCCGCAGAATGGGCAAGAAGCGGGTGATCGCGGAGACCGGTGCCGGCCAGCACGGGGTGGCCACGGCCACCGCATGCGCGCTGTTCGGCCTGGAGTGCGTCATCTACATGGGTGCCGTCGACACCGCACGTCAGGCGCTCAACGTGGCGCGGATGCGGCTGCTCGGTGCCGAAGTCGTCTCCGTCGATACCGGTTCGCAAACGCTCAAAGACGCCATCAACGAGGCATTCCGGGACTGGGTCACCAACGCCGACAACACCTACTACTGCTTCGGCACGGCGGCCGGACCCCACCCCTTCCCGGTCATGGTGCGTGACTTCCAGCGAATCATCGGCCTGGAGACGCGCGCGCAGATCCAGGAGCAGGCCGGCCGGCTGCCCGACGCGGTAACCGCATGCGTCGGTGGAGGATCCAACGCCATCGGTATTTTTCACGCGTTCATCGATGACCCCGGCGTGCGGCTGGTCGGATTCGAGGCGGCCGGCGACGGTGTCGAGACCGGCAGGCACGCCGCGACCTTCACCGGCGGTTCCCCTGGCGCATTCCAGGGATCGTTCTCGTACTTGTTGCAAGACGAGGACGGTCAGACCATCGAATCCCATTCGATCTCAGCTGGTCTGGATTATCCGGGGGTGGGTCCAGAGCACGCGTGGCTCAGGGAGACCGGACGTGCCGAATACCGGCCGATCACCGATTCCGAGGCGATGGACGCGTTCCGCCTGCTATGCCGCGCGGAAGGGATCATCCCGGCTATCGAATCCGCGCACGCGGTGGCCGGTGCCCTTAAATTGGGAGCTGAAATGGGGAGGGGCTCGGTCATTGTGGTCAATCTTTCGGGCCGCGGCGACAAGGACGTCGAGACGGCCGCGAAGTGGTTCGGCTTGCTGGACCAGGGCAAGCAATGACGGTGGAACACAGCCCAGCAAGCAGGTTAGGGCCGCTTTTCGAGACATGCCGCGCGGACGATCGCGCGGCACTCATCGGTTATCTGCCGACCGGTTACCCCGACGTGCCGACGTCGGTGGACGCGATGATCGCGCTCGTCGAATCCGGTTGCGATCTCATCGAAGTCGGCGTGCCATATTCCGATCCCGGCATGGACGGCCCGACGATTGCCCGGGCAACCGAGGCGGCGCTTCGTGGGGGTGTGCGAGTACGGGATACGCTGGCCGCGGTGGAGGCGATCAGTGGGGCCGGGGGAAGTGCGGTGGTGATGACGTACTGGAATCCGGTGTTGCGCTACGGGGTTGATGCCTTCGCACGGGATCTGGCCGCTGCCGGCGGACACGGCCTGATCACCCCGGACCTCATCCCCGACGAAGCGCAGCAGTGGATGGCGGCATCCGACGAGCATCGGCTGGATCGGATCTTTTTGGTGGCGCCTTCGTCGACGCCTCAGCGGTTGGCAGCCACCGTCGAGGCATCGCGCGGATTCGTCTACGCCGCGTCGACGATGGGTGTGACTGGGGCGCGTGACGCGGTGTCGAACGCCGCGCCCGAACTGGTCGGCAGGGTCAAGACGGTGTCTGACATACCCGTCGGCGTCGGCTTGGGTGTGCGATCGCGTGAGCAGGCCGCACAGATCGCCGGCTATGCCGACGGGGTCATCGTCGGTTCTGCGTTGGTGTCGGCATTGAGCGATGGTTTGGCCGCCCTGCGCGCACTGGCCGAGGAACTCGCCGGCGGTGTACGCCAAGGGGTGTCCGCGTGACGACCACCTGGCTCGCTTATTTTCCGAGTCCGCCGCGTGGGGTCTGGCACCTGGGGCCGCTGCCTATTCGCGCCTACGCGGTGTTCATCATCATCGGTATCGTGGCCGCGCTGCTGATCGGCGACCGGCGGTGGGAAGCCCGCGGCGGCGAGCGCGGCGTGATCTACGACATCGCCATGTGGGCCGTGCCTTTCGGGTTGCTTGGGGGCAGGCTTTATCACCTGGCCACCGATTGGCAGACCTATTGGGGCCCGGGTGGTGCCGGTTTCGGCGCGGCGCTGCGCATCTGGGATGGCGGCCTGGGCATTTGGGGAGCGGTAGCCCTCGGTGGTGTCGGCGCATGGATCGGCTGTCGGCGCCGCGGAATTCCGTTGCCCGCGTTCGGCGATGCGTTGGCGCCGGGGCTCGTCTTGGCGCAGGCGATCGGCCGGCTGGGCAACTATTTCAACCAGGAGCTCTACGGCCGGGAAACCACATTGCCGTGGGGTCTGCAGATCTTCTACCGCCGGGATCCATCGGGATACGAGGATCCACATTCCCTCGACGGCGTCTCGACCGGGCAGGTCGCACTCGTCGTGCAGCCGACGTTCCTCTACGAATTGATCTGGAACCTACTGGTATTCGTCGCATTGATCTACGTGGACCGGCGGTACAAGCTAGGTCACGGACGACTGTTCGCCGTCTATGTCGCCGCGTACTGCATCGGTCGCTTCTGCGTCGAGCTGCTGCGTGACGACGCCGCCACACACATCGCCGGCATCCGGATCAATTCGTTCACATCGACTTTCGTGTTCATCGGCGCCGTGGTCTACATCATCCTGGCGCCGAAGGGCCGCGAGGACCCCGAAACCCTCCGCGGCACCTATTACGTTCCATTAGAACCCGAACCGGCGCCCGAACTGGCGTCCGTCGCCGCGGCCTCCGCTGCGACGCCCTCTGTCGCCAAGGCGGTCAGCGTTGCCGGAGTAGAAGATTCGACGGAATCGTTCGAAGCTGACCACGTCGCCGAGGCCGACTACGACGAGCCTGAAACCGTGCAGGCGGAAGTGGCAGAGGCTGAAGTCGAAGGGCCTGAGATGGTTGAGCCTGAAGTCGCGGAGCCCGAAGCGTTGAACCTGAGGTCGTTGAGCCTGAAGTCGCGGAGCCTGAAGCCGCGGAAGCTGAAGTCGAAGAGCCCGCCGCCGAAGAGCCGAAGCCCAAGAGCCTGAAGCCGCCGAAGCTGAAGCCGAAGAGCCCGCCGCCGAAGAGCCCGCCGCCGAAGAGCCTGATGCCGAAGAGCCTGAGGTGGCGGAAGCTGAAGTTCAAGAGCCTGAAGTAGCGGAGCCTGAGGTGGCCGAAGAGCCGCGCCGAAGAGCCTGATGCCGAAGAGCCTGAGCAGCTGAAACCGCCGCCGAAGAGCCGAAGCCGAAGAGCCTGAAGTCGCGGAAGCTGAAGTCGAAGAGCCCGCCGCCGAAGAGCCCGCCGCCGAAGAGCCTGAGGTGGCGGAAGCTGAAGTCGAAGAGCCCGCCGCCGAAGAGCCTGATGCCGCAGAGCCTGAGGTGGCACGTCGAAGAGTCGCCGAAGTCGCCGTCGAAGAGCGTGAAGCTGACGAGACCGCCACCGCCGAGCCCGAAACCGAAGAGTCGGTCGACGCAGAGGATGAACTCGAGGCCGACGAAGACCAGCCCGAGGAGTCCGCTGACGATGCGGCGCCGGAGACCACTGGTGAATCCAGCACATCCGACGTCGAACCGCAGGACGGCGACGAGCAGTCGGAACCGGCCGAGCAACGCGTGACCGGCACCAAAGAAGAAGCTGAGCCGACCCGTAGGCGCTGGGGCTTCGGACTGCGTAACCGCAGGGGCTGGTAGCCCGGCGGATCTGGCATGCTGAAAATGTGACTGCCCAGCCCTGGAACGGTGCGGCGCAGGAGCCTGCCGAGTGTGGCTTGTCCCCAGATCAATGCGCCGCCAGCCACGGGCATGGCCGCCGGCGTGGCCGCCTGTACGGCGCAGCCGCGTCAGGCGCGCTGCTCGCTGGCGCGCTGGGCTACATCGGGCTCGTCGACCCGCACAACACCAAGTCGGTCTATCCGCAGTGTCCGTTCAAAATGCTCACCGGCTGGAACTGTCCGTTCTGCGGCGGGCTCCGGATGACGCATGACCTGCTGCATGGTGATCTGGCGGCCAGCATCAACGACAATGTCTTCCTGGTCTGCCTGCTCGCTTGCATCCCGGTGTTGATCGGCTGGATGGTGCTGCGCCGCCGCCTTGGTCGGTCACTGCTGCCGGCAGCGGCGTGGGTGACGATTGTGGTTGCATCTTTCGCCTGGACAGTGCTGCGTAATCTGCCCGGCTTTCCGCTGGTTCCCACGATTCTCAGCGGGTAGCTGACGCGCCATGGCGCGCGTGACGCGCCGATTTCCCTGGCGGTTGAGCCCGCCGTGACGTCGAGGCAACCCGGCGGTCGCGCGCGACGACTATGCTGAGTCGTCGTGGCGAGACGCGGAAAGATTGTCTGCACTCTCGGTCCGGCCACCAGGAGTGACGAGATGGTTCTGGCTTTGGTCGAAGCCGGAATGGACGTCGCCAGAATGAACTTCAGTCACGGCGACTACGCCGACCACAAAGCCGCCTACGAGCGGGTACGCGCCGCCTCCGACAAGACCGGCCGCGCGGTCGGCGTGCTTGGCGACCTGCAGGGCCCCAAGCTCCGGCTGGGACGCTTCGCCACGGGGTCCACCTACTGGGCCGACGGTGAAACGGTCCGGATCACCGTCGCTGACTGCGAAGGCACCCACGACCGGGTGTCGACCACCTACAAGAGGCTGGCCGCGGACGCCATAATCGGCGACCGGGTCCTGGTCGACGACGGCAAGATCGGACTGTTCGTCGAGGGCATCGAGGGCGACGACGTGATCTGCAAGGTCATCGAAGGCGGCCCGATCAGCAACAACAAGGGCATCTCGCTGCCCGGGATGAACGTGTCGGCGCCGGCCTTGTCGGGGAAAGACATCGAGGATCTCACCTTCGCGCTGACCCTCGGCGTTGACATGGTGGCGCTGTCCTTCGTGCGCTCGCCCTCCGACGTCGAGCTGGTGCACGAGGTGATGGATCGGGTCGGGCGGCGGGTACCGGTGATCGCCAAACTCGAGAAGCCCGAGGCCATCGATAATCTCGAAGCCATCGTGCTGGCATTCGACGCCGTCATGGTGGCCCGCGGCGACCTGGGGGTTGAGTTGCCGCTGGAAGAGGTTCCGCTGGTGCAGAAGCGGGCCATCCAGATGGCCCGGGAGAACGCCAAACCCGTCATCGTGGCGACCCAGATGCTCGAATCGATGATCGAGAACTCACGGCCGACCCGGGCCGAGGCCTCCGACGTGGCCAACGCCGTGCTCGACGGCGCCGACGCGGTGATGTTGTCCGGCGAAACGTCGGTGGGCAAATACCCGCTGGCCGCCGTCCGGACGATGTCGCGCATCATCTGTGCGGTTGAGGACAATTCCACCGCCGCACCGCCGTTGACGCATGTGCCGCGCACCAAGCGGGGAGTGATCTCGTATGCCGCGCGCGACATTGGCGAGCGGCTCGACGCCAAGGCGCTGGTCGCGTTCACCCAGTCGGGTGACACGGTCAAGCGCCTGGCGCGTCTGCACACCCCGCTGCCGCTGCTGGCCTTCACGGCGTGGCCCGAAGTGCGCAGTCAACTGGCGATGACGTGGGGCACCGAAACGTTCATCGTCCCGCTGATGGAGTCCACCGACGAGATGATCCGCCAGGCCGATAAATCCCTGATCGAGCTGGGTCGCTACAAGCGGGGTGATCTTGTTGTTATTGTCGCCGGTGCGCCACCTGGCACCGTAGGGTCAACTAACCTGATCCACGTACACCGGATCGGGGAGGATGACCTCTAGTTGTCGGACTGCTCATCTGATTTCCAAGAATTGCTGGCGGTACTGGACCTCAACCGCCTCGCCGATGATCTATTCGTGGGATCCCATCCCAGCAAGAACCCGATGCGGACATTCGGCGGCCAGCTCATGGCGCAATCGTTCGTCGCGAGCAGCCGCACGCTGACTCGGGACGACCTGCCGCCCAGCGCGCTGTCGGTGCACTTCATCAACGGCGGGGACACCGCCAAGGACATCGAATTCCACGTCGTGCGGCTGCGCGAAGAACGGCGCTTCGCCAATCGGCGCGTCGACGCCGTGCAGGACGGCACGCTGTTGTCTTCGGCGATCATCTCGTACATGGCTGGCGGCGCCGGGCTCGAGCACGGCGTCGCTCCGCCGGAGGTGGCCGAGCCTCACACCATGCCGTCGATGGGCGAGCTGTTGCGCGGCTACGAGCAGACCGTCCCGCACTTCGTCAAGGCCCTGCACCCGATCGAATGGCGTTACACCAACGACCCGGCCTGGGTGATGCGAGACAAGGGTGACCGCCTTCCCCACAACCGGGTCTGGGTCAAGGCGGACGGCGTGCTGCCCGACGATCCCGTGTTGCACACAGCGGCCATGGTCTATTCGTCGGACACCACCGTGCTGGACTCGGTCATCACCACCCATGGGCTGTCTTGGGGCTTCGACCGCATCTTCGCCGCATCCGCCAACCACTCGGTGTGGTTTCACCGGCAGGTCGATTTCAACGACTTCGTGTTGTATTCGACGTCTTCTCCGGTGGCCGCCGATTCCCGCGGGTTGGGCACCGGGCATTTCTTCGATCGCTCCGGGCAAGTCGTCGCCACGGTGGTGCAGGAAGGCGTGCTGATATATTTTCCGCCCTCCTGACGATAGATGGGGCGTAACGTTGAATAGCCGGATATTCGATGTAGGAGCGGCAGGTAAAGCCGCCAGCTGAGGGTCAGCGCATCGGGAGGTGATCATGAAAGGGCCGCCGGTCGATGTCGGACTGCGGCTCCGTGTGCGCGAACGCGTTGTCGTTCACGTGGATTCGGTCGCGGCCCGCTGGATCGGTGCGCTGGCGCTGTTCTGCGCGGCGTGCTGGCTGATTTTGATACTCGCCCGCCACCACCACAATCCGGAATGGCAATGCGCTGGCCGGCTGGGCTGGTCGCTGACGATTCTGGTTGCGGTGGCATTGATTGCCCGTGGCATCTTCTTAGGTCGTCCGGTCACGGCGACGCATGCCGCCTCGGCTGCCGTCTGTCTGCTGGCGGGGCTGGCCGCGCACGTGCTGGCGTTCGATCTGCTGGGTGACGTCTTGATCGCCGGCTCGGGGCTGGTGCTGATGCGGCCGGCATCGTCGCGTCCGCGACCCGAGGATCTCTCGCGGGCGTGGGGATTGATCAATGCCACCACCGCGGATCCGTTGGCGCCGTTCGTCATGCAGACCGGCAAGGCCTACCACTTCAACGCGACCGAGACGGCGGCGCTGGCCTACCGGACGCGGATGGGTTATGCGGTGGTCGGCGGCGACCCGATCGGCGACGAGGCGCAATTCCCCGAGCTGGTCGCCGATTTCGCGGCGATGTGTCACACCCACGGCTGGCGAATCGCGGTGGTGGGGTGCAGCGAGCAGCGGCTCGGCCTGTGGACCGACCCGGCGGTGATCGGACAATCGCTGCGGGCCATACCGATCGGCCGCGATGTCGTCGTCGACGTATCCCGTTTCGACATGGCAGGACGCAAGTTTCGCAACCTGCGCCAGGCGGTGCAGCGCACCCACAATTCCAAGATCAGCACCGAGATCGTGGCAGAGCAGGAGCTCGACGATGACCTCCGGGCCGAGCTGGCCGAGGTGGTGCGGGCGTCACCGAGCGGGGCCCACAACGAACGCGGGTTCTACATGAACCTGGACGGTGTGCTGGAGGGCAGATTCCCCGGGATACTGCTGATCATCGCCAGGGATGCTTCGGGACGGGCACAGGGCTTTCACCGGTACGCGACTGCCGGCGGCGGTTGCGATATCACCCTGGATGTGCCGTGGCGTCGGCGCGGGGCGCCGAATGGGATCGACGAACGGCTCAGCGTCGACATGATTTCAGCAGCTAAAGATCTTGGGGCGCAGCGGGTATCGCTGTCGTTCGCGGCCTTCCCGGAATTGTTCGACGGCTCCGGCTCGGGCCGATTGCATCATGTCTTCTACCAGATGATCCATGTGCTTGACCCGTTGATCGCACTCGAATCGTTGTACCGATACGTACGCAAGTTTCACGCGTTGGACGCCCGGCGCTACGCGCTGCTGTCAATGACTCAGATCGTTCCGCTGGTGCTAGTGCTGTTATCCCTGGAGTTCACGCCGCGCCGCCGACACCTCTGAGCCTAGATGCAGTTTGGCGCAGTGCATGGCATTGGGCAGGTGGTGAGTAGCAACCAGCACCGTCTTCTCTGCGGACATCAGACCAGGGTTGGGCCCCAACAGATCACGCAGGATGAGCTCGGCGTCGGTCGCGTCGAGGTGCTCGGTGGGTTCGTCGAGCAGCACGATTCGGGCGGGTGACACGATCGCCCGTGCCAGCAGCAACCTCCTGCGCTGGCCCGCCGAGAGCGCTCCCGCACCACCGGTCAACACCGTCGACAGGCCCTCGGGCAGACTGGCGAGCCATCCGCTTAGGCCGACCGCATCGAGGGCCGCCGTCAGTTCGTCGTCTTGGCAGTCACCGCGGGCGACGAGCAGGTTGTCCCGCACGGTGGTCGCGAAGATGTGCGCGTCCTCGGCGAAAAAGCTGACAGTTCTGTGTAATTCGGCTTCATCGAACTGGTTAAGGCCCGTTTCGTCCAGCGTTACCTGCCCTTGCAGCGGCGGCAGCAGGCCGGCGAGCGTCATCAGCAGTGTCGTCTTGCCGGAGCCGCTGGCACCGGTGACGGCCAGCCGGGCGCCCGGCGGTAGGTCTAGCGTCACCCGAGCCGATTGCGCCCAGCCTGGGTGACCCGAACACACGTCGGCGGACAATCGCCCGGTGCCGACCGGTAGCGGCGCCGACGTCGTCGACTCAGTGGGCGTTGGCGGGGCGAGGTCGAGCAGGCGACGCGCGGCGATCCGCGACCGCGTCAGCTGGACGGCGGCGGCCGGCAGGGGGGTCATCGCCTCGAACGCGGAGAGCGGCAACAACATCAGCACCGCCAGTGTGGTCGGAGCCGTCGTGGGCGCCATCCCGATCCCGGCCACCACCGCACCGAGAACGCTGGCTCCGATCGCCGCGGTGGGCATCGCCTCGGCGAAGGCGGCCGGTCTGGCGGCAGCATCGAGTGCGGCACCCCAGGCGCGCTGGCGGCGTTGGGATTCGGTGATGATGCGGGGGAGCGCGCCCGCGACGCGAAGCTCGGGGGCGTGCTCGAGCGCGATCATCGCCGCCGTGTCTCGCTCGGAATGATGCTGCCGGGCAATCGTTTGCTGCGTTGCGGCGGCGGTGCCGGAAAGCCAGGGCGCGACAACGCCGGCGACGAGAAGGCAGATCGCCAGCACCACCGCGGCCGCCGGTGAGATCGCCGCGACAACCGCGGTCGCCGCCAGCCCCAGCACCGTCGCGACGCCAACCGGGACGAGGGCCCGCACCAGCACGTCGGCCAGTTCGTCGACGTCGGCGCCGACGCGGGCCACCAGCTCACCGCTGTGCAGGCGGACCGCCGCCGCTGCCGGCCCGTGTGCGAGGCGGTGATAGATCTGCTCCCGGGCTGTGCTGGCTGCGCGCAGGGCGGTGTCGTGGGTTGCCAGTCGTTCGCAGTAGTGCAACACGCCCCGAGAGATCGCGAATGTTCGTACCGCGACCACCGCAACGGAAAGGTCGAGCACGGGCGGCATCTGCCAGGCCCGGGTGATCAACCAGGCCGAAACCCCGGCCAGCGCCAGCGCGCTGCCCAGCGACAGCACGCCCAGCGCAATGGCGGCCAGCAGGCGGGGGATTCGCGGGAGTAACAGGCTCGACGCGGCCAGCAGTGCAATCTGGCGGCGACCCGCTGTGCCCGGCTCCGCCGGGCTTGCGATCGCCGCGGCGGGATCAGATGTGCGCATAGCGCATCCCTCCATCGCAGACCACTTCGACGACCCGGTCGCCGATCGCGACGACCCGCTCGCGATGTCCGACGACCACCACCGTCGCACCGGCCCGCGCCCGTTCAACGATGGCCCGCAACACCCGGTCCTCGGTGTGCGCGTCCAGGTGCGCGGTGGGCTCGTCGAGCAGCAGCACTGGGGCGGACGATCCGAGCGCTCGGGCCAGTCCCAGCCGCTGCCGCTGGCCCAGCGACAGCCCGACGCCGCCACGCCCGAGCACGGTATGCATCCCATCTGGCAGCTCGGCCAGCACAGCATCAAATCCTGCTGCAGCGCAGGCACTTTCCATATCATGGAGCTCGCCCAGCAAGACCAGGTTGTCGTGGACGGTACCGGGGACCAGCACGGGGCGTTGCGGCAGCCAGGACAGCTGCCGCCACCACGCGGCGGGGTCCAAGTCGGCGACGTCGACTCCGGCCACGCTGACCCGGCCCGATGACGGCACCGTGAGCCCGGTGATCGCCTGCAGCGTGGTGGTTTTGCCCGCACCGTTGCGTCCGGTCAGCACCGTCACGCGACCGGGTTCGATCACCGCGCCGAGATCGCGCGGCGCGTGGCCGTCCCGGCCGGCCACGCTCAGGTGCTCCAGCCGGATCACCGCCGCGCTGGCCACTACCGTTCGCTGTCCGTCGGTTGCGCGAGCTGATTCGCCGATGAGCGCGAATGCCTTGTCGGCCGCGGTTCTACCGTCTTGAGCGGCATGGAATTCCACGCCGATGCGACGCAGCGGCCAGTACACGTCCGGTGCCAGCAGCAGCACCGTCAAACCCGCAGCCAGGCTCATCTCGCCGAACACCAAGCGCAGACCGATACCGACCGCCACCAGCGCCACACCAAGGGTGGCCAGCAATTCGAGCACCAGCGCTGAGAGGAACGCGATGCGCAGCGTCGCGATCGCCGAGCGCCGGTGGGCGGCGCCGAGCTCGGCGATGCGTCGTTCCGGGCCCGAGGCGCGGCCCAGCGCCCGCAGGGTCGGGATGCCGGCGATCAGATCCAGCAGCCGCGCCTGCAGGGTCGACATGTCGGCCAGCGCGGCCGCGGATCGATCCGCCGTCGCCAGCCCGATCAGCACCATGAACACCGGTATCAGCGGCAGTGTGATCGCCACGATCACCGTCGATTTCAGGTCATAGAGCGCGATTACGGCGACGGTCGCCGGGGTCAGTATCGCGGCGAGCAACAGTGTGGGCAGGTATCCGGTGAAATACGGCCGTAAGCCGTCGAGACCGCGGGTCACCACGATGGCGGCGTTATCGCGCTGCGCCGCGAGCTCGCTGGGCTGGCGCGCCGTGACCGCCGCGAGCACTTCACCGTTGAGATCGGCGATCACCGCGCTGGCCCCGCGTTGTCCCAGGCGCGCCTGAAGCCAATGCGTCACGGCGCGGACAACCCACAGCGCCAACAGGATTGACAGCGGACCCCAGCATACGCCCAGGCTTCGTGCCGAAGGGTCGGTGATGACGCGCGCGACGATGCTGGCCAGCACAACAGCCGAGCCGATCGCGCAGCCGGAGATCACCACTCCGCAGCCCACCGCGGCAACCAGGAAGCGGCGCAACGCGATCGATGCCCGCCACAGCCGCGGGTCAAGCGGCGCCCGGGAGACCCGCGTGCTCAGGACGGACGCCTGGCCAGACCGGTCGGCGGCGGTATCCGTTCAGCCGAGATCCGTTGCCGGAAGACCCAATACGTCCATGCCTGGTAGACCACCGTCAGCGGCGCAAAGAACGCGGTCACCCAGGTCATGATCTTCAGGGTGTAGGGAGTCGACGAGGCGTTGTAGATCGTCACGCTCCATTGCTCGTCCAGGGTTGAGGGCACCAGGTTCGGGTAAAGCGCGCCGAACAGCAGGACCACAACGGCGGCCACCACCAGGGCGGTGCAGGCGAATGCCCAGCCGTCGGAGATGCGCCGCCACACCAAGACGATCGCCGCCAGTTGCGCGACCACCGCCGCCGCCAGCACCAGCCAGGTCCAGTCCTTGCCGTGGGCGAGTTGCGTCCAAAGGCCAAAGCCCGCAACCACTCCCGTCACCGGAAGCGATAGCCACACGGCGAATCGGTAGGCATCGTCGTGGATCGACCCGGAGGTCTTCAAAGCGACGAACACAGCGCCGTAGAACAAAAACAGCCCGGCGGTGGCCAAGCCGCCCAGCAGCGTGTAGACGTTGAGCACATCGCCGATCGACAGGTGTACGTGGCCGTCGGCCTCGACCGGGAGTCCGCGGACCAGGACGGCGAATGCCACTCCCCACAGCACCGCGGGCAACCAGGAGCCCGCCGCGATACCGAAGGATCGCCCACGCTCGCCACTTCGGGTCATCGATCTTGCCGCGCCATTCGATCGACACCACGCGCAAGATCATGCCGAACAGGATCGCCAGCAGCGGCAGGTAGAGGGTGGAGAACACGGTGGCATACCAGCCGGGAAACGCCGCGAACATCGCTGCGCCCGCGGTGATCAGCCACACCTCGTTGCCGTCCCACACCGGGCCGATGGTGTTCAGCGCCGCGCGGCGGTGGCTTTCCGGATCGCCGATGCCCACGTGGGCGAAGGGCTCCATCAACATGCCCACCCCGAAGTCGAAGCCCTCCAGGATGAAGAAGCCAAGGAACAGCACCGCGATGATGCCGAACCACAACTCTTGAAGTCCCACCGGTCAGCTCCTTCCGGTCAATACGCGAACGACAGCGGGGCCACCTCGTCGTCGCCGGGTGCCGGCGGCACGGCGGGTTCCGCGTCGTGCTCCAGCGGTCCTTCGGCGACGTAGCGCTTGAGCAGCCAGAACCAAATGACCGCCAGCACCGCGTAAACCAGCGTGAACGTCACCAGCGAGGTGATCACCATGCCCGACGCGTGGTTCGAGACCCCCTCGCGGACGGTGAGCCGGACCGACTGATCGCCCGTCGGGTTCGGCACCACGATCCAGGGCTGGCGGCCCATTTCGGTGAACACCCACCCCGCGCTGTTGGCCAGGAACGGCATCGGAATGGTCAGCAGCGCGAACCAGGAGAACCATCGTCGGGTGGGGGTCCGGCCGCCGCGGGTTAACCAGAGCGTGGTCAGTGCGAACAGCCCTGGGATCGCCATCAACCCGATCATCAACCGGAACGACCAATACGTCACAAACAGGTTGGGCCGGTAGTCGTTTGGCCCGAACTTGTATTGATAGTCCCGCTGCAGGTCGCGCACGCCTTGCAACGTCACACCGCTGAATCGGCTATCGGCGAGGAACGGCAGGACGTAGGGCACTTCGATCACCCGTGAAATGCTTTCGCAGTTGTTATGCGTCCCCACCGTCAGGATGGAGAAGTCCGGATCGGTTGCCGTGTCGCACAACGATTCCGCCGACGCCATCTTCATCGGCTGCTGGACGAACATCAACTTGCCCTGGGTGTCGCCGGTGAAGAACAGGCCGACAGCGGCGATCAGCGCGACCCAACACCCGAGGATGGCCGCCGGGCGGTACATGGCGGGGCCGTCCGAGTCGCCGGCTTTAGCCGAGCGCACCAGCCACCACGCGCTGACGGCGGCGACGAAGGTTCCCGCGGTCAGCAGCGATGCGGCGACCGCGTGCGAAAAGGCCGCTCGCGCAGTGTTATTGCCGAGCAATGCACCGATGCTCTGCAACTCGGCGCGCCGGGTCGCCGGGTTGTAATGGGCGCCCACCGGATGCTGCATAAACGAATTCGCCACGATGATGAAGAACGCGGACACATTCACCCCGACCGCAACGATCCAGATGCACGCCAGGTGCACCAGTTTCGGCAGCCGGCTCCAGCCGAAGATCCACAGGCCGAGGAAGGTGGATTCGAAGAAGAAGGCGGCCAGGCCCTCCATCGCCAGCGGGGCGCCGAAGACGTCGCCGACGAACCGGGAGTACTGGCTCCAGTTCATGCCGAACTGAAACTCCTGCACGATCCCGGTCGCCACGCCGATGGCGAAGTTGATCAGGAACAGCTTGCCGAAGAACTTGGTCAGGCGATACCACGCGGCGTTGCCGGTGACCGTCCACACGGTCTGCATGACGGCGACCAGGGGAGCCAGGCCGATCGTGAGCGGCACGAAGATGAAGTGGTAGACGGTGGTGATACCGAACTGCCACCGCGAAATGTCGACGACACCCATCTGTCATCTCCCGGCTGCGGGCGTATTAATGAGTTACGACATAGGGTAGTAGACAGATTGCGCGGCCGCTACCCCTCCGACGCCTTCGAACTCGCCGTGCCGAGTTTCTTCGATGCCCCGTAGATGCCGAATGAGGCAACGGTTTCGAACGCGCCGATGACCACGAACCAGATGCCGACGACGAGCGCCAGGGTGACGATTGACTCGAACGGCGACGCCATCACCACAATGCCGGCGATCAGGCTGATCACGCCGACGAAAATCGACCAGGCGCGTCCGGGCAGGGTCGGATCGCTGATGGCCGAAACGGTGGTGGCGACGCCGCGGAAGATGAACCCGACCCCGACCCAGATGGCCAGCAACAACACCGCGTATCCCTGGCCGAAATGCCGAAACGCCAGCACGGCCAGGATCAGCGACGCCGCGCCGCTGACAAACAGCAGGACTCGACTTCCCGCCGAGACGTGCAGGCTGAACGCGAATGCGACCTGCGCGGCACCGGTTATCAGCAGGTAGATGCCGAACGCGACGGCGGCAATCAGAACGGATATACCCGGCCAGGCCAGCACCACGATGCCCAGGATCAGCGACAGAATTCCCGATGCCAGCGTCGATTTCCACAAATGCGGCAACAAGGTTGGAACAGGGCTGGTTTCTGGACTGGACTCCATGGCCGCAGTCTGGCAGACGGGGCTAGCGGCTCAGACGTGGGCCGTGCGCGGGTCCTCGGCGAGCACGTCGCTGGAGACCTGAGCAGTCTGGGCCGCTTTACGGCCGATGAGATACCACGTGCGCATGATGCCTTTGCCCTTGACCTCGATGCGGCCGCGCTCCTGCAGCACGAAGTCGTCCTTCAGGCGCTGGTACACATCCTCCGGGCACTTGAACGCGCCCCACCGAGTCGGTCGATTCCATCCGGGACGCGACGTTGACCGCGTCACCCCACACGTCGTAGAAGAACCGGCGGGAACCCACGACACCCGCGACCACGGGGCCGCAGGCCATGCCGACGCGCAACGGCACCGAGAGGCCGTGCGGATCCCTCAATTCGCTTGCGACGGCGGCCATCTCGACCGCGAAGTCAGCCAGCGCCTCGACGTGGTCGGGCCGCGGCCGCGGGACGCCGCTGACCACCATGTAGGAGTCGCCGCTGACCTTGATCTTCTCCAGTCCGTGCTTGTCCACGAGCGCGTCGAAGGCGCTGTACAGCTTGTCGAGGAACCGCACCAGATCGGCCGGGGCGGTGCTGCTGGCGCGTTCGGTGAAGCCGACGATGTCGGCGAACAGAACCGAGGCTTCGTCATATTTGTCGGCAATTAGGCCGTGGTCACCGCGGTCGGACTCTTTGAGCCGATCGGCGATGCTGGCCGGCAGCATGTTGGCCAGCAGGGCCTCGGAGCGGTCGTACTGGGCTTCCATGACCGCCTCGGCGCGCGCCGTGTCGCGCAGGGCGAACCACACCGTGACGACGATCATCACGCAGGAGGAGATCGTGGTGATGACGAAACCCATCGACTGGGCCCAGCCCGCTTGGAGCCCGGTGTTGCGAGGGACCAGGAATTCCAGCGCGATGATCCCGCCGGCGGCGACCGCCGCCAGCCCGGCGGCCAAGGCAATGTGCTCGATGCCCAGCAGCAGCACCACCAGACAGACGCCTACCAGGAAGAATAATTCACCGCCCGAACCGGTGCCGATGTCCCAGGTGGTGGCGAAGACCGAAACATAGGCCGCGCCGACAAACGTCAGCGGCGCAACCAAATCTCCGAAGCGGTGCAGCCGCGGCACAAACGCGAAGACCGCCGCGGCGCAGCGAGGTTGATCGAAGTTATCTGCCAGGACCAGGTACCGGTCACAATCTGCACCAGCACGAAACTCGTGCTCACCATCACCGCCAGCCAGGCGGCAATGGTCAGCACGCGGTGCCGCCGCGCGACGGTTTCGGCGTAGTGCTGGTTGCGGTCGCGGGACTGTTCGCGCACGGCCGCGACGCAGTCTGGGCGGCGTACTACGCCGTCCGCTGCTGCTGATGAGGCACCGCATTTCTTAGCGCCCACGTTAAGAGCCTAACCGCTGAATGTCGCAAGGCATCAAATTGTGCAGGGCTGAGGTTAGCCGGACTGGCCAGGCTGGCCGGTGGTGCCCGCTCCGGGGGTGCCGCCGTCACCGCCGTCGCCGCCGCGGCCGAGCCCGATCGCCTGGCCCCCGGTGGCGCCGGCCCCGCCGTCACCGCCGGTGGCGACGCTGCTGCCGTCGGTAGTGGTGACGGGCCCGCCGGACCCGCCGGCACCGCCCTGACCGGCCGCGCCGGCCGAGCCGGCCCCGCCGTTGCCGAACAGGATCCCGCCGGCACCGCCATCGGCTTGCGCCAATGTGCCTCTGGCCACGCCGTTGGCGCCGTTGCCGATCAGCGGTCGTCCCACGAGCGCCTGGGTGGGCGCATTGACCGTGTTGAGCAGGCCCTGTCGCGCTTGCAGGGGGAAGGCATCGTGGCTTCGGTCAGTGCGTAGTGTCCAGCGCCGGTATGCACCAGCTGCACGAACTGGCTGATGGAATGCTGTCGCCTGCGCACTGAGCGCCTGATACGCCTGCGCGTGTGACCCGAACAGCTCGGCCACGGCCGCCGATACCTCATCGGCCCGCCGCCACCACTGCTGTCGTGGAGAGCGCCGCGAGCGCGGTGGCCGCCCTGATTGTTGAACCGATATTCGCCAAATCTGTTGTGGCTGCGGCCATCACGTCCGGCGCTGCGATCACATACGACATTACGTACCTCCGACCGGCACATCACGACCCGGCGGTCGCCTAGCTCAGGCGCTCGTCGAGCCCTGCCGAAAACGCCCAAAAGCGTAGTCGCGATCACGGCAGCTACCAGCCACGGGTCCCGAGGAGAGCTGGGGCGGCGCGATCAACTGTCAGACGCGAACCAGGCCGATCTCTTTCCTGTGGTCGCAACCACCCGCCGTCCGTTCTATGAATCGTGTATGAGTGGCCAAAAGTCCCCGGGTGGATCTGGCAGGTTCGCGCGACACTCTTTGCCAGCCCGGGGGCGATGACGCGGTAGGAGGACAGCATGTCTAGTTTGATCGCAGCCCCGGAGATGATGACCGCGGCGGCAACGGATTTGGCAATCATCGGGTCTGACCTCAGCATGGCCCACCTTGCGGCGGCAGTCCCGACCGTTGCGCTGGTCCCCGCGGCCGGCGATGAGGTGTCAGCGGGTGTCGCGCATCTGTTCTCTCGCTACGCCGAGGACTTTCAGGGGCTGGCTGGGCGGGCGACGGCGTTTCACGAGAACTTTGCGCAGCACTTGACTGCGGGTGCGCACTCGTATGCCAGCGCCGAGGCCATCAACGTCTCGTATTTGCTTTGGTTGGTGGAGAATGCGGGCTTGTATACCGCCGTGCGCACGCTATTCGAAATGCTACAAAGCAATAGCATATTTTTCCAAATACTACAATCTGTGCTGGAGCCACTTCGTGCATTATTAGGGGTAAGTCTCATTCTGCTCTTTGGGGTGGCGATTGCGATTTTGGAACTTCTAAATGGCTTTTTGGGGAAGTTTGGACTCTAAGACGCTGCCCCAGCCCGTCGATCCCCGATGGATGGTGGTGCCTCGTAGCGCGCACCATCCTGGCTGTTACTAGCGCGGCCATGTGGTTCGGAAGGGCGCCAGATCAGTAACTTCCGCTGGGGTGCTTGCGACGCGTCTCATTAGATTGATCGGGCAGCCGCGGCTCTCCTCGGGGGCGAACCGATCTGTGACTGGTTCAATCCCAGAATCGCGCACTAGAGTTAATAGTTAATGCAGTTCAGACCGGGTATTTAGCCTAGCTTAACAAACCGCCAAGACGATACCAGGACAATTGGGCAGGCAATTGGTCTGAGATACAGGTTATGGTCCGACGCCGAACGATTCTTAACGATGCCTCAGTCTCTGGTGTGGACGATCAGCACGTCGGTCTTGGCCCTGCGGGAGACTTCGGATGGGACTGATCCCAGCAGCCGCCCGGCGACGCTGCTGAGCCCGACGTTGCCGACGACCAAAAGGTCGGCATGGACCTCCTCGGCCAGTTGCACCAGCGCGTTGATGGGGGCACCGACGATCGGCTTCTCCTCCACGTTCGTGGCCCCGGCTTTGCGCGCCCGCTCCCTGGCGTCCCGCAGGATCGCGTAGAAGGGGGCCTCGCCCACCAACCGGTAGTCCTGGCCGTGGGTGCTCCCCGGCGGGATGGCGTAGCGGCCCTTTTCCTCGGGGACGGGGAGATGCGCCGTCGCAACGATCAATTTCGCGCCGTGATCCGCAGCGATCGCGGCTGCGCGGTCCACCGCACGCAGCGACGAGTCCGAGCCATCGGTGCCGACCACGACGGTCTGATAGGCGCTCATTTCCCACCCAGTGTAAGCCCGACGGCGGCTCGTTAGAGCGCAAACCGATGCCGAGCCGGTCCCCCGCCGGGTATCAGCCGGGGTCGTGGCCGTTGAACTGGGAAGTGTCCACGGCCGAGAACCCTTAGGTGGGGACCGATGCGACGGGAAGCGAAGACCTCTGCGTGGGCGGGTGCCAGGCCACCCCCGCGCACGTCATGCGCGACAGCGCAACCATCGACGCCGAGCTGCGATTGGTGGCGGCGCTTCGCCGACGAAGAGGCTAAAGAGCGCAGGAAGCTGGGTTTGAAGTTGATGGACCGGTACTGACTGACCGTCCCAGGGCCTAGACAGATCTTCTACGGCCGTACTCCCGGATCTCCCGGTTGAGGCGACGATGTCGGTAGTAGCAGGATTCGTTCGCACTGAAGCGGGTAACACCCCAGCATGAGAAACATCGCACGCGTCGCAGCATCAACGGTCGTAATGACCGCGGGTTTAGGTTTAGGGCTCGCGGGTTTGGGGGCGGCTGCCGTTGCCCAGGCCCAACCCGCGCCGTTCCCGGATTATCACTGGTGCCCCGGCCAGTGGTGGGATCCGGGGTGGGGCGACAACTGGGACGGGGGCCGCTGTCACGACGACCACTGGCGCGACGGTGAATTCCGCGACCGCGACCACTGGAACAATGGCCCCTACGACGAACACTGGCAAGGCGGCGACCAACACTGGCAAGGCGGCGACCAACACTGGCAAGGCGACCAACACGGGCAAGGCGGCGACCAACACTGGCAAGGCGACCAACACGGGCAAGGCGGGAACCCCGGCGACCCAGGTCACCGGCACTAGGTGATGTAAGCGGGACTCGGTAACAACACAGACAATGCCCTCAGAGCAATCTGGGGGCATTGTCTATCGTCCCAGGTATCCCCTCCTTTATCGGGATATTGCCTAAACGGCGCACACAGACCCACACGGGGCGGTAAAAGAATGGGGGCCAAGAGGGACCGAAGGCGGGCGTTAGAGTTTCTCCGGCCCCCCTTGGCGATTCTCCCGCAACAATGCGGAAGCTTTAGGTGCCCCTGAGCGTCCTGGAATTGACGGACAGGACGCCCAGGGGCCGGCGCGGAAAATCCGACAAAACAGCGCCAATTCGCCCTGCGCAGCCAGACGGGCGCAGCCAGGACGAAGAATGAAAGATTAGGGTGAGTGGAGAGGCGAACACAAAGGAAAGTAAAGAACGCCTCCCCGCCCGCGCTGCATCACGGGTGAATAGTCCGCTCAACAGCGATGCCGCAATGCAAGAAAGGCAAATAACCCAATTGCGGACTTAATGCCATCCACCCGGCTATGCCTAGACCGGCGACGGCATTCTCCGACCCCACGGCAGGGGTCGTATGCGGGCGGCGGCGGAGGGATCCGGACTCACCCCCTCCCGGAGCGCGAAATGTATTGCCGGGCAACTGATCTCGGCTCTCCCAGAGTATTGGACCGTCTGGTCGGGAATGGTCAACCTAGTCGCAGGAGGGTTTGGGGTCGGGGGCGATTGTTGAGCGCGCACCACAGCATGTCGGCGAAGTTGGCGGGGAGGGACCGTCGTCAATGCCCTTCTCCGCGCGGTTGGTTGGCCATGAAACACTGCACCTGGGTAACGGCATCGTTCGGCTTGACTCCCATACCCACTAAAATCTGAACTACCTGGGCAGGGGAATCACCAGAATCGAGATCCACCGCCATCACATGAACGCTGGGAAACCAATTCTCTGCATCTACCCCCGGCGGCGGGGGCTTCGCGTCGCCTCCCAGGCAACGAGCGTAACCATTGACGCCAGTGTCAGCGTGAGCAGACGACGCCCCGATCAGCACAACCGGGGCGACGAGCAGGACGGCGATGGCCGTGCCGACCGCCGCAACGACATAGATGAAACGCATGCCTACAAATACCACAAATATCCAGCTATCCACGATGGGTACATCACCTGCGGGTTAGCTAAGCTAGGTGACGGCGGGCGTTGCCAGATACCGCGATACTGGTTCTGAAATGCATGTATGCCGCCGTACGCTAGACGGCTGGGGTTGCCAGATGTCGACCGAATTAGCCCGGTTTCTGCTTCTGTTGCGGTATCTACTGCGATACGTACCCCGGCGGAAGTAGGGAGGCTCCGGTCATCACTCCGGAGGCCGGCTAGCGCCACCCAGCTGGTATCGGGTGTGGGTGCGGGCGGGCGGGCGGCGAATGTTAGCGAAAACTCAAACACTGGTGCGTCGGTTTCGTCATACTTATGGCCAATTTCATATCTGCATATCTGCGACGGTCGATAACGACGGCCGGGTCGGAGGGCAACTATGTCGTATGTGATCGCAGCGCCGGACATGTTGGCGGCTTCGGCGGCAGATGTGGCGGGCATCGGCTCGTCGCTCAGCGAGGCCCACGCGGCGGCAGCGGCCTCGACCACCAGAGTGATCGTCGCCGCTGGTGATGAGGTGTCGGCGGCCATCGCGTCGCTGTTTTCCAGCCACGGCCAGCAGTTTCAGGCGATCAGCGCCCAGGCGGCGGCGTTTCAGGACCAGTTTGTGCAGGCGTTGACCGCGGGTGCGCGATCCTATGTCAGCGCGGAGGCCGCCAATGTTGCGGCGTTCACAGCTCCGACCATCGGGTTGGTGATGGGCCGCAGCGGGGTACCGATCCCCGGGCCCGGCTATGTGGCCCTCGCTGACCAGCTCTACATCCACCCCAATTTCCCCGCCACCACCTACCCCAATCCCTATGCGAACGGCCTGTTCACGCCCGAGTATCCGGTCATCAGCGTGCCCTTCTCCCTCAACTACCCCACTGCCACGACTGGTCCCCTCGCCGGCTTTCCGGCCCCGTTCACCTCGGTGGGCCAAGGCATGCTCATTCTGGAAAACGCGATCGCAAGCAACATGGCAGCCGGAAACGCATCAACCGTGTTCGGCTGGTCGCAGAGCGCCTCGATATCCGGCCTGGTGATGCAGCAGCTCGACCCCACCGGCGTGCCGATGCCAAACCATGGCCTGCAGTTCGTGCTGGTCGGTGACCCCAACGCTCCCAACGGCGGGTGGGCTTGAGCGCTTCAACGGTCTGACCTTGCCGAGCGTAGGTCTCTCGTTCGACGGCGCAACCCCCAGCAATTCCTTCCCGACCAACATCTACACCATCGAATACGACGGCTTCGCCGACTGGCCGAGGTACCCCATCAATTTCCTGGCGGACCTCAACGCCTCGCTGGGTTTGGTATCGATCCATGGCCTCTATCTGACCCCCAGCATCATTTCGCCCACGGTGCTCAGCCAGGCTGTTCTATTGCCGGGGTCGGAGCTCCTCGGTGCGGACACCCTCACCAATTACTACATGATTCCGCTCAGCGCGCTGCCGTCTCCACACGACTATCTGCCGCTCTTGCAACCGCTGGCCAATACCCCCATCATCGGGAAACCGCTGGCCGACCTGCTCCAACCGGACTTGACGGTGCTCGTGAACTTGGGCTACGGAGACCCGAACTTTGGTTATTCGACCTCGCCAGCGAATGTACCCACCCCGTTCGGGCTGTTCCCCCACGTCAGCCAGGCCCTGATCGCTCAGGACCTAGTCACCGGAGCAAAGCAGGGAGTCGCCGCCTTCGTGAGCGACATCCATTCAGAAGCCGCCTCGGGCCTGTCACTGTCCAGCCTGTCGCACTCGTTGTCCTCGCTGCCGAGCCCGACGCATCTCTCGACGGCTTTGTTAACCGCCGCCAGTAATCCCGCAGCGACGCGCACCGACATCGTCAACGCGTTCTCCAGTGCCGGCTCCGCGCTGTATTCCCCGCTGCTGGCGACAGCTGACCTCATCAATGCTGCGGTGACCAGCATTCCCAACTACGACGTCAGTCTGTTCTTGGCAAACCTCTCCAACCCCGTCGATGCCATCGGTCTGCCTATCGCAGCGGACGTCGGCCTGCTCACGTTGGGGGCCTTCGTCGATTTAGCGCTCTGGCTCCAGGGGATCACCGCGGCCATCAACGACATCGCCGCTGTGATCCCGTAGGGTTTCGCCAGCGTGATCGCCCGCGCGGGAACAGGAAAGAACGCGCGCGCCAATTCGCCGCGTTGCCGAACGGGTGGCTGCTGCCCCTCAAAAAATGGCGGCCGCCCAACCCCGCGCCAGCACCCTGACCGAACTACAAACCCAACTCGACGCCTTCCTCGACGAATACAACCACCACCGACCCCACCGCGGAATGCCCCATCAGGCCACCCCCGCCACCGCCTACACAGCCCGCCCCAAAGCCACCCCGGCGAACTCTCGACACCCACAACCGGGTCCGCAGCGACCGCATCGATGAACCGGCAAAATCACCCTGCGCGTCGGCGGCCGCCTCCACCACATCGGCATCGGACGAACCCACGCCCGAACCCACGTTCTGGTGCTCGTCCAAGACCTCCACATGCGCATCATCAACGCCGCCACCGGCGAACTGATCCGCGACCTAACCATCGACCCCACCAGGGACTACCAACCCCGAGGCGCCCCAACGGCCGCCCAAAAAAAGAAACCGTGAACCCAAAACGAGGTTCGGAGCTATGCGGATGTCTTGAGACATCACACTGGTGCCCTCGGTGGGATTCGAACCCACACTGGACGGGTTTTGAGTCCGTTTCCTCTGCCAGTTGGGATACGAGGGCGTTCTTGGTTGAGATGCGGCCACCCAACCTTGAGCAGCCTCCCACCATAGAGGATGGGTCTAGGTCGTCGCTTCTGGCGCCCCGAGGTTCCTGGTCACAGCCGCCCACGACACAATGTCCGTCATGACAGGCCCCACGACCGACACCGGCGCCACACCAGCGCGCCGGGTCCTGATCGCCGAAGACGAAGCGCTCATCCGGATGGACCTGGCCGAGATGCTGCGAGAAGAGGGTTACGACATCGTCGGAGAAGCCGGCGACGGCCAGGAGGCCGTCGAGCTGGCCGAGCAGCACAAACCCGACCTGGTGATCATGGATGTGAAGATGCCGCGCCGCGACGGGATCGATGCCGCGTCGGAGATCGCCAGCAAACGCATCGCGCCGATCGTGGTGCTGACCGCCTTCAGCCAGCGCGACCTGGTCGAACGGGCACGCGATGCCGGGGCGATGGCGTATCTGGTGAAGCCCTTCACCGTCAGCGACCTGATCCCGGCCATTGAACTGGCCGTCAGCCGGTTCGCCGAGGTCTCCGAGCTGGAACGCGAAGTGGCGACGCTGTCGGACCGGCTGGAGACCCGCAAGATCGTCGAGCGCGCCAAAGGCCTGCTGCAGGCCAAACAGGGCATGACCGAGCCCGAGGCATTCAAATGGATTCAGCGTGCGGCCATGGACCGGCGGACCACCATGAAGCGGGTGGCTGAGGTCGTCCTGGAAACCCTGGGGGACGCGCCGAAGGACGCCGACGAGGCCTGAGCCTGCGGTGAGGGCATCGAGACTGCGCCCAGGTCGCTCTGCGGGCGTTTTGCGCGCCCTGATCGCAGTCTCGGCGCGAGCCAAAGCTAGCGGGCGACGATCACCGACGAGCCATGGCCGAACAGGCCCTGATTGGCGGTAACGCCGACCTTCGCGTTCTCCACCTGCCGGCCGGTGGCCTGGCCACGTAGCTGCCAGGTCAGCTCGCAGACCTGGGCGATCGCCTGGGCGGGGATGGCCTCGCCGAAGCACGCCAGGCCGCCCGACGGGTTGACCGGGACCTTGCCGCCGATCGTGGTCGCACCGCTGCGCAGCAGCGCCTCGGCCTCGCCCTTCGCGCATAGCCCCAGGTGCTCATACCAGTCGAGTTCCAGCGCGGTGGACAGGTCGTACACCTCGGCCAGGCTCACGTCCTCGGGCCCGATGCCCGCCTCGGCGTAGGCCGCGTCGAGGATCTGATCCTTGAACACGCGATCGGGTGCGGGCACGACGGCCGTGGAATCCGTTGCGATATCCGGCAATTCGGGCAGATGCTGCGGGTAGCGCGGGGTCACCGTGCTGACCGCGCGCACCGACGGCACGCCGTCGAGCGAGCCGAGGTGCTTGCGGGCGAAGTCTGCACTGGCCACGATCAGGGCCGCGGCGCCGTCGGAGGTGGCGCAGATGTCGAGCTGCCGCAACGGGTCGGCCACCACCGGGCTGGCTAGCACGTCGTCGACCGAGGATTCCTTGCGGTAGCGGGCATTTGGGTTCTGCAGGCCGTGCTGGGAGTTCTTGACCTTGACTTGCGCGAAGTCCTCGGACGTCGCGCCGTAGAGGTCCATCCGGCGGCGCGCCAGCAGCGCGAAATACACCGGGTTCATGGCGCCGATGAGGTGGAACCGCTGCCAGTCGGGGTCGTTCTTGCGTTCCCCGCCGACCGGGGCGAACGCCCCCTTCGGGGTGGTGTCGGCGCCGATCACCAGCGCGACGTCGCAGAAGCCGGCGAGAATCTGCGCGCGGGCGCTCTGCAGTGCCTGCGAGCCGCTGGCGCAGGCCGCATAGCTGGAGCTGACCGGCACGCCGTTCCAGCCGAGCTTCTGCGCGAACGTCGACCCGGCGATGAAGCCTGGATAGCCGTTGCGGATGGTGTCGGCCCCGGCGACCAGCTGGATCTGGCGCCAGTCCAGGCCGGCCTCGGCCAGCGCGGCGCGCGCGGCGACCACACCGTATTCGGTGAAGTCCCTGCCCCATTTGCCCCAGGGATGCATGCCGGCGCCGAGGATGTAGAGCGGTTCGGGTGTGCTCATGATGCGATCCTCCACGCGTGCACGATGCGCTCGACGCCGTCGTCGTCGGTGAACAGCGGCATCGTGGTCAGCTCCATCTCCATGCCGACCTTCAGGTCGGCCGCCAGCGTGCCCTCGACTACCTTGCCCAGGACGATGATTCCCTCGTCGGCGAGCTCTACCGCGGCGATGGCGAACGGTTCAAAGGGATCCGGTGCGGGGTAGGGGGCTGGCGGGGGATAACGATTTTCGGTGTAACTCCACAACGTCCCCCGGGTCGATAGCGCGACGGACTCTAGTGAGTCGCTCGTACACGCCGGGTTGGGGCAGTTGTTCTCGCGCGGCGGGAACACGTAGGTGCCGCACTCGGGGCACTTGCTGCCGATCAGATGCGGCTTTCCGGTGTTGTCAGGGGCTGGGACGGCGAACCATCCGGCGATCGCGGGCTCTTGACTGGTGACCTCGGGCACTCGGCCAGACTACCCAGCTCAAACACAAAACTGAAACGTGTTGCAGTTCTGCCGGGCCGGGCGACTCGTCATACCGGGTGCATAGAGTGAGGGCCGTGCCCGCCGCGACCGAGGAACAAACCAAGCCGACGCTGATGCTGCTGGACGGCAATTCGCTGGCGTTCCGGGCGTTCTACGCCCTGCCGGCGGAGAACTTCAAGACCCGCGGCGGGCTGACCACCAACGCGGTGTACGGCTTCACCGCGATGCTGATCAACCTGCTGCGTGACGAGGCCCCGACGCACATCGCCGCGGCGTTCGACGTGTCCCGGCAGACCTTCCGCTCCGAGCGCTATCCGGAATACAAGGCCAACCGGTCCTCGACCCCCGACGAGTTCCACGGCCAGATCGACATCACCAAGGAAGTCCTTGGCGCACTGGGTATTACGGTGCTCGCCGAGCCGGGATTCGAGGCCGACGACCTCATCGCGACGCTGGCCACCCAGGGTGAGCACGAGGGCTACCGGGTGTTGGTGGTCACCGGTGACCGTGACGCGTTGCAGTTGGTTAACGACGACGTGACGGTGCTCTATCCACGCAAAGGCGTCAGCGAGCTCACCCGCTTCACGCCGGAGGCCGTCGTCGAAAAGTACGGGCTGACCCCCCAGCAGTATCCGGACTTCGCCGCGCTGCGCGGCGATCCCAGCGACAACCTGCCCGGCATTCCCGGCGTAGGGGAGAAGACCGCATCCAAGTGGATCGTCGAGTACGGTTCGCTGCAATCGCTGGTGGACAACGTCGACTCGGTGCGCGGCAAGGTCGGCGACGCATTACGGGCGCACGTGGCCAACGTCGTACTCAACCGGGACCTCACCGAGCTGGTCCGCGATGTGCCGCTGGCGCAAACCCCGGACACGCTGCGGCTGCAGCCGTGGGATCGCGACCAGATCCACCGGCTCTTCGACGACCTGGAGTTCCGGGTGCTGCGGGACCGGTTGTTCGACACCCTGGCCGCCGTCGAGCCCGAGGTCGAGGAAGGCTTCGACGTGCGCGGCGCCGCGCTGCAGCCGGGCACGGTGGGGCAGTGGCTGGCCGAGCACGCCGGCGACGGACGCCGGTCCGGGCTGGCCGTCGTGGGAACCCACCTGCCGTACGACGGCGACGCCACCGCACTGGCCATCGCCGCCGCCGACGGGGACGGCGGCTACCTCGAGACCGCGACGTTGACCCCCGACGACGACGCCGCACTGGCGGCCTGGCTGGCCGATGCCGCGAAACCCAAAGCCCTGCACGAGGCGAAGCTGGCCATCCACGACCTCGCGGGCCGTGGCTGGACGCTGAACGGCGTCACCTCCGACACCGCCCTGGCGGCCTACCTGGTACGGCCCGGGCAGCGCAGCTTCACCCTGGACGATCTGTCGCTGCGTTACCTGCGGCGCGAGCTGCGAGCGGAAACCAGTGAACAGCAACAACTTTCATTGCTCGACGACATCGACGGAACCGACGAGCAAGCTGTTGAGACTGCGATCCTGCGGGCCCGCGCGGTGGTGGACCTGGCCGACGCGCTCGACGCCGAACTGGACCGCATCGACTCCACCGCGCTGCTGGGCGAGATGGAACTGCCGGTTCAGCAGGTGCTGGCCGACATGGAGGCCGCGGGTATCGCCGTCGATCTGGGGATGCTCACCGAATTGCAAAGCCAGTTCGGCGACCAGATCCGCGACGCCGCCGAGGCCGCGTACGCGGTGATCGGCAAGCAGATCAACCTGGGCTCACCCAAGCAGCTGCAGGTGGTGCTCTTCGACGAGCTGGGCATGCCGAAGACCAAGCGCACCAAGACCGGCTACACCACCGACGCCGACGCCCTGCAGTCGCTGTTCGACAAGACCGGACACCCGTTCCTGCAGCATCTGCTGGCCCACCGCGACGTCACCCGGCTCAAGGTCACCGTCGACGGGTTGCTGAACTCGGTGGCCGGCGACGGCCGGATCCACACCACGTTCAACCAGACGATCGCGGCGACCGGCCGGCTCTCATCGACCGAGCCCAACCTGCAGAACATCCCGATCCGCACCGACGCCGGCCGCCAGATCCGGGACGCGTTAGTGGTCGGCAACGGACCTGATGGACCAATGGCGGAGCTGATGACCGCCGACTACAGCCAGATCGAGATGCGGATCATGGCGCACCTGTCCCGCGACGAAGGCCTGATCGAAGCCTTCAACACGGGCGAGGACCTGCACTCGTTTGTGGCGTCGCGAGCATTCGGGGTGCCGATCGAGCAGGTCACCGCCGAGCTGCGGCGCCGGGTCAAGGCGATGTCGTACGGGCTGGCCTACGGGCTGAGCGCGTACGGGTTGTCCGCGCAGCTCAAGATCTCCACCGAGGAGGCCAAGGACCAGATGGACCAGTACTTCGCCCGGTTCGGCGGGGTGCGCGACTACCTGATGGATGTCGTCGAACAGGCCCGCAAGGACGGCTACACCTCGACCGTGCTGGGCCGGCGGCGGTACCTGCCCGAACTGGACAGCAGCAACCGTCAGGTCCGCGAGGCCGCCGAACGGGCGGCGCTCAACGCGCCGATCCAGGGCAGCGCCGCCGACATCATCAAGGTGGCGATGATCGAGGTGGACAACGCGCTCAAAGAGGCCGAGCTGGCGTCACGCATGCTGCTACAGGTGCACGACGAGCTGTTGATCGAGATCGCGGCCGGTGAGCGCGAGCAGGTAGAGGCGCTGGTGCGCGACAAAATGGGCGGTGCATATCCCCTGGATGTGCCGCTGGAGGTGTCGGTGGGTTACGGCCGCAGCTGGGACGCCGCCGCGCATTAAAGCCGCGCCACCAACGGGATACCGTGTTGTAGTCTGATGCTCATCTACCAGCTGGAACACCTAGTTTGTCCAGCAAGTACACAGTCGAGTAACCTCGACAGGTACCCGTCTGCGCTCAAAAGGCGGGTAGCACCTCAATGCCAACTGTCCCTACGACCGAACCCTGTCCGGAGCAACCCAACAATATGCCGAGTCCCACCGTCACCTCGCCGCAAGTAGCCGTCAACGACATAGGCACCAGCGAGGACTTTCTCGCCGCAATAGACAAAACGATCAAGTACTTCAACGATGGCGACATCGTCGAAGGCACCATCGTCAAAGTGGACCGGGACGAGGTGCTCCTCGACATCGGCTACAAAACCGAAGGGGTAATCCCCGCCCGCGAACTCTCCATCAAGCACGACGTCGACCCCAACGAGGTCGTTACCGTCGGCGATGAGGTCGAGGCCCTGGTCCTCACCAAGGAGGACAAAGAGGGTCGCCTGATCCTGTCCAAGAAGCGCGCGCAGTACGAGCGCGCCTGGGGCACCATCGAGGCGCTCAAGGAGAAGGACGAGGCCGTCAAGGGCACCGTCATCGAGGTGGTCAAGGGTGGCCTGATCCTCGACATCGGGTTGCGCGGCTTCCTGCCCGCCTCGCTGGTCGAGATGCGGCGCGTGCGCGATCTGCAGCCGTACATCGGCAAGGAGATCGAGGCCAAGATCATCGAGCTGGACAAGAACCGCAACAACGTGGTGCTGTCCCGCCGCGCCTGGCTGGAACAAACCCAGTCCGAGGTGCGCAGCGAATTCCTCAACCAGCTGCAGAAGGGCACCATCCGCAAGGGTGTCGTCTCGTCCATCGTCAACTTCGGCGCGTTCGTCGATCTGGGCGGTGTGGACGGTCTGGTGCACGTCTCCGAGCTGTCCTGGAAGCACATCGACCACCCGTCCGAGGTGGTCCAGGTGGGTGACGAGGTCACCGTAGAGGTGCTCGACGTCGACATGGACCGCGAGCGGGTTTCGTTGTCGCTGAAGGCGACTCAGGAAGACCCGTGGCGCCACTTCGCCCGCACCCACGCCATCGGCCAGATCGTGCCGGGCAAGGTCACCAAGCTCGTTCCGTTCGGCGCGTTCGTCCGCGTCGAGGAGGGCATCGAAGGTTTGGTGCACATCTCCGAGCTGGCCGAGCGCCATGTCGAGGTGCCCGACCAGGTGGTTGCCGTCGGCGACGACGCGATGGTCAAGGTCATCGACATCGACCTGGAGCGCCGCCGGATTTCGTTGTCGCTCAAGCAGGCCAACGAGGACTACCACGACGAGTTCGACCCGGCGAAGTACGGCATGGCCGACAGCTACGACGACCAGGGCAACTACATCTTCCCCGAGGGCTTCGACGCCGAAACCAACGAATGGCTCGAGGGCTTCGACTGCCCAGCGCACCGAATGGGAAGCCCGCTACGCCGAGGCCGAGCGCCGGCACAAGATGCACACCACGCAGATGGAGAAGTTCGCTGCCGCCGAGGCGGCCGGACATGGCGGCGACGAGCAATCGTCGTCCACCAGCGCGCCGCAGGAGAAGGCCGCGGGTGGGTCGCTTGCCAGCGACGCCCAACTGGCCGCTCTGCGGGAAAAGCTCGCCGGTAACGCATAAGCACCGATGCTTCGCATCGGGCTGACCGGTGGCATCGGCGCCGGGAAGTCGGCGCTGTCCGCCACGTTCGCCAAGTGCGGCGGGGTGATCGTCGACGGCGATGTGATCGCCCGCGAGGTGGTCGAGCCCGGCACCGAGGGGCTGGCGTCGCTGGTCGACGCGTTCGGTGACGACATCCTGCTTCCCGACGGGGCACTGGACCGTCCGGCATTGGCCGCCAAGGCTTTTCGCGATGACGAGGCGCGCCAACGGCTCAACGGGATCGTTCACCCGCTGGTAGGCAAGCGCCGCGCGGAGATCATCGCGGCGGTTCCTGAGGATTCCGTTGTCGTCGAAGACATTCCGCTGCTGGTGGAATCGGGAATGGCGCCGTTGTTCCCGCTGGTGGTCATCGTGCACGCCGACGTCGACGTACGGCTGCGACGGCTGGTCGAGCAACGCGGGATGCCCGAAGAGGACGCCCGCGCGAGGATCGCGGCGCAGGCCGACGACGAGCAACGTCGTGCCGTCGCCGACATCTGGCTGGACAATTCAGGCACGCAAGAGGATTTGGTCGAGCGGGCCCACGATGTGTGGAATAACCGCATCCTGCCTTTCGCCCACAACCTCACGCAACGTCAAATCGCCCGTGCACCGACACGACTGGTTCCGGCGGATCCGACCTGGCCGGAGCAGGCGCAGCGCATCGTCAACCGGTTGAAGACCGCGTGCGGCCACCGGGCGTTACGCATCGACCACATCGGATCGACCGCCGTGCCCGACTATGACGCCAAGGACGTCATCGACATCCAAATCACCGTCGAATCCCTTGCGGTGGCAGACGAACTCGCCGAGCCATTGCTGCCCGCGGGTTATCCCCGCATCGAGCACATCACCGCCGACGACGCCAAGGCCTCCAAAGCAGAAGCCCGCAGCACCGTCGGCCGCTATGATCGCGCTGACGATCCATCGTTGTGGCACAAGCGGATTCACGCTTCGGCGGATCCCGGACGGCCGACGAACGTGCATATCCGGGTGGACGGTTGGCCCAATCAGCAGTTCGCCCTGCTCTTCGTCGACTGGCTTGCGGCCAACCCGGGTGTGCGCGACGACTACCTAGCCGTCAAGCGCGCGGCCGAAAGTGGTGTCACAAGCTACGCCCGCTATTCCGAAGCCAAGGAACCGTGGTTTCTCGACGCCTACCGGCGGGCGTGGGAGTGGGCCGACTCCACGGGCTGGCGCCCCTAGGTCTGATGGCGACGACCCGCTGCGCCCGGCTTCGCCGCGCTTGCGATCGCCGCTAGGGCAGCGGAGCGCCGCACTGCAGCGCACCGTTCAGCGGGTCGTTGCTGCCGGGCACCGGTCTGACCATCTGGTCCTGCTGGGCGAAAACGTGGTCGTCCACGTCGATCTCGCAGTGCACGTTGGCCGAGTAAGGGAAGTGCAGCACAATCCGCAAGCCGGCTTGCCCCGGATCGGGCAGCACTGTGTTCGCCTCGAACACGTTGCCGGGCATGGACGGAAGACCGGTCGTGCTCGTCTGACCGCCGTTGATCAGAAAGGTGGCCTGGCTACCGGTCGTCAGCGCGTCGATCCGCGCGCGGTAGGTGATGTTGTGCAGGTCCGCCCGCGCCGGCGCCGCAATGAACTGGGAGCCAGCAGCGATCAGCGTTACGGCGGCGACTGGTATCCAACTGCGCCCGATGCAGTTCATAGCTGACGAGATTACGCCCGGCGCGATGCGAGGACCAAGCTGGTCAGCACTGGCAGCAGACAGTTCAGGCACGAAGTTTCGCCAGGCGCCGCAGGGGCTCGGTCAGGGTGCGGGCGTGCCGGGATATGTCGGCCCACGGATCGCCTTGCCCGGCGAGGCGTTTGGGGATATCGCGGATGGTGAATCGATCGGCCCGCAAGCCGCGCGCGCCCAGTTCGTCCCACTGAAGAGGGGTGGCCACCGGCGCGCCGGCGCGGGCGCGCACCGAATACGGTGCAACTGCCGTCTGCGCGTAGGCGTTTCGCATGATGTCGAGATACACGCGGTCGCCGCGGTTGTCTTTGCGGGCTTCCAGGGTGCGGTGCGCGGCGTCGTCGGCCACCACCACCTCGGCGACGTCGCGCGCGAACTGCCGTGCGGTGTCGAAGTCGGCGTCGCCCCGCAGCGGTACCACGACGTGCAGCCCGCGCGACCCGGTGGTCTGCACGTAACACGCCAGCCCGAGGTCGTCGAGCACCCCAGCCGTCGCCCGGGCCGTCGCACGCACGACCGCGAAGTCGCTGTCCGACGGGTCGAGATCGAAGACCAGTCGGTCGGGGGTGTGCAGCCGGCCCCGCCGGGACTGCCAAATGTGCAATGTGATGCAGTTCTGGTTGGCCAGCCATCCCAACGCTTCTGGGCTTTCGGCTACCGGATGCACCAGCGTGCCGCCTTCTTTGTCGACCTCGACACCGCGCATCCAGTCCGGCATCGAATCAGCGAAATCCTGTTGCAGAAAACCTTTTTCGCCGATTCCACGCGGGAACCTCTGCACGTTGAGCGGCCGGCCCTTGACGTGTGGCAGCATCGTGTCGGCCACCGCCCAGTAGTAGTCGAAAACATCACGCTTGGTGAACCCGTCAGCGGGAAACAACACCCGGTCCCCGTGGGTGACCTCAACCTCAATGCGTGGCATCAGCGTGTCTCCCGCACCACATCGCCGGGCTCCTTGTCGGTGCGCAGGCCCTGGTAGCGCGGGTGGCGCAGCTTGCCGTCGCGCGTCCACTCGGTGAACCCGATTTGAGCCACCAACTCGGGGCGCACCCATCGCGCCTCGCGCTCGCGCACCAGCCCGCGGGTGAACGGCGGCGCGTCCCGCTCGATTTCGGACAACCGCTCGTGCAGGCTGCGCAGCGTAGCCTCGTCGAAGCCGGTGCCCACCTTGCCGGCGTAAACCAGGTCGCGGCCGTCGTAGTAGCCGATCAGCAGCGCGCCCAGCTCGATCCGGCTGCCTTTCGGGCTGGTGTAACCGCCGACGACGAACTCCTGATCGCGGACGCACTTGAACTTCAACCAATTCGGCGAGCGGCGCCCGTCATACTTCGAGTCGGCCAGCTTGGCGATCACACCTTCGTCGCCGCGCTCGCAAGCGGCCCGGTAGGCCGCAATGCCGTCCTCGACGCGGTGCGGGGTGTACCGCAGCGGACCCTCGAAGTCAATGGCGCTGCGCAGCAATCGTTTCCGCCAGACCAGCGGTAGCTCGACGGTGGACTTGCCGTCGAGATGCAGCAGGTCGAACACGTAGTAGAAGACGCGGATCCGCGACGCAAGCGCCACCTTAGGATCCGTGATGCCCAGACGCCCCTGCAGCCGGGCGAAGCTGGTGCGCCGTGCCTCGAACGCCACGACCTCGCCGTCCACGACGAAACGGGAGGTGTGCTGCGCGGCGAGCGCATCGACCAGCTCGGGGTAGGTTCCGTTGAGCGGCTGGCGGTTTCGCGACAATAGCCGGATCCGATCGCCGTCGCGGAACCCCAGGCATCGCATCCCGTCGAACTTGCGCTCGAAGATCCAATCCGGGTCGGAAAAGCGTTTCTCGGTCAGGGTGGCCAGCGTCGGTGCTCGCCAGTCGGGCACCGGTTCGTCGCGCAGCACAGCGCGGACGGACTCGGGCAGGCTGGCGAGATCCGTCACGACAACTCGTCCAACGTACGTCCGGACAGTACGGATTCAGGCTGGCTTTTCACGGGTTTGCGTCGCGCGTTGGCGTCCTCGTCTTTACATTTCACCAGCAACCACGTCTCGTCCTTGCCCTCCCGGATCCGGGTGAGCGCGTAGCCACCGCGCAACTTCTCGCCGTAAAGACGGAACGAAAGGTGGCCGCGCTCGAGGCCTTCGGGCATCTCACGGTCGGTCGCGTTGGCGTACGTGCCGCGGTCCCAGACGATGACGCCGCCCGCGCCGTAGTCGTCCTTAGGGATCACCCCCTTGAACGTCGCGCATCCCAGCGGGTGATCCTCGGTGCGGCGCGCCATCCGGTTGTCCTTCGGGTTTGTCTGGTTTGTTGCTGGCCCCTCGGGTACCGCCCAGGACACCAGCACGCCGTCGTTCTCGAGACGAAAGTCGTAGTGGTCGCTGCGTGCCGCGTGGTGCTGGATGACGAAACCCGGCGCATCGTTTCCACGGCGCTCTCGTCCCGGCCGGGCGGGCGGCGCCGGGCTGCGGCCGGACGGGCGTTTGCGCCGGTATTCGCTCAAGGACATACCCAACAAGTATCCGCGCGGTTGACCTGAAAACTGCTGGAACGACCGATGCACGTTTGCATACAGCGTGCCCGGGTTATTCGGCATGAGTATGAGAGGAGCAACGAAATGGCCATTTGGCTATCGATTTTGATCGCGGCTTCCGTCGTTGTAGGGATCGCCCTGGTGGTTGTTGCGGCAGGCTTCGTACGAAGCCGCAAGAAAACTCGGCGACTGCAGGAGCACTTTGGTCCCGAATACGAGCGCCTGGTATCCGAGACCGGAGGCCAAAAGGCGGCCGAGAAAGAACTCACCGCCCGGGAACGCAAGCGAGACAAACTCGACATCGTTCCGCTGACACCCGCGGCTCAATCGGATTTCACGACCCGCTGGCACCAGGTGCAGACGGGCTTCGTCGATAATCCGGCAACCGCCGTCGGCGTCGCCGATCGGTTGGTGACCGAGGTGATGCGCACCCGGGGCTATCCCGTCGATGACTTCGATCAGCGGGCGGCCGACATTTCGGTAGACCACCCACAGGTCGTCGAGAACTACCGCACCGCACACGGCATTCACCTGTCGCAGCAGGACGGTGATGTCAGCACAGAGCAGCAGCGCGAGGCGTTCGTGCACTACCGGGCGCTCTTCGAGGAGTTGCTCGATGCCACAACAAGCGCCTAACACTCGATGCCACTTAAAAGGAGGGCAAAGGCATGACAACGCACGATCAAGAAACACTGACCAATTCGCACGAAGAACCGGAGACCGCGGTCGAGGCAACGCCGCCGCAGGAGCGCGAGCCCACCGGACCGGTGGACTCGGCCGACCCCACGGCGGCCGATCCGGCGGCCGCACCGACGCCGCCCGCCCAGGATGCGGGCGTGCAACGCGAATCATCAACGGAGGAATTGCTGTTCGCTAACGACGACCTCGCGGACTTGCGGTCGCGGTGGGCTGCCGTGCAGGCGAGCTTCGTCGACGATCCCAAGGACTGCGTCCAGAAGGCCGATGTCTTGGTCTCCGACCTGGTCGAACAGCTCACATCCGGTTTCGCCAATGCGCGCTCGCGTCTTGAAGAACAGTGGGCTCGCGGCGAACAAGCGTCCACCGAAGACCTGCGCCTGGCCCTGATGCACTACCGCGAGTTCTTCGAGCGGTTACTCGCGGTCTAACCGCCGCGCCGGAACGTCCTGGAACGTCGCTGCCGCCAACGGGTTTCACACGCCCTAAAGCGGCGGCGACGGCTTCCTGCGCCAGGTGAGCTCGATGCCGTAGCCGGTCAGCCAGCCGTTCAGGTCATAGCCATTGCGGGCCAGCCCGTCGACGGCGTGCACGGCGCGCCGTATCGCACGCTCGGCGATCTCCACGGTCAGCAGGCCGCGGCAGAGGGCCTCCAGTAGCTCATCGACATCGGCCAGTTCCGCCCCCGCCCCGGTACGCACCTCGATGTCGAGGTAGTGATCTTCGGAACGCCACACGGCCGGGCCGGGCGTGTATTCACCGACGTCGAGGTAGTAGTCGTGGTCGCGTTCGTGGCCCGGGTTGAAGTGGAAGACCGTGGCGCGCAAGCCCAACGATGGCAGCAGCCACGACTCGAGGTAATGAAATTGAGCGCGTCCGGGAGTGGGTCGGGCCAGGTAGAGCCCCCACGGCTGCAAGGTGTATTCGTCGACCGCCCGCACGATGCCCTTCGGATCGGTGTTCGTGCGGGCAACCAGATCGAACGTTTCGTTCTTCGGTGGGTGAATGATCGCACTCTAACGTCGCAGCCGGATCTTCCATCGCACAAAGCAGGCGTAGAACAGGGACAACGCGGCCAGCATGCCCATGTCGAAAAGCCAGATCTTTGAGGTGTGCTCCCAGAAACGGTCCTGGGGCAGCATCGAACCGGGCACCAGCGTCCGCACATCGACCGTCGATGCCGCGGCGGCGTACCCCCACCGCGTCGGCATCGCAAACGACAGCTGGTCGAGCCCAAGCCGGCCGGTCACCGGCACCATCCCGCCGCACAACACCAGCTGCGCCATCACCGCCACCACAAACAACGGCATGACCTGCTCGGTCGAGCGAACGACCGCCGAGATTGCCAGTCCGAGGACGGCCGAGGCCACGCAGGTCGCCGCGACCGTCGTGAACAGCTCGAGGGTGGCCGCGACGGTGCCATGGCCCATCACCACGGCGCCGCGGGTCGGGGCGCCCTTGCCCAGCACCACTATCGCGGTGATGATCGCCGCTTGCAGGATGGCGAAGCCGCAGAACACGGCCGTCTTGGCAAGCAAATACGCGCTGCTCGACAAACCGACCGCCTGCTCGCGCCGAAAGATGGCACGCTCGCCGACCAGGTCGCGGATCGTCAGCGCGATCCCCATGAAGGCCGCGGCCGGCAGCAGCAGGCTCAGAATCTGCGCGGACTCGTCCGGCGTGCCGGCGTGCTCCGCGGGAATGTGAAATCCGCTCGAACCCGGAACCGTCAGCGACAGCGAACCGAGGATGAACGGCAAGAGCGCCAGGAACATGAAGTAGGCGCGGTCGGCGACCACCAGCCGGACCTGCCGCCGGGCGATCGTCGAGATCTGGCGTCGCAGACTGGTGTGCACAGGCTTGCCCAGCTCGACTGGCTCGGTCTCAGGAACCGGCCGCTTGCCCGGCGTCTGGCTCTGGGCCCGGAAGCGCCGGTTGGCTTCGTCGGGATCGGCGCCCACCTTCGAGAAGATTTTGGCCCAGTTCGTGGTGCCCATCGCGTCGCCGATGTCGTCCGGGGGGCCGCAGAACGCCGTCTTCCCGCCGGGCGCCACCAGCAGCAGCTGATCGCAGATGTCCAGGTAGGACAACATGTGCGTCACCACGATCACCACGCGGCCGGCGTCGGCCAACTGGCGCAGCATCATCATGACCTGGTGGTCCAGCGCGGGGTCCAGGCCCGACGTGGGTTCGTCGAGGATCAGTAGCGATGGCCCGGTGAGCAGTTCGAGCGCCACCGAGGCGCGTTTGCGTTGGCCGCCGGACAGCTTGTCCACCCGGGTGTCGGCGTGTTTGGTCAGATCGAGCTCTTCGAGCACCTGCGTGACGACCTGGGCGCGGTCGGCTTTGCTGGTGTCGGGGGGCAGCCGCAGTTCGGCGGCGTAGCCCAACGCCTGGTTGACCGTCAGCTGGCGGTGCACCACGTCGTCCTGCGGGACCATGCCGATCCTGCTGCGCAGGGACGCGTATTCGGCGTGAATGTCGTGGCCCTGGAAGGTGACCGAGCCGGACGTGGGCCGGGCGTAGCCGGCGATCAACCGGGCGAGCGTGGTCTTGCCCGCGCCGGACCCCCCGATGATGGCGGTCAGGGTGCCGGGCCTGGCGATCAGCGAGATGTCGTCCAGGAGTTGTTTGCCTTGCTTGCCATCGCCGACGGTGTACTTGACTCCGTGCACCTCCAGCCCCCCGGTGCGTGTCTCCGCTTCCTTGCGGGGGAGCAGGGTGCTGTTGCTGAACACCAGGTCGACGTTGCCGATGGTGACGACGTCGCCCTCGGTCAGGATCGCCGAACCCACCCGGATGCCGTTGACGAACGTCCCATTGATGCTGCGGTCCCGAATCTCGGTGCCGAGCGGCGTCAACGTCAGCGTCGCGTGCTCGCGGGAGGCCAGGACGTCGGGGATGACGATGTCGTTGTCGTTGGCGCGGCCGATGGTGACGGTGCCGGCGGTGCCGGCCGCGCTTGCGGGCGCGGCGGTTCCGGATGAGCGTTGCGAGAGAAATTTCACAAATCTCGTCGCGAGGTTCGACACGTCGCCGGGCTTGGCGTCGATGACGGTGAACTCGCCTGGCGGCGTGTCCGGCGCGGCCGAGCCGGCGTTGACGACGGTCCGCTCTTCCGGTGGCGGCTTGGGCAGCGGCTGTGCTGGTGACGATGGCCGTGGCGGCGGTCCCGACGGCACCGGCGGCGCCACCTTGTGCTGGTAGGGACGCGGGCGTGGCGGCCCCGATGGCTTGGGTGGTGCCGGTGCGGGGCCGGTGCGCCCGCGAACAGGGCGCGGGGTCTGGTCCCTGGTCTGTCGGGGTGGCGCGGGCCGCTGCGGGGGCTCCGCCCGCCCCGGGTTCGTCGACCAGGCCAGTGTGGGCGGCCCGGAGTCCTGCGTCGCTCTCATCTGGGATGGCCGGACGGTCGGCTGCTTTGACCCGATCTGGAAGGTCAACCGGGGCCCCTGCGGATTTCCCACGTTGATGCTCTGGCCGTCGTGGATGTCGGTCACCGGCATGCGGTAGCCGTTGACGTACGTTCCGTTCAGCGATCCGTTGTCGATCGCCATCCATCGGCCCTGATCAAAATCAAAGCGCAAAATCAGGTGCGCGCGGGATATCCGCGGGTCCGCGATGCGCAGGTCGGCGTACAGATCACGCCCGACGACCACCTCATGGCCCGGTGCGAAGGACTGTTGGGATCCGTTGTGCCGGATCGTCAGAACAGGCGGGGCGGGTCGACTCACTACACAAGTATCGGTCCGCGGCCCGAGTGCTCTCCATTGGACTCGCCTGTGACTTGGCTTTGTCTCAATTTGGCCACTCATAGCTGCCTCATAGCCTGCGTTGGCCCGTTGCCCATGCGCCTACGGCATGATTCGAACGTGATGGGTGTGAACAAAGTGAATTCCGGATCGGGATCCGGAGCGGTTTGGGGTCCCCCCACCAAGCAACGGACCCCATCCCCGGTGCGGACACCCAGGATATTTCGCCGCGCACCAGGTTGTGGCTGTACCTGCAGGTAATGCCGAGAAACGAGGGGGCAATCACGGATGGACGAGATGAAGCGGAGGGCCAAGCGACCAGACGCCGGGGGGCGGCTGCTGAGCAACCCGCGCCTAGGCCGTGCGTCGATGCGCGCGGGCTTTCAATCTCTTCCTTCGGCGACGGTCGCGCACTTCTTGCGCCGCGTTCCACCGGTTAACTCGAGCCCGAACGCGGAGCCCGCGAATTTCGCACCGAACCGCCGGGATGAAGTCAGCGGCTCGCGGCTCGCGAGCGGTGCGCCATTCGCCGGCTACACCATCTTGCGGCCGCTGGGGGCCGGCGGTATGGCCGAGGTCTATCTGGCGTTGCACCCCAGGTTGCCGCGGCGCGATGTGATCAAGGTCCTCGCCGAGGCGATCACCGCGGATCGCGAATTCCGCGACAGGTTCAACCGGGAAGCCGATCTGGCCGCAACGCTGTGGCATCCGCACATCGTCGGAGTCCACGACCGTGGTGAATACAACGGTCAGCTCTGGATTTCCATGGACTATGTCGAGGGCACCGATGCCAGCCGGTTGGTGAAAGAGCGCTACCCGGACGGCATGCCGGTCGACGAGGTGTGCGACATCGTCCGCGCCGTCGCGGGTGCGCTCGATTACGCCCACGACCGGGGCCTGCTGCACCGCGACGTCAAGCCCGCCAACATCCTGCTCACCCATCCCGACCTCCTGACAAGGGGAGCGCCGAATCCTGTTGGCGGACTTCGGTGTAGCCCGCCACCTCGGCGACATCAGCGGAATCACCGAGACGAATGTCGCGGTGGGAACGGTCGCTTATGCCGCGCCCGAACAGTTGACCGGCTCCAACATCGATGGGCGGGCGGACCAATATGCGTTGGCCGCCACGGCGTTTCATCTGCTCACCGGTGCGCCGCCGTTCCAGCACCAGAACCCGATCGCGGTGATCAGTCAGCACCTGCACGAGGACCCGCCTCGGCTCAGCGATTACCGCCCGGATTTGGCCTACCTCGACGACGTGTTCTTCACGGCGCTGGCCAAAAATCCCGGGGACAGGTTCGAGCGGTGCCGTGCTTTCGCCGCCGCTCTTGAAGGCGTCGACGACCCGATCGGTGACTGGCGCCCCAGGCCCACGTTGGCCGAGTTGCGTTCTCCCCGTGGCCTATTGGCGGCGATGCACCACAAGTTTTCGTCACGAACCCGGTGGGCGACCGCCTTGGTCTGCGCGATGCTGATCGCGGTGGCGGCGACGTGGTCGATCCTGTATTCCTTCCAGCCCGACGCCGCCCAGCCCAACCCGGCGCTCGCTTCGAGACCGTCGGCGCCTGCCCCGGGCGCTGCTCCCGGTGCCCCCGGCGGCCAGGGACTGGACGGCACCTATCAATTGACCTACGACCAGACCAAGCGGACCGGCAACGGCGTGCAGATCCGGCACGACGGGCCCGCCACCGATTGGTGGGCCTTCCACTCGGCGTGCACGTCCAACGGGTGCGCGGCCACGGGAACTCAGCTGGACGACACCAACCACCAAGTGGCCAGCACCACCGATGGCGGCCAGACCGACAGTCTGCGTTTCGTCGGCGGATATTGGCAGGGCGCTCCGCAGCAGGAGCGGGTGGGCTGCACCCAGCCGAACGGCCAGGTCAACGCCACCCAGCAGGAGACTGTCGCGTGGTCGCTGGCGCCGCAGGCCGACGGCACGCTGCGCGGCACCGAGACCGAGACCGTTCTCAGCAACGAGTGCGGCGCACAAGGGGCCGTGGTGCGCACACCCGTGGTGGCCACCCGGGTCGGCGACGTACCCGCGGGCGTGAACTTGGCCGACCCCGCGCAGGTGGTCAACGCCACCACCACGCCGGCCGCCCCGTCGCCGCCCGTGTTCGGCGCGTTGTGCAGCGATGTCGGCAAAATCGGCTACGACCCGACCAACAACGAGCAGGTCGTGTGTGAGGGCAGCAGCTGGGCCAAGGCCCCCGCTACCACCGGAGTGCACACCGCCGGCAGCTCGTGCGACCGGCCGGCAACCCCGGTGTTCGCCATGTCCACCTCGAGCGATGGTTACCTGCTCCAATGTGACCCGGTCACCCGGATGTGGACCCGCCCGTAATTACTGCCCCTTTCCCGCGAGGGTGCGTGTTTGTGCGGTGACACGCCGTGTCGAGTGTCATTCTGCGCACGCTGGCGGCACCGAGCCACTTGAGTTCCTAACGAGAGTCAAGCGACGTGTTGGCTCGTAGTCTGGTAGTCGGCGGGCCCGGATGTTGGAGCGCTTGGCGACTCCTGTGACTCCTGGCCCGCCGCCTGTTTGCGGCGTTCGCGCATGCGCCGGTGCCGGACGTTGTCTCGGCGGCGAGGATCGATTTGGTAGCGCTCGGTGACGATCGTTCGGCCCTGGGTCTCGGTGATGACGGTGCCGTCGACGTCGCGCAGGACATAGTGCTCGCCGTTGCGCATGCAGGTGGCGATTCGGGTCAGCAGGAGCGTGGCCAAGTGACAGATTGCCGAGCAATGGTGCCGGTCGCCAGCCATCAGACGCTGGTATTTGGCAGCCAGTTGAGGGTCGACCTTGCGGGCCTGATCGGCTGCAGTGAAGAGCATTTCCCGGAGCAGCGGGTCACCGGCCTTGGTGATATTCGATTCGACCTTCGATACTCCGGACTGGCTGAGCTTGGGTATCAGACCGGAATAGGCGCGGACCGCGGCCAAGGAGCTGAACCGGTGTGGATTCCCGAGCCGGCCGGCGATGACCGCGCTGATCACAGGCCCGACACCAGGTGCCGAGGCAACGATCCCGTCGGGGTCGGCATCGGCGTACAGGTTGGCGATGCGCTCATCGATCTGCTTGATCTGGCGGGTCAGAAACAGCGCCTGCTCGGCCTCGTGGGCGATGTCCTCAGCGAGTTCGGCGAAATTCATTCCGTGCTCACCCCACAACGTGAGCGTCTCTTTGGCCGCCAGGAGTAGACCGGCGGCATGATCGTGGCGCCATGCACCGCGGGACCGCGCGATCAAGAACCTGGCCAGGCGGGCTTGGCCGAGCCGCATCACCGCATGTGGGTCGGCATAGCGCGCTAAAAACTCCAAGGCTGCGACGCCGTAGTTCGACCCGAGGACGGCATACCAGGCAGGTCCGAGGAGTTCGACAAGAGCATCGAGTCGAGCGTGGATCGCGGTGCGGCGCTTGATCATTGTCGAACGCTGCTTGACCAATCGTCGTAGTGGATCGGCCGGCCCCTGGCCGGAGTACACACGCAGACCTTCGGGATGCAGCAGCGGTAGACGGGCCAACAGCTCGGAGTCGATCCGGTCGTTTTTCGTGTGCTTGGAGTAGTACTTGCGAAGGTCCGCGGACTGAGTCGTCGGCACCATCACCACCCGGGTACCCCGGCGCCGGAACCACTCTGCCACCACGATCCAGGCGTTGCGGGTTGGTTCGAGTACGACGGTCAACTCAGCCGGATCCGGACAATCCAGAGCCGACCACAACCGTTCCAGGTCATCGGGTCTCGTCCAGAACTTACGACCCCTCCACACCACGGTGCCATCGCGTGCCAGGGTTGCCTGATGGGCAGCCCTGCAAGCCACATCGATACCGAGTGTCAATGTCATTGCGTTCTCCTGTCAGTTCACTCCCGGATCACGAGGTGACTGACCACAACGGCCACGGCCCAGACATTCTCTAAGCAGGAGTCCCGCCCCATCCCCAGGGCCGGCCACCAAGTTCCCGAACAAGGACACCGCTCGACCAGACACCGGGTCCGCGAGCAACCACTCAAAACTCAGGGATCACCGCGTGTCCCAGTCGGAAGCTCGGCCACTCGCGGACCCGACTCCAACGCTAAATGTCGGTGCCGCCCACTACCCTGGGTGACATGGCTTTCGCCACCGAGCATCCCGTCGTCGCGCATTCGGAATACCGCGCCGTGGAGGAGGCCGTGCGCGCCGGTGGCCGCTTCGAAGTGGTCAGCCCGCACGACCCGGCCGGCGACCAGCCGGCCGCCATCGAGGAGCTGGAGCGCCGGATTCTGGCGGGGGAGCGCGACGTGGTGCTGCTGGGTGCCACCGGGACCGGGAAGTCGGCCACCACCGCGTGGCTGATCGAACGCCTGCAGCGGCCCACCCTGGTGATGGCGCCCAATAAGACGCTGGCCGCCCAGCTCGCTAACGAGCTGCGAGAGATGTTGCCGCACAACGCAGTCGAGTACTTCGTGTCGTACTACGACTACTACCAGCCCGAGGCATACATCGCGCAGACCGACACCTACATCGAAAAGGACAGCTCCATCAACGACGACGTGGAGCGGCTGCGGCACTCCGCGACGTCGTCGCTGCTGTCGCGCCGCGATGTGGTGGTGGTGGCCTCGGTGTCCTGCATCTACGGCCTGGGCACACCGCAGTCCTACCTGGACCGTTCCGTCGAGCTGCGGGTCGGCACCGAGGTGGCCCGCGACGGGCTGCTGCGGCTGCTGGTCGACGTCCAGTACACCCGCAACGACCTGTCCTTCACCCGCGGTTCGTTCCGGGTACGCGGCGACACCGTGGAGATCATTCCGTCCTACGAAGAGCTCGCCGTTCGTATCGAGTTCTTCGGCGACGAGATCGAGGCGCTGTACTACCTGCACCCGCTGACCGGCGAGGTGATCCGTCAGGTCGACTCGCTGCGGATCTTCCCCGCCACCCACTACGTGGCAGGTCCGGAGCGGATGGCGCACGCGATCTCCACCATCGAGGAAGAACTGGCCGAGCGGCTCGCCGAACTCGAGGGGCAGGGCAAGCTGCTGGAGGCCCAGCGGCTGCGGATGCGCACTAACTACGACATCGAGATGATGCGGCAGGTCGGGTTCTGCTCGGGCATCGAGAACTACTCGCGCCACATTGACGGCCGGGGGCCAGGCACGCCGCCGGCCACATTGCTCGACTACTTCCCGGAGGACTTCCTGCTCGTCATCGACGAGTCGCACGTCACCGTGCCGCAGATCGGCGGCATGTACGAGGGCGACATGTCGCGCAAGCGCAACCTCGTCGAGTACGGGTTCCGGTTGCCGTCGGCAACCGACAACCGGCCGCTGACCTGGGAGGAGTTCGCCGAGCGGATCGGGCAAACCGTGTACCTATCGGCCACGCCCGGGCCTTACGAGCTCAGCCAGGCCGCCGGCGAGTTCGTAGAGCAGGTGATCCGGCCGACCGGACTGGTGGACCCGAAGGTCGTGGTCAAGCCGACCAAGGGGCAGATCGACGACCTGATCGGCGAGATCCGCAAACGCGCCGACGCCGACCAGCGGGTGCTGGTGACGACGCTGACCAAGAAGATGGCCGAAGACCTCACCGACTACCTGCTGGAGATGGGCATCCGGGTGCGTTACCTGCACTCCGAGGTCGACACGCTGCGCCGGGTGGAGCTGCTGCGCCAGCTGCGCCTCGGTGACTACGACGTGCTGGTCGGCATCAATCTGCTGCGCGAGGGTCTGGACCTGCCCGAGGTGTCGCTGGTGTCGATCCTCGACGCCGACAAGGAGGGCTTCCTGCGGTCCTCGCGCAGCCTGATCCAGACCATCGGCCGCGCCGCCCGCAACGTGTCCGGCGAAGTCCACATGTACGCCGACAAGATGACCGACTCGATGACCGAAGCCATCGACGAGACCGAACGGCGCCGCGCCAAGCAGGTCGCCTACAACGAGGCCAACGGCATCGACCCGCAGCCGTTGCGGAAGAAGATCGCCGACATCCTCGACCAGGTCTATCGGGAGGCCGCTGATACTCAAGGCTCCGAAACCGTGGAGATCGGCGGCTCGGGACGCAACGCGTCGCGCGGCCGCCGCGCCCAGGGCGAGCCGGGCCGGGCCGTCAGCGCCGGCGTCTTCGAGGGCCGCGACACCGCGAGCATGCCGCGCGCCGAACTGGCGGACCTGATCAAGGACCTCACCGCGCAGATGATGGCCGCGGCCCGTGACCTGCAGTTCGAACTGGCGGCCCGGTTCCGCGACGAGATCGCCGACCTCAAGAAGGAACTGCGCGGGATGGACGCCGCCGGCCTGAAGTGACGGAGACGGCGAGCACCACCGGCAGTTGGCGTGAGCTGCTGGGCGCCAAATACCTGGGCACGTCGGTCGTGTTGGCCGGCGGCGTCGCGCTCTACGCCACCAACGAGTTCCTGACCAGCAGCCTGTTGCCCAACACGGTCGCCGAGATCGGTGGCAGCCGGCTCTACGCGTGGGTGACCACGCTGTACCTGGTGGGGTCGGTGGTGGCGGCGACGCTGGTCAGCCCGATGCTGGTGCGATTCGGGGCGCGGGCGTCCTACCTTACGGGGCTGGCGGTGTTCGGTGTCGCCAGCCTGGTGTGCGGCATGGCACCCGACATAGGGGTCCTGATCGCGGGTCGCGCCCTGCAGGGCGTGGCGGGCGGCCTGCTAGCCGGTCTGGGTTACGCGGTCATCAATACCGCGCTGCCTCGTGTGCTGTGGACCCGGGCCGCAGCGCTGGTCTCCGCGATGTGGGGTGTGGCGACCGTTGTCGGGCCCGCTACGGGTGGTCTTTTCGCGCAGTTGGGCTTGTGGCGGTGGGCCTTTGTCGCGATGGCGATCCTGACCGCGCTGGTGGCCATGTTGGTACCGATCGCGCTGCCCGCGGGTCGTGTCGACCCCGGCGGCGCGGCACCGAAGATCCCGGTGTGGTCGTTGCTGCTGCTGGGCGCCGCGGCGTTGGCGGTCAGCGTCGCCCAGCTCCCGCGCAACGTCGCGGCAACGATCGGGCTGCTCGCCGCCGCCGCGGTGCTAGTCGGACTGTTCCTGATCGTTGACTGGCGGATGCCGGCAACGGTGTTGCCGCCCAGCGTTTTTGGGCCCGGACCGCTGAAATGGCTTTACCTGACCATGGCGGTGATGATGATCGGGGCGATGGTCACCACATATGTCCCGCTGTTTGGTCAGCGACTGGCGCACCTGACCCCGCTGACGGCCGGATTCCTGGGCGCGGCACTGGCGCTCGGCTGGACGGTCAGCGAGATCGTCAGCGCCTCGCTGGACAACCCGCGCACCATCGCGCGGGTGATCGCGGGCGCACCGATGGTGATGGCGGCGGGGTTGGCGCTGGGTGCGGCGACCCAGCGCGATAACGCGTCGATCGGGATCGTCGCGCTCTGGGCGCTCGCGTTGCTAGTGGCCGGGATCGGCATCGGCGGCGCGTGGCCGCATTTGTCGGTGCGCGCGATGGACACCGTCAACGACCCGTCCGAAGGCGGCGTGGCGGCCGCGGCGATCAACACGGTGCAGGTCATCTCCGGCGCGTTCGGCGCCGGCGTGGCCGGTGTGGTGGTCAACAACGCCGAAAATCGCACCGCAAGCGACCTGAGCGACCTCGTGGCGGCACGCTGGTTGTTCGCGGTGTTCGCCGTGGTGGGCGCGCTCGGCGTCGTCGCTTCCTACCGCGCCTCGAACGGCGCGACCCGCGACGGTCGCTGAGGTCAGTCCGCCTCGTCCTCTGCTCGAAGCACGGCGACGACCCCGTTGACCGCGGAGAAGGCGTTTGATGCGTTCGCGATCTTGGCGCCAGACAGGGTCATGGTTACCCCAACCTGATCGTGGTCGACGTCGTGGGCATCCGCGTCGAGTTCGGTGAGCTGCCAGTTTCGTTGCCCGCAAAGTCGCAACAGTTCCCGCAGCACACCGCGTCCGTTCTCATAGATGATGTGCAACCGGACCGTCCCGCGCAGCCTTGCGCTGAGTTGGTGCTCAACCCTATTGAAAGCCAGCGCGCTGACGAAGTGCAGGAACAGCAGGCCGGCGCCCGCCGCCATGCCGATCGCGGCCGATTCCCAGACCGCCGCCGCGGTGGTCAGCCCGTGCACCGCGCCACGTCGAGTGATAATGATCCGCGCCCAAAAACCCGATGCCCGAGACGATTTGGGCCGCGACACGCGACGGATCCAGCACAACCGTGCCGCCGGTCAAGACATCGCCGAAGCCGTACTTACTGATCAGCAAAACCAACGCCGACGACGTGCCGACGATGGTCTGCGTCCGCAGTCCGGCGCTTTTGCCCTGGATGGTGCGTTCCAGGCCGATGAGGCGCGCCACCGAACAGCGGGTGGGCCAACCCACATCTGCATGCCCGTCAAGCTACCCACAGCGGGTACTTTCAAGCGACCGTCACCGCGTCGACTTGATCACCTGCGAGTAATGGAACTGCCAGCGCTCCACGATTCGGAACCCGAGATACCTCGGGAACTGGTAAACCGGCGCGCGTCCGAATGCGGATCCCGGCGGTAGCGATTGCCCCGCTTGATGGTCCGGCTGTGATGTGTCGCGATTGGTGATCGTCCACAACGTGGCGCACTTGTTGATCTTGGCCGTCGTCAGCCACACCGCGACGTGGCCGTCCCACAGGGCGCCGACCTTGGGCCCGTAGAAACCGCGCTCGACGTCGATCACCGATCGGAAAGCCGCCGGCCGGGTGGCCAGCAGCGCGCGGATCGGCCCCGGCTTCCACACCACCGTGTTGTCCACCAGCAGGCAGTCCCCGGGTGCGGCATGGGAGCCGATCAGATCGGCTACCTGGCTGTAGTCCCAGCCCTCTTTGGCGTACGGCCCGCGCTGCGTGAAGAGGTAATTCGGAAACGCGGCGACGGCGCACAGCACCAGGACGCCGGCGATCGGCCACGGTTTGCGGGCCAGGGTGACGATGCAGACCGCCAGGACGACGGCCGCTGCCGGAGCGGTGAGGATCAGGTAGCGCGGGTAGTAGATGGGTTCGACGAGCACCGAATAGATCAGCACCACACCGGTGGGAATGACGATCCACGCCGCGCTGGCCAGCAGCAGCCGGCGGGTATCGCCACCGAGCCCCGGCACGCCGGCCAGCCGCGCCACGGTCGCGGCGACGACGATGACGCCCGCCAGAATCGCGAACGGGACGCTGTGGTCGAAGTACTGCCGATGCACCACGTCGAGGAAAAGGTTGCGGTTCAGGGTGGCGATCCAGTTGACCTGCCAGACCTGTCCATGGGCGAACAGCAGGAACGGTGTCATGGCCGCGAGCGCGACGCCGGAGGCGACCGCCCACCGAATGGCCGGGCCTTTGCGGGAGTTTTTGGGCGCCAACGGTGCCAGCAAGGGCAGCATCGCGGCGTAGACCGGTACCAGGAGCACCAGGTTGATGCTGACCAAGATCGACAGCATCAACACCAGCCCGTACAGCACCCACAGCCGCGGCCGGTGGCGTCGCACCGCGGCGATCAGCAATACGGTCAGCCAGACGGCGGCCGCCACCGACAGCGCGGACGAGCGGGCTTCGATCCCGGCCCAGGTCACCCGCGGCAGGATGGCGAAGACGACGCCCGCGCACACCGCCGTGGCGCGCCCCCCAAATTGCCTGGTGAACACCACGACACCGGCGGCGGCGCCCCCGATGGCCAGGCAGCTGGGAAACCGCGACCAGAATTCCGTGGGCGGAAATATCGCGAACCAGCCGTGCATCAGCAGGTAGTACAGGCCGTGCACGGCGTCGATATGGCCCAGCAGCTTCCACAGCTCGGGCAAGGTGCGGTTCGCCGACGCCGAAATCGTGGCGCCCTCGTCGAACCACAGCGACGGCCTACCCGCCCAACCGGCGCTGATAGCAGTGGCCAGCACGGCAATCAGCCACGGATCGAGCAGCCTGCCGCGCGGGCGCGCCCGCGCAGGCTCGCCGACCATGGGTTCCGGGGGCTCCGGGCTTCCAGCCCGCTGCTCGACGGCCGACGTAGACATGATGCTTGCCACTTTAAGGCGCACGCGTTGCAGCCCGCTCACCAGCGGTATCGCTGCTGCGCCGCGGCGTGGGGGCGCCGATCGTGGGCGCGATCTGCCGCGTGGTCCGCCAAAAGGTTCTGCCAAACACCGCTTTTCGCGTCAGATACGAAAGTTTGACGGTTCCGTCACCGGAAATAACGCCGGTAGACCCTGGCCGGTGGGGTAACTGCGGGGCGACGCCACGCCGCCGCCGTGTCGCTATTTTCTCCACCTACGTGCGGCAACGCGATACTGTCTTGGGTTGGCTGTGCATTCCGACACTTGGAGGGTAAATGAGCGCCTATCAGACCGTGGTGGTGGGGACCGACGGTTCGGATTCGTCTTTCCGTGCGGTAGAACGCGCAGCAAGGATCGCCGGGGCGGACGCCAAGTTGATCGTCGCGTCGGCGTACCTGCCGCATAATGACGACTCCCGAGCCGCCGACGTCCTGAGGGAAGAAAGCTACAAAGTGACGGGCAGCGCCCCGATCTACGAGATCCTGCACACCGCCAAGGAACGCGCCCACGGTGCCGGCGCCAAGAACGTCGAGGAGCGCGCGATCGTCGGCGCTCCGGTGGACGCCCTGGTGAGCCTGGCCGAGGACTCCAACGCCGACCTCCTGGTGGTCGGCAATGTGGGTCTGAGCACGATCGCGGGCCGACTGCTGGGATCGGTGCCGGCCAACGTTTCGCGTCGCGCCAAGGTCGACGTGCTGATCGTGCACACCACCTGATCTGCGAGTTACCAGCCGCGCCAGCGGCATTTCGCTGAACACCAGGGTGAGCGGGCTTCGACTGCGCGGGTGGCGTTTTGCATACCGTGCGGACCCCTTCTGACGCCGTCCTAGCGCGACGGGTGGTTTAGTCAGAGAATCGGTAGCGCAATGTCTCGACGATCACGCAGGAGTTGCACGATGACGGAAGTCAAACAGCAGCCAATCACCCTTCCGTGGGTGCAGTTCCGTGAAGACATGCTGACGGCGCATGAAAACCGCTGCAAAGCGGCGATCGGCGCGGTGCGGCAGTTCGTCGATGTCCATCCAGTGATCGCCCGAATTCCCCGGTTAAAGGCCATCATCGACGCCCGGCTACAACTTCGTGAGGACTTGCTTTCCGCGCGATTTGAGTTCCGTCGTGCGGTGGTACGCGGCGTGGGCCAGTTGGTTTCCGGCACATAAGCGAAACGGCCGTCTCCGTGCCCGCGTCACGACGTGGCCTCGGCCACCACGCAGCGGCCTAGCAGGGCCTACCAGCCCCGCTCGCGCCACTCCTCGAGATGCGGACGCTCGGTGCCCAACACCGTGTCATCACCGTGGCCGGGGTAGATGACGGTGGAATCGTCGTACACGTCGAACACCCGGCTGGTGACGTCGTCGAGCAACTGAGTGAAATCGCCGGGCTGCCACGTCTTGCCGACGCCCCCCGGGAACAGGCAGTCGCCGGTGAACAACTGGGTGACTCCGCCGGTCGCGGGCCCGTCGAGCGCCAGCGCGATGGACCCGGGCGTGTGGCCGCGCAAGTGGATGACGTTGAAGCTCAGCTCGCCGATTTGTACGGTGTCGCCGTCGGCCAGCAAGCGGTCCGGTTTCACCGGCAGCGGTTCGGCGTCGATCTCATGCGCGGCGGTGGGCGCGCCGGTGGCCTCGGCCACCGCTTGCAACGCCTGCCAGTGGTCGAAGTGCTGGTGGCTGGTCACGATCAGGGCCACCTTCGGGGCGTACTGTCGCACCAGATCGACGAGGACTTCGGCGTCGTTGGCGGCGTCGATCAGAAGTGTTTCTCCAGTCGCGGAACACGTGACCAGGTAGGCGTTGTTATCCATCGGGCCCACCGACGCCTTCAGGATCGTGGCACCCGGCAGGGAGCGCCGTGCCGCGCTGCCGGCATCGACGTGTCCGGTGTAGTTGTCGTCGAGGGCTGTCATACCGGCAACGTTACTGGGCCGACAGTTGCCCAACTAGACCTGTCGGTGGAGGCACATAGCATGGGTCTGTACTGCGCCCAGCCGGGGAGGCTGAACCCCGCACGGCCGCCCCGAAAGAGAAGGAGCCCAGTGGCCGACCGCCTGATCGTCAAGGGTGCCCGCGAGCACAACCTCCGTGGCGTGGACCTCGACCTACCGCGCGACGCGTTGATCGTTTTCACCGGGCTGTCCGGCTCGGGTAAATCGTCGCTGGCATTCGACACGATCTTCGCCGAGGGCCAGCGGCGCTACGTCGAATCGCTGTCGGCCTACGCTCGCCAATTCCTGGGCCAGATGGACAAGCCGGACGTCGACTTCATCGAGGGTCTTTCCCCGGCGGTGTCCATCGACCAGAAGTCCACCAACCGCAACCCGCGGTCCACCGTCGGCACGATCACCGAGGTGTACGACTACCTGCGGCTGTTGTACGCCCGCGCGGGCACGCCGCACTGCCCGGTCTGCGGTGAGCGGATCGCGCGCCAGACCCCGCAGCAGATCGTCGATCAGGTGCTGGCGATGCCGGAGGGCAACCGGTTCCTGGTGCTGGCCCCGGTGGTGCGCACCCGCAAGGGCGAGTTCGCCGACCTGTTCGACAAGCTCAACGCCCAGGGCTACAGCCGGGTTCGGGTCGACGGTGTGGTGCATTCGCTGACCGATCCGCCCAAGCTGAAGAAGCAGGAAAAGCACGACATCGAGGTGGTGGTTGACCGGCTGACGGTGAAAGCCACCGCCAAGCAGCGGCTGACGGATTCGGTGGAGACCGCGCTGAACTTGGCCGACGGCATCGTCGTGCTGGAATTCGTCGATCACGAGCCGGGTGCGCCGCACCGCGAGCAGCGCTTCTCCGAGAAGCTGGCCTGCCCCAACGGGCATGCGCTGGCCGTCGACGATCTAGAGCCGCGGTCGTTCTCGTTCAACTCGCCGTATGGCGCCTGCCCCGAGTGCACGGGTCTGGGAATCCGCAAGGAGGTCGATCCCGACCTAGTGGTCCCCGACCCGGAGCTGACTCTCGCGCAGGGCGCGGTGGCGCCGTGGTCGATGGGCCACACCGCCGAATACTTCACCCGGATGATGGCCGGGCTCGGTGACTCGATGGGCTTCGACGTCGACACCCCGTGGCGAAAGCTGCCGGCCAAGGCGCGCAAGGCGATCCTGGAGGGCTGCGACGAGCAGGTCCATGTGCGCTACCGCAACCGATACGGCCGAACCCGTTCGTACTACGCGGATTTCGAGGGCGTGCTGGCGTTCCTGCAGCGCAAGATGAGCCAGACCGAATCCGACATGATGAAGGAGCGCTACGAGGGCTTCATGCGCGACGTGCCGTGCCCGGTGTGCGACGGCACCAGACTCAAGCCGGAAATCCTGGCCGTGACGCTGGCTGGGGAGTCCAAGGGGGAGCAGGGCGCGAAATCCATCGCCGAGGTTTGCGAGCTGTCCATCTCCGAGTGCGCCGAGTTCCTGCGAGGACTCACGCTGGGTGCACGCGAGCAGGCGATCGCGGGTCAGGTGCTCAAGGAAATACAGTCGCGGTTGGGCTTTCTGCTCGACGTCGGGCTCGAATATTTGTCGCTGTCCCGCGCGGCGGCCACGCTGTCCGGCGGTGAGGCGCAACGGATCCGGTTGGCCACCCAGATCGGCTCCGGCCTGGTGGGTGTGTTGTACGTGCTCGATGAGCCGTCCATCGGTCTGCACCAGCGCGACAATCGTCGGCTCATCGAAACCCTAACTCGCCTTAGGGATTTGGGCAACACACTGATCGTCGTCGAGCACGACCTGGACACCATCGCGCATGCCGACTGGGTCGTCGACATCGGGCCGGGGGCAGGGGAGCACGGCGGCCGCATCGTGCACAGTGGCACGTACGCCGAGCTGCTGACCAATAAGGATTCGATCACCGGCGCCTTCGTGTCGGGCAGGGAACGTATCGAGATCCCCTCGATCCGCCGTCCCGTCGACCGGCGGCGTGAGCTGACGGTTGTCGGTGCACGCGAACACAATCTGCGCGGGATCGACGTGTCGTTTCCGCTCGGCGTGCTGACGTCGGTGACGGGGGTGTCCGGTTCGGGCAAGTCGACACTGGTCAACGACATCCTGGCCGCCGTGCTGGCCAACCGGCTGAACGGCGCGCGGCAGGTCCCGGGCCGGCACACCCGGGTCACCGGGCTGGACCACGTCGACAAGCTGGTGCGCGTCGACCAGTCGCCGATCGGACGCACGCCGCGGTCCAACCCGGCCACCTACACCGGCGTCTTCGACAAGATCCGCACCCTGTTCGCGGCCACCACCGAGGCCAAAGTCCGTGGCTACCAACCCGGTCGGTTTTCGTTCAACGTCAAAGGCGGTCGCTGCGAGGCCTGCACCGGCGACGGCACCATCAAGATCGAGATGAACTTCCTGCCCGATGTGTACGTGCCGTGCGAGGTCTGCCATGGCGCCCGCTACAACCGGGAAACCCTTGAGGTGCACTACAAGGGCAAGACCATCTCCGAAGTGCTGGACATGTCGATCGAGGAAGCGGCGGAATTCTTCGAGCCGATCACCGGTATCCACCGCTATCTGCGCACGCTTGTCGATGTCGGCTTGGGGTATGTGCGGCTCGGGCAGCCCGCCCCCACCCTGTCCGGCGGGGAGGCGCAGCGGGTGAAGTTGGCGTCGGAATTGCAGAAACGTTCCACCGGCCGCACCGTCTACATCCTCGACGAGCCCACCACCGGGTTGCATTTCGACGACATTCGCAAACTGCTGAATGTGATCAATGGCCTTGTGGACAAAGGCAATACGGTGATCGTCATCGAGCACAACCTGGACGTGATCAAGACCTCGGACTGGATCGTCGACATGGGGCCCGAAGGGGGTGCCGAGGGCGGAACCGTTGTCGCCCAGGGCACTCCGGAGGATGTCGCCGCGGTGCCGGAGAGCTACACCGGCAAGTTCCTCGCCGAGGTCGTTGGTGGCGCATCGAACAGCACGCCGCGGCGGTCGAAGCGACGCAGCAAGGTCAGCGCCTGAGTCACGTCTCGTCGGAGCGCATGGACTCGCGGATCTGCGCCAGGCGTTCGGCGGCAGCGCGCTGGCGCTCCTCGTACTGGTCCTCCACGGCCTGGCCCTCGGGGGTTTCGGCGTCGAGTTCCGTGGCGCCCGACGCCGTCGCATAACGGGTTTCGATCTTCTCGCGGACGGATTCGAAGGTTGGCACACCCGCGCTGTCATACCCCGGATCGGACTGGGCGTCAGGAATTTCCGGTTCGTCCGGCATGCGGTTCTCCCAATTCGCGATGGCGATCGAAATATCGCACCATCTGCTCCCAGTACACCAGCGTCATCGCCATTTGCACCACCGTCGCGGTCGCCGCGGAAATGAGTCGGCGGCGTCGGGCGGCGATCACTGCGCCCACCGACACCGCGGATGTCAGCACGCTGACCGCCATGGCCGCATCCCAGGGTCGACGGGTGATCCACAGCTCCTCCCCCAGCATTGCCCGAGTTGACCAGGCGCTTTCGTGTGCCGGCTTGCCGAAAACGAACGGGTTGACCGCCAGCCAGAATCCGATCAACACGGCATGGCTCCGTCGCCGCGTCCATATCGGGACGAGCACGAGCGGTGTGCTCGCCCAGCGCGTCCACGCACTCCACGGATTGGCGTGCCGCGAAAAGATCGCGCGCCGAACCGCTGCGATCGTCACCACTAATGGGGCTTGGCCAGCGGGAACGGCAGGGTCTCGCGGATGCTTCGACCGGTGATCAGCATGACGAGGCGGTCGATACCCATGCCGAGGCCGCCGGTGGGTGGCATCGCGTATTCCATGGCTTGTAGGAAGTCTTCGTCCAGCTCCATCGCTTCGGGGTCGCCGCCGGCGGCCAATAGGGACTGCGCCTGCAGGCGGCGCCGCTGCTCCACCGGGTCGGTGAGTTCGCTGTATGCGGTGCCCAGCTCGACACCCCAGGCCACCAGGTCCCACCGCTCGGCGACACCGGGCTGACTGCGGTGCGGCCGGGTCAGCGGCGACACGGAAGTCGGGAAGTCGATGTAGAACGTCGGCTTCTCGGTCCGGTCCTCGACCAGGTGTTCATACAGCTCGAGCACCACCGCGCCGGCGTCCCAATGCGCTCGATAGGGAATGTGGGCGGCGTCGGACAGCTTGCGAAGCTTGCCCAGCCTGGTCTTGACGCCGATCTCTTCCCCGAGTGCTTCGGAGACCGCGTCATACACGGTCTTCACCGGCCAGATGCCCGAGATGTCAACCGGCTCGAGACGGTCGTCGGTGGCGGATCCGTCGGGGCGCGGGCGCATCACGGTCTGCGTACCGTGGGCGGCTTCGGCGGCGTTCTGGATGAGCTCACGGCAGCCGTCGATCCACACGAGGTAGTCGGCGTGCGCCTGATAGGCCTCCAGCAGGGTGAACTCCGGATTGTGGCTGAAGTCCGCACCCTCGTTGCGGAAGGCCCGGCCCAGTTCGAACACGCGCTCCACGCCGCCGACGCACAGCCGCTTCAGGTAGAGTTCCGGCGCGATGCGCAAGAACAGGTTCATGTCGTAGGCGTTGATGTGGGTGCTGAACGGCCGGGCGGCGGCTCCGCCGTGGATCTGCTGCAGCATCGGGGTCTCGACTTCGACGAATCCCTTGGCGAACAACGTCTCTCGAACGGAGCGCAACACGTTGCTGCGGGCCGTGATCAGGTCACGGGACTCGGTGTTGACCGCCAAATCGACGTAGCGAGTGCGCAATCGCGTCTCGGGGTCGGTCAGCCCCTTCCACTTGTTCGGCAGCGGCCGCAGGCACTTACCGATCATCCGCCAGTCGCGCACTATCAACGAGCGGGTCCCGTTCTTGCTGAAGCCCATGTGCCCGGTGATCTCGACCAAGTCGCCAAGATCGATGGCTGCGGTGAAATCCCTTGTGCTGCCGCGCTCTACGCGTGAATTGTCCAGCAGCACTTGCATTTCGCCCGACCAGTCACGCAAGTCGGCAAACAGCACACCGCCGTAGTCGCGGATCCGCAATATGCGTCCGGACACCGAGACGGTGTCCTGGTCGTCCGCGTCCAGCGCCTGGGCGACTGTGTGACTGGGCGGAGTTCCCACCGGGTAGGTGTCAATGCCGGAGCGCTGCAGCGTCCTCAGCTTGGTCATGCGCACCCGAACCTGTTCGGGCAGGCGCGATCTCATCTCCTCTTCGGTGGCGGCGTCCCGCGCTTCTTCCAGCCCGCTGACGTCCGGAGCGGACCCGTCCGCATGCAGCAGCCCGGATTCCGCCAGCCGCTCCGGCACGGCGGAATGATGACCGGTGTGCTCCTTTTCGCGGCGGCTGAACGGCAGCACCAGGAAGCCCTCGGCCAGCGCGGAGGCGACCCCCACCCGGGGAATCAGCCGGGCGTCCTCATAGCAGGCGTACCGCGGTACCCACTCGGGTTGGTACTTCACGTTGGAGCGGTAGAGCGTCTCCAGCTGCCACCACCGCGAGAAGAACAGCAGAAAACCTCGCCACAACCTTGCCACCGGGCCGGCGCCGAGTGCGGCACCTTGCTCGAACGCGGACCGGAACATCGCGAAGTTCAGCGAAATACGGTTAATGCCAAGGCCTTCAGCGCTCAGGGCGAGTTCGCTGACCATGAGTTCGATGGTGCCGTTGGGAGACTGCGGAGAACGGCGCATCAAGTCCAGGGAGACGCCGGTGGTCCCCCACGGGACGAGCGAGAGCATCGCGACGACTTGGCCGTCGCGGTCGATCGCTTCGACCAGCAGGCAGTCGCCGTCAGCCGGGTCGCCGAGCCGGCCGAGTGCCATCGAAAAGCCACGCTCGGTTTGGGTATCGCGCCAGGCGTCGGCGCGGCGGATGGTGTCGGCCATCTCGTCGGCGGAGATGTCGCGGTGCCGGCGGATGCGCAGCGCCAGGCCGGCCCTGCGCGCCCGGGTTACCGCCTGGCGCACCCCGCGCATGTCCGGGCCGGACAGCTTGAAGTCGGCGGTCCGCAAGATCGCTTCGTCGCCCAGCTCCAAGGCGTTGAGGCCGGCCTCGCGATAGACCCGGGCCCCTTCCGAACTGGCCCCCATGACACCGGGCGCCCAGCCGTAGGTCTGACACAACCCCAACCAGGCGTCGACGGCCTGCCGCCAGGCCCTCGGGTCGCCCACCGGGTCACCGCTGGCCAGGCAGACGCCGACCTCGACGCGATAGGTGAGGGCGGCGCGGCCGCTGTGCGCGAACACCACCGACTTGTCGCGACGCGTGGCGAAGTAGCCCAGTGAGTCGTTCTTGCCCCACAGTTCCAGCAACCCGCGGATTGCGGATTCGTCCTCACCGGTCAGTGCGTTGTCGGCGCGCTGGGACTGGAACAGCACGATCGTCGCCGCAATCAACGCCAGCGCGCCGAACAACCCCATGACGGCGTTGAGTAGGACCATCGGCTTGCCGACGAACACGTCGCGGTCCACGATGGCGAACCCGATCACCCGGTTGACCACGTACAGCAGCCGATACTCCGGTTCCAGCGTCCCGGGGAACATCTCGACGAGACCCCAGCACACCCCGATTCCGATCACCCACCCGGCGACCAGCACCGCGGCCGCCTTGAACAGCGCGGCTCTGCGGACCTTGGCCCAGAACTCCCGATAGCTCAGGACCAGCAGGATGGCCACGACGACGTGGAAGACCCACCCCAGGTTCTCGCCGAAGTCCTCGGCTGCGGTGTTACCGCCCGCGACGAGATCGGCGATGTTCAACACCGCGGCCAGGAGCATATTGCCCAGCAGCAGCAGCCACGCGATGCGTTTGCGCGCGGTCAGGGCCGCGGCCAGCAACGCCAGCACGAACGACCAGGCGAAGCTGGTGTCCGGGAAGTTGAACAGGTAGTCGTTGATGAATTCCCGCGGGCCATGGATGAGCCACTTGAGCAGCGGCGAGATGCTGGCCAGCAGCGAAAGTGTGGCGATGACACCGACGATCCAGCCAGCCGCCGCCGGGACCCAGCGAAGGCGGGAGTTCGACCGGCTATGCCTGCCAGGAGGGGTGCCGGTGGTAGGCGTTGTTAGTGCCACAGACCGCGAGGATATTACTTCAACCCGTGAATTACCTGGCGAAGCGCCAAGACTGCCCAAGAGTCGTCAGCCTCCTTCGATACTCGCGCGATAACCCCTGCAATTCACGGACACGTCACGGCTAATGCCCGTCCGTCTCCGGCGAGGTGCCGGACCGGACAAAGACCAGCCTCATGCCTGGTAGACTCACTCCCGCGACCATCCTGGCGAACGCCAGGGACAGTAAGTGGAGTCCCACTCCCACCGCTGGCCACGAGATCAAGTCAAGGCTAAGCGGTCCGGTCACGGGCATCGTGTAATGCCTGTTCTGCGCGTGGCGCGGGCGGCTTGACTAGCTTCAAGTCGAGATCGGTCGGCATTGGGCCCTGCTTGGCAGGGCTTTTTTGCTGATGGCGTGGTGTTTTCACCGCTGAATCCTGACGGGCCCTGGGCATAAGTTTTAGCGGTCGTGACTAGAAGCCAAACGAGGGAGGCCCCATCAGCACTGAGACCCGCGTCAACGAGCGCATCCGCGTACCTGAAGTCCGATTGATCGGCCCAGGGGGAGAACAGGTAGGCATCGTGCGTATCGAAGACGCACTCCGCGTCGCCGCGGACGCCGATCTCGACCTTGTCGAAGTAGCCCCGAACGCCAGACCTCCGGTCTGCAAGATCATGGACTACGGCAAGTACAAATACGAGGCGGCGCAGAAGGCGCGCGAGTCCCGCCGCAATCAACAGCAGACCGTCGTCAAAGAACAAAAGCTGCGACCGAAGATCGACGATCATGACTACGAGACCAAGAAGGGTCACGTGGTCCGCTTCCTGGAAGCGGGATCGAAGGTCAAGGTCACCATCATGTTCCGCGGACGTGAGCAGTCGCGGCCCGAGCTGGGCTACCGATTGCTGCAGCGGCTGGGGGCAGACGTCGCCGATTACGGATTCGTCGAAACCTCGGCCAAGCAGGACGGGCGCAACATGACGATGGTGCTGGCACCACACCGCGGCGCAAAGACTCGTGCCAGGGCGCGGCATCCGGAGGGACACGAGCCCGCGCCGGCACCCGAGTCGGACGCGGCCGACGACACCAACGCTGCACCGAACTGACCAGAACAACAAGAACGTCAAGAAACAGCAGAGACCTGAAGAAGTAGAGGAAACATGCCCAAGGCCAAGACTCATAGCGGGGCCTCGAAGCGGTTCCGGCGCACCGGTACCGGCAAGATCGTCCGCCAAAAAGCCAATCGTCGGCACCTGCTCGAGCACAAACCGACCAAACGCACCCGGCGGCTGGACGGCCGCACCACGGTCGCAGCCAACGACACCAAACGGGTCAACGCGCTGCTGAACGGCTAACCGGCTCGCCGGAACAGCGCTCCGGCACCTGACCATTTACGTACGAACGGAAGTAGGAACATCCATGGCACGCGTGAAGCGGGCAGTCAACGCCCACAAGAAGAGGCGCAGCGTCCTGAAGGCCTCGAAGGGCTATCGCGGCCAGCGGTCCCGGCTCTACCGCAAAGCCAAAGAGCAGCAGCTGCATTCGCTGAACTACGCCTTCCGCGACCGCCGTGCGCGCAAGGGCGAATTCCGCAAGCTGTGGATTTCGCGGATCAACGCGGCCGCGCGCGCCAACGACATCACCTACAACCGGCTGATCCAGGGCCTCAAGGCCGCCGGCGTCGAGGTGGACCGCAAGAACCTCGCCGACATTGCGATCACCGATCCGGCGGCGTTCACCGCGCTCGTTGACGTCGCCCGGGCGGCGCTGCCTGAGGATGTCAACGCGCCCAGCGGAGAGGCCGCCTAACCTCCGGGCTACTCGAGCTTGCGATGCTCACCGAACGCTCGGCCACGGTGGTCGCTGCGGTCAAACTGCATCGTCACGTCGCCCGGCGGCGTGCCGGAAGATTTCTCGCCGAAGGCCTCAACCTGGTTGAGGCCGCTTCGGCGCGCGGGCTGGTTCGCGATGTCTTCGTCACCGAGTCCGCCGCCGAGCGGTACTCGTCATTCCTTGGCGCAGCCCAGTGGCCGGTTCACCTGGTGACCGAACGGGCCGCAAAGGCGCTGTCCGACACCGTGACTCCGGCAGGGCTGGTCGCGGTGTGCGAGATGCCGTCGACTCGGCTGGAGGATGTGCTGGCGGGCTCACCGCGGCTGGTCGCGGTTCCCGTCGAGATCAGCGAGCCGGGCAACGCGGGCACGGTAATCCGCATTGCCGATGCGATGGGGGCGGCGGCCGTGATCCTGGGCGGCCACAGCGTCGACCCCTACAACGGCAAATGCCTGCGTGCTTCGGCGGGCAGCATCTTCTCGATTCCGGTCGTCGTCGCGCCCGATGCGCAGGCCGCCGTCAGCGCGTTGCGCGCCGCCGGGCTGCAGGTGCTGGCGACCACCGTGGACGGTGAGACGTCCCTCGACGATGCGGGTGAACTGTTGGGCAAGCCAACCGCCTGGCTGTTCGGGCCTGAATCGCACGGCTTGTCCGCCGAGATCGCCGACGGCGCCGACCATCGGGTGCGCATCTCGATGTCCGGCGGTGCGGAGAGCCTGAATGTCGCCTCCGCCGCGGCGATCTGTCTGTACCAAAGCGCGCGAGCGCTGGCTTAGGCCGCCCTCTTGCTGCGGCCCCGGGCGGGACGCAGACCCGCGATCGAGAGCGTGCCGTGCACTAACGACCCCGCGCGCTCCATGAGGAACTTGGCCGGCTCGAGCGGGGACCGCGACCGCGGGGGAAAGTAATGCATCGGCAGCCCGCGGCGGTCACGCGGCGGGCCCACGAATGCCGGCGCCTCGACCAGCGGGGCGTCGTTGCGAATCCGTCCCTCCGCGCGCCGGTAGGCCGCCAGCGCCCGCGGATGCAGCCGGATTTCGTCGGGAACCGCCAGGAACGCCAGCTCTACCAGCTTGCCGAACACCCGCAGCATGATCTCGTCGCCGGGTGTCCAGCGCATGCCCGCCTTGTCGCGCACAGCCGGCTCGAACAGGCCGGCCGCGATCCAGCGCTGACCGGCCACCAGCGGCTTGAACATCTGGTCCCAGATCGGCGTGGGCAACAGGACGAACTTCGGCTTGGGAATCCGCATCTGGAAGATGTCCAGGGTGGCCTGGTTGACCTCCAGCTCTTCACGGCCGACGCGCTCCCAATAGTCCTGAAATTCCTCCCAGGAGTTCGGCACCGGCCGCATGCTCATTCCGTACATCCGGTACCACTGCACGTGCTCGTCGAAAAGCTGGCGCTTCTCGGCCTCGCTCAGGCCTCCGCAGAAGTACTCGGCCACCTTGATGACGAGCATGAAGAACGTCGCATGCGCCCAGTAGAACGTCTCCGGATTCAGGGCGTGATAGCGACGCCCCTGGGTGTCGACACCTTTGATGGTGCGGTGGTAGCCCTTGATCTGCTGGCCGGTGTCGGCGGCCCGATCGCCGTCGTAGACCACGCCCATGATCGGGTAGACGGAGCGGGCCACTCGCTGCAGCGGTTCGCGCAGCAGGATCGAATGTTCCTCGACACCGGCGCCCAACTCCGGGTACATGTTCTGGATCGCGCCGATCCACACACCCATCATTCCGGTGCGCAGGTCGCCGAAATACTTCCAGGTGAGTGAATCTGGTCCGAGCGGATCGGCGGATGTCCCGGATGGTCGTGTCGCAGTCATCGCGGCCTCCTACTCCTGATTGGGCTCACGATAAACTTGACAACGCACGTTGTCTACGATTTCGGCTACTGCCACGGATGCTGTTATCGAGTGTCCACAACCACGACGCAGCGGCGTGATCAGGCTGTTTCTCGCGGGATCGGACAGGCGGTGGCGTTGCCGGGCGGCCGGGATCCGCAGCGCCGGAGCCATTTCAACCAAAAGTTGTAGTCTCGGCAGTACGTCTGGCGTCCTCGCTGCGCTACCTGCGACCGCGCTCCAAGCAGCAACGCGGCAATCGGCAACGCGCTGTCCAGCGGGCGCGCGTGGCGGCGGTCGGTGCGCTCACGCACACTCCCGGCAACGCCGTGAGAGCCTTCCTTGATGGCCAGGAGACGACCTCGGAGTCGTTAGCAACACAGGCGGGCTCGGGGATCAACGTTCACGTCGCGGGGCTCCTCGGTCCGGCTTCGGAAGACGAGTGTGATCCGCAAGTTGTAGGGCCGGCGCTTGCGCCGGGTCGGTCGTTCGTTGCGAGATGTGACACAGACTGCGGCGGTCGTCGTTGCCTGGCTCGACACAAACCACCTACCCTTGCCAGGTGGAAGTTGGGCCTCGCGAGCAGGAGGCCGGCGAGCCCAAAGGAACTAAGGCAACCAAAGACACTCCGGCTGCGCTGGAGCCGCCGCGACGTTCTCCGGTGCACAGCGCAGCACGGTGGCTGCGTACCACCAATCACAGTCCGGGGGTCGTGGCGTTCGTCCGGCGGGCGCGGCGGCTATTGCCCGGCGATCCAGAGTTCGGCGACCCGTTGTCGACTGCCGGTGAGGGAGGTCCGCGTGCAGCGGCACGCGCCGCCGACCGGCTGCTGGGCGATCGCAATGCGGCATCGCGGGAGGTCAGCCTGAGCGTATTGCAGATGTGGCAAGCGTTGACCGAGGCGGTTTCGCGACAGCCAGCAAACCCCGAGGTGACGCTCGTGTTCACCGACCTCGTCGGCTTCTCGACGTGGTCCCTGGAAGTGGGCGACGACGCGGCCCTGGCGTTGCTGCGTCAGGTGGCGCGGGCCGTCGAGCCGCCGCTGCTCGACGCCGGCGGGCATATCGTCAAACGGCTCGGTGACGGCATCATGGCGGTGTTCCGCAATCCGACGGTCGCCGTCGGGGCCGTGTTGGCCGCTCGGGAGGCGGTGAAAAACGTCGAGGTGGAAGGATATACACCCCGAATGCGGGTTGGGATCCACACCGGTCGGCCGCAGCGGCTAGCTGCTGACTGGCTCGGCGTCGACGTCAACATCGCGGCCCGGGTGATGGAACGCGCCACCAAAGGTGGCGTCATGGTGTCGAGTTCGACGCTGGACCTGATACCGCAAAGCGAACTGGACGCACTAGGGGTCATCGCCAAACGCGCACGCAAACCCGTTTTTGCCAGCAAACTCACCGGCATTCCCGCGGACTTAGCGATATATCGGCTCCGAACTCGTAGGGAGTTCTTACCTAACGTTGAAACGGCTGAAACAAATGCGCGGGCATAGTGGAGGGTAATGATTTACGGAATCCTGTCCCGGGTAGCGCGGGTCCGCTTCACCGTGGGATATGTGGCGATTCTCGCCGCGGTCAGTTTTGCGATCCTCTCGCTGGATCCGCACACCCGTGAACTGGTCATTCAGCACGCCAGCACAAACCTGCACAACCTGGCGCACGGACGTCTGGGGACCCTGCTGGGCAGCGCCTTCGTCGTCGATGCCGGTCCGCTGTACTTCTGGATGCCATTCCTGACGTGCCTGCTGGCACTCGCGGAGCTGCATTTGCGCAGCATCCGGCTGATGGTGGCATTCGTCGTCGGCCACATCGGCGCGACGCTGGTGGTCGTCGGCGCCCTCGCGGCCGCGGTGGAGTTCGGCTGGCTGCCGTGGTCGATCACCCGGGCCAGTGACGTCGGGATGAGCTATGGCGCCCTCGCGGTGCTCGGAGCGCTGACGGCGGCGATTCCGCGCCGCTGGCGGCCGGCGTGGGTCGGCTGGTGGGTCTTTGCGGCCATGGCCTCCGCCGTCGTCGGTGGCGATTTCACCGATGCGGGGCACACCATCGCCGTGATCCTCGGACTGCTGGTGTCCGCCCAGTTCCGCGGGCCGATCCACTGGACGCCCGTGCGCTTCCTGATGCTCCTGGTGTCCTCAGGGTTTGGCTTCCTGTTGCTGGCCCACCACTGGGGGACCATGGCCGCCGCGTCGGCGTTCGGCCTGCTGGGCGCCGTGGCGGTCCACCAGCTTGTCCGGCTGACCAGGGCGCGCATGGCGCCCTCGGCGGCCTCCCTCGTCGCTGCGCAGCCGGTACTGACCGGCTGAGCGTCGCGCCGAGCCCGCCACGAGCGGAAGGGCGCCGAGCGGCAGGCATCTGATCACTTATGATCGGCACTTGCGCCACATCCGTGCTGCGCGCAATCGAGTGAGTGCCGCTTCGCGACGATGCGAGCGCACCGAACAGCCCGGTCAGCTAGGAGAGTGTCGCCGCGTGGGTGATCACACCGTCGATCTATCGCCGGAAGCGTTGGCCAAGGCGGTCAGCGCCGCCCAGCAGGCCATCACGCTTGCGGACGATCTCGACGCCCTGGCGCGCGTCAAGACCGAGCAGCTGGGTGACCGCTCGCCCTTGGCACTGGCGCGACAAGCGCTGGCCACCCTGCCCAAAGCCGACCGCGCGGACGCCGGCAAGCGCGTCAACACCGCCCGCGCCGAGGTCCAGCGCGGCTACGACGAACGGCTGGCGGTCCTGCGTGACCAACGCGACGCGGCGGTGCTGGTCGCCGAACGCATCGACGTCACGCTGCCGTCGACTCGCCAGCCGACCGGCGCCCGCCACCCGATCACGATATTGGCCGAGCACATCGCCGACACGTTCATCGCGATGGGCTGGGAACTGGCCGAGGGGCCCGAGGTCGAGACCGAACAGTTCAACTTCGACGCCCTCAACTTTCCGCCCGACCACCCGGCGCGCAGCGAGCAGGACACCTTCTACATCGCGCCCGAGGGTTCCCGGCAGCTGCTGCGCACTCATACGTCACCCGTGCAGGTGCGCACCCTGCTCGAACGTGAGCTGCCGGTCTACATCATCTCGATCGGCCGCACCTTCCGCACCGACGAACTCGACGCCACCCACACGCCGGTCTTCCACCAGGTCGAGGGCTTGGCCGTGGATCGCGGCCTGTCCATGGCGCACCTGCGCGGAACACTGGACGCCTTCGCGCGTGCCGAGTTCGGGCCGTTGGCGCGCACCCGCATCCGGCCACACTTCTTCCCGTTCACCGAACCCTCCGCCGAGGTCGACGTGTGGTTCGCCAACAAGAAGGGCGGCGCCGACTGGGTAGAGTGGGGCGGCTGCGGAATGGTGCACCCAAACGTGTTGCGGGCCGCGGGAATTGACCCGGAGGTCTACTCCGGCTTCGCGTTCGGGATGGGTCTGGAGCGAACCCTGCAGTTCCGCAACGGCATTCCCGACATGCGCGACATGGTCGAAGGGGACATCCGCTTCTCCTTGCCGTTTGGGGTGGGTGCCTGATGCGCCTCCCGTACAGCTGGCTGCGCGAGGTGATTTCCGCCGGCGCGCCGGGCTGGGACGTCGGGCCCGACGAAGTCGGGCAGGCGCTGGTGCGCATCGGCCACGAGGTCGAAGAGGTGATCACCCTCGGCCCCGTCGACGGCCCGCTCGCGGTGGGGCGGGTGGCCGAGATTGAGGAGCTCACCGGTTTCAAGAAACCGATCAGAGCCTGCCTGGTCGACGTCGGTGAGCCGCAGCAGCGTGAGATTGTCTGCGGTGCAACAAATTTCGTGATAGGCGATTTGGTTGTGGTGGCGTTGCCCGGTGCCACCTTGCCCGGCGGCTTTGCCATCGCGTCGCGCAAGACCTACGGCCGCACCTCCGACGGGATGATCTGCTCGGCGGCCGAACTCGGTTTGGGCGCAGACCATGCCGGGATCCTGGTGCTGCCGCCAGGGACCGTCGAACCCGGCGCCGACGGCGCCGCCGTGCTCGGGCTCGACGATGTGGTTTTCCATTTGGCCATCACGCCCGACCGTGGCTACTGCATGTCGGTGCGCGGCCTGGCCCGCGAGATCGCGTGTGCCTATGACCTGGACTTCGTCGACCCGGCATCGAACGAGGTCATCAAGCCGTTACCGGTCGACGGAGAGGCCTGGCCGTTGACGGTGGACCCCGCCACGGGTGTGCGGCGCTTTGCGCTGCGCCCGGTCACCGGGATCGACCCCGCCGCCGTGTCGCCGTGGTGGCTGCAACGCCGCCTGCTGTTATCGGGGATCCGTGCGACATCTCCGGCCGTAGATGTGACCAACTACGTGATGCTGGAACTGGGTCACCCCATGCATGCCCACGACCGCAACCGCATCACCGGGGCCTTCGCGGTGCGGTTCGCCCATCCGGGCGAGACCGTCGTCACCCTCGACGACGTCGAACGCAAGCTCGATCCGGCCGACGTCCTGATCGTCGATGACGTCGCGACCACGGCGATCGGCGGGGTGATGGGCGCCGCAAGCACCGAGGTGCGTGCCGATTCCACCGACGTGCTGCTGGAGGCGGCGGTGTGGGACGCGGCGGCGGTATCGCGCACCCAGCGCCGGCTGCACCTGCCCAGCGAGGCCGCGCGGCGCTACGAGCGCGCGGTGGACCCGGCCGTCTCGGTGGCCGCCCTGGACCGCTGCGCAGCACTGCTCGCCGACATCGCCGGGGGAGTGGTCGCACCCACCCTGACCGACTGGCGGGGCGACCCGCCGCGCGATGACTGGACGCTGCCGCAGATCCAGATCGCCACCGACCTGCCGGACCGCGTCGCCGGGGTGGCGTATGCGCCAGGCGCGAGCGCCAGGCGGCTGACCCAGATCGGCGCTCAAGTCACCGCTGACGGCGACACCCTGATCGTCACGCCGCCGAGTTGGCGACCCGATCTGCTGCAGCCCGCCGATCTGGTCGAGGAAGTGCTGCGGCTGGAAGGCCTCGAGGTCGTCCCGTCGGTGCTGCCATTGGCACCCGCGGGCGCCGGCCTGACCGCCGCGCAAAAGCGCAGCCGTGCGATCGGAAAGGCGCTGGCGCAGTCGGGTTACGTCGAGATCCTGCCGACACCGTTTCTGCCCGCCGGTGTCTTCGACCTGTGGGGACTGCCGGGCGACGACCCGCGACGCGTGACGACGCACGTGCTCAACCCCTTGGAGGCCGATCGTCCGCAGCTGGCCACCACGCTGCTACCCGCTTTGCTGGAGGCTTTGGCACGCAACGTATCTCGCGGCCTGGTCGATGCCGCGTTGTTTGCCCTCGCGCAGGTGGTGCGGCCGACCGAGAAGACTCGCGGTGTCGGACTCATCCCCGTCCACCGCCGGCCGACCGACGACGAAATCGCCATGCTGGACGCGTCCCTGCCCCGGCAACCGCAGCATGTGGCCGTGGTGCTGGCCGGGTTACGTGAACCGCGCGGCCCCTGGGGTCCCGGCCGCCGGGTCGAAGCCGCCGACGCTTTCGAGGCCGTGCGCATCATCGCCCGCGCCAGCGGCGTCGACGTGACTTTGCGTGCGGCCCAATACCTGCCGTGGCATCCGGGTCGCTGCGCGGAGGTGCTGGTCGGGGAAACTTCCGTCGGTCATGCCGGCCAGCTGCATCCCGCCGTGATCGAACGCTCCGGCCTACCGAAGGACAGCTGCGCGCTGGAGCTGAATCTCGATGCGATTCCCGCCGTCGAGGCACTGCCGGCGCCCAGGGTGTCGCCGTTTCCGGCGGTGTTCCAAGACGTCAGCCTGGTGGTGTCCGCGGATATGCCCGCCCAGGCGGTGGCCGACGCCGTTCGCGAGGGCGCCGGCGAACTGCTCGAGGACATTCAGCTGTTCGACGTCTTCACCGGCCCGCAGATCGGCGAGGATCGCAAGTCGCTGACGTTCGCGTTGCGCTTCCGCGCGCCGGATCGCACGCTGACCGAAGACGACGCCAGCGCGGCGCGTGACGCCGCCGTGCAGCACGCAGCCGCTACGGTCGGCGCCGTTTTGCGCGCCTAACGCCCGAACAGCTCGCGGACGCGATCCAGCAGGGAATTAATTTGCAAACTACTGCATAATCATGCAGAATCGTTCGAATGGCCGATGCAACAAGGGTGGCGGTTGCCGGTGCCAGCGGCTATGCGGGCGGGGAGATCCTGCGGCTGCTGCTCGGGCATCCGGCGTATTCCGACGGCCGGCTGACCATCGGCGCGGTAACCGCCGCGGCCAGCGCCGGTAGCACGCTCGGGGAGCACCATCCGCACCTGACGCCGCTGGCCCAGCGAACGCTGGAGCCCACCGAGCTGGCCGTGCTCGCCGGCCACGATGTGGTCTTTTTGGCCTTACCGCACGGGCATTCGGCAGCGCTGGCCGAACGACTCGGCCCGGACACCCTGATCATCGACTGCGGAGCGGACTTCCGTCTCACCGACGCCGCCGCGTGGGAACACTTCTACGGGTCCCCGCACGCCGGCAGCTGGCCCTACGGGCTGCCGGAGTTGCCCGGTGCCCGTGAGCAACTGACGGGCGCGCGCCGCATCGCCGTTCCCGGCTGCTACCCGACGGCGGCACTGCTGGCGCTGCTGCCCGCGATCGCCCAGGACCTCGTCGAACCCGCGGTTACCGTTGTCGCCGTCAGCGGCACCTCCGGAGCCGGTCGTGCGGCCAAGACCGACTTGCTCGGCTCCGAAGTCATCGGGTCGGCCCGTGCCTACAACATCGCCGGCGCCCACCGGCACACCCCCGAAATCGCGCAGGGGCTACGCAGCGTCAGTGCCCGCGATGTCACCGTGTCGTTCACCCCGGTGCTCATCCCGACCTCGCGCGGCATCTTGGCCACCTGCACCGCGCGCACCCGGTCGCCGTTGTCGCAGCTACGGGCCGCCTATGAAAAGGCTTATGATGCGGAGCCTTTCGTCTATCTGATGCCCGAGGGGCAGCTGCCGCGCACGGGGTCGGTGATTGGCAGCAACGCGGCGCACATCGCCGTCGCGGTGGACGAGGCCGCCGAGACGTTTGTCGCGATCGCGGCGATCGACAATCTGGTCAAGGGCACGGGCGGTGCCGCGGTGCAGTCGATGAACCTGGCGTTGGGCTGGCCGGAGAGCGAAGGACTTTCGGTGGTTGGGGTGGCGCCATGACCCGCGCCGACGACGATGATGCCGGCTCGGGCAGCTTTCAAGCCGGGACCGGAGGAGTGGCGCCAACGACTCGAGTAGCCGACGAAACAAGCGAGACAAGGCTGCTGCGCGCGCAGGGTGTCACCGCGCCGGCGGGCTTTCGGGCCGCCGGCATTGCGGCCGGGCTCAAGACGTCGGGGGCACGGGATCTCGCGCTGGTTTTCAACGAGGGACCGGACTACGCGGCCGCCGGTGTGTTCACCCGCAACAACGTCAAGGCCGCGCCGGTGCTCTGGACTCAACAGGTGCTGACCACGGGGCAGCTGCGCGCGGTGATCCTCAACTCCGGCGGCGCCAACGCGTGCACCGGCCCGGCCGGGTTCCAGGACACCCACGCCACCGCGGAGGCGGTCGCCGCCGCGCTGTCGGACTGGGGAACCGAGACCGGGGCCGTCGAGGTCGCCGTCTGCTCCACGGGCCTGATCGGCGACCGGCTCCCGATGGACAAGGTGCTGGCCGGTGTGACTGAAATCGTGCACGAGATGGCCGGCGGGCTAAACGGCGGCGAGGACGCCGCCCACGCCATCATGACCACCGATACCGTGCCCAAACAGGTTGCGCTGCATCATCGCAACAAATGGACGGTCGGGGGGATGGCCAAAGGAGCTGGCATGCTGGCGCCGTCACTGGCCACCATGCTGTGTGTGCTGACCACCGACGCGGTCGCCGATCCGGCAGCGCTCGATCAGGCGTTGCGCCGCGCCAGCTCCCGCACGTTCGACCGGCTCGACATCGACGGCTGCTGTTCCACCAACGACACGGTGCTGTTGCTGGCATCGGGCGCCAGCGGGATCGCCCCGCCGCAGGCCGATCTCGACGACGCGGTGCTCCGGGTCTGCGACGACCTGTGCGCGCAGCTGCAAGCCGACGCCGAGGGCGTCACCAAACGCGTCATCGTGTCGGTGACCGGGGCCGCCTCCGAGGACCAGGCGGTGTCAGCCGCCCGCTCGATAGCGCGCGACAGCCTGGTCAAGACCGCGCTGTTCGGGTCGGATCCCAACTGGGGGCGGGTGCTCGCGGCCGTCGGCCTGGCGCCCGGGGTCACCCTCGACCCCGATCGGATCACCGTGTCATTCAACGGTTCTCCGGTGTGCATCGACGGAGTGGGGGCGCCGGGCGCGCGCGACGTCGACCTCTCCGGGCCCGACATCGCCATTACCGTCGACCTCAGCATCGGCGACGGTCAAGCCGCCATCCGGACGACCGATCTGTCGCACGCGTACGTCGAAGAGAACTCGGCCTACAGCACATGAGCCGCGCCGGCGACGATGCAGAGCGAAGCGATGAGGAGGAGCGGCGCTTATGACCACGGCGGCTGACGCATTACCGACCCAGGTCAAGGCGGAGGTCCTGGCCGAGGCCCTGCCCTGGCTCAAGCAGCTGCACGGCAAGATCGTCGTCATCAAGTACGGCGGCAACGCGATGACCGACGAGACGCTGCGGGCGGCGTTCGCCGCCGACATGGCCTTCCTGCGCAACTGCGGCATCCATCCCGTCGTGGTGCACGGAGGCGGACCGCAGATCACCGCCATGCTGCGCCGCCTGGGTATCGACAAGGGTGACTTCAAGGGCGGATTCCGGGTCACCACACCGGAAGTGCTCGACGTGGCCCGGATGGTGCTGTTCGGGCAGGTGGGTCGCGAACTGGTCAACCTGATCAACACGCATGGCCCCTACGCCGTCGGCCTCACCGGGGAGGATGCGCAACTGTTCACCGCCGTGCGGCGCAGCGTCACCGTCGACGGCGTGGCCACCGACATCGGCCTGGTGGGAGACGTCGACAGGGTCAACACCGCGGCGGTCCTGGATCTGATTGCGGCGCGCCGTATTCCGGTGGTGTCCACGCTCGCTCCGGATGTCGAGGGTGTGGTGCACAACATCAACGCCGACACCGCCGCGGCGGCGCTGGCCGAAGCCTTGGGAGCCGAAAAGCTGTTGATGCTCACCGATGTCGAAGGCCTCTACACCAGCTGGCCCGATCGGGACTCGTTGGTCAGCGAAATCGACACCGCCACATTGGCGCAACTGCTACCCACCCTGGAGGCGGGCATGATCCCCAAAGTTGAGGCCTGTCTCCGAGCGGTGACAGCGGGTGTGCCCAGCGCGCACGTGATCGACGGTCGGGTCAAACACTGCGTGCTGGTGGAGCTGTTCACCGACGCGGGCACCGGCACCAAGGTGGTGTCCGCATGACTAACACGGCGACTATGAAGCAGCGGTGGGAAGCCGTGATGATGAACAACTACGGCACCCCGCCGGTGGCGCTGGCCAGCGGCGACGGCGCCGTGGTCACCGACGTGGACGGCAAGACGTATCTGGACCTGCTGGGCGGCATCGCGGTCAACGTCCTCGGCCATCGCCACCCGGCCGTGATCGAGGCGGTGACGCAGCAGGTGTCGACGCTGGGCCACACCTCCAACTTCTATGCCACCGAACCGGGTATCGCGCTCGCGGAAGAACTGGTCGCGCTGCTGGGTGCCGACAAGCAGACTCGGGTCTTTTTCTGTAACTCCGGCACGGAGGCCAACGAGCTGGCGTTTAAGCTGTCCCGGCTCACCGGGCGCACGAAACTTGTTGCCGCACAAGAGGGTTTCCACGGCCGGACGATGGGCTCGCTGGCGCTGACCGGCCAGCCGGCCAAGCAGGCGCCGTTCGAGCCGCTGCCCGGCTACGTCAGCCACGTGCCGTACGGCGACACCGACGCGCTGGCCGCCGCGGTCGGCGACGACACCGCGGCGGTATTCCTGGAGCCGATCATGGGCGAAAGCGGGGTTGTCGTTCCGCCCGAGGGCTATCTGGCCGCCGCACGCGACATCACCGCGAAGCACGGCGCCCTGCTGGTGCTCGACGAGGTGCAGACCGGAATGGGCCGCACCGGCGCCTTTTTCGCCCACCAGCACGCCGGCATCACCCCGGATGTGGTGACCCTGGCCAAGGGGCTGGGCGGCGGGCTGCCGATCGGGGCGTGCCTGGCCGTCGGGCCGGCCGCGGAGCTGCTGACGCCCGGTCTGCACGGCAGCACCTTCGGCGGCAATCCGGTGTGCACCGCGGCGGCCCTGGCGGTGGTCCGGGTGCTCGCCGAGGAGGACCTCGTGCGGCATGCCGAGGTGCTGGGTAAGTCGGTGCGGCACGGCATCGAATCGCTGCGCCACCCGCTGATCGACCACGTGCGCGGCCGCGGACTGCTGTGGGGCGTGGTGCTCACCGCGCCGCGCGCCAAGGACACCGAGACGGCCGCGCGCGACGCCGGGTTCCTAATCAACGCCGCCGCCCCCGACGTCATCCGGTTGGCGCCGCCGCTGATCATCACCGAAGCCCAGATCGACAGCTTCATCGCCGCCCTGCCCGGCATCCTCGACGCATCCGGAGCGTGCGTGTGACCAGACATTTCCTGCGCGACGACGACCTGTCGCCGGCCGAACAGGCCGACGTCCTGCAGCTGGCCGCCGAACTGAAGAAGGACCCATTCAGTCGCCGTCCCCTCGAGGGCCCGCGCGGGGTCGCGGTGATCTTCGACAAGAACTCCACCCGCACCCGATTCTCCTTCGAGGTCGGCATCGCGCAGCTCGGCGGGCATGCCGTCGTCGTGGACGCCCGCAGCACCCAGATGGGCCGCGACGAGACCCTGCAGGACACGGCAAACGTGTTGTCCCGCTACGTCGATGCCATCGTCTGGCGGACCTTCGGGCAAGACCGGCTGGAGGACATGGCCTCGACCGCGACGGTGCCGGTGGTCAACGCGCTCTCCGACGCGTTCCACCCCTGCCAGGTGCTGGCCGATCTGCACACCATCGCCGAACGCAAGGGGTCGCTGCGCGGCCTGAAGCTGTCCTACTTCGGCGACGGCGCCAACAACATGGCCCATTCGCTGCTGCTGGGCGGAGTCACCGCCGGTGTGCACGTCACCGTCGCCGCACCCGAGGGCTTCGCGCCGGACCCGGCGGTGGTGGCCGCCGCCGAGCGGCGCGCCGAAGCCACCGGCGCCTCGGTGACCGTGACCGCCGACGCCGACAAGGCCGCCGCCGGCGCCGACGTCCTGGTCACCGACACGTGGACTTCGATGGGGCAGGAGGACGACGGACTGGACCGGGTGAAGCCGTTCCGGCCATTCCAGATCAACACGCGACTCGTCGACCTGGCCGACCCGGAAGCCATTGTGCTGCACTGCCTTCCGGCCCACCGCAACGACGAGATCACCGACGAGGTGATGGACGGACCGGCCAGCGTGGTCTGGGACGAGGCCGAAAACCGGTTGCACGCGCAGAAGGCGCTGCTGGTGTGGTTGCTGGAGCGGTCGCAATGACGCGCTCGAAGGCCGCACCCGAAACCACCCGCGTCGGTCGCCAAGACCGCATCGTGGCGATCCTGTCCTCGGAGTCGGTGCGCAGCCAAAGTGAGTTGGCCACCCTGCTGGCCGACGAGGGCATCGAGGTCACCCAGGCCACGCTGTCGCGCGACCTCGAAGAGCTCGGCGCGGTCAAACTTCGTGGCGCCGACGGCGGCGTCGGCGTCTACGTGGTACCCGAGGACGGCAGCCCGGTGCGGGGCGTGTCCGGCGGCACCGCGCGGCTGTCGCGGCTACTCAGCGAGCTGCTGGTGTCCGTCGACTGCAGCGCGAACCTCGCGGTGTTGCGAACCCCACCCGGCGGGGCCAACTATTTGGCCTCCGCGATCGATCGCGCGGCGCTACCGTACGTCGTTGGCACCATCGCCGGCGACGACACGGTCTTCGTGGCTGCCCGCGACCCGATGAAAGGCGCCGAGCTGGCCGCCACCCTGGAACGTCTCAAATAAGGAGATTGCTCAATGTCAGAACGCGTCATCCTGGCGTATTCCGGCGGTCTGGACACCTCGGTGGCGATCAGCTGGATAGGCAAGGAGACCGGCCGTGAGGTCGTAGCGGTGGCGATTGACCTCGGCCAGGGTGGCGAGGACATGGAGCTGGTGCGCCAGCGCGCGCTGGACTGCGGCGCCGTCGAAGCCGTCGTGGTCGACGCCCGCGACGAGTTCGCCGAGGGGTACTGCCTGCCCACCGTCTTGAACAACGCGCTGTATATGGACCGCTACCCGCTGGTGTCAGCGATCAGCCGGCCGCTGATCGCCAAGCACCTGGTCGCCGCCGCCCGCGAGCACGGCGGCAGCATCGTCGCGCATGGCTGCACCGGTAAGGGCAACGATCAGGTCCGCTTCGAGGTCGGGTTCGCCTCGTTGGCACCGGATCTGGAGGTGCTGGCGCCGGTCCGCGACTACGCCTGGACGCGGGAGAAGGCGATCGCGTTCGCCGAGGAGAACGCCATCCCGCTCAACGTCACTAAGCGCTCGCCGTTCTCGATCGACCAGAACGTCTGGGGCCGCGCGGTGGAGACCGGCTTCCTGGAGCACCTGTGGAACGCGCCCACTAAAGACATCTACGCCTACACCGAAGACCCCACCCTCAACTGGAGCACGCCGGATGAGGTCATCGTGGGCTTCGAAAAGGGCGTACCGGTCTCGATCGACGGCAAGCCGGTGTCGATGCTGCAGGCCATCGAGGAACTCAATGCCCGCGCCGGCGCGCAGGGCGTCGGACGCCTCGACGTGGTCGAGGACCGGCTGGTGGGCATCAAGAGCCGCGAGATCTACGAGGCACCCGGCGCCATGGTGCTCATTACCGCGCACACCGAACTCGAACACGTCACCCTCGAGCGCGAGCTGGGCCGGTTCAAACGGCACACCGACCAGCGCTGGGCCGAACTGGTTTACGACGGGCTGTGGTACTCGCCGCTGAAGGTCGCTCTGGAAAGCTTCGTCGCCAAGACTCAGGAGCACGTGTCCGGCGAGGTGCGAATGGTGTTGCACGGCGGGCACATCGCGGTGAACGGCCGCCGCAGTGCCGAATCGCTGTACGACTTCAATCTGGCCACCTACGACGAGGGCGACAGCTTCGACCAGTCCATGTCCAAGGGCTTCGTCTACGTGCACGGGTTGTCGTCGAAGATCGCGTCCCGCCGGGACCAGCGGTGACGGTTCCTCGGCGAGCAGACGCAAAAGCCCCCGACACGCCGGGCGCAAAGGGGCTTTTGCGTCTGCTCGGCACACAGAAGTGAGCACTCGCGAGGGGTCGCTGTGGGGTGGGCGGTTCGCCGACGGCCCGTCCGACGCGTTGGCCGCGCTGAGCCGGTCCACCCACTTCGACTGGGTGCTGGCTCCCTATGACATCACCGCGTCGCGGGCCCACACCGTCGTGCTGTTCCGAGCCGGGCTGCTCACCGAGGAGCAGCGCGACGGGCTGTTGGCCGGGCTGGACAGCCTCGCCGAAGACGTCGCCGACGGCAGCTTCGGCCCGCTGGTCACCGACGAGGACGTGCACGCCGCGCTGGAGCGCGGGCTGATCGACCGGGTCGGGCCGGATCTGGGCGGCCGATTGCGGGCCGGGCGGTCGCGCAACGACCAGGTGGCCACCCTGTTCCGGATGTGGCTGCGCGACGCGGTGCGGCGGGTGGCCGCCGGTGTGCTCGATCTGGTCGGTGCGCTCGCCGCCCAGGCCGCCGCGCACCCGACGGCCATCATGCCCGGCAAGACCCATCTGCAATCCGCCCAGCCGATCCTGCTGGCACACCATCTGCTGGCCCACGCCCATCCGCTGCTGCGCGATGTGGACCGGATAGTCGACTTCGACAAGCGCGCGGCGGTGTCCCCGTACGGAGCCGGAGCGCTGGCCGGATCGTCGTTGGGTCTGGATCCCGACGCGATCGCCGCGGATCTGGGTTTCGCGGCCGCCGCCGACAATTCCGTCGACGCGACCGCCGCTCGGGATTTCGCCGCCGAGGCGGCGTTCGTGTTCGCCATGATCGCCGTCGATATGTCGCGGCTGGCCGAGGACATCATCATTTGGAGCTCGACGGAATTCGGCTACGTGACCCTGCACGATTCGTGGTCCACCGGCAGCTCGATCATGCCGCAGAAGAAGAATCCGGACATTGCCGAGCTGGCTCGCGGAAAGTCCGGGCGGTTGATCGGAAACCTGGCGGGGCTGTTGGCGACGTTGAAGGCCCAGCCGCTCGCGTACAACCGCGACCTGCAGGAGGACAAGGAGCCGGTGTTCGATTCGGTGGCCCAGCTGGAGCTGCTGCTGCCGGCGATGGCGGGGCTGGTTGCCAGCCTGACGTTCAACGTCGAGCGGATGGCGGCGCTGGCTCCGGCCGGCTACACGCTGGCCACCGATATCGCCGAGTGGCTCGTTCGGCAAGGCGTCCCGTTCCGCTCCGCGCACGAGGCCTCCGGTGCCGCGGTGCGCGCCGCCGAGGCGCGCGGCGTCGGGCTCGAGGAGCTGACCGACGACGAGCTCGCTGCCATCACTCCCGAGCTAACGCCGGCGGTGCGCGATGTGCTGACGATCGAGGGCTCGGTGTCGTCGCGTGACTCCCGGGGCGGCACGGCCCCCCGCCGGGTCTCCGAGCAACTGGATGCGGTCCAGACAACCGTGGACGCGTTGAGGGGAAGGCTGTTCCGGCCCGCGCTGGGATGAGCCCAGGACTTTGCCGGGTTGTCTTAGACCGACTAAACTTCGTGCATTAGACGATCGGGTTGAACCCCTCGGCCTTGATCTTCGTCATCAAAGGGTGGGATCGATGAGCGTCATCGCAGGTGTGTCCGGTGCGTTGCCGCCTTATCGCTATTCGCAGCGCGAATTGACCGAGTTGTTTGTCAACCATCCGGGATTCGAGGGTTACGAAGACATCGTTCGGCAGCTGCATGCCAGCGCCAAGGTCAATAGTCGCCATCTGACTCTGTCGGTAGATAAGTATCCGGGGCTGGCCGACTTCGGCGCGGCAAACCGGATCTTCATCGAAAAAGCGGTCGATCTCGGCTGTGAGGCGTTAGTAGGAGCGCTGAACGAGGCAGGTCTGAAGCCGCAGGACCTCGATGCGCTGATCACGACGACGGTCACCGGCCTGGCGGTGCCGTCACTTGATGCCCGGATCGCCGGGCGGCTCGGGCTGCGCGACGACGTGCGGCGAGTGCCGCTGTTTGGCCTGGGCTGCGTGGCCGGAGCGGCGGGGGTGGCCCGGCTGCACGACTACCTGCACGGGGCGCCGGACAGCATCGCCGCGCTGATCTCAGTTGAGCTCTGCTCACTCACTTTCCCGGGATACAAGCCATCGCTGGCGGGTCTAGTCGCCAGTGCGCTGTTTGCTGATGGGGCTGCAGCGGTTGTTGCTGTCGGCGAGCGTCGCGCCGACGAGATCGGCGCCGGCGGGCCGGATATTCTCGATTCGCGCAGCCACCTCTACCCGGACTCGCTGCGCACTATGGGCTACGACATCGGCGCCGCAGGGTTTGAAATCGTGCTGTCGAAGGACGTCGCGACTGTAGTGCAGCAATACATCGAAGACGATGTCACCACGTTCTTGGCCGCCCACGGCCTGAGCACCACCGACATCGGCGCCTGGGTCAGCCATCCCGGCGGTCCCAAGGTCATAGAGGCGATCACCGAGGCCCTCGACCTCCCACCGGAGGCTCTGGAACTGACCTGGCGTTCGCTCGGTGAGATCGGCAATCTCTCGTCGGCATCGGTGCTGCATGTGCTCCGTGACACCATCGCCAAAAAGCCGCCCAGCGGAAGCCCGGGCCTGATGCTCGCGATGGGTCCCGGCTTCTGTTCCGAGCTCGTGTTGCTGCGCTGGCACTGAAGCGCGCCCGTGGACTTCCGTTCGTGCTGTAGGGCATCGCCTTGAGAATGGCGGCGATGCAATGACAAGAGTTGGTCGGGGTTTCATGAAAGGCGCAATCCGTGGTGGGCGGACATTCAGCTGTCGATATTCCGCATCCACGAGCCATAAGCGGCAGTTGCGGCAATATCGCGATGACTACCGCGGGCCCCTCACCCCGTCGTTTTGGTGACGCGGAAGGCCGGGTCGTATGAATAACACGCAAGACGAGCTGATCAAAGCCCTCCGCAAATCTCTCAAGGAAAACGAACGGCTAAAGCGAGAGAACCGCGAGTATTTGGCTTTAGCTACCGAGCCCATCGCGGTGGTGGGGATGGCGTGCCGGTATCCGGGCGGTGTGGATTCGCCGCAGGCCTTATGGGAGATGGTGGCCGAGGGCCGCGACGTGGTGTCGGATTTCCCGGCCGACCGTGGCTGGGATTTGGGTGGCCTGTTTGATCCCGATCCTGATGCGATAGGCAAGTCGTACACCCGCTGCGGCGGGTTCTTGGCCGATGTCGCGGATTTCGATGCCGCGTTCTTTGGGATCGCACCCAGCGAGGCGTTGGCGATGGATCCGCAGCAGCGCCTGCTGCTGGAAGTGTCGTGGGAGGCGCTGGAGCGGGCCGGAATCGACCCGTTGGCGCTGCGGGGCTCTTCGACCGGCGTCTTCGCCGGGGTGTTCTACGGTTCCTACGGGGGCCAGGGTCGGGTGCCCGGCGACCTGGAGAGGTACGGGATCCGCGGTTCGACGCTGAGCGTCGCGTCGGGGCGGGTCGCATACTCGCTGGGTCTGGAGGGCCCCGCGGTGTCGGTGGATACGGCGTGTTCGTCGTCGTTGGTGGCACTGCATTTGGCGGCGCAGTCGTTGCGGTCGGGGGAGTGCGATTTGGCGCTGGTCGGCGGGGTGACGGTGATGGCGACCCCGGCGATGTTCGTGGAGTTCAGCAGGCAGCGGGCGCTTTCCCCTGACGGGCGGTGCAAGGCGTACGCCGGTGTCGCCGACGGCGTCGCCTTTTCCGAGGGTGTCGGCGTGTTGACGGTGGAGCGGTTGGCTGATGCGCAGCGGTCGGGGCATCCGGTGTTGGCAGTGGTGCGGGGCTCGGCGGTCAATCAGGACGGTGCCTCCAACGGGCTGGCGACCCCCAATGGGCCTGCGCAGCAGCGGTTGATCCGGGCGGCGCTGGCGAGTGCGCGGCTGACCACGGCAGATGTAGATCTGCTGGAGGGCCACGGTACGGGCACTACGTTGGGGGATCCCATTGAGGCCCAGGCGATTTTGGCCACCTACGGGCAGGATCGGCCGCCGGACCAGCCGTTGTGGTTGGGGTCGATCAAATCGAACATGGGGCACACGTCGGCGGCGGCGGGGGTGGCTGGCGTGATCAAGGCGGTGCAGGCGATTCGGCATGGGGTGATGCCCAAGACGCTGCACGTGGATGTGCCGACGCCGCAAGTGGATTGGTCCACCGGGGCGGTGTCGTTGTTGACCGAGCCGCGGACATGGCCGGCGGTCGATCGGCCGCGTAGGGCGGCAGTGTCCGGATTCGGCATCAGCGGAACGAATGCTCATGTGATCTTGGAGCAGGCCTCGGCGCTGGAAAGCGTTGGTGTGTCGGGCGATCGCGGCATGCCGACGGTTCCTTGGGTGCTGTCGGCTCGTTCGGCTGAGGCGCTGGCGGGTCAGGCTGAGCGGTTGTTGGCGCATGTGGGCGCCGACCCAGGTCTGGGTGTGGCCGATGTGGGGTGGTCGTTGGTGTCGACGCGCTCGGTGTTTGAGCATCGGGCGGTGGTGGTCGGGGCCGACCGTGAGCGGTTGTTGGCCGGGTTGGCCGGGTTGGCCGTCGGTGAGCCTGGCGTGAATGTCGTGGTGGGTCGTGCCCGAACGGCGGGCAAGACGGTGTTTGTGTTTCCCGGCCAGGGCTCGCAGTGGGTCGGTATGGGAGCCCAATTACTGGATACCTCGAAGGTATTCGCCGACCACATGCATCGGTGCGATAAGGCGCTGGGTGAGCACGTGGAGTGGTCCTTGATCGATGTCATTCGGGGTGTGGAGGGTGCGCCGGGGCTGGGTCGGGTGGATGTGGTGCAGCCGGTCTTGTGGGCGGTGATGGTGTCGCTGGCCGAATTGTGGCGCTCGGTGGGCGTGGTGCCCGACGCGGTCATCGGTCATTCGCAGGGTGAGATCGCGGCGGCGTGTGTGGCGGGTGGGTTGTCGCTGGAGGACGCTGCGCGGGTGGTGGGGCTGCGAAGTCGGCTGCTGGTGGGGTTGTCGGGTGCTGGGGGCATGGTTTCGCTGGCGTGTGGGGTGTCGCAGGCGCAGGAGCTGGTGGCCCAGGACGGCGACCGGCTGAATATCGCTGCGGTCAATGGTGTGTCGGCGGTGGTCGTCTCTGGCGAGTTAAGTGCGTTAGAAGAGTTGGTGCGGCGTTGCGAGGCGGATGGCGTGCGTGCCCGCAGGATTGATGTTGACTATGCCTCGCACTCGGCGCAGGTGGACGCGATTCGTGAGCCTCTGGTCGAGGCGCTGGCCGGCATTGAGCCTCAATCGTCGTCGGTGGCTTTCTTTTCAACCGCTACCGGTGAGTTCATGGACACGGCCGGTTTGGACGCCGACTACTGGTATCAAAGTATCCGGCGTACTGTGCAGTTCGATCGGGCGGTGCGCAGCGCGTGCGACGCGGGGTATCGGGTGTTCATCGAATCCAGTCCGCATCCGGTGTTGATCGCTGGCATCGAAGACACTTTGGCCGATGGGGCCGTTGTTATTCCCTCACTGGGCCGCGATGACGGTGGGCTGGACAGGTTTTGGCTGTCCGTGGGTCAGGCCCACGTCGCGGGCGTCGCCGTGGATTGGCGCGCGGCGTTCGAGAGTGGGTGTCGGGTCGAGCTGCCAACCTACGCCTTTCACCGGCAGCGATTTTGGTTGCCGCCCATGGATCTTGGTAGCGGCGATCTGCGCGGTTTGGGGTTGGCGAGGGCCGAGCACCCTCTGCTGGGTGCAGTGGTGGAGCGGCCCGACTCGGGTGAGGTGGTGCTGACCGGCCGGATATCGATCGTTGCTCAGCCGTGGTTGATCGATCACGCGGTGGCCGGAGCGGTGTTGTTCCCGGGGGCCGGGTTCGTGGAGCTGGCATTGCGGGCCGGAGACGAGGTCGGTTGTTCCGTGGTCGAGGAGCTGACGGTGTCGTCGCCGCTGCTGTTGTCGGCGGTCGACGGGGTTCAGGTGCAGGTGGTGGTGGGCGCCGCGAATGGTTCGGGCCGCCGACCTGTGTCGGTGTATTCGCGTGAGGCTCAGCCCGGTTCGGAATGGGCGCTGCATGCCGAGGGCGCGTTGAGCGCCGGGTCGCCTGCGCCGGCAGCGGACCTGTCGGTGTGGCCGCCGGTGGGGGCGACGGCGATGGATGTGACCGACGCGTATGCGCGGCTGGCGGAGCGGGGTTACGAGTACGGTACGGCATTTCAGGGTTTGCGGGCGATGTGGCGGCTCGGAAATGAAGTATTCGCCGAAGTCGCTGTCCCGGATGTCGCAGGAGTGAAAGTTGGCGGCTTCGGGGTTCATCCGGTGTTGCTAGACGCGGCGCTGCACGCGATGGGGGTGGCTGATGCGCAGGCCGAGACGATGTTGCCGTTTTCCTGGCAGGGTGTGTGTTTGCATGCCACGGGGGCATCGCGGGCGCGGGTCCGGATAGCGCCGGTGGGTGTGGGGGCGGTGTCGGTGGACCTGGCTGATGGTGCGGGCCTGCCGATCTTGTCGGTGCGGGAGTTGGCGGTTCGTCCGGTCTCAACGGCGCAACTGTCGGCGACGGCGCCACGCCTAGGTCGCGGGTTGTTGGAAGTGGCGTGGTCGCCGATCTCGTTGGAGACCGACGGTATTTCCGGTGACGACATGTTGGTGTGGGAGCCAAGCCCTGGCGCCGACGGAATGGTGGGGTCGGTGTATGCGGCCACGCACGAGGCGTTGGGGGTGTTGCAGTCGTGGCTGGCCGGCGATGGGTCGGGCGTGCTGGTGGTGCTGACCCGCGGGGCGGTGGGTTTGGCCGGCGAAGACGTCACGGATTTGGCGGGTGCGGCGGTGTGGGGGTTGGTGCGCTCCGCGCAGGCCGAGCATCCGGGTCGGGTGGTGTTGGTCGACTCGGACGGATCGGTGGATGTTGGGGACGGTAATCGGTTGTGGTGAGCCGCAATTGGTGGTGCGCTCCGGTGTGGCATATGCCGCGCGGTTGACGCCGGTAGGCGCGGGAGCGGGGTCGGTGCTGGAATTGCCGGCGGAGGCGTGGCGAATCACAGCCGGCAGCGGGGGCACGTTACGGGATCTGGTGGTGCGGTCGTGCCTACCAGTGCAGCTGGCGGCCGGGCAGGTCCGGGTGGCGGTTGGCGCGGTGGGGGTGAACTTCCGAGATGTGTTGGTGGCGTTGGGGATGTATCCCGGCGGTGGGGAGTTGGGCGTCGAGGGCGCCGGGGTGGTCGTCGAGGTCGGTCCCGGGGTAGAACGGCTCGCCGTCGGGGATGCCGTGATGGGACTGTTGGGGGTGGTGGGTTCCGAGGCGGTGGTGGACGCTCGGTTGGTGACCACGGTCCCGTCGGACTGGTCGCTGGTGCAGGCCGCGGGCGCGCCGGCGGTGTTCCTGACGGCGTTGTACGGGTTGTCCGTATTGGCCGGCGTCAAGGCTGGCGAAAAGGTCTTGGTGCATGCCGCCACCGGCGGGGTTGGCATGGCGGCGGTGCAGTTGGCTCGGCATTGGGGTGCAGAGGTTTTCGCGACCGCCAGCCGCGGCAAGTGGGACACGTTGCGCGCGATGGGCTTTGACGACGACCATATCGGCGATTCTCGGTCGACGGAATTCGAACAGAAGTTTCTCGCGACCACCGACGGTGCCGGTGTCGATGTGGTGCTCAACTCGCTGGCCGGCGAATTCATCGATGCTTCACTGCGATTGCTGGTCCGTGGCGGGCGCTTCATCGAGATGGGCAAGACCGACCTTCGCGACCCCCAGCTGGTCGCGACCGAACACCAGGGAGTGCGATATCGGGCATTCGACCTGATCGAGGCCGGACCCGAAGGCACGGCAACCATGCTGGCCGAGTTGATGGCGCTGTTTGCGAACGGAGCGTTGGCTGCCGTTGCCGGTGAAAACTTTTGACGTGCGGTGTGCTTCAGCGGCGTACCGCTTCGTCAGTCAGGCTCGCCAGATCGGCAAGGTGGTGTTGACCCTGCCCGAGGGGCCCGGTAATGCCGTGCTGGCGGGGTCGGGCGGCGGTTTGGCCGGGGGCAGCGTGGTGATCACCGGGGGAACCGGGATGGTCGGTTCGGCGCTGGCCGCTCATCTGGTGGCTCGCTACGGGGTGGCGCATGTGGTGTTGGTCAGCCGCGGCGGTGCCGATGCCGAAGGTGTCCCGGAGTTGGTGGCCCGGCTCGAAGACGCCGGGGCAAAGGTAACGGTGGCCGCCTGCGATGTCGCCGATCGCGACGCGGTCGCGGCGTTGATCGCCCAATTGCCGCCCCAATATCCGCTCAAGGGCGTGTTCCACGCCGCCGGGGCCCTCGATGATGGGTTGATCGCGTCGTTGACGCCGCAGCGGGTGGACGCGGTGTTGCGGGCGAAAGTCGATGGGGCTTGGAATCTGCATGAGCTTACCCAGGACCTGAATTTGTCGGCCTTCGTGATGTTTTCGTCGATGGCCGGCATTGTGGGAACCCCCGGCCAGGCCAACTACGCGGCGGCCAACAGTTTCCTCGACGGGCTGGCCGCTTATCGGCGCGCCCATGGCTTGGCTGGGTTGTCGGTGGCCTGGGGGCTATGGGAACAGGCGTCGGGCATGACCCAACACTTGGCCGATCGCGACAAGGCCCGCATGAGCCGGATCGGGCTGGCACCCATATCAACCGAGCAGGCGCTGCGACTATTCGATATCGCGATGCTCACCGATCGCCCCGTACTCGTGGCCACCCGCCTCGACCCTGCCGCGTTGGCCGACCAGAGCTCCGCGTTGCCGCCGCTGCTGAGCCAGTTGGTTACCCGCCGCACCCGACGTGTCATCGATGAAACCGACACGACGGCGGCCTCGACGAGCAGTCTCGTCACACGGCTGCACGGCCTGTCCGCTGAGCAGCGACACAGCGAACTGGTGGGCCTGGTCTGTAGCAACGCCGGCACCGTGTTGGGTCGCACTAACGCCGCAGACATCAACGCCGGCGCCGTTTTTCAAGACCTCGGCTTTGACTCGCTGACCGCCGTCGAACTGCGTAACCGGCTCAAAAACGCTACCGGACTTAGTCTTTCGCCCACGCTGATTTTCGACTATCCGACGCCCATCGCGCTAGCTCAGCACCTCGACAGCCGGTTGGGGGTCGCCACCACGGGCGCCGACCAACAGAACCTGATGGCCCGCTTCGACGACGTCACCCGCGAACTGCAAACACTGCTCAACCAACCCGAATGGAAACCCGAAGACAAACCGCACCTCACCACCCGCATCCAAACCCTCTTGGCGACCCTCGGCGCTCGCCGCGACCCCCACGACCCCAGGGACCCCGACGACGAGGACCTCCACGCCGCCACCGAAAGCCAACTCTTCGCCATTCTCGACGAAGAACTCGGCTTCTGAGAACACAAGGAACACCAGTGTCGGGCACCGACAAGCACGTTGACTACCTCAAGCGCCTCACCGCGGATCTGCGGCGCACCCGACGGCGGCTGTCGGAGTTGGAAGGCAAGCTGTCCGACCCGGTGGCGCTGGTGGGGATGGCGTGCCGCTATCCGGGCGGAGTCGATTCCCCGGACAGCCTGTGGGAGATGGTGGTAGAGGGCCGCGACGCGGTGTCGGACTTTCCCACGGACCGGGGCTGGGACATAGCGGGCTTGTACGACCCCGACCCCGACACCCCGGGCAAAATGTACGTGCGCCAGGGGTCATTCCTCGCCGACGTGGGCGATTTCGACGCGGCATTCTTCGGCGTCGGCCCCAGCGAGGCGCTGGCCATGGATCCGCAGCAGCGGTTCATGCTGGAGCTGTCGTGGGAAGCGTTGGAGCGGGCCGGGATTGACCCAAAAGCGTTGCGCGGTTCGGCGACGGGCGTGTTCGCCGGCGTGATCCACGACAGCTACGGGGGCCTGATGGAGGGCGAGCTGGAGAGCTACGGGCTCACCGGCTCGACGTTGAGTGTGGTTTCGGGACGGGTGTCGTACGTGCTGGGCCTGGAAGGTCCGGCAATGTCGGTGGATACGGCATGTTCGTCGTCGTTGGTCGCCTTGCATTTGGCGGCGCACTCGCTGCGGTCGGGGGAGTGTGACCTGGCGCTGGTCGGCGGGTTGACGGTGATGCCCAGCCCAGCGCCATTTGTGGAATTCAGCCGCCAGCGGGCGCTGGCGGCGGATGGCCGGTGCAAGGTCTATGCCGGTGCCGCCGATGGCACCGCGTGGTCGGAAGGCGCGGGAGTATTGGTGGTGGAGCGCCTGGCCGATGCGCGGCGGCTGGGGCATCCGGTGTTGGCGCTGGTACGGGGCTCCGCGGTGAATCAGGACGGCGCCTCCAACGGACTGACCGCACCAAATGGGCCATCCCAGCAACGCGTCATCCGAGCAGCGCTGGCCAGCGCCGGACTGACCGCGGCGGATGTCGACCTAGTCGAAGGACACGGGACGGGCACCACGCTCGGGGATCCGATTGAGGCGCAAGCGCTTTTAGCGTCCTATGGGCAGGATCGGCCGGCCGATCGACCGTTGTGGTTGGGGTCCATCAAGTCCAACATCGGTCATACGTCGGCGGCCGCGGGGGTGGCCGGGGTGATCAAGATGGTGCAGGCGATCCAGCACGGCGTGATGCCGCAGACGTTGCACGTGGATGCGCCCACGCCGCATGTGGATTGGTCGGCGGGGGCGGTGTCGCTCTTGACGGAGTCGCGACCGTGGCCGGGAGGGGATGGGCCCCGCCGAGCGGGGGTATCGGCATTCGGGATCAGCGGTACCAATGCCCATGTGATCCTGGAGCAAGCTCCGGCCGAGCCGACACCAGAAAGCATTGTGGCTGAGCGCGATAGCTCAGAGGCCTCACCGGACGACTCGGCTATGGCATGGGTGTTGTCCGCGCGGTCGGAACAGGCGTTGATGAATCAGGCCAAACGGCTAGTCGCGCATATGGCCGGGAACACGGAGCTGAGTCCGGTCGATGTGGGTTGGTCGCTGGTGACTACACGATCGGTGTTCGAGCATCGGGCCGTGCTGGTGGGCGCCGACCGTGAGCACCTGATGACGGAATTGGCCCTGCTGGCCGCCGGTGAAACCGGTGCGGGCGCAGTGGTGGGGCGTGCCCGCCCGGTGGGCAAGACGGTATTTGTATTCCCCGGCCAGGGATCCCAGCGGCTGGGGATGGGCCAGCAACTCTACGGCCGTTTCCCGGTGTTCGTCCAGGCGTTTGACGAGGCGGTGGCCGCGCTGGATCCGCATCTGAGGTTGCCGCTGCGGCAGGTGATTTGGGGTAGCGACCCCCAGCTCTTACAAAGCACGGAGTTCGCGCAGCCGGCGTTGTTTGCCGTCGAGGTGGCGTTGGTCGCGTTGTTGCGGCACTGGGGTGTGGTGCCGGACGTCGTGACGGGTCATTCGGTGGGCGAGATCACCGCTGCGCATGTGGCGGGCGTGTTGTCGTTAGAGGATGCGGCCAAAGTGGTGGTCGCGCGCGCGCGGCTGATGACGGCACTGCCCGAAGGCGGGGTGATGGTTGCGGTCGCCGCCGGCGAGGCGGAGGTGGCGCCCGAGCTCACCGACGGGGTAAGTCTTGCTGCGATCAATGGTCCCAATGCGGTGGTGATTTCGGGCGCAGATGCGCCGGTGACTGAGCTGGCGGATCGTTTGGCGCAGGAGGGCCGTCGCGTGCATCGGCTGGCGGTGTCGCATGCATTTCATTCGGTATTGATGGAACCCATGCTCGCGCAGTTCGCGGAGCAACTGGCCGGAATTTCGGCCGCGCAACCGCGGATTGACTTGGTGTCGAACCTGACCGGGCAAATGGCCGGTCCCGGATATGGGTCGGCACAGTATTGGGTCGAGCACGTCCGCCAGCCGGTGCGATTTGCCGACGGGGTGCGAGCCGCAGAATCCGCGGGTGCCGAGGTCTTTGTGGAGGTGGGCCCCGGTGGTGGTCTCACCGCCGCGGTGGTGCAGTCGTTGGCCAGCGAGCCGGCGGCGTCGGTAGTCACGCTGGCAAAAGACCGCCCAGAAGCCGAGTCGCTGCTGGCCGCTCTGGGGCAGTTGTTCACCGCCGGAGCGGACGTGAATTGGCTCGCGGCGCTCGAGGATGGGCGCCGGGTCGATCTGCCGACGTACGGGTTTGTGCGGCAGCGGTTTTGGTTGACTACTGGGTCGTCGGCGGACGTGCGCAGTATCGGCTTGACGCGAGCTGGTCATCCGGTTTTGGGCGCGGTGGTGGAGCGGCCTGATTCCGGCGGGGTGGTACTGACGGGCTCGTTGTCCGTGGGGGATTTACCGTGGCTCGCCGATCACGTAGTCGACGGGGTGCTGTTGTTTCCCGGAGCGGGATTCGTGGAGTTGGTGTTGCGGGCCGGCGACGAGGTTGGGTGCTCGGTGGTGGAGGAGCTGACGTTGTTGGCTCCGTTGGTGTTGCCATCGGATGGTGGGGCTCGGGTCCAGGTCGTCGTCGATGCTTCGGACGAGTCGGGTACCCGCGTTGCGTGGGTCTATTCGCGTGGCGCGGGCTCGGATTCGGTGTGGGTGTTGCATGCGCAGGCTGAGTTGAGTGCAGGAGTATCCGAGTCGGCCGCGGATTTGTCGGTGTGGCCGCCTGCGGGCGCCTCGGTCGTGGATGTGGATGACGCGTATGAGGTGTTGGCGCGTCGGGGCTATAAGTATGGGCGGGCGTTTCAGGGTCTGCGTGCGTTGTGGCGGCGGGGGCAGGAGGTCTTTGCCGAGGTAACCGTCGGTGACGGTGTGACGGTGGGAGGGTTCGGGATTCACCCGGTGGTGCTGGATGCGGCCTTGCATGCGTGGGGGGTCGCTGACGCTGGGGATGCGACGATGTTGCCGTTTTCCTGGCAGGGGGTGTGTTTGCATGCCGCGGGGGCGTCGAGAGTTCGGGTCCGCATAGCACCGGTCGGCACCGGGGCGGTGTCGGTGGAGTTGGCTGACGGAACGGGCCTGCCGGTCTTGTCGGTGCGCGAGTTGATGGTGCGTCCGATCTCGGCGGCGGCGTTGTCGGCCGCCGTGGCGGCGGCCGCGGGCGGCGGCGGTGGGCTGTTCCAAGTCGCCTGGTCGCCGGCACCGTTGGAGCGCAACGATGTTGGCGATAACGCGGTGGTGTGGGAACCAAGCGTTGGAACTGACGGTGTGGTGGCGTCGGTGCACACGGCCACGCACGAGGCGTTGGAGGTGGTGCAGTCGTGGTTGGCCGACGATGGGGCCGGGGTGCTGGTCGTGCTGACTCGCGGGGCGGTGGGCTTGGCCGGTGAGGATGTCGCGGATTTGGCGGGTGCGGCGGTGTGGGGATTGGTGCGCTCCGCGCAGGCCGAGCATCCGGGTCGGGTGGTGTTGGTCGATTCGGATGGATCGGTTGATATCACAGAGGTAATCGGTTGCGGTGAACCGCAATTAATTGTGCGTTCCGGTGTGGTGCACGCGGCCCGGTTGGCGTCGGTGGGTGCGGGCGCGGTATTGGAATTGCCCGCGGGCAGCTGGCGGTTGGCTGCTGGCGGTGGAGGCACGTTAGAGGACGTGGTGGTGGCCCCGACCGGGCCGGTGGAATTGGCCGCCGGGCAGGTGCGGGTGGCGGTGGCTGCGGTGGGGGTGAATTTCCGGGATGTGTTGGTGGCGTTGGGGATGTATCCCGGTGGCGGAGAATTAGGGGCAGAGGGCGCTGGGGTAATCGTCGAGTTAGGGTCGGGGGTCGAAGGGCTGGCCGTTGGCGATGCGGTGCTGGGGTTGCTGGGGGTGGTCGGTTCTGAGGCGGTAGTGGACGCCCGGTTGGTGACCGCGGTGCCGTCGGCGTGGTCCTTCGCGCAGGCCGCTGGCGTGCCGGTGGTGTTTTTGACGGCGTTGTATGGGTTGTCAGTGTTGGCGGGTGTGAAGCCCGGTCAGCGCGTGTTGGTACATGCCGCCACCGGGGGGGTGGGGATGGCGGCGGTGCAGTTGTGCCGGCATTGGGGCGCGGAGGTTTTCGCCACCGCTAGCCGGGGCAAGTGGGACACATTGCGCGCGATGGGCTTTGACGACGCTCATATCGGTGATTCACGGACGTTGGAGTTCGAGCAGAAGTTTCTGGCGGCCTCCGACGGCGCCGGGGTCGATGTCGTGCTCAACTCGCTGGCCGGTGAGTTTCTCGATGCGTCGTTGCGGTTGTTGGTCGGTGGCGGGTGTTTTATCGAGATGGGTAAGACCGATCTTCGTGACCCCCAGCAGATAGCAGCCGATCACCAAGGAGTCATGTACCGCGCCTTCGATCTGATGGAGGCCGGCTCGGACCACATCGCTGCCATGCTTTCGGAGTTGATGGGGTTGTTTGGCGATGGCGTGTTGGCGCCGTTGCCGGTCAAGACTTTTGATGTGCGATGCGCCTCGGCGGCTTATCGGTTTGTCAGTCAGGCTCGCCAGATCGGCAAGGTGGTGCTGACCCTGCCCGATGGCCCCGGCAATGCGGTGTTGGCGGGTTCGGGGGGTGGGCTGGCCGGGGGCAGCGTGCTGATCACCGGGGGTACCGGGATGGCCGGTTCGGCGCTGGCGGCTCATTTGGTGGCCCGTTATGGGGTGGCGCATGTGGTGCTGGTCAGCCGCAGCGGTGCAGATGCCGAGGGTGTCGCCGAGTTGGTCGGAGAGCTCGAAGACGCCGGGGCGCAGGTAACCGTGGCGACCTGTGATGTGGCCGATCGCGATGCGGTGGCCGCGCTCATCGCGCAGCTGCCGACCGGCTATCCGCTGAAGGGGGTCTTTCACGCCGCGGGAGTGCTCGATGATGGCTTGATCGCGTCGTTGACCCCGGAGCGGGTGGATGCGGTGCTGCGGGCCAAAGTCGATGGGGCCTGGCACTTGCATGAGCTCACCCGGGATCTGGATTTGTCGGCGTTCGTGATGTTTTCGTCCATGGCCGGGATCGTCGGCTCCCCGGGGCAGGGCAACTATGCGGCGGCCAACAGTTTCCTCGACGGGCTGGCCGCCTATCGGCGCGCCCGCGGCCTGGCCGCGTTGTCGGTGGCCTGGGGGATGTGGGAACAAGCCAGCGCGATGACCCGGCACCTCGCCGATCGGGACAAGGCCCGCATGACCCGGGTTGGGCTGGCACCGCTATCCACGCCCAGGGCGCTACAGCTGTTCGACGATGCAGTCCTGGCCGATCGCTCGATGCTGGTGGCCGCCCGTCTCGACGCGGCGGGGCTGGGCACCAGCGGCGTTGTGCCGCCGTTGCTTCGTGACTTGGCCACCCGTCGGGGACGGCGGCTGGTCGTTGATGCCGATAGCGCGCAGTCGATGTCGGGGTTGGTCGCCCGGCTGCAGGGGCTGAGCGCTGAGCAGCGTCACAGCCTGTTGGCGGAATTGGTGTGTACCAACGCCGCAACCGTTTTGGGTCATTCCAGCGCCGATATCGACGCTGACGTGGCGTTCCAGGAACTCGGGTTTGACTCACTGACCGCTGTGGAGCTGCGTAACCGCCTCAAAACCGCAACTGGACTTACCCTTTCGCCCGCCGTGATCTTCGACCACCCCACCCCCGCAGCGCTGGCCGAACATATCGACGGGCAGCTCAGCTCCGCGCCAATCGCCACCGACACACCCAACAACGAGCCAAACCGGTTGGCTCGTTTCGACGACATCGCCCGCCAACTGCAAACACTGCTCAACCAAGCCGACTGGAGCCCGGACGACAAAACACACTTCTCGGCGCGCATCCAAACTATCCTCTCCGACCTCACCACCAAACCCGTCAATGAATCTCCTCCCATCGACGACGACATCGCCACCGCGACCGAAAGCCAACTCTTCGCCATCCTCGACGAAGACGTGGGCTCCTGATGTCGGCAATGAGTTGAGAATGTCGTGCCACCGACAGACGTAGCGATCATCGGACTCGCGTGCAGATTTCCCGGCGCTGCCAACGCCTCCGAGTTCTGGCGCCTCATGTGCGATGGACGCGAGGTCACGCAGCTGCCGGACATCGTTGGGGACTTCGACGCCGACTTCTTTAACCTGTCGCCGCGCGAGGCCCGCGCGATGGACCCTCGCCAACGGCTAGCACTCGAACTGACCTGGGAAGCGTTCGAAGATGCATTCGTGGTGCCGGAAACGGCTCGCGGCCAACAGGTCGCGGTTTACCTCGGCGCGATGAATGACGACTACGCCTTCCTGACGGTTGCTGCAGACGATGTTGACCACTACTCCTTTGCCGGGATCAGCCGGGGAATGATCGCCAACCGGATCTCGTTTGCATTCGGACTCCATGGCCCAAGCATGACCGTCGATTCCGGACAATCATCTTCTCTGGTGGCGGTGCACCTGGCATGTGAGAGCCTCCGGACGGGCGCTTCTGCGCTGGCGATCGCCGGCGGCGTTCATCTGAACTTGGCAAGCGAAACAGCCACGCTTGAAACAGAATTCGGCGCGGTATCGGCGACGGGCCACACCTACGCGTTTGATGAGCGCGCCGATGGATACGTGCGGGGCGAAGGCGGTGCTCTTGTTCTGCTGAAGCCGTTGCGCGCGGCACTCGACGACGGAGATCGAATTCACGCCATCATTCGCGGCAGCGCCGTTGGCAACGCCGGAGAAAGCGCCGGCGGTCTGACCATGACCTCGGCTCCGGCGGAAGCCGACGTCATCGTGCGTGCGTTGTCCAACGCGGGCGTGGATAGCAGTCAGGTCGACTACATCGAGGCCCATGGAGCCGGTACCGAAATCGGCGATCCGGTCGAGGCACGCGCACTGGGTGAGGTTTTCGCCCACCGGCAACAGCGCCCCGTGAGTGTGGGGTCGGTGAAGACCAACATTGGCCATGCAGGTGGCGCCGCGGGAATTGCGGGCTTACTCAAGACCGTGTTGGCGGTCGAAAATGCTCTGATACCACCAAGTCTCAATTTTGCCAATCCCGCGATTGATCTGGAAAGCCTCGGGCTTCGGATCAACACCACGCTGTCACCGTGGCGGGTGGGGGACGGCCCGCGGCGGGCGGGGGTGTCGTCGTTCGGGATGGGCGGGACCAACGCGCACGTCGTTGTCGAAGAGCCACCAGCGGTGCTGGAAAGTGTTGCGCCCAAACGGAATGATAGCAATCAGGTCATTCCTTGGGTGCTGTCGGCTCGTTCGGCTGAGGCGCTGGCGGGTCAGGCTGAGCGGTTGTTGGCGCATGTGGGCGCCGACCCAGGTCTGGGTGTGGCCGATGTGGGGTGGTCGTTGGTGTCGACGCGCTCGGTGTTTGAGCATCGGGCGGTGGTGGTCGGGGCCGACCGTGAGCGGTTGTTGGCCGGGTTGGCCGGGTTGGCCGTCGGTGAGCCTGGCGTGAATGTCGTGGTGGGTCGTGCCCGAACGGCGGGCAAGACGGTGTTTGTGTTTCCCGGCCAGGGCTCGCAGTGGGTCGGTATGGGAGCCCAATTACTGGATACCTCGAAGGTATTCGCCGACCACATGCATCGGTGCGATAAGGCGCTGGGTGAGTACGTGGAGTGGTCCTTGATCGATGTCATTCGGGGTGTGGAGGGTGCGCCGGGGCTGGGTCGGGTGGATGTGGTGCAGCCGGTGTTGTGGGCGGTGATGGTGTCGCTGGCCGAATTGTGGCGCTCGGTGGGCGTGGTGCCCGACGCGGTCATCGGTCATTCGCAGGGTGAGATCGCGGCGGCGTGTGTGGCGGGTGGGTTGTCGCTGGAGGACGCTGCGCGGGTGGTGGGGCTGCGAAGTCGGCTGCTGGTGGGGTTGTCGGGTGCTGGGGGCATGGTTTCGCTGGCGTGTGGGGTGTCGCAGGCGCAGGAGCTGGTGGCCCAGGACGGCGATCGGCTGAATATCGCTGCGGTCAATGGTGTGTCGGCGGTGGTCGTCTCTGGCGAGTTAAGTGCGTTAGAAGAGTTGGTGCGGCGTTGCGAGGCGGATGGCGTGCGTGCCCGCAGGATTGATGTTGACTATGCCTCGCACTCGGCGCAGGTGGACGCGATTCGTGAGCCTCTGGTCGAGGCGCTGGCCGGCATTGAGCCTCAATCGTCGTCGGTGGCTTTCTTTTCAACCGCTACCGGTGAGTTCATGGACACGGCCGGTTTGGACGCCGACTACTGGTATCAAAGTATCCGGCGTACTGTGCAGTTCGATCGGGCGGTGCGCAGCGCGTGCGACGCGGGGTATCGGGTGTTCATCGAATCCAGTCCGCATCCGATCTTGACCGGTGGCGTCGAAGAAATAGCAACAACTTTCGCCGATCGGGGCTTTTCTAACGGCATCGTGGGCGCGCCGGCTGTTTACATTCCGTCACTGGGCCGCGATGACGGTGGGCTGGACAGGTTTTGGCTGTCCGTGGGTCAGGCCCACGTCGCGGGCGTCGCCGTGGATTGGCGCGCGGCGTTCGAGAGTGGGTGTCGGGTCGAGCTGCCAACCTACGCCTTTCACCGGCAGCGATTTTGGTTGGGCGATGGCGATGTTGGGGGAGCAACACCGCGCCCGGTAACAAGCCGGTCGGCCGGCCTGGCCGGACGGTTGCGCGAGCTGACCCCTGTCGAGCGGCAGCGTCAGCTGGTGGAGTTGGTGTGCGTCCACGCGGCGAGCGTCTTGGGCCACTCGAGCAGCGATGACATCAATGCTGAGCGTGCTTTTCAGGACCTCGGTTTCGACTCGATGACCGGTATCGAACTGCGCAACCGGCTCAAAGCCGCAACCGGGCTGGCCGGACTAGCACTGACGCGCACGCTGATCTTTGACTTTCCCACGCCAATAGCCTTGGCCGATCATCTCGCTCAAGAACTGCTGGGCGAGCATCGCGAAGAATCCGACGACGAGAAGATCTGGTCTGCGTTGAGAAGGATTCCTCTCCAAGAGCTTCGGCGAACCGGGTTGCTCGACAAGCTCCTGCTGCTGGCTGGCGTGCCCGTAGAGGCACCGCAGGAGCCAACTGTCGCCGACGATGTCATCGACGCGCTGAGCCCCGATGCGTTGATCGCGATGGCGCTCAACCCGGCCGATGACGCCGATGGCGATGTCGGTCGGTAACATCCATGACTCCGTTACGCTAATCCGACATGTGTTTAATACAAGTAATCAGACACGTGTTCAATACAGTATGCGACATGTGTTGAATACCTTGACCTTTGCGACACCGCGCAGAACCACTTAGACTGCGGGAACTGGCCGTATTGGCCTATTTAGCACGGGGGCAGGGCATGAGCGTCATCGCGGGTGTATTCGGTGCATTGCCACCCCATCGCTATAGCCAGAGCGAGCTCGCCGACGCCTTCGTCGAGTTCCCCGTTTTGAAGGAGCACGAGGCTATCGTTCGGCGGCTGTACGCCGGCGCGAAGGTCAATAGTCGCCACCTGGTGTTGCCGCTGGAGAAATACCGGTCGCTGGCCGACTTCGACGAGGCGAACGAGATTTTTATCGACAAAGCGGTGGAACTCGGCTGCGAGGCGCTGCTGGGCGCGCTCGAAGAGGCGGGCCTGCAGCCTCAGGACGTCGACCTGATCGCGTCCACCACGGTCACCGGCATCGCGGTGCCGTCGTTGGAGGCCCGGATTGCCGGACGAGTCGGCCTGCGGCCCGACGTGCGCCGGCTGCCGCTGTTCGGACTGGGCTGCGCGGCCGGGGCGGCCGGGGTGGGCCAGCTGCACGACTATCTGCGCGGTGCGCCCGACGGCGTCGCGGTGCTGGTGTCGGTCGAGCTCTGCTCGCTCGGGTTCCCGGCGGTCAAACCGACCGTGTCGGGTCTGGTCGAGACCGCGCTGTTCGGTGATGGGGCGGCCGCCGTGGTGGCCGTGGGCGAGCGTCGCGCCGGACAGATCCGGGCCGGCGGGCCGGACATCGTCGCGTCGCGCAGCCGTCTCTATCCCGAATCGCTGCAAGTCATGGGCTGGAACGTTGACCCTTCTGGCCTGCAGCTTGTGATGTCTCCCGAGCTGACTAGCGTCATCGAACAGCACCTGGCCGACGACGTCGCACGGTTCCTGACCGCCCAAGGGCTGAGCAAGGACGATATCGGAGCATGGGTCAGCCATCCCGGTGGTCCCAAAGTCATCGAAGCGGTCGCCAAGACCCTCGAGCTGCCCCCGGACGCGCTCGAGCTGACCTGGCGCTCGATGGGCGAGATCGGTAACCTCTCGTCGGCCTCGGTGCTGCACATCTTGCGTGACACCATCGCCAAAAAACCGCCCAGCGGAAGCCCCGGGCTGATGATCGCGATGGGTCCCGGCTTCTGCTCGGAACTCGTGCTACTGCGCTGGCGCTGAGGCGGCGACTGCCACGATTTCAGTGGTCAGTCCCGGCCGAGGGCTCAGCGCGGCGAGGTTGTGTGCGCGGATCCGCTGAGCCGGCAATCGGAGCCTGGTCCGGCTGACCAGCCGGGCGAGCATCACGGTCATCTCGGTGGTCGCCATGACCGCCCCGATGCATCGGTGCAGCCCGCCGCTGAACGGGATGAACTCGTGTGGTGCGGGCTTGCGGTAGTCCGGTGAGCCGGGATCCCAGCGCAGCGGCCGGAATTCGGTTGGTTCGGGCCACACTTCGGGGATCCGGTGAGTCACGTATGCGCTGAAGATCAGCAACCGTCCCGCGCGAATGTGGTGTCCGTCGAACCGGAGGTCGCGCATCACCTTGCGGGCGGAGATCACTCCGGGCGGGTACAGCCGAAGCGTCTCGTGGACCACGCCGTTGAGATAGGTCAGCGCGGCGAGATCGTCGGCGCCAGGCGGTCGATCACCGCACACGCGGCGGACTTCGTCGGCCGCAGCGTCCCAGGCGCCCGGGACGGTCAGCAGCGCATGGGTGGCCCAGGCCATCGCGCCGCTGGTGGTCTCGTAGCCGGCGGTGATCAGGGAAATCACCGAATCTCGAATCTCATTGTCGCTCAACGCATAACCCTCGTCGCCGCGGCCGTTGATCAGCATGGTCAACATGTGGTCGTCGGGCCTCGGCGCACTGCGGGCTTCCGCGATCTGGGCGTCGATGAGGTCGTTGATGCGGGCGCGGGCGGTCATCGCCCGCCGCCATGCCGGCGTCTTGGCCCACCGCTGCATCTGCATGACTTGCGGTAGCTGGTGGGTGAGATCCAGCAGGGGCTGTAGTTGTGCACCGAGGAAGTCGGAGTGGGCGGCGACGCGCGGGCCGAACAGCGACTCGGCGGTGCTGAGCCGGACCGCCGAGCGGAACTCCTGGTAGATGTCCAGCCGTTGCCCGGGCCGCCAACCGTCGATCACGGTGTCGATAGTCGACGCCATGGTATGCACATAGTTTTGTATCTCCCGGTGACGCAGCCCGGGCGCGATGACGCTGCGACGACGCTGGTGGTCCGCGCCGTCGCTCACGATCAGCGCGGTGGGCCCGTCCACGATGGCCAGGTTCTCAAACGTCTCCCGCCAGCTGAACGCATCGGCGTTGGCGAACACGAACTTGTTCGCGTCCGCCCCCAGCAGGTAGGTGTAGCCGTGTCGGCCGACCCCGGAATTGATTACCGGGCCACGCCGGCGATACAACGTCAGCAACGCCTCGCCAGGCAAGTAAGGCACGAGTTGTTTGCTCATTCGAGCATTTCCGACAGCTCCAGCCAGCGACCCTCGGTCGTGGCGACGTCCTGTTCGAGCCCGCGCAATTGTCGCGTGAGCCGGGTCAGCGCGGCGTGGTCGGACTGGTCATGCTCGGCGAGTTCGGTGTGCTTGGCCGCGATCCGGTCCGCCAACCGCGCGAGCTGACGGTCGGCGGCGGCCAGCTCCTTCTCGGCGGCGCGACGTTGCGCGCCGGACATGGTCTGGGGCTCCGCAGCGGTTGACGCCCGTGGCGACGGTTCGCTCGGCGTGGAATGGGTGGCCAGCCGCAGGTACTCGTCGATGCCACCGGGCAGATGCCGCAATCGCCCGTCCAGGATTGCGTACTGCTGATCGGTGACGCGTTCGAGCAGATAGCGGTCGTGCGAGACGACGATCAAGGTGCCCGGCCAGGAGTCGAGCAGATCCTCGGTGGCGGTGAGCATGTCGGTGTCCACGTCGTTGGTGGGCTCGTCGAGCAGTAACACGTTCGGCTCCGACAACAACGTGAGCATGAGCTGCAGGCGCCGGCGCTGACCGCCGGAGAGTTCACTGACCCGGGCGGACAGCTGGCCGCGGCCAAAACCGAGTCGTTCTAGCAGCTGGGCCGGGGTGACCTCGTCGCCCTCGACCTGATAGCCGCCGCGAAGTCCGGCGACCACGTCGGCGATCCGGTCATCGGCGAACGGGGTCAGCAGATCGCCCTGCTGATCGAGCACCGCCAGCCGGACGGTCTTGCCGCGTTTGACGCGCCCACTGTCCGGCGCAATGGTGCCGGCGATCAACCCCAGCAGGGTCGATTTGCCGGCGCCGTTGGCTCCGACGATGCCGGTGCGCTCACCCGGGGCGATGCGCCATTCGATATCACGCAGCACCGGGCGCCCCCCAGAAGACGCGAACGAGACCGATACGTCGAGCAGATCGACGACGTCCTTTCCCAGTCGGGCGGTGGCCAGCTTGGCCAGCTCGACGGCGTTGCGCAGCGGGGGCACGTCGGCGATCAGCCGATTGGCGGCGTCGATCCGGAACTTGGGCTTCGACGTGCGCGCCGGCGGGCCCCGGCGCAGCCAGGCCAGTTCCTTGCGCATCAGGTTCTGCCGCTTGGCCTCGACGGCGGTGGCCTGCCGGTCGCGCTCGACGCGTTGCAGCACGTACGCCGCGTACCCGCCTTCGAACGGCTCGACGATGCCGTCGTGCACCTCCCATGTCATGCTGGCGACTTCGTCGAGGAACCAGCGGTCGTGCGTCACCACCAGCAGCCCGCCCGTATTGCGGGCCCAGCGTTGCCGCAGGTGGTCGGCCAGCCAGGTGATGCCCTCGATGTCCAGGTGGTTAGTGGGTTCGTCGAGCGCGATCACGTCCCATTCGCCCACCAGCAGCCGGGCCAGTTGCACGCGCCGTCGCTGGCCTCCGCTGAGCGTGGAAACCGTTGCATCCCAACCGATGTCGGATACCAGCCCGCTGACCACATCGCGGACGCGGGCGTCGCCTGCCCACTGGTGGTCGGCCTGGTCGCCGACCAGTGTCCAGCCGACCGTGCGGTGCGGGTCGAGGGTGTCCGCCTGGCTTAGGGCCGCGACCCGCAACCCGCTGCGCCGGGTGACCCGGCCGGAGTTTGGCTGCAGCTCGCCGCTCAGCAGGCCCAGCAGGCTGGACTTCCCGTCGCCGTTGCGGCCCACGATGCCGATGCGCGCGCCGTCGTTCACCCCGAGCGTGAGCGAGTCGAATACCACCTGCGTCGGATATTGCAGGTGTACGGCCTCGGCTCCCAACAGGTGCGCCACTGGACCAAAGCTACCGGCGGCGGCGCTTGGGACGCCTCCCGCTACCGCGGCTTCGGCAGGGCGATGCTTTACTGCGGGGGATTCCAGTGCCCTATGGGCCGGCCCGAAGTATGCGGCCAGCGTCAAATGCCTGCGCCAATCCCACCGCGTGCACAAGTACTTACGGGAGGCGAAACGAGTTCGTCGAAACGCACCGCTAAGGAGAGGCCACGGCGAAGAGGCGCCACTCGCCGGGCACGCCCTTGAGTTGGTGCGAGCCGCGTTCTTCGAATTCGAGTCCCGACCCGATCACGAGGTCGCGCAGCGTGCTGGACACGAGCACCTCATTCGGTCCTGCCATGGCGCTCACGCGCGCCCCGATGTGCACGCCGATCCCGCCGATGTCATCGCCGCGAACCTCACACTCACCGGTGTGCAATCCGGCGCGCACCTCGATGCCGAGCGACCGCAGCGCGTCGCGGATCGAGATCGCGCAGCGGATCGCGCGCTGAGGGCCGTCGAACATCGCGAGGAAGCCGTCTCCTGACGTGTTCACCTCACGGCCCCGGAACCGATTGAGTTGTGCCCGAACGATGGCGTCGTGCGCGTCAAGCAGCGCATGCCAGTCGCGGTCGCCCATTTCGGCGGCGCGGCGCGTCGAGTCCACGATGTCGGTGAACAACACCGTCGCTAGAACCCGATCATCGGCCACGTCGGCCTGGTGGCCGGTGAGGAATTGGGCGATCTCCTGGAACGACTGACGCCACGGTTCGACGAAGTGGAAAACGTTGCGCCCCGGAAGCTCGACGTACTTCGCGCCCGGTATGTGTTCGGCGATGTCCTTGCCGAACTTGGGCGGGATAAGGGGGTCGTCGGTGTGATGGAGGATGAGTGTCGGGACGCGGACTGTGGGAAGCAACGCCCGCACGTCCATGTCGGCCGACAGAGCCCTCATGCGAGCAAAGCTCCCTGGGCTTGCCGCCAGGCGTTCGTGCCGTGCCCAGGTTGCCCGAATTTCCTCGTTCCACGGCATGTCCGGATTCGCGAGATGCGCGGTCTCCCCCGTGCCCCACATGGCGACCGCGGCAGCGGGAAGCTCCTCGAGTGTGGATCCCTCGATGCGTTCAAAAAGCGGATCCGCATAGCCCTCGAGCACGACCAGCGCGGTTGTGCGGGATGGATATGTAGCTGCGAACAGCGCCGATTCCGGGAATGTGCCGTCGATCGCGACGAGGACCGCTTCGCCGCTTCCGAGATCGTCAAGCACCGCGGTGATGCTGTCGGCCCGTAGCTCCAAGGTCGGCGTTGCGGGATCGGACACCCCCGTGCCCAGCCGGTCGAAGAAGACGAGGCGACCAAGCGATGTCATCGCCTCAAACCAGCCTTGGATATACGGCAGCTCGGGAAAGACCTCACAGTTTGTGAACGGGAGAGAGACGAACACGATGTCACGCTCACCCTCATCCGAGGTGCGATAGGCGACGCGCAAGTCGCCGTTCAGCGCGTAGCGCGTCTCGGAGAACATTGCGGAAGTCTAAGCCGAGGAGTAGGTCTCTCGGTGTTGGCAAGCCCGCCAGGACGAGCGGTCGGCAGTCTGCGGGTGAAGGGTACTTTCTCAATTCGGCGACATCACCTGCGGACAACCGTCGGGATATGCGCGCCGCGCGTTCTCTCCGGCGATCCATTATCGGTCGATCGTGCGATAGTCCGTTTTCGTTAAAGGAGAAACCAATCGTGGCACCATAAACCGGTGGCCTGGACAGACTCCCTTCGAGGCGAAGCCGCCGCGGGTGCGCACAAAAGGCTTGCGCATATCGTGCTGCAGACAGGCCAGTTGCCTGTTCTACGGGATTGGTATCTGAGGGTGCTAGACGCTCACGTGGTGTTCGAAAACGACATGCTGTGCTTCATGACCTTCGACGAGGAGCATCACCGCCTCGCCTTGGTGCAGTTACCCCAACCTGCTCCGCGCACCTCGATGACGGTAGGGCTGGCGCATTCGGCGTACACCTTTGAAAGCCTGGACAGTCTCCTCGCGAAATACGCAGCCCTGAAGGAAGCGGACATTCAGCCGCACGTGCCGGTACAGCACGGGCCCACAACGTCGCTCTACTACCGCGATCCCGACGGCAACATGGTGGAACTGCAGATCGACAACATGCCACCGGACAAAGCCACGCAATACCTGCGCGGAGAAGAGTACAGCTCCGACCCACTCGGCCCATCGTTCGATCCGGATGCCATGCTTGCCGCGTTACGGGCCGGCACACCCGAATCCGACTTGACCACCAGATCGTGGGCGTTGAAATGTCCACAACTGAACGTCGCCGAATTGCTGCTGACCTGAAGCGCGCGAGGCTGTCGTCAGGCCGCTGCCGTGAAAACCGCTGTACTGCAACATGATTCACCTTTATCGTCGCAGTTCTCGCGGGAGCGGCTGTGAAAGTCGTGATCATGAGGAACGTTGTGCTCGCCGCCGTAATCGGCGTTCTGGTCGTCGCTGGATCCCGCTGGCTACGCCGGTGGCCAGAGGGCGCAATCGCGGCGTCGCTCTCGACCGGACGAGAAGCGATCCGACAAAAAATGCGACTCAACACAAGGCGGAGGACGCAGCCGTCCTGTGGTGCGACGTCACTGGCAACACAAACGATTGCCAGGTAGTCATATCGGGACTGGGCTGTCTCTCGCTCGCGGAGAGCAGCGACGGGAAAACGTTGGCGGGCCGACAAGCGTTCGTCCAAGACGCGGCCGACGGGGCGGCCCTGGCCGGTGCGGGACCCGGCTCGAAGATCGATCTCAACGGCTGCAGCGGCTGACGGCGGGCATCCCGGCGGCTGCCCCGCCGAGCCTGAACTCACGGTGGTAAATCCGCGGCCGGAATCGCGCCGTGACTTCACGCTCGGCGCAGCCAGTCGCGCAGCTCCGCCGCCGTGCGGGCGAATTGCCTGATCAAAACCGCCCGGCGGGCCGGTGTGCCATGATGTCCAAGCTGTACACACTCAGGGAGCAGCGGTGGATCTCAATTTTTCGATGGTCACCCGACCGATCGAGCGTCTGGTGGCCACGGCGCAGAACGGGCTGGAAGTCATACGGCTGGGGGGCCTGGAAACGGGCAGTGTCCCGTCGCCGTCCCAGATCGTCGAGAGCGTTCCGATGTACAAGCTGAAACGGTACTTCCCGCCGGACAGCCGGCGCGGACAGCCGCCGGTGGGCCCGCCGGTGTTGATGGTGCACCCGATGATGATGTCGGCGGACATGTGGGACGTCACCCGCGAGGACGGTGCCGTCGGGATCCTGCACGCCAGCGGCCTTGACCCCTGGGTCATCGACTTCGGCTCGCCCGACAAGGTCGAGGGCGGGATGCGGCGCACTCTGGCCGACCACATCGTCGCGCTCGATCAGGCCATCGACACCGTGAAGGACGCCGCCGAGCAGGACGTGCACCTGGTCGGATATTCGCAGGGCGGGATGTGGTGCTATCAGGTCGCGGCATACCGGCGTTCGAAGAACCTCGCCAGCATCGTGGCGTTCGGCTCGCCGGTGGACACCCTGGCCGCGCTGCCCATGGGCTTACCGCCGAACCTGGCTCCGGCCATAGCCGATTTCATGGCTGATCACGTCTTCACCCGGTTGAATATTCCAAGCTGGTTGGCGCGCGCCGGTTTTCAGATGATGGATCCGCTCAAGACCGCCAAGGCGCGGGTCGACTTCGTGCGTCAGCTACACGACCGCGAGGCCCTGTTGCCGCGCGAACAGCAACGCAGATTCCTGGAGTCCGAAGGGTGGATCGCCTGGTCGGGCCCGGCGATCTCCGAGCTGCTCAAGCAGTTCATCGCGCACAACCGAATGATGACGGGTGGTTTCGCCGTCAACGGGCAGATGGTGACGCTTACCGATATCACCTGCCCGATACTGGCGTTCGTCGGCGAGGTCGACGACATCGGCCAGCCCGCGGCCGTGCGCGGTATCCGGAGGGCGGCGCCGAACGCCGAGGTGTTCGAATACCTCATCCGCACAGGACATTTCGGCCTGGTGGTGGGATCGAAGGCGGCCAAGGAGAGTTGGCCGACCGTCGCCGAATGGGTGCGCTGGCTCTCCACCGGTGGCGACAAGCCGGCGAACATCGACCTGATGGCCGATCAGCCGGAGGAGCAGACCGACAGCGGCGTGGCATTCAGTTCTCGCCTCTCGCACGGCCTGGGCGAGTTCTCCGAGGCGACGGCGGCGCTGGCCCGCGGTGCGGTTGACGCGGTCGTCGCGGCCAACAAATCGATGCGCACGCTGGCGGTGGAGACGGCCCGGACGCTGCCGCGGCTGGCCCGGCTCGGACAGATCAACGATCACACCCGGATCTCGCTGGGCCGCATCATCGAGGAACAGGCCCACGACGCCCCGCAGGGTGAATTCCTGTTGTTCGACGGTCGCGTACACACCTACGAGGCCGTGAACCGCCGCGTCAACAACGTCGTTCGCGGTCTGATCGAAGTCGGGGTGCGGCAGGGCGACCGGGTGGGTGTGCTGATGGAGACGCGGCCCAGCGCGCTGGTCGCGATCGCCGCGCTGTCTCGGCTGGGCGCGGTTGCGGTGGTGATGCGAGCCGACGCCGATCTGGCCGAGTCGGTCCGGCTCGGGGGAGTGTCGGAGATCATGACCGACCCCACCAACCTCGACGCCGCATGCAAGCTGCAGGGCCAGGTGCTGGTGTTGGGTGGTGGCGGGGAGACGCGCGAACTGCACCTGCCGGAAGACCCCGCTGAGCAGGCCCAAATCATCGACATGGAACAGATCGACCCCGACCTCGTCGAGTTGCCCGCGTGGTACCGCCCCAACCCCGCCCTGGCGCGGGACCTGGCGTTCATCGCGTTCAGCGCCGCGGGCGGCGAGCTGGTGGCCAAGCAGATCACCAACTACCGCTGGGCGGTGTCGGCCTTCGGGACCGCCTCGGCGGCCGGCCTGGACCGCAAAGACACCGTCTACTGCCTGACGCCACTGCACCACGAGTCCGCGCTGCTGGTCAGCCTGGGCGGCGCCGTCGTCGGCGGGACCCGCATCGCGCTGTCACGCGGCATGCGCACGGACCGCTTCGTCCAGGAGGTCCGTCAGTACGGCGTCACCGTCGTGTCCTACACGTGGGCGATGCTGCGTGACGTCGTCGACGATCCGGCGTTCGTGTTGCAGGGCAACCACCCGGTGCGGCTGTTCATCGGCTCGGGTATGCCCACCGGGCTGTGGCAGCGGGTGTGCGACGCGTTCGCGCCCGCCCACGTCGTCGAGTTCTTCGCCACCACCGACGGGCAGGCGGTGCTGGCCAACGTGTCCGGTGTCAAGGTCGGCAGCAAGGGTCGGCCGCTGCCCGGCGCCGGGCGGATCGAGCTTGGTGCTTACGACGCCGAACGGGACTTGATCCTGGAAGACGACCGCGGCTTCGTCCAGGTCGCCGACGTCAACCAGATCGGGGTGCTGCTCGCGCAATCCAACGGACCGATCGATCCGACCGCGTCGGTCAAACGCGGGGTCTTTGCGCCCGGCGACACCTGGATATCGACCGAGTACCTGTTCCGCCGCGACGCCGACGGGAACTTCTGGCTGATGGGCAGGCGCGGCTCGGTGATTCGCACCGCCCGCGGGCTGGTCTATGCCGAGCCGGTCACCGACGCGCTCGGCCTTATCAACGGCGTCGACCTCGCGGTGAGTTACGACGTGTCGGTGAATGGCCGGCAGTTGGCGGTGTCGGCGCTGACATTGCTGCCGGGAGCCACGATCACGGCCGCCGACTTGACCGAAGCCGTCGCCAACATGCCCGTCGGGCTGGGTCCCGACATTGTGCACGTCTGCCCGAAGATGACGTTGAGCGCGACCTACCGCCCCACCGTCAGTGCGCTGCGCGCGGCCGGGATTCCCAAATCGGCACGCCAGGCATGGTATTTCGACACAGGCCGCAACGAGTTCCGCCGCTTGACTCCCACGGCGCGCGCCGAGCTGACCGGCGGACAGCAGCGGCGTACCAATGGTTGACGATTCCCTGCTGAGAATTCTGGTGTGCCCGGCTGATCGCGGTCCCCTGACGCTGGTCGACGAGAACGGCGTCCAACTGCTGTACAACCCGCGGTTGCGGCGTGCCTACCGCATCGACGACGGCATCCCGGTGCTGCTGATCGACGAGGCCCGCGACGTCGACGACGACGAGCACGCCCGCTTTACGGCAGCAGGCCGTCCGGCAGATCCCCGGTGAGATAACGCTGCAGGTTCGGCGCGATGGTCTTCGCGACCTGCTCGGCGGGCAGCGACGCGAACGGCTCCAGTTCCAGGATGTAGCGGGCCATCACCACGCCCACCAGCTGCGAGGCGACGAACTGGATGCGGATGATCCCGCTGCCCGGCGGATTGTCAACGCGGGTGCCGACTTCCACGGCGATCACTTCTTGGATGAAGGATCGGAACAGGTTGACCTCGGAGCCGGCCACGATAGAGCGCAGGGCGGCGATGAACCCGGTTCCCAGCTGGGAATCCCACAGCGGCAACAACATTGACGGCAATTTGTAGCCGATTTCGTCGATCGGAATTTCGCGCAACGGGCCGATGATGTCCATCGGGTCGATCGGAATTCGAACGGCGGCGGCGAACAGTTTCTCCTTGGTGCCGAAGTAGTGATGCACCAATGCAGAGTCGACACCGGCCGCGGTGGCCACCGCGCGTATCGACGTATTACCAATACCATTGCGCGCAAACAGCTCTCGTGCGCTGACCAGAATTCGCTCTCGGGTGTGGGAGTTCCCGGCCGGTCGCCCGGGCCGACGCCTGCGCCCGGTGTTGGTTGCCGTCACGCTACGGTGTCCGACGGCGCAGTGTCGCCGCGGCCAGGCATAGTGCCGCGATTGCGAAGCTCATCACAACGATGATGTCACGCAAGGCGATACCGGTCAGTCCCGGGTGAGCGTTCACTTGCTGCAGTGCTTCCAACGCATAGCTGGCGGGCAACACATTGCTGATCCACTGCAGCCAGGTCGACATCAGTGCACGGGGAACGATGATGCCTGCCAGCAGCAGCTGGGGCACCATCACCAGCGGGATGAATTGCACGGCCTGGAACTCGGTGCGCGCGAACGCGCTACACAAAAGCCCCAGGCCGACTCCGAGCACGGCGTTGACGATCGCGATCACGAATACCCACACCGGGCTGCCCGCGGTGTCGAAGCCCAGCAACCAGAACGACACGATGCACGCCAAAGTTGCTTGCAGCGCAGCGGCTACCGAGAATGCCGTTCCATAGGCCAGCAGTAGGTCGAGCCGGCGCAGCGGAGTCGTCAGGATGCGTTCCAATGTTCCCGACGCCCGCTCTCGCTGCATGGTGATCGCCGTGATTATGAACATCACGAAGAGCGGGAACAGGCCCAGCAATATCAGGCAGGCATTGTTGAATGGCGCCGGGCTGCCGGGGCGGTGCGGGGTCTTTTCGAACATGAAGTACATCAACGTGATCACCAAGACCGGCACCAGCAAGATCATCGCGACACTGCGATGATCGGCGGCCAGCTGGCGCAGAATCCGCGTCGTCGTGGCCGCGTAGGCCTGAAGCCCTAGCCGGCCTTTTGCACGGTGGTGCGCTTGATCATGGACAGAAACGCGTCCTCCAGTGACGTGCATCCGGTGTCCTCTCGTAGTCGGTTCGGCGTGGCATGAGCGACCAGGCGGCCTTCGCGCATCAGCAGGAGGTCACCACAGTGGTCGGCTTCGTCCATCACGTGGCTGGAGACCAGCAGCGTGATCCCGCCGCGAGCGAGGTCGGTGAACTGCTGCCAAAGATCCACTCGAAGTACGGGGTCCAGCCCCACCGTCGGCTCGTCAAGCACGAGCAGCTCAGGGTCACAAACCAGCGCGCAGGCCAGCGACACCCGGGTGCGCTGACCCCCGGAGAGGTTGCCGCAGAAGGCGGTTCGATGGTCTGTCAGGCCCACCCGCTCGATGGCGGAATCCGCGGCCTTGCCGTCGAATCCGTACAGCGCCGCGAGATAACGAACGTTGTCGATGATTCGCAGATCGTTGTAGATGGTCGGGTCTTGCGGCAGGTAACCGACGCGGCGACGTAGGTCGGCGCACCCGGCCGGTTTGCCGAGCACGGTGACCTCGCCGGACGTCACGATCTGGGTGCCGACGATGCACCGGATCAGCGTGGTCTTGCCGCAGCCGGACGGGCCGAGCACACCGGTGATGCTGCCGCGCCCGATCTGTACCGAGAAGTCTTGCAGCGCCGGGCGCTTGCCGCGGATCACGCGCAGGTGTTCGATGCTGATCGCCGGTTCATGACGGCCCGAGATTAATTCATCACGCGATGAAGTCATCATGTGATGAATATTCGTCCCCTGATGCGGGGTTGTCAAGAGCGCAGTTGTCTAGCGGGCCGTCAGCGTTCGTCGGATCCCGGGCGGCGCAACGGCATGTGGCCGTGCACACCCTCGGCGTAGGCGGTTTCGGCGTGTTGCGTGAAGTCGACACCGGTGGTTTCGTCCTCTGCGCTCAGCCGGAAGCCCATCACCCGGTCGATCAGCTTCGCGAGAACGAACGACATGGTGAACGCATAGAGCGCGACGACGACGGTCGCGAGCGCCTGCTTACCCAGTTGGGCGAGGCCGCCTCCGTAGAAGAGGCCCTGCGGACCCGACGTCATGACCGCCGTCGCAAAAAGTCCGATCAATAACACGCCGACGACGCCGCCGACGAAGTGCACCCCGACCACATCGAGCGAATCGTCGTAATTGAAGCGGAATTTCGCGCCCACCGCGAACGAGCAGACGATACCCGCCGCGAGCCCGACGACCGCGGCGCCGAGCGTGTTGACGGTTCCGCACGACGGAGTAATGGCGACGAGGCCGGCGACCACTCCGGATGCCGCGCCGAATGTCGTGGGCCTGCCGTCCCGGATCTGTTCGACCGAGAGCCAGCCGAGCATGCCGAGGCAGCCGGCGACGAGTGTGTTGAGGAAGATGGCGGCGGCGGTTCCGTTGGCGGCCAACGCCGAACCGGCGTTGAACCCGAACCAGCCGAACCACAGCAGCCCGACACCGAGCAACACGAAAGGCAGATTGTGCGGCCGCATGGAGTCTTTCTTGAAGCCGATGCGGGGCCCGAGCACCAGCGCCAGGGCCAGGGCGGAGGACCCGGAGACGATCTCGACGACGAGGCCGCCCGCGTAGTCGAGCACGCCCAGCTTGGCCAGCCAGCCGTCGGGTCCCCACACCCAGTGCGCGACAACCGAATACACCACGATCGCCCACACCGGAACGAATACCATCCAGGCCGAGAACTTGGCGCGGTCGGCGATCGCGCCGCTGACCAGGGCGGCGGTGACGATCGCGAACCCTAACTGGAACGTGGCATAGAGCAGTTCCGGAACCGCTCCGTGGGCGGTCTCTGGCGTGATGCCGAGCATCCCGACATGGCTGAGGTCGCCGATGAACCCGCCCGCCCCGTCGGGGGAGAACGCGAGGGTGTAGCCGACCAACAGCCATGCCACCGTGACCAGTGGTATCGAGATGAAGCTCATCATGATCATGTTCAGCACGCCGGTGGTGCGGACCATGCCGCCGTAGAAGATCGCCAGGCCCGGGGTCATCAGCAGCACCAGTGCGGTGCTGGCCAGCAGCCACGCGGTAGCGGCGGCGTCGATGGCATGCATATTTGGGCTCCTCCCTGAGCCCCGGGGATGCTGGGACACCCCAGGACACCGGGATACTGTCATGTTTGCCGTACCGGTAGGTTCGGCGGGTGGCTGCAGGCCAGCTGTTAGTCGACCCGGTCGCGGCGGCGCACCGGTTGCTCGGCGCCACCCTCATCGGCCGCGGCGTGCGCGCCACCGTTGTCGAGGTCGAGGCCTACGGCGGGGTTCCCGATGGCCCGTGGCCGGACGCCTCGGCGCACTCGTATCGCGGTCTCAGCGGTCGTAACGCGGTGATGTTCGGACCGCCCGGGCACCTGTACACCTATCGCAGCCACGGCATTCACGTGTGCGCCAACGTGTCCTGCGGACCCGATGGCGTCGCCGCCGCGGTGTTGCTGCGGGCCGCGGCCATCGACGCGGGGCTCGACGTCGCCCAGGACAGGCGCGGCGCGGCCGTCCGAACCGTCGCGCTGGCACGCGGTCCCGGGAATCTGTGTTCAGCCTTGGGAATCACCATGGCCGACAACGGGATTGATTTGCTCGACCCGAAAGGTCCGGTGCGGGTGGTACTCAACGCGGCGCAAGGCGCGGTGTCTGGTCCACGTGTTGGGATCAGCCAGGCCGCCGACCGGCCATGGCGGTTGTGGCTCGCCGGCAGACCCGAGGTGTCGGCCTATCGCCGCAGTCCACGGGCGCCCGCGCCGGGCGCCAGCGACTAGATCAGATGGTGGTGACCCGCTGCGCCCGGCTTCGCCGCGCTTGCGATCACCACTAGATCAGATGGTGGTGACCCGCTGCGCCCGGCTTCGCCGCGCTTGCGATCACCACTAGATCAGATGGTGGTGACCCGCTGCGCCCGGCTTCGCCGCGCTTGCGATCACCACTAGATCAGATGGTGGTGACCCGCTGCGCCCGGCTTCGCCGCGCTTGCGATCACCACTAGATCAGATGGTGGTGACCCGCTGCGCCCGGCTTCGCCGCGCTTGCGATCACCACTAGATCAGATGGTGGTGACCCGCTGCGCCCGGCTTCGCCGCGCTTGCGATACCCGGCGGGCTGGCGCTGGCGATCACCACTAGAGTCTTGCGGGATGTCAAGCATGATCCTCGACGAGCTGGGCTGGCGCGAATTGATCGCGCAGTCCACCGACCTCGACGCGCTGGCGGCCGAAGCGCAAAAGGGGCCGATGACGGTGTACGCCGGTTTCGACCCGACCGCGCCGAGTCTGCATGCCGGACACCTGGTGCCGCTGCTAACGCTGCGGCGGTTTCAGCGCGCGGGTCATCGCCCCATCGTGCTCGCGGGCGGCGCCACCGGAATGATCGGTGACCCGCGTGACATCGGCGAGCGCACGCTCAACGAGGCGGACACCGTCGCCGACTGGACCGAGCGAATCCGCGGACAGCTGGAACGCTTCGTCGATTTCGACGGCTCACCGACCGGCGCGATCGTCGAAAACAACCTGGAGTGGACACGCTCCATGTCGGCGATCGAGTTTCTGCGCGATCTCGGCAAGCACTTCTCGGTGAACGTGATGCTGGATCGCGACACCATCCGGCGCCGGCTGGAGGGGGACGGGATCTCCTACACCGAGTTCAGCTACATGCTGCTGCAGGCCAACGACTACGTCGAATTGCACCAGCGGCACGGCTGCACGCTGCAGATCGGCGGTTCCGATCAGTGGGGCAACATCATCGCCGGCGTCCGCCTGGTGCGCCAAAAACTGGGCGCTTCGGTGCATGCGCTCACCGTTCCGCTGGTCACGGCGGCCGACGGCACCAAGTTCGGCAAATCCACCGGCGGCGGCAGCCTGTGGCTGGACTCCCAGCTGACCAGCCCCTATGCCTGGTACCAGTACTTCGTCAACACCGCCGACGCGGATGTGATCCGCTACCTGCGCTGGTTCACCTTCCTGTCGGCCGACGAGCTCGCCGAGCTGGAACAGGCGACGGCCGAGCGCCCGCAGCAGCGTGCCGCCCAGCGCCGGCTCGCCAAAGAGCTCACCGTTCTGGTGCACGGAGAAGAGGCGACGGCAGCGGTTGAGCATGCCAGCCAAGCGCTCTTCGGCCGCGGCGAACTCGACCGTCTCGACGAGTCGACTCTGGCCGCGGCGCTGCGCGAGACGGCGGTCGCCGAGCTCAACCCCGGCGCCCCCGACGGGATCGTCGACTTGCTGGTGGCCACCGGTCTGTCCACCAGCAATAAGGCTGCCCGCCGCACGATCGACGAGGGCGGGGTGTCGGTCAACAACGTCCGGATCGACAGCGAACAGTGGGCGCCGCAGGACTCCGACTTCCTGCACGGTCGCTGGCTGGTGCTGCGCCGCGGCAAGCGCAATATCGCCGGCGTCGAACGGACCGGGTAGCAAAACGCGTTAGTGTGCAAACCTTTACCGGACCGTGCTGTAGCTGTGACTCTTTTTGACCACTGTTGTCACAGTGTTTCGCGCGCCCCGCATGCCCCACACACATAGGCCCGCCCTTCGTTTTGTGGCGTTGGCCGCGGGTATGGTCGCGGCGTCTGCCACGCTGGCGGCACCCATCCGCGCAGACATGATGGGCAACGCGTTCCTGGCGGCCCTGACGAACGCCGGGGTCCCATACAGCGAACCGGCAACCGCGACGGCGCTGGGCGAGTCGGTCTGTCCGATGCTCTTCCAGCCGGGCAGCTCGTTCGACCTGATTGCATCCAGAATGGCCGACAACAGCGGGATGTCCCACGATGCAGCCGGGGCGTTCACCCTCATAGCGATCGCGACGTATTGTCCAGCGATTCTGGCGCCGCTGTTCTCCAATCGGTTACCGGCCTAGCGGCTGCCTGAGCGTCCGACCGTCCAGGACAACCGAGGTGCCCGTAACCTCTACGGGGTGGTCGAGGACAGGCATGGTCGCGGAGGTGAGCGGCGTCCGCGTCCGTCATCCGGCGGCTCCGGCGGCTCGCGCGGCTCCGGGGGCTCGGGCAGCTCGGGCGGCTCCCAGCGGCGCGGGCCACGCCCCGAGCGGGAGGCCCGCTGGTCGGGTCCCGGCCGGGCCCGCCAGGCCCAGCCTCAGGGCGCACCGTCCGACGGCGAAGACGCACCCCGTGCCGAAGGGCCGCCCATACCGCAGGACGTCGACGCCAGGCAGCTGGCGCCCGAGGTCCGGCGCGAGCTGAGCACCTTGGACCGTGCCACCGCCGACGCGGTGGCACGGCACCTGGTCGCCGCGGGGCAATTGCTCGACGACGACCCCGAAGCGGCCCTGAGTCACGCCCGCGCCGCTCGGGCCCGGGCCAGCAGGATCGCCGCGATCCGCGAGGCCGTCGGAATCGCCGCCTACCACAGCGGCGACTGGGGCCAGGCGCTCTCCGAGTTGCGCGCCGCCCGCAGGATGGGCAGCAAGTCGTCGTTGCTTGCGCTGCTCGCCGATTGCGAACGCGGTCTTGGCCGTCCGGAGCGGGCGATCGAACTGACGCGTGGGCCCGAGGCGGCCCAGCTCGCCGGCGACGATGCCGACGAATTGCGCATCGTGGCGGCCGGTGCCCGCGCGGATCTCGGCCAGTTGGACCAGGCGCTGGCCGTGTTGTCCACGCCGCAGCTCGACCCGAACCGCACCGGCTCGACCGCTGCGCGGTTGTTCTACGCGTACGCCGACACGCTGCTGGCGCTGGGCCGCGATGACGAGGCGTTGCAGTGGTTTCTGCGCTCCGCGGGCGCCGATATCGAAGGCGTCACCGACGCCGAAGACCGGGTAGCAGAGCTTGGTTCGGCAGAGAAACAGTGAAAAGCCTTGCGCAAGAATATGATTGCCTGCTGATCGACCTGGACGGGACGGTGTTTCGCGGCCGTCGGCCCACCGAGGGCGCGGTGCAGGCGCTGGACGAGGCGGAGAGCCGCAAGCTGTTCGTCACCAACAATGCCTCCCGCAGCGCGGACGAGGTGGCGGCGCACCTGCGTGACCTGGGCTTCACCGCCAGCGCTGCCGATGTCGTCACCAGCGCCCAGAGCGCGGCGCACCTGCTCGCCGGTCAGTTATCGCCGGATTCACCGGTGTTGATCGTGGGCACCGACGCACTGGCCAACGAGATCGCCGCAGTCGGACTGCGTCCCGTGCGCCGGTTCGAGGACGAACCGGTTGCCGTCGTGCAGGGCCTCTCGATGACCATCGGCTGGCCCGATCTTGCCGAGGCCGCGCTGGCCATCCGGGCCGGGGCGCTATGGGTGGCGGCCAACGTCGATCCCACCTTGCCCACCGAGCGCGGCCTGCTGCCCGGTAACGGATCGTTGGTCGCCGCCTTGCGAACGGCGACCGGCGCCGAACCCCAGGTCGCCGGCAAGCCGGCGCCGCAACCTGATGACGGATGCGGTGGCCCGCGGCGATTTCCGCGCGCCGCTGGTGATCGGCGACAGGCTGGACACCGACATCGAGGGCGCCAACGCCGCCGGGCTGCCCAGCCTGATGGTGCTCACCGGGGTCAACACCGCGCAGGACGCGGTCTACGCCGAACCCGCCCAGCGGCCCACCTACATCGGCCACGACCTGCGCTCGCTGCACCAGGACGGCAAACTGCTGGAAGTGGGGCCGCAGCCGCGCTGGCGGATCGACCCTAGCGATGGCGTGGCCACGGTCAGCGCCAACGGCGAGGATGACGGCGACGGGTTGTCGATCGTTCGCGCCGTCGCCGATGCGGTGTGGGGCGCCGACTCGACTGGTCGACCACTGCGCGTCGAGGCTGGCGATGACGAGGCGCGCGCCGCGCTGCGGCGCTGGTCTCTTGTGCAGAGCGACTAAGCGGTGACTACCGTAAGGGACGCAATGACTACCGATCCTGATCAGATCCGCGCTGAAATCAACGCCTTGCTGGCCCAGCTGCCCGATCCCGCTGATATCACGGCCGTGACGGCGGAGTCAGCAGACGGGCCGTCTCTCGCCGACCTGGAGGAGATGGCACGCCGTCTCTCCGAGGCGCATGACGTGCTGTTACGGGCGCTGGAATCGGCGGAGAAGGGCTGAGTGCGCGCATGTCTCGGCGTGCCCGCATCGACGTCGAGCTGGTGCGGCGCGGCCTTGCCCGCTCCCGTCAGCAGGCCGCGGAGTTGATCGGCGCCGGCAAGGTGCGCATTGACGGCCTGCCGGCCGTCAAGCCGGCCACCGCCGTCGCCGTCACCGCGGCGCTGACCGTGGCCGACGACGGCGAACGCACCTGGGTGTCGCGCGGCGCGCACAAACTCATCGGTGCGCTGGACGCCTTCGGGATTTCCGTCGAGGGCCGCCGCTGCCTGGACGCCGGTGCGTCGACGGGTGGGTTCACCGAAGTGCTGCTGGATCGCGGCGCGACCCAGGTAGTCGCCGCCGATGTGGGGTACGGCCAGCTGGCCTGGTCGCTGCGCAGCGATCCGCGAGTGGTCGTCGTTGAGCGGACCAACGCTCGAGACCTGACGCCCGAGGCGATCGGCGGGCAGGCCGACCTGGTGGTGGCTGACCTGTCGTTCATCTCGCTGGCCACCGTGTTACCGGCGCTGGCTGGATGTGCCGCGCCCGACGCGGATATCGTTCCCATGGTGAAGCCGCAGTTTGAGGTGGGGAAGGGCCAGGTTGGTCCTGGCGGGGTGGTTCACGACCCCGTGTTGCGTGCCGATTCCGTGCTGAATGTCGCGCGGCGCGCGGGGAAGCTGGGATGGCACACGGTGGATGTCACGGCCAGCCCACTGCCGGGCCCGTCGGGCAACGTCGAATACTTCCTGTGGCTGCGCGCCGAGACCGATCGGGCGCTGGCCGGCGACGGGCTGGTCGACGCGGTGCAGCGCGCGGTGGCCGAGGGACCGCAGTGACCACAGAAACCACGGCACGCACCATCCTGCTGGTGGTCCACACCGGACGGGACGAAGCGACCGAGACCGCCCGTCGGGTGGAAAAAGTGTTGGGCGACAAGGGGATTGCACTTCGTTTGCTGTCCGCCGAGGCGGTCGATCGGGGACCGCTGCACCTGGCACCCGACGACATGCGCGTACTGGGCGTCGACATCGAGGTGGTCGACGCCGACCGGAACGCCGCCGAGGGCTGCGAGCTGGTGCTGGTTCTCGGCGGCGACGGAACCTTCTTGCGGGCGGCCGAATTGGCCCGCAACGCCGGCATTCCGGTGCTCGGCGTCAACTTGGGCCGGATCGGCTTTTTGGCCGAGGCCGAGGCGGAGGCCATCGAGATGGTGCTGGAGCACGTCATCGCGCGCGACTACCGGGTGGAGGAGCGGCTGACGCTGGATATCGTTGTGCGCCACCGGGGCAGCGTCATCGAGCAGGGCTGGGCGCTCAACGAAGCCAGCCTGGAAAAGGGTCCGCGGCTGGGCGTGCTTGGCGTGGTCGTCGAAATCGACGGCCGCCCGGTGTCCACCTTCGGCTGCGACGGGGTGTTGGTGTCCACGCCCACCGGATCCACCGCCTACGCGTTCTCGGCGGGCGGCCCGGTGTTGTGGCCGGACCTCGAAGCAATCCTGGTGGTACCCAACAACGCTCACGCGCTGTTCGGCCGGCCGATGGTCACCAGCCCCGACGCGACCATCGCGATCGAGACGGAGGCGGGCGGTAACGACGCCCTGGTGTTCTGCGATGGCCGGCGCGAAATGCTGGTACCGCCCGGCAGCCGGCTTGAGGTGACCCGCTGCGGCACGCCGGTCAAATGGGCACGGCTGGACAGTGCGCCGTTCACCGACCGCCTAGTGCGCAAGTTCCGCTTGCCGGTTACCGGTTGGCGTGGGCAGTAACGGCTGTGCTCTACCGAGATTCGGATCGAGTCGCTGGGCGCCATCAGCGTTGCGACCGCCGAGTTCGATCGCGGCCTGACCGTGCTGACCGGCGAGACCGGCACCGGCAAAACCATGGTGGTGACCGGCCTGCACCTGCTCGGCGGTGCCCGCGCCGACGCGACCCGGGTCCGGTCGGGTGCTGACCGCGCGGTAATCGAAGGTCGTTTCACAACAACCGATCTCGATGATGCCGCGGCCGCCGCAGCTCGACGAGATTCTGGACTCGTCGGGGGCGGAGCGCGATGACGACGGCAGCGTGATCGCGTTGCGCTCGGTCAGCCGCGACGGGCCTTCGCGGGCCTACCTGGGCGGTCGCAGTGTGCCCGCCAAGTCGCTGAGCGGATTCACCAACGAATTGCTCACCCTGCACGGACAAAACGACCAGCTGCGGTTGATGCGGCCCGACGAGCAACGCGGTGCGCTGGATCGCTTCGCGGCCGCTGGCCCTGCGGGTGAGCGTTACCGCAAGCTGCGGGACGCGTGGCTGGCCGCCCGGCGCGACCTCGTCGACCGCCGCGACCGTGCCCGGGAACTCGCCCAGGAGGCGGATCGGCTGAAATTCGCGCTCAACGAGATCGACACCGTCGACCCGCAACCCGGGGAAGACGATGCGCTGATCGCCGACATCGTTCGGCTCTCCGAACTGGACACGCTGCGGGAGGCGGCGGCAGCAGCGCGCGCTGCGTTGTCCGGAGACCTCGATGACATGTCCAACAACGGCGCTACCGGTGGTCTCGGGCGGGCAAGGGCCGCACTGGAATCGATGGATGACGCCACGTTGCAGGCGTTGGCCGAACAAATCGGGGAGGCGCTCACGGTGGTGGTCGACGCGGGCCGCGAGCTCGGCGACTACCTGGATGCGCTGCCGACCGATGCCAGCGCGCTGGACGCCAAACTGGCCCGGCAAGCCCAATTGCGAACGCTCACCCGTAAGTACGCCGCCGACATCGACGGGGTGCTGCGGTGGGCACAGGAATCTCGGGACCGGCTGGCGCAACTCGACGTTTCCGAAGAAGGACTGGCCACACTGGAACGGCGCGCCAATGAACTCGGACGTGAATTAGCCCAAGCCGCAGTCGATCTCAGTAAAATCAGACGCAAAGCGGCCAAGAAGTTGGCCAAAGAGGTAACCGCGGAGCTGTCCGGGCTTGCGATGGGCGATGCCGAATTCACCATCGGGGTGACCACCGACCTCATGGCGGCCGCGGCCGCCGATGATGGGGTCGCGCTGACGTTGCCGTCGGGCGAGGTGGCGCGGGCCGGCGGCGACGGCATCGACCAGGTTGAGTTCGGCTTCGCGGCACATCGCGGCATGACGGTGTTGCCGCTGGCCAAGAGTGCGTCTGGGGGAGAGTTGTCCAGGGTGATGCTGGCGCTGGAAGTGGTGCTCGCCGCTTCGGCGACCGGCATCACGATGGTCTTCGACGAGGTCGACGCCGGTGTCGGAGGCTGGGCGGCGGTGCAGATCGGGCGCCGCCTGGCGAAGCTGGCCCGCACCCATCAGGTCATCGTGGTCACGCATCTACCGCAGGTCGCCGCGTACGCCGATGTGCACCTAACGGTGCACAGCACCGGGAAGGGCGGTGCCAGCGGGGTGCGGCGACTGACCAGCGACGACCGGGTGGCCGAGCTGGCCCGGATGCTCGCCGGCCTCGGCGAGTCCGACAGTGGCCGCGCGCATGCCCGTGAACTGCTGGATGCGGCGCAGCGGGACGAGATCTAATTTCCGCCAGCGTGCGTGTCTGTACGTTGACACGGCGCGGGGCGTGTCAGATCGCACCATCGTGCCCCTCCAGCAGCGTGACGTGTCCGTAAGTTGGAGCGTGCGTGTCTGTACGTTGACACGGCGCGGGGCGCGTACATTTGCGCACCCTCGTCGCCGATGGCTCGCCTTCGTTAGGGGGCTGGAATCGGGACGAAGCGACGAAGCTTTCCGCTGGCGGGCTGGCGCTCCAGCCCATCCACGCGGTTGACGGCGACCTGCGCGCCGCCCAACCCGGCGTCGGCCAATGCCCGCCGCAGCTGCAGAGTCAGGTCGTCGACGTCGAGGCTGTCGGTGGCGACGGCGAATACGTCTATGCCGCTGGGCGTTTGGTGCACCTGGTAGTCGATGACGTCGGGAGATCGGACCATGACCGACCGGATCACGATCGGATGGACTTCTGCGCTGGAGTAGCGCAGCACGTCGTCACTGCGTCCCTGCACGCGAGCCCGGAGATACCCATGGACGACGGCATCTGGCTGGCGGACGAACACGTCGTTGAGTTCGTAGCGAATCAGCGGTTGGGTCAGGTTGGTCAAGTTAGTGACAAGTACCTTGGCCGACGGGACGCCCGGCGGCACCGGACGGTTGTCGGCGTCGACCGGCTCGACGATGCACATGTCGGTGTTGAACGTGAAGACGTCGTCGCCTTTCGCGGTCTTGCCGACCAGGCCCTCGGTACAGGCGAAAGTGTCCAGGACGGGGACCCCGAACGCGTCGGTGATCAGCGAGCGCATCTCGGGGAGCATGGTCTCGCTCGACGAATTGACTTGTGCCGGCGCGATTCGCAGCCGCCCGGCCTGTGCCTCGCGGGCGAGCCGGGCCAGCATCGAGGCGTATCCGTGGAGCGTTGGCGGTTGTAGTGCGTTGAGCCGTTCGACGATCTGGGTGAGCGGCAGGGTGGCGGGAACCAATTCGAAGCGGGCCGGCCAGTCGTCGGTGACGGTCAGTGCCGCGCCGAACCCGGTGGCGTGCACGGCCGATGGGGCGGCGATCAGCGCGATGCGGAGCCCGGTCGGCACGTCGAACACGGGTGCTGCGTGGTCCGTGATCGGGGCGCGGACCAGCGCGGCGAAGTAGGCCGTCATCGCCGATCGGTCGAACACGAACAGCCCGCGCCGTCCCGAGCAGCCGCCGGAGGCCAGCGCGACGTAGTCATCGAGAATCGGAACCGGTTGGGCGCCACTGACAGCCAGCGCCGCCTCGACTTCGGCGCTGCGGAGACGACGGTCGGTGAACACCTCGTCGAGGTCATCCATCATGTCCGTCTTGGTCATCACCGGTAATGTCGATAGGTCGGCCGGGTCAATGGCGGTCAGGTCGATGCCGGCAAGGCGGCGGCGGTGGAACGGCGAATGCTCGGCGGCATGTAGCAGTAGCGCGCGCAGACCATCGCGCTGAGTCTGGTGGATCCGCTCGGAATTCCATGTCAGCCGCTCGAACTGCTCGACTGCGCTGGCCACTGTCGCGGTTCGGACGTCGTCGCGAAAGCGGTCCCATGCAGTGGTCGTAGTCATCGTCGCAGACCTCCTCATAACAGGCCCACCGCACGCGCGGTCAACTGCGCAAGATCGCTGTCGGGCAGGGCATTCGGGTTAGCGGCACGCTCCAGGGCGATGCCGGCGACGGCACCCAGGAAGAACTCGGCAAGTGACCGGACCGGCACGGTCGGGTCGACGTCGGCCCCCTCGTACAGGCGGCCCAATGCCGAGGCGAGACTCTCCACCGAGCGTGAATGGGCTTCGGCGTAGCGGCGATTGAGCTCAGGATCGCGCATGGCCAGCGCCCGGAACTCGGTGAGCAGATACGGCCAACCCAAATCCGCGGTGGCATACCGGTTCGCCGCCTGGATGAGCTCGCGCAAGGCATCGACACCCACAGATTGCGCGACAATCCGCTCGTTCTGGGCCGCCCGCTCCTCAATGCGGCGCTCGAGCAGGGCCATGAAGAGGTCTGGCTTGCTGCCGAACTGCGAATAGACAACCCCCTTGGAGAATCCCGCCACGTCGGCGATTGCCTCCAGGCTTGCGCCCGCGTACCCGCGCTCAATGAACACCCGCCGGGCGGCCTCGAGCACGGCCTCGCGGTTGCGCTCCACCTGTTCCGCTCGCCGGAGCCGCACCGCCATGCGGGCAATTAGATACCGTCAGTATTTGGATGTCAACAGTATTTAAATTCCGGCGATATCCGGAAAGTGACCACACAATCGATATGCACCTGTTACGGATGTGACGCTAGGTAACTTCTGTGACGGATGTTACGGCGCGCCTCCCCACTCCCGCCCCGCGTCGCGGACAGAATCGCCCCCATGAAGATGTCAGGGCTGCTCTCCCGAAACACGTCCCGGCCGGGTGTCACCGGCACCGCCCGGGTCGACCGGAACATCGACCGACTGCTGCGCAGGGTCTGCCCCGGCGACATCGTGGTGCTCGACATCTTGGATCTGGACCGCATCACCGCCGATGCGCTGGTGGAAGCCGATATCGCCGCCGTCGTCAACGCATCGCCATCGGTGTCGGGCCGCTACCCGAACATGGGCCCCGAGGTGCTGGTCAACAACGGGGTCACCCTCATCGACGAGACCGGACCCGATGTCTTCAAGAAGATCAAGGACGGCAGCAAGATCCGCCTACACGAAGGTGGGGTGTACTCCGGTGACCGCCGGCTGATCCGCGGCACCGAGCGCACCGATCACGACATCGCCGACCTGATGCGCGAGGCCAAGAGCGGCCTAGCCGCGCACCTGGAGGCGTTCGCCGGCAACACAATCGAGTTCATCAAGAGCGAAAGCCCGCTGCTGATCGACGGCATCGGCATCCCCGATGTCGATCTCGACATGCGCCGCCGGCATGTGTTGCTGGTCGGCGAGGAGTTCAGCGCCACCGACGATCTCAAATCCCTCAAGCCGTTCATCAAGGAATACCAACCGGTGCTGGTCGGCGTCGGCAGCGGCGCGGACGTTCTGCGCAAGGCGGGTTATCGGCCACAACTGATCGTCGGCGACCCCGAGAAGATCAGCACCGACGCCCTCAAGTGCGGTGCCCACGTGGTGTTGCCCGCCGACGCCGACGGCCACGCGCCGGGCCTGGAACGGATTCAGGACCTCGGTGTCGGGGCGATGACCTTCCCGGCCGCGGGCTCGCCGATGGATCTGGCCCTGCTGTTGGCCGATCATCACGGCGCGGCCCTGCTGGTCACGGCCGGCCACACCGCCAACATCGAGACGTTCTTCGATCGGACGCGTGCGCAGAGCAACCCGTCGACCTTCCTCACCAGGCTGCGGGTGGGCGAGAAACTGGTGGACTCCAAGGCGGTCGCCACCCTGTACCGCAACCACATCTCGGCCGGCGCCATCGCGCTGTTGGCGCTCACCATGCTGATCGCCGTCATCGTCGCCCTGTGGGTGTCACGCACCGACGGGGTGGTCCTGCACTGGGTCTTCGACTACTGGAACCGCTTCTCCCTGTGGGTGCAGCACTTGGTCAGCTAGGACGGTGCGCTCATGATCTCGTTACGCCAACACGCTTTCTCGCTAGCCTCCGTCTTCCTCGCGCTGGCCGTGGGCGTGGTGCTGGGCTCCGGTTTCTTGTCGGACACCCTGTTGTCCAGCCTGCGTGACGAGAAACGCGACCTCTACACGCAGATCAACGGGCTCAACGACCAGAAGAACGTGCTGACTGAAAAGCTCAGTGCGGCAAACAATTTCGATAATCAGCTGGTGGGCCGGATCGTGCACGATGCGCTGGGCGGCAAGACGGTGGTCGTCTTCCGCACCCCGGACGCAAAAGACGACGACGTCGCGGCGGTGTCGAAAATCGTGGGTCAGGCGGGCGGCACGGTGACCGGAACGGTGTCGCTGACCCAGGAGTTCGTCGACGCCAACTCGGCGGAGAAGCTGCGCACCGTGGTGAACTCGTCCATCCTGCCCGCCGGCGCGCAGCTGAGCACCAAGTTGGTCGACCAGGGTTCGCAGGCCGGTGACCTGCTCGGCATCACGTTGCTGAGCAACCCCAATCCCACCCCGGCGGTGGAAGACGTTCAGCGAGACACCGTGCTGGCGGCGCTGCGCGACACCGGTTTCATCACCTATCAACCCGCTGACCACATCGGTGCGGCCAACGCCGCGATCGTCGTTACCGGCGGCGCGCTGCCCCAAGACGCCGGCAACCAAGGGGTCAGCGTGGCCCGGTTCTCCGCCGCGCTGGCCCCGCACGGCTCCGGCGCCCTGCTCGCCGGCCGGGACGGTTCGGCAACTGGCGGCGCCGCCGTGGCGGTGACCCGCGCCGATGCCGGCATGGCAGCCGCGATCAGCACCGTCGACGACGTCGATACCGCGCCCGGGCGCATCACCGCGATCCTGGGCCTGCACGATCTGGTCAACGGCGGCCACGTCGGGCAGTACGGCACCGGACACGGGGCCACCTCGATCACGGTTCCCCAGTAAACCCCAGTAGGTCACAGTCGGGCGTGTTCCCGGCGCGGTCGCGAGCCTGATGTTAGGGTGGGTTTCCGTGGGTCGGCAGGCCCAATCCAAGCCCTGCCCGTCTTCACGGAGGTCGCTCAGTGCGAAAGCATTCGCAAACCGTCACCAAGCACCTCTTCGTCAGCGGTGGCGTCGCTTCCTCGCTCGGCAAGGGGCTGACCGCCAGTAGCCTCGGACAGTTACTGACCGCACGCGGGTTGCACGTGACGATGCAGAAGCTCGACCCGTACCTCAACGTCGACCCGGGCACCATGAACCCGTTCCAGCACGGCGAGGTCTTTGTCACCGAGGACGGGGCCGAGACCGACCTCGACGTCGGTCACTACGAGCGGTTCCTGGATCGCGATCTGTCCGGGTCGGCGAATGTCACTACCGGGCAAGTCTATTCGACGGTCATCGCCAAGGAACGGCGCGGCGAATATCTGGGCGATACCGTCCAGGTGATCCCGCACATCACCGACGAGATCAAACGGCGCATCCGGGCGATGGCCCAGCCCGATGCCGACGGCAATCGCCCCGACGTCGTCATCACCGAAATCGGCGGCACCGTGGGCGATATCGAGTCGCAGCCCTTTCTGGAGGCGGCCCGACAAGTGCGCCACGACCTGGGCTGGGAGAACGTGTTCTTCCTGCACGTGTCGCTGGTTCCGTATCTGGCGCCATCCGGCGAACTCAAGACCAAGCCGACCCAGCACTCGGTGGCCGCGCTACGCAGCATCGGCATCACCCCGGATGCGCTGATCCTGCGCTGCGACCGCGACGTTCCCGAAGCGCTGAAGGACAAGATCGCGCTGATGTGCGACGTCGATATCGACGGCGTCATCTCCACCCCGGATGCGCCGTCGATCTATGACATCCCCAAGGTGTTGCACCGCGAGGAACTCGACGCGTATGTGGTGCGCCGGCTCAATCTGCCGTTCCGCGACGTCGACTGGACCGAATGGGACGACCTGCTGCGCAGGGTGCACGAACCCCACGATACCGTGCGAATTGCCCTGGTAGGCAAGTACGTTGAGCTTTCCGACGCGTACCTGTCGGTCATCGAGGCGCTGCGCGCTGGTGGGTTCAAACACAACACAAAAGTCGAGATGTTCTGGGTGCCTTCCGATGGCTGCGAGACGGCCAGCGGCGCCGCGGCGGCGCTGGGCGACGTGCACGGTGTGCTCATCCCCGGTGGGTTCGGCATCCGCGGAATCGAGGGCAAGATCGGCGCCATCCGGCATGCCCGGGCGCGGGGGCTGCCGGTGCTGGGGCTGTGTCTGGGCCTGCAGTGCATCGTGATCGAAGCCGCCCGCTCGGTGGGGCTCACCGACGCCAACTCGGCGGAATTCGATCCGGCCACACCGGATCCGGTGATCTCCACGATGGCCGATCAAGAACAGATCGTGGCCGGTGAAGCCGATCTCGGCGGCACGATGCGGCTGGGCGCCTATCCCGCGGTTCTGGAGCCGGATTCCATTGTGGCCCAAGCCTATGGGGCAACGCAGGTGTCGGAAAGGCACCGGCACCGCTATGAGGTCAACAATGCCTACCGCGACAAGATCGCCGAAAGCGGGCTGCGGGTCTCCGGCACCTCGCCCGACGGTCACCTCGTGGAGTTCGTCGAATACCCGCCGGACATCCATCCGTTTGTTGTCGGTACCCAGGCCCACCCCGAACTGAAGAGCCGGCCCACCCGGCCGCACCCGCTGTTCGTTGCCTTCGTCGGGGCGGCGATCGACTACAAAGCGGGCGAGCTGCTGCCAGTGGAGATTCCCGAGCAGTCGTCCAACGGCAACCAGCTTCGAGAGAATGTCGGGCGGTCGCTACCTGAACCCGCAAACCGTGGCTGAGCACGTCTTTGAGACGACATCGTCCGAAACCCTTTATACCGGAAAGATTTTCGCGCTGCGCCGCGATCAGGTGCGGATGCCGGGCGGCAAAGACGTCACTAGGGAAGTCGTCGAGCATTTCGGCGCCGTGGCCGTGGTGGCGATGGACGACGACGGCAACATCCCGATGGTCTATCAGTACCGCCACGCGCTCGGTCGCCGGCTCTGGGAGCTGCCGGCCGGGCTGCTCGACGTCCACGGCGAGGCGGCGCATCTCACCGCGGCCCGGGAGCTGCAGGAGGAGGCCGGCCTGCAAGCCCGCACCTGGCGGGTGCTCGTCGATCTCGATTCCACGCCCGGCTTCAGCGACGAATCGGTGCGGGTCTACCTGGCCACCGAGTTGAGCGAGGTGGGCAGGCCCGAGGCGCATGACGAAGAAGCCGACATGACATTGCAGTGGTATCCGCTTGCGGAGGTCGCGCGCAAGGTGCTCAGCGGCGAGATCGTCAATGCCATTGCCGTTGCCGGTATCTTGGCCGCGCATGCGGTCACCACCGGGCTTTTGCAACCGCGCCCGGTGGACAGCCCGTGGACCGACAAGCCGACGGCGTTCGCGGCGCGAAAGGCCGCGCAGTGACGGCTGCCCTGGAGTCACAGCTACAGGGCTACCTCGATCACCTGACCATTGAGCGGGGCGTGGCGGCCAACACGCTGAGCTCCTATCGCCGAGACCTGCGCCGCTACTCCAAGCACCTGTCGGACCGCGGAATCCACGATCTGGCCAAGGTTGGTGAGGACGACGTCAGCGAATTCCTGGTGGCCCTGCGCCGCGGGGACCCCGACTCCGGCCGGGTGGCGCTGTCGGCCGTGTCGGCGGCGCGGGCGCTGATCGCGGTGCGGGGCTGGCACCGGTTCGCCGCCGCCGAAGGTTTGGCCGAACTAGACGTCGCGCGGGCCGTGCGGCCCCCGACGCCCGGCCGCCGGCTACCCAAGAGCCTGACGATCGACGAGGTCTTGGCGCTGCTCGAGGGTGCGGGCGGGGACAGCCCGGCCGACGGCCCGCTGACGTTGCGCAACCGGGCGCTGCTGGAACTGCTGTACTCCACCGGATCCCGGATCTCGGAAGCCGTCGGACTCGACGTCGACGACATCGACACCCAGGCCAGGACGGCGCTGCTGCGCGGGAAGGGCGGCAAGCAGCGGCTGGTGCCGGTGGGACGGCCCGCGGTGCAGGCGCTGGACGCCTATCTGGTGCGCGGGCGGTCCGAGCTGGCTCGCCGGGGTCGGGGAACCCCGGCCATCTTCCTTAATGCGCGGGGCGGCCGGCTGTCGCGGCAAAGCGCATGGCAAGTTCTGCAGGATGCCGCCGAGCGCGGCGGCATCACCTCGGGTGTGTCGCCACACATGCTGCGGCACTCCTTCGCCACGCACCTACTCGAGGGCGGCGCCGACGTCCGCGTCGTGCAGGAGCTGCTCGGGCACGCCTCGGTGACGACGACGCAGATCTATACGCTGGTCACCGTGCACGCGCTGCGCGAGGTGTGGGCGGGAGCACATCCCCGGGCACAGTAGTTGGCGCGAGCAGACGCAAAAGCCCCCATTTCGCATCGAAATGAGGGGCTTTTGCGTCTGCTCGCGGGGGAAGCTAGCCCCGGTAATCGGACTCCAGCACCAGGTCGGGCACCATCGACTGGTACTCGGAATGCGTTTTGTGTTCCACGGTGTTCCACAGCTTGCCCTGCTGCTCGCGCATGTGCGCGCGGTATTTCGGCACGCCGGGGAATCTGACGTTGTCGGCGACCACGATCGACCCCGGATGCAGCCAGCCCCGGTCGAGGATGCTCTTCAGGTCATTCAGGTAGGCGTTCTTGTCGTGATCCAGGAACGCGAAATCGACTGCGCCAGAAGTGAATCCATGTTCATCGGCTAACGCGTCCAACGTTCGCCCGCCGTCGCCGATGGTGCCGACGACGCACGTCACGCGATCACCAACGCCGGCATGAGCCCAGATCTGCCGGGCATTGGCGGCGTTGGCTTCGGAGAGCTCGACGGAGAACACCTTTGCGTTCGGGGCGGCCCTGGCTATCCGCAACGCTCCGTAACCGCAGTAGGTGCCCAGCTCCAGCGCCAGCTTGGGATCGGCACGCCGCACCGCGGCGTCGAGGAGCTGGCCCTTCTCGTCGCCGACATTGACCAGGATCGACTTCTCGTAGGCGAACTTGTCGATAGTGGCCAGCACGTCGTCGATATCACCCGCGCGGGCGTTCTGCAGAACGTAGGCGACCGCGGCCGCTTCGCGCCCATCGCCGACCTGGCCCGTGGTGGTGAAGTTGTGGTTCCCCAGGCCCAACCGCCACACCGACCATCGCAGCAGCGGTATCCGTCGCTTGAGATCCATAACCACCCACGATAGTGCTCACCAATGTTGCTGGTGTGACTGGTGTTAATTCTCAGCCCTGCCGCGCGCTGATCCGGCGGCGATTCCTCGTATTGGCTGGTGAGATTGCCTGCGGGTCGCCCGGTTTACGCGCGACAACCCGTTAGACTTTCCTGCGATGTTCACCTCGCGAACACCCGGCCGGTAATGACCGACCACCCCGACAGCGACGTTCCGGTCGGCCCGACCGGACGGCCGCCGCGGGCGATCCCGGAGCCGCAGCCGCGCATCTCGCACGGCCCGGCCAAGGTGGTCGCGATGTGCAATCAGAAGGGCGGCGTCGGGAAAACCACGTCGACGATCAACCTGGGCGCCGCGCTCGCCGAGTACGGCCGGCGGGTGCTGCTGGTCGACATGGACCCGCAGGGCGCACTGTCCGCGGGCCTGGGCGTACCGCACTACGAGCTCGAGCAGACCATCCACAACCTGCTCGTGGAGCCGCGGGTGTCGATCGATGACGTGCTGCTGCACACCCGGGTCCCGCACATGGACCTGGTGCCCAGCAACATCGACCTGTCGGCCGCCGAGATCCAGTTGGTCAACGAGGTGGGTCGGGAGCAGACGTTGGCGCGGGCCCTGCACCCGGTGCTGGACCGCTACGACTATGTCCTGATCGACTGCCAGCCGTCGCTGGGCCTGCTCACCGTCAACGGGCTGGCCTGCGCCGACGGCGTGGTCATTCCGACCGAGTGCGAGTTCTTCTCGCTGCGCGGGCTGGCGCTACTCACCGACACCGTCGACAAGGTGCGTGACCGGCTCAATCCCAAGCTGGAAATCAGTGGCATCCTGCTCACCCGTTACGACCCCCGCACCGTCAACGCGCGCGAGGTGATGGCCCGCGTCGTGGAGCGGTTCGGGGACCTGGTGTTCGACACCGTGATCGCCCGCACGGTCCGTTTCCCGGAGACCACTGTCGCGGGCGAACCCATCACGACCTGGGCGCCGAAATCGGCGGGCGCCGACGCCTATCGCGCCCTGGCCCGCGAGTTCATTGACCGATTCGGCGCGTGAACGACCCTGGGATTGGTGCGAACGGCGCGGCAGCACCCCAGAACGGCTTTCGGGTCCGGCTGACCAATTTCGAGGGGCCGTTTGATCTGCTGCTGCAGCTGATCTTCGCCCATCGTCTCGACGTCACCGAGGTGGCGCTGCACCAGGTCACCGACGACTTCATCGCCTATACCCGCCAGATCGGCTCGCAGCTGGACCTGGAGGAGACCACGGCGTTTTTGGTGGTCGCCGCAACCTTGCTTGATCTCAAGGCCGCCCGCCTGCTGCCGGCCGGGCAGGTCGAGGACGACGAGGACCTGGCGCTGCTGGAGGTGCGCGACCTGCTGTTCGCCCGGCTGCTGCAGTACCGCGCGTTCAAGCACGTCGCGTCGATTTTCGCCGAGCTGGAGGCCAATGCGCTGCGCAGCTACCCGCGTTCGGTGGCGCTCGAGGAGCAGTTCACCAGCCTGCTGCCCGAAGTGATGCTGGGCGTCGACCCCGAGCGATTCGCGCAGATCGCCGCTGTCGCGTTTACCCCGCGGCCGGTGCCGGTGGTGGCTCTCGGGCATCTGCACGAGCTGCAGGTCTCGGTTCCTGAGCAGGCCAAACGACTGCTGGAGATACTCGAAGGGCGGGGCAGTGGTCAGTGGGCCTCGTTTTCGGAGCTGGTTGCCGACTGCCAGGCGCCGATCGAGGTGGTCGGGCGCTTCCTGGCGCTGCTCGAACTGTATCGGTCCCGGGCGGTAGCATTCGAGCAGTTAGAGCCGCTTGGCGTGCTCCAAGTTTCGTGGACTGGGGAACGGCCGACCAACGAAGCCCTGGTAGAAGTGCGAGACGATTGATGAGTGACGATTTGACCGATCTTGATGTGGACGGTGGCATCCCGGATATTGCCGAGGTCGCGCCGCTTGATCCCGAGGAACTCGGCTCGGTGCTGGAGGCGCTGCTGTTGGTGGTGGACACCCCGGTGACCGTTGAGGCGCTGGCCTCGGCCATCGAGCAACCCGTCTACCGGGTCGCGGCGAAGCTCGAGGTGCTGGCCGAGGAACTCACCGAACGCGACAGTGGTATCGACTTGCGCAAGACCAGCGAGGGCTGGCGGATGTACACCCGGGCCCGGTTCGCGCCCTACGTCGAGAAGCTGCTGCTCGACGGCGCGCGAACCAAACTCACCCGGGCCGCGCTGGAGACGCTGGCGGTGGTCGCGTACCGCCAGCCCGTCACGCGTGCGCGGGTAAGCGCGGTCCGCGGGGTCAACGTGGATGCCGTAATGCGCACCCTGTTGGCGCGCGGCCTGATCACCGAGGCCGGCACCGACGACGACACCGGCGCGGTGACGTTCGCCACCACGGAGCTCTTTCTGGAGCGCTTGGGGTTGACCTCGCTGGCCGAGCTTCCCGATATCGCGCCGCTGCTTCCCGATGTCGACACGATCGAAGATCTGAGCGAATCACTGGACAGCGAGCCACGTTTCATCAAACTCGCGGGCGGCCGGGCGTCCGACGACTCAATGTCGTTCGACGTGGACCAGGATTGATGGTCGAGCCAGTCCGTTTGCAAAAGGTGTTGTCCCAGGCCGGGATTGCGTCGCGGCGTGCCGCCGAAAAGTTGATCATCGACGGTCGCGTCGAGGTGGACGGGCAGGTGGTCACCGAACTCGGCACCCGGGTCGACCCGGACGCCTCGGTGATCCGCGTCGACGGCGCCCGAGTGGTCATCGACGACTCGCAGGTGTACCTGGCACTGAACAAGCCCCGTGGAATGCACTCGACCATGTCCGACGATCGCGGCCGGCCGTGCATCGGCGACTTGATCGAGCGCAAGGTCCGGGGCAACAAGAATCTTTTTCACGTCGGCCGCTTGGACGCCGACACCGAGGGGCTGATCCTGTTGACCAACGACGGGGAGCTGGCGCACCGGCTGATGCATCCCTCCCACGAGGTGCCCAAGACGTATCTAGCGACGGTGACCGGGTCGGTGCCGCGCGGGCTGGGCAAGAAGTTGCGGTCGGGGATCGAGTTGGACGACGGCATCGCGCGCGTCGATGATTTTGCGGTGGTGGATGCGATTCCGGGTAAGACGTTGGTGCGGCTGACCTTGCACGAAGGACGCAACCGCATCGTGCGCCGCCTGCTGGCGGCCGCGGGTTACCCGGTGGAGGCGTTGGTGCGCACCGATATCGGCGCGGTGACGCTGGGGGAGCAGCGGCCCGGCAGCATCCGGGCTTTGCGCCGTGACGAGATCGGCCAACTGTACAAAGCGGTGGGCCTGTGAGCCCCGATATCGTCGTCGCCATCGACGGGCCGGCGGGCACCGGAAAGTCTTCTGTGTCAAGGGGATTAGCGCAAGCGCTGGGGGCGCGCTACCTGGATACCGGAGCGATGTACCGGATGGTGACACTGGCGGTACTGCGCGCCGGCGTCGCCCCAACAGATGCCGAAGCCGTCGCGCAGATCGCGTCGACGGTGCAAATGTCGGTGGACGACGACCCCGGTGGTGATCGTTGTTACCTTGCCGGAGAGGATGTTTCGGCCGAGATCCGCGGCGACGCGGTCACCCGCGCGGTGTCGGCGGTGTCGTCGGTTCCCGCGGTGCGGGCCCGGCTGGTCGACCTACAGCGCCGCATGGCCAATGGTGCGGGCAGCGTCGTCGTGGAGGGCCGCGACATCGGGACAGTGGTGCTGCCCGACGCACCGGTGAAGATTTTCTTGACCGCTTCGGCGGAAACCCGTGCCCGGCGTCGCAACGATCAGAACGTCGCAGCGGGCCTGGCCAACGACTACGAGGGGGTGCTGGCCGACGTGCGCCGCCGCGATCATCTCGATTCCACGCGGGCGGTGTCACCGTTGCGGGCGGCTTCGGACGCGGTGGTCGTCGACACCAGCGACATGACCGAGGAGTCCGTGATCGCTCACCTGCTGGAGCTGGTGGAGCAGCGAGACGGGGCGATACGGTGACCCAGGACGGCACCTGGGCCGACGAAAGCGACTGGGAGCAGGCGGATTCGGACCTCGACGACCTAGCCGAGTTCGGACCGGCGCCGGTGGTGGCGGTGGTGGGCCGGCCCAATGTCGGCAAGTCGACGTTGGTCAACCGCATCCTGGGTCGGCGCGAAGCGGTGGTGCAGGATGTCCCCGGCGTCACGCGGGACCGAGTCTCCTATGACGCGCTGTGGACGGGCCGCAGGTTCGTCGTGCAGGACACCGGCGGATGGGAGCCCGACGCCAAGGGCCTGCAACAGTTGGTCGCCGAGCAGGCGTCGGTGGCCATGCGTACCGCAGACGCGGTGATCTTGGTGGTCGACGCCACTGTCGGCGCCACCACCGCCGACGAGGCCGCCGCCCGCATCCTGCTGCGCTCGGGTAAGCCAGTCTTTTTGGCCGCCAACAAGGTTGACAACGCGAAGGGCGAGGCGGACGCGGCGGCATTGTGGTCGCTGGGACTCGGCGAGCCGCACGCGATCAGCGCAATGCACGGTCGCGGCATAGGCGACCTGCTCGACGACGTGTTGGCCGAGCTGCCCGAGGTGTCCGAGGTGGTCTCGGCCGGCGGCGGCGGTCCCCGGCGGGTGGCGCTCGTCGGTAAGCCCAACGTCGGCAAGAGTTCGTTGCTGAACAAGCTGGCCGGTGATCAGCGATCGGTGGTGCACGATGTCGCGGGGACGACGGTCGACCCGGTGGACTCGCTGATCGAACTGGACGGCAAGGTCTGGCGGTTCATCGACACCGCCGGCCTGCGTCGCAAGGTGGGTCAGGCCAGCGGTCACGAGTTCTACGCCTCGGTGCGCACGCACGGGGCCATCGATTCCGCCGAGGTGGCGGTCGTGCTGATCGACGCCTCCGCGCCGCTGACCGAGCAGGATCAGCGGGTGCTCTCGATGGTGATCGACGCTGGCCGGGCGCTGGTGCTGGCATTCAACAAGTGGGATCTGGTCGACGAGGACCGCCGCGATCTGCTGGAGCGTGAGATCGACCGCGAGCTGGTGCAGGTGCGCTGGGCGCAGCGGGTCAACATCTCCGCCAAGACGGGCCGAGCGGTGCAGAAACTGGTGCCGGCGATGGAGGGCGCGCTGGAGTCATGGGATTCCAGGATCGGCACCGGCCCGTTGAACGCCTGGATCAAAGAAGTGGTCGCGGCCAATCCGCCGCCGGTACGCGGCGGTAAGCAGCCGCGCATCCTGTTCGCCACCCAGGCCGCGACCCGGCCGCCGACGTTCGTGCTGTTCACGTCTGGCTTTCTCGAGGCCGGGTACCGGCGTTTTTTGGAGCGGCGGCTGCGCGAGACGTTCGGGTTCGAGGGCAGCCCGATCCGCATCAACGTGCGCGTGCGCGAGAAGCGAGGACTCAAGCGCCGATAGGGCCCTATTGTCCGAATCGGCCGCATAGCATGACCGGGGGATTGGAGCCGACGATGTCGTCGTACGTGATCGCAGCATCCGAGGCCATTGCCGCAGTGTCGGAAGACCTGGCCGGCATCGGGAAAGGGATCAACGAGGCAGCCACTGAGGCGGCGCCCTCGACGACGGAGATTGTCGCAGCGGCCAGCGACGAGGTGTCGTCGGTTATCACGAGATTGTTCGACAGCTACGGCCAAGAGTTTCAGACGCTGACCGCGCGGGCGACGCAGTTTCACGCCCAGTTTGTGCAAGCGTTGAGCGCGGCCAGGGCTGGATACGCCGCCGCGGAGGCCTCGAATGTCTCGCTGCTGGTGAAGGGGCTGCAGCAACAGTTCTTCGACAAGGGGTTGGTTTCACCCTTCATCTACCTGACTGGGCAACCGCTCTTCGGCAAAGCTTCCGTCGGCCCCGTCGTCACCGGAACCACGGGCCCCGGTCTGGGCGGCAGGCTGATCACCGACTTCTTCAACGGGAGTCTCGGGTCTGGAAGCGGCGGGGTGTCGCCGGGGACTGGGACCCCCAACGGGGTGACCGGGGTTCGGGAGGGGACCTCATACCTAGAAATCCCGGTCGGTCCCCACGGCTACGACGCGCCGGCGCGCTGGTACTTTCCGACGCAGGCAAACGGGTCGGTGGATGCCCGCGGTGTCATCTATCTGCAGCACGGCTCCCCGGGAACGGGCGGCTGGTATGGCGATCTGGCCATCGCCCTGGCGGAGGGCACCGACAGCATCGTGGTCGTCCCCACCGTGTCGTCGATTCCGTTGCCCGGCGGCGCCTGGCTGAACGGCACACAGATGCAGCAGGCCGTCGCCTCGTTGTTCCTGGGCAACGAGGCGGCGTTGAACAACAGCGCGAACCAGGCCGGTTACCACGGCACCCTGCCGCAAAATTTCATAATGACCGGACATTCCGCCGGCGGCGCCCTCGCCACTCTCGCCGCCGGCGATTACGTCGCGGACCTCGGGACGAACACCGCGAGCAACCACCTCCTCGGTGTGGTGATGTTCGACGGGGCCGCAAATAACAACTCGGCCTTCGCGGCTGCGATCGCCAACCTCAAGACGTTGAATATCCCCGACTACACGGTGGCCGCGCCGCCCCAGCTGGAGAACGGCAACGGTGTCACCACAAATCAACTGGTCAGTCTCTACCCGGGGCAGTTCGTCGGGGTCGAGCTGGTCAACGGTTCGCACATCGATTCGCTGCTTGGCGATAAACCCGTCGTCGACCTGCTCGCGCAAGTGTTCGTCAAGTTCTCCCCGGGCGGCAACACGGCGGCCGTGTACACGCTGGCCACGGGCTGGATCGATGACATGTACGTCGGCGCGGGCCCGAGCGACCCGATATACGGTGTCTACGGGCCTACCGGCGGCTATATGTCCCCGGGCGGCCAGGAGATCATCCTGGGACCGGCCACCGGGGTCGTGCTGCCGCTGTAATCGCCCGCGCGCTCACGCGGACCGCTAGGGCCTTTTTTCCGAAGGGGTTCTGTGCGAAACAGCTGCATAGCATGCTGTAGCTGTCCTGAGGTTGTCGCGCCACCGAAGATCGGAGCCGTCGATGTCGTCGTACGTGAATGTAGTACCCGAGGCTTTTGCCGCTGCATCGGGGGACTTGACCGGGATCGGGGAGGCCCTTGAGGGGGCGACCGCCGCGGCGGCGCCTTCGACAGCGGGGCTTGTTGCGGCCGCAGACGACGAGGTGTCGGCGGCCATCACGAGCCTTTTTGGCAACTACGCCAAGGAGTTTCAAGCGTTGAGCGCGCAGGCGACGCAGTTTCATGCCCAGTTCGCGCACGCGTTGGGCGGTGCCGGGACGTCGTACGCGGCCTCCGAGGCCTCGAATGTGTCGCTACTGGTGCGGGGACTGCAGCAACAGTTCTTCGACAAGGGCTTCTTTTCCCCCTTCACCTACCTGATCGGGCACCCGCTGTTCGGTAAAGAGGCCGTCGGGCCTGTCGTCACCGGAACCACCGGCCCCAGCCTGGGCGGCAGGCTGCTTCGCGGCTTTTTCAACGGCAGTCTCGGGAGCGGCAGCGGCGGTGTATCTCAGGGGACGGGGACCCCCGGCGCGGTCACCGGGGTCACCGAGGGGACCTCCTACCTGAACATTGCGGTCGGTCCCAATGGCTACGCGGCTCCGGCGCGCTGGTATTTCCCGACGCAGGCAGACGGTTCGGTGGATGCCCGCGGTGTCATCTATCTGTCGCACGGCTTCCTGGCAACAGGTGGTTACTACAGCCCTCTGGCGATTCAGCTGGCCGAGCGGACCGATTGCATCGTGGTCACCCCCACCGTGTCGTCGCTTCCGTTGCCGGGCGGCGCCTGGATAAGCGGGACGCAAATGCAGCAGGCCGTCGGCTCGTTGTTCCTGGGCAACGAGGCGGCGCTGAACCTCAGCGCGAACCAGGCCGGCTACCACGGCACGCTGCCGCAAAGTTTCGTGATTTCGGGACACTCGGCCGGCGGCGGCCTCGCCACGGCGGCCGGCGGCGATTACGTCGCGGACCTCGGGGCGGACCCCGCCGACAATCACCTTCTCGGTGTGGTGATGTTCGACGGGGTCGCAACCAATGCCACCAGCTTCGCGCCTGCAGTAGCCAACCTGCAGACGTTGAACATCCCCGACTACACGGTGGCCGCGCCGCCCCAGGCGTGGAACCTCTACGGCGCCACCACCAATCAACTGGTCAGCCTGTACCCGGGGCAGTTCGTCGGGGTCGAGCTGGTCAACGGCTCGCATGTCGACTCGATGCTGGGCGATAAACCCGTCATCGACTTCGCCTCCCAGCTGGTGACCAAGTTCTCCCCGGGCGGCAACACCGCGGCCGTGTACACCCTGTCCACGGGCTGGATCAACGACATGTTCGCCGGGGCGGGCCCGACCGACCCGATCTACGGCATCTACGGGCCCACCGGCGGCTACGAGTCGCCCGGCGGCCAGCCGATCATCCTGGGCCCGGCCACCGGGATCGTGTTGCCGGTGTCCTAGCGCTTCCTCGCGGTCACAGGCGACACCGTCCACGTCGGGGCGGCCGAACTATGACCCGCCTGGTCGCCAGCGGTGGCACGATTGAGCAGGCGGCCGCCGCCGCGTTGGGATATCTCGCCTACGGCGGGCGCTATTTCGTGGATGAGTCGACGGGTGACGTCCGTCATGAGGCAAAGCTTTCCCTGATGCCGAACTACCTGGGTCAGTTCCATCTGCGGCCACAGCGATCTCGACGGTGACGGCGACGAGTTGAGACTGTCGGCCGCGACTTCTCCCCGGTGGCGCCGCGGTGTGCTCGTCGTTGGTGTGGGCCCGCGCGCGGCGTGCCGGCGCGCAGGCCACAGCGGGGTGACGGTTGGCCTGCGGTAGGCTGTCGACCTGCCGACGGTGAGTTACCGGCGGCACCGGGCTGTGGCGCAGTTTGGTAGCGCACTTGACTGGGGGTCAAGTGGTCGCAGGTTCAAATCCTGTCAGCCCGCACCGTCCACGTCGGGGCGGCCAGACTACGACCGACCTGGTGGCCATAAGTTGAATGCCTCTCGAGCAGGCAGCAGCCGCGGCATTGGGATATCTCGCTTACAGCGGACGGTTCTTTCGTCGATGAGTCGACGGGCGACATCCGTCATGAGGCAAAGCTATCCCTGGTACCGAACTACCTGGGCGCATTCCACCTGCGGCCACAGTGATCTCGATGGTGACGCCCAGCGAGTTGACCTTGTCGTCGGAGTTGGCCCTCCCCGATGGGGAACATGATGTATTCGTCGTTGCTGTGGGTCCGTGCGGGACGTGCGCGTAAACCAGCTCGTAGCCGACAGCCCTGCTGCGCACGCCTAGGCCGGAGCGCAGGCGGTATACCGGTTGCACTGCGGTAGGCTGTCGACCTGCCGCCGGTGGACCCACCGGCGACACTAAGCAAGATCGGGCTGTGGCGCAGTTTGGTAGCGCACTTGACTGGGGGTCAAGTGGTCGCAGGTTCAAATCCTGTCAGCCCGACGCAGGGAACGCGCAGGTCAAACGTTTTTTGGCTGGTCAAATCGGTCGGAAAGGTGATACCCACCGAGGGTATGTAGCGCAACAGGTAGCGCAA